>NZ_QOKW01000002.1 GCF_008365375.1 Roseomonas genomospecies 6 | reverse complement strand
CGCAGTTCTACTTCCGCACGACCGACGTGACGGGCATGGTGAAGCTGCCGGAAGGCACCGAGATGGTGATGCCGGGCGACAACATCTCCATGGAAGTCGAGCTGATCGCTCCGATCGCCATGGACGAGGGTCTGCGCTTCGCCATCCGCGAGGGTGGCCGCACCGTCGGTGCCGGCGTCGTCGCCTCCATCATCAAGTAAGTCCGTGTTTCGCGAGAGGGGGCCGGCCTGCGGGCTGGCCCCTTTTTGCATGGCCGACCGACGAAAAGAACGGTGCGACGCGCCGAACCGCCCCATCCGTGTCATCCCCCTGTCACAAGGGGGAAAATGTGGGTTGACAGCAGGGCGGCTTGGGCATACACGTTACGCCCTCTGGAATTGGGGTTGGTAGTAGGCACGTCCGGCCTAGACGCAGCCCGATCACGAACGGCACCGCAAGTTCCCCCTTGCACTGGTTGCTGCCCGGAACATCCATCCGCATTGCGATGCGGGGGATGTTCTTTTTCGTATCGGCCGTCAGACCGGACAGGACAAACCACCGCCCACCGCTTCGGTGAACCGGCGCAGGGTTGCCTGTCGCTGCCGGTGCCCGGAGAAGGTTTTGGGGTACCGGTGGCGCAGTGGCGCCACCGAAACGAGGTGCAAGGGACGTTTGGACATGGACAGCCAGAACATCCGCATCCGCTTGAAGGCGTTCGATCATCGCGTGCTCGACCAGTCGACCAGCGAGATCGTCAACACCGCCAAGCGGACCGGTGCTCGGGTGCGGGGCCCGATCCCGCTGCCGACGCAGATCGAGAAGTTTACGGTCAACCGCTCGCCGCACGTCGACAAGAAGTCGCGCGAGCAGTTCGAAATCCGCACCCACAAGCGTCTGCTCGACATCGTCGATCCGACGCCGCAGACGGTGGACGCGCTGATGAAGCTCGACCTCGCTGCCGGTGTGGACGTCGAAATCAAGCTCTAAGTCGTTGCCGTTGAGGGACCTCTCCCTCTGAGGATGTCCCTGGTCAGGAGATAAAGAACAATGCGATCCGGTTTGATCGCGCAGAAAGTCGGCATGACCCGCGTCTTCACGGACGATGGGCAGCACGTGCCGGTGACTGTGCTGAAAGTCGATAGCTGCCAGGTCGTCGCCGTTCGCACCGAGGACAAGGATGGCTACACCGCCGTCCAGCTCGGCGCCGGCGCCATCAAGGTGAAGAACGTCACGAAGCCGCAGCGCGGGCATTTCGCCAAGGCGCGCGTCGAGCCCAAGCGCAAGCTGGTCGAGTTCCGCGTCGATGCCGACGCGCTGATCGAGGTCGGTGCCGAGCTCTCGGCTGCGCATTTCCTTCCGGGCCAGTTCGTCGACGTCACCGGCACTTCCATCGGTAAGGGCTTCGCCGGTCCGATGAAGCGCTGGAACTTCGGTGGTCTGCGCGCGACGCACGGCGTGTCGGTGTCGCACCGCTCGCACGGTTCGACGGGTAACCGCCAGGACCCCGGCAAGGTCTTCAAGAACAAGAAGATGGCCGGTCATCTCGGCGACGAGAAGGTCACGGTTCTGAACCTGAAGGTCGTGTCGGTCGATGAGGACCGCGGTCTGATTTTCCTCAAGGGTGCCGTTCCGGGCGCCGAGGGAGCTTGGCTCCGCATCCGCGACGCGGTGAAGAAGAAGGCTCCGGAAGGTCTGCCGTTCCCCGCCGGGATCAAGGCTGCGCCGGCCGCTGAAGCCGCCGCCGAGCCGCAGGAGTGATGGCCATGAAGGCGACCATTAAGAACCTGAACAACGAGACCGTCGGCGAGATCGAGCTGGCTGACGACGTCTTCGGCCTTCCGTCCCGCACGGACATCCTGGCCCGCATGGTCAACTGGCAGCTGGCCAAGCGCCGCGCCGGTACGCACAAGACCAAGACGGTCAGCGAGATTTCCGGCACCGGCAAGAAGCCGTACCGGCAGAAGGGCACCGGCCGCGCCCGTCAGGGCTCCATGCGGTCCGCCCAGTTCCGTGGCGGCGCGACCATCTTCGGCCCGGTCGTCCGCTCGCACGAGCACGACCTGACCAAGAAGGTCCGCAAGCTGGCCCTGAAGACCGCGCTGTCCACCAAGGCCGCGGAAGGCAAGCTCCTGGTGCTCGACGCCGCTTCGGCCGAGACGCACAAGACCAAGGAACTGGCTGCCCGTCTCGCCACGCTCGGCCTGACTTCGGCCCTGATCATCGATGGTGCCAACCTGAACGAGAACTTCGCTCGGGCCTCGCGCAACATCCCGCTGATCGACGTGCTGCCGGAGCAGGGCGCCAACGTCTACGACATTCTTCGCCGCGATACGCTGGTCCTGACCCGCAACGCGGTCGAGCAGCTGGAGGCTCGCCTGAAATGAGCAAGCAGTCGAAACCTGCGGTGAGCCAGGAGCGGATGTACGACCTCATCCTGGCTCCGGTGATCACCGAGAAGTCGACGATGGCGTCGGAGCACAATCAGGTGACGTTCCGCGTGCCGCTGTCGGCGACCAAGCCGGAGATCAAGGCGGCTGTCGAGGGTCTGTTCAACGTGAAGGTGACGGCGGTCAACACCCTGGTTTCCAAGGGCAAGACCAAGCGCTTCCGCGGCACCATCGGCCGTCGCTCGGACTTCAAGAAGGCCGTCGTGACCCTCGCCGAGGGGAACAAGATCGACGTGACCACGGGCATCTGAGCGGGAGTGTGATCCGATGGCTCTGAAGCAATATCGCCCGATTACGCCGTCGCTCCGCCAGCTGGTCATCGTCGACCGCTCGGAGCTGTGGAAGGGCAAGCCGGTCAAGTCCCTCACTGAGGGTCTGACCAAGTCTGGCGGCCGCAACAACACCGGCCGCATCACCGCGCGCCGGATGGGTGGCGGTCACAAGCGCGTCTACCGTCTGGTGGACTTCAAGCGCCGCAAGTTCGACGTTCCGGCGACGGTTGAGCGCCTGGAGTACGATCCGAACCGGTCGGCCTTCATCGCCCTCATCAAGTATGAGGACGGCACCCTGTCCTACATCCTGGCGCCGCAGCGCCTGAAGGTGGGCGACACGGTGGTGGCCGGCGAGAAGGTGGATGTGAAGCCCGGCAACGCCATGCCGCTGAAGAACATCCCGGTCGGTTCGGTGCTGCACAACGTCGAGCTGAAGCCCGGCAAGGGTGGTCAGTTGGCCCGGTCGGCCGGCACCTACCTGCAGTTGGTCGGCCGCGACGGCGGTTACGCCCAGCTCAAGCTGCCCTCGGGCGAGCTGCGCGTCGTCCGTGGCGAGTGCATGGCCACCCTCGGTGCCGTGTCCAACCCGGACAACATGAACACCAACAAGGGCAAGGCCGGTCGCAGCCGTTGGCTGGGCATCCGTCCGTCGGTCCGTGGTGTCGCCATGAACCCGATCGACCACCCGCATGGTGGTGGTGAAGGCCGCACCTCGGGTGGCCGTCATCCGGTCACGCCGTGGGGCAAGCCGACCAAGGGCAAGAAGACTCGTCACAACAAGAAGACGGATGGCCTGATCCTGCGCCGCCGTCATTCGAAGTAAGGAGGGCGGACGATGGCACGCTCCGTTTGGAAGGGCCCGTTCGTCGACGGCTACCTGCTCAAGAAGGCGGACAAGTCGCGGGCCTCGGGCCGCAACGAGATCATCAAGATCTGGTCGCGCCGCTCGACGATCCTGCCGCAGTTCGTGGGTCTCACGTTCGGCGTGTACAATGGCCACAAGTTCCTGCCGGTTCTGGTGACCGAGAACATGATCGGCCACAAGTTCGGTGAGTTCGCTCCGACGCGCACCTTCTACGGGCACGCGGCGGACAAGAAGGCGAAGAGGAAGTAAGCCATGGGCAAGCCCTCCAACCCCAGCCGTATCGCGGAGAACGAGGCGATCGCCTCCAATCCGATGATCCGCACCAGCCCGCGCAAGCTGAACCTCGTCGCCCAGCTCATCCGGAACATGGATGCCAGCAGCGCCGTGGCCGAACTGACCTTCTCCAAGCGCCGCATCGCCGGTGAGGTGAAGAAGGTCCTCCAGGCCGCGATCGCCAACGCCGAGAACAACCATCAGCTCGATGTGGACCGCCTGTACGTCTCCTCGGCGACAGTCGGCCGCGCCCTGGTGATGAAGCGCTTCCACGCCCGTGCCCGTGGGCGCGGCGCGCGGGTCGAGAAGCTGTTCTCCAACCTGACGATCATCGTGCGTGAGCGCGACGCCGCCGCTGCCGAAGGGGCCGAGTAAGATGGGTCAGAAAGTCAATCCGATCGGGCTGCGCCTCGGCATCAACCGGACCTGGGACAGCCGTTGGTTCGCCAAGCGCGACTACGCCAACCTGCTGCACCAGGACCTGAAGCTGCGCGGCTACCTGCAGGGTCGCCTGCAGCAGGCCGGCTGCTCGCGCGTCATCATCGAGCGTCCGGCCAAGAAGGCCCGCGTCACCATCCACTCGGCCCGTCCGGGCGTGGTGATCGGCAAGAAGGGCGCGGACATCGAGAAGCTGCGCACCGAGCTGTCGAAGATGGCCGGCGGCGAGGTGAGCCTGAACATCATCGAGATTCGCAAGCCGGAGATCGATGCCAAGCTCATCGCCGAGAACATCTCCAACCAGCTCGAGCGCCGTGTCGCCTTCCGCCGCGCCATGAAGCGCGCGGTCCAGTCGGCCATGCGTCTGGGCGCCCAGGGCATCCGGATCAACTGCTCCGGTCGTCTCGGCGGCGCCGAGATCGCCCGCCTGGAGTGGTACCGCGAGGGCCGTGTTCCGCTGCACACCCTGCGTGCGGACATCGACTACGGCACCGCGACCGCGAAGACCACCTACGGCACCTGCGGTGTCAAGGTGTGGGTCTTCAAGGGCGAGATCATGGCGCATGACCCGATGGCCCAGGACAAGCGCATGGGCACCGAGCCGGTGTCGACCGATGGCGAGCCGCGGCGCGAGCGTCGCGAGCGTGGTGACCGTGAGGAGCGTGGGGGCCGTGGTCGCGGCGACCGTGACCGCTCCGAGCGGGCTGACCGCTAGTAAGGGGCACGAGCGATGCTTTCTCCGAAGCGTACCAAGTACCGTAAGGCCCACAAAGGCCGCATCCACGGCAACGCGAAGGGCGGCACCCAGCTGAACTTCGGTTCCTTCGGCCTCAAGGCCCTGGAGCCGGAGCGCATCACGGCCCGTCAGATCGAGGCGGCCCGCCGCGCGATCACCCGCGCCATGAAGCGTCAGGGCCGGGTGTGGATTCGGATTTTCCCGGATCTGCCGGTCTCCACCAAGCCCGCCGAAGTCCGCATGGGTTCCGGTAAGGGCACGCCCGAATACTGGGCGGCCCGCGTCCATCCCGGCCGCATCCTGTTTGAGCTGGACGGCGTGCCCGCCGATGTGGCAAAGCAAGCGTTCGCCCTGGCGGCCGCCAAGCTGCCGATCAAGACCAAGCTGGTGACCCGCCTCGGTGGCGGTGAGGAGGTGGCGGCATGAAGTCCGTCGATGTGCGTGCGAAGAGCACGGAGGAGCTGAACGATCAGCTCCTCCAGCTCAAGAAGGAGCAGTTCAACCTGCGTTTCCAGCGGGCCTCCGGCCAGTTGGAGAACACCGCGCGGGTGCGGGTGGTGCGTCGCGACATCGCGCGCATCAAGACGATCCTCGGTGAGCGTTCGCGCTCGGCCGAAGCCGGCAAGTAAGGAGGGCTACCTATGCCTCGCCGCGTTCTGCAGGGCACGGTGGTCAGCGACAAGGGCGACAAGACGGTTATCGTCCTGGTCGAGCGCCGCGTCATGCACCCCGTGTACAAGAAGTTCATTCGTCAGTCGAAGAAGTACGCCGCCCACGACGAGGGCAACCAGTTCAAGGTCGGCGATACCGTTTCGATCATCGAATGCCGCCCGATCTCCAAGCGCAAGCGCTGGACGGTCGTGCTTGAGTCCGCCGCCGTTAGCGGCGCCGCGTAAACGGAAGGGTACAAACCATGATCCAGATGCAAACCAACCTGGAAGTCGCCGACAATAGCGGGGCGCGCCGGGTGCAGTGCATCAAGGTGCTTGGCGGGTCCAAGCGGAAGGTGGCCACCGTCGGCGACGTCATCGTCGTCTCCGTCAAGGAGGCCATTCCGAAGGGTCGCGTCAAGAAGGGCGACGTGCATCGCGCCGTCATCGTCCGCACCGCGAAGGAACTGCGCCGGGAGGACGGGTCCGCGATCCGTTTCGACCGCAACGCCGCCGTGCTGATCAACAAGCAGGGCGAGCCGATCGGCACGCGTATCTTCGGGCCGGTCACTCGTGAGCTTCGCGGCAAGAAGTTCATGAAGATCATCTCGCTGGCGCCGGAGGTGCTGTGATGGCCGCGAAGATCAAGACCAAGGACAAGGTCGTCATCCTTGCCGGCAAGGACAAGGGCAAGACCGGCGAGGTCCTCAAGGTCATCCCGGCGGAAAACCGTGTCGTCGTGCAGGGCGTGAACGTGGTGAAGAAGCACCAGCGTCCGAGCGCCACCTCGCAGGGCGGCATCGTTGAGTTCGAGGCGCCGATCAACGTCTCGAACGTTGCTCATGTCGACCCCAAGGACGGCAAGCCGACCCGCGTCGGTTTCAAGATCCTTGAGGATGGCCGCAAGG
The DNA here is from genome assembly GCF_008365375.1 of Roseomonas genomospecies 6. Taxonomy (GTDB): domain Bacteria; phylum Pseudomonadota; class Alphaproteobacteria; order Azospirillales; family Azospirillaceae; genus Azospirillum. Next base: position 429,330 of record NZ_QOKW01000002.1, on the reverse strand, counting down.
TGCGTGTCGCCAAGCGGTCCGGCGAAGTCATCGACGTGTGAGGACCGGACCAATGGCTGCACGTTTGAAGGAAGTGTACGACTCCAAGATCCGCGCCGCTCTCAAGAGCGAGTTCGGCTACGCGAACGACATGGAAGTTCCGCGGATCGAGAAGATCGTCATCAACATGGGTGTCGGCGAGGCCGTCGGCGACTCGAAGAAGATCCAGAATGCGGTGAGCGAGCTCGCGGCGATCACCGGCCAGAAGCCGGTCGTCACGAAGTCCCGCAAGTCGATCGCGCAGTTCAAGCTGCGTGAGGGCATGGCGATCGGGTGCAAGGTCACGCTCCGCCGCGACCGCATGTACGAGTTCCTGGATCGCCTGGTCACGATCGCTCTGCCGCGTGTCCGCGACTTCCGCGGCATCCCCGGCAACAGCTTCGACGGCCGTGGCAACTACGCCATGGGCGTCAAGGAGCAGATCGTTTTCCCGGAGATCGACTACGACAAGATCGATCAGATCCGCGGCATGGACATCATTTTCGTCACCTCGGCGAAGACCGACAAGGAGGCCAAGGCTCTCCTGAAGGCCTTCGACATGCCGTTTGTGGCCTGATTGGCTGGAGCACGACCCCATGGCTAAGACCAGTGCCATCGAGAAGAACAAGCGCCGCGCCAAGATGGTGAAGCAGTTCGCCAACAAGCGCGCCCGCCTGAAGGCCATCGCTACCGACCGCTCCCTCCCGCAGGAAGAGCAGTTCGCCGCCCGTCTCAAGCTGGCCGAACTGCCGCGCAACTCGTCGAAGGTGCGCATCCGCAACCGTTGCGAAATGACCGGCCGTCCGCGGGCGTTCTATCGCAAGTTCAAGCTGTCCCGCGTCACCCTCCGTGAACTGGCCTCCACCGGCCAGATCCCGGGGATGGTGAAGTCGAGCTGGTAAGGAGGGTCGGAGAATGTCTTTGAGCGATCCGCTCGGCGATATGCTGACCCGCATCCGCAATGGTCAGCACGCCCGTATGTCTGTTGTGCAGAGCCCGGCGTCGAAGCTGCGCAGCAACGTGCTTGAGGTTCTCAAGCGCGAGGGGTACATCCGCGGTTACTCCGAGGAGGAGCTGCGTCCCGGCATCAAGAACCTGAAGATCGAGCTGAAGTATCACGAAGGCGAGCCTGTCATTAAGCAGATCGCCCGCGTGTCGAAGCCCGGCCGCCGCGTCTATTCGAAGATCACCGATCTGCCCCGCGTCTTCAACGGCCTGGGCATCGCGATCCTCTCCACGCCGCGCGGCGTGATGTCGGACAATGAGGCCCGCGCCGCCAACGTCGGCGGTGAAGTCCTCTGCCGCGTGTTCTAAGGGGGACCCTCTGATGTCGCGCATTGGCAAGCATCCCGTGCCTGTTCCCGCTGGTGTTGACGTTGCCGTCAACGGCCAGCAGGTGACGGCCAAGGGCAAGCTGGGTTCGCTCAGCCTGACCCTTATCGACGACATCACGGCCAAGCTGGAAGACGGCAAGGTCGTGGTCACCCCGGCGAACGACAGCAAGCGCGCCCGCGTCATGTGGGCAACCTCGCGCACCCTGATCAACAACATGGTCACGGGCGTCAACCAGGGCTTCACCATCAACCTCGAGATCAACGGCGTCGGTTACCGTGCCGCCGTGCAGGGCAAGGAGCTGGTCATGCAGCTCGGCTACTCGCACGACGTCAAGTTCCCGATCCCGGAGGGCATCACCATCAAGTGTGACAAGCCCACGGCGATCTCGGTGTCGGGCTTCGACAAGCAGAAGGTCGGTCAGGTCGCCGCGGAGATCCGCGGTTGGAAGAAGCCGGAGCCCTACAAGGGCAAGGGCATCAAGTACGAGACCGAAACCCTCCTCCGCAAGGAAGGCAAGAAGAAGTAAGGTCCGCCATGCTCAAGCCAAAGCAACTCCACGAGCGCCGCAAGCAGCGCGTGCGCGCGCAGATTGCCAAGAAGGCCGGCGGGCGGGCTCGCCTCTCGGTTTTCCGGTCCAATCTGCACATCTACGCCCAGATCATCGACGACGAGAACGGCCGCACGGTCGCCTCGGCCTCGTCCGTGGAAAAGGAGCTGCGCGAGCAGCTCAAGCACGGTGGGAACGTCGAAGCCGCCAAGAAGATCGGCGCGCTCATCGCCGAGCGCGCCAAGGCGGCGGGCGTCACCGAGGTCGTGTTCGACCGTGGTGGCTACATTTACCACGGCCGGGTCAAGGCCCTGGCCGACGCCGCCCGCGAGGGCGGGCTGTCGTTCTAAGGAGGCTCCGAAATGGCACGTGAAAGAGGCGAGCGGAGCGACCGTGATCGGCAGCCGCGCGATCGCGATCGGGAAGAGAGCGAGCTGATCGAAAAGCTCGTCGGAATCAACCGGGTCGCCAAGGTTGTGAAGGGTGGCCGTCGCTTCGGCTTCGCCGCCCTGGTGGTGGTCGGTGACGGCAAGGGCCGCGTCGGCGTCGGATCGGGCAAGGCCCGTGAGGTGCCGGAGGCGATCCGCAAGGCGACCGACCAGGCGAAGCGCGGCATGATCCGCGTTCCGCTCCGCGAAGGCCGCACGCTGCACCACGACTCCAACGGTCACTTCGGTGCCGGCAAGGTCGTGCTGCGCACCGCCCCGGCCGGTACCGGCATCATCGCCGGCGGTCCGATGCGCGCGATCTTCGAGGCGCTGGGTGTGCAGGATGTGGTGACGAAGTCCATCGGCACCTCGAACCCGCACAACATGATCAAGGCGACCTTCGACGCCCTGTCGCAGGTGTCCAGCCCGCGCAGCGTTGCCGCCCGCCGCGGCCGCCGCGTGAGCGACATCCTCGGCAAGCGTGAGACCGGCGCCGCCGGTGCGCAGGAGGCTTGATCATGGCCGAGAAGAAGACCGTCATCGTCACCCAGACCGGCAGCCCGATCGGTCGTAAGCACGACCAGCGCGAGACGCTGGTCGGTCTGGGTCTCAACAAGCTGCACCGGACCCGCGAACTGGAGGACACTCCGGCCGTGCGGGGCATGATCGCCAAGGTCGCGCACCTGGTCCGCGTCGAGAACGAGGGCTGAACTCATGACGAAGCTGAACGATCTCCGGGACAACCCCGGTGCCCGTAAGGAGCGCATGCGCGTCGGCCGCGGTATCGGTTCGGGCAAGGGCAAGACCGGCGGCCGTGGCGTGAAGGGTCAGACCTCGCGCACCGGCGTTGCCATCAACGGCTTCGAAGGCGGCCAGATGCCCCTTCACCGCCGCCTTCCGAAGCGCGGTTTCCGCAACATCTTCGCGAAGGAATACTCGGTGGTGAACCTGGGCCTGGTCCAGAAGTTCATCGACGCCGGCAAGCTCGACGCCAGCCAGACCATCGACGCGGTGGCTCTGGAAGCGGCGGGCGTGACCGGCAAGGTGAAGAAGGACGGCGTCCGTCTGCTGGGCAAGGGCGCCCTGACGACGAAGGCCAGCTTCACCGTGGCCGGCGCCTCCAAGTCGGCTGTGGAAGCGGTCGAGAAGGCGGGTGGCAGCGTCACGCTGACCGCGTCCGCCGCCGAAGCCGCCGAGTGATCGGAAGCCCGCGCTTGCGCGCGGGCGCCTTCCGGCACTAAATGAAGCGAAGTTGCGAGGGGCGGCCTGCATCCTGCAGGACCGCCCCGTTCGCACATTTGGGACAGGGATACGACCCATGGCATCAGCGGCCGAGCAGCTTGCCGCGAATATTAATTTCGGGGCCTTCTCCAAGGCGACCGAGCTGAAGAAGCGGATCTGGTTCACCCTTGGTGCCTTGATCATCTACCGCCTGGGCACCTACATCCCGCTTCCGGGCGTCAACCCGCAGATCCTGGCCGACATTTTCCGGCAGCAGGGCGGGGGCATCCTGGGCATGTTCGACATGCTGGCCGGCGGTGCGCTGAGCCGCATGACGATTTTCGCCCTCAACATCATGCCGTACATCTCGGCCTCCATCATCGTGCAGCTCCTGACCGCGGTGTCCCCGCAGATGGAAGCGCTGAAGAAGGAAGGCGAGTCGGGCCGGAAGAAGCTCAACCAGTACACCCGCTACGGAACGGTTCTGCTGGCCACGGTCCAAGCCTATGGCCTTGCGGTCGGGCTTGAGGCGATGAGCGGGTCCGGCGGAGCGGCGGTGGCCGATCCCGGCCTGTTCTTCCGCATCGCCACGGTCATCACGCTGGTCGGCGGCACGCTGTTCCTGATGTGGCTGGGCGAGCAGATCACCGCGCGCGGCATCGGCAACGGCATTTCCCTCATCATCTTCGCCGGCATCGTCGCCGAACTGCCCCGCGCCCTGGTCAGCACGTTGGAACTGGGCCGCACGGGTGCGCTGTCCACGCTGTTCATCGTCTTCATGCTGCTGATGGCGGTTGGCGTGGTGTTCTTCATCGTGTTCATGGAGCGTGCCCAGCGCCGCCTGCTGATCCAGTATCCGAAGCGGCAGATGGGCAACCGCGTGTTCGGGGGCGAGGCGTCGCACCTGCCGTTGAAGCTGAACACCGCGGGCGTCATCCCGCCGATCTTCGCGTCGTCGCTGCTTCTGCTTCCGCTGACCGCGGTCGGCTTTGCGGGCGGCGAGGGGCCGGAGTGGCTGCAGGCCGTTTCGCGTTACCTGGCGCACGGCACGCCGCTCTACATGATCCTGTATTCGGCGCTGATCGTGTTCTTCTGCTTCTTCTACACGGCCATCGTCTTCAACCCGGCGGAGACGGCCGAGAACCTGCGCAAGTATGGTGGATTCATTCCCGGCATCCGTCCGGGCAAGAACACCGCCGACTACATCGACTACGTGCTTTCCCGGCTGACGGTGATCGGCTCCGCCTACCTTGTGGCGGTTTGTCTCCTCCCCGAAATCCTGATTTCCCAGCATTCGGTTCCGTTCTATTTTGGCGGCACCAGTCTGCTGATCGTGGTCACGGTGACGATGGACACGGTCGCGCAGATTCATTCCCATCTGCTGGCCCACCAGTATGAGGGGCTGATCAAAAAAGCGAAGCTTCGGGGGAGAAAGTAATGAATCTCATTCTGCTCGGACCGCCGGGCGCCGGGAAGGGGACCCAGGCGCGGCGTCTCGAAGACACACGCGGGCTCGTCCAGCTTTCCACGGGCGACATGCTCCGCGCGATGGTTGCCGAGGGCGGTCCTCTTGGGCAGCAGGCGAAGGACATCATGTCCGCCGGCAAGCTGATGCCGGACGAACTGATGGTCCAGATGATCGCCGAGCGCATTTCGAAGCCGGACGTCAAGAACGGCTTCATCCTCGACGGCTTCCCGCGCACGGTCGCCCAGGCCGAGGCGCTCGACAGCATGCTCGCCGACAAGGGCCTGAAGCTCGACCATGTGATCGAGATGAAGGTCGTCGACGACATTCTGGTGGAGCGCATCACCGGCCGATACACCTGCGCCAAGTGCGGCAAGGGCTATCACGACAGCTTCGAGAAGCCGAAGGTCGAGGGTGTGTGCGACGCCTGCGGCGGTACGGAGTTCAAGCGCCGGGCCGACGACAACGCCGACACGGTGAAGACCCGCCTGGCCCAGTACCACGAGCAGACCGCGCCGATTCTTCCCTACTATCAGAGCCGCGGCGTTCTGAAGACGGTGGACGGCATGGCTGAGATCGACGACGTGACCAAGCAGATCGAGGGCATTCTGACCGCGTGACCGCGGTCACCGCCATCGGCTGAAAAGAAAAAGCCGCCGGGTTCGATGGAACCCGGCGGCTTTTTCGTGCGCCGTCTGTCTTTACGGAGGGGTTCCGGCGTTGGGGCGGGACAGGTCCTCCGCCTTCCGGCTCAGGTCGTTGTAGCGGTCGAGCACCCAGCCGAGGTGATCGGCGGCGGCGGCGGCGGCGGCATCGGCGTCGCGGCGCTTGATGGCCTCGTAGATGGCGCGGTGATGGTCGATCATCAGCGCCTCCTTGCCCAGCGCGAAGGGCTCGGTGTGGTGATACTCCATCATCTGGCCGAGGATGTCGCGGATCGTCGCCAGCAGATGCAGATAGACGGGGCTTCCCGCCGCCTGGGCGACAGCGAGGTGGAAGTCCATGTCGTCCGCGGCCTGCTTGCCGTCGCGTCCCGTCTCGCCCATCGCCGCGAGGACCCGCCCGATGTGGTCGATCTGCTCTTGCGACGCGCGCTCCGTGGCGCGGCGGGCGGCCCAGCTTTCGAGCGCCTGCCGGATCTCCACGAGATCGCAGAGATTGCCGTGCTTGACCCGGACCATCTCGGTCAAGGCACCGTCCATCGCGCCGGCGGAGGACACCACCCGCGTGCCGCCGCCCTGGACGGCGGTCAGGAAGCCCTGCGTCTTCAGCTTCTGCAGGGCGGCGCGCACCGACACGCGGCTGACGTGGAGCTGCTCGGCAAGCTGGCGCTCGCCGGGCAGGCGCTCCCCCGGAACCAGCTCGCCACGGGCGATGCGTTCCAGAATCCGTTCGGCCACCCATTCGGAAATGCGCTGGGAGGAGGCCGGTACGTGGTGGGGTTCTTCGGTGTCGGACACGGTGTCATGCCCTTTCATCAGCAGTCGGTCATAGGTCGTACCCGAGTCGGGCAAATCACGTCAATGTGCATCCGGATGGCTGCGCATGGGCCGCCTCATCGGCTGCCGCGGCGCGCCATCAGGATGCCCGCCAGCACCACGGCACCGCCGACGGCTTGTAGCGCGCCGAGCGGTTCGGCGAGGAGCGCCCAAGCCAGAATCGCCGCCGCCGCCGGCTGGAGCAGCAGGCTGACGGAGGAGAAGGCGGCGGGCAGATGGGCCAGGGCGTAGGCGATCAGGCTCTGACCACCGGCGTGGCTGACCAGCGCCAGCCCCAGAAGCACCGCCCAGCCGCCGGCCGACCCGGCGATCAGGCTTTCCCCGGACAGCAGGGCGATCGGCAGCAATGCCAGTCCGGTGACGATCCCGCTCCAGGTCATGATGGTGGCCGTGGAGAACTCCGCCCGCAGGCGGCCCACCGCGAGGATGTAGCCGCCGTAGAAGACCGCGGTCAGCAAGCCCAGGGCGTCGCCGAACAGATGCTCCGGGCTCAGCTTCAGGCTCTGCCCCATCAGCACCACCGCACCGCACAGCGCCAACGCGAGTCCCGTCAGGAAGGTGCGGCTGAACCGCTCCTTGAACACCAGCCACGACACCAGAGTCACGAAGATCGGCGCGAAATTGGCGAGCAGGGTGGAATTGGCGACGGAGGTGTAGCGGATCGACCAGTGCCAGATGGCGAGGTCGCCTGCGAAGAACAGGCCGGCGGCGGTCAGGCGGGCATAGTCGGACAGGGAGGAGGGCCGGCGGGGACGGTTCGTTCCCTTCGCCTCCAGCGCCATCCACAGCCACAGGGCGGGGATGGCGAAGCCCAGCCGCCAGAAGGCGGTGGCGCTGGGCCCCAGCTCGGAAAGGCGGACGAAGATCGGGGCGAAGGCGATAGCCAACGCCCCGGTGAGCAGGGCGGCGAGCGCGGCCCGCTCAGTGGCGGCGCTGCGCGCTCCGGTTGTGAGGCTGCTGGCGTCGGACATGCGATCCTTATAGCGGCGGTATCCTGGCGGCACCACGCCCGCCGGCCGCATGGCTCACCTGCACGGGCTCCCTCGGGGAACGGACGCCCTCACGCACCGCGGGGGACGGTCAATCCTGGCGCGGGCGCAGCCGCTTGGGCCACACCGCCTCGTCCTCGTCCTCATCATAGCCCTCGTAATGGATCGGGCATCGGCCGTCCGGACGCAGCGGGCCGGTGACCACGGCTTCGTACCAATCGTCCTCGTAGAGGACCTCCACCTCCTCGCCGGTCTGGCACAGCGGGGCGTGCGGGGCGGCGACCCTGGCGGGCTTCGGCGAGTAGGGGAGGGCGGCGGGTTGCGGCGGGATCTGGTCGCAGCCCATGGTGCAGACCTCCCGTGCGATCACCTGCCCGCCGCAGTCGCGGTAGCATTCGCGGCGGTCGGATTCGCAGCGGCTCTCGCAACTGCTGGTGCCGCAGGCGTAGCTCCGGTCGAAGTCGCTGGGATTGCGCTTGATCGGCTTCTTCTCGGCGTTCTGGCGCCGCACATAGGCGCGGTAGTCGTCCATCGCGCGGTCGCGGGCGTCCTGGACGCAGGCGTGCTTGTCCATCTGGCAAAGATGGCGGCAATAGGCCCGTCCCTGCCCGCAGGACTGCACGCACATCCGGCCTTCCGCCGATTTGGGCGGAACGAACGAGTACTCCGTGGTGTATATCGGACCGCAGGCCGACAGAGGGAGCAACAGGGCGAACAACAGGAGCCAGAAATTCTTCGTCATTGCCGTACTCGCCAGAAAGGTCGGCGACTCTGAAGCGGCTTTCAGCCCTCCTCAGACCCACATCACCTCGTTCGCCAGGGGCGTGGTCCAAGGCTGATTGCAACCCGATTTAACATTTCACGCCCGCGGGCTACCACTTTTTTGTCGGCTTCCGGACCGTCCCATCTCCTGCGATAGTGTTCGACGATGACCCAGCCATCCTCCGAATCGCGTTCCCGGCAGCCCGCCGAGCATTCCCGGCCGGTGACGTCGCCGACTCCGCCGCGCGCCGCCCCCGCCGCACCGCTGCTGGGACCCGGCGACCCGCCGCCGGTCACGGTGCTCAACCCCGACTCCGAACGCCCGCTGATCCTGGTCTGCGACCACGCGGCCCGCGCGATTCCGAAGGCGCTCGGCGATCTGGGGCTGAACGACGCGCAGTTGTCCCGCCACATTGCCTGGGACATCGGGGCGGCGGCCCTGACCCGCCGGCTGGCCGGGCGATTCGGGGCCACGGCCGTGCTGTCCGGCTATTCGCGGCTGGTCATCGACCCGAATCGGGCGCTCGACGATCCCACCGCCATTCCGGTGGTCAGCGACGACGTGGTGATCCCCGGCAACCGCGCGCTCGATGCGGCGGAGGTGCAGCGCAGGGTCGAGGCCATCTTCGCCCCCTACCAGTCGGCCATCGCCGCGGAGGTCGCCCGGCGCCGCGGGCGCGGCCAGGTGCCCGCCATCGTCTCGATCCACAGCTTCACCCCGTCCATGCGTGGCGTCGCCCGGCCCTGGCACGTCGGCATCCTATGGGATCACGATCCGCGCATCCCGGTCCCGATGATCGAGCGGCTGCGCGCCGATGGGCGCTGGTGCGTCGGCGACAACGAACCCTATTCGGGCCGGACGACCCTGGGCGGCACGGTGGAAACCCACGCCACACCCGCCGGCCTGCCCAACGTGCTGGTGGAGGTGCGCCAGGACCTGATCGCCCTGCCGGAGGGCGCGGCCCTTTGGGCCGACGTGCTGGGGGACGCGCTGGAGCCGATCCTCGCCGACCCCGGTCTCTACCAAGTCAAACTGTTCCCGCGGGAGTGAGCGTTCATGGAGCCGGCCTTCACGCTGGGGCTTGAGGAAGAGTATCTGCTGGTGGACCGCGCTTCGCGGGACATCGCGCGCAACCCGCCGGACGAGATGCTGGCCGCCTGCCAGGAGCAGGCGCCCGGCCAGATCCACCCGGAATTCCTGCGCTGCCAGATCGAGGTCGGCACGCCGGTCTGCTCCACCCTGAAGGAGGCGCGGGCGGAACTGGCCCGGCTGCGGCGGACGGTGGCCGGGGTGGCGCGCGCCCACAACCTCGCCCCGATCGCGGCCTCCACCCATCCCTTCGCCGCGTGGGAGCCGCAGAAGCACACCAACCGCGACCGCTACAACATGCTGGCCCGCGATCTGGGCGCCCCGGCGCGGCGTCTGATGATCTGCGGCATGCACGTCCATGTCGGGATCGAGGACGACGACCTGCGGATCGACCTGATGAATCAGGTCCGCTATTTCCTGCCGCATCTGCTGGCGCTGTCCACCTCCTCTCCCTTCTGGCGGGGGCAGGACATGCAGCGGAAATCCTACCGTCTGGCAGTGTGGAACGAGCTGCCGCGCACCGGCATGCCCGACGGCTTCCAGAGCTTCGGTGAGTACCAGCAGCAGGTGAACGTGCTGGTCGACGCCGGCATCATCGAGGACGCGAGCAAGCTGTGGTGGGACATCCGCCCGTCGCAGCGTTTCCCGACCCTGGAGATGCGGATCACCGACGTCTGCACCCGGCTGGACGACGCGGTGACGGTGGCGGCCCTGTTCCGCTGCCTGCTGCGGATGCTGTGGCGGCTGCGGCTGAGGAACGTCACCTGGCGCCCCTACAAGAACCTGCTGATCGAAGAGAACCGCTGGCGCGCCCAGCGCTATGGCCTGGACGACGGGCTGGTCGATTTCGGGCGCGGCACCATCGTTCCCTACACCGACCTGATGGAAGAGCTGATCGAGCTGACCCGCGAGGACGCGGAGCGCTTCGACTGCGTGGCGGAGGTCGCCCACGCCCGCGACATCATCCGCCGCGGCACCAGCGCCCACCGTCAGGTCGCCATCTACCGCGAGGCGCTGGAGCAGGGCGCCACCGGCTGGGAAGCCCTGGCCCAGGTGGTGGACTGGCTGGTGGAGGAAACGATGGTGGGGATCGGGTAGGGCCGTTCGGAATCATGTGGTTCGAATTTCGGGGCAACTTTCGGAAAGCCGCTACTTGACCTTTGCGTCATCCAGCCATACCCTCGCCGCAAATCAGCTCACCACGTTGAGCAGGGCGAGTTGAGCAGGGCAGGCATAAAAACGAAACAGCAGGGGGCCGCTCGCACCACGGGCGGCCCTTACCTTTTGCAGGGGAGGGGAAGGGAATGGCGGACGCCAAGTTCCTGAAGTTCGACACGCTGAGCCTCCACGCCGGCCAGCGGCCCGACCCGGCCACCGGGGCGCGGGCGGTGCCGATCTACCAGTCCACGTCCTACGTCTTCGACGACACCGACCACGCGGCCTCGCTGTTCAACCTGGAACGGCCGGGGCACATCTATTCCCGCATCTCCAACCCCACGGTGGCGGTGCTGGAAGAGCGGCTGGCGGCTCTGGACGGCGGCGTCGGCGCGGTCTGCACGGCCAGCGGTCAGGCGGCCCTGACGCTCGCCATCATGACGCTGATGGACGCGGGCGGGCACATCGTCGCCTCCTCCTCGATCTACGGCGGCAGCCGCAACCTGCTGGCCTACACGCTGCCGCGATTCGGCATCACCACGACCTTCGTGAACCCCCGCGACATCGACGGCTTCCGCGCGGCCATCCGGCCCGAGACGCGGCTGATCTTCGGCGAGGTGCTGGGCAATCCGGGGCTGGAGGTGCTGGACATCCCGCGGGTGTCGGCCATCGCGCACGAGGCCGGTCTGCCGCTGCTGGTCGACGCGACCTTCGTCACGCCCTATCTGTGCAAGCCGCTGAGCTTCGGCGCCGATCTGGTCATGCATTCCTGCACCAAATGGCTGGCCGGGCACGGTGTCGCCATCGGCGGCGTGGTGATCGACGGCGGCACCTTCGACTGGGAGGCGTCGGGCAAGTTCCCGACACTGACGGAGCCCTACGCCGGCTATCACGGCATCGACTTCGCGGAGGAGTACGGGCCGGCGGCCTTCGTCATGCGCGCCCGCGCGGAGGGCCTGCGCGACTTCGGCGCCTGCATGAGCCCGATGAACGCCTTCCAGATCCTTCAGGGGGTGGAAACCCTGCCGCTGCGCATGAAGGGCCACATCCACAACACCCGCAAGGTGCTGGGCTTCCTCGAATCGGAGGCCTATGCGGAGAACGGCAGCGTCGCCTGGGTCACCCATCCGGAACTGGCCGACCATCCCGACCACCGGCTGCGCGCCCGGCTTCTGCCGCACGGCGCCGGCTCCATCATCTCCTTCGGCATCAAGGGCGGGCGGGCGGCCGGGCGGCGCTTCATCGAAAAGCTGTCGCTGTTCTCCCACCTCGCCAACGTCGGCGACGCAAAGTCGCTGGTCATCCACCCGGCCAGCACCACCCACGCCCAGCTCGACGCCGAGGCGCTCGCCGCGTCCGGGGTGGGGGAGGACATGATCCGCCTGTCCATCGGGCTGGAGGATTGCGACGATCTGATCGACGACCTGCGCCAGGCGCTGCGCGCCGCGACCAAGGCGTGAGGAGGACGCAGCCATGGAACTGACCGTCAACGGCCAGACCGTCTACGCCCACACGGGCGGGCGGCCCTTCGACCCGGCGCGGCCGGCGCTGGTGCTGATCCACGGCGCCGGTATGGACCACACGGTGTGGAGCCTGCAAAGCCGCTACCTCGCCCATCACGGGCGGTCGGTGCTGGCGGTGGATCTGCCGGGCCATGGCCGCTCCGGCGGCGCGCCGATTCCCTCCATCGAAGAACTGGCGGACTGGGTCGCGGCGCTTCTGGACGCGGCGGGTGTGGCGAAGGCCGCGCTCGCCGGCCATTCCATGGGCGCGCTGGTGGCTCTGGAAACCGCGGCGCGGCATGGGAGCCGCGTCGAGTCGCTGGCCCTGCTGGGCGTCGCGGAGACGATGCCGGTGCATCCGGACCTGCTGGCCGCGGCGGCGCTCAACGACCCGTCCGCCATCGAGCTGGTGGTCGGCTGGGGCCACGGGCCGCGCGGGCATGTCGGCGGGGCGGCGGCTCCCGGCCTGTCGCTGGTTCCCGGCGGGCGGCGGCTGATGCAGCGGGCGCGGCCCGGCGTGCTGGGCGTCGATCTGGGCGCCTGCAACGCCTATGTGCGCGGCGGCGCGGCGGCGGCGGCGGTGTCCTGCCCGGCGTTGTTCCTTCTGGGCGGAGTCGATCGCATGACTCCGGCGAAGGCCGGCAAGGCGCTCGCCGCGAAGGTCCGAGGATCGGAAGTCATCCTTCTGTCCGGCATAGGCCATATGGTCATGACGGAAGCGCCGGACGCGACCACGGATGCTTTCGCCGCCCGATTCGCAGCGCTCTGACGTCACTGTTTCTTTCCCGATTACAACCGCGTCATCAATCGTTAACGGATTGCCGTCTTACTGGTCTGTGTCGTGCCGTCGATGCGGAAGGGTGGATTGTGCGAAGTCTTGAACGGTGCGTGCACGCCCTGATGGCGAATTCGGGCGATGTGGTGGCCCTGGTGTCGTGCGACGGACGGTTCGTCGAGGTGGGAGCGGGTTCGCTCCGCGTCTTGGGGATGCCGCCGGAGTCGCTGCGGGGCACGCCCGCTCTGGATTGCCTTCATCCGGACGACCGGGAGGACGCCGCCCGGCGCCTGACGAACCGCGAAGCCGGTGCGCCCACCGGCGCCATGGGACCCTTCGTCTGCCGGGTGCGTCATGCGGCGGGCGGCTGGCGCCATGTGGAGGTGACGGCGCTGAGCCTGCTCGACGACCCGGACATCCGGGGCTTTGCGATCAACGCCCGCGACGTCACCGACCGGGTGGAGGCCGAACAGCGGGCGCGGGCGAGCGACGCGCTGTATCAGACGCTGGCCCGGTCCGCCCCCGTCGGCATCTTCCAGACGGACCGGGAGGGCCGGCTCGTCTTCGCCAACCCCCGTTTCGCCGCCATCGCCGGGCTGGCCCCCGACGCGCTGTCCGGCCATGGTTGGCGCGGTGCCCTGCATCCGGACGACCGCCCGCGGCTGGAGGCGGAATGGGCGCGGGCGACGGCGGAGGGGACGCCGGTGCTGCTGAACCTGCGTTTCTGCGGGGCGGACGGCGGGATTGCCTTTACCCTGTGCCAGGGATCGCCGCTGATCGACCCGGACGGGCGGGTCCAGGGTTGCGTCGGCACGCTGACCGATATGACCGAGTATGTGCGGACCGCCGACGCCCTGCTGGTGGCGGAGGCGCGGACCAACGCCATCGTGGACGCCGCCGCCGACGCCATCGTCACCATGGATGGGGAGGGCATCGTCCACAGCGTCAACCCGGCGGCGGAGGCGATGTTCGGCGTTCCGGCGGCGGACATGCTGTGGGGCCGGATCGACCGGCTCATCCCGGACATCGGGCGGCTGTTGCAGGACGGCGGGCTGGCCGTCTACCAGCCGGGAGGCGAGACCCGCGGTGCCGGGGCCGTGCGCGAGGCCATGGGCGCGCGGGGGGGTGACGGCGCCCGCTTCCCCATCGAATTGTCGGTCAGCGCGGTGGAGACGGGCGGACGCCGGGTCTTCATCGGCATCATCCGCGACATCACCGCGCGCAAGCGGACCGAGAGCGACCTGATCGCGGCGAAGGAGGCCGCCGAGTCGGCGGACCGCGCCAAATCGACCTTCCTCCAGGTCATGAGCCACGAACTGCGGACCCCGCTGAACGCGGTCATCGGCTTCGCCCAGGTGATCGAGATGCGGCTGCTGGGTGGCGGGGAGGTGGACCGCTACACCGATTACGCCGGGTCGATCCGCCAATCGGGCGAGCATCTGCTGGCAATCATAGACGATATCCTGGACATCACGACCATCGAGGCCGGCGGGCTGCGGCTGAGCGAAGGCATCGTCGATCCGTCCGACCTGATGGGGGAGGCGCTGAACCTCGTCGCCATCCAGGCGGGCAAGCGCGGCGTGCCCATCCATATCGAGATGGAGGACGGCCTGCCGCCGCTGTCGGGCGACGCGCTGCGGCTGCGGCAGGTCCTGGTGAACCTTCTGTCGAACGCGGTCAAATTCTCCCGTCCGGGCGAATCGGCAACCATCCGCGCGTGCCGCGGGAAGGATGGCGGCGTCGAGCTTTCCGTCGCGGACGCCGGAATCGGGATCGCGGGAGAGGACATACCGAAGGCGCTGACCCCCTTCGTCCAGGTGGATCAGTCGATGTCGCGGCGCTACGAGGGGATGGGGCTCGGCCTGTCCATCTCCAAACGGCTGGTCGAGGCGCATGGCGGCACGCTGCGCATCGACAGCGCGCCGGGGCAGGGGACCACGGTGACCGTGAGCCTGCCGCCGGAGCGGATCGCGACCGGCTTGGAATGAACCGTTCCGTGCGGACGCGGAAACGGCGCCCCGGTTTCCCGAGGCGCCGTGCGAAGGTCCGGCGCGGTCTTCGGCGCGGTGCCGTTACGCGGCCTGCTGAGTCAGCGCGGGCTTCGGCGCGCTGCTGGTGCCAATTTGAATGGTCCGCGGCTTCATCGTCTCCGGCACCTCGCGCACCAGATCGATGTGGAGCAGCCCGTTCAGCAGATTGGCATTGCCCACCTTGATGAAGTCGGCAAGCTGGAAGCGGCGCTCGAAAGCGCGACCGGCAATACCCCGGTAGAGGAATTGGCCGGTCTCCTGTTCCTTCTTAGCTTTTCCTGTGACCACCAGCGAGTTCTGCTGGGCGGTGATTTCCAGGTCCTCCGGGCCGAAGCCGGCAACGGCCATGGTGATCCGGTAGGCGTCGTCGCCCGTCTTCTCGATGTTGTAGGGCGGGTAGGACGCGGCGGCCTCGTCGCCGGTCATCGCGTTCTCCAGAAGACGCGAGAGGCGGTCGAAACCGACGGTCGAACGGAACAGGGGCGAAAGGTCGTAGGAGCGCATGACATATCCTCCGAAAGAGCGATACAGCGGTCGGGGACCACGATCATCGTCAGTCCCCCGGCTTGCGGTTCCGGCGAACCCCGACTGGGCGTCCGCCTTCACCGCGTCAGATAAGCGAGCGTTCGGGCCGTTCAAGAGGCCGTTTTTCGAAAATCGCCGGACCACGCAACCGCCCGCCACCGGGCCGGAAGCGGGGCTCCACATCCACTCACCGATTGTTAATCAGTTGCGGCGAGGCTCGGAATCGGGCCATCCGGCCGCGGGAGGGGTGCGGCCGTGATGGAAACACCGACCTTCTTCAACGGTACCTATGACGAGACGATGGCGCTGCTGATCGAGGCGCGCAATTACATCGCCTATCATGATGCCGTCAGCCACCGCGCGCTGCCGCCGCATGTCCGGCTTCAGATTTCGTACGAATCGATGCGGGTGACCAGCCGCCTGACCCAGGTCATGGCCTGGCTTCTGGCGCAGAAGGCCGTCCATGCCGGGGAAATGTCCCGCGAGCAGGCGGCGGGCGACGATTTCGCCCTGTCCGGCGGCGAGATCTGCACCGATCCCTCCGGTCCCGACAACGAGGAACTGCCGGAAGGTTTGCGCAGCCTTCTGGAGCGCAGCCACCGGCTCTACATGCGGGTCGCCCGGCTGGACGAGCGCGCCCGCGACGCCGTGGCGATGGTTGGCTGACGCGGTTCCGGCGCTGACGCGGTTCCGGCAAAGCGCGCAAACACGAAAAGGGCGCCCGGCGAACCGGACGCCCCTTTTCGTTTTGCGGACGAAGAAGATTACTTCTTCAGGCCGAAGTTCGCGAAGCGCTTGTTGAACTTGGCGATCTGGCCGCCCGTGTCCAGCAGCTTCTGCACGCCGGTCCAAGCCGGGTGCGACTTCGGGTCGATGTCGAGGCGCAGCGTATCGCCCGGCTTGCCCATCGTGGAGCGGGTCTTGAACGTGCTGCCGTCGGTCATCACCACGTTGATCTCGTGGTAGTCGGGATGGATATCAGTCTTCATGGCCGGGGTTCCTGCAAAGCGAGCGCGGTCTATAGCAAAGCGGGCGGCATGATGCAACCGCGTTCCTTTGCCGGGAAAGCCCCCGGGTCTGAATGGCCGCCGTTCCGGTAGAGCGCGGCATTATTCACCACAGAGACACGGAGGCACAGAGGATTCGGGCGCCGGAAAGCCAAGCCTCCGAGCCGGGGCGCCACAGGCCGGTTCTCCGTGTCTCCGTGTCTCTGTGGTTCAACCGGCAATCGAGCCGCGCCTTGTTCGAGGGGAACCGCCTCGCTATATGCCGGCTTTGCCCCCGTGCATCGCCTGCACGTCGTCCCGCCGTCCGTCCTGCCGCTGGGGAGCCCCGGTGTCCCGTCACTTTTCGAAGTCCGTACCGGTGTCCGAAGGGACGCCCTCCGCCGCGCCGCGCCGCCGCAACCTGTCGCCGCTGCGCCGGCTGTTTCCCTTCCTGTGGCCCTACCGGCTGCAAATCCTCGGTGCCGTCCTGGCCCTGACCGTGGCCGCCGGGACCGTGCTGGGGCTGGGGCAGGGGATGCGGGTCCTGGTGGACCAGGGCTTCGTCGCGGGCGATTCGGCGCTGCTCGACCGGGCGCTTCTGGTCCTGCTGGCGGTGATCGTGCTGATGGCCGCCTCCACCTTCGGGCGCTTCTATCTGGTGAGCTGGATCGGCGAGCGGGTGGTGGCCGACATCCGGCGCGCCGTCTACGGCCATGTGGTGAAGCTCTCCCCCGGCTTCTTCGAGACCACCAAGACCGGTGAGATCCTGTCGCGCCTGACCACCGACACCGAAGTGCTCCAGGGCGTGGTCGGCTCTTCCGTCTCCATCGCGCTGCGCAATCTGCTGATGTTCGTGGGCGGCACGGTGATGCTGCTGGTCACCTCGCCGAAGCTGGCGGGGCTGGTCTTCCTGGGTGTGCCCGTGGTCATCCTGCCGATCATCGTCATGGGCCGGCGGGTGCGCGCCCTGTCGCGGGCCAGCCAGGACAAGATCGCCGATCTGGGCTCCTTCGTGGAGGAGACTCTGGGCGCCATCCGTACCATGCAGGCCTACACGCACGAGGCCATCGACCGCAGCCTGTTCGGCGCGCGGGTGGAGGACGCCTTCGCCACCGCGCGGCGCCGGGTGACGGTGCGGGCCATCATGACCGTGATCGTCATCGTGCTGGTCTTCGGCTCGGTCGGCCTCATCCTGTGGATCGGCGGGCACGACGTGCTGGCCGGGCGGCTGACGGTGGGGCAGCTTTCCGCCTTCGTCATCTATTCGGTGGTCGTGGCCGGCTCGGTCGGTGCGATCAGCGAGGTGGCCGGCGACCTCCAGCGCGCCGCGGGCGCGACGGAGCGGCTGTTCGACCTGCTGGACACCGAATCGGAGATCCGCGCCCCGGCCAGCCCGCTCGCCCTGCCGGAGCCGCCGCAGGGGGCGCTGTCCTTCCGCGACGTCCGCTTCCACTACCCGTCGCGCCCGGACTGGGCGGCGCTGAAGGATTTCTCGCTGGACATCCAGCCGGGGGAAACGGTGGCCCTGGTCGGCCCGTCGGGCTCCGGCAAGTCCACGGTGTTCCAGCTTCTTCTGCGATTCTACGACCCGCAGGCCGGGACGGTGGCCCTGGACGGCGTGGACATCCGCGAGGCCGATCCGGTGGAGGTGCGGCGGCGGCTGGGCCTCGTGTCGCAGGACCCCGTCGTCTTCTCCGCCAACGCCTGGGAGAACATCCGTTACGGACGCCCCGACGCCACCGACGAGGAAGTGCTGGCCGCCGCCGAGGCCGCCCACGCGCTGGAATTCCTGGAAGCCCTGCCGGAGGGGCTGGGCACCTTCCTGGGCGAGAAGGGCGTGCGGCTGTCCGGCGGGCAGCGCCAGCGCCTGTCCATCGCGCGCGCCATCCTGCGCGATCCGCCGGTGCTGCTGCTGGACGAGGCGACCAGCGCGCTCGACGCGGAGAGCGAGCGCATGGTGCAGGACGCGCTGGACAAGCTGATGACCCGGCGCACCACCATCATCATCGCCCACCGGCTGGCCACCGTCCTGAACGCCGACCGGATCGTGGTGATGGAGCAGGGGCGCGTCGTCGCCACCGGGCGGCACGCCGATCTGGTCCGCGAGGGCGGCCTCTACGCGCGTCTCGCCGCTCTCCAGTTCGATCAGGCGGCGGGGGAGAAGGGGCTGGTCGGGGGATAGGCCGCTCCGGCCTTTTCCGGAGCTCCTTTTCCGGAACTCGGCCCGGCGGGCGGCGGTTGTCCGTCCATGTCCACAGACTCGGCACACCTCCATTCACCGGCGGCAACCACGGCTGAGCTTCCTTGGGCAGGGCTTCCCTGGGCGGGGTATCTGCTGGGCTTCGGCCTTGGCGGCTTCTTCGATGGGATACTCCTGCATCAGGTGCTGCAATGGCACCATCTGCTGTCGGCGGTCGAGTCATCCGCCGTGCAGGACATCCGCGTCCAGATCCTGGCGGACGGCCTGTTCCACCTGATGATGTACATCGTGGCGGGCGGCGGTCTCTGGCTGCTGTGGCGCAACCGCCGCGCCTTCGCCGGACCGGGGGTGGACCGCCGGCTGTTCGCAAGCGCGCTGATCGGGTTCGGCGTCTGGCACATCGTGGACGGCATCCTGTCCCACTGGATTCTGGGCATTCACCGAATCCGCATGGACGCGGCGAACCCGCTGGTCTGGGACCTGCTGTGGTTCGTCCTGTTCGGCGTCGTCTTCGTCGCGGCGGGCTGGTGGCTGCGGCGTGGCGGAGGAGGGGCGGGCTCCGGCACTGGCCGCGCCGCGCCGGTCGCCTTGACGCTCGCGGTCCTGGTCGCCGGCCCGGTCGCCGCCTTGCCGCCGCCCGGCGTGACCACGGTCATGGTGCTGTTCAAGCCGGGAACGACTCCGCCGGACGTGTTCGCCGCCGTCGCGGCGGTGGACGGGCGGACCGTCTGGCAGGACCCCTCCGGCCAACTCTGGGCCATCGACCTGGGCGAGGGCGGCAACCCCATGGCGTTGTACCGGCATGGTGCCCTTCTGGTCAGCAATGGGCTGCTGCCGACCGGTTGCTTCGACTGGTTCCGGACCTGAGACGCCGGTTTCCCGTCAGACCACGCCGAGGCGGTTCAGCGTCGGCAACCGCAGGCGGGTGAAGCGGTCGAAGCGGGCGCGCAGCTCCGCAAGATTCGCCTCGTCGCCGTCGAGACGTTCGCCGTCGCGCGACAGGGCGAGGCCGTCCGCCGACAGAGCCTCCCAGGCGGTGGCCGCGGGGTCGGCGCCGGTGCGCCCGGCCAGGAGGAACAGCGCCTCCAACCGCGACACCGCCACGCCGGAGCCGAGAAGGGGGGAAGCCAGCGTGTCCAGCGCGTCGCTGCGCCGGTTGCGCTCCAGAACGGCGGCGTTGAAGCGGTCGGCCTGGAGCGCGCGCGCCGCGTGACAGGCCTCGGGCAGGGCGGGGGAGACCAGCGCCAGACTGGTCAGGATCATCAGCGCGCGCAGCACCGCCTCCTCCCCATGCGATTTCAGGGCGGGGAGGGCGGCCAGTTCGGCCAGGGTGGGCGTGCCGGCGGCCAGCGCCTCGGCCAGCGGGCCATGCAGATCCGCCGGCAGGGGAACGCGCCCGACCGGCGCAAGAACCACCTCCGGCAGATCGTCCGGCGGCACCAGAAGGGCGAAGCGGGTGGCGCGCAGCCGCTCCCGCCGCTCCGCCGCGGTCAGCCGCTCCGCTCCCTTCACGAACAGGTCGCGGCGGAAGGCGCGGTTGGTCAGCAGATCGCGCAGGGTTTCGCGATAGGCCGGGTCGCGCGCCTCGGCCAGCAGGGGCATGGCGTCCGGCGGCAGGGACAGCTCGTCCATCTGCTCCATCGGGACGGCGGGGCCGGCGAAGTCCAGCTTGGCGGCGGCCAGTTCCCGCGCCACGTCGGCGTGGTAGAAGGCGGTCCAGTCGCGATTCAGATACTCGTGGGCGATGTAGTTGGGCGACTTGCGCTTCAGCGAATCCAGGCGCCCCGGCAGCGCGTCGGCCTGGGCGAACCAGCCGGCGTTGAGGGCGGTCAGGCGGCTGGCGAAGGCCACGGCCTCCTCGATCCGCTCCGGCAGGGGGCCGGTGCGGTCGGCGCAATGCTCCACCAGGACGCGGCGCAGCGGCATGTAGGCGAGCGTGCCGGGCAGGGCGTTGTAGCTGACGAAGACCAGCCCGCCGGGCTTCAGCCGCCGCTTCAGGACGTCCACCAGGATCGCCCGGTTCTCCGCACTGACCCAGGACCAGACGCCGTGCAGCGTCACGATGTCCAGGTCCTTGGACTCGCGGCGGGCGTAGTCGGCGAAGCTTTCCTCCAGGAAGGCGGCGTTGGTCAGCCCGGCCTCGGCGGCCAGACGCTGGGCACCGGCGATGTGGCCGGGGTTGAAGTCCACCGCCTCGAACCTTGCGTCCGGATGGCAGCCGGCCAGCACGGCGCTGCTCACCCCATGGCCGCAGCCGATCTCCGCGCAGGCGAAGGACCCGGAAAGCTCCACCGGAGAGCGCCAGCCCCGCAGGGTCAGCGCAAAGGACAGCAGGGCCGGTGACAATTCCCGGTAAAAAGCCTGGATGTAGCCGATCCCGCCCACATACCCCTCGGTCCAGCCCTGCATGATCCCCGCTCCTCCGCCGTCCGCCGCTGAGGAAGGGTGATAGCGCCGGCCTTGGGAGCCTGTCAAAGAAGGCGGTCAGGAAGGCCCATTGGAAGGGTGGATGCGGAGCCGGAACGAGCAGTGCAAAAAAATGCGGCCCTATCCATTTTGGTATCGACAAGCCCCGGACCCTTCGTTATAAACCGCGCCACACCGGCCGGGACGACGGCTTGGCCGGACAGGAACCCTAGTCGATACGGTCAGGCGCTCCCTGACGCAGAGACGATGGCTCCGGTGCCGGTGTGAACGCGAAGTGATGGGCGCATAGCTCAGTTGGTAGAGCAGCTGACTCTTAATCAGCGGGTCCAAGGTTCGAGTCCTTGTGCGCCCACCATCACTTTCCGGATCGAAAGGGACCGCTCCCAGGCCCCTCTCACGCCGCCGGGTGCTTCGGTGTCCCGATGGGAATGGGCGCATAGCTCAGTTGGTAGAGCAGCTGACTCTTAATCAGCGGGTCCAAGGTTCGAGTCCTTGTGCGCCCACCATTCCCTCCTAGCGGTAACAAATCGATGCACACAAAAAGGCTGCCCTCGGGCGGCCCTTTGTGCGTTCGGCTTTGTGCATTCGGGGGATCAGTCCGGATCGGCTCCGGGGCGGCGGGGGACGAGCAGGTTGGCGGTCATCTGCTGCACCGTCTCGCCGTTCTGATTGAAGGTGGTGGTGCGCACGCGGGCGATCCCGCTCCCGGGGCGCTTGGCCGACGCCCGGACCTCCAGGATTTCGCTTTCGATGCGTAGCGTGTCGCCGGGGCGGGTGGGTTTGGGCCAGCGGATGTCCTCCACCCCCATCCCGACGAAGCCGCCGGCCAGGGCGCCGTCGCCCGTGACGATCATCCGCATGGTCAGCCCGGCGGTGTGCCAGCCGCTGGCCGCCAGCCCGCCGAACAGGCTGTCCTTCGCCGCTTCCGGGTCGAGATGAAAAGGCTGCGGGTCGAACTGGCGCGCGAAGGCGACGACGTCCTCCTCCGTCACGGTCACGGGGCCGCCGGTGAACCGGTCGCCGGGAGTCAGATCGTCGAGATAGCGCATCGGCCGTCGTCTCCCGTGGCTGGGTTTCCCTGTCGCCCCTGGGTTAACCTTTGGCGGGCAGGAACGAAAGCGATACCTGCCACGTAAAAATTGCAAAGCGGGCGGGAGCCAAAACAACGGCGCCGCAGGGCGTGCCTGCGGCGGTCTGTTCCGGTCGGACGGCGAACGGGAAAACGCCTACTCGGCGGCGGTGCTGGCCATGCGGCCGCGCACGGACGGCGGCGGCTGGTTCCCGCGGTAATCCTGCAGCCGCGTGGCGCGCAGGCCCCGCATGCCATGGCTGTCGATCAGCCGCTGCCAGGACAGGAACTCTTCCACGGACAGGGTGTAGCGGCGGCACGCTTCCTCAAGGCTGATCAGCCCCGAGCGCACGCCGGCCACGACCTCCGCCTTGCGCCGCATGACCCAGCGCTTGGTGTCCGGAGGGGGAAGATCATTTTCCGTCATCGGCCGTCCTGCTGGACCGATGACCGACGCTCCACTGGAGCCATCGTCGCTCAATTCAAGCTCGCGAGATGACATGCGCGGACGCTCCACCATCAGCAGTGTATTCCACGATTTGGTGGTAACCTACCCCTTCTCCGCTTAACAAAAGCCTAAACGATAGGGTTAATGTTTTAAGCATAAAAGGCATGGCGCACCGGCCCGTCGGGACCCGTGCGCCATGCCTTCGATGTGCGCCCGCGATGGTGTCGGCGGCGTCAGTAGACCTTGGTGAGTTTGGAGAGCGGAACTTCGACGGTGCCCACGCTGACCACCGTTTCGCCCTCCTTGTTGGAGCCGATGCCGTTGACCGTGCCGAAGGTGAAGGGGGTCGCCTTGATGATGTCGTCCTTCTTCTCGGACGCCGGGGCGATGTTCAGGCGGTACTGGCCCGGCTGGACGGCGTTGCCGCCGTCGTCCTTGAAGTCCCAGTTCACGACATGCTTGGTGCCGGCGGTGGTTTCGCCGGTCATCGACCGGACGACGCGGTTCTTGCTGTCCAGGATGTCCACACGCACCGACTTGGCGGACTTCTCCAACTCATAGGCCAGCGGGGCCGCCGTCATGCCCTGGGTGTAATCGAAGCTGTCGCCCTCGAAGGTGACCGTTCGGCCCAGATAGGCGAGGTTGGTCGAGTTGGTGGAGGCGTTCTGCAGCTTCAGAAGCTTGTCCAGGCGGCTGTTGGTCCCGATGTTCTGCTCCACGTTCGCGAAATCGACCAACTGCTTGGTCATGTCGTTCGTGTCCATGGGCTTCAGCGGGTCCTGGTTCTGCATCTGCGTGGTCAGCAGCTTCAGGAAATGCTCGAAATTGTCACCGAGCCCCTTCACCGCGGTGTCGAGCTTCTGCTCGTCGGCGGTCTTGGTGGTCTTCGCAGTGGTGTCCGTCTTCGTCTTCGTCTGGTTCAGGTTCCAGCTGCTGCCGTAGTCGGTGTTGGTGGTGGCCATGGTCGTCGTCCTTCGCTGGAATGGCTGCGGCTGGTCTGAATCAGGCTTGGATGTCGACGCGGCCTGGGGCCAGCGTCAGCGTGTAGGCGGCCTGCGCTTCCTCCACCTCGCCCGTTCCGCCACCGAGGCCTCGGCCTCGGCGGCCCGAGCCGCCCTGCCGTCCCGAGTCCTGGAACGACTGGCCGCCTTCGCCGCGCAGACTGAAGTTGAGGCTGTTTCCGTCCGCCTTCAGTCCGGCGTCTTGCAAGGCACGTTCCAGATTGCGGCTGTCGCGCTGGAGAAGTTCGAGGGTCTGGGCCTTTTCCACGGCGACCGACGCGGTGACCCGCCCGTCCTGGCCGAACTCCAGCTTGATGTCGATGCGCCCGAGTTCGGCGGGGCGCAGGTTGATGGTGAACTGGTCGTTGCCGTCCGACACGTTCCGGCTGATATGGACGGCCACCTGCTCCTGCACGCCCATCGGGAGTCCGGCGGACCCGCGGGAGGGGCGAAGCTGGGCGGTAGTCATCCCGGCCTCGACGCCGCCCGTTGCCCGTACACCCTCGATCCCGGCGAAGACCGGGTGGGTGGGGGTGGAAGCGGAGGGGTGGGCGGCGTTGTCCGGAAGCGGCGCGGCTTCCGTGGCGGCGGCGCTCAGGAACGCGCTTTGCCCGGCAGGCTTTGCCGGGTCGGCAACCGGTGCCTGCGGGGCCGGGGGCTGCATCGTGGCGGCGTTGCCGTTGGAGTCCTGGTTGCCGCGGCCGCCCGCGCTGGCCCCGGCGTCGCCATCCGCCCCGGTCCGGTTTGCGCCCTTGGCCTTGGCCGCGGCGAGGTCCGTCAGGTTCTGCGGCAGCGGCGCGCTGTCGTCGTTCGGCACGTCGGCGAAGGGGAGGGCGCCGGAGGCCAGCGCGTCGGCGGTCTTCACCGGCTTGTCCTTGGCGGCAGCGTCCTTGGCCTCGGCGTGGGGCGCCGGCTCTTGAGCGTGCGGGCCGTCCGCCGGGAGGGGCGGCGCCGGCACGGCATCGCCCATCGTCGGGGGCAATTCCTGAACCGGCTTGGTTGTGGCCGCGGTCTTCACCGATTCATCGGAGGCGGCCTTGGCCTTTCCGTCCTGATGAGGGGCGGCGGATGCCAGGGCGGCGGCCAAGCCGGCTTTGGCGGCCAAGTCGGCTTCGGCGGCCGAGGGAGCGTCCGCACCATCCGGCGGCGTAGCCTCGACCGGGGCCGTCGCGTCGCTCGCGCCGCTCGCGCCGACGGCGGCGGCGTCATCGCTCTTGTCGGCGCCACCATCCGGCGTGCCGATGGCCGCCGGTGCGATGGCCGCCGGTGCGATGGCCAGCGACAGAGCGGCCTCCACGTCGGTCAGGGTGGTGGATTGGTCGGCGGTGACCAACTCCAGGGTAGTCTCGGTCACGGTGACGGTCAGGTCGAGGATCACCGCCTCGCGGCTCCCGTCCTCCGCGGTTTGACTGCCGGTACCATCCTGAGCGGTTCCTTCGCCCGTCGCACCGCCGGTTTGCTCCGGTGGAAGCTCCTCCCCCGTGTCGCGCCGGCTGGTGGCATCGGCGGCCGTCGGCTGGGCGGCAGCGTCTTCCTGCGCGGCCTTGGCGCTGGCAGCCTTCGCGTCCTTCGATGCGGCGTGGTTTGCGGCGGCCTCCCGCCGTTCGGTGCGTGCCGCGTGTGCGTCCTCGCCGGCCTTGGCCGCGTCGGACGCGCGGGCGTCCCTGCGTTCGGCGGCGTGCTCGGCGGCGCGTTTGGCGGTGCTCTGGGGGGCGGTGCTCTGGGGGGCGGCTTCGGAGGATTGGCGCGGCTTGGCCGGCTCTGCGCGGATGGGTTCGGGGCGGGGTGGCGGGTTGCGCTCCGCGGCCTTGCGATCAGCGGTCCGGTTTGCGGCGGCTTGATCGGCGGCGTCCGCCGCGGCGTTGCGCCGCTCCAGCGCCGCGGCCTCCGTCTGGGCCTGATCGCGCTTGCGGGTGGCGGCCTCGCTGATCAGCCGGTCCACCATGGAGGCGAACTTGTCGCTTCGCGGGGCCGTGCTCTGGCCGGGGGAGGTCTGGCCCCTGACCAGGCTTTCGAACGCGGACGGCGCGATGTTCGTTTGGATGGCCATGGAACGGATTCCCCGAAGCGGACAGATGCACCCATCCGGAAGCAACTAATGGGCCAGTTCGAGACCGGCGCCGGCATGTCCACCCGCCATCCCATGCCCGGCAGTTCCGTCCGCCGGGCGGCAATTTCCGCCGGGTGCCCGGCGCTTCTTGCCGGACCCGGCAACGCCGAAGGGCCGCCCGGTCGGACGGCCCTTGCTGCGAACTCCAATGACGCCCGCGGAGGCGTCAGAGCCGGGTGTTCAGCGTGGCGGAGGTGGCCGGCCCGTGGGACGGCGCGATGTAGGTCGCGCGTGGCGGAACGGGGGCGGTGCCATAGGCGACGGTGGTAACCTGCCGGGCGCGGTTGATGGCGCCGACCACCGTGTCCACCAGGATCTTCTGCGCCGCGCTGTTCCGGCGCAGCGCGTCGGCGTTGGCGGCGGACGCCTCGTAGAGCGCGCGCGTGGCCTCGCGGAGCTGGGCCTTGGTCTCGTCCGGCAGGGCGGTCATGCCCTCGCGGTCCACGCGCAGCAGGCGCGACACCTCCTCGTAGACCAGCATCATCGGCTGCTTCTCGCGCGCCAGCCGGGCCAGCTCGGCGCTGGAGCAATGGCGCATCACCGCCTCCGTCTCGCGGACCAGATGGGCGCTCAGCCGGCCCATCAGCTCGACCAGCGCCAGGGCGCGCTCCTCGGCGTTCTTGGGCAGGTTGGCGGTGGGAGCCTTGGACGGCTGCGGGAAGCGGACGTCGACCTTATCCATGATTGCCCTCCTGTGCGCGCAGAAGCTCGCGGTAAACCTGATCGGCGATGCCGAACCCGCCGCTGCGGGACATCTGCTTGCCGTATTCGTTGGTGAGCATGGAGCGGAACATCTCCTCGCCATGGCCGCCGCCGAAGGTCTCGTCCACCTCGATCCCGTCGAACATGTGCCCCAGCATCTGGGAGACGAAGACGCTCTCGAACTCGTTGGCGGACTGGCGGAGCTTGGCGCGGATGGCCGGGTCCACCCGGCTTTCCGCCGTCTTGGGATCGGCCAGATCGGTCCGCAGCGCCGTCCGGAAGCTCGCCTGGGCGCCGGGCTGGGCGTTGGCCTGGGCGCGCTCGGCGGCGGACGGCAGGCGCGGGGGCGGAAGGCCGGGAAGGGAAAGCGCCGTATCCATCAGATCACCTCGATCTCCGCTTGCAGGGCTCCGGCGGCCTTGATCGATTGGAGGATGGCGATCATGTCCCGCGGACCCACGCCGAGCGCATTCAAGGATTGTACCAACTCCTGGAGCGTCACCCCGGAATTCATCACGGCGAGGCGGTTGTTGGACTGGTCGTCCACCTGGATGTCGGTGCGCGGCACCACTGCGGTCTGGCCCTGGCTGAAGGGGCCGGGCTGGCTGACCTGCGGCGTCTCGGTGACGCGGATCGTCAGGTTGCCCTGGGCGATGGCGACGGTGGAGATGCGGACGTTCTCGCCCATCACGATCACGCCGGACTTTTCGTCCACGACCACGCGGGCGACCTGATCGGGGGTGACGCGCAACTGCTCGATCTCGGTGATCAGGCCGACGATGTCGCCGCGCCGCGCCTCCGGAACGCTCAGCAGGACCGAAGCCGGATCGGTGGCCTGCGCCCGGTTGCCGCGAAGCTGGATGTTGATGGCCGTCGCCACCCGCTGGGCCGTGGTGAAGTCCGGGTTGCGCAGCGACAGGCGCAGCACCGGCAGCTCGGCCAGCGTGAACTGGATCTCGCGCTCCACGATGGCGCCGGAGGAGATGCGGCCGGAGGTGGGAACACCGCGCGTCACGCTGGCGCCCTGGCCCTGGGCGGAAAAGCCCGACACCGCGATCGGCCCCTGGGCCACGGCATAGACCTCGCCGTCGGCGCCCAGCAGCGGGGTGACCAGCAGCGTGCCGCCCAGCAGGCTCTTCGAATCGCCCATCGCCGACACGGTGGCGTCGATGCGCGTGCCCTGGGCGGAGTAGGGCGGCAGGGTCGCCGTCACCATCACCGCCGCGACGTTCTTGGTGCGCAGGTTGGTGCCGCGCGTGTTGACGCCCATCCGCTCCAGCATGCCGACGAGGCTCTGCTCGGTGAAGGGCGAGTTGTTCAGGCTGTCGCCCGTCCCGTTCAGGCCGACCACGAGGCCGTAGCCGATCAGCATGTTGTCGCGCACGCCCTCCACATCCACCACGTCCTTGATCCGCGCCGACGAGGCCGATGCCGGCATCGACAGCGCGAGCAGCGCGGCGGCAAGGGCGGCCAGCATCGCGACCGCGCGGAGCAGAGCGGCGGCGCGGGGCAGGACGGCGGGATGCAGCGTGGTGGCGGTCATGGCGGGGACACTCCTGGACGGCTGTCCCTTCCTATACAAACGGCGTGCCAGAGCGGCTGGCGGCAGGCGACGGGCAGGAACGGCAAGCGGAAATGGCCGCGCGGATGAAGAAGGCCGGAAATTGGCACCGCGTCCGACCGCTTTATGTCACGCAAACGGGGCAATTTTTGCCCGATTGCGGCAAGCCTTGACCAGATGTTAAGGTGCTTCCATCTAGAGTGTCGCGCTTTTCCGAAACCGGTTGCACGGAACATGAAAGTCGAAGGCCCCGGAAATCTTCGCGGCAGCAGCTCGGTCCGGCGCACGGGGAAGGCCGAAGGCTCGTCCGGTGCGTCCTTTTCCAAGCAGCTCGTCGGCGAGACCAACAACGCGCAGGGCGTCCATGCCGCGGCACCGCTGGCCGGCATCGCCAGTGTGCTGGCGTTGCAGGAGGTGGACGACGCCACGGCCCGCGCGTCCCGCGGGAAGATGCGCGCCGAAGAGATGCTCGACAAGCTGGAGGAGATCCAGCACGGGCTGCTGGCCGGCACGCTTCCGGCGCAGAAGCTGATGGACCTCGTGAAGGTGGTGCAGTCGCGCCGAGTCCATGTGGACGACCCGCGTCTGGCCGACATCCTGGACCAGATCGACCTGCGCGCCCAGGTCGAGCTGGCGAAGCTGACCCCCTGACCCTCCTTTCCGGCCTCGCCGCCCGTTCCCCGGGCCATAGGACCGGCTTTTCGGCATCGGCCATCCGGCCATGGCCGGGCGTTTCACAAAACTTTGCTTCTCCAAGGGCTTGTTCGCGCTTCGATAGGCAAAGCGCGGGGTTGCGGTTGCTGTTGCGCCTACCTATACTCCGCGCCGCCCGGATCACCCTTTTGCGTTGGATGCTCTCGGATGTCGTCTCCGCTTCTGCCTAAGAACTACACCCCGTCGGAAGACGAGGAGTTCATGAATCCCGTCATGCGGGAATATTTCCGCCAGAAGCTTCTGCGCTGGCGCGCGGAGCTGCTGGCCGAATCCAGCGAGACCCTGAGCAGCCTTCAGGAAGGCGGCATCCAGGAACCGGACATCGCCGACCGCGCGTCGGCGGAGACCGACCGGGCGCTGGAACTCCGCACCCGCGACCGCGAGCGCAAGCTGATCTCCAAGATCGACGCGGCGCTGGAGCGGTTGCAGGACGGCTCCTACGGCTATTGCGAGGAAACGGGGGAGCCCATCTCCGTC
This sequence comes from Roseomonas genomospecies 6, assembly GCF_008365375.1. Taxonomy (GTDB): domain Bacteria; phylum Pseudomonadota; class Alphaproteobacteria; order Azospirillales; family Azospirillaceae; genus Azospirillum. Next base: position 400,294 of record NZ_QOKW01000002.1, on the reverse strand, counting down.
CGCCGCCTCGACGCCCGCCCCATCGCGACGCTGAGCCTGGAAGCCCAGGAACGGCACGAGCGCATGGAGCGCACCCAGCGCGACGACTGATACGGCGGGCCCCTTCCGCGTACCGGACAAGCCCCCTCCGATCCCGGTGGGGGCTTTCGCCCGTCAGGAGCCGGCGTCGCGGCGGTGGATCACCGCCAGCCCGGCCATGCGCTCCGACCCGACCAGTTCGCTGACGCTGTCGTACAGCTCCACGCGCCCGATCGCCGACTCGAGGGCGCGGCGGTCCTCCGCCCCGATGTGCGGGCTGTCGAATCGGCCATCGTCCATGAACCCGCGCAGGACATCCAGCGTGGGGCGGTCCTCCGGGCGTTCGATATCCGGCGGCTGCCAGTTCAGATCCTCGATGATGTAGAGCCCACCGGGGCGCAGCCGTCCGAACAGGGCGGCCAGCGTCATCTGCTGGTGGCGCGAGGCGTGGGACCCATCGTCGATGACGATGTCGAACGGGCCGTCCTTCTCGGCAAGGCGCCGCAGCGCGTCGGGGTCGCCCTGATCGACGCGCCGCGTCTCGACCCGCCCGCCGTCGAAGGCCGAGAAATCCTCGATGTCCGCGCCGATGACGGAAGCGTTGGGGAAGTAGCGCTCCCACATGCGCAGGCTCGGCACATCGTCCTGCCGCCAGCCCTCGACCCGGCCGCGGCACAGGCCGATCTCCAGAATGCGCAACGCCTCGAACCGCCGCGGCGCGAACAGCGCGTCGTAGACCCGCGTGTAGTGATGCCCCAGATGCTCGGCGCCCAGGCGGGGACCCTTGTCGGAATGGAAACGGACGGCGAGGGCCGACAGTCCGCCTTCCGGATCGTGCAGGGCGGCCAGCCGGCCCAGCACCGACTCCGCGTCGGCGTCCTCCACCGGCGGACCGCCGGGACCCCACATGCCGTTCCACAAATGCACCCCGGCGACCCGCTCGTCCGACAGCAGCGCCAGCGCCCGTCCGCCGGTCTCGGCCAGCCAGGAATGCTCCGTCCAGTCGACGGCGTTGAAGACCGTGGGCGGCAGCACGCGGTCCAGAAGCTCCCGGCCCGGCCCAGTCAGCAGATAGCGGCTGAGCAGCAGCGGGCCGACCGCTCCGAACCGCCGGTCGCTGCCGCTCGTCAGGATGCGCATCGACTCCTCGTACAGGCGGCGCATATGGACCGACCCCCGCGGCGCGCGGATCGCGTCCCCGACGAGGGCATGGCCGGCGTCCAGCCCGTGCCATTGGGAGCAGAACAGGTGACCGGGACCGAAGCTCAGGGGCTTCAGCAGGACGACGTCGGTGTCCAGCCACCAGCCGCCGAAGGCGTGCAGGGCGGCATAGCGGAAGATGTCGCTGAAATAGCGGACCTCGGCGCTGCGGACGCACAGGTCGTAGACGTGGCGCGGCACCACCGTCCCGGCGTCCTCCACCCGCACGCCGTCCGGCACCCGGCCCAGCAGGGCAGGGTCCCCGTAGCTGAAAAGATGCACCGGGTGCCCTTGCGCCACCATGGAGCGCAGCGCCAGCCGCGCCCCGGCGTTCAGCGGCGCGCCCGACCAGAAGGCGGTGATCCGGTCGCGGGTCTCGGTGTCGTGGTGGCGGACGCGCAGATGCGGATTGAACGCCCGCGCCGCCGCGTTCCGGCGATCGGGAAAGGACGCTTCGGCCAGGAAGGGCATGGCGTCGCCGGTCGCCCGGACCAGAGCGTCCAGATCGTCGTCGCCCCCGGCGGCGGGGCCGTCCGTCAGGCGGCGCATCCGGCGGTGCAGGGCGCCGGCGGCGAAGGGATCGCCCCGCCGGCTCAGCAGGACCGAGAGGGTGGCCAGCGCTTCCGCCGCCGCGGGATCGAGCGCCAGGGCGCGCCGTCCGTCCGCGTCGGCCTTTTCCGTACCGCCGGCTTCCATCCGGCAGACCGCGCGCGCGCTCCAGCCCGCGGAGTCGGTGGGGGCGCGCTCCAGGTGGGTGGTGTAGAGCGCGTCGGCCTCGGCAAGGCGGCCCTGGCGGAAGCGCGTCGCGGCGAGGTTGCACAGCGGCTCGGGCCGGTGCGGCTCCAGCGCCATCGCCCAGCCCAGCCGCCGGGCCGCGTCGTCGGGATCGTCCCCGCTGTCCGGCGCGCGGGCCAGAATGCCGAAAAAGGCCGGCGCCAGCGCCAGAGCACGGCGGCGTGCCGCTTCGGCTCCAGCGGCATTCCCCGACCGCGCGCGGGCGTCCGCGAGGTGATACCAGGACTCCAGCAGAGTCGGATCGGCACGGACCGCGCGCTCCAGGACAGCCGCGGCTTCCGCCGCGTCGCCACCGGCGAGCAGAAGCCGGCCGAGGTTCTTGGCGGCCCGGGCATGGCTGCCCGCAGCGTGGTTGCCCGCAGCGTGGTTGCCAGTGGCGTCCAGGGCGTTCCGGTAGGCATTCAGAGCGTCGCCGCTCCGCCCCAGCCGCTCCAGCAGGATGCCGGCGTTGAGAGATGCGTCGGCCAGGGCAGGGTTCAGCCGTGCCGCCTCCCGGTAGTCGGCGACCGCGCCGTCCAGGTCGCCGGCTTCCTGCCGGGCCATGGCGCGATGCAGATGGACGTCCGGCCCCGGCGCCCGCGCCACCGCCTCGCCGAGCAGGCTTGCGGCCTCGGCGAAGCGCCCGTCCTGCGCGTGCAGGATACCGAGCAGATGCCAGGCGGCGGCCTGATCGGGGTCGGCGTCGAGGATGCGCTGGCACAGAATCTCCGCCTCCATCGGGCGTCCAGCCTGATGATGGTCCAGCGCGATGGTCAGCGCTTCTTGAATGGTTGCCATGATGCCAGTGGTCTTCAACCCCACGGCCTTGTCAACAGAAGAGTGGCGCTGGAAGAGTGGCACCGGCACCCGAGCGCCCGGCAGGGAGGGCGCGGCAAAAGGCGCCAGGGGCCTCCACCCTCATCCAACGTTCCTCGTGCCCGGCGAAGGTTGCGCATGGGTTCGTCGAATCTACTGAGCCAGACCAGAGCGCGGGATCACAGCGCGGGCGGCTTCCGCTAAACCGTGAGACATCACGAGACCTTACCAGACTGCCGCAAGTCATAAACTCTTTAGATTTCCTCCGCATACTCGCCTCGGTAGTGTTCGATAGAATGCGCGCATGCGCGAGTATGTGGAGTGGGGAATGAAGGGAATTGGTGTTGCGGTCGCCACTGTCGTTGCCGTTTTAGTATCCGGGTGCGCCCCGCCAGCCAGCGCTCCTTTCAACACGACCGCTGGCATAGCCTCAACTGAAGTCGCTCGCGTCGAGGTGAAGGACGACTCGTTCGAGAAGCTGGTCAAGTTCCAGGGGCCAAGGTTATCGCTTGGCTATCAGCCCTACGGTATCCTCGTGAACGCCGCGAACCTGCGGAGCTGGGTGGATCGGGCATCAGGATCGGCCAGCCATCAACTCTACGTCGTCGATTATTACGAGGGCAGTGGATGGAAGTTCTGGAGCCGGGTGAACGGGCAAGGCGGGGACCAGCTTGAGTTCGTGAGTATCAACCGAGAGGTTGGCTCATGCGGGCGCTACACTGGCTGTGGGCATTACGAGACATTCGGGGCGACCATTCCCGATAAGGTCCTCCGCGACCACGCCTCCACAGGCTACAGCGTAAAGTTCTTCGCGAAGAACGGTGAGGAGAAGGTGGTCACTATCACGCCCCAGATGATCTCGCTTCAGATCGAGGCCATCGACAAGCGGTTCCCCCCGAAGGTTGAACCGGCCAAGACGGAAAGCGCCCCCGCGGCATCAAAGAAGCCTGCGAAGCGGTAATCGTAGGGTCCGGGGTCAAGCCACTAAGCCCGCGTGGTTGAGGTGAGGGAGGGGTAATCAGTGAAACCAAGCGACATTACGAACTTCTTATCGTCTGTTAATGCAAAATCCGATTGCCCAAGCTGCGGGAGGAATGATTGGATGATACCCGATGATGAGGCCCAGTTTTCATCATCCATCCCTCTCGGGCATGTTGGTGGTAATATTGTAATTGGTGGGCCTTCTGTCCCTGTGATTATAATGATTTGCCTTAATTGTGGCTTCTCAAGGCAGCATGCAAAATTGCTTATTGAGCATTTTATGAAGAAAGGCGGATAAGAAATGGCGGGGTTCAATGTCGCTCCACATCCGGCCCGGACCTTGCTTGTCGAGGAGGTCACACAAGAGGTTATTGCCCGAGGCGGTGGCGGCGGCCATATTGGTGGCATGGACGACGCATGGCGCACCAAAGTTGATGACCGGCTTCTTGGGCTTGAGAAAGGGCTTCTCGAGCTAAAGGGGGATGTATCCGGTTTAAAGATCGCGGCAAGCGTTCTGGCTTCAGCCATAGCCATCGGTGCAGCAGTATTAGGGGCGGTGACCTATTCCACCCAAAGTAAGGTCGATGCGCTCGCTCCGCGCCTCGCTGACGAGTTTCGCGCGATGCGCACGGAACAGGCCGCGACCACAAGCGCCATCGCCAACTCGATTACGGCGACCAAACAGCAGGCGCCACAGGTAATCCTAGTGCCGGCTCCGCAGGTTCAACAGCCGACCCAACCTCAACATTAACCCGCTCCGTCAGCGCCGCGTCACCAGGGCGCCTTCGGGCGCCCTTCGCGTTTCCGGGCCTATTGCATCCATTCGATCTCGAACCAGACCCATCCCTTCATCCCACACTGAGCACGGCGGAGAAGCGGTTCGAGTCGGCGCAGGTTCGCGTCCGTCTCGGCGCTGGCAGCCATGGCAAACGGATCGGTCTTGGTCTTATGCTGACACGCCTCAGAGACAACCGTCAGCACCGCCACCGGACGCACGAGGCTCCGCAGCCGAATCGCGTAGAAGGGCAGAACGGTTCCGATGTTCTTACTATGCTCTCTCGCGAATTTGAGGATGGGGCTGACATAGCCAGCGGTAAAGCAGCGCTCAGGTCGTTCCCGGTCCGAGGCTGATCAGTGGCGAACTGGCCCCGAGTCATGACTGCGCCGGAGGGGATAGCCGTACCTCCCCATGCACCATGCTGATGCAGCCGGTTTGTATGTGCCCGGCGCCGCAGAAGCATATGCGCGCCGCCCTGTAGGCTTAAGCGCGCGGGGCGCGCCTCATGGCTATCGGCGCGGACATGGAAAAGACGAGCTCCGAATGGGCAAGGAACGGCACGGCAAAAGGCGCCGGGCGGCAGGAAATGCCCTCCCGACGCTCTTGTCCGTCTCGTCCCCCGGTCAGGCGACCGTCATCAGAAGGGCATGATGATGTCGAAGAGCTGCTGGCCGTAGCGGGGCTGCTGCACGTCGGTGATCTGGCCGCGTCCGCCGTAGGAAATCCGGGCCTCGGCCACCTTCTCGTAGCTGATGGTGTTCTGCGCGGTGATGTCCTCGGGCCGGATCACGCCGGTGATGATGAGGTCGCGCACCTCGTAGTTCACGCGGACCTCCTGCCGGCCCTGGATCACCATGTTGCCATTGGGCAGGCTCTGGGTGACCAGCGCGGCCACCTTCAGGGTGATCTGCTCCTTGCGGTTGATGGCGCCCTTGCCGGCGTTGGAGGTGGTGCTGGACAGGTCGATCAGGCTGTCGGCGCTCACCCCGTCGGGCAGGGCGCGCTGCAGCGCCTTCCCCTCGAAGCCGAGGAAGCTCGGCATGCCCGCGGTTTCGGAGTTGTCGCGCGTCCGGGTGGTCTGGTTGTTGAGCTGGGCCTGGTCGTTGATCTGGATGTCCACGGTCAGCAGGTCGCCCACCTTGGCCGCGCGCTGGTCCTTGAAGAAGGCCTTGGCGCCGGTCCGCCACAGGGAGTTCGGGTTGCGCTCCGTCGGCAGGGGGGTCGGCATCGGCAGGCTGACGGGCTGGTAGCCGGGCTGGGCCTGCGGGTCCTTGATCTTGGTGAGTTCGGGGGCGGAGCCGATGTCGCCCACCCGCGACATGGCGTTGCAGGCGGGAAGGCCGGCGGCGACGGCGGCGAGCAGCGCGAAGCGGAAGGCCGTGCGGACGGTGTACGTGGCGGCGGGCATCATGTGGGTGGCCATGGAGCTTTCTCCTTACTTCGCGATGAAGCCGGGCTTTGCCACGGCGACGGTGTTGGGGCCGGCGACCGTCGCCTCGACGATGCGGTTCGATTGGGTGTTGACGACGCGGATCACGTCGCCCTTGCCGCCGTCCTGCAGGGCCTTGCCCTGGGCCGACAGGGTCAGGTTCTCGGTGGCCAGCGTGATGGTGACCAGCGAGCCCTTGTCCACGACCCGCGGCGACTGGAGGTCGCGCAGCCGTACGGGCTGGTTCAACGGAACGCCGCGCCGGGGCGTCATGCCGATGAGCTGGGCGTCGGTGGCGGCGACGTCGCTGCCGGTCAGGTCGGCGCGCACGTCCTGCCAATCCACGTCGCCCGGGCCGATCACGTCGCCAGGCGCGATGCGCCGCGCCAGGACCGGCACCTGAACCACGCCGTAGGCGCGGCCCGAGACCGGAAGGCGCACCGTCGGACGGGTGTCGGCGACGACCAGTTCCGCGGCGAAGCGGCCCTGCACCGGGTTGAAGTAGAGGTTCTCCACCGTCAGGCCGCCGGCGCCCGCCGGGGCGCGCAGCTCCGTCGCGCGGTTGTCCAGCTCCATCTGCAGGCGGCCCACGGTGACGTGGCGGGACAGCGCGTCGGACAGGACCGCCTCGACATGGGCCGGGCCGTACACCACCGCCTGGGCGGGCGCCGCGGAAACCGTCGCGTCCGGCCCGTCGTAGGTCTGGGCACCGTAGGTCTGCGCCAGGGCGGAAGACCCGCCGAGGAGGGCGGCGGCGAAAAGGGCGGTGCCGAGGATGCGGAGGGCGGGGCGGGGCATGGCGGGCGTTCCTTCCTGGGATGCGCTTCAGGAGCCTGGATCAGCGGAGCTGCGAGGCCTGCTGCATCATCTCGTCGGTGGTCTTGATGACCTTGGAATTCATCTCGTAGGCGCGCTGGGCGGAGATCAGGGTGGTGATCTCCTGCACGATGTTGACGTTGGAGGTCTCCAGCGCGCCCTGGACCACGCGGCCGAAGCCGGGGGCGCCGGGGTTGCCGCCGACCGCCTCGCCCGACGCGCCGGTCTGCAGGAACAGGTTGTCGCCGACGGCCTCCAGCCCCGCCGCGTTGGCGAAGGTGGAGAGCTGGATCTGGCCGACGTTCTGCTGCGCCACCTGGCCGTCCAGCTTCACCAGCACCTCGCCCGAGGCGTTGATGGCGACGTCCACGGCTTCCGCCGGGATGGTGATCGCCGGCTGCACCGGATAGCCGTCGGCGGTGACGATGATGCCCTCCGGCGACAGCTTGAAATTGCCGGCGCGGGTGTAGGCCGTGTCGCCGCTGGGGAGCTGCACCTGGAAGTAGCCGGAGCCGTTGATGGCGACGTCCAGCTTGTTGTCGGTGACGGTCAGGTTGCCCTGCTCCAGCACGCGGGCGACCGCGGCGACGCGCACGCCGGCACCCACCTGCACGCCGGTCGGCACGATGGTGCCGGCGTCCGACGAGGTGGAGCCGATGCGCCGGAAATTCTGGTAGAGCAGGTCCTGGAACTCGGCCCGCTGCTTCTTGAAGCCGGTCGTCGTGGCGTTGGCGATGTTGTTCGAGATGGTCTCGACGTTCAACTGCTGGGCGATCATGCCGGTGGCGCCGATGGCGAGGCTGCGCATGGTTCCTACTCCTCTTTGCGTTCGGTCAGACCGAGCGGCCCAGTCTCTGGATGGCGCTGCGGATGCGTTCGTGCTCGTTTTCGATCAGCTTCTGGTTGGACTGGTACTGGCGCTGGATCTCGATCAGCGTCGTCATTTCCACCACCGGCTTCACGTTCGAATTCTCTAGCATTCCCTGTGCCACTTTCGTGTCGGCGGGGGCCGGCTGCGGCTCCTCGTCGCTGACGTACAGGCCGGCGCCGACCTCGGTCATCAACTGCTCGTTCCGGAAGGTGACGATGTTCAGCCGCCCCACCGGACCCAACTCGGTCGAGACGGTGCCGTCGCCGGTCACCATGACGTCCTTCGTGCCGTTCGGGAGGGCGAGGGGCTGGCCGTTGTCGCCCAGGACCGGAAGGCCGCCGCCGTCCACGATCTGGCGCTGGTCGTTCATGCGGAAATTGCCGGCGCGGGTGTAGCGGGGGCCGTTCGCCGTATCGACCGTGAAATAGCCGTGGCCGGTCAGCGCCAGATCCAGCGGGTTGCCGGTCTGCGTCAGCCCGCCGGCGGCGAGGTCGCGCACCACGGCGCGGTCCTGCACGAAGCTGACCTGCTCGTGCATGCCCGGACGCTCCAGAAACTCCGTGAACAGCATGCGCTGCTGCTTGAAGCCCGTGGTGTTCATGTTCGCGATGTTGTTCGAAATCACGTCCAACTGGCGGCGCAGGGACATCTGGCGCGACAGGGACACGTAGATCGGATTTTCCATCGGCGGCCTCTTTTCCTCTCGGGCCGGGGGAGCGTTCCGACCGGCGCCCAAGGCTTTGCACGGCGCGTGCCAACGCATGGGGAGGCCCGCAAGTACGGGAACGGCGGCCACCGCTGCCGCCGGGAACGCGGCTGCCGGGCAAGAACTGCCGGTGGGACGGAAAGGGCTGCCGCCCGCCGCCGGGCAAAAACTCTCCGCTCCCGCGCCACGGGACGGCGCGCGGGTCAAGGGGTCCCCATCCGCTCGACACGGAGGGACGGGAAGGGCGGAGAACTGGCGGATGGCGGGAAAAAGGCGAATTGCGGGCGCGGTTCGGGCGTGACCTCCTCGGTTGGAAGGGGGGGCGGACAGGGATCTCCGGCCGAGCCCCACTCAAGAACCGTGCCGATGCGTCCGGTTGCACGTCTGTCACAGGCCGGGCAGTGACCTGAAAGACTTTGTTAACTATCCGAAAGATAGGGTTGCTGGGCTGGTAAGGCCACGCTCCGCCACCGCTCGCGCTTAGGATTCCATGACCGCGCACGCTGAAGACGACGTTCCGACCGACGGCCTGCCGCGCAAGAAATTCAGCGGCAAGAAGCTGGTCCTGTTCGTCATCCTCCCATTGGTGCTGCTGATCGGCGCCGGGGCGGGCGTGTACTTCAGCGGCCTTCTGGATTCGCTGCTGGGCAAGAAGGAGGAGCATGCGGAAGTGCCGGCGGAACCGCCGCAGCCCGACCCGCACGCGGCACCGGTCTTCTACGACCTGCCGGACATGCTGGTGAACCTGAACAGCAGCGGCAAGCGCCCGGCCTTCCTGAAGATCAAGATCTCGATCCAGCTTGCGAAGGGCGAGGACATACCGGCGATCGAGCATGTGCTGCCGCGCATCATCGACAACTTCCAGGTCTATCTGCGCGAACTGCGGCTGGAGGATCTGAAGGGGTCGGCGGGCATGTACCGCCTGCGCCAGGAACTGCTGATGCGGATCACCGCGTCCGCCCACCCGGTGAAGGTGAAGGACGTGCTGTTCAAGGAAATGCTGGTCCAGTAGGGGCGGCGGAAACGGGCCATGAGCAACACCGAGGAACTGAGCGAAGAGGAACGCCTCGCCGCCGAATGGGCAGCCCTCGCCGAAGACGGCGGCGATATGGGCGACATGGCGGACATGGGCGGCGGCGGTTCGACCCGCGTCCTGAACCAGGACGAGATCGACAGCCTGCTCGGTTTCGACCAGGGCGGCGCTGGGGACGGCGACAACTCCGGCATCATGGCGCTCGTCAACTCGGCGCTGGTCAACTACGAACGCCTCCCCATGCTGGAGGTGGTCTTCGACCGCCTCGTCCGCATGATGTCCACGTCTTTGCGCAATTTCACCTCCGACAACGTCGAGGTCAGCCTCGACCAGATTTCGTCGGTGCGTTTCGGCGACTATCTGAACTCCATCCCGCTGCCCGCGATGCTGTCCGTCTTCAAGGCGGAGGAGTGGGACAACTACGGCCTCATGGTCGTGGACTCGGCGCTGATCTACTCCATCGTGGACGTGCTGCTGGGCGGGCGGCGCGGCACGGCGGCGATGCGCATCGAGGGGCGCCCCTACACGACCATCGAGCGCAACCTCGTGGAGCGCATGGTCCATGTGGTGCTGTCCGACCTGTCCGCCGCCTTCGACCCGCTGTCGCCCGTCACCTTCCGCTTCGACCGGCTGGAGACCAACCCGCGCTTCGCCACCATCGCGCGCCCCGCCAACGCGGCGGTGCTGGTCAAGCTGCGCATCGACATGGAGGATCGCGGCGGCCGCCTGGAGCTGATGATCCCCTACGCCACGCTGGAGCCGGTGCGCGAGCTTCTGCTCCAGATGTTCATGGGCGAGAAGTTCGGCCGCGACTCGATCTGGGAAACCCACCTCGCCTCGGAACTGCTGGTCACCGATGTGGACATCTCCGCGGTGCTGGACGAGGTGACGATGACCCTGCACGACGTGCTGAACTGGCGCGTCGGCACACGAATTCTTCTGAACGCCACGCCGGACGGCGCCATCGAGCTGCGCTGCGGCGACGTCTCCATGTTCCAAGGCCGCATGGGCCGCAAGGGTGGGCACATCGCCGTGCGGATCGAGCGGGAGCTGCCCAAGCAGGAGGTCATGCGGCTATGAGCCCGACCCTCACGCTCATCCTCGATCTGGTGATGGTGGGGCTTTTGGCCGCGACCATCGCCTACGCGATCATCCTCAACAAGCAGATCATCAAGCTGCGGGAAAGCCGCGGCGAGATGGCCGAGCTGGTCCGTGGCCTGAACGAGGCGATGTCCCGTGCCGAAACCGGCGTGCGCAGCCTGAAGAAGACGGCGCACGAGACCGGCGACGACCTTCAGCGCACGGTCGCCAAGGCGCAGACCCTGCGCGACGAGCTGGAGTTCATGATCGAGGCCGCCGACGCCATGGCGAACCGTCTGGGCAACGTCGGCGGGGAGCGTCCGAAGCAGGCCCCCGCCGCGCGGCCGGCGCCGCGTCCCGGCCTGTCCGCCCGGCCCATCATGGCGCCGCGCCCGATCGTCGAGGACGATCACGGTCATGACGATGACCACGACGATCACGACCACGACGACCAGGACGATCACGACGACCTGCCGCCGCTGCGCTCCGCCGCCTTCCGGAACGAGCCGTTGCGGGCCGATCCGCTGCGCGCCGAACCGTTGGCGCGCCGTCCGGCGCCGGCGCCCGATCCCATCCTGCGCGAGGGCGAAAGCCTGTCCCGCGCCGAACGTGAACTTCTGCAAGCCATCGAGAACGCCGGCAAGGGGGTCGGATGAGCGACGCCACCACCACCAAGGGCGCCTCCGCCGCAACCGGCGGGGAACCCAAGATCGTGATCCGTCCGGCGGGGGCCACCCCGACCGGCGTCCGCACCAGCCAGAGCGTCGCCGGCCAGCCGCAGGGTCAGGGTGCGGTGAAGCCGAAGCTCAAGGCCAAGGTGAAGGCCAAGGCCAAGCGCAAGCCCGCAACCCCGCGCCGCCCGCTGTCGGAGCGGATGCGCGAGCGGCTGAAGGCGTGGCGGTTCCGCATCCTGCCGCTGACCATCTTCGTCGCCGTGCTGATGCTGGGGGTGCGCGTCGGCGACCTGTGGCGGATCACCACGCGCGACGCCCGCCTGCCGGAATTCCCGGCGACCCTGGCGCAGGGGCAAAGCGCCGTTCCGGCCCCGCCCATGCAGCTTGCCGCCAACGGCGCCAAGCCCTCGCCCGAACCGGCGCCGGCCCAGGGGGGCGCCAGCAACGGCGCGCCGCCCAACCCGACCCCGCCGGACAACGCGGCGCTCGGCCCCGTGAAGAACGAGGAGCTGCTTCAGCATTTCGCCGACCGCCGCGCCGAGATCGAGCGCCGCACCAAGGAGCTGGAGCAGCGCGAGGCCCTGCTGACCGCCGCCGAGAAGCGCATCGACCAGAAGGTGCAGGAGATGGACAAGGTCCGCACCGACATCCAGAAGCTGATGCGCCAGGGCGACGAGAAGCAGGCGGCGCAGCTCGAAAGCCTCGTGAAGATCTACGAGACGATGAAGCCCAAGGAAGCCGCCCGCATCTTCGAGGAGCTGGACATGTCCGTCCTGCTGGGGGTGGTGGAACGGATGAAGGAAACCAAGACGGCACCGATCCTGGCGGCCATGGACCCGCTGAAGGCCAAGGAACTCACCTCGGCGCTCATCGAACGGCGCGGGGTCCCGGCGGCTCCGAGGAACTGATTACGCCCTTTGGCTGCGGCGCCGGCGGGCAGGGTATGACCGTGCGGATGGTCATACCGCACGCTGCCGGGCGTCTATCGAATATACGTACACATACTGTGAGGACGGTATAAGCCGCGGAACGGGCGGCTCCGCTTCATGTTGGCTCCGGCGTGTTCGGGCAACGCAAAATTGCCCGAAAAAAAGAAGGAAGGAGACAAGATGAACGACAAGAATCAGGGCCGTAGCTCTGGCGGTCAGGCGTCCGGCGGCAACTTCAAGAACGATCCGGAGCGCGCGTCGGAAGCCGGCCACAAGGGCGGTCAGGCGTCCGGCGGCAACTTCAAGAACGATCCGGAACGCGCCTCGGAGGCTGGCCACAAGGGCGGCCAGGTGTCCGGCGGCAACTTCAAGAACGATCCGGAGCGCGCGTCGGAAGCCGGCCATAAGGGCGGTCAGCAGTCCGGCGGCAATTTCAAGAACGATCCGGAACGAGCAGCGGAAGCGGGCCGCAAGGGCGGCGAGCACAGCCATGGCGGTGGGCGGAGCAGCGGGAGCTGACCAGCCGAACCATGCCGCCGGCATGATGGACCACCGTCACGGTGACGCCGTGCAACGGTGAAGAAGGGCCGCCGTCATGGCGGCCCTTTGTCCGTTCCGCAGATCCCTCCTGAAACGAATTGCCGCATCATTCGGCAAATTTCGACACTGGCGAGCGCAGGTGAAAGCTGCCGCTTTCTTTCCGGTCGCGCTGTATCGTTCCGTCTTTGCGTTGCGACATCTCAGCCGCTTAACGGCGTGTTAACCGACCGAAACTAGGCTTGATGAGGCTGACGAGGCTCCGAGTCGGCGGCGGCCGTGCGAGGGCGCGATTCTGGGGCATCCCAGCATCGGGCGTCCGCGTCCGGGCCGGTCGACGCACCCGATCGCACGCAGGCCGGACAAGACCACGGAACGCTCACATCGGAACGCACATGGCCCCGCCCGTTTCCTCCTCGCTCGCCGAACAGAAGCTCCTGCGCCAGCAGCTCGACACCGCCCACGCCGAAGCGGCCCAGCCGCTGAGCCGCGAGGAGGTGACGGACATCGTCCGCTCCATCCTCGGCAGCATGGACGGCGACATTTCCGCCACCGACCTGCGCCTCTACAAGGAGGTGGTGGACCTCGCCCGCTTCATCGAAGGCGCCAAGCAGGAACTGGCGGCGCTCCAGCCCGCGGAGATCCGCGACCAGCACATTCCCAACGCCACGGATGAGCTGGACGCCGTCGTGGGGGCCACGGAACAGGCCACCTTCGCCATCTTCGACGCCTGCGACGTCATCACCGGCATCGCCGGCCGGATCGACCCGGAGAATTCGGCGAAGCTGACCGAGCAGGTCACCAAGATCTTCGAGGCCTGCAATTTCCAGGACATCACCGGCCAGCGCATCTCCAAGGTCGTGCGCACGCTGAAGCACATCGAATCGAAGGTGGACATGATCGTCGCGGCCTTCGGCGACGAGGTGCGGCAGAACCACACACGGCCCGCCGCTGCCGCCGCAGCCACGGCCCACGCCGATCCGGCGCTGAACTTCGCGACCGACCGGCCGGCGGACGATCCGGAAGCCGGGCTGCTCCACGGCCCCCAGATGACCAGCGCCGCCATGGACCAGGACGAGATCGACCGCCTGCTGGCGAGCTTCGATTAATCCCATGGCTGCGCCCGGCCACAGGAAGCCGGACCTGTCGGGCAGCCGGCCGAACCCGAACAACGGAAGCATCGTGCTTCTGCTGTCGCTGTTTCTGCTGCTGCTCGTCTTCTTCATCGTTCTGAACGCCCAATCGGTGCAGACCGCCCAGCGGGTGCGCACGGTTCTGGTGTCGCTGGAGCGCAGCTTCCCCGCCTTCTTCATCGATCCCCGCCTGCGCGAACCGGCCGACCCGCTGGCCTCGCGCGCCGGCACCGTCTTCGCCGTGCAGCGGCTGAACGGGCTGGGCAACCTGTTCGCCACCGCCATCGCCGTGGCGAAGGTGGACAGCGTCACGCCGGGCCGCCTGCTGGAGGTGCGCCTTCCCGCCGACGAGCTGTTCCTGCCGGGCACCGCCGACCTGCGCCCGGACCGGATGGGGCTGATCGACCGGGTGGCCGACGCCTTGCTGGAGAACCGGCCCGGCGAGCGGATCGAGCTGGACGCGCTCCTGTCCATTGGCCCGGCGGGCGGTCCGGCGGGCGGCCCCAGCCAGCCGCCCGGCCCCGTGGTGCGGGCCGGCGCGCTGGCCCGGCTGCTGATCGCCGACGGCGCGCCGTCCGACGCCGTGACGGTGGGCATCGAGCGCGGCGCGCCGGGCGCGGTGCGCCTGCTGTTCAGCCTGCGCGCCGACGATCCGCCGCCGGGGGGAGGGCGCCGATGATCCGCCTGCCCAAGCTTCCCAAGGCCGAGGACGTGAGCGGCGGCCACAACCGGACGATCTGGCTCATCAGCTTCACCGATCTGATGTCGCTGCTGCTGGCCTTCTTCGTGCTGATGTATTCGATGAGCGAGCCGGAGGCGCAGCGTTGGACCGGGCTGGTGAAGTCCCTGTCCTCCGCGCGGTCCACGGCGACCTCCCCGTCGGCGGAGTCGCCCGAGCCGAAGGCCGCCTTCAACGCCGCCACGATCGAGTCGCAATCGGCGATCAATCTGGACTATCTCGGCGCCCTGCTGCGCACCCAGACCGCCGCCAACGAGGATCTGGCCGCGGTGGAAGTGCGGCGGGAGGACGACCGGGTGGTCATCGGCCTGCCGGCCCATGTGATGTTCGACCCGACCGGGGGAAGCTTCACCGACCAGGGGCGGCGCGTGCTGTATCTGCTGGGCGCCGCGGTGGGGCGGATCGGCAACCGGATCGAGGTCGTCGGCCATGCCGAGCGGGAAGACCAATCCGCGGGGTTGGGTTGGGAACGCGCCCTCACGCGTGCGGTTGCCGTTGCGGCGCTGCTGCGCGAAACCGGCTACAAGCGCGACCTCGTGGCGCGCAGCGTGATGAGCGAGCCGGCGGGCATCGACCCGGTGCCGGGCGGCGCGCGGGTGGATGTGGTGGTCCGCGAGGAAACGGCCGGGCTGCCCGTGTCGGGGTCGGCGGCGGCCGAAACGGAAGCGGAGGAATGACGCGGATGGGGCGGGGCAGGGCATACCGGCGGTGGCTGTGCGGCATGGTGGCCGCCACGGCCCTGCTCGTCGCCATGCCGGCCCTGCTTGTCGCCGTGCCGGCGTGGGCCGTCGACGTCCCGGTGCGCGCCGCCACCCACAAGACCTTCGGGCGCATGGTTTTCGACTGGCCGCGCCAGACCGGCTACAGCGCGTCGGTGGAGGGCAACACGCTGGTCGTCCGCTTCGACGAGCCGATCAACGCCGCTCTGGACCGGACGGTGTCGGCGCTGCCCGATTATCTGTCCGGGGTGAGGATCGGGGGCGATGGCAAGACCGTGACCTTCGACCTGAAGCGTCCGGTGACCTTGAAGAGCTTCCGCAACGGCAACGCCGTGGCGCTGGACCTGACCCCCGCCGCCGACCCTCCGGCAGCCCGCGGCGCCAAGGTGGAGACTTCAGCCCCTGCCGCCGCTGCCCCTGCCGCTGCCGCCGCGCGTTCCGCGGGGCGGGTGACGGTCAGCGCCGACGACACGCCGCAGCAGAGCCGCCTGTCCTTCACCTGGCCGGAGGGAGTCGATTACACGCTGCGCCGCGACGGCGCGTCGGCCACGCTTCTGTTCGACCGCAACGGCACCGCCGATCTGGCGCCGGCGGCCAAGGCGAATCTGCGCAACATCCAGAATGTGGAGCAGTTCCGGCAGGCCAACGGCGCTCTGGCCGTCACCTTCGCCGTGCCGCAGGACGCGGAGGTGAAGGACGGGAAGTCGGGCCGTTCCGTGGTGATCGAGGTGCTGAATCCCGGCACGCGCGCCGGTCTTCCGGTGAACGCGGCGGCCAGCGATCCGGCGGCGTCCCCGCCGCCCGGCGCCACGACGACCACGGTGCGTCCGCAGCCCGCCCCGCCTGCACCCGCCGCCGCGGCCCCTGCTCCAACCGCCGCCAAGCCGGCCCCGGCCCCTCCTCCGCCGAAGGAGGCCGTTGCCGCCGCCACGCCCGCGAAGCCGGAGGCTGTGAAGGTTGATCCCGCCAAGCTCGACCCTGCCAAGCCGGACCCCGCGAAGGCCGAACCGCAGGGGCCGACACTGGTCTTCGATGCGGGCGGCCCGGCGTCCATCGCCGTCTATCCGCGCGCCGGCCATCTCTACATCGTGTTCGACAAGCCTCTGCCCATCGGCGCCGGAAAAGCCATCGGCGGCGGGGCCGCGACGGTCGGCGCGATCGAGCCGGTGCCGGCCACCGGGGGAAGCGCCTTCCGCACCAGGATCGGGCCGCTGGTCTGGCCAAAGATCGAACGGCAGGGAACGAACTGGCGGATCACGCCGACCAGCCGCCTGAGCGGCACGCCGCCCTTCGAATTGAAGATCGACCCGGAACCCGACTTTCTTCTGGGGGCGCGGCTCGTCGTGCGGGCTGCGGACGCGGCGACCGTGGTGACGCTCTCGGACCCCGACGTCGGCGACCGTCTCCAGATCGTCCCGCTGCCGGTTCCCGGAAACGCCATCCCCGAGTCGCACCGCTACGCCGATCTGGAACTGCTGCCCAGCTACCAGGGCATCGTCGTGCGGCCCATCGCCGATGCCGTCACCGTCCGCCCGGTGAAGGAAGGGGTGGAGCTGACCGCCGCGGGCGGCCTGCACCTGTCGCCCATGGCCGACGCGGGCAACCGCCCGGCGGCTCAGGCCCAGACGGCCGCGCTGCCGCCGAAGCCCGCCCCCGGCGGCGCCTCCAACACGCTGACGCCCCCCACCGACCCGAAGCCGGTGCCCGCCGGGCGGCGCTTGTTCGACCTGCCCGCCTGGAAGAAGGGCGACCTCGACCACTACACCGAGGCGCGGCAGAACCTTCAGCTCGGCGTCGTCAACGCGCCGGATTCCGAGCGTCCCCGCGCCCAGCTCGACCTCGCCCGCTTCTATTTGGCGAACGGCTTCGGGCAGGAGGCCATCGGCATGATGGAGGTGTTGCAGGAAAGCCAGCCCGACCTGGAAGGCTGGCCGGAGTTCCGCGCCCTGCGCGGGGCCGCGCGCTTCCTGGCCGGCAATCTCGACGCGGCGGCGGAGGACTTCGCCCATCCGAACCTCGCCAACAATGGGGAGGCCGCGCTGTGGCGCGCCGCCATCGCGGCGGACCGCAACGACTGGCCGGCGGCCCAGACCGGGTTCAAGGCGGCGGCGCCGATCCTGAACTCCTACCCCGACCCGATCCTGACCAAGCTGGCGACCCGCGCCGCCGAGGCCGCGCTGCGAACCGGCGACGCGCCCTTCGCCAAGCGGCTACTGGACCGCATCGCCGAACGCGGCGGCACGGATGCGGAGGAGCGGCCCGACGTCCAGTATCTCCGCGGCCTCTACTACGCCCAGGCCAACGAGCCGGAGCGGGCGCTGGAGCAGTTGAACGCCGCCTACAACAGCCTCGACCGCTATTACCGGGCCAAGGCCGGGCTGGCTCTGGTGAACCTGCAACTGGCGGAGGGCCGCATGTCGCCGCCCGCGGCGGCGGAGCAGCTCGCCGGACTGACCTTCACCTGGCGCGGCGACGAGCTGGAGATGCAGATCCGCCAGCGCATGGGCGAGGTGCTGATCGCCGCCGGACAGTATGCCGACGGCTTCAACGCCATGAAGGACACCGCGGCCCTGGTCGCCGAGACGCCGCGGGCGGAGGAGATCACCCGCGAGATGTCGCGCATCTTCGCCGACCTCTACAAGGACGGGGCGCAGAAGCTGCCGACCATCGACGCGCTCCAGCTCTACGACCAGTTCCGCGAACTGACCCCGGTCGGAGAGGCGGGCGACGAGGTGATCCGGCAGCTCGCTGAAAGGCTGATCTCCGTGGACCTGCTGAACCGCGCCTCCGACCTGTTGCAGCATCAGGTGGAATACCGCCTGTCCGGCGAGGACAAGGCGCGCGTCGGCACCCGGCTCGCGTCCGTCCGCCTGCTCGACAACAAGCCGGAGGAGGCTCTGCGCGCGCTGGAACTGTCGAACGTGCCGAACCTCCCGGCGGACCTCGTCGGCGAGCGCCGGCTGATGCAGGCCAAGGCGCTGGCCGAGATGGGCCGCGGGGACGAGGCGCTTCTGCTGCTGTCCGAGGACGACGGCAAGCCGGCCAACTCGCTGCGGGTGGACATCGCGTGGCGGGCGCAGAAATGGGAGGCCGCGGCCTTCGCGCTGAACAAGCTGATCGGTCCGCCGCCGCCACCGGCCCAGCCGATCACCCCGGCGACCTCGCAACTCGTGCTGAACCGCGCCGTGGCGCTGGCGCTGGCCGGGGACGGGACGAACCTGAACCTGCTGCGCAAGGAGTTCGGCTCGGCCATGACCAACGGCCCCGACGCCGACGCCTTCCGCGTGCTGACCCGTCCCGAGCAGGCGCTGGGCCTGATCGACGTCAACACCGTCCGCTCCCGCGTCGCGGAGGTGGACGTGTTCCAGAAGTTCCTGAAGAACTACCGTGGGAAGCAGAGCGCGGCGATCAATTAGCGCCGCCTCCGGAATCGACCGGCGCGCGAGGACGTGGTAGGGTTTTGCATCGGAATGCATGCGCTTGCAGGGGAATCGATGGATCGCGAATCGGAAATCCTGTCGAAGCTCGACCAGTTGATCGACATGCAGCACGCGACCCAAGGCGACATCCGCGAGCTGAAGGGGCAGATGTCCATCATGCTGATGTGGCTGCAGTCCATGGATCAGCGTTTCTCCGCTCTCATGGCCCCGGTCAACCCGCCGCGCAAGCCCGCGGCCTGATCTTCTTTTCATGAAAAAGCCCCTTTCCATCGGAAAGGGGCTTTTTCGTTGCCATGACGGTCGGGCTCAGAGCTGAACCTGGGTGCCCAGCTCGACCACGCGGTTTGGCGGGATCTTGAAGAAGTCGGTGGCGCTGACCGCGGTGCGGGACATCACGACGAACAGCTTCTCCCGCCACTGGGCCATCTGCGGGTTGATGCGGGGGATCAGCGTCTCCCGGCCCAGGAAGAAGGAGGTCGTCATCACGTCGAACTCCAACCCGAACGCCTTGCACAGCCGCAGCGCCTTGGGGATGTTCGGCTCCTGCGAGAAGCCATAGCGGACCGTCAGGCGGTAGAAACCGTCGGCCAGCCCTTCCAGGACGACGCGCTCCTTGGCGGGAACGCGGGGCACGTCCTCGACGACGACGGTCAGGAAGACGATGCGCTCGTGCATCACCTGATTGTGCTTCAGGTTGTGCAGCAGGGCGATGGGCACCGTGTCGGCGCTGGATGTGAGGAAGATCGCCGTGCCCTTCACCCGCTGGATCTCGGAGGATTTGGCGTGCCGCTTGACGAAGCCGTCCAACGGCAGGGAGTCCTCGGCCAGACGGCGGTTCAGAACGGCCCGGCCTCGGCGCCAGGTGGACATCAGCCCCAGCGTCACCGCGGCGATCACCAGCGGCACCCAGCCGCCGTGCGGGATCTTCACCGCGTTGGCGAGGAACAGCGCCAGATCGACGCTGAGGAACAGCGCGCCCACCGCCAGACAGAGCGGCACGCTCCAGCTCCAGCGGCGGTGCGCCACGACCAGCGCCAGGATGGTGGTGATGACCATGTCGCCGGTCACCGCGATGCCGTAGGCGGTCGCCAGACGGCTGGAGGATTCGAACCAGACGACCAGACCGATGACCGCGAACAGCAGGCCCCAGTTGGCGCGCGGGATGTAGATCTGCCCGCCTTCCTCCTGCGAGGTGTGGCGGATGTCCAGCCGCGGGCACAGTCCGAGCTGCACCGCCTGCCGCGTCAGGGAGAAGACGCCGGAAATCACCGCCTGGCTGGCGATCACCGCCGCGCAGGTGGAGAGCAGGACCATGGGGTAGAGGCCCCAATCCGGCACCAGAAGATAGAAGGGGCTGCGAACCGCCGTGGGATCGCTCAGCAGCAGCGCGCACTGGCCGAGATAGTTCAGCAGCAGCGCCGGCAGGACCACCGTCAGCCACGCCACCTTGATGGGGCGCCGGCCGAAATGCCCCATGTCGGCGTACAGCGCCTCGCCCCCGGTGACGGCCAGGACGACGGCGCCCAGCACCAGGAAGCCGATCCAGCCGTTCGATGCGAAGAAATGCACGGCGTGGCGCGGGTCGAGCGCCGCCAGGATCTGCGGCTCCTTCACCAGCTCGATCAGGCCCAGCAGGCCCAGCGTGGCGAACCACGCGACCATGATCGGACCGAACAGCCGCCCGACCTTCTCGGTGCCGCGGCTCTGGATCGCGAAGAGGGCGATGAGGATGCCGACGGTCACCGGCACGACGACCCGCTCCAGCGCGGGCTGCGCCACCTCCAGCCCTTCCACGGCGGAGAGGACGGAGATGGCTGGGGTGATCATGCCGTCGCCGTAGAACAGGGCGGCGCCGAACAGGCCCATCGCCATCAGGCCGGACAGCCGCCCGGTGGAGTCGGGCCGGCTGTTGGTCGCCAGCGCGAGCAGGGCCAGGATGCCGCCTTCGCCCTTGTTGTCCGCCCGCATGACGAACAGCACGTACTTCACCGTGACCACCAGCACCAGCGCCCAGAAGACCATGGACATGATGCCGAGGATGTTCGCCGGCGTCAGGGCGAGCCCATGCTCCGGCGAGAAGCATTCGCGCAGCGTGTAGAGCGGGCTGGTGCCGATGTCGCCGTAAACGACGCCAAGCGCACCGAGGGTGAGCGCGGCCAGCCTGCCCTTGTCGGGTGCCGCGGCTTTCAGGGTCGTGTCTGACATGTGGGACGTGACGGGGGTCCGTTGGGAGTCCGAGCGGGGGACGAGAAAGCCACAAGCTGCGGGTGTGGCGCCGGTCGGCGGCGCTCGCGCGGGCCGATCCTCTTACGCTCTTCCCTGACCCGATACTAGCGGAACCCGATGCGCGCGTCCGCAGGCCCCTGCACCTGCGACGATCTGTGCCGCCGACCGGTGCCAACCCACGGAAAGCGCGCGAAGAAAGGCCTACAACGTGCCGAAGCTGCGGGCCAGCGAACCGGCGATCAGGTACCAGCCGTCCACCAGAACGAAGAAGATGATCTTGAACGGAATCGCCACCATGGTCGGCGGCAGCATCATCATGCCCATGGACATCAGGATCGACGACACCACCATGTCGATGATCAGGAAAGGCAGGAACAGCAGGAACCCGATCTCGAAGGCCCGCTTGATCTCGGAGATCATGAAGGCCGGAACCAGGACGTGCAGCGGGGTCTGCTCCGGGTCGGCGACGTTCTCGATGCGCGCCATGTCCATGAACAGGCGCAGGTCCTTTTCGCCGGTGTGCTTCAGCATGAACTCGCGCAGGGGCGCAACCGTGCGGCGGAACGCCTCCGTCTCGTCGATGTCCTGGTTGATCAGCGGCTGGATGCCCTGGTTGTAGGACCGCTCGAACACCGGCGCCATGACGAAGAAGGTCAGGAAGACCGCCAGCGACATCAGCACCGTGTTCGGCGGCACCTGCTGGATGCCCAGAGCCGACCGGAGGAAGGACAGAACGATCACGATGCGCGTGAAGGCCGTCATCATGATGAGGATCGATGGCGCCAGCGACAGCACCGTGATGAGCGCGACCATCTGCACGATGCGCCCGGTGGTCGAACCCCCGGCGTCGCCCAGGTCGAAGGTCATGCTCTGCGCCAGCGCCGGTCCGGCGGCCAACCCTCCGGCGACCCCGATCGACAGGGCCAGAAGGCCGGCCAGCGCGAGGCGCTTCCCCGCGCTCCCTTTCCCTGAATTCATGGCCGCTCTCCCGGAGACGGCTCCGCCGGGCGGGGCGCCAAGGGGGAGTTCGGCGGGGCGGAAGCCTCGGCCAGCGCGCCCTGGAAGCCGCCGCGCGGTGCCTGATCGACCACCTGGTCGCCGAAGGCGCTCAGCAGCAGAAGATGCTCGCGGTCGTCGCGGCGGACCAGCACCAGCCGGCGCTTGCCGTCGAGCGGAAGCACTTCGACGACCCCCAGCCGGCGCTGGCGGCCCGCCGTGGCGGTCATGCCGCCGAAACCGATGCGGCGCATCACCCAGGCCACCAGCACGATCAGCGCGATGACGAACAGAAGGGCGAGAACGAATTGGATGTACTGGTCGAGGCCCATGAATCAGGTCTGCTCTGTCAGGTCGGCTTTGTCGGCGGGCCGGGCGGCGGGCCGGGCAGCGGGTCTTGCGGAAGGCCGCCGCGCCCATAGGCGGCGCTGGCGCGCCGGCGCGCGGTGTGGGGATCGTGCCGCCCTTCGGCGGCGGCGGCCAGCGTCTCGTTCTGGCGGGTCAGCGCCGCGGCGACGGCGTCCAGCGCGGGCAGCAGCCTTTCCAGGTCGGCGGACAGGTCCGCGTCGCCGCGGGCGGCCTCCGCCTCGGCGCACAAGGCTGCCACGCGGGTGTCGAGCCCGGTCAGGTCCGCCGTCAGGCCGGCCTCCACCTGGGCGCGGGTCTCCTCCAGCGCGGCGGCCAGCGCCTGGATGTCCCGGCGGAGTGCGGAGGCGCCGGTCACGGAGCCCCTCCGGAGTCGGGTTCGCTTGCGGATGGCGGCAGCGTTCCGTTGGCGCGGTAGACGTAGGCGAGGATCTCGGCCACGGCGGCGATGGCTTCGATGGGGATTTCGGTGTCGATGTCCACCGCCGACAGGATCTGGACGAGGTCCGCGTCCTCGCGCACCTTCACGCCGTTGGCGAAGGCCAGCTCAAGAATCTGTTCGGCCACATGGCCCTTGCCGGTGGCGACCACGCGGGGCAGGGACTGGCCGCCCAACTCATACTTCAACGCGACCGCGACGGGCCGGTTGGGAAGAGGGCGATGATTCGGAGACGGCTCGGACAAGGGGCTCCTGCCGGATGGCCTGTACAGATGGGCGTATCCTGGCGGAACATGCTTAACGAAGCGTGAAGTCCATCGTCGACGCCGGGTGCCGAAGCGAAGGCGCGGGGCGGATTCACCTTTGATTAACTGAAACGGCGGAAGATTGGGACGCTGTGATGCATCCCGCCCGCTTCGACGCGCCCTCTCGCGCGTCCGGACGGCAGGCCACCAGACCGGAACCCGGCCATGAATCTCGAAAATCTCGGCCTTTTCAAACTGATGTCGCGCAAGATGGGCTGGCTGACCGAACGCCAGAACGTCGTCGCGCAGAACATCGCGAACGCCGACACGCCGGATTACAAGGGCCGGGACATGAAGCCCTTCACCTTCCGCGACGCCTTGTCCGACAGCCGCCGCCTTCAGCCCACCGCGACCGCCGCCTCCCACCTTCCGGGAACGCGCGGGGCCGGCGGGCTGAACCAGGAGCAGCGCCAGCGCAACCCCTACGAGACGGCGCCGGACGGCAACAACGTGGTCCTTGAAGAGCAGATGCTGAAGCAGGGGCAGATCGGCATGGACTATCAGACGATCACGAACCTCTACAAGAAGCAGGTCAACCTGATCCGCACCGCGATCCGCAGCGGCGGCGGCTGAGGAGCGGCCGCCGGAAGGCGGCGGGGCGGGGAAGGCGCGGTTCGGAGCGAAGGAGGCGGGGCATGGATCTCTACAAGTCGATGGCGGTGTCCGCGTCCGGCATGAAGGCGCAGGGAACCCGCCTGAAGACCATCGCGGAAAATCTGGCGAACGCGAACACCACGGCGGAAACGCCGGGCGATCTGCCCTATCGGCGCAAGGTCGTGATGTTCCAGAACACGCTGGACCGGCAGATGGGCGTCGATCTCGTCCGCGTCGCCAAGGTCGATGTGGACAAGAAGGATTTCGAGCGGCGCTACGACCCCTCGCACCCGTCCGCCGACGCCGACGGCTATGTGCTGCTTCCCAACGTCAACTCGGTGGTCGAGGCGATGGACATGCGCGAGGCGCAACGCTCCTACGAGGCCAACCTCTCGGCGGTGGACAGCGCGCGCCAGATGCTGATGCGCACCATCGACATCCTTCGCACCTGACGCGGCGGACATTCCAAAGGAAGGACATTCGACCCATGGTCAACCCGATCAACGCCGCCGCGGCCTATGCCAACACGGCCTTCAACACGACCGGGCCAGGCATGGCCCCGCGCAACGGAGTCAGCTTCGGCGACGTTCTGGAGCAGACCGCCAAGGAGGTCATCGGCGACCTGAAGCAGGGCGAGACCATGACCGCCAAGGCCGCCGTCGGGCAGGCCGACCTGACCGACGTCGTCCAGGCCGTGACCAACGCCGAGGTGACGCTTCAGACCGTCACCGCCGTGCGCGACAAGGTGCTGTCGGCCTATCAGGAAATCCTGCGCATGCCGATCTGACGGCAGCGCCCGAATTTTGAGCGCCCGTGTTCTGAACGACCATGCCCTGAGCGTACTGCCATGAGCGAAACCGACGTCATCGAGATTTGCCGCACCTCCATCGTCACGCTGGTGTTCGTGATGGCGCCGGTGCTGGTGGCCATGATGGTTCTCGGCACGGTCATCTCGGTGTTCCAGGCGGTGACGCAGATCAGCGAACAGACGCTGGCCATGGTGCCGAAGGTGCTGCTGGTCTTCGGCCTGTCGATTCTGCTGATGCCCTTCATGCTGGGCGAGTTGCGGTCTTTCTTCGAGCACGAGGTCGCCGACCGCATCGTCGCCATCGGCACGGGCGCCGTCAGCGTGCCCAACGCCGGGAACCTGCCCGGCGGCGGCGGATGAACCTGCTCCAGCAGTTTCTGGGCGACCAGATCTTCGTCTGGCTGCTGGTGTTCGCCCGCGTCGGCACCGCCTTCAGCGTGATGCCGACCATCGGAGACGCCTTCGTTTCCACCCGCACGCGGCTTCTGTTCTCCGTGGCGGTCAGCGTGCTGGTGGCGCCGGTGCTGGGCGACCGCATGCCGCCGATCCCCGACAACGTGTTCCGCCTGTTCATGCTGCTTCTCGGCGAGATGGTGGTCGGCATCTTCATGGGGACCGTCGCGCGCCTGCTGATGGGCGCGCTGGAGGTGGCCGGGACGATCATCGCGCTTCAGTCGGGCCTGTCGAACGCCCAGATGTTCAACCCGGCCATGGCCTCGCAGGGATCGTTGCCCGGCGCTCTGCTGGGATGGCTGGGGCTGCTGCTGATCTTCATCACGAACCTGCACCATCTGCTCATCATGGCGGTGGTGGACAGCTATTCCACCTTCGCGCCGGGAGCGCCGATCCCCATCGACGACATGGCGAACGTGGTCGGGCAACTGGTCGGCAAGTCCTTCATGCTGGGCGT
This sequence comes from Roseomonas genomospecies 6, assembly GCF_008365375.1. Taxonomy (GTDB): domain Bacteria; phylum Pseudomonadota; class Alphaproteobacteria; order Azospirillales; family Azospirillaceae; genus Azospirillum. The sequence goes on along the minus strand of NZ_QOKW01000002.1, from coordinate 374,977 downwards.
GCAGATGTCGGCGCCCTTCCTGATCTCCGGCATGCTGTTCGCGCTGGCGCTGGGGCTGCTGAGCAAGCTGGCGCCGCAAATCCAGGTGTTCTTTCTCTTCACCTCGCTGCAGGTCGCTCTGGGTCTGTTCATGTTCGCCCTGACCCTGGCCGCGATGATGATGTTCTGGCTGACCCATTTCGAGGCCGCCTTCGTCGATTTCCTGAGACCGGGCTGAGCGGGGAGAGTTCCGGTGTCCGAAGACGCGGATGAATCATCCAAAACAGAAGATCCGACGCAAAAGAAGCTCGACGAGGCCCATAAACAGGGCCAGTACGCGATGACCCAGGAAATCGGCAACTGGCTGATGGTCGCCGCGGCGCTGGTGATTCTGATCACGACCCTGCCCGGCACCCTGATGGGCATGGTGCCGCGCCTGAATTTTTTCTTCGAGAACCTGGACCAAATCCCCATGGACCAGGGCGGCGTGGGCGCCCTGCTGATGCGGGTGATGAAGATCATTCTGTGGGCGTTGTGGCTGCCCATCGTCCTGCTGCTGATCGCCGGCGTGCTGGGGACCATCGGGCAGAAGGGCTACAACGTTTCCTGGGAACTGATCGTCCCGAAATTCAGCAAGCTGGACCCGATCGCGGGCATCAAGAACTTGTTCAGCGCCCAGAAGGGCGTCGATCTCCTGAAGAGCCTGGCGAAGGTCGCGGTGGTCGGCGTCGTGGCCTATCTGGCGCTTCAGCCGATGATGCTGACCATCGGGCATTACATCGGCATCGACATGATGATGCTCCTGCGCGAGATGGACAGTCTGACCTTCCGGCTGCTGGCCGGGGTTCTGGCGATTCTGACGCTCATCGCCGGGGCCGACCTGTTCTGGCAGCGCCACAGCTTCGACAAGAAGATGCGCATGACCAAGCAGGAGGTGAAGGACGAGCACAAGCAGGCCGAAGGCGACCCCCATGTGAAGGGCCGCATCCGCCAATTGCGGTTCGAACGGGCGCGCAAGCGCATGATGGCCGCGGTGCCCGGCGCCGATGTGGTGGTGACCAACCCGACCCACTTCGCCGTCGCGCTGAAGTACGACGCCAAGACCATGGGCGCCCCGATGGTGGTGGCGAAGGGCGCCGACGCCGTCGCCTTCAAGATCCGCGAGATCGCTGAGGAAAACGGGGTGCCCGTGATGGAGAATCCTCCCCTCGCCCGTGCGCTCTATGCCGCATGCGATATCGACGAGGAGGTTCCGTCCGAGCACTATCGCGCCGTGGCGGAAGTCATTACCTATGTCTTCAAGCTGAAAGGACGCACGGCGCGGAACTGATACGGTTGGAAAATGGCCACCTCCATTATTTTCCAACCGTCAAGCCCGGCAGATCAATGCGTTAGCATTGATTGAGAGGGGCATGCCGGCGGCGCCTGAAGGCGCCGCCGGCATGAGGACCGTTCCCGGACCTTTCATTGCGGCGAACGGCTGACCTGGAGTTCCGGTGGACGACACGACCTCTTCCTTTGCCGACAGCACCCCCGCCGGACGCCGCACCGAAAGTGTCGCGGGGGCGGGCGAACGGTCCGGCGGCGTGTTCGCCACGGGGGCGCTGGCGATTCTTCTTCTGGCCGGCTTGGCGGCGGCGGGGGCCGGGGTGCTTCTGGACCACGATCCGCTGGCCTGGGGGGGGCTGACCACCGCCGGGGCGGGGGCTCTTGCGGTGGCGATCCGCATGGTCCGCGCGCGTCGGCGGGTCGCCCGCGTCGGGGCCTTGCTGGGCAGCGCACTGGAGGGGCTGCCGTCCGGCCAGCTCGTCTGCGACGCGGCCGGGCGGGTGGTCTTCGTCAACGGCACCTTCCGCTCGCTGACCGGCTGGAGCGAGGGGGAGCCGCCCCTGCACGCCCTGGAGCGCCAGTTCGCCGACGATCCGGACAGCGCCGACGCCTTCCGACGCCTGTGCGAGCGGGTGAAGGGCGGCTATTCCGGCTCCATCGAGCTGGCGGTTCGCCAGCAGGGGCGCGCCGCCGAATGGCGCCGCATCCAGGGGCAGCCCATCGACGGGCACGCCGGTGCGGTGCTGTGGCGCGTCGAGGACATCACCGCGCGGCGCGAGTTGGAGCAGGTGACCCGGCGCGAGCAGACCCAGCTCGTGGACTTCATGGATCATGCGCCGGTCGGCTTCTTCTCGGTGGACCAGGACGGGCATTTCCAGTTCGTGAACGCGACTTTGGCGAAGTGGCTGGGTTGCGCGCCGGAGGATCTGGTGGAGGGCGGGCGCCGCCTGCACGACGTGCTGACCAACCCGCCTTCCGGCACCGCCCCGTACGACCTGATGGAGGGCGGCGGGATCGAGCAGCGCGGCGAGATCGCCATGCGCGGGCTACAGGGACGGCGCTTCCAGGCCTATGTGGCGCAGAGCGTGGTGACGGGCGAAGACGGGCGGACGGTGCACACTCGCTCCGTCGTGCGCGACCTGACGCCGGAGCGCGAGTGGCAGGAGGCCCTGCGCCTGTCCGAACAGCGTTTCCAGCGCTTCTTCGAGGACGCGCCCATCGGCATCGCCCTGGTGGACGAGGGCGGGCGGCTGGCGGAATGCAATCAGGCCTTCCTGGCGCTGATCGGCAGCGAGGCCGGCAACGTCATCGGGCGCACCATGGCCGACCTGATCGTCCCGGCGGAGCGCGCCATGGTGACGGAGCGGCTGACCGCCGTTCAGGGAGGCTCCGACCCCGCCGCCCCGCTGGAGGTGCGGCTGACCGGCGGGCGGGAACTGGTGGCCCAGCTCTACGCACGGCGGCTGGGCGGGGTGGGGCCGGAAGGTGCGGCGGGGCTGATCCTGCATTTCATCGACATGACCGAGCGCAAGGGGCTGGAGGCCCAGTTCGCCCAGTCGCAGAAGATGCAGGCGGTCGGCCAGTTGGCCGGCGGCGTGGCCCACGACTTCAACAACCTGCTGACCGCGATGATCGGCTTCTGCGACCTGCTGCTGCTGCGGCACAAGCCGGGCGACCAGTCCTTCAGCGACATCATGCAGATCAAGCAGAACGCCAACCGCGCGGCCAACCTCGTGCGGCAGCTTCTGGCCTTCTCGCGCCAGCAGACGCTCCAGCCGCGCGTGCTGAGCGTGACCGACGTGCTGGCGGAGCTGGGCAATCTGATGCGCCGCCTGATCGGCGAGAACATCGAACTGAAGATGCTGCATGGCCGGGACATCGGCTACGTCAAGGTCGACCAGAACCAGTTGGAGCAGGTCATCATCAACCTCGTGGTCAACGCGCGCGACGCCATGGCCGGCGGCGGGCGGCTGACCATCGTCACGTCCAACCATGTGGTCGAGCAGGCGCTGCGCCGCGAGCATGAAACCATTCCCCCCGGCGACTATGTGTCCATCGAGGTGATCGACACCGGCTGCGGCATTCCCAAGGAGAACCTCCAGCGCATCTTCGAGCCCTTCTTCACGACCAAGGGGGTGGGGTCCGGCACCGGGCTGGGGCTGTCCACCGTCTATGGAATCGTCCGGCAGACCGGTGGCTTCGTCCTGGTCGAATCGGAGAAGGGGGAGGGGACGACCTTCACCATCCTGCTGCCCCGCCACAAGGGCGAGGCCCGCCCCGACCAGGGCGAGCCGCGCGAGCGGCGCGGCAGCGACCTGACCGGTTCCGGCACCATCATGCTGGTGGAGGACGAGGACGCCGTGCGCGTCTTCTCCGCCCGGGCGCTGCGCAACAAGGGCTATCAGGTGCTGGAGGCCAAGAACGGCGAGGCGGCGTTGCAGCAGATCGGCACGGACGGCAGCCGCATCGACCTGCTCATCACCGACGTGGTGATGCCCCAGATGGACGGCCCGACCCTGGCCCGCCACGTCCGGCAGATGCGCCCGGAGATGCGGGTGATCTTCATTTCCGGCTACGCCGAGGACCGTCTGGGCGAGATCGACGGGGTGGAGGTCGCCCATTTCCTGCCCAAGCCCTTCTCCCTGAAGCAGCTTGCCTCCAAGGTGAAGGAGGTCATCCGGGACGGGAAGTGACGGGACGGTGCCTACCCGACGCGCCAGCCGTGATAGGTCCAGCGTTCCGTTCCCGGCACGTCGAGCGGCTCCCAGCCTGTGCGCCCGGCGCCGATGGGGCGGTCGGACAGGACCAGGGCTCCCGGCGCCAGGAAGGGTTCGATCAGCCCGCCGATCCAGCGGCGGATGCCGTCCTCCTCGTCCTCCCGCGCGCTGCCGATGTCGGCGTGGGCCAGCCGGACCGCGCCGCGGAACCGCTCCGCGGCGGCGGGCAGAGTCTCCCGGAAATCGCCCAGGAACAGCCGGTCCTCGTCCGGACGCAGGCTGGGCGGGACACGCGCCCACATGTCGAACACCAGGATGTCGCGCGGCGGGAACAGGCCGCGCAGATGGTCGTAGGTGCGGCCCTTGCCAAGGCCAACTTCCATCACCAGACCGGGCGACCCCGCCACGAATCCGGCGGCCCAGCCGAGCGCCACGCGCTGCGCGGTGAGGCGGTCGATCATGCGGTCGAGCGTGGAGCGGGCGGCGGTCATGGCGGGCTTCCGGAGGGGCTGTCGGTGCGGCGTTCCATGCTGAACGCCGCAGCCGGTTTTCCGTTGCGCAGCGATTGTAGGGCGCCGGATCGTTCCTAAATTCCGGCCTATGTTCCGGTGAGAACATTCGCAGAACTTTCGGCTTCTCCAATGAGAACAAATCTGGTACGTTGCGTCCTATCGAATGACCGTTGGCGAGATCGGCGGCGAGATCGGCGGCGAGAGCCTTGGCCCAGGGGCCGCAGATGTGATCTAACAAGGGGAGACGGGCATGTCGTCCGCACAGCTTCGTTTGGTCGAGAAGGATTCCATGGATAAGCAGAAGGCCTTGGATGCCGCTCTGGCGCAGATCGAGCGCGCCTTTGGCAAGGGCTCGATCATGAAGCTCGGCGCCCGCGAGAACACGGTCGAGACGGAGGTCGTGTCCACCGGCTCGCTCGGTCTCGACATCGCGCTGGGCATCGGCGGCTTGCCGCGCGGCCGCATCATCGAAATCTACGGGCCGGAAAGCTCGGGCAAGACGACGCTGGCTCTGCACGCCATCGCCCAGGCCCAGAAGGCCGGCGGCACCTGCGCCTTCGTGGACGCGGAGCACGCGCTCGACCCGGCCTACGCCCGCAAGCTGGGCGTGAACATCGACGAGTTGCTGATCTCCCAGCCCGACGCCGGTGAGCAGGCACTGGAGATCGCCGACACGCTGGTGCGCTCCGGCGCGGTGGACGTGCTGGTGGTCGACTCGGTGGCGGCCCTGGTGCCGCGCGCCGAGCTGGAAGGCGAGATGGGCGACAGCCACGTCGGCCTGCACGCCCGCCTGATGAGCCAGGCGCTGCGCAAGCTGACCGGTTCCATCTCCAAGTCGAACTGCCTGGTGATCTTCATCAACCAGATCCGCCTGAAGATCGGCGTGATGTTCGGCAACCCGGAGACCACGACCGGCGGCAACGCGCTGAAGTTCTACGCTTCCATCCGCCTGGACATCCGCCGCATCGGCGCGATCAAGGACCGCGAGACGGTGGTGGGCAACCAGACCCGCGTGAAGGTGGTGAAGAACAAGATGGCCCCGCCGTTCCGCGTGGTCGAATTCGACATCATGTACGGCGAGGGAGTGTCGAAGGTGGGCGAGCTTCTCGACCTCGGCATCCAGGCCGGCGTGGTGGAGAAGTCGGGCGCGTGGTTCAGCTACGACGGCACCCGCATCGGCCAGGGCCGCGAGAACGCCAAGAACTACCTGCGCAACAACCCGGCCACGGCCGACGCCATCGAGGCGAAGATCCGCGGCAACGCCGGCCTCGTCGCCGACGCCATGATGGGCACCCCGGAAGCCGACGCGGACGCCGCCACCCCGGAGTGATCGGGGGCGAGTGACGGAGTGGTTCCGCTGTACGAAAGCCCTTCTCCGGTCCGCCGGGGAGGGGCTTTCGCCGTCTTGCCGGAAAGCTGGAAAAGCCCTACATTCAGGCTAGGCGGACGGGTGTTCCAGCACCCGCCCGCCGGCCCGGTCCTAGCGGTTCAGGATTTCAAGCAGCAGCTTGAGCGCCCGCAACAGCAGGATCAGGAGTTCGAGGATTTTCCGCATCCTCTCATCTCCTTGTAAGCGGCGGGGCGGTGGCCTATTCCACCGCCCGCCCGCGCCGACGATCATGCAGATGTGTGGCGCTTCGTCCGCGCGGCCTGACGCCGCGCGGGGGCTCGTTGCGGGCACTCTGTGGACAGCCACCGCAAGTCACGTTAAAAGCACGGTTCGGCCGCGATAAAGGCCGCGATGCCGACTGTAGCCGGAGCCTGGACAGCTTATGAAGACCGCCAACGACATCCGCCGCACGTTCCTGGACTTTTTCGCGAAGAACGGCCACCAGATCGTGGAGTCGTCGCCGCTGGTTCCGCGCAACGACCCGACCCTGATGTTCACGAACGCCGGCATGGTGCAGTTCAAGAACGTCTTCACCGGCGCGGAGCAGCGGCCCTATTCGCGGGCGACCACCTCGCAGAAGTGCGTGCGGGCGGGCGGCAAGCACAACGACCTGGACAATGTCGGCTACACGGCGCGGCATCACACCTTCTTCGAGATGCTGGGCAACTTCTCGTTCGGCGACTATTTCAAGGACGACGCCATCGCCTTCGCCTGGAACCTCGTGACGAAGGAGTTCGGGCTGCCGGCGGACAAGCTGCTGGTCACCGTCCACAGCTCCGACGAGGACGCGGCGGGCATCTGGCGCAAGGTCGCCGGCCTGTCGGACGACCGCATCATCCGCATCCCGACCGACGACAATTTCTGGCGCATGGGCGATACGGGTCCCTGCGGTCCGTGCTCGGAAATCTTCTTCGACCACGGCCCGCACATCGCCGGTGGTCCTCCGGGCTCGCCCGACCAGGACGGCGACCGCTTCATCGAGATCTGGAACCTCGTGTTCATGCAGTATGAGCAGCGCGGTCCCGACGACCTGATCTCCCTGCCGAAGCCGTCCATCGACACCGGCATGGGGCTGGAGCGTCTGGCCGCCGTGCTCCAGGGCAAGCACGACAACTACGATATCGACCTGATGCGGGCGCTGATCGTGGCCTCCGCCGAGGCGACGAAGACCGCGCCGGACGGCGCGCACGCCGTCTCGCACCGGGTCATCGCCGACCATCTGCGCTCCTGCTCCTTCCTGATCGCCGACGGCGTGCTGCCGTCGAACGAGGGCCGGGGCTATGTGCTGCGCCGCATCATGCGCCGCGCCATGCGCCACGCCCACATGATCGGGGCTGCTGAGCCGCTGATGCACCGCCTCGTCCCGGCGCTGATCCAGCAGATGGGCGATGCCTATCCGGAGCTGAACCGCGCCCGCGCCCTGATCGTCGAGACGCTGAAGCTGGAGGAGACCCGCTTCAAGCAGACGCTGGAGCGCGGCCTGCGCCTGCTGGAGGACGAGGTCGGCCGTCTCGGCGAGGGCCAGCCGCTGCCCGGCGACGTGGCCTTCAAGCTGTACGACACCTACGGCTTCCCGCTGGACCTGACGCAGGACGTTCTGCGCACCCAGGGCCGCCCGGTGGATGAGGCCGGCTTCAAGGCCGCCATGGACGAGCAGCGCCGCAAGGCCCGCGAATCCTGGGCGGGCTCCGGCGAGGCGACGACCGAGAAGCTGTGGTACGAGCTGAAGGACGAGTTGGGCGCCACCGAGTTCTTCGGCTACGACACCGAGGTTGCCGAGGGCAAGGTGACCGCCATCGTCAAGGGCGGCGCCCGCGTGGAACAGGCCGCCGCCGGGGAGGAGGTGCTGGTCATCGTGAACCAGACGCCCTTCTATGGCGAGTCGGGCGGTCAGGTCGGCGATGCCGGCGTGATCTTCTCCGCCGAGGGCACCGAGGTCGCCGTTTCCGACACCCAGAAGAAGCTGGGCGCCGTCTGGGCTCATGTCGGCACGGTCACCAAGGGCACGCTGAAGGTCGGCGACGTGGTGGAACTGCGCGTGGACACGGAGCGCCGCTCGGCCATCCGCGCCAACCACTCGGCCACCCACCTGCTGCACGAGGCGCTGCGCCGCCGCCTGGGCGAGCATGTCACCCAGAAGGGCTCGCTGGTCGCCCAGGAGCGCCTGCGCTTCGACATCAGCCAGCCGACCGGCCTGACCCCGGCGGACATCGCCGTGGTGGAGGACGAGGTGAACCGCCGCATCCTGGCCAACAGCGAGGTCGTCACCCGCCTGATGTCCCCCGACGAGGCCCGCGCCGCCGGCGCCATGGCCCTGTTCGGCGAGAAGTACGGCGACGAGGTGCGAGTCGTCTCCATGGGCGGCCCGCATGGCGAGCTTGACCGCGACTACTCCATCGAGCTGTGCGGCGGCACCCACGTCCGCCGGACCGGCGACATCGGCCTGTTCAAGATCGTCGCCGAGGGCGCCGTCGCCGCGGGCGTGCGCCGCATCGAGGCGCTGACCGGCACCGGCGCCAAGGCGTGGCTGTCGGAGCGCGACCATCTGCTGACCGAGGCTGCGACCGTCCTGAAGGTCCGTCCGGAAGACGTCCCGACGCGCCTCGCCGCCCTGGTCGACGAGCGCAAGAAGATGGAGCGCGAACTGGCCGAACTCCGCCGTCAGGTCGCCATGAGTGGCGGCGCCAAGGCGGACGGCGGCAACGAGGCCAAGGACATCGCGGGCGTGAAGTTCGCCGCCCGCGTGGTCGAGGGCCTGCCGGCCAAGGATCTGAAGCCGATGGCCGACGATCTGAAGAAGCAGGTCGGTTCCGGCGTCGTCGTTCTGATCGCCTCGAACGAGGGCAAGGCGTCCATCGTCGTCGGCGTCACCGACGACCTGACCGGCAAGGTCAGCGCCGTCGATCTGGTGCGCGTCGGTGCGGAAGCGCTGGGCGGGAAGGGCGGCGGCGGCCGTCCGGACATGGCCCAGGCCGGCGGTCCGGACGCCGCGCTGGCGCCCGCCGCGGTCGAGGCCATCGAGAAGGCCCTGGCGGCCAAGGCCGCCTCTTAACCGCGCATTTCTTCCGAGCGCGCCGGCTCCAAGACGGGGGCGGATGCGCTCGGTGGATGCCGGCGGATCACGAGACCGGGGCGGTCGGGGATGCCGTAACGGCGGTATTCCCGCGCCAACTGGCCGGTCAGGGCCAGCCCGGCCATGCGGACGTCCGCCGCCAGCGAGGCCAGCGGCGCGTCCAGCGTCTTGGGCCGGTTGCGTTCCACCAGGAAGTGTCCGAGCCACGCCGCCCCGTAGCCGACGAGGGGTGCTGCCAGAAGAGCGCGCCAATCGCGGCGCGCGACCCCCACCGTCAGCAGGGCCGCCGCCGACACCGTGCCGGCGACATGCAGCGCCCGGTTCGCCGGGTGGCGGTGCTGTTCCAGATAGTCGGGCCAGAAGTTCGGATCGGTCGCCATGGCGGACTCCTTCCGCGGGGGAACGCCGGGCAGCCCGCAGCGGTTCCGTCTTGCATGACGCCCGCCGTGCTGGAAGGATGCGCGGGTCAACGAACGATACCGCGGAACCGATTGGCATGCGCTTCACCGGCACCGATTCCTACGTCGCCACCGAAGACCTGATGGTGGCCGTCAACGCGGCCATCACGCTCCAGCGCCCGCTGCTGGTGAAGGGGGAACCCGGCACCGGCAAGACCGTGCTGGCCCAGGAGGTCGCCCGCGCCCTGAACAAGCCGCTGCTCGCCTGGCACATCAAGTCCACGACGAAGGCGCAACAGGGACTCTACGAGTACGACGCGGTCAGCCGCCTGCGCGACAGCCAACTCGGCGAGGAGCGGGTGCGCGACATCGGCAACTACATCGTGCGCGGCAAGCTGTGGGAGGCGTTCGAGGCGCCGGAACCCCCCGTGCTGCTGATCGACGAGATCGACAAGGCGGACATCGAGTTTCCGAACGACCTGCTGCTCGAACTCGACCGCATGGAGTTCCATGTCTACGAGACGCGGCAGACGGTCAAGGCGGCGCGGCGCCCCCTCGTCATCATCACCTCCAACAACGAGAAGGAACTGCCGGACGCCTTCCTGCGCCGCTGTTTCTTCCATTACATCCGCTTCCCCGACCGCGACACGATGGAGCGGATCGTGGAGGTGCATTATCCGGGCCTGAAGCAGGACCTGCTGCGCGAGGCGATGGCGCTGTTCTACAGCCTGCGCGAGGTGCCGGGCCTGAAGAAGAAGCCCTCCACCTCGGAGCTTCTCGACTGGATCAAACTGCTGATGGTCGAGGATGTGGACCCCGAGACCCTGCGCGCCAAGGACGCCCGCAGCCTCATCCCGCCGCTGTGCGGCGCGCTGCTGAAGAACGAGCAGGACGTGCACCTGCTTGAACGGCTGGCTTTTCTCGCCAAGCGGGAAGGGCGGTAGGGGGCGGGCCGTCCCCTTCGCCGGCCCGCCCGTCATTGCCCGATGCCTTCTACGCCTCGTTCACCGACAATGTGCCCGCCACCGGAGCGGAGGCGACCAGTGCGCCCGTGGGCAGGTCGGGCGATGTCGCCGGCCAGAGGGCGCCGCCCTTCAGCAAACGGTTCTTGGCGATCCGGGCGATGCTGACGCTGTTCGACTGGTTGCCGCCGAGAACGTGGTACGCGTCGTTGTCCATGCCGGCGCAGAAACCCACATGCCCCTGCCATCCTGCCTCCGAACCCCGCCAGAACACCAGGATCGCGCCCCAGACGGGTTCACAGGCTTTCCCGAACTTAAGCCAGTTCCGGGCGCCGAGGGGGTTGTTGGGAAGCGCTTCCAGAGGAAGGGTGGCCCCGATGCAATGCGCAACGAAAAGACCGCACCAAGGAATATCGTCGTTCGGGTAATGGATGTCCAAATTGTCCGCCCATTGCAGGATCACCTTGTTCGATCCGCTTCCAGAAACCTCCTTGGTTCCCATCAGCCGCTTGGCTTCGTCCATCCAGACCAGGGTATCGGTGACGCCCGGCGGGGATGCGGTCATGAAAAGGGCGCGCGCCGTGTGGGGGCCGACCACACCGTCCGGAACCAGACCCCGCGCCTGCTGAAATTTGATGACCGCAGCGATGGTCTTCCGTCCCCATACGCCATCCAGTGAACCAGGATCGAACCCTTGGGATTGAAGCGCCGTCTGAACCGCCAAGACGTTCATCTCTTCCTCCGTGGTTACCTAAGTGTGCATAAGCTTGACCGCTCCATCAATCGAAGGGGAGTGATGATGGGTGTCCACAATTATTGGCAAGGCAATCCTGGCTTTCAAAACGGAAAGCTTGCGCCAATGGTCATAGGCACGGCCTTGTTCAATTCCGATGCAGCCGCTCTTGCCCTTTCGGTTGTCGACTGACCACTTCCATCAGGCGGAAGGGGCGATGGGAAGGGCTTGACCGGGGCCACCGTCCTGGGGCAGCCTGTCGACATGCAATCGACCCCGCACCTGAACCGAATGCGAATTACCGCCCCGGCGCTCTGAAAGAGGGCGCCGGACCGCGAGCGTTCGTTTTCGCAATCTGGTGTGGAGTGTGGCGTGTCCGTGCGCCCTGGGTCTTCCGGAACCCGCAATCCGGTCCGTCATCGTCCCCTGACTTTTTCTTGCGTGCGTCCGCAGCGTCTCCTGGCGGAGCGAATGCGGGGCTCTGCGCGAATTATCGGCCCGGTCCGCTGACGCGGGCCGGGTTTCGCGCCTTCCTTTTCCGCCCCCAGTCCGCACCCTCCGCCCGAGGACTTTCGCGATGCCGTCCGCGCACGCCACCCGTCTGCCTTCCGTTTCCGAACGCACCGATACCGAAGACCGATTGCCGCCCTGGCTCCCGCTGTCCGCCATCGAGGACGCGGCCGAGCGGCTGAACGGGCGGATCGTCCGCACGCCGCTGCTGCACGCGCCGTCCCTGGGACGCGCCCAAGGCGGAGACGTCTGGCTGAAGGCGGAGACCTTCCAGGCGACCGGCGCCTTCAAGGAGCGCGGCGCCCTGAACCGCCTGCTGCGCCTGACGGCGCCGGAGCGCGCGGCGGGGGTCGTCGCCATGTCCGCCGGCAACCACGCCGCCGGCTTGGCGCTGCACGCCCGGCGGTTGGGGGTGCAGGCGACCATCGTCATGCCGGTCACCGCGCCCCGCTGCAAGGTGGAGCGGACGGAGGCGCTGGGCGCCGAGGTCGTTCTGTCCGGCGCCACGGTGGGGGAGGCGAAGGCCCGCGCGCTGGAACTGGCGGCGGAACGGCGGCTGACCTTCGTGCATCCCTACGACGATCCCGACGTGATCGCCGGTCAGGGTACGGTGGGGCTGGAGGTGCTGGCCGACCGCCCGGATCTGGCCACGCTGGTGGTGCCGGTGGGCGGCGGCGGCCTGCTGGCCGGGATGGCGGCGGCGGTGAAGGCGCACCGGCCCGCCGTCACCGTGGTCGGGGTGCGGCTGGCGCGCCGGCGGGGACCGACGCTTGCGGATGGAATCGCGGTGGACGCCCTGGGCAAGCTGCCGCAAGCGCTGCTGGCCGGCTTCGTGGACGCTCTGGTCGAGGTGGAGGAGGCCGAGGTCGCGGCGGCGATGCGCACCCTGCACGGTTCCTTCGGCATGGTGGCGGAAGGCGCCGGGGCCGCCGCGGTGGCGGCCCTGCTGGCCGGGAAGGTGCCGGCGGGGGGCCGGACCGTCGCCGTGCTGTCCGGCCGCAACGTGGACCCCGTCACGCTGGTGCGCACGCTCGGGGTCCGGACGCTTGCAGCCTGACGGCTTATGGTGACGGCCTATGGGGCCATGAACACGCTGGCGTGCCGCCCGATCTCGCCGCTGGTCAGGTCGCGCGCAAGCACCGTCACGTCGGTGGAACCCGGCTTCGCGGCGTCCTGCGGCACGCGGACGAAGATGCGGTAGGTGGCCACCGAGTCCGCCTCGGCGGTCAGGGTCAGCGAAGCGCCGGTCTGGGCGTCCACGCTGGCGACCGACAGTTCGGCGTTCTTCAGCCCGTCCACCGACAGGCTGTAGGTCCGCGCCTCGTGCGTCTTGTTCAGGATCTTGATGGTGTAGGCGTTCTGCACCGCGCCGCCCGACAGTTGGACATAGAGCGGAGCCCGGTCGCGCAGCACGCTGACGTCCAGCGTCGGGCGCAGCGCCAGGGAAGCCGCCATGATGCCGGCGACCACCAGGATGATGAGCGCGTAGATCACCGTGCGCGGGCGCAGCAGCTTGACCGGGGCGGCCTGACCCTCCGCCTTGGCGACCTGGTTGGAGCGGGTGTCGAACAGGATCAGGTCGCCGGGGCGCCCGACCTGGGCCATCACGTCGTTGCAGGCGTCCACGCACAGGCCGCAGCCGATGCAGGAAATCTGCTGCCCCTTGCGGATGTCGGTGCCGGTCGGGCAGACATGGACGCACAGCTTGCAGTCGATGCAGTCGCCCAGCCCTTCCGCCGTCCGTTCGTCCCAGCTCTGCGACTTGCGCAGCGGCGCGCGCCCTTCGCCGCGCCAGTCCTGGTAGGTGACGACGTAGGTGTCCTCGTCCACCATCGCCGCCTGGAAGCTGCGCCAGGGGCAGACATAGATGCAGATCTGCTCGCGCGCCCAACCGGCGAAGAAATAGGTCGTGCCGGTGAACAGCCCGGCGAAGGCCAGCACCTTCCACGACACGTCCCCCGTCACGATCTCGCGCAACAGGGTCGGCGCGTCGTTGAAATAGAAGATCCAGGCGCCGCCGGTGACCAGGGAGATCACCAGCCAGATGGCGTGCTTCGACGCCTTCAGCCCCAGCTTGCGGGCCGACAGCGGCGCCTTGTCCAGGCGGATGCGCTCGGTGCGCGGGCCTTCCAGCTTGCGCTCCACCCACATGAACAGGTCGGTCCAGACCGTCTGCGGGCAGGCGTAGCCGCACCAGATGCGGCCCAGCAGGGTGGTGGCGAAGAAGATGCCGAAGGCACCGATGATGAGAAGGCCGGTGAGGTAATAGACCTCCTGCGGCCAGATCTCGATCCACAGGAAATAGGCGCGTCGGCCCACCATGTCGACCAGCACCGCCTGATCGGGGATGCCCGGCCCGCGGTCCCAGCGAAGCCAGGGTGTGACGTAGTAGATGCCCAGCAGAATCGCCAGCGCCAGCCATTTCAGCCGTCGGAAGCGGCCATGGACGTCGGCGGCGTAGACCTTGGGGCGGTGCACGAACCAGCGCTCGCGCGGCTGGTCGGCATCATGGGCCGCGGGGGCCGGGGCAGGGGAGGTGAGGGACATGGTGTGCGACCTTGCTTTGACGCGACGGCCAACCTAGCCCCTCCTTTATAAGCCTTCCGTGATGTAGTCACACTGCGGCAGATCAACCGCGTGCACATCGACCGCCTGGGCGGGCGGGATCAGACCGCCTCGCCGCGCAGTTCGGCCAGACCGTCCTCGTAGGCGCGGTCGAACAGCCCTTCCAGGCGCGCGTCGGTGCCGCGCAGGCCCGCGACCACCGCGTGCGCCCACTCGAAATACTCGATCTTGCGTTCCAGCGGCCAGTCGGCGGGCGGGCTGTGCGCCATGGAGCGCAGGTTGGACACCTTGTCGGCCAGCTTCACCAGCTTCGCGCGGGAAGAGGCGGTGGGGGCGGCATCGATTTGCCGCTGCTTGCGCTCCGCCTTGCGCAGACGCTTGTCGTCGGTGGTCTCGGCGACGACGCCGGCGACCTCCGCCCCGAAATGCTGCTCGATCTCCTCATAGGAGGCGTCGGTGTCCTCCAGCGTGTCGTGCAGCAAGGCGGCGATGACCACGACCGGGTCCTTGCCCGCCGTCGCCTCGGCGCACAGGAACGCCACCTCCGACAGGTGGTTGAGATAGGGTTCGGCGCGCACGCCCTTGCGGCGCTGGTCGATGTGCTTGTGCGCGGCGAATTCCAGCGCGCGGGCGAAGTCGAGGAGGGCTGTCATGGCGTTCCTGGCGGGTCGGCGCTACGATGGGGGCGGATGGGGATGGAACCCCACGGGGGGAAGCGGCATGTTCACGGGTTTCTTCTTCGAACTGCGCAAGGCGGGCGTGCCGGTCTCGCTGAACGAGTACCTGACGCTCATGGAGGCCATGAAGCGTGGCGTCGCCGACTTCCGCGTCGAAGACTTCTATTACCTCAGCCGGGCCTGTCTGGTGAAGGACGAGCGCAATCTCGACCGCTTCGACCGCGTGTTCGGACAGGTCTTCAAGGGGCTGGAGGGGCCGGAGGGGGGCGAGGGCGACGAAATCCCCGTGGCGGAGCTGCCCGAGGAATGGCTGCGCAAGCTGGCCGAACGCTTCCTGACCGAGGAGGAAAAGGCGCAGATCCAGGCGTTGGGCGGTTGGCAGAAGCTGATGGAGACGCTGGCACAGCGGCTGGCGGAGCAGAAGGGGCGGCACCAGGGCGGCTCCAAATGGATCGGCACCGCCGGCACCTCGCCCTTCGGCGCCTACGGCTACAACCCGGAGGGCGTGCGCATCGGCCAGACGGAATCCCGCCACCGCCGCGCCGTGAAGGTGTGGGACAAGCGCGAGTTCAGGAATCTGGACGATCAGGTCGAGATCGGCACCCGCAACATCAAGGTGGCTCTGCGCCGCCTGCGCAAGTTCGCCCGCACCGGGGCGGCCAGCGAGCTGGACCTGCCCGGCACCATCCGCGCCACCGCCGGCAACGCCGGCTGGCTGGACCTGAAGATGGTGCCGGAGCGGCACAACACGGTGAAGGTGCTGCTGTTCCTGGACATCGGTGGCTCCATGGACGACCACATCCGGCTGGTGGAGGAGCTGTTCTCCGCCGCGAAGGGCGAGTTCAAGCATCTGGAGCATTTCTACTTCCACAATTGCGTCTATGAGAGCGTGTGGCGCGACAACAAGCGCCGTCACGAGGAGCGCACCCCGACCTGGGACGTGCTGCACACCTATCCCGCCGACTACAAGCTGGTCTTCGTCGGCGACGCGGCGATGAGCCCCTACGAGATCGTCTATGCCGGCGGCAGCGTCGAGCATTGGAACGAAGAGCCGGGGCAGGTCTGGCTGCAGCGGATGCTGTCCGTCTACAGCCGCGCCGTCTGGCTGAACCCTGCACCGGAACGCCTGTGGGGCTACACGGAAAGCACCCGCATCCTGCAACGGCTGCTGAACGGGCGCATGTACCCGCTGACTTTGCAAGGGCTGGACGCCGCGATGCGGGAACTGGTGCGGTAGAACCGTCCGGACACCGGCTTCACGACATCCCGGTCGGACCGAACGGCGTTTGCCGAAGCGCGGCCCCGTTCACGCCCCCGATTTGGGCCGGGTGGCGACCGGAAACGCAACCGAAGGAGGAATTTTCTGATGCGCCGCGCGCCATGACAGGCGGCGGCGTTATTGGAAATTGTGGAAGCCTGTAAACGTACCAATAATCGGAAGCTTGCGCGAGGCCGTTAAGACTTTGGAAGCTTTTCGGACCCGTATCGCTTTCCGATACAAGTCGGGACACCTTTTCCAAAGAATTAAACATTGTAAATCGTTTTTGCGGCATCTTCGCAACATTGCCTGGGAAACGATGAGTACGAATCGTTATCCCTTGATCGCGCGGGCTGGCGATACGAACCATGCGGCTTCGTGAATACACCGTGCAGAAATGGGGATAAGGGGCAATGGAGGGGGTTCTCGCGCGCATCAGCATCAGCGCCAAGGTCTACAGTGTCGTCGCAATCCTGGGATTGGTGGCTGCCGTGGTTGGAGGGGTTGGCTTCTTCGGAATCCAGACCTACGACGACAGGGTCGACAGCATTCAGAACTGGTCCGAGCGTGCGCTGCTCAGCGAGCGGATCAATGGGGTGATCTATAAGGTCGTCATGGAAAGCCGCGGCGTCTATGCCGCGGACACCACCGTGGACGCCACCCCCTACGCGAAGAACATCTTCAGCGCCACCAGGGACCTGGAGAAGTTCATGGGGGAACTGGAGGCGCTCCTGCCTCCGCAGACCAAGATCGAATTCCGGGACGCCCAGCAGGCCGCGCAGGCATTCGTCATGCACCGCAACGAACTGGCCCGCCTCGGCGTTGAAGCCGGCCCCGCGGAGGCGCGCAAGCATGGCGACACCACCGAAGGCCGCGCGATCCGCAACAGGCTCAGCCAGTTCATGGAAGGGGCGTCCGAGCGGAACAGGCAGGGCATCGCCGAGGCCAACGAAGAGCTGGGCGCTCTGAACAACCTGATGACGACCCTGATGCTGGTTGCCGGTATCGGCGGTGGGCTCGGTGCGCTGGCGCTGAGCATCCTGGTCGCCCGCAACGGGATCTCCCGCCCGATCTCCGGGATCACCGACACGATGGTGCGTCTGGCGCAGGGCGAGACCTCCGTGGCGGTGCCGGGCCTCGGCCGCGGGGACGAGATCGGCGGCATGGCCAAGGCCGTGGCGGTCTTCAAGGACAACGCCATAGACCGCCAGCGCATGGTGGCCGCCGAAGAGGCGGAGCGCCGGGCCAAGGAGATGCGCGCCCACGCCGTCGAGGAGCTGGTCCAGTCCTTCGACCGGAACGTCTCCGGCATCCTGCGCACCGTCGCCTCCGCCGCCACGGAACTGGAGGCCACGGCCCAGAGCATGCTGACCACCGCCGACCGGACCAAGGGGCAGGCGGCCAACACGGCGGCGGCGGCCGAGCAGGCGTCGGTCAACGTGCAGACCGTCGCCGCGGCGACCAACGAGTTGACCGCGTCGATCAACGAGATCAGCGGTCAGGTGACCCGCTCCACCAGCATCGCCGGCCATGCGGTGGGCGAGGCGCAGCAGACCAACGAGCGCGTCCAGGGACTCGTCGCGCAGGCGCAGCGGATCGGCGACGTGGTGAAGCTGATCACCGACATCGCCTCGCAGACGAACCTGCTGGCGCTGAACGCCACCATCGAGGCCGCAAGGGCCGGGGAGGCCGGCAAGGGCTTCGCCGTCGTGGCGTCGGAGGTCAAGAACCTCGCCAACCAGACGGCCAAGGCGACCGACGAGATCGCCGCCCAGATCGCCTCGATGCAGGAGGCCACCGGCGGTGCCGCCGCGGCGATCAACGGGATCGGCGACACCATCGGCACCATCAGCGAGATCGCCACCATCATCGCCTCGGCCATCGAGGAGCAAGGGTCGGCGACCGGCGAAATCGCCCGCAACGTGCAGGAGGCCGCCCACGGCACCCATCTGGTGACCACCAACATCACGGAGGTCAGCGAGGGCGCCACCCAGACCGGTTCCGCCGCCACGCAGGTGCTGGGCGCCGCCGGGGAACTGTCCCGTCAGTCGGAGGTCCTGCGGACGGAGGTGGAGCGCTTCCTGGCGGGCATCCGCGCCGCGTAAGGGGTTCGGGGCGGGGGGCTCGCGCATGGGCTTGTGCATGGGCTTGTGCATGGGCGCGCCGCCCCGCCCCCGAAACATCCTGAACGGACCCAACGGCGTTTGCCGGACCGAAATCCCGTTTTTATCGTCGCGGACAATTCGTGTTCGAAAGAAGGGAATGGTCGTGGCGAAATCCTATCTGGCATCCTGGAAGAAGGCGAAGGACAGCTTCGAAAAGGCGACCGGCAAGAAGAAGCCCGATCCCAAGAGCCGCTTCGGCAAGCTGTTCAGCAAAATCAGCTCCACCGGTCTGGAAAGCGCGCTGAAGAGCTACGACGCCGCCACGACGGTGACGGATGCGCAGAAGCACGCCCGCGCCTTCCAGGCCGCGGCGGGCAGCTACATCCCCACACTCGATGCGGCGGGTAAGGCCGCGAAGCAGGAGGGAGACACGGTCTATGCCGACGCCTGCGCCGACATGGTGGCGGCGCTGAACAAGATCTCCGGCAACGTCGTGACGGACCTGGAGCGGTTCGACGAGATGCCGAAGAAGATCAACGACTATTTCAAGTCTCCTTACTGGTTCAAACTGCTGCAGAAGCAGGCCAAGAAGGAATATTCGCTGGAGAATGTCGAACTGTACGACATGTTCCTGCGGGGCAAGCTGTCGAAGGCGGACACGTCCGAGAAGGCCTACAAGGAATACGTCGCCGTCCGGTCGCCCAAGGAGGTGAACATCAAGTCCGGAACCCGGAAGGCGTGCAAGGAAGCCGCCGACCAGGGCGAGTGGACGTCCCTTCCCTGGAAGGATGTGGCGTTCGACCTTGGCGTGAACCTGAGCGACACCATCGCGCGTCTGCAAAGCGCGGTCGCCAAGGGGGAGATGTAACGGCCGGGACCGGTTGACGGGGCGGGCCTCCGCCGTCACCTTGAGGATCGGCCCTTCGGGGACGGCATCGGGAGACTTCGCCATGTACATCGCCATGAACCGTTTCCGCGTGCGTCCGGAGGCGGAGAAGGACTTCGAGGAGGTCTGGCTGAACCGCGAGGTTCACCTGAACAAGGTCCCCGGCTTCGTCGAGTTCCACATGCTTCGCGGCCCGCGCCACGACGATCACCGCCTCTATTCCTCCCACACCGTCTGGGAGTCGCAGGAGCATTTCCTGGCCTGGACCCGGTCGGAGGAGTTCCGCGCCGCCCATCGCGGGGCGGGTGACCGCAAGCCGCTCTATCTCGGCCCGCCGCAGTTCGAGGGGTTCGAGGTGATCCAGACGGTGGGGCGTACGGCGGGGCGGGAAGGCTGACCGTCCTCAGCGGCAAGTCGCCGCAGGACTGGTCCCGCCTTTGCAAGCGCGGGAAACGGGCCGGCCATTGAACTCCGGCCCCGCTTTCGACTAGGGTCGCCCCGCCCCCTCCGGCCTGGTTCCCGTGGGGGTCCCTAGGAGTGAATGGATGCGCGAAACCACCCCCATCACGGTCGCCCGCGGCGACGGCATCGGTCCGGAGATCACCGACGCGGTGCTTCATGTGATGGAGGCCGCCGGCGCCCGCCTGAAGGTGGAGGAGGTGCCGGCGGGCGAGCAGGTGTACCGCCGCGGCCATCTGGGTGGGCTGGACGCCGCCGGTTGGGGGTCGATCCGCCGCACCCGCGTCTTCCTGAAGGGGCCGATCACCACGCCGCAGGGGTACGGCAACAAGTCGCTGAACGTCACGGCGCGCACCACGCTGGGGCTGTTCGCCAACGTGCGGCCCTGCGTGGCCTACCACCCCTATGTCCGCACGCGGCACCCGCGCATGGACGTGGTCATCATCCGCGAGAACGAGGAAGACCTCTACGCCGGGATCGAGCACCGCCAGACCGACGATGTGATCCAGTCGGTGAAGCTGATCTCCCGCCCGGGGTCGGAGCGCATCGTGCGCTACGCCTTCGACTACGCCCGCGCCAACCACCGGCGCAAGGTGACGGCCTTCGTCAAGGACAACGTCATGAAGATGACGGACGGGCTGTTCCTGAAGATCTTCAACGAGATCGCCGCCGAATATCCGGAGATCAAGGCCGACCACCTGATCGTCGACATCGGCGCCGCCCGTCTGGCCGACCAGCCGGAGCGCTTCGACGTGATCGTGACGCTCAACCTCTACGGCGACATCGTGTCGGACATCGCCGCCCAGATCACCGGCTCGGTCGGGCTGGCCGGTTCCGCCAACATCGGCGACGCCTGCGCTATGTTCGAGGCGATCCATGGCTCCGCTCCGATGATTGCGGGGCAGGGGATCGCCAACCCCTCCGGCCTGCTGATGGCGGCGGTGATGATGCTGGTCCACATCGGGCAGGGCGACGTGGCGGCGCGCATCCACAACGCCTGGCTCAAGACCATCGAGGACGGCGTCCATACGGTGGACATCTTCAACCGCGGCGTCAGCCGCATGCGCGTCGGCACCCACGCCTTCGCCGACGCGGTGGTGGAGCGGTTGGGCCAGATGCCGGTGACGCTCTCCAGCGTCGGCTACGCCGTCACCGCCCGCGCCGCCTACGAATCCGGGGTGCGGCTGTCCCCCCGCCGGAAGGCGGTGAAGGAACTGGTGGGGGTGGACGTGTTCCTGCATTGGCCGGGCGGCAACCCGGACGAGCTGGCTGGGCTGGTTCTGCCGGTGGGCACCCCGGCGCTGCGGCTGTCCAGCATCTCCAACCGCTCGCAGAAGGTCTGGCCGGACGGCAACATCGGCGTCTTCTGCACCGACCATTGGCGCTGCCGCTTCGTGGCGCCGGAGGGGGTGGCGGTCGGCCATGCCGACATCGTTGAGCTTCTGGCGGGGCTCGCCCGCGCCGGGCTGGATTTCACCCAAACCGAGAACCTGTGCAACTTCGACGGCAAATCCGGCTTTTCCGCGACCTGATCCGCGAAGCGGCGGAATAATCGTTTCCGGCCGAGCGTCCGGATGGGCAGGACATCCTTCCAACGGGAGCGCCGCCTCATGCCACCGCCGAAGCCGCCTCCCGACCCATCCCTTCAGAGCGATCCGGTGGACGAGCGGGCCATCGCCGCGCAGGTGCCGCGGCTGCGCCGTTACGCCGCCGCGCTGGCCGGCAACCTGTCCGACGCCGACGATCTCGTGCAGGACTGCATCGAGAAGGCGCTCGTCCACCGGCACACGCTGCGCGACGGCGCCCGGCTCGGCGGCTGGCTGCTGTCGATCCTTCACAACCTGCATGTCTCCGGCCTGCGCTGGCGCCGCCGCCGCGGACCGGAGGTGCCGGTGGAGGATCTGGCCGACGATCTGGTGCTGAGCGCCGCCCCGTCCGACCGGGCGGAGGTGCGGGATTTCGTGCGCGCCTTCAACCGACTGTCGGAGGAGCACCGGGCCGTGCTGCTTCTGACGGGGATGGAAGGGCTGTCCTACCGCGAGGCGGCGGAGGTTCTGGGGGTGCCGGTGGGAACGGTCATGTCGCGTCTGGCCCGTGCACGGGAAAAACTGCGGGTCCTTCTGGACGGCGGAACGGAGCAGGCGGTGAGGAGGGTCAAGTGATGAACACCGAACCGGGCGCCCCGGTGACCGAGGCCGACCTGCACGCCTGGATGGACGGCGAACTGCCGGAGGAGCGGCGGGCGGAGGTCGAACGCCATCTGGCCGGAGATCCGGATCTGGCCCATCGCTTCGAACGCTACCGCGCCCAGCGCGCGATGATCGGGCGCGCCTTCGGCCCGCTGGCCGATCGGCCTTTGCCCGCGGCGCTGACACCGCCCTATGGCCGTGCGCGGGGAAGGGAGGCGCTTCGTCCGCGCGGTCCGTTCCGGGCTCCGGCGCTCCGGGCGCTGGCCGCCGCCGCGGTGCTTCTGGCGTTGGTGGCCGGCGGAGCGGGGGGCTGGTGGCTGCGCGGCTGGATGGGCGGGGCGGGGACCGGTGGCGCCGCCTTCGTGGCCGACGCCGTCGCCGCCCACCGCGTGTTCGCGGTGGAGGTCCGCCACCCCGTGGAGGTCGGGGCCGACCAGGAGGCGCATCTGGTGGGGTGGCTGTCGAAACGGCTGGGCAAGCCCCTGCGGGCGCCCCGGCTGGCCGGGCAGGGCTACGATCTGGTGGGCGGGCGGCTGCTGTCGGACGCGCGGGGGCCGGCGGCCCAGCTCATGTACCAGGATGCGGCGGGTCGCCGCATCACCCTCTACATCCGGCCGGCCTCCGAGGCACCGGACACATCCTTCCGCTTTGCCCAGGACGGCAACGTCCAAGCTTTCTACTGGCGGGACAACGGTTTGGCGTGGGCGGTAACGGGTGACCTCGACCGAGTGACCCTTTCGGCCATAGCCGAGGAGGTGTATGGCGCGTTGAACTCATAACACCCACAGACTTATGCACAGGAATGTTGCTCAAGCCCCCTATCCCTCTATGTGTCCATCTGGTAGGTTCGGCGGCGTTGGGCACAAAATATTGCGCCTTATGGAAAACGGCCGTCTGGTCGGAAGGTATATTGGTTAACCAAGTCACCGGTTACCGGACCACGGGAGACAGGGGATGAGTTGGACGGACGAGCGGGTTCAGCAGCTTAAGGACCTCTGGGCCCAGGGGCTGAGCGCGAGTGAAATCGCGGACATCCTGGGAGACATCACCCGCAATGCGGTGATCGGAAAGGCGCACCGTCTCGGCCTGTCGGGACGTCCTTCGCCGATCAAGAAGAAGCCGACCCGCGGTGCGACGATCCTCGCCCTGACCGAGCGCATGTGCAAATGGCCGGTCGGCGACCCGAAGCACCAAGACTTCCATTTCTGCGGCAAGCCCTCGCTGCCGGGGCTGCCCTACTGTGCCGAACACGCGGCGGTGGCCTACCAGCCGGCCTCATCCGGCAAGAAGCGCGACGAGGACCGCAGCGTCGGCGCGGCATAATTTCTGCCGGTTTTTCCGGAATTCGGGCGCTCTCCCCATACGGGCGCCCGCCCGGCGCGTCACCCGGACCGGTGCCCCTTAAATCGGTGCCGAGGTGATCGCCCACCAGCTTCCGGCGACCAGCATCGCCGAGACTCCCGCCGCCGCGACGCCCAGACCCAGACCGGCGGCGACCGCCAAGCCATCCTTCACGATCAGCCCCAGCGCGATGACCAGCACCGCCAGACCGGGCAGGGTGTTGCCGAAAGGAATGGGCAGGGCGATCAGAACTCCCATCGCCAGAACGAAGGCGCCCAGCGGGCGCAGCACGCCCTTGCGGGTCAGCGACGGCCAGCGCGTCCGCAGCCGGGACTCCAGCCGCTCGACCAGCGGCGTTCCCTTCTCCACGATCTTTTCCAGGGTGGTGCGCGCCACGCGGCGGCGTCCGATCCAGCCCGGCACCTCCAAGCGGTCGCGGCCCACGATCATCTGAATCGCCACCAGCGCCAGGACCGTGCCGAAAATCATGCCCGCCGGAAGGCCCGGCGTCGGCACCACGGCGGGGATCGCCAGCGCCAGCAGCAGAAAGCCCGGCGCCCGGTCGCCGAGATGGCCCAGAACCTCGCCCAGCGTCGGCTTGTCGCCGGTGACGCGCCCGTGCAGCCGTTTGAGAAGCGCGGACGCCCGTGCCGGGTCCTTCGTGTCCATGACCTTTCCCGACTCCCTTTTCCATCGTTGCCGCGTGCATGTGGTGGCACGGGGCTGTCCGGGAAAGGGGAGGGGTCGGGAAAGGTGGAGATCAGTACTCCTCGACCTCGTGCTTCAGCCGCACCAGACGCCCGCTGAGCAGCGACAGCATGAGCTGCACCAGCATCTCGTGGACGATCAGCGTGTGGTGGTTGCCGCTGTCCTGCATGTGCTGGCGCAGCGCCTCGCGCACCTTCGGTACGCCGGTCACGTCGATCAGCACGTCCACCGCCTCCCCGAGCCGGGCGAGGTCCATGAAGTCGGTCGTCGTGGTGACGCCGCGGTCGCGGGCGAGCCGCATGCCGGGCGCCTCGGCGTCCAGGTCGGCGACGCCCAGGATCTCCACGAAGGGAGCGTCCAGAAGCTGCGTCAGCAGGGGCGTTCCGGTTTCGCCGGCGCCGATCACGGCGATGCGGAAGATGTCCTTGGCCATGGGAAAGGTCTCGAATTCCGTTCGTCACGCCCGCCCCGGCGTGAGGCCGCGCGGGCAAGAAAAAAGCGGGGAGCCGAAACTCCCCGCCGCAACCTTACATCGACCGGGCGTCCCGTTTGACCGGGACGCGTCGTCGCACCTCAGGCGGAACTTGCGTTACGCCCAGGCGGCCATCTTCTTCTGCAGGTTCTCGTCCAGCTTGTCGAGGAACTGCTTGGTGGTCAGCCAGGGCTGCTCCGGACCGATCAGGATCGCCAGATCCTTGGTCATGAAGCCCGACTCGACCGTCTCGACGCAGACGCGCTCCAGCGTCTCGGCGAACTTCACGACGTCCGGCGTGTTGTCGAACTTGCCGCGGTAGGCCAGACCCTGCGTCCAGGCGTAGATCGAGGCGATCGGGTTGGTGGAGGTCTCCTTGCCCTTCTGGTGCTCGCGGTAATGGCGGGTCACCGTGCCGTGGGCGGCCTCCGCCTCGACGGTCTTGCCGTCCGGCGTGATCAGCACCGAGGTCATCAGGCCCAGCGAACCGAAGCCCTGCGCCACCACGTCCGACTCCACGTCGCCGTCGTAGTTCTTGCAGGCCCACACGAAGCCGCCTTCCCACTTCAGGGCCGAGGCCACCATGTCGTCGATCAGGCGATGCTCGTAGACGAGGCCCTTGGCCTTGAACTGGCCGGCGTAATGCTCCTCGAACACCTTCTGGAAGATGTCCTTGAAGCGCCCGTCATAGGCCTTCAGGATCGTGTTCTTGGTGGACAGATAGACCGGGTAGCCGCGCTCCAGGCCGTACATGAAGCTGGAGTGGGCGAAGCCCTCGATCGACTCGTCCAGGTTGTACATGCCCATGGCGAC
This sequence comes from Roseomonas genomospecies 6, assembly GCF_008365375.1. Lineage (GTDB taxonomy): Bacteria > Pseudomonadota > Alphaproteobacteria > Azospirillales > Azospirillaceae > Azospirillum. The sequence continues at coordinate 349,901 of NZ_QOKW01000002.1, read as the reverse complement.
GCCGCCGCCGGGGAAATCGTACACCTCGTGCTCGATCGGCTCGCCGCCGCCTTCCGGCACCCACTTGATGGTCAGCTTGCCCTTGCCGGGAACGACGAAGTCGGTGGCCTTGTACTGGTCGCCGAAGGCGTGGCGGCCGATGATGATCGGCTTGGTCCAGCCCGGGACGTAGCGCGGAACGTTGGAGCAGACGATCGGCTCGCGGAAGACGGTGCCGCCCAGGATGTTGCGGATCGTGCCGTTCGGCGACTTCCACATCTTCTTGAGGTTGAACTCCGTCACCCGCGCCTCGTCCGGGGTGATGGTCGCGCACTTGACGCCGACGCCGTACTGCTTGATCGCGTTGGCCGATTCGACCGTGACCCGGTCGTCGGTCTTGTCGCGGTTCTCGATGCCGAGATCGTAGTACTTCAGGTCGATGTCGAGGTACGGCAGGATCAGCTTGTCCTTGATGAACTGCCAGATGATGCGCGTCATCTCGTCGCCGTCGAGTTCGACGACCGGATTGGCTACCTTGATCTTCGTCATGGGTGCGAGTTCTCCCCGAACGGGTAGGGGTTGCTTTATGCTTGGACGCCGGGCGCGCTGTGCGAGGGCACGGGCCGGGACGTCCATCCGAAGACGGGCCCCGGTTCCCCGGACGGAAACGGATGGCGGTTATATAGCACCGGGGCACTGCCGAAAGAAAGGACCGCAAGGCGTCGAAACAGACGATATCGCGATGAAAACGACGCGATTTGCGCGATCTGGTCCTACCACTTGGCTTTCTCAGAGCTTTTGTGTGGGAATCTTCATCGCGGGCTCCGGTTCATGGGCCAGTGCGGCGAACACGCCGTCCACGTCATCGACGACGGTGAACAGGGCGCGGTGGGCCGGCTGGGTGAATCCCTGCGCCACCATGTGGTCGACCAGACCGAGAAGGGGCCGCCAATAGCCGTCGACATCCACGATCAGCACCGGCTTGTCGTGCAGGCCCAACTGCTTCCAGGTCAGGATCTCGAAGGCCTCGTCCAGGGTGCCGAGACCGCCCGGCAGCACCACGAAGGCGTCGGACCGGTCCACCATCATGCGCTTGCGGGTGTGCATGCTGTCCACGACGTGCAGTTCGGTCAGTCCCGTGTGCTCGATCTCCGCGGCCTGGATGTGCTCCGGGATGATGCCGACGACGTCGCCCCCGGCGGCCAGCGCCGCGTCGGCGGCGATGCCCATCAGCCCGACCCGGCCGCCGCCGTAGACGAGCCGGATGCCCCGCCGCGCCAGCCCGTCGCCCAACATATGGGCGGCATCCTTGTGGACATCGGCGACGCGGCTGGATGAGCCGCAATAGACGCAGACGGAATTCGGGGCCTTCATCGCTCACCCTTTCTCGCCGGATGGGTACACGTTCCGGTGACTGTTCCGGTGCGGCCGGCGGGGTCACCTAAAGGCAAGGGAATAGCAAAGCCGGGGCGGCGTCTACCCGGACATCGGACTTCAGCCCATCGGGAGGAATCATATGGATTCGCGCGTCGTCAACGCCCTGGCCGCCATCTCGGTGGCGGCGCTTCTGTTTCTCGGTTTCGGGGGCGGACTCACCTCTCTGTCCGGCAACGGCGGCGCCGCCAGCGCCGGCGGGGGCGGTTCGGTCCAGGCGGCGGATGCCGGCCTCTCCGCGACGGTCGCGAAGCTGGAGAAGTAGGCGCCGCACGCGCCACCCGTCCGCACCGCCTGCCGGCGCGAAGGCGGTGCGCGGGTCCCGATGCGGTTATGCGTCTGCTCCATCGGCGGTGTTCAGTTCCACCGCCGCAATCTGCTATCCTTGCGAAGGCCGGCGTGTCAGCCGGCAATGACGCGGCGGTGCTCCGGTGAAGCAAACTCTTCTGTTCGGCGGTGCGGCGGCGGTTGCCGCCGCTGCCGCTGTTGCGTATCTGGCCTACGATCCGGCGCCGGTGCCGGCTTCCCGTGCCGGAGCGGCCAATTCCGGGACGACCATCGCATTGGGGGGCGTGGCCCCGGCCAAGCCGCCGGCAGCCCCGTCCGTTCCGGCCCCCGCTTCGACCAAGGCCGCGGAGGAGTCCGCCGGTCCGCGCTTCGACATCGTGCGCGTGGCTCCGGACGGCGCCACCGTCATGGCGGGCCGCGCGACCCCGGGCTCGTCGGTGACCGTCCATGACGGCGAGCGGTCCCTGGGCTCCGTCAGCGCCGACGCCCGCGGCGAGTGGGTCCTTCTTCCCGACCAGCCCCTGGCTCCCGGCGCCCGCGAACTGAGCCTGTCGGAGCGCGCCACCCCCGCGGCCGAGCCGACCCCGTCGGAGCGCGTGGTGGTCGTCATGGTGCCGGAACCGCCACCCGCCACCGGCGGCGCCTCCTCGGAAATGCCCGGCGGTCCGCTGGCCGTCGCCGTGCCGCGCGACGGGTTGGACAATCGGCTGGGGGGAAGCACCGTGCTTCAGGCGCCGAAGGCTCCCGCGGCTCCCGCGAGCCGGGATGTGGCCGCGCCCCCGCCGCCGGGGGGCGTGTCGCTGGAAAGCATGGACTACGACGCCTCCGGGCAGGTCGCCATGGGCGGTCGGGCGCAGCCGGGAAGCGCCGTGCAGCTCTATCTCGACAATCTTCTGGTCGGGCGCGCCCACACCGATCCGGAGGGCCGCTGGCGGCTGCGCCCGGAACGGGCCGTGGCGCCGGGGGTCTACACGCTGCGCGCCGATCAGGTGACCGACTCGGGCAAGGTCACCGCCCGCGTCGAGCTGCCGGTGCAGGTGTCGGAGGTTCCGGCCAACCTGCCGGAAGGCCGGTCGATGGTCGTCCAGCCGGGCAACAGCCTGTGGCGGATCGCCCGCGCCACCTACGGGCGCGGCGTGCAGTACACGGCGATTTACGAGGCGAACCGCAACCAGATCCGCGACCCGGACCTGATCTATCCCGGGCAGATCTTCGCGCTTCCCGTTTCGAACTGAGCGTTACGGATAGCGTTAGAGGTAAGGGGCGAGCAGGCGCAGGAAGGGGCGCGCCTGCTGGAGCGCGACCACGGTCTGGTAAATCAGGTCTTCCGGCGTGGCGTGGCCCTCGAACTCCGCTTCGGAGAACAGCAGGATCTTCTGGCCTTCCTGGACCAGGAAGCGCGTTCCCCTGCGGTCCTGGATGCCGCGCAGGATCGCCAGGAGCTGCCGCCGCCGCTCCGGCGACTGGGCCGTGTAGGGAATGTGGCCGATCTCCGCCCAGATCTGCGAGCGCGACTTCTCCCCGTCAAAACCGACGGCGATGCTGAAGGGCAGCCCGTCCGCCATGAAATGCAGGCGCGCCGGGCGCGGCGGCTGGGCGATGCCCAGGACGCCTTCGGGGGTCATCACGAAGGAATCCGGGCTGAAGGGCAGGGCGGTCTGCGAGACCTCCGCGAGCGACGGCATGGCCTGAAGGCGGGCAGCGGGAACGGACACGGGGGCTCGCTCATTCCTGTGGTGTCGATGGCGTGACTCTCCACCTTCCCTGCTAAAATTCTGTAAAGGGCGGGGGATGCTGTCTAGAATGCGCCGCTCCAACGATCCGAGGCTGAAGTAACCGGCGATGTCCGCCCTCAATACCGTAGTCGTTCCGATCCACCGCGCCGGCTGGCCCTTCATTGCCGCCTTCGCCGTGGTCTCCCTGATTCTCGGGCTTGCCGTGGCGGAGCCGCTGGGCTGGCTGGGGCTCGTTCTCACCCTGTGGTGCGTGTATTTCTTCCGCGATCCCGATCGCGTGACGCCGACGCGCCCCGGCCTGCTGGTCAGCCCCGCCGACGGGCGCGTGACCATGATCGTTCCCGCGGTTCCGCCGCCGGAGCTGGGCATGGGCGACAAGCCGCTGACCCGCGTCAGCATCTTCCTCAACGTCTTCAACGTGCACGTCAACCGCGTGCCGGCGGACGGCACCGTCGTGGCGGCGGAGTATCACAAGGGCACCTTCGTGAACGCCGCCCTGGACAAGGCCAGCGAGGAAAACGAGCGCGCCGCCTTCCGCCACCGTCTTCCCGACGGGCGTGAGATTGCCTATGTGCAGATCGCCGGCCTCGTCGCCCGCCGCATCCTCTACTGGGTGAGGGCCGGGCAGGAGGTCAAGGCGGGCGAGCGGTTCGGCCTGATCCGATTCGGCAGCCGCACCGACGTGTATCTGCCGGACGGCGTGGTCCCGCTGGTCTGCGTCGGGCAGACGGCGATCGGCGGCGAGACCGTCCTGGCCGACCTGACCGCCACCGAACCGCAACGGCAAGGGGATGTCCGCCGATGAAGCGACCGGTCTTCAAGCCGGCAGTGTTCCGCAAGCGCCGGGCGCGCCGCCCGCATCCGCGGCTGAAGGGGTTGTCGATCAACCATCTTCTGCCCAACGTGCTGACGGTGCTGGCGTTGTGCTCCGGCCTGACGGCCATCCGCTTCGCCATGCACGAGCGGTGGGAGCAGGCGGTCATCTGCATCGTCATCGCGGCGATCCTCGACGCGCTGGACGGGCGGATCGCGCGCCTGCTGAACGGGCAGAGCAAGTTCGGCGCCGAGCTGGACAGCCTGTCCGACGTCATCAGCTTCGGCGTGGCCCCCGCCTTCATGATGTATCTGTGGGCGCTGAACGGCGCCGGCAGCCTGGGCTGGATCGCCGCCATGGCCTACGCGGTCTGCGCGGCGCTGCGGCTGGCCCGCTTCAACTCCCGCCTGGACGTGGAACTGCCGCCCTGGGCCTTCAACTACTTCACCGGGGTTCCGGCCCCGGCGGGCGCCGGTCTGGCCGTGCTGCCGATGGTCATCGGCTTCGAAGCCGGGCCGGACATCGCCGGCCATCCGGCCGTCGTGGTGCCCTGGACGCTGGCGATGGGCGGGCTGATGGTCAGCACGCTGCCCACCTTCTCGTTCAAGGGCATGCGGGTGCCGACCCAGTATGTGGTGCCGGGTCTGGTCGGCGTCGGCCTTCTGGCCGCCTCGCTGGTCAGCCAGCCCTGGTGGACCCTGGCTTTCGTCGGCCTCGCCTATCTGGCGAGCCTGCCCTTCTCGGTGGCGCAGTTCCGCAAGCTGCAGCACGCTGCCCAATTGATGCAGGAAACCGTGGAGGCTCCCGTGGAGGACTCGGCGGCGGTGCCGCCGTCTTCGCCGGAAACCACGAAGACGGCGATCGACTAAACGGTTTGCCCGCCGCCGCCGTCACTCGGCGGCGGCGGGCAGGTCCACGGGGACGGTGCGCTCGGTCACGGTGACCGTCAGGACCATCGGGATCTGGCGCAGGCAGTTGCCGACATGGTTCGACTCGGCGGCCACCATGCCGGACGTCTCGACCTCCACCGCCAGCTCGTCGCCCAGCAGGCGGCTGCTCAGCGACAGGGGGACGAGGCCGCGCTTGGCGAACAGCTCCAGCACGCGGGGCAGGGTGCCGGGATCGGCGTCGGCCCGCAGGGCGAAGCGCACGAGGCGGTTCGGATCGGTCGGACGGGATTCGGCGGCGGGCGCCGCCAGGGTGGCGGTGGACAGCATGACGGTGGACATGGGTCGCTCTTACCTTGGTCTTGAGTCGATGAGCGCAGGATCAGACCTGCAGACGCGCGAAGGCCCCGGCTCTCACATGAGAACCGGGCTGCTAATTCGCAGACCCAGGGTAAGGAGACGTTCCATCATGCCCGGCAGGATAGGGTGATGGGCAGCGGTGGTCAATGGAGTCGGGAAAGGTCTTGAAAAGCCCTCTCCCGCCCCGGGAGAGGGAAGGGACCCGCGCCGCAGGCGTGGGAAGGGTGAGGGTGCCGGCAACGGGTTGGCACTTGATCCTTGCCGCTACCCTCACCCGCCCGCTATGCGGGCACCCTCTCCCGGGGCGGGAGAGGGAAAGGACGCAACCAGCAGGAAACGCCGACCATGAACGACAACGGCATCCACATCCGCCCGGCTGAGCCGGACGACGCGCCGGAGTTGGCGCGGCTGATCGATATGGCCGGCGGCGGCGTCTACGAATTCCTGCTCGACGGGCTGGTTCCCGGCCAGACGGCGGCGGAGATGCTGGTGCCGGGGCTGGCGGGCACGTCGGGGTCCTTCTCCCACCGCCATTCCGGCGTGGCGGAAGCGGCGGGGCGGATCGTCGGGGTCGCCCACGCCTATCCCGTGGACTGGATCAGGACCCAGGACTACACCGGCCTGCCCGCCGACCGGCTGGCCCATATGGAGGATTTCAACCGGGTGCAGGATTGGGGCAGCTATTTCCTGTCGGCGCTGGCCGTCGATCCGGCGTGGCGCCGCCGCGGCATCGCCGCCCAGCTTCTCGATTGGGTGTATGGACGGGCGCGCAGCGGCCGGTTCGACCGGGTGACGCTGCATGTCTGGGCCGACAACGCCGACGCGCGCCGCCTCTACGCCCGGCAGGGCTTCCAGGAGATCGGGCGCGCCGACCTCCCCTGGCACGAGCGGCTGCCGCACCAGGGGGGAAGCGTCCTTCTTCGGCGCGCGGTCTAGCTGCGCGGTTTGGTTACTTGGCCGCCTTCAACTGGTCGCGGGTCAGCCAGAAGACCTCGCCGAAGCTGTTGGCGGTCTCCACCCAGAAGAAGTCCAGGTCGGGATATTCGGCCTCCAGGATCTCGCGGCCCGTGCCGAACTCGCAGAGCAGGCCGCCGTCCGGCGTCAGGTGCTTGGGCGCCTCCTTCAGGATGCGGCGCACGATGTCCAGCCCGTCCTCGCCCGACGCCAGGGCCATTTCCGGCTCGTGCCGGAACTCCGGCGGCAGGGCGGCCATCGCCTCGGCGTCCACATAGGGCGGGTTGGTGATGATGACGTCGTACTTGCGGTTCTTCAGCGGAGCGAAGAGGTCGCCGTGGTGCAGCGCGATGCGGTCCTCGAACCCGCTGTCGGCGACGTTGCGCTTGGCCACCTCCAGCGCGTCGGCGGACAGGTCCACGGCGTCCACCTGGGCCTCCGGGAAGATCTGCGCGGCCAGGATGGCGAGGCAGCCGGAGCCGGTGCAGAGATCCAGCACCCGCTCCACCTCCGTCGGGTCCTCCACCAGCGTGAAGTCGTCGCCGCCGATCAGGTCGGAGAACAGGATTTCCCCGATGTAGGAGCGCGGGACGATCACCCGCTCGTCCACATAGAAGGGGATGCCCTGGATGTACGCCTTGTTCAGCAGGTAGGAGGCCGGCTTGCGGGTCTCCACGCGGGCGTGCAGAAGGTCGGCCACCTTGCGGCGCTCCGCCAGGGTCAGGCGGGCGTCCACATAGGGGTCGAGCTGGTCGATGGGCAGGCTCAGCCCTTCCAGCACCATGAAGACCGCCTCGTCATAGGCGTTGGTGGTGCCGTGGCCGTAGTCCAGCTCGGCCTCGTTGAAGCGGCTGACGCCGTAGCGGATCAGGTCGCGGACGGTGCGCAGCTCGGTCGCTGCGTCGGCGGGGCTGAGGTCCAGGGAGGGTTTGGTCACTTACAGGATCTCCAGAACGCTTTCCGGCGGACGGCCCAGACGGGCCTTGTCGCCCTTGACGACGATGGGACGCTCGATGGCGGCGGGGTTGGCGGACAGGGCGGCGATCAGGGCGTCGCCGTCCAGATCCTTGGCGATCCCGGCCTCCGCCGCTTCCTTGGACCGCAGGATGTCGCGCGGGCCCTTGCCCAGCTTGCCCAGGATGGCCTTCAGCTCCCCGGCGCCGGGCGGGGTCTTCAAATACTCCACGACGGTGGGCTCGACCCCCCTGGACCTCAGAAGCTCCAGCGTCTGGCGCGACTTGGTGCAGCGCGGGTTGTGGTAGATGGTGACGTCGCTCATCCCGGTGTTTCCCTCGCTCTTCCCGGCCTTGTGTTCGGGGGCCTTGAGATTGCCTGTTGCAGGAATACACCCGCCCCGCGTGCCGCGCCAACCCGCCATGCGGAATGGCGGCGGCAACGCAACATCCCTCGCGTGACAAGGCCGGCGCTTGGCATTACCTTGCGCGCTCGCATTTTGGTGCGGCCCGCCGCGTGCGGGGCCATTCATTTCGACGGATGCCGGCCGTGACGAAGCTTTCGCTCTCCAAGGACAAGATCAACATCCTGCTGCTGGAAGGCGTTCACGACAACGCCATCAACGAGCTGGCGCACGGCGGCTACGCCACCGTGGAGCGCCTGCCGCACGCGCTGGACGAATCGGAACTGCTGGAGCGCATCGGGTCCGTCCACATGCTGGGCATCCGCTCACGCACCCATCTGACCGCCAAGGTGCTGGAGGCGGCGACCCGTCTGTTCAGCGTCGGCTGCTTCTGCATCGGCACGAATCAGGTCGATCTGAAGGCCGCGCGCCGGCTCGGCATCCCGGTCTTCAACGCGCCCTATTCGAACACCCGGTCGGTGGCGGAGCTGGTGATCGGCGAGATCATCATGCTGATGCGTGGCATCTTCCCGAAGTCGAACCTCGTGCATGGCGGCGGCTGGATGAAGTCGGCCAAGGACAGCTACGAGATCCGCGGCAAGACGCTGGGCATCGTCGGCTACGGCCACATCGGCACGCAGGTGTCGATCATGGCCGAATCGATGGGCATGAAGGTCCGTTACTACGACGTGGTGAACAAGCTGGCGCTCGGCAACGCCCAGCCCTGCCACTCGCTGGAGGAGCTGCTGGCGGTGTCCGACGTGGTGACCCTGCACGTTCCCGACACCCCGCAGACCCGCGACATGATCGGCGAGGCGCAGATCCGCGCCATGAAGAAGGGCGCCCACCTGATCAACGCCGCCCGCGGCAAGGTCGTGGTGATCGAGGCGCTGGCCGCCGCCCTCAAGGACAAGCACCTGCTGGGGGCCGCCATCGACGTGTTCCCGAAGGAGCCGGGCGGCGACCAGGAGGTGTTCGAGAGCGCGCTGCGCGGGCTGGACAACGTCATCCTGACCCCGCACATCGGCGGTTCCACGATGGAGGCGCAGGCCAACATCGGCACCGAGGTGTCGCAGAAGCTGATCGAGTATTCGGACAACGGCTCGACCATGGGGGCGGTGAACTTCCCGCAGGTCGGCCTGCCGGTCCACGCCGGTTGCACGCGCTTCCTGCACGTCCACGAGAACCGCCCGGGCGTGCTGCGCAAGATCAACGAGGTCTTCTCGGGCCGCAATTTGAACATCGCCGCGCAGTATCTCCAGACCGACCCGGAACTGGGCTATGTCGTGGTGGATGTGGACGGCGACGTGGACGAGAACGAGGTGGCGAGCGACCTGCGCGCCATCGAGGGCACGTTGAAGGCCCGCTTCCTCTATCCGGGCAAGCTCGGCGGCTGCTGAGGTTCGGGAGCGCGGCCCTTGCCGTCGGCGGGGGCCGCACCGACATAGGCGGAATGACCCTTTCCCCGTTCCGCCCGTTCCTGCGCGCCGGTCTCCTGTCGCTCCTCGTCCTGGGCGGGGGAGGGCTTTCCTTTCCGGGCCCGGCGGCGGCCCAGAGCGGGGTCGCTCCCTGTCCCGACTTCGCGCCCGCCCGCGTGGCTCTGGACATGCAGGTCGCGCCGCTGCGCACCGATTACAGCCAAACCATCCGGCAGCTTGCCCAGAAGCCGGGGCGGCGGCCCGTCGCGGGCCGGACCGCCAACGCCCACACGCTGGGTCTGGCCGCCATCCAATACAATCAGCAATGGCAGGTCAGCGTCGTCACGGCGTCGCTGGGGCAGGGGCGCTATTGCGGCGCGGCGCAGACCCTGACCGTCAGCTTCGGCTATGACGAGCGCACCGTCTATGTGGCCCGCGAACTGCCGAAGGGCAGTTGCATCCACGCCGAGGTGCTGGCCCACGAAATGCGCCACGTCGCGGTGGACGAGCAACTCCTGCGGGAATATGTGCCGGTTCTGAAGCGCCGGCTGGAAGAGGTGGTCGCCCGCGCCCGCACGGTGCAGGGCCGCTCCGAACGGCAGGTGATGTCGGGGATCGAGCAGCCGATCAAGGCCGCGATGCGCCAGTTGATGGAAGAGTTCGGGCGCGAGCGCAACGCGCGCCAGGCCCGGGTCGACACCTCCGCCGAGTACGAGCGCATCAGCCGTTCCTGCGACGGCGAGATCAACCGCTACATCGGGCGGGTATGATCGTTCCCTCTCCCACCCGCCCCGGGAGAGGGACTTCTTCACCGTCGGCGCCCCCGTCCGGAGGCGTGCCGGTCCATGAATTCCGGGGGCTTGCGGGAAACCCAGCGCAGGAAGGCCGCGATGTCCGGGTGGGCGCGCAGGCTGGCGACGGTGTGGTAGCGGTCGCGCAACTCCGCCTCGCTCAGAACCGCGTGGATCTTGGCGTGGCAGATGCGGTGCATGGTCACCGTCTCCCGTCCGCCGTAGGTGCGGGGGATCAGGTGGTGCTCGTTCAGGCTGGGGCCGGGCACCATCGGGCGTCCGCAGAGCGGGCAAGGCGGATGGGACGAGGGCGGATGGGATGGTTCGGGCGGCGGCATCGGGCGTCCGAAGAGGCGGCCGCCATCAGCCGGGCGGCGCTGTGGGCAGGGCGGCGCGGATGCGGGCGACCAACTCGTCGGCCCGATAGGGTTTCTGCAGGATCGGCAGCCCCTCCAGCGCCGAGGCCCGCTGGATTTCGGCGTAGCCGGTGACCATCAGGACCGGCAGGGCGGGACACCGGGCGCGCAGTTCCCGGACCAGTTCCAACCCCGTCATGCCGGGCATTGCATAGTCGGTCAGCACGAGGTCCACCTCCGGTTCGCGGGTGAAGACGTCCAGCGCGTCGGGACCGCCGGATGCCTCCATGATGCGGAAACCGGCATGCTCCAGAACCGTCGCGGTCGCCATGCGGACCAGCGCCTCGTCCTCCACCAGAAGGATGGTGGCGGGGCGGGGCGGCGTCTGCGCGGCGGGCGGCGGATCGGCGCCCTGGCCCGCATCCTCCTCCGCATCGGCCCGCGGCAGGTAGAGCGTCACCGTCGTCCCGGTGCCGAGCCGCGTCGTCAGCGCCACCGTTCCGCCGGATTGGGCGGCCAGCCCGTGCACCATGGACAGCCCCAGCCCCGTGCCGTGACCGACGCCCTTCGTCGTGAAGAAGGGTTCGAAGGCGCGCGCCGCGGTTTCCTCGCTCATCCCGCTGCCGGTGTCGGTGACGGCGATGCGCACGCAGTCTCCCGCGGCGAGGTCGAGCGGGCGCCCCTCCGCCTCGTCCGGGCAATTGCCGGTGCGTATGGTCAGCGTACCGCCCGCCGCCATGGCGTCGCGCGCGTTGATGGCGAGGTTGAGGATGGCCATCTCGAGCTGGTTGGGGTCCACCCGCGCCGGCCACAGGTCGGGCTCCGTCTCCGTCACGATGCGGGTGGTGCCGCCCAGCGTGCGCTCCAGAAGCCCGCTCATGCCGGTGACCAGGGCGCCGACGTCCACCGTCTTCGGCTCCAGCCGCTGCCGGCGGGAGAAGGCCAGCAGGTGCTGGGTCAGGGTGGCGCCGCGCTCCACCGCCTTCTCGGCCATGTCCAGCGCCTGGAGATGGGCGCCGCCGCTCTCGCAGGCGGAGCGCAGGAGGTAGAGGGACGTCCCGATGGCCTGGAGCAGGTTGTTGAAGTCGTGGGCGATGCCGCCGGTGAGCTGGCCGATGGCCTCCATCTTGCGGGCCTGATGCAGCGTCTCCTCGATCTCGCGGAGCGCCTGCTGGGTGCGTTCCTGTTCCTCCACGTCGCGGGCGACGTGATAGGCGCCGATGCGCCGCCCGCTGGCGTCCAGGATGGTGCCGAAGGCCAGCTCGTAGCGCTTGCGCGTCAGGTCGGGGTCGCCCAGCTCCTCCACGATGGTGAAGCGCTCCCCGCCCAGCGCGCGGCTCCACAGGGACTCCGTGGTGACCTGCGCCGTAGGCAGATGCTTCAGCGTGTCCAGCAGGCTTTGGCCGATGGCGGGGCGGTGGCCGTACAGCGCCTCCATCTCCCGCTGGTAGGCGCCGTTGAAGAGGATGTAGCGAAGCTCCTGATCGACCGCGACGATCAGGTCCGTGGAGCTTTCGATGATCGCGGCGAACAGGCGGCGGTCGGAGGCGTGGCGGTCCACCAGCTCGCCCAACTGCATCTCATGGGCGCGGCGGCGCTCCGTCACGTCTTCCAGGATGCCGACGGCGCGGGCGGCGCCGTCCGGATCGGTCAGGCAGGACCCGCGCATCGCCAACCAGCGCACCTGCCCGTCGGGCGATCCCACCGGGAATTCCGCCTCCAGCTCGCCCTTCGACGGATCGTCGCGGTAGAGCGCGGCGCGGATGGCGTTGCGGTGGTCCGCCGCGACGTTGCGAATCCAGGATTCGACCGAGGCGCCGTCCAGCGCCGGGACTCCGAGCAGGGCGGCGGTGCGGTCCGACCCGTGGAAGCGGCGGCTGCGCGTGTCGAAGCGCCACACTCCCAGCCCGACGACCTCCATCACCAGCCGCTGCTGCGCCTCGCTGTCGCGCAGCCGGCGGGCGGCCCGGTTCAGGGCGCCGGCGACCGCGTTGACCTCGCGGATCGGCGCGGGGGCGATCATCGGCGCGGGGGCGTGCGGGCCGTCGCGCCCCAGCGCCAGGGCGGAGCCGGCCAGCGCCGCGACCGGGTCGGCGATGCGCCGCCCGACCGCCAGCACCATGGCCAGACTGACGAGCAGAAGCAGGCCGCCACCCGTCAGCACCAGCGTGACCGAGCGGCGCAGGGGTTCCGCGATCAGATCCTGCGGCACGCCGACGGCGACGGTCCAGCCCGACAGTTCCGATCGGGCGAAGGCGTTGAACAACGGCGTGCCATCCCGCGCGACGAGGGAGAAGGTGCCGGAACTGGCCGAAGCGGTCCGGCGGAACACCTCCGCCGGGATCGCCGTGCCGGTGAAGGAGTCGGGTGCCGCGGTCCGCGTGATGAAGAAGCCCTGCCGGTCCCACAGGGCGGCGATCCACCCGTCCGGAAGCCCCTGCCGGCGCAGGATGTCGATGAACAGTTCAGCCGGAATGTTCATGGTCAGGACGAGTTCCGACGGTCCGCTGCGCGTGATGGGCAGCGCGACGGCGACCAGGGGGCGCTGGGCGACGGAGCCGGTGAAGATCTCGGAGATCTGGGTCTGGCCGCTTTCCGCCGTCCGCCGGATCAAGCCGGCAACCGCGGCGCGGGGAAGCGGATCGCCGAACGGGCGGCGCGTGTTGACAAGCTGCTGGCCCTGGGCGTTGCTCAGAACGATGTGGACGCCCTCGCGCCGGGCGCTCTTGTGGTGAAGCACCTCGGTCGCCTGCCGGTGGAAGGCGGCGAGATCGCCCTTGTCGAGATGCGGGGAGGTGGTCAGGACCTGGAGCGCCGTCTCCATCGCCATGAGTTCGCGGTCCACGGCGACGGCCAGCGTCCGGGCCAGATCCTGGCCGGACCGCTCGATCGCGGCGCTCTGCGTCTCGGCCATGCGGAAGACCGTCCAGCCGGCGAACCCCAGCATCGGCAGCATCGCCGCCATGACCAGCAACACCAGCCCGGTGCGGAGCGACAGGCCGCCGGCCTTGGGCCGGTCGTCGCCGGGTGCTCCGCCGTTTTCGATGGCGGTGTCTTCATCCTCCGCGTGCACAGGCACGAGATACCATACTCCCGTATGAACGGTGCGGGGCGCGTCCATAACCATCGCAGAGTCCGGCGGCAAAGGACACAGCTTTGACTGCCCTTCGGCTGTGAGGGGGAATCTATAAAAGGTGGGTGGATAGAGGTGGAACCCGCCCAACCGGACGCTGTTGGCGGAAAAGGAGGCAGACCGGATGGAAGGGCCGGTGGAGGATGTCTGCCGGACCGGTTCGGACCGTGATTCCGGTTGCCGAACGGGGAGATTGCGCCATGGACGAACATCGGAAGGAAGGTCGGGCGGACCAGCGCCCGAAGGACGAGCCGCCGGCGGGGCGGGGCGCCGCGAGGGACAAAGCCGCGCCGGAATGCGACAGCGCCGATTTCGGACAACCCGCCGGATCGCCCGGCGGGCGCGGCGGAGCCATCCCCTATGGCGGGGTGAAGCGCATGGAGCCGCGGAACCGCTCCTGAACAGCGAAAAGGAGCCGCAAGCGGCTCCTTTTCCTCATTGGGCATCATGCCTTCAGGGCGTCAGGCCGGCTGCTTGCCGTCCATCAGAGCCACGAACCGGTCGAACAGATAATGGCTGTCCTGCGGGCCGGGCGAGGCTTCGGGGTGATACTGCACCGAGAAGACCGGCTTGTTCTTGAGCCGGATGCCCTCGTTGGAGCCGTCGAACAGGCTGACGTGGGTCACCTCGGCGTCGGCGGGCAGGGTCTCCTCCATCACCACGAAGCCGTGGTTCTGGCTGGTGATCTCAACGCGGCCGGAGGCCAGATCCTTCACCGGATGGTTGGCGCCGCGGTGGCCCAGCGGCATCTTCTTCGTCTTGGCGCCCAGCGCCAGCGACAGCATCTGGTGGCCCAGGCAGATGCCGAACATCGGCAGTCCGGTGTCCAGCAGGCCCTTGATGGTCGGCACGGCGTATTCGCCGGTGGCCGCGGGGTCGCCGGGGCCGTTCGACAGGAAGACGCCGTCCGGCTTGTGGCGCATCACCTCATCGACCGTGGCGGTGCCCGGAACGACCGTCACCTTGCAGCCGGAGGCGGCAAGACAGCGCAGGATGTTGCGCTTGGCGCCGAAATCCATCGCCACGACGTGGAAGCGCGGGGTCTCCTGCTTGCCGTAGCCGGCACCGAGCGTCCAGGCGCTCTCGTCCCAGCCGTAGGTCTGGCGGCAGGAGACGTCCTTGGCAAGGTCCATGCCCTCCAGCCCCGGCCAGCCCTTGGCCTTGGCGACCAGAGCGTCCAGGTCGAACCTGCCGTCCGGCGCGTGGGCGACGACGCCGTTGGGCGCGCCCAGATCGCGGATGCGGCGGGTCAGGCGGCGGGTGTCGATGCCGGCGAGGCCGACCAGCCCGTAGCTCTTCAGCCAGTCGTCCAGATGGCGGGTGGCGCGCCAGTTCGACGGATCGGTGATGTCGGCGCGCAGGATCAGGCCGCGCGCGGCGGGGGTCACCGTCTCGATGTCTTCCGGGTTGGCGCCGGTGTTGCCGATGTGCGGGAAGGTGAAGGTGATGATCTGGCCGGCGTAGCTGGGGTCGGTCAGGATTTCCTGATAGCCGGTCATGGAGGTGTTGAAGCACACCTCGCCCACCGAATCCCCCACTGCACCGATGCCTCGGCCCTTGAAGACGGTGCCGTCGGCCAGAACCAGGACACCGGTGTAAGCGCCGGCATCGCCCGCCGGGAGAGTCGATTGAGCCATCCTTCAGACCTTATCAAGAGCCGCCGCGGGCCACATATGACATGCATCGCGGAACGTCGGCGCCGCGTCCCGTCCCGCTGGGCGCACGCGTCGTCGTCGGTCCGTGCCCCGCCATCCCGGTTCCTTGCGGTCGGGTGTCTGAGCCTGGATCGATTAGTCGGGACGGGTGGGCCGGTCAACCGTATATGACGATTGGCACCCGGATTTCCAGCGGCGCGTTTGCATATTCGCCGTGTTCCGCCGGTGGGGCTTGGACTGGAGAGGGCTTCGGGAAGGGCGCAGGAGGCGGCTCTTCGGAATTGACGTGGCAATCCGATGCAAATTTAGGAATATTGCCGGTTCGCGCTGGCCCCCGCTGAAATCCCCCTGGGTTTCCGGAAACGGTGCGGATGTTCCCGATCCGATGTTGATCGTTATCGACCTGATGAACACGAGGACACACGCATGCTGCGCACGCGCCTGAACGAATCTTTGAAGCAGGCGATGCTCGCCAAGAACCAGCGCGCCGTCTCGACCGTGCGCCTGATCCTGGCCGCGCTGAAGGACCGGGACATCGCGGCGCGCTCGCGCGGCGTCACCGACGGCATCGACGAGGCGGAAATCCTCTCCATGCTGCAGACGATGATCAAGCAGCGCGGCGAGTCGATCAAGCTGTACGAGCAGGGCGGGCGCCTGGAACTGGCCGAGCAGGAGCGCGAGGAGATCGCCGTCATCGAGGGCTTCCTGCCCAAGCAGATGTCGGACGAGGAAGTGGCCGCCGCCGTGAAGACGGTGGTCGCGGAGGTCGGCGCCACCTGCATCAAGGACATGGGAAAGGTGATGGCGGAACTGAAGGTGCGCTACGCCGGCCAGATGGACTTCGCCAAGGTCAGCGGCACCGTGAAGCAACAGCTTTCGGCCTGCTGATCCTGCCATAGCTCGGGTGCCGCCTGCCCATGGCCTTCCCGCCCCAATTCCTGGAGGAACTGCGCACCCGTCTGGCCCTGTCGGACGTGGTGGGCAAGCGCCTGCGCCTGATCCGCGCCGGACGCGAATACAAGGCCCCGTGCCCCTTCCACAACGAGAAGTCCCCTTCCTTCTACGTCAACGACCAGAAGGGGTTCTTTCATTGCTTCGGTTGCGGGGCCCACGGCGACATCATCGGCTTCGTCATGCGCCACGACAACCTCGCCTTCCCGGAGGCGGTGGAGGCGCTGGCCGGCGAGGCGGGCATGCCGGTTCCCCGCGCCACGGAAGAGGACAAGCAGCGCTACGAGCGGCGCAAGACTCTGCATGATCTGGTGGAGCAGGCCGCCCGCTGGTTCGAGCAGCAGCTTCACGCCCCCGCGGGCCGCGCCGGTCTGGAGTATTTCCAGCGGCGCGGGCTGGACACCGACAGCATGGCCCGCTTCCGCCTGGGCTTCGCCCCCGGCGATTCCGGCGCGCTGCGCGGCCAGCTTCTGAAGCAGGGCTTCTCGGAAGAGGACATGGTCACCGCCGGACTGCTGAAGCGGCCGGAGGACGGGCGCGCGCCCTACAGCTTCTTCCGCAACCGGGTGATCTTTCCGGTGACCGACCGGCGGGGCCGGGTGGTCGCCTTCGGCGGGCGCATCCTGGAAGGCGACGGCCCGAAATACGTCAACACCGCCGACACGCCGCTGTTTCACAAAGGCACGCTGTTGTACGGCCTGTCGCGGGCGCGGCAGGCGGCGGCGGACGGCAAGCCGGTGATCGTCGCCGAAGGCTACATGGATGTGATCGCGCTGGTCCGCGCCGGCTTCGAGGGCGCGGTGGCGCCGCTCGGCACCGCCCTGACCGAAACGCAGGTGCAGGAGCTGTGGAAGCTGATCCCCGACGCGGAGAAGGTGCCCTTCCTCTGCTTCGACGGCGACAAGGCCGGGCGCCGGGCGGCGTGGCGGGCGGTGGAGCGCATCCTGCCGCACCTCGCCCCCGGCCAATCCGCGCGCGTCGCCTTCCTGCCGGAAGGGGAGGACCCCGACAGCCTGATCCGCCAGCAAGGCCCCCGCGCCATGCAGGAGGTGCTGGGTGCCGCCATCCCGCTGTCCGAGGCGGTCTGGCGCATGGAGACCGAGGGCAAGCCCACCGACACCCCCGAATCAAAGGCGGCGGTGAAGGCCGCGCTGGAGGCGCGGGTGAGCCAGATCGCCGACCGCGACGTGCAGGTCTTCTACCGCACGGAGATGCGCCGCCGCGTCGACGAGGCCTTCGCCCCGCCGCCGCGCCAGCGCAACGACCGCGGCCCCTGGGTGCCCGGCGGACAGTGGCAAGGGGGAGGGCGCTTCGGCCAGCCGACGCGCCGGCACACGCCGGGCCTGCCGGGCCTGCGCACCGCGCCGCCGCCCGGCCACCGCCGCCGCAACCCCGGCAATCTCGCCGCCGCGCGGGAGCGCGTCCTGCTGGCGGTGATCATCAACCACCCCGAACTTTTCGACGAGTTGGGCGAATCGTTGGGCATGCTGCCTTTTCCCGACCGGGAATTGGAGGAATTGCGCCAAGCCGTCATCGGATTGCTTGCCGAACGGCGGGAAAACGACTCGGGGCTTGACGCCGCATCGCTTTGTCGCCACTTGTCTTCCGCCGGCTATGATACCATTGTCCGCTCTCTGCTCAGCGAGTCGACCTATGTCCATGCCGGCTTTGCACGCCCGGACGCATCCTCCCTGGACGCGAAGCGGGGGTGGTGGCCGACATGGCATCACCTGCATCACAGGCAGGTGATGGCCGATTTGAGAGAGGCGGAGGCGGCATTGGCCCGTGACAACAGCGAGGCGAACTTCGCGCGGGTCGTGGCCCTTCAACAGGAGGTCATCAGGTCCGGAATGGGTATGACGGATGACGAGGATCTCGACGATGCATAGCGCCCGGCGCCGCCGGGCGTGGTGCGGAAGGGAAGGGCCGGAGGGAATGAGACCTGGAAGGGTCTGGCCGGACAAGGCTCCGGGCGGTTCACAACCGGTTTAAGCAGGTGCGGATCGACAGCGGGGGGCCGCTGCGGTGCGCGCTATGGGTTTTTATTATGGGGTAATGCGGGGGCATCGATCGCATGGCCACGAAAGCTGCGAACAGCGTTGAAGTTTCCGAAGCCCGGGACGAGGCCGGCGACGGCCCGCTCATGGACGGCATGGGTCTTGCCGTCAAGAAGATGATCGCCCGCGGCAAGGAGCGTGGCTACGTCACCTATGACGAGCTGAACGCTGCCCTGCCGCAGGACACGTCGTCTTCCGAACAGATCGAAGACACGATGGCCATGCTCTCCGAGATGGGCATCAACATCGTCGAATCGGAAGAGCAGGATTCGGAAGGCAACGCCAACGCCGACGGCGAGGGTGAAGGCCGGTCCGCCGGCAATCTGGACGACGACGACATCGGCCGCACCGACGACCCTGTGCGCATGTACCTGCGCGAGATGGGTTCGGTCGAGCTGCTGTCCCGCGAGGGCGAGATCGCCATCGCCAAGCGCATCGAGGCCGGGCGCGAGATGATGATCGGGGCGATTTGCGAATCGCCGCTGACCATCCGCGCCATCCTCGAGTGGCACGACGCCCTCATGGAAGGGAAGATGCTGCTGCGCGACATCATCGACCTGGACGCCACCTATGGTGGCGGCCCGGACGGTGAGGAGATGCCCGAAGGTCTGGCCGACGTGGTGGAAGCCGCGCCGGAGGAGACCGAGGAGGAGCGTCCGCCGCGGCCCGAGGGCGAGGGCGAGGAGGAAGGCGACGAGGATGGCGACAACAGCCTGTCCCTGTCCGCCATGGAAGCCGCGCTGAAGCCGCAGGTCATCGAGACCTTCGAGAAGATCAAGGCCACCTACGACAAGCTGCACAAGCTGCACGAAGGCCGCATCGCGGCCATCCAGAGCGGCGAGGACGTGGCCAAGCAGTCCGACAAGAAGTACGACAAGCTCAAGACCGAAATGGTCGAGCTGATGAACACGGTGCGCCTGAACAACCAGCGCATCGAGCAGCTCGTCGAGCAGCTCTACGCCCTGAACCGCAAGCTGACCGGCTTCGAGGGCAAGCTGCTGCGCATGGCGACCGACTGCCGCGTGAAGCGCGAGGACTTCCTGAACCACTATTTCGGGCACGAACTCGACCCGAACTGGCTGGAGCGCATCCGCGGGCTGAACCCCAAGACCTGGGGCAAGTTCTACGACAAGTACGAGGCCGACATCCGCAAGACGCGCGAAGGCGTGTCGAGCATCTCGGATGAGGCCAAGCTGCCGATCAGCGAGTTCCGCCGCATCGTCTCGACCGTCCAGAAGGGCGAGAAGGAGGCGAGCCGCGCGAAGAAGGAGATGGTGGAGGCCAACCTGCGCCTCGTCATCTCCATCGCGAAGAAGTACACGAACCGCGGCCTGCAGTTCCTGGACCTGATCCAGGAGGGCAACATCGGCCTGATGAAGGCGGTGGACAAGTTCGAGTACCGGCGCGGCTACAAGTTCTCGACCTACGCGACCTGGTGGATTCGTCAGGCGATCACCCGCTCCATCGCGGACCAGGCGCGGACCATCCGCATCCCGGTCCACATGATCGAGACGATCAACAAGCTGGTCCGCACCAGCCGCCAGATGCTGCACGAGATCGGCCGCGAGCCGACCCCGGAGGAGCTGGCCGAGCGTCTGATGATGCCGCTGGAGAAGGTCCGCAAGGTCCTGAAGATCGCCAAGGAGCCGATCTCCCTCGAAACGCCGATCGGCGACGAGGAGGATTCGCATCTCGGCGACTTCATCGAGGACAAGAACGCGGTCCTGCCGCTCGACGCCGCCATCCAGGCGAACCTGCGGGAGACGACGACCCGCGTGCTGGCCTCCCTGACGCCGCGCGAGGAGCGTGTTCTGCGCATGCGCTTCGGCATCGGCATGAACACCGATCACACGCTGGAAGAGGTCGGCCAGCAGTTCAACGTGACGCGCGAGCGCATCCGTCAGATCGAAGCCAAGGCCCTGCGCAAGCTGAAGCACCCGTCGCGGTCGCGCAAGCTGCGCAGCTTCCTGGACACCTGAGGGTTTCCCGGGCGAAGTCCCCGGACGGAACACGGTCGTATGGAGAGCGGGGGCCTTCGGGTCCCCCTTTTCATTTTGGGCCTTCTGCGGCGTTGAACGGGGTTGCATAAGTTCCCCATTCTGGGCACATTCGGCCTCCCTCGGACAGGGCCTGTAGTTCAGCGGTTAGAACGCGCCGCTC
Organism: Roseomonas genomospecies 6; assembly: GCF_008365375.1. Taxonomy (GTDB): domain Bacteria; phylum Pseudomonadota; class Alphaproteobacteria; order Azospirillales; family Azospirillaceae; genus Azospirillum. Next base: position 329,571 of record NZ_QOKW01000002.1, on the reverse strand, counting down.
ATAACGGTGTTGTCGTCGGTTCGAATCCGGCCGGGCCCACCATTTCCTCAAATGTTTTGCTGAACCAGATCGCGGCGCAGGCAGACGGCGCTGCCGGGGCACAGATCGGTGAACTGCGCGCTGGCACGGATGTCCGGCGGCGCCTCGCTCCGCTCCGCCCGTTCGAAGCCGATGCGCTCGAAGAAGCCGGCGGCGCCGGTGGTCAGAAGCCACAACCGGTCCAGGCCGAGCGCCATGGCCTCCCGGCACACCGCCTCCACCGCCGCGCGTCCATCGCCCTTGTGGCGCCGCTCCGGCGGGATGACGACCGAGCGGAGCAGCCCGTCGCGTCCGTAGACCTCCAAACCGCCATAGCCGACAAGCCCGCCGGGGCCGTCGAGGCGCCAGAAGCGCCGTCCTGGGGCCGTGATATCCTCGTTCGGCAATCCTTCGGAGGCGAGGAGGGCGGCAAGCGCCGGCAGTTCTTCCTCCGTCAATCGCGTGGCCATCACCGGTCGCGTCATCATGGCTTCCTCCGGTTCGGCGCGCCCGCGATTCGGATGCCGGCGCGCGCTGGAAACGACGAAAACGCCGTCGGATCGGGCGATCCAACCGCGTGAGGCGAACTTTGAAAAGAGAAAGTCCCAGGAAGAGGAGAGTGGCGCGCCCGAAGAGATTCGAACTCCTGACCCCCAGATTCGTAGTCTGGTGCTCTATCCAGCTGAGCTACGGGCGCTTCTCTCTGCCGCGGCGTCGGCGGGGCCGTCGTCTGCGGTGGCGCGGTTTTTAATCGGAGCGTGGCCGGAAGGCAACCAAAATCGACCGGCTCGTGAAATTTTTCCGGCAGGGGGAGGTCAGCCCTTTGACGGACTACAGAATGGCGGCGGTTGGGCTTACCTTGACGGGGTCGGCGACCTGCCAGAAGGACATTTGAGGACAGCATGGGTATGACGTTTCCGGGCCGCGCCCTTTCGGGGCCGGCGGCTTTCGTTGCGCTGGCGGCGCTTTCCCTTCCGGTGGCGAGCGGTGCCGCATGGGCGGCGGAGAACCGGCCCGGCGCGGCGGTCCTCGTGTCGGCGGCCATCGGGAACGAGGTCGTGCAGATGATCGAACTCGGGCCGAAGGTCATCCAGGTGACCGTCAACGACCGCGTCGTCTACGAAGACCGCGAGGGGCGCACCCTGTCCTTCGTGAACGCCTACAACATGGAAGGGCGCTGGCTGGTGCTGCTCCAGGAGAGCGTGGACGGCAAATGCGCCGCGCGTTACCGCGTGCTCGACCTCGGCGGGGCGAAGCCCGCCGTGTCGCTGCCCTTCGGGACCTGCAGCGACGCGCCGAAGGTGGAGCTGGCCGACCGCACCCTGACCGTCTCGCTGCCCGGTTCCGACGGAAAGAGCACGGCGGCCTGGAACTACCGCGACGGTCTGCTCGTTCGCTTGCGCTGAATGGAAAGGGAGCGGCAGGGACGGTGGGACATCTGAACCTCTGGCACATCAACAAGGCGATCACGCTCCTCGGCAGCACGGCCTTCGTGCTGCCGGTGGCGGGCATCCTGATCGTGATGCTGTGGCGCCGCCATTCGGCGGTCACGGCGGCGCGCTGGCTGGCCATCCTGGCGATGCTGATGGGGTCGGTGGCGCTTCTGAAGATCCTGGGCCACGCCTGCGGCTTCCGCCTGTTCGACGACCGGCTGACCAGCCCCAGCGGCCACGCGGCGCTGGCCGCCGCCGTCTATGGGGCGATCGGGGTGACGGCGGCGCGCTCGCTGGACGGGTGGCGGCGCGGGGTGATCGTCCTGGGCGCCCTCGGTCTGGTCGGGGCGGTCGCGGCCTCGCGCATCCTGCTGCGCTACCATTCGGTGACGGAGGTGGTGGTGGGCCTCGGGCTCGGCGGGCTGGCGGTGGCGGCCTTCGCGCAGAGCTTCCACCGACTCACACCCTCCCGCCTCAACCTCAACCCGCTGGTCCTCGCCCTGGTCGTGCTGTTCGGCGTGGCGACCTACGCCCTCGGCGACCGCACCAACGCGGAGCCGATGCTGAAGCATTTCGCCTATCTGCTTCGCGAGGAATCGCCGGTCTGCGGCCCCGCGCCGCCCTTGAACAGCCTGCTCGAACGGCTCTAGCCGGTGGCTCCCATGGTCCTCGCACGGAGGATGTTTGTGGCCCGACAGCGGTTGAGGGTTGAGAGTGGGCTTGCGGCGGGGCATGGTGAGGGCTTATACCGACGCCCCCGTTCCTGACCCGTTCTATTTCCGGCATCCCCTCCGCCCCATGTCGCTGTTCGGCTCCCTTCCGCGCGCCGCCACCAACGCCAGCGCGACGGTCCCCTTTTCGCAGGAGGACCTGGCGCGCGTCTTCGATGCGAAGACGCTGCAACGGGGGCGCACGCTCATCCTGACCGGCGCGGTGACGCTGCTGGAGTCGGAAGGGCGGATCGCGGCCACGGTGACCGACCTGGGACGGACCCTGTCGGTGACGGTCGTCCCGGTGCGCGGGCGCAGCCGCGTGGTGTTCGACAAGAGCTGCACCTGCGGGCGCAACACCTGCGCGCACATGGCCGCGGCGGCCCTGATGACCTTGGACGCCCGTCCGGAAGGGCGGCAGATGTCCCTGTTCGATCCGCCCCCGGCGGCGGGCTCGCCGTCGGCTCTTCCGCCGATCCCCGAACCGGACCCCGAACCGCCTCCTCCGCCTCCGCCCGATCCGGTGCTCAGCGTCCGCTGGACCCTGGAGCCGGGGAAGGACGAAGCGGCCATGTTCGTCTCCGCCGTCATCGCGGTGGAAGGGGCGGGGGAGGACGTCTCCACCCCGGCCAGCCCGCGCGACGTGCTGGCCCGCGCGCCGCGCAACCTGGACGGCGACGCGGACCGCGCCATCGCCCGGCTGCTGGGCGGCGGCGGTGCGGTGCGTACGCCGGTCGCCAAGAGCCGCGGCGACGTTGTGGACCGCATCCTGCGCCGGCTGCTTGGCTGCGGACGGCTGCGCTGGCGCGGCGGCACGGTGCTGGCGGAGGGGGCGGCCATGGCCATCCGCGCCTTCCGCGACCCGGCGACGCGCAAGCTGCGCCCGACCGGCCTGCCGCCGGGGGCCGCGCTGATCAAGGGGCAGGGCTACTGGTGCGTCGATCCCAAGGCCGGCACCGTCTGTCCCGTCGAATTGCAGGTGGTGGAGGTGCCGAAGCCCAAGGCCGCGGCGCCTCAGCCCCCCGCCAAGGCGGCGCCCCTGAAGGCGGCGCCCCTGAAGGCGTCCGCCCGCTCTGCATCGGCAAGGCCCGCACCCGCCCGCTCCGCACCGGAACGCCCGACCATTCCGGCGGCGGCCTTCGCGGCGGCCATGCCCGGCGCCATGCCCGGCGGTGTGCGCATGGGCTCCGACCCCGCCGCGACCATCGTGGAGCGCGACCCGCGCGTCGTCGCCCGGCTGGGCCGGGTGGTGTCGCCGGACGGCGGTCTGGTGGACGTTCTGCGCCTGTCCTTCGACTATGGCGAGGAGGATTCGCCCTCCGAGATCGAACCCGACGACCAGCGCCAGTTCGCCCGGGTGGAGGAGCCCGCCGGGGCCGTCTTCGTCCGCCGCGACAAGGCGCTGGAGCAGGGCGCGCTGGACCGGCTGGCGGCCTTCGGCTTCGCCCAGGCGCGGATCGAGCCGCCCAAGGGCCAGTTGAACGCCCGCGGCACCCGCGTGCACTGGCTGACCGGCAAGGACGCCGAGGAGCGCTGGTCGACCTTCCTCACCACCGAGGTGCCGGCCCTGCGCAAGGACGGCTGGACGGTCGAGATCGGCGCCGACTTCGGCACCCGCGTGGTGGAGGCGAACGAAGAGGTCGCGGTCGCCGTGCGCGATTCCGGCGACGGCTGGTTCGACCTGGACGTCGGCGTGGAGATCGACGGGGAGCGCCGCGCCCTGCTGCCCATCCTGGCGACCCTGATCGAGCGCGGCGGCATGGACGCCACCCGCGTCATCGACGGGCGCGCCCATCTGGTGCTGGACGACGGCAACGTGTTGGCCCTGCCGGCGGAGCGGGTGGAGCGGCTGCTCAGCGTCCTGGAATCCATGCTCGATAGCGGGCGACGTCTGGACGACACGCTGAAGGTGCCGCTGACCGAGGCCGACGGGCTGCTGGACATCGACGACCTGATCGCCCGGCGCACCGAGGACACCGGCCAGATCGACCGCTACCTGCGCACCATCCAGGAGCAGGAGATGCCGGCGGAGATGGACCCGCCGCCGGGCTTCCAGGGCACGCTGCGCGACTACCAGCGCGTCGGTCTGGCCTGGATGCAGGGGCTTCGGGCCAACCGGGTGGCCGGCATCCTGGCCGACGACATGGGGCTGGGCAAGACCGCCCAGACGCTGGCCCACATCGCCATGGAGGAGAAGGAGGGGCGGCTGACCGACCCCAGCCTCGTCGTCGTGCCGACCAGCCTCGTCCCCAACTGGGTGGCGGAGGCGCAGCGCTTCACGCCGCACCTGCGGGTGGTCGTGCTGCACGGGCTGGACCGGCACGAGAAGCTGGGTGACCTCGACCGCGCCCACATCGTGGTGACCACCTACGGCGTGGTGGGCCGCGACGTGGAGATGCTGAAGCGCCGGGACTGGCACCTGCTGATCCTGGACGAGGCGCAGGCCATCAAGAATCCGGACAGCAAGGCCACCCGCGCCGTCTGCGCGCTGAACGCCCGCAACCGGCTCTGCCTGTCCGGCACGCCGGTGGAGAACAATCTGGGCGAGCTGTGGAGCCAGTTCGCCTTCCTGATGCCCGGCCTGCTGGGCGACCGCAAGGAGTTCGGGCGCCGCTACCGCACGCCCATCGAGAAGCGCGCCGACGGCACCCGCGCCAAGCAGCTCATGCGCCGCATCCGCCCCTTCCTGTTGCGCCGCACCAAGGAAGCGGTGGCCAAGGAACTGCCGCCGAAGACCGAGGTGGTGGTCCGCATCGACCTGGAGCCGGCGCAGCGCGACCTCTACGAGACCATCCGCCTGTCGGTGAACGAGACGGTGCGGGCGGCGCTGGCGGTCAGCGGCGTGTCGCGCAACGCCATCACCATCATCGACGCGCTTCTGAAGCTGCGGCAGGTCTGCTGCGACCCGCGTCTGGTCAAGATTCCCGCCGCCGGCAAGGTGAAGGAGACCGCCAAGCTCGACGCGCTGACCGACATGGTGCTGGAGATGGTGCCGGAAGGCCGCCGCATCCTGATCTTCTCGCAGTTCACCACCATGCTGGACCTCATCAAGCTGCGGCTGGAGGAGGCGAAGATCGGCTATGTGGAGCTGACCGGGCGCACGCTGGACCGGGCAGAGCCCGTCAACCGCTTCCAGAACCGCGAGGTGCCGGTCTTCCTCATCAGCCTGAAGGCGGGCGGGCGCGGCCTGAACCTGACGGCGGCGGACACGGTGATCCACTACGATCCCTGGTGGAACCCGGCGGCGGAGGACCAGGCGACCGACCGCGCCTATCGAATCGGGCAGGACAAGCCGGTCTTCGTCTACAAACTGATCGCCGCCGACACGGTGGAGGAACGAATCCTCGACCTGCAACGGCGCAAAGGAAACCTGTCCGACGCAACCATCGAGGGCACGGGTCTCATCAGTGCACTTGAAGGCGGGGACATCGACTATCTGCTGGGTAGGGCGGCGGATTGACCGCACCCTCGGGGTTACCGCCCTTCCCGGTCTGGCCTTCGCGGGCGTATGGCATAAATCCTTGATGACGAAAGCACCGCGTTCGTTTCCCTTGCAACGGGGAGGGCCATGGCATCGACGAAGCGGGACACCGCACCCGATCCGGAACGGCTCATCGGCGCGTGGCGCGACGCCGCCGCGGACGCCCGCCGTTGGCGTGACGATCCGGACCGCGTGGCCGCCCTGAAGGCGGCGCGCATCCGGCTGCACCAGCCGCCGCCGCCGCCGCCGCGCCCGCCCCAGCGGGTGCTGGCCGACGAGCTGCGCGCGGCCCGCGCCGCCTGGGAGGAGGGGCAGAGGCTGGACGGCACCGCCCGCGCGCTGGCCTACGCCAACCTCAAACGCTGGGAACCCGGCCTGTTCGGCTACAGCGAGACGCAGCGCTCCACCGCCGGCAAGATCGCCGCGTCGGAAGCGGCGGAGGCCCGTCGCGACGCGCAGGAGCGGGCGGAGGCCCAGGCCCTGATCCGCGCCTTCCGCCGCGTGCAGGATCGCGCCCGCAGCACGGCCCGCGCCGTGCAGGCCGATCCCCGCGCCCGCGCCATGGCGGCGGACGAGGGGTTGATGCTGCCGGGCGGGAGCCCGTCCGGCGGCGTGACGGCCCCGTGAGGCGCGGCCTCAAGGCCAACGACGATCAGGCGTCTTTCGCCTTGTTGCCCGCGGCCTTGCCCGATGAAAAGCTGCTGGAGATCCACCGCCGGCTCTGCCTGATCTTTGGCTGTCCGATCGCCTATTTCCGCGCGCTCGACCCGCTGAGCGAGCTGGTGTCCTCGCTGCTGTCGCACCGCACGCGCAACGCGGCCTCGGGAGCGGCCTTCCGGGCCTTGCGGGCGCGCTGGGGCGAGGATTGGGCCGCGGTGCGCGACGCCGATCCGGCGGAGGTGCAGACGATCATTGCCGGAGTGACGTGGCCGGAGCAGAAGGCGCCGCGCATCCAGGCGATCCTGCGCCGCATCACGGACCTGCGCGGCGAACTGTCCCTGGATTTCCTGGCGGAGATGACGGTGCCGGAGGCGCGGGCCTGGCTCCAGGAGCTTCCCGGCGTCGGCCCGAAGACCAGCGCCGCGGTGATGAGCTTCAGCAGCCTGCGCCGTCCCGCCCTTCCGGTGGACAGCCATCACCACCGCGTCGCCGTGCGCACCGGGCTGATCCCACCGACCGTGGCGGTCGGCCCGTCGCACACCATTCTGGAGGCGCGGCTGCCCCCGGAGTGGACAGCCCAGGAAATCTACGACCATCACGAGGTGATGATGTTGCACGGGCAGCGGGTCTGCTTCCACCGCAACCCGGCCTGCGAGCGCTGCGTCCTGCTGGATGTGTGCCCGGAGGGGCAGGGGCGGATGGGGGATGGGCGGACGTTGCCCCCTCCCTAACCCTCCCCCTCTTCGAGGTGGAGGGCGAGGTGGAGGAGACTGCCGCCGCTTCGCGGAAGGCACCCTCTCCCGCGAGAGCGGGGGAGGGCCGGGGAGGGGGCAGAGGGTTCCAAAACGTTCAATTCACCAACGGCGGGCGGCGCAGGCCCGGCAAGGGGGACGGGTTGCTCTTCTGCGGGCGTTCCCCCGTGGCGGCCTGTTCGGCGGCGTCCAGCATGGCTTCGGCCTGCTTCTGCACCGCGGCGGCGCGGGCACGGTCCACGGGGTCGGGGCTTTCCTTCCGGACATAGCCGGCGGCCTGTTCGGCGAGGTCGAGGGTTTCGACCACCTCTTCCATCGTTTCCTCCAGCGCGGCCACATCGACCTTCTTGCCGGTCATTTCGTCTTCTCCCGTCGTTGCGGTTGGTGAAGCCAACAGGAGCGGGGTGGCCGCCGTTCCCAATTCGGTAACCCGGGCGGCGGCCCTGGAAAAAAATCCGGAAGGGCGCGGGAATAGTTTTTTGCAGCGCACGTTCGTCTGTGTGTCCGGTGGCGCCCGCCACCCATCCCATCCAGGCTTGCGAAATCCCCACATGAGCAACCCGAAGCGTTCAATCCGGTCTGCGGCCTTGGCCGCGGCGATGCTCGCCGTGACTGCCGGCCACGCGTCCTTCTGGTCCTGGCGCAACGCGCCCACTCCTGTGGACGCAGTGCCGGGGCGCATCGAATCCGTCTCCTACTCCCCGTCGGGCCGCGACTACGACCCGAACCACCAGCCGGTGGTCGATGCGGTGGAACTGGACCGTGACATGACCGCCATCGCCGGCTTCGCCGACGGTGTCCGCACCTACTCCACGCTCGGCTCTCAGGGCGACGTGCCGGCCATCGCCGCCAAGCACGGCCTGGACGTCACGCTGGGCGTCTGGCTGAGCGACGACAAGGCCCGCAACGAGCGCGAGGTCGCCCGCGCCATCGTGCTGTCCCGCACCGTGCGCGGCATCGAGCGCGTCGTGGTCGGCAACGAGACTCTGCTGCGCGCCGAGCTGACCGACGCGGAACTGGCCTCCTACATCCGCCGCGTCCGCGCCGGCGTGCCGAAGCACATCACGGTCGGCACCGCCGACGTGTGGTCGGAGATCGTCAAGGCGAAGGAGACCATCGCGGCGTCCGACTATATGGGCGTCCACGTCCTGCCCTATTGGGAAGGCGTGCCGGTGGACAAGGCGCTGACCTGGATTCGCGACCGGCTGGACACCGTGCGCAAGGCGCATCCGGGCAAGCCGCTGTTCGTGGGCGAGGTGGGCTGGCCGTCGGGCGGCGAGAACTTCCACGACGCCTACCCGACGCCGCAGGCGCAGGCCTTCGTCGTCCGCAACTTCGCCGCCGAGGCGGGGATGCTGGGCATCGACTACAATGTGGTCGAAGCGTTCGACGGCATCTGGAAGTCCAGCATCGAAGGCTCGCCCGGTCCGACCTGGGGCGTGCTCGACGCCGACCGCGCGCCGAAATGGCCGCTGGCCGGCGACGTCCCGGCCCCCTGGGGCGACCGCATGGGCGCCGCCGTGGCGCTGGCCCTCGGCCTCGCCCTGTCGGCCTTCGCCGCCTTCCGCCGCCGCACCAACATGACCTACGCGCTGGCCGCGTCGGTGGGCGCCAACATCGTCGGCTTCGGCGTCGGTTCCGCCGTCGCCGGTGCCTACGCCGAGTATTTCACCTTCGGCGCCGCGGCCACCTGGGGCTCCGCCTTCCTGCTGGGCGCTCTAATGATGTCGGTGGCCTTCGCCGACCTGACCGAGGTCGCCCGCCGTCTGTTCACCGGCCGCGCCCCGGCCCTGCTGCCGCGGGTTCCCGCGGCGCCGGAGCACAAGCCGATGGTGTCGGTGCACATCGCCGCCTGCCGCGAGCAGCCGGACGTGCTGGCCGCCACGCTGACCTCGCTGGCCCGCGTGGACTACCCGGACTACGAGGTCGTCGTCCTCATCAACAACACCGAGGACGAGGCGCTGGTCCGCCCGGTGGAGGAGCTGTGCGCCGAGCTGGGTCCGAAGTTCAAGTTCCACTGGTACAAGAAGATTTCCGGCTTCAAGGCCGGCGCGCTGAACGCCGCGCTGCGCCACACCGACCCGCGGGCCGAGATCGTCGCCGTGCTGGACGCCGACTACACGGTCGATCCGGACTGGCTGAACAAGCTGGCCCCGACCTTCGCCGACCCGCGCGTCGGCATCGTCCAGGCCCCGCAGGAGCACCGCGACGGCCATGAGACGGCTCTGAAGGCCGCGATGACCGCCGAATACCGCCCCTTCTTCGACGTCGGCATGCAGGAGGGTCTGACCTCCCAGGCCTTCGTCTGCCACGGCACGATGATCATGCTGCGCCGCTCCGCCATGGATCGGGTGGGCGGCTGGTCGGAAGAGGGCATCTGCGAGGACACGGAGCTGGGCATCCGCATCCTGTCGGCGGGCTACCGCGCCGCCTACACGGACGAGCGGCTGGGCCAGGGCCTCGCCCCCGACAACTTCATGCAGTTCCGCAAGCAGCGCGACCGCTGGGTCTTCGGCTCCACCCAGATCCTGCGCGCCCACTGGCGGAAGTTCCTGCCCGGCGCCAAGGAGCTGACGACCGGCCAGAAGATCGGCTATCTGACCAACTGGGCGCGCTGGTGGTCCGATGCGGTGGGGGTGCTGGCCGCCGGTGCGGCGGTCACCTGGACCTTCGCGTCCCTGGTCCTGCCGCTGCACCTGCCGCCGGTCCAGGCCACCGCCGCGGTGCTGGGCGCCCTGGTTCTGCGCGCCGGGTCGAGCCTGCTGGCCTCGCGCTACGCCTCCGGCAATTCGTGGAAGGAGAGCGTCGGGGCCTGCGCCGTGGGCATGGCGCTGTCCACCACGGTGGCGCTGGCGGCTCTGCGCGGCGTGGTCCGCAAGCGCGACGCCTTCCGCGTCACCGCCAAGGGCGGCAAGCGGACCCAGGGCGCCTTCTGCGCCAAGCCGGAAGCCTGGCTGTCGGGTGCGCTGCTGGCCTCCGCGGTGACCGCGTGGTTCGCCAACCCGCTGGGCACCCTGTCGCTGGACCTGTGGGCGGTCCTGCTGGCCGCGATGGCCGTGCCGAACCTGATGGCCGTGGGCCTCGCGATCGGCGACATGTTGCCCGCCGGCACCCCGCGCCCGGCGCCGCTGCCCGCCCCGCAGGGCTCGGCCCAGCCCGCCGCCGCCCAGGCCAAGGCCGCCAACCAGCCGGTCGCCGCGTAACCTCCCGCATCGGCCCCGAACGGAAAAGCCCCCTTGCCGCCGGCAGGGGGGCTTTCTTCGTTCTGGAGAAAGATGGGGTTCAGCGCTTGCCCTTCTTTCCCTGGATGCTGGTGATCTGCTGGGTGGCGAGGTTGCCCTGGCCGATGGCGGCGTTGAAGGCGCTGCCGACGTTGTTGAACTGGATGCCGCCGCTGGCGAGCGCCGCGGGCAGATGCGGCAGCGGGCCGAAGTTGCTCATCACCGGGTCGAAGAAGCCTTCGGGAGGCGGGCCGCCGTTGCCGGTGGTTACGCCCGGCTGGGGTTTCGGAGTCGGGGCCTTGGCCGGCGCCGGAGCCTGCACCGGAGCGGCGGCCTGGACCGGGGAGGGCGTTTGCCCGAAGGAGGCCGGCACGGCGGCCTGCTCTGAAACATTGCCCCCAGCGGCACCGCCCCCAGCGGCACTGCCCCCAGCGGACCCGTCACCACCCTGGATGACGTACTGCTCCGTCACGTTGCTGTCGCCGAAGGACAGGGCCAGCGAGCTGTCGAAGTTGTTCACGATGAAGGGCGCGTCGATGAAGGTGAAGTTCGGCACGATGGGCTCCGGCGGCGGCTGGCGGCTGGCGGCCAGCGCCTGACCCTTGTTGAAGCCGCCCAGGAAGCCGGCGTCGCCGCGGATCTTGGCGATGGCCTGCTGGTGCGTGGCCTGACGGCTGACGTTGGGGTTGGTCACCGTCGCCCCTGGAGGCGCGCTGCGCCGGGCGGCGTTGACGAAGACGGGCTGGCGCGGCAGCAGGGGCGGCATCCCCATGCCCATGCCCATCGACATGCCGACCGCCGCGCCCAGCTGCGGGTTGACGGAGAAGCCGCCGGCATCCTGGGCGGCGGCGGTTCCGCCCAGCAGCGCCAGGGCGGCGAGGCCGGGCAGCAGCGGCGCGAAGCGGCGGGTGCGGACCATGGCGGGGCTCCTCTGTTCGGCGGTGTGCGCTGATCCTAGGGCGGAGGGCCGGGGAGCCGCTGTGAGGCGGACCACAGTCGGGGCGCTTTACGCCTCTTCCTCAAAAGGGAAGTTCTTGCCGAAGGGATGGTCGGGCAGCGGCACGGCCTGCGGGGGCAGCGGCGGCATGGGCATCGGTTTCAGGTCCGGCTGGGCCGGGCCGCGGCGGCAGGCGGTGTGGCCGTTGACGGTTTCGCAGGTCAGCGCGCCCGGCCCGGTCACGCAGGTCGTCCGGTCGTTGACCGTCTGGCACGACAGCGAGCCCGAGCCGCGGCTGCACACCGTCTTCCCGTTGACCGTCTGGCAGGCGAGGTTCTCGGCGGCGGCGGTCTGCGGGGTTCCGGCCACGGCCAGGATGACGGCGAGCGCACCGAAGACCGGCAGGGCGAAGCGGAGCATGGCGGCAGTCCTCCAATGAGGAATCCGGAAGGGGGCGCCGCCTTGCGGATCGGCGGCGCCGGACGGGGTGGATCACTGGGCCTTGAGACCGAACAGAGTCTGCCCGGCGGCGTTGCCGATGCCGGCGCCGACGTTGGTCGTCACCCCGACGTTGGTGTCGAGCAGGCCGCCCTTGCCGAAGCCGAAGGTGACGCCGGTGACGTTCTGCTTCGCCTTGTTGCCGATGCCGGCTGCGACGTTGGTGGCGACGCCGACGTTGGTGTTCACCAGCGACCCGCCGGTGCCCTGCTGCATGGTGAAGACGTTCTGCTTGGCCTTGTTGCCGATCCCCGCGGCGAGATTCGTCGCGACGCCGACGTTGGTGTTGGCGACGGAGGGTCCCGCGGCGAAGGGGCTGCCGAAGCCCGGCTGCATCATCATCGGGTTGACCGGCATGCCGCCGGTCTTCAGGTCGTTGGCGAAGGCGTGGGGGGCGGCGAGCAGCGTGGCGGCAGCGGCGGCGATCAGGGTCAGGCGGCGCATGGGCTGGGTCTCCTCCGGGGGTGTGGCCGTGTGTGGCTCGATGTCCGTGGAGGAGAGGGTAGGCGGATGACGCCCCCGCCGCTGTGGCCCGGGCCACAGTCGGGGAGGGATTTGAAGTCTCTTTGCCCCCACCCCGGCAATCAACGCGCGTGGCGGTCCAGGAACTGGCGGCAGGAGTCGAAGTCCTGGAGCACGGCGTCCGGCAACTCGACGCCCTTGCGGTCGGCGAGGCTGCGGGCGAAGGCGACCATCTTGTCGGTCGGGGCCTTCCGCCGTGCGCCGCCGGGAGGAGCCACGGGTGGCGCCACGGGAGGCGTCGTGATGGCCTCGGCGGCGGGGCTGATCGAGTCGGGCACCTTCGGCGCGGCCTTCGCCTTGCGGCTGCGGCGCGGCTTCTTCGGCGCTTCGGCCTCCGCACCGGCGGCAACGGCAACCGCCGGCTTGCGGCTGCGCGTGCGGGGCGTCCCTGCGGCCCTGGGGGTGGCGGAGCGCCGCCGCCCGGCGCCCCGTCCGGCGCGGACCGGAGCGCCGCGGACGCCGAGATCCACCGCGGGACCCCGGTTGCCGACCAGCGCGCCGATCAGTCGCCCGGCCTCGTCGGCGATGCCGTCGATGACGCTGCGGAAATCGGCGCGCCCGGTGACCACCTCGTCCAGCCGCATCTCCCACAGGGCGGTGGTGCCGGGATCGACCAGGGTGGGGGCGGCGCCGCGCAACGTCTCGAACAGTTGCAGCCCGGCGGGGGTGGGAACCAGCCATTTGCCGTCGGCGCCCAGCAGGTTCTGCCGGCGCAGGCCCTTGATGATCTCGGCGCGGGTGGCCGGGGTGCCGATGCCCTTGGCCTCCTTCAGCCGGTCGCGCAGCGCCGGGTCCTCCACGAAACGCCAGGCGTTCTGCATGGCGTCCACCAGGGTGCCTTCGTTGTAGCGCGGCGGCGCCTGGGTCCGCTTGGCCTCCACCCTGGGGTCGGAGAGGCGGGCGGGCTCGCCGTCAGTCAGCGGGGGGAGGGTCTGCTCCTCCTCCTTCTCCTCCGGCTTGCCGTCCGTCTCGGCGGAGCCGAAGGCCGCCTTCCAGCCGAGCTTCAGGGGGATGCGCCCGACCGCGCGGAAGACCACCGGCTTACCCTCGACCGGAACGTCCATCAGGACGGTGGTCTGCCGGTACTCGTAATCCGGCATCACCGCGGCGAGGTAGGAGCGGCAGATCAGAGCGTAGAGCCGCTTCTCGTCGTCGGTCAGGCGGTTCAGCCGGCTTTCCAGATCGTCCAGGACATTGACGTTGGGCACGATGGCGTGGTGCGACACGCCCTCCAGCGCCTTGTCGCAGAAATGGCCGGACTTGCCCCGGCGGATCACCGGGCGGGACAGGTCCAGATGGGCGAATCCGCGCAGCCGGGTCAGCGCCCCGGTGATGGCCGGCACGTCGGCGATCTGGTTTTCCGACAGATAGCGCGCCTCGGCGCGCGGGTAGGTGATGAGCTTCTTGCCCTCGCCGTCGTAAAGCTCCTGCGCGACCTCCAGCGTCCGGTCGGCGGTCCAGCCCCAGCGCTGGCCGCAGGTCTTCTGGAGCGCGGGCAGGTCGTAGAGCTTCGGCGGGGCCTGCCGCCGGTCCTCCACCGTCACCGACAGAGGGCCGTCGTGGCCGTCCGCGGCGCGGGCGATGGCCTCCGCACGGGCGCGATCCTTGATGCGGTCCTTCGGCGGCGGGGCGTGGCGCATCAGGAAGGAGCCGCCCGCGGCGGTGGCCGTCGCCACGACCTCGAAATAATCCTCCGGCTTGAAGTTGCGGATCTCCAGCTCGCGCAGGCAGACGATGGCCAGGGTCGGGGTCTTCACCCGCCCGATGCCGATCACCCCGCGCGTCCCGGGCGCCAGAAGCGTCTTGGTCGCCGTGCGGGTCAGGGACAGGTTGAAGATCTGGTCGGCCTGCTGGCGCGCCACCGCCGCCTCGTAGAGCGGGCGAAGCTCCGTGTTCGGCTTCAGCTTCGCGAAGGCGTCGCGGATCGTCTTGGGGTCCTGGGCGGTGAACAGGGCGCGCTGCACCCGCCCGCGGAAGCCCAGATGCTCCAGGATCTCCTGCCCGATCAACTGGCCCTCGCGGTCGCAGTCGGTGGCGAGGATGACCTGATCGCACCCTTTCAGCGCCGCCTTGATGGCCGCCAGCTTCGCCGTTTTGTTACCGCCGCCGTCGGGTCGGGTCGGGTAGAGTCCGTCGGGCTTGAGCAGGGTGGGCGACCAGCGCTTCCAGTCCGGGTTCACCTCGTCCGGTTCGGCCAGCCGCAGCAGGTGCCCCTCGGCCGGCAGGATGCGCCCGTAGCGCTCCCCCAGCGCGGCGCGCAGGTCCTTTGCCTGACTGGATTTTTCCGTGATGATGAGCGTGGCCATGGCCGCCATGGTAAGACGATTATGAAAACGTATCAAGAACGCTTGATGGCCGTCCTGCGCGGATTTCTTGTCGCAGCGACGCTGCTCCTATCGATCCTGCTGGCCGCCCTTCCGGCGGCGGCGCAGAACCCGCTGCTGCCGGGGATCGGGGCGAAGGACCGGCGCGTGGTGGTGGACGCCGCCCGCGCGCCCTGGAACAGCCTGGTCAGGGTGCAGAGCAATCTGGGCGCCCGCTGCACCGGCGTGCTGGTGGCGCCGCGCCGGGTGGTGACCGCGGCCCATTGCCTGCTCAACCGCGCGCAGCGCTTCCTGCCGGCCTCCTCCCTGCACGTCCTGTTCGGCTACGACCGCGGGGAGTATCGCCAGCACCGGGCCGTCGCCGCGCTGGAGACCGGCGGTCCCTATGACCGGGAACGGCGGCTGGACGGGCTCGTCGGCGACTGGGCGGTGCTGACGCTGGACGGCGACGCGCCGCAGGGGGTGGCGCCGCTGCCGCTCGCCCGAGTCCCGCCGGAACCGGGCACGCCCCTGATGCTGGGCGGCTACAGCCAGGACAAGGCCCACATCGTCACCGCCGACACCGGCTGCGCGGCGCGCGGACTCGACGACACGGAGCGGGGGGCGCTGCTGGTCCACGACTGCGACGGAACGCGCGGAGTCAGCGGGGCCGCTTTGCTGGTCCGCACACTTGATAATGGCGGGGCGGGGGAGGGCTGGGCGGTGGCCGGCATCGCGGTGGCCGCGGTCGGCGGGCCGTCCCCCCGCAACATCGCCGTGCCGACCGCCGCTTTCGTGGCCGCGGTCGAGGGAAATACGCCTTCTTTGCGGTGATGCGCGGGCGCTGGGCAGCTTTGAGCGGTGCCGCCTCATTTTTTGCTAGGCCGTTGGGCGTGAATCGCATAGACGTACGCGCGTTCAAGACCCCGTAACCGGAGCCGTACCCATGTCGATCCAGCGCTTCCATTCCGGACCGCGCATGAGCCAGATGGTCATCCACAAGGACACGGTCTACCTGGCCGGCCAGGTGGCCGACGATCCGACTCCGGACGTGGAAACGCAGACCCGCCAGATCCTGGGCCAGATCGACGCCCTGCTGGCGGAGGGCGGCACGGACAAGAGCAAGCTGCTGTCCGCCACCATCTATCTGACGGACATCGCCACCTTCGGCGCGATGAACAAGGCGTGGGAAGCCTGGGTCGACCCGGCCAACACGCCCGCCCGCGCCACGGTGGAAGCGAAGCTCGCCGCGCCGGAGTATCTCGTTGAAATTCAGGTGACGGCGGCCAAATAAGCTGCGTAACGGGGCGACCCGGCTCCCTCGGTTGGGGTTTGCCGGCGTGGCCCACCAGACTGTGAGGGCCGCGTGCTTCGAAAAAATCCGGAAGGCTTGACCTTCCGGATTTACAGAACGTTAATCACGCCTTAACAGATCACCCGTAAAACCCCGACCAACCTCTGCCGCCGGAGCGGACGACCGTCGTTGCGCTTCGATAGCTGCGTTACAGTAATGGATTCGCAACATGCCGCGCCAAACGCCTCTTTCTGACATCCGGAACATCGGCATCATCGCCCACGTCGATGCCGGCAAGACGACGACCACCGAGCGCATCCTCTATTACACCGGTCGTAAGCACACGATCATCGACGTGCACGAGACGAAGGACCTGAAGTCCTCGACCACGACCGACTACATGGAGCAGGAGCAGAAGCGCGGCATCACGATTCAGTCGGCTGCCGTCTCGGCCTTCTGGCGCAACAAGAAGATCAACGTCATCGACACCCCGGGCCACGTGGACTTCACCATCGAGGTGAACCGCTCGCTCCGCGTGCTCGACGGCGCGGTCGTGGTGTTCGACGGCGTGGCCGGCGTGGAGCCGCAGTCCGAGACCAACTGGCGTCTCGCGGACAACTACAACGTCCCGCGCATCTGCTACGTCAACAAGATGGATCGTTCGGGTGCGAACTTCCAGCGTTGCGTCGGCATGATCAAGAGCCGCCTGAACGCCCGCCCGGTCTGCATCCAGGTTCCGCTGGGCTCGGAAGACAACTTCCGCGGCATGGTCGACCTGATCGAGATGAAGGCGTACGTCTGGTTCTCGGACGACAAGGACGCCAAGTGGGAAATCTGGGAGGTCACCGACGATCTGGCGAGCAAGCTCAACCTGACCGTCAAGGAAGACCTGGACAACATCGCCAGCATCCCGGCCCTGCGCGCCGAGCTGGTCGACACCGCGCTGGAGATGGACGACGCGGCGATGGAAGCCTACCTGGAGTCGGGTGAGGAGCCGTCGGCCGAAGTGCTGCGCGCCTGCCTGCGCAAGGGCACCATCACCAGCACCTTCACCCCGGTCCTCTGCGGCTCGTCCTACAAGAACAAGGGCGTCTGCCAGGTTCTGGACGCGGTCGTCGACCTCCTGCCGGCCCCGACCGACGTCGAGGCCATCAAGACGGTGGACGAGGACGGCAACCCGAACGGCGAGCGTCTCAGCTCCGACGAAGCGCCCTTCGCGGCGCTGGCCTTCAAGGTCATCAACGACACCTACGGCTCGCTGACCTTCGTCCGCGTCTATTCGGGCGTGCTGACCAAGGGCATGTCGGTCCTGAACACGACCCGTGGCAAGCGCGAGAAGATCGGCCGCATGGTCGAGATGTTCGCCGCCCAGGCCAACCCGATCGAGGAAGCCCGCGCCGGCGACATCATCGCGCTCGTCTCCCTGCAGGAGACGGACACCGGTGACACGCTCTGCGACGCCTCGGCGCCGGTGATCCTGGAGCGCATGCGCTTCCCCGACCCCGTCATCAGCGTCTCGGTCGAGCCGAAGACCAAGGGCGAGCAGGAGAAGTTCTCCATCGCGCTCGGCAAGATGGTCCGCGCGGACCCGTCGCTCCGCCTGGAGACCGACCGTGAAACCGGCCAGACCATCCTGCGCGGCATGGGCGAGCTGCATCTGGAAGTGACGCTGGACCGTCTGCGCACGGAGTTCGGCGTGGAAGGCAACATGGGCAAGCCCCAGGTCGCCTACCGCGAGACGATCACCAAGCCGGTCGAGTACACCTACACCCACAAGAAGCAGACCGGCGGTTCGGGCCAGTTCGCCGAAGTCAAGATCGTCTTCGAGCCGCTGGAGCGCGGTGAGGGCTTCGTCTTCAAGGACGAGACGGTCGGTGGCACGGTGCCGCGCGAATACGTCCCGTCGGTCGCGAAGGGCCTGGAAATGCAGAAGGAAGAGGGCGTCCTCGCCTCCTATCCGACTGTGGACTTCCGCGCCCGCCTGGTGGACGGCAAGTACCACGACGTCGACTCGAACGCCCTGACGTTCGAAATCGCCGCCAAGGCCTGCTTCCGCGAGGCTCTGAAGCTCGCCGCTCCGATCCTGCTGGAGCCGGTCATGAAGGTCGAGGTCGTGACCCCGGACGATTACCTGGGCGACGTCATCGGCGACGTGAACCGCCGCCGCGGCACGGTGCTGGGCCAGCTCGAGCGTGGCACCAACATCGCCGTGGAGGCCCATGTGCCGCTGAACGAGATGTTCGGCTACATCGGCCAGCTCCGTGGCATGACCTCGGGCCGTGCGTCCTACTCGATGGAGTTCAGCCACTACGAGCCGGTGCCGCGCAACGTCACCGAGGAAATCGTGGCGGGCCGCAGCAAGGCCGCCTGATAAAGGCCGCCTGATGGCGGGCTGTTGCCTCCAGGAAAACGGGCCGGCGGAGCGATCCGCCGGCCTTTTTCTTTGCCTGGGCGTCATTGCCTCGGCCTCATGGGCGGAGTATGGGGCGGAGTATGCCGCCGGGATGAGGGACTCTTCTTGCGGCGACACCACCTTTGGATGAGTGTTGCGCACAGGTGACGCATCCCAGTTTTTGGGTATGACCCAGCGAATCTTCTTGCCCGTGGCCTTCCTGGCCCTTCTGCTCCTCGGCGCTTCCGGCCCCGGTACGCGGGCTTGGGCAGGGCAGGAGGACGCGCGACTCGGTGGACTGTTCCAGGATCTGCAGACCGCCGGCGATGCCGTCGCGGCGGAGGCGGTGGAGAACAGCATCTGGGACATCTGGCTGGAGCATCCCAACGACGATCTGATCGTCCTGATGCACCACGGCGTGCAGGACCTGAACGCCGACCGCTACGGCGAGGCTCTGGCCGCCTTCGATCAGGTGGTCGCCGCCGACCCGACCTACGCCGAAGGCTGGAACAAGCGGGCCAACGCCGAATATCTGCTGGGCGATTACGACGCCGCGGTGCGGGACATCCGCCGGGTGCTGGCTCTGGAGCCGCGCCATTTCGGGGCGCTGGCCGGGCTGGGCCTCGTCTATCTCGCCATCGACCAACCGGCGGGGGCGCTGCGCGCCTTCGACGCGGCTCTGGCCATCAACCCGCATCTGGAACTCGTGCGCCGGCAAGCCATGAACATCCGCCTGCGCATGGCCGGTTCGGCCCTGTGAACGCGGCGGCGTCTTCTATTCCCTCCCTGAAAATCATTTAATCCGCCCGCAAGCCCCCCGTGACCCGGCGCCCGCTACTTATGGGGCAACGATCAACGCACGCCAGTCACGGAGAGCAACCGATGTCCACCCCCGCCAACGCCGGGTCCGCCCCGCGATCGAGTCGGGTGCGGCGCACCATCGCCGCCCTTCTCCTCGGCACCACGGTGCTGACCGGTCCATTCCTCATCGCCGCCCCGCAGCCCGCCGCCGCCGTGGAGAGCGTCCCGTCCCAGAGCGTTCCCGGAAGCTTCGCCGACCTGGCGTCCCGGGTGTCGCCCGCCGTCGTGAACATCTCCACCACCCAGCAGGTGAAGGCCGAGCGCGCCAACCCGCGGCTGCCCGCCTTCCCGCCGGGATCGCCCTTCGAGGAGTTCTTCCGCCAGTTCCAGGACCAGCTCGGCCAGGATGGCGTCCCTGATGGCGGTCCGGAGGCGCAGCCGCGCGGCAAGGTCGGCTCGCTCGGCTCCGGCTTCATCATCGACGCCGCCGGCCATGTGGTGACCAACAACCACGTCATCGACGGCGCCGACGAGATCACGGTGACGCTCCAGGACGGAACGGAACTGCCCGCCACCCTGGTCGGGCGCGACGCCAAGACCGACATCGCCCTGCTGAAGGTGAAATCCGACAAGCCGCTGCCGTCCCTGGAGTGGGGCGACAGCGACGCCGCCCGCGTCGGCGACTGGATCATGGCCGTCGGCAATCCCTTCGGCCTGGGCGGCACGGTGACCAGCGGCATCATCTCGGCCCGCGGGCGCGACATCCACAGCGGCCCCTACGACGACTATCTCCAGCTCGATGCCGCCATCAACCGGGGCAACTCCGGCGGCCCGACCTTCACCATGGACGGCCGGGTGATCGGCATCAACACCGCCATCTATTCGCCGAACGGCGGCTCGGTCGGCATCGGCTTCGCCATTCCGTCCAACATCGCCAAGCAGGTCGTGGCCCAGTTGAAGGAGAACGGCCATGTGGAGCGCGGCTGGCTGGGCGTGAAGATCCAGGAAATCTCGCCGGAGATCGCCGAGTCGGTCGGCCTGTCGCAGCCCAAGGGCGCCCTGGTCGCAGAGGTGACCCCGGACAGCCCCGCCGCCAAGGCCGGCGTCCGCCAGGGCGACGTGATCCTGTCCTACGGCGGCAAGCCGGTGAACACGCTGCGCGACCTCACCCGCCGGGTGGCCGACACCAAGGCCGGCGACAAGGTGGACCTGACCGTGGTCCGCAAGGGCAAGGAGATGACGCTCGCCGTCAGCATCGCGCCGTTGCCCGCGGAGCAGCGCGTGGCCGCGGCGGAGGAGGCCGGCCCCGCCGCCGACAGCGCGGTGGAAGCCGTGAAGGGGCTGAAGCTCGCCCCGCTGGACGGCGCCGCCCGCAGCCGGCTCGGCCTCGGCGCGGAGGTGAAGGGCGTGGTCGTCGCGTCGGTCTCTCCCCAGGCCGGTGACGTGGCGGTCCGTCCGGGCGACGTGATCGTCAAGGTCGGCGACAACGCCGTGACCTCCCCCGCGGAGGTGACCCGGAGCCTGCACGAGGCCGAGAAGAACGGCCGCAAGGCGGTCCTTCTGCTGGTCAACCGCGGCGGCAACGAGAGCTTCGTCCCGCTGAAGCTCGGCAAGGCGTGACTTGGGGAAACACCGGTGCTTCTCTCCCGTCACCGGTGACGGGGTGGAGGATGTCCGCGGCGCGAGCCCCCGCTCCGCAGGCATCCTCCACCCTACGTTCCGTTTGGCCTTCCATCTTCCGGGATGGGCGAAGGCCATTCGACTTTGGACCGGCGGAAGGATGCGGTAATCTCATGCTCATGAAAGTCCTCGTCATTGAAGACGACCAGCAGGCCGCCTCCTACCTCGCCAAGGGACTGAAGGAGGCCGGGCATGTCGTGGACGTCGCCAACGACGGCAAGGAGGGGCTGTTCCTGGCCGGCTCCGAGCATTACGACGTCATGATCGTCGATCGGATGCTGCCGGGCCGCGACGGGCTGTCGCTGGTCGAGATCCTGCGCGCCACGGGCAACGACACGCCGGTGCTGTTCCTGTCGGCGCTCGGCAGCGTGGACGACCGGGTGAAGGGGCTGAAGGCCGGCGGCGACGATTACCTGACCAAGCCCTACGCCTTTTCCGAATTGCTCGCCCGGATCGAGGTGCTGGTGCGCCGCCGCAGCGCCGCCCAGCCGCAGACCCGTCTGGTGGTGGCCGACCTGGAATTGGACCTGCTGTCGCGCACGGTCCGCCGCGCCGGCAAGTCCATCGACCTGCTGCCGCGCGAGTTCGCCCTGCTTGAGTATCTGATGCGCAACGCCGGCAGCGTGGTGACCCGCACCATGATGCTGGAGAATGTGTGGGACTATCACTTCGACCCGCAGACCAACGTCATCGACGTGCACATCGCCCGTCTGCGCCAGAAGATCGACAAGGATTTCCCGACTCCGCTGATCCACACGGTGCGCGGCGCCGGCTACAGCCTGCGGGCGCCGCAGTGACGATGGTGGGGATGGTGGCAGGCGGTGGAGCGTGAAGGCTGCCGCTTCCACCCTGCGGCTTCTGCGCACGACGCCGTTCCGGCTGGCCCTGCTTTACCTGGGCCTGTTCATCATTTCGGTCAGCGTGATCCTGGCGGTCGTGTACCGCTCCACCGCGGGCTTCCTGGAGGAGGAGATCGGCGCCACCATCGCGCTGGAGGTTGCCGGGCTTCAGGACCAGTACCGCAACGCCGGCCTGCGCGGGCTGGTCGATTCCGTGCGGGAGCGCAGCGCGGTCTCCCACACCAACTCCATCTATCTGCTGACCACGCCGGGCGGAGTCATCCTGGCCGGAAACCTGTCGGGCTGGCCCGATGCGGAACCGGGGCCGGGCGGCTGGACCCACTTCAAGATTTCCGACTACGGCGGCGTGAACAACCGGCCCTCCACCGCCATGGCGGTGTCCTTCGTCCTGCCCGGCCAGTTCCGCCTGCTGGTGGGCCGCGACATGAGCGAGCTGGACCAGCTCCGCGGGCGCATGGCCGTGTCTCTGCGCTGGGTCTTCCTGGTGACGGTGGCGCTGGGGCTGGGCGGCGGCCTGCTGCTGGCGCGTGGCGCCATGCACCGGATCGAGGCGATCAACCGCACCACCCACCGCATCATGGCCGGCGACCTGTCGGGCCGCGTTCCGCGGGGCGGCGGTGGGGACGAGATCGACCGGCTGGCCGGCAACCTGAACGCCATGCTGGACCAGATCGAGCGGCTGATGACCGGCATGCGGCAGGTGACCGAAAGCGTGGCGCACGACCTGCGCACGCCGCTGTCGCGTCTGCGCGCCCGCGTCGAACTGGCCCTGATCCGTGAGACCGAAGACCCGGAGGTCTACCGCGCCGTGCTTCAGGACACGATCCTGGAGGCCGACCGGCTGCTCGCCACCTTCACGGCGCTGCTGTCGATCGCGGAGGCCGAATCCGGCGCCAACCGCAAGGCGCTGGAGCCGGTGCAACTGGCCGGGGTGGTGCGGCTGGCCGCCGACCTCTACGAACCGGTGGCGGAGGAGAAGGGTCTGACGCTCACCACGGACATCCGGGCGGAACCGACCGTGCACGGGAACGAGCAGTTGCTGGCCCAGGCCGTGTCGAACCTGCTGGACAACGCCATCAAATACACGCCGGAAGGCGGGCGGGTGGCGCTGCGTCTGGAAGGCGAGGGGACGGGACAGGCCGCCCGCATCACCGTGGCGGACAACGGTCCGGGCATCCCGCCCGACATGCGGGAGAAGGTGCTGGAGCGCTTCGTCCGGCTGGACGCCGCGCGGGCCTCGCCGGGGAACGGGCTGGGGCTCAGCCTCGTGGACGCGGTGGCGCGGCTTCACGGCGCGTTGCTGCGGCTGGAGGACAACGCGCCGGGGCTGCGGATCGGCATCGTCTTCCCGAAGGACGCGGGTTGAGCCGTCCCCGCAAGAAAAGAGCCCGCCGTTTCCGGCGGGCTTTTAAGGTGACATCAGCGAGAATGACTCCTTGGCGTCAGACATGATATGGGGCGCCAACCGCCGGCGCGCATTCGGATAAGCGTATTAGCACGAAGGTACTAGCGGCGCGGCGGTGCAACTCTTTCCTGCGGGCGGCGTTTGTCCATCGGACCGGCAAGCCGGTGGCAACGGCGGATGGGAACGATGGACGCGACCGGACAGGCCCCCTTGCAGGCCGGCGAAGCGGCGACCGCCGGGCGGAGCAGCGCGACCGAACTGAAGCTGTTCACCTGGAAGGTGCTGATCGCCGCGGGCGTGCTGGGCACGCTGTTCCTGGCCTGGCAGGTGGCGGACGCGCTTCTGCTGGTCTTCGCGGGCGTGCTTCTGGCGATCCTGTTCCAGCGCATGGCCGGGCTGGTGCGCCGCTTCACCGGGCTTCCGCAGGGCTGGGCGCTGGGCGTCGTGCTGCTGTTGCTGGCGGCGCTCCTGGTCGGCGGCGGGTTCCTGATGGGCCATTCGGTGGTCAGCCAGTTCGACCAGCTCTCGCAACAGGTCAGCGGCGCCGTGCAGCAGCTTCCGGCGTCGCTGCGCGACCAGATCATGGAGCAGGGGCGGGACGCGTCATCCTGGATGAACCGGCTACGCTCCGTCGCGTCCAGCGTCATGTTCTTTCTGGGCGATCTGGTGGTGGTGATGTTCACGGCCATCTATCTGGCGGCCTCGCCCGGAGTCTACCAGCGCGGCGTCGTCCTTCTGGTGCCGCCGCGCGGCCACGACCGCGCGCGGGAGGTGCTGGACGTGACGGGGGAGTCGCTGTGGAAATGGCTGATCGGACAGTTGGCCTCCATGGCCATCGTCGGCGTGCTGACCACGGCGGGGCTCCTGCTGCTGGGCATCCCCAGCGCCCCGGCGCTCGGCCTTCTGGCGGCCCTGCTGGAGTTCATCCCGCTGATCGGCCCGTTCCTGGCCGCCGTTCCGGCGATCCTCATCGCCTTCGCCCAGTCGCCGCAGGATGCGCTGTGGGTGGCGGGGCTCTATGTGCTGATCCAGCAGGTGGAGGGCAACGTCGTCATGCCGCTGATGCAGAAGAAGGTGGTGGACCTGCCCCCCGTCATCACCATCGCCGCCATCGCGGCGGGCGGGGTGCTGTTCGGGCTGATGGGCATGTTCCTCGCGACACCCTTCGCGGTCGTCCTGCTGGTGCTGGTGAACATGCTCTACATCGAGGACAAGCTGGGGCAGGGGCGGCACTTCCCCAGCGAGGAGCAGGAGTGAGGACCAGGAATGAGGGCGGTCACGCCGCCTCCACCTTGACGTCCGCGGCGGAGCGCAGGGGAAGCTCCTTCAGGAACAGGGTCATCACGAAGGACAGCACGGCCAGCCCGGCGGCCAGCAGGAACAGGGTGGAGAAGCCGTGCTCGAACACCGATTGGGCGGTGGCGCGGGCGGCGGGCGGCAGGCCGGAGAGGGCGGAGGGGCCGCGCTCCATCACCTCGCGCCCGCTGATGCCGGGTAGGCCGGCGGCGTTCAGCCGGGCCTCCGCGTCGGCGGCGAAGACCGCGCCGAACACCGCCACCCCCACAGACCCGCCGAGCGAGCGGAAGAACCCCACGGAGGCCGTGGCGGCGCCGAGATCGCGCCGGTCCACCGCGTTCTGGACGGCGACCGTCATCACCGGCATGACCAGTCCCAGCCCGATGCCCAGCGGGATCAGGATCAGCGTGGACCACAGCCCGCTTTCCGACACCGTCGGCGACAGCCCCAGCGCCAGATACATCACCGCGGCCAGCGCCAGCCCGGTCAGCGGGAAGACCTTGTAGCGCCCGGACCGGGAAATCAGCCGTCCGCCGCCCCCGGCACCCAGCACCATGCCCAGCACCATCGGCAGCAGCAGGAAGCCGGAGGTGGTGGCGCTGGTCCCGGCGACCAGTTGCGACCGCATGGGCAGATAGACGATGCCCGCGAACAGGACCATGGCCGACACGGCGACCACCGGGTTGGCGACCGCCACCACCGGCTCCCGGAACAGGTGGAGCGGAAGGATCGGTTCCTTCACCCGCCGCTCGTGCCACAGGAAGACTGCCAGCATCGCGAGGCCCAGCGCGCTCAAGCCGAGGATCGTGGGGGAGGTCCAGGGCAGGGCGATCCCGGCGCGCGACACCACGAACAGCAGGGACGTCACCGTGCCCATCAGCAGCGCCGCGCCCACATAGTCGATGCTCGGCTGCGCCCGCCCGGCGGGCAGGCGGTCCAGCGCCCGGCTGGTCATCAGCAGGGCGGCGGCGCCGATCGGCAGGTTGATCAGGAAGATCCAGTGCCAGCTCAGCGATTCCGTGAAGACGCCGCCCAACAGCGGCCCGGCCACGCTGGACAGGGCGAAGATGCCGCCGATGTAGCCCTGGTAGCGCCCGCGCTCCCGCGGGGCCACCACGTCGCCGATGATGGTGAAGGCCAGCGCCATCAGGCCGCCGCCGCCGAGTCCCTGGATGGCGCGGAACAGGATGAGCTGCCCCATGCTCTGCGCCAGCGCGCACAGCACCGACCCGACCAGGAACAGGAAGATCGCCACCTGGAGCACCCGCTTGCGCCCATAGAGGTCGCTCAGCTTGCCGTAGATCGGCGTGGTGGAGGTGGAGGCCAGCAGATAGGCGGTGACCACCCAGGGCAGGTTTTCCAGGCTTCCCAGGTCGTGGGCCATGGTCGGCAGGGCCGTTGCGACGATGGTCTGGTCCATCGCCGCCATCAGCATGGCGAGCGCCACGCCGCTGAACACCCGCATGATCTCGCGGTGGGTGAAGACGG
This sequence comes from Roseomonas genomospecies 6, assembly GCF_008365375.1. GTDB lineage: Bacteria > Pseudomonadota > Alphaproteobacteria > Azospirillales > Azospirillaceae > Azospirillum. The sequence continues at coordinate 303,820 of NZ_QOKW01000002.1, read as the reverse complement.
CGTGCTCGTTGGAGGCGTCGGTCATGGTCTCGGTTCGGGCCGGAATAAACGGTGGGGCGTACCATAGCCCCCGGGACGCTCCGCGCAAGGACTCCGCCGCGGATGGCTGCTAATCTCCCCGCCGCCTTTCCGAAATAGTCGCCATCGGCCCATGCTGACCGTACGCAATCTGTCCACCCGCGTGCTGAAGCCCGCCTCCTTCCGGCTGGAGGCCGGGGAATGCGTGGCCGTGCGGGGGAAGTCCGGCTCGGGGAAGTCCGTGCTTCTGCGCGCCCTGGCCGACCTCGACCCCTCGGACGGAGAGGTGCGGCTGAACGGCGTCCTGCGGGAGGATCTGCCCGCTCCGCTCTGGCGCCGCCGGGTGACCTACGTCGCCGCGGAGTCGGGCTGGTGGGAGGACCGGGTGGGCGCCCATTTCGCGGAGCCGGACCGCGCCGCCGCGCTCGCCGGGGAACTGGGGCTGCCGTGGGAGGTGATGGAGTGGCCCGTCGCCCGCCTGTCCACGGGAGAACGGCAGAGGCTCGCCCTGGTCCGCGCGCTGGTGCAGGGGCCGGAGGTGCTTCTGCTCGACGAGCCGACCGGCCCGCTGGACGCGGAGGCGACGGAGCGGGTGGAGGCGCTTCTGCGCGGCGAACTGGCGCGCGGGGCCGGGGTGCTGATCGTCACCCATTCGCCCGAGCAGGCCGCCCGGCTGGCGCACCGGCACCTGCTGGTGAGCGGCGGTGTGGTGACGGACGGGGTGTGATGCCGCTGATTTCCCTTCACTACACCGACCTTGCCGTCGCGGCGCTGCTCCTGCTGGTCAACGGGGGCCTGTCCACGGCCCTGGCGTTGGGGCTGGCGCGGCCCCTGGCGGTGGCGTCGATGCGGATGGTGGTTCAGCTTTCCCTGGTCGGGCTGGTGCTGACCCGGCTGTTCGCCCTGGAATCGCCCTGGCTGACCCTGGGCGCGGCGCTGGTCATGCTGCTGTTCGCCGGTCAGGAGACGATGGCCCGGCAGGAACGGCGGCTGGCCGGCTGGTGGGCCTACGGCATCGGCACCGGGGCGATGGGGGCGGCGGCGGGGATCGTCCTGCTGCTGGGCCTGTCCACGGCGGTCCGGCCCGACCCCTGGTGGGACGCGCGCTACGCCATTCCGATGCTGGGCATGGTGCTGGGCAACGCGATGAGCGGGGTGGGGCTGGCGCTTCACACGCTGACGGCGGCGGCGCGGGAGCGGTCCGCCATCGAGGCGCAGCTCGCGCTGGGCCGCACCCGCTGGGTGGCCCTGCGTCCCGTGCTGCGCCACGCGCTGCGCACGGCGCTGATGCCCACGGTCAACGGCATGGCGGCCATGGGGGTGGTGGCCCTGCCGGGCATGATGACCGGCCAAATCCTGTCCGGCGTCGATCCGGGGGAGGCCGTGAAGTACCAGATCCTCATCATGTTCCTGATTTCCGGCGCCACGGGGCTGGGCGTCCTGGCGGCGGCGCTGGCGACGGTGCGGCGGCTCAGCGACCGGCGGCACCGGCTGCGGCTCGACCGGCTGGTGCGGCGGAGCGGGGCGTAAGGAACCCGGACGGGCTCGCCGCGGTTGAACCCGATTGGTACCCAGCATTGGCGACGGGGGGCGCGGAGCATGGCGCACATCGTGGAAATCCGGAACGGCGCGATCGTCGGCAACGACGAGCCAACGGACGAGTATCTGCCCGTCGGAACCCACATCGCCCAGGCCGATGGCTTCTACGTCAGCTTCGGCATGGACGTGGAGGGCCCCTACGCCCGCAACGACGCGGAGGACCGGCTGAACCATCTGAAGCGCGCCACCCAGGCGGATTTGGAGCGTCCTTAAGCGTAGCGGCGGCCAAGGCCCCCACCCTAACCCTCCCCCGCTTCGCAGGGGAGGGTTAGGGTGGGGGCAAGGCCGCCGCTACGCCAGCTACGTCGGCTCCGTCTCCCGGTCGCGCTGCTCCAGGCTGGTGCGCACGGTGCGGCGCAGGTCGTCGGGTTGGATGGGCTTGTGCAGCAGGGCGCATTGCGCCCCGGCGGCCTCGCGCAGCCGGTCGGAGGAGGTGTCGCCCGTCAGAAGCACCCCCGGCAGGTCGGGGCCGAAGCGGCGGCGCAGCGTGTCCATCAGCATCAGGCCGGTGTCGCCGTCCGGCAGGCGGTAGTCGGTCAGCACGAGGTCGGGCACCAGCGTGCCGTCCACCAGTTCCAGGGCTTCCGCCACCGAACCGGCCTCCGTCACGCGGTAGCCCCAGCCGTCCAGCATCAGGCCCAGAGCCATGCGGATCACCGCGTCGTCCTCGACCAGCAGGACGGTGGCGTCGCCGTCCGCATCGCCGCCGGACGAAGCGAAATCGTCGTCCAGCGTATCGCCGCAGTGCCGCTGGTCCAGGATGGCGCCCTTCGGCAGGGTGACGGCGAAGCCGGAGCCCTTGCCCGGGGCCGAGGTCACCTCGATGGTGCCGCCCAGCATGTGGACGAGGCGCCGCGCGATGCTGAGCCCCATGCCGAGGCCCTCCCGCCGGTCGCGGGCGGCGTTGCCGATCTGGTAGAAGTCCTGGAAGATGCGGTCGAGCTGGTTCTCGGGAATGCCGATGCCGGTGTCCCACACCTCGAACCGCAGGGCGCCGCCGCGCCGCCGCGCGCCGAACAGGACCCGGCCCTGCCGCGTGTAGCGGATGGCGTTGGTCAGCAGATTGCGCAGAACCCGTTCCAGAAGCCCGCCGTCGGTGTTCGCGGTCAGCCGCACCGGCACCGTGCGCAGCGTCAGGCCGGCGGAAAGGGCGACCGCCCGGAATTCCCCGTGAAGGCGCTCCATGATCACCCCCACCTCCACCGGCGTGGTGTGGGGGGTGACGAGCCCGGCCTCCAGCTTGGAAATGTCCAGCAGGCAGTCGAGCAGGCCGCCGAGCGAGGTCACGGTGTCGCGGAGCTGGATCGCGATGCGGCGCGCCTCCTCCGGGATCGGCTCCTTCAGCAACAGCCCGGACAGCAGCGTCAGGGCCTGGGCCGGCTGCCGCAGGTCGTGGCTGGCCGCCGCCATGAAGCGCTCCTTGGCGTCCAGCGCCACGTTCAGGTCGCGCTCCATCGACTTGATGGCGGAGATGTCGGTGACGCTGGAGACCACCGCCTCGGGCCGCCCGTCGGCGCCCGGCACAGGGTGGCTGGACACGCGCAGCCAGCGGGTGGAAGCCCCCGCGCCGTCTCCGTCGGCGATTCCGATGATCTGTTCGACGACCGGCTTCCCGCTGTCCACCGCCCGGGCGGCGGGCGGCGGTCCGGTCAGGCGGGCGCCGTCCGCGCCGATGAAGCGCCGCTGGGCCGCGCGCCCCTTCCGGTCGCCCGGAGTCCGGCTTTCGTAGGGGCGGGCGCGGGGGTCGAGCAGGATGCCCGCCGGTCCGGCCATCAGCCGCTCCGCCATGGCGTTGGCGACCATCACCGTGCCGTCCACCGACCGCATCGCCAGCCCTTCGGACAGGGACTGCACGAGCGTTCGGTGCCGCCGTTCGCTCTCCGCCAGGGCCAGTTCCGCCGCGCGGCGGGCGGTGACGTCGCGGAAGGCCACCACCGCTCCGGTGATCGCCCCGTTCTGAAGGATCGGGGATACGGTCATCTCCGCCACGACATCCTCGCCGCCCTGCCGCCGCAGGCGTCCGTCCGCCACCTGCCGGACCTGCCCGTCGGCCAGCGACAGCGTTACCGCGCGCCGCGCGCCGTCCGACGCACCGCCGGCCAGGATGTCGAAGCCGCGCCCGACCAGTTCGGACGCGCCGAAACCGGTCATCGACTGGCCGGCGGCGTTCACGAAGGTGATGGCGCCATTGGCATCCAGGCCGCAAATGCCGTCCGCCACCGCCTGAAGGATGTGGTGATAGGCGGCGCGGGTGCGCTCCGCCTCGTCGCGGGCGTTCTGAAGCTCACCGACCCAGACGTTGCGCTCCGTCACGTCGGTGATGGTCAGAAGGACGTCGCCCTTGTCGGCGTCGTCCAACTCGACCATCCGGGCGTCGGTCAGGCCGTCGATGGCGCTGTGGGCGCCGACGAAGGCGTATTCCTGGCGCGTCCATTGCCCGGAATCGCGCAGCCGGGACAGCGCCGTGAACAGGCGCCCGTGGTCCAGCGATTCCACCATGAGGGTCAGCGGGCGGCCCTTCAGCCGGCGCAGCGGCAGGCCGAACTGCCGCTCCGCGGCGGCGTTGGCCTCGCAGACGATGCCCATGGCGTTGACGGTGAAGCAGGCCAGCGGCACCGACTGGAAAAGCTGGAGATACTGGATGCGCGAGGCTTCCAGGGCCTGCTGGGCGGTGCGCAGTTCCTCGTTCTGGATTTCCAGCTCGGCCTGATGCACGTACAGCTCGTGCAGGACCTCCTTGAGCGTGGTCGCCGAAACCTCCGCCCCTTCGAAGCCGCCCGAGTTGAGAGCCTGTTCCGCGCGCTTGCGAAGCCGTTCGTTCCGGAATCCGTTCACGCCGCGCCCCCGGCCGCCGTGTTTCGGTCGGTAAGGCCGCCTTGCGTCTTCTGGCCGTTCCGCCGCCCGCTCGCGCGCAGTTCCATCCGCTTCCGGTTGGTGATGTCGATGTGGCTGACCACCGCTCCCCCCGACAGTCCGGCCAGACGGCACGCATGCATCATGAACCAGCGCTCCTCCTTGTCGGAATGACAAGGGTATTCGATCGTGAACTGGTCGGTCTCGCCGGCCAGTATCCGGCGCAGCCCGTCGTTCACGGCACGGGCGATGTCTTCGCCTTCGGTTCCTTCCCCGGCGTTGCAGACATCAAGATAATTGGTACCCGGACCGCAACGTTCCAGCGCCGGTGCCCCATTCTTCTCGCCGAACACGCGCCAGGCGTGGTTGACCATGGTGATGGCGCCGTTGGAATCGATGACCGCGACATGCTCCGGCAGGCTGTTCAGCACGGTCTGGAGCTGCTCCGCCGCCGCCTTCGCCGCGGTGACGTCCACGAAGGTGACGACCACGCCGGCCACCTCGTTCTTCTCGGTCAGGTAGGGAAGGATGCGGGTCTGAATCCAGCGGTCGCCGCGCACGGGAACGTGCCGTTCCACGGGGCTGTGGTCGCGGAACACCGTCTCGATGTCCTTGAGGAACTCCGGATAGTCGATGTTGGTGGACAGGTGGGTGATCGACCGCCCGACGTCGCGCGGGATGATGTTGATGAAGCGGGCGGCCGCCGGGGTGAAGCGCCGGATCACCATGCCGCTGTCCAGGAAGACCGTGCCGATCTCCGTCGAGCGCAGCAGGTTGTCCAGGTCGTTGGTGACCTCCGTCAGCTCCTCCACCTTCGCCTGATACTCGGCGTTGACGGAGTACAACTCCTCGTTGACGGACTGAAGCTCCTCGTTGGTGCTCTGCAATTCCTCGTTGGAGGCGAGAAGCTCCTCGTTGGTCGCCTGGAGTTCCTCGTTGGCGGTCTCCAGCTCCTCGATGGTGGCCTGGAGGTTCTCGCCGCGGGACACCAGCTCCTGCTCCAGCCCGCGGATGCGCTCCGCGGTGTCGGTGTCGAAGTCGAAGTCGCTGTCCGGCAGGGCCAGGGTGGGGACGCTGGGGTCCAGCACGATCAGTGCGAAACGCCGTCCGGTCTTGCGCGCGACGAAGGGCTTCACGCGCAGGCTGACGGCGGGCAGCCCGTCGCGGTCCTTCACCGGGATGTTGGACAGGGCGAACTCCTCGCCGGAGCGGAAGGCCCGCGTCAGCGCCGTCCCGACCACCATGGAGACCGAGGAGGGCAGCAGCTTCAGCGCGTTCAGCGTGGCCTCGCCCGCCGGAACCTTCAGGATGGACGACGCCTCGCCGAACACATGCATGATGTTCATCTGGTCGTTGACCAGAAGGCTGGGCGGCACATAGGCCCGCATCAGCGTCGAGATCGCCTCGTCGATGGCGATCCCTTCCTCCTGCGCCTGCGACATGGCCTCGTCGCCGTGGCGGTGCACCGGGGCGGCGACGGTCGGAACCAGCAGCCGCGACAGCCGGTGGGTTCCCGTGCGCAGGCTCTGGAACAGCTTGTTGCGGCTGTCCAGGACGTGGAATTCCGCCGACAGGTCGCCCAGCGTCTCGCTGGTTCCCAGGAACAGGAAACCGCTCTGCCGCAGCGCGTACTGGAACAGGCCGAGCACCTTCCGCTGAAGCGGCGAGTCCATATAGATCAGCAGGTTCCGGCAACTCACCAAGTCGATCTTGGTGAAGGGCGGATCGCGCATGATGTTGTGGGCCGCGAAGACCACCATGCGGCGGATGTCGCGCGTCACCACGTAATGGTCGCCGCGGGCGGTGAAGTAGCGGGCCAGCCGTTCCTGCGACACGTCTTCGGCGATGGAGCGCGGGTATTCGCCCAGGCTGGCGATCTCGATGCTGTCCTGGTCGATGTCGGTGGCGAAGATCTTGACGTCGAAGGACCGGCCCATCCGTTCCTGCGCCTCGGCGAACAGGATGGCGATGGAGTAGGCCTCCTCGCCCGTGGCGCAGCCGCAGACCCACACGCGCACCATGTCGGTGGGGCTGCGCTTCGCCAGAAGGGTGGGGACCACCTTGTCGGCCAGCGCGGCGAAGGCGCCCTCGTCGCGGAAGAAGCGCGTGACGCCGATCAGCATCTCCTTGTAGAGGCTGACCGTCTCGGCGCTGTTCCGGCGCAGCAGCGCGGCGTAGTCGCTCATCGAATCGAGGCCGGCGGTGTGCATCCGCCGCTCGATCCGGCGCAGCAGGGTCGCCAGCTTGTAATGCGAGAAATCCACGCCGGTGACGGAACGGATGGCCGCCACGATCTGCGCCAGGGGGTCGTTGTCGCGGTCTTGCGGGCGGGGCGGGACGGGCAGGTTGCGGGACAGGGCCCGGCGGGCGTTCCCGATCAGGCAGGCCGGAAGCCGGTCGGGGGGAGTCACCGCGTCCACCTGCCCGGTGGCCAGCGCGCTGCGCGGCATGCCGTCGAACTGCGCCGATTCGGGGTCCTGCACCGCGACGAAGCCGCCCGCCGACTTGATCGCCAGAACACCGCGCGTTCCGTCCGAGCCGGTGCCGGACAGCACCACGGCCATCGCCCGCGGCCCCTGGTCCTTCGCCAGCGCGGTGAAGAAGATGTCGATGGGCAGGCTCATGCCGCCGCCCACGTCCTTTGCGGTCAGGCGCAGCCGCCCGTCCTCGATGGACAGGTGCTTTGCCGGGGGCAGAAGATAGACGGTGTTGCGCTCCACGGCCACGCCGTCGGCGGCCTGCACCACCGACATGGCGGTGTGCTTGGCCAGCAGGTCGACCATCAGGCTCTTGTGGACGGGCGACAGGTGCTGGACCACCACATAGGCAAGGTCGCTGTCCCCCGGCACGTTGTCGAAGAAGCGCTGGAGCGCTTCCAACCCGCCGGCGGACGCCCCGATGCCGACGATGCAGCAGACCCGTTCCCCGCCTTCCGGATAGGGACCGTAGACGGAGACACCGTCCTCCTCCCCGTCCTGCGCCGTCGGAGATTCGGGCGCGGCCCTCGAAAGAGGTCGCGCGGCGTCTTCGGTGGTCGGAAGGTCGTTGTCTTGTGGTTCCACGGAGTGCTTCGGTTCTGCGGGAAAAAAGGACGGCTTCACGGGTTATTTGCCGTCTCACCGTGACATTCAAACCCTCCCATGCGCGGCGCCGCTCCTTTTCCCTGCGCGACGGCGGTTGTGAAATGGCGAGGGGTCAAGCGGCTATATAGGAAGCAGTCCGGTCGGTCAATCCGTACAATCCGATGACGGAGGGGGCCAAGTGCGCCACGCTTTTCAAAGATCAGGTTTATCCAGGGCTCGGGATGTTCTTGACGATGCTCATATGACCAATGGATTGAATTGCTTCCGTCTGATTTCCTCCGAACCCGGTTCGGGTAGAGCGCGGTTTTGGAGACTTTCTGCCGCTCGGTCGTTTTCCATATTCGATCAGCGTCTATGCCCGAAGAGTAAGCGGGTGAATTCGTGCCGGTTGCGGAGCGTCCGTTCTTTTCCGGATTGCCATGCCCGTCTGAGATCGGGAAAGGTAAAATTCGAACGGATTTGCCACCGGCGCACAGCTTACCCAGAAAGTATGATGTGATGCGGGCACAACACTGTGCAGGATTTGCTACTTCGTTCGCTTATGTCGCTTTACGCGAATGGCGCTTTGCGCAATCTTTGATCCGTAGCCACTAATCATGAAAAATGTAGGAAAGGAGTGCGCCAGATGGAGCGCGAGGACGAATGTGCTCTCGACCGATATATCACGGCGATTCCGCCTAACCTGAGAGTAGTGGCCAAGGCTGCTTACGAGGAGCTGTCGAACAATCCCTTCCTGCCGGTCTTTTCGAAGGACGAAATAGCGCGGTTGATCTGCTCACCGGGATTTCAGAGTTATTTGGAAAGCGAGAACCGGACGAGCGCCGGTTCGCTGATGATGCTCTGTTCGGCGGGGCTTGCGACGCGCCATTGACACCACCGCGCCGCAGCCACTCTTCAGCAGGCCGGCGAGGCGTCGCCGGCCTGATTTTTCCCCGATCGGTTTGATGCATGCTCTCGCATTGTCACCGCTGTGAAGGCGGTGGTGAAAAGGATTTCTGCAACCATGAAAATGTTGCGGATTCTTCGGTATCGTATCAAAATTGGTGGTAGCGGGGCTTGCCGCCCCTGGGCTCGGAGCAACTGGTATGAGCGCCAAAAGACCGTCTTCTTCGATGAAGGGCGCCTTCAGCCGTCTTCAAGGTGAGCCGAGAGTCGTCGAAAACGTTCGGATCGCGTCGCCTGAGCAACAGCGCAAGGCGAACCAGCTATTTACCCGCCTCTCCAAATCGGTCGAGAAGACTGGCTGGAAGCCTTACAAGCCGGCGGGCTGACAGCATGCAGCAAATCAACATCCCATTACGCGGCTCGCGTGCGCAGGTCGTTTGCGCGCGCGAGGTAACGGATGATTTCCTGTTGGAGCGCTCAAAGCTCGGTACTCACGGCCTCAAAGCGGTTGAGCGTCTTGTCGAATCGTTCGACAGCCGTCCCGAGAGCAGGGGTGACATTCTGTTTCCTTCCACGCCGGTCGGAGCCGCCCACACCCGCTTCGACGGCGGCTTCTACATCTTTTTTCAACGCTTCAACGCGGCCCACCCACTCCGATACCTGATCAAGCTCTGGTGGTGCGGAACCTATGCGACCGGCTTCGGCGGGCCGAAGTTCGACTTCGAAAATCTCGAAGAGTAACGGGCGGCCAACAGAGGCGTTTGCCGCCCGGTCGATGCGTCACCGCCCGATTCCCAGCGGCGGCATGCGCGCCTCCACGGTACCGCTGCGGGCCGCGTTCACCAGCGGCGCCAATTCGGACAGCGCCGGGCGCAGTCCGGCCAGCACCGCCGCCGCCTCCACGAGGTCGCCCTTGCCGGAGGCGAGGTCGAGCAACTCCCGGAGCACCGGTTTCGGGCGAGGGTAGGGGATCAGGCTGACCGGGGCGTCCGGGTCCAGCTTCGCCGCCTGCTTGGCCAGCGTCACCGCCGTGGAGACGCCGCCCAACTCGTCGATCAGGCCGAGGTCGCGCGCCTGGGCGCCGGTCCACACGCGCCCCTTCGCGGCGGCCCGCGCCTGTTCCGGGGTGAGGTTCCGCGCCTCCGCCACGCGGGTCAGGAAGGTGGCGTAACTGCTGTCGATGATCGCGTTCAGCCGCTCCTCCCCCTCCGGAGTGAAAGGACGGAAGGGGGACCACAGCCCGGCGTTGGGGGCGGTGTCCAGGATGCCCCAATGCACGCCCAGCCGCTCCGACAGGCCGGCGACCGACATCTTGCCGGCCACCACGCCGATGGAGCCGGTCACGGTGGCGGGGGACGCGACGATTCGGTCGGCGGCCAAGGCGATCCAGTAGCCGCCGGACGCCGCCGTGCCACCCATGCTGGCGATCACCGGCTTGCCCGACTGGCGGGCCTTGACCAGCGCGCGCCGGATCGTCTCCGATGCCGTGACGCTGCCGCCGCCGCTGTCGATGCGGAACAGGATCGCCTTGACGTCGGGATCGTCCACCGCGTCCTCGACGGCCTCCACGATGGTCTCCGATCCGGCGGTGACTTCGCCCAGACCGGGCTTGCCGCTGTCGCCGCTCGTGATGGTGCCGGTGGCGTGGATCAGCGCGATGGCCGGGCCGCCGCGGTTCAGCGGCCCGGCAAGAGTCAGATAGTCCGCCGGCTCCATGGTTTCGGCGTCCGGCCCGGTTCCGGCGCGGCGCAGCGCCTCCTCCCGCGCCTCGTCGGCGTAGCCCAGCCGGTCGATCAGCCGGGCCTCCAGCGCCTCGCGGTCGAGCAGCGGTGCCCGCGCCATCGCCGTCCGAACGGCGGCGGGGGGAAGGCGGCGGCTGACCGCCACGCCGTCGACGATCTGGTTCGTCAGGTCGCCCAGCAGGGATTCCAGCATCTCCCGGTGGGCGGGGGTGAAGTCGGTCCGCGTGAAGCTGTCGGCGAAGCTCTTGTACTCCTCCCGCTGGAGGATCTGCGGCTGCACGTCCAGCTTGTCCAGAGCCCCGCGGGCGAAGGGGATCTGGGCCGACAGGCCGGTCAGGCCGAGCAGGCCCAACGGCTGCATCCACACCTCGTCGAAGGCGCTGGCCAGCAGATAGGAGCGGTTGCCCGCCCCGGTGTCGCCGTAGGATTCGGCGAAGGCGATGGCGAAGCGGCCCGACGCGCGGAACCGCTCCACCGCCGCCCGAAGCTCCTGGACCTGGGCGAAGCTGGCGCTGTCGCCGCCGAAGCGGGCCAGCACGCCCTTCACCCGCGGGTCCTCGCGGCCCCGCTCCAGGGCGTCCAGAACCTCCTGGAAGGTCGTCTCATGGCCCAGGAGGCTGCCCAACCGGTCCACGGTCCCTTCCGCCAGCGGATCGCGGAGGTCGAGTTCCAGCACCACGGCGTCGGGCCGGGCGGGTTCGTGCCGCATCACCAGGACGACCCCGGTGACCAGGGCGGCCACCACGAGAAAGCCGATGAGCGCGAACAGGCGGACGAAGAACCTCAGCATCCGGGCGGCTCCGGTGGTTGCGCGGGGTCAGCGGTCGAGCTTGTGGTACTCATGGTTCGGCAGCATGTCCACCGCCGAGGCGACGCGGTTCGACATGTTGTAGAAGCCGGCGGTGTCGGCGACGTCGAAGATCTCCTCGTCGCTGAGGCCGGCGTCGCGCAGCGCCTGGCGGTCCGGCTCGTCCATGGTCCAGGGCTCCTTGGTCAGCTTCCAGGCGAAGTCCAGCATGGCGCGCTGGCGCGGCTCCAGCTTGGCGGCGCGGTAGTTGAAGGCCAGCATCTCCCCCAACTCCGGATCGCCCGACAGCTTGCGCACCGCCTGCCCATGCGCGACGAGGCAGTAATAGCAGTGGTTGGCGGACGACACGACCACGGCGATCATCTCCCGCTCCAGCTTCGACAGGCCGCTCTCCCCGACCATCAGCTCGTTGTAGAGCTGGGCGAAGGTGCGCAGCTTCTTCGGGCGCAGGCTGTAGGCGCGCAGCACGTTGGGGACGAAGCCCAGCTTCTCCTCGCACTTGGCGAAGAGCGCCGCCATGTCCGGGTCGAGGTCGGACGTCTCGGGAACGGGCAGGGCCATGACGTGATCGGGCTGGGGCATCGTTGTGGTCTCCTCCGGATTATCCGCGCCGCTGACGCGCATCGTTGCCGGCGCGTTGTTTCGGGCGACAGGGTAGCGGCGCCGCCGCCGTTCGCAAAGCCCCACCTCCGGTCAAGGTGCAGTGGGGACGTCTGCAACCCTGCCTTTCGGAAGTTGTGTCTCGCCAATGACCGCTGGGCGTGAGAAGACAGCGTTCCGTTGCAACGCAGTGGTTCCACCGATGAACGATCCGGGCGGCAAGGGCGCGCCCAAGCTCGGCCTCCTCTCGGTTCTGGTGGTCGAGGACAGCGCCTTCATCCGCAACGTGCTGACCGCCACCTTGCGCACCATCGGCGTCGGCACGGTGCATGCCGAACCCGGCGGGGCGGAGGCCATCCGCTTCCTGGACGAGCGGCGGGCCGCCCTGCCGCCGGGCACGGCGCCGGTGGACGTCGTGATTTCCGATCTGGTGATGCCGGAGGTGGATGGGCTGCTGCTGCTGCGCTGGCTGCGCTACAGCCCGAAGTCGCCGGACCGCTTCCTGCCCGTGCTGATGCTGTCCGGCGCCGCCGACCGGCATTACGTGGAGCAGGCGCGGGACCTGGGCGCCACCGATTTCATCGCCAAGCCCTTTTCGGCGGGCACCATCGCCAGCCGCCTGCTGGCCGCCATCGCGCGCCCGCGGCGCTTCGTTCTCGCCAAGGGCTATTTCGGGCCGGACCGGCGGCGGACTCAGCGCCCCGTGGCGATGGACTGCCGGATGACCGGCCCCGGCGAAGTCCTGGTGGTGCACAGCAAATCGAAGGCCGTGGGAATCGACCGTTTCCCGGTCATCCATTTCGACCTTCCCAACCGGCTGGGCGCGAAGATGGGCATCGCGCCGAAGGACCCCGTGCCGGTCCTTCCCGACGAGGTTCTGGCGGCGGCGGAGGCGGAGATCCAGAACCGGGCCGGCGATTACGCCATCTGGATCGCGGGGGAGGTGGACGAACTGGCCCGCCGCGTCGAGCGGTTGGGAGTGGAGGCCGCCGCGGTCCCGGCGCTGATGGCGCAGATCAACCGGTCCGCCCACGAGATGCGCGGGCAGGGCGGCATCTTCGGCTATCCCCTCATCACCCGGATCGCCAAGTCGCTCTACGAGGCGACGCAGGGCGGCTTTCCCAGCGTCACCGGCAACGAGCGCCTGCTGCTGAAGGCCCATGCGGACGCCATCAAGGCGGTGATGAACGGGCGGATCAGCGGTGACGGAGGAGCGACCGGCCAGCAGCTTCTGGCCTCGCTGGAGCGTGCCAAGAAGAAGTACGCGAAGGCCGAGGGCGAGGGCGATCCGGCCTGAGTGCCGCTATTTCCAGCGGACGCCGGCCTCGCGGCGGATTTCCTCCATGCGTTCCAGCGCCGGCTTGAAGCCGGTCAGGGAGAAGCGGACCTCCGCCTTGCCGCCCCCCGGAGCGGAGCCGACGGCGGACACCTCCTTGGAGGACGCCAGCCGCTCCACCAGCTTGGCGTTGGTGTCCGGGTCGCTCACCGCGCAGGTGTTGGTCTCCCATTCGAACCGTTCGCAGGGATACTCCGGGCGGAACAGCGCCCGGTCCACCCAGACGCGGACGATCCGCGACAGGTCCATCGTCCTGTCGTCCAGACGGAAGCGCAGCCCGTCCAGCCAGCGTTCGCTGGAACGCAGCCAGACGAGCCGGGAGCGCCGGTCGGTGCCGGGACGGGACAACAACTCGCACTCGACGCGGCGGGGCTCGCTCCAGATCTGGCAGTAGAGCCGCCAGTCCTTGAAACTCTCCGAATGCTCCCGAAAGGCTGGAGGCTGGGCGGCGGCGGGAAGGGCGGCCAGCAGAAGAAGCCCCGCGATCAGTCCGCCAATCCGCGCACACGTCCTCGTTCCCGACACCCGCATGGGCCTCAGCCCCGTGCGTAGGCGCGCTGGCGCAGCAGGTGGTCGGCCAGCACGCAGGCCATCATCGCCTCGCCCACCGGGACGGCGCGGATGCCGACGCAGGGGTCGTGGCGGCCCTTGGTCAGGATGTCCGTATCCTTCCCCTCCAGATCCACCGTCTGGCGCGGGGTGAGGATGGAACTGGTCGGCTTCACGGCGAAGCGCACGACGATGTCCTGGCCGGTGGAGATTCCGCCCAGGATGCCGCCGGCCTGGTTGGACAGGAACTCGGGTTCCCCGTTCGGGCCGGCGCGCATCTCATCGGCGTTCTGCTCGCCGGTCAGGGTGGCGGCCTCGAAGCCGTTGCCGATCTCCACGCCCTTCACGGCGTTGATGGTCATCATGGCGCGGGCGAGATCGCCGTCCAGCTTGTCGTAGAGCGGGTCTCCCAGCCCGGCGGGCAGGCCGGAGGCCACGACCTCCACCACCGCCCCGATGGAGGAGCCGCTCTTGCGGATTCCGTCCAGATAATCGGCCCATTCGGCGGCGGCCTGCGGGTCGGGGCAGAAGAAGGGGTTGTTGTCCACCTCCGCCCAATCCCAGCGGCTGCGGTCCACCTTGTGCGGGCCGATCTGCACCAGCGCGCCGCGTACGGTCACCCCCTCGCCCAGCACCTTGCGCGCCACGGCACCCGCCGCCACGCGGCAGGCCGTCTCCCGCGCCGAGGAACGCCCGCCGCCGCGGTAGTCGCGGATGCCGTACTTCTTCCAATAAGTGTAGTCGGCGTGGCCGGGCCGGAACTTGGACGCGATCTCGCTGTAATCCTTGGACCGCTGGTCGGTGTTCTCGATCATCAGCGACACCGGCGTGCCGGTGGTCCGGCCTTCGAACACGCCGGACAGGATCTTGACCTGATCCGGCTCCTGCCGCTGGGTCGTGTAGCGCGACTGGCCGGGGCGGCGCTTGTCCAGCCAGGGCTGGATGTCGGCCTCACTCAGGGAGAGCAGCGACGGGCAGCCGTCCACCACCACGCCGATCGCCGGCCCATGGCTCTCGCCCCAAGTGGTGAAACGGAAAAGCGTACCGAAGCTGTTGCCGGCCATGGCGAGGACTCCCGATGCGACACGATGTTACCGCAGCTTGCGCGGTCGAGCGCGTTTCTTGCGGCGTTTCCACAAGCGCGTCAAGCACGAGGGCCGAAAATCGGAGACTCCGAAGGCCGAAACGAACAGCCCGGCCTTCTCGGGAGCGGATCGCGGCGGTGCCGGCGGGCGCCCCGGTGTGGACCGGGTACGCCCGCCGCCGGACTCACTCCGCTTTCGCGGCGCCGCCCAGCGAGCCCAGGAGCTGCGACACTTCCGCCGCGGCATCCACCGCCACCATGCCGACCGTGTGGTAGCCGGAGTCGACGTGCATCACCTCGCCGGTCACGCCGGTGCCGAGGTCGCTCAGCAGGAACAGGCCAGCGCCGCCGACCTCGCCGATGGTGACGTTGCGCTTCAGCGGGGCGTTCAGCTCGTTCCACTTCAGGATGTAGCGGAAATCGCCGATGCCGCTGGCCGCCAGCGTCTTGATCGGACCGGCGGAGATGGCATTGACGCGGATGTTCCGCCCGCCCAAATCGACGGCCAGGTAACGCACGCTCGCCTCCAGCGCGGCCTTGGCGACGCCCATCACGTTGTAGTGGGGCATCACGCGCTCGGCGCCGTAGTAGGAGAGGGTGAGCAGGCTGCCGCCGTCCTTCATCAGCGGAACGGCGCGCTGCGCCACCGAGGTGAAGGAGTAGCAGGAGATGTCCATCGTGCGCAGGAAGTTGGCCCGCGTCGTGTCCAGATAGAGGCCGTCCAGCTCGTTCTTATCGGAAAAAGCGATCGCATGAACCAGGAAGTCCAGCTTGCCCCATTCCTTTTCGATGGCGGCGAAGGTCGCGTCGACGCTGGCCTCGTCGGTGACGTCGCAGGGCAGCAGGAGCGGGGCCTTCACCTGCTCGGCCAGCGGCTTCACGCGCTTCAGCAGCGCGTCGCCCTGGTAGGTGAACGCCAGCTCGGCGCCGTGCTGCGCCAGCGTGGAAGCAATTCCCCAGGCGATCGAACGATCGTTCGCCACGCCCATGATCAGGCCGCGCTTGCCGTCCATGAGCGGCTTCGGGTTGGACATCCGTACCTCGTGCATCCAGAGTATGCTTTGAAAAGTGGGCCGCATCCTACACGAAAGACCGGCCCGGTCAAACCAAGGCGGGAGGCATCCTGTGGCTGAAACCGAAGGCACTTCCAAAGGAGCGTGGAGCCCCTTCGTGCGAATTCGGGAAGTCGGCGGCTTCATCGCCTATTCCTCCATGCGCTTCTACAACGACAACTGCTTCCAGACGGCGGCCTCGCTGACCTACACCTCGCTGCTGGCGCTGGTGCCGCTGATGACCATCGGTTTCGCCATCTTCTCCGCCTTCCCGGCCTTCAACGCGCTGCAATCGCGCATCCAGACGCTGCTGTTCAAGAACCTCGTGCCGGAGAACAGCGACGCCATCCTGCAGTATCTCTCGGCCTTCATGGCCAACGCCGGGCAGATGCCGGTGTTCGGGATCATCGGGCTGGCGATGTCCGCCGTGCTGCTGATCTGGACCATCGAGGGGTCGTTCGCCACCGTCTGGCGCGTGCGGGAGCCGCGGTCCTACGTGACGCGCATCCTGTCCTTCTGGGCCGTGGTGTCGCTCAGCCCCCTGTTCGCCGGCGCCAGCCTGTCGCTGTCCAGCACGCTGTGGGCGGTGCTGCAGTTCGCGCATCTGGAGGGGTTCGCCGACCCGCTGGTGGGCATCGGGTCGATCCTGCCCTTCACGCTGCAATTGGTCGGCTGCACGCTGCTCTACGTCATCATCCCGAACCGGGATGTGAGCTGGATGGACGCCGCCTGCGGCGGGGCCGTCGCCTCGCTCCTGCTGGAGCTGTCGAAGGCCGGGTTCGCCATGTACATGCGCGAATTCCCCGCCTACCAGACCATCTACGGCGCGCTGGCGACCGTGCCGATCTTCCTGTTCTGGCTCTACATCGCCTGGTCCACGGTGCTGTTCGGCGCCGTCATCACCGCCTCGCTTCCCGAATGGCGGGCCGGGAAGATCACCCGCGGCGGGCCGGAGGGGCTGCTTCCCGCGCAGCGTCTCGGGCTGGCACTGGCTGTCCTGCATGAGTTGATGGAGGGCACGCGGCTGGGCGTGGGGCTGCGTCGGCGGACGCTGGTGGGGCGCGTGCCGGTCGGGACGGTGCTGATCGACGGCATTCTGGAACAGCTCCGCGACGCCCATTGGGTGGCCCACACCACCCACAACGCCTGGGTCGTCACCCGCGACCTGGGCGAGGCCACGCTGTACGACCTGATGAAGGCCCTGGGCATCGGCCTGCGCGGCTCCGTCCGCGGACTGGGCGGGCTGGAGCTGCCCTGGCAGGACCGCACGGCCCATCTGCTGGAGCAGGCCGAACGGAACCAGGAGGACATTCTCGGCGTGCCGATCAAGGAGCTGCTGTCCGACCGTCCCGTCGAGACGGGGCCTCTGGAACCGGAATCGCAGGAGGCCGGCACGGCGGCGCGGGAGGGCTCGGGCGCCGTGCCTCTGCGGGCGAAGCGGCGGCCCTGAAGGCTGGGTTTACGGACGGTCTGCGGCCTTTCGCCCCACGGTCCTGCCGGTCCATCCGTTGATGTTTGAACAGATGTTCACAGTCTGGTAGCGGTCGCGGCGTCATCTTCAGCCGCCGACACAAGCCCTGCCATGACCTTCGCGACCGCCCTGATCCTCGCCTTCAGCCTGTCCATGGACAGCTTCGCCGCGGCGCTCGGCACCGGCGCCTGCCTGCGCCGCCCCGGCCTGTGGGAAGCGGTGCGTGTCGGCGCCTGCTTCGGCGGCGTCCAGCTCGCCATGCCGCTGATCGGCTTCGCGCTCGGCCTGACCTTCGCCACCGTGGTGCAGGAGGTCGATCACTGGATCGCCTTCCTGCTGCTGCTGGGTGTCGGCGGCAAGATGGTCTGGGAAAGCCTGTTCGGCGATGACGGGGAAGAGGACGCGGACCGTGCCGGCTGCGGCGGGCGCACGGCGCTCGGCCCGCTGATGCTCACCGCCGTCGCCACCAGCATCGACGCCGCGGCGGTCGGCGTGTCGCTGGCCGTGGTGGATGTGGACATCGTCAGCGTGTGCCTGCTGATCGGCGCCGTCACCTTCGGCCTGTCGTCGGGCGGTGTTCTGATGGGCCGCGCCGCCGGCCCGCTGCTCGGCCGCCGCGCCGAGCTGATCGGCGGGCTGGGGCTGGTCGCCATCGGCGTGAAGATCCTGGCCGAGCACACGCTCTGGGTTTGAGGCGGGCCGCTTACGCGGGTTCCCGGTATTTCGGGATGAGGTCCGCCGCGAAGCCGTCCAGATTGTTGTCGGCGGGCAGGGTCTTCACATAGTCGCAGCCGCGGCAGGCCTCGATCTCCTCGCGGCGGCCTTCCAGATGCTTCAGGCGGAAGTCGCGCAGCCGCTCGCCGTTCCAGATGTCGCGCAGCGACTCCTCGGCCACGTTGCCGACGATGGTCCCCATGCGCCAGTCGGCGCAGCAGACCGACACCTCTCCGTTGAAGTTGATGGCGAGCTTCAGGAAGGGCTCCGAGCAGACCTTCCGCGCGCTGTCCGGGGCGGCGGCGAAGGCGCTCTCCTCGGCCAGGGTTTCGCCATGCAGGGGATGGACGAACAGGCTGTCCGAGATCGGCGTGAAGGTGTCGATGAAGGTCTGCCGCTCCTCCTCCGTCAGCTCCACGTTGATGATCTTGCAATGCAGGTGGAAATTGCGCCCCAACTCCGTCTTGCGGCGGTGCAGATAGGCCACGTTGTCCACGATGGTCCGGAAGCGGTCGAAGCGCCGGGTGACGCGCTTGTACATGGCGTCGCTGGCCCCGTAGACGGACACCCGCATGGCGTCCAGCCCGGCGGCCAGCAGCGCGTCCGCCCGCTCCGGCGTCAGCAGCGAGCCGTTGCTGGTCATCTCCACATGGCGGGCGAGGCCGCGGGACTTCAGGAGATGGACCATATGCTCGATCCGCGTGTTCACCAGCGGCTCGCCGTCCTTGTAGAGATGGACGGATTTGATCGGCGCGTCGAATTCGGCGATGTCGTCGGCGATCTTGCGGAACAGGTCGAACTTCATGGCCCCGCGCGGGCGGCCGATCTCCTTCAGCAGGTCCGGGTTCCCGGTGGCGCAGAAGACGCAGCGGAAATTGCAGCCGTTCGACGGGTCGATCAGCAGCGAGAAGGGCGTGGTCAGCGGCAGCACCCGCGACAGGTCGTTGCGGTCGCGGTGCCGGCCATAGGGAATGTTCGCGGTGGTGGTCGCTTCGGTCATGACCTTCGCCGGGCAGCACGGTGGAGTGGAGCGTGACTATCAGGGGATCACGCGCTCCGTAAAGGAATCCTTCATCCCGCCGATTGGACAGTGCGCGATGCCCCCATGCGGCGGGTCCAAGGCAGGTTGTTCAGGGTCATGCTCGACATTCTTTCCCATCGCGTCGTCTACAGCGACCGGCGCTTCTACGCGTCCTTCCCTTCGGCGGCGACGCTGGCCGACGGGCGGGTGCTGGTGGCCTTCCGGCGCGCCCGCGATCACCGCTGGCTGCACGGGGAGCCTGCGGAGGGCAACGGCGACTTCAGCAGCGTGGACCATGTGGATTCGCGCTCCCACCTCGCGATCCAGCGCTTCACCCCGGATTTCGAGCCGGAGGGCGCGCCGCAATCCCTTCCCGCCGACCCGGAGGCGGGCGACCAGGACCCCAACCTGCTGGTCCTGCGCTCCGGACGGATCGTCATGGGCAGCTTCGGCTGGTACCCGCTGTCGGCGCGCCACGGCCTGCGCCTGCGGGAGAAGGGCGTTCATCTTCTGGGCAACCCGGAGACGTCGGGCACCTTCTTCCTGTTCTGGGGCGGCAGCACCCGGTTCAGCGACGACGACGGGCGGCTGTGGTCGGCGCACCGCTATCTGCCGGAATTGCCGGACCAGGGGCCGATCCTGCCGGGCCTGCGCCCGATGCTGGGCGGGGCCGTGCGCGGGCGGGCCGTGGAGGCCCCGGACGGCACGCTCCTGATGGCGACCTACACCGGCGGCCCCTACGCCAGCTATCTGTTCGCCTCCCGCGACCAGGGAGAGAGCTGGACCCTGCGCAGCACCATCGCGCGCGACCCGGCGGGCCGGGCCGGCTTCTGCGAGACCGCGCTGCATTTGATCGCGGACGGGCAGTTGATCGCCTTCCACCGCACGACCGGGCTGGGCGACCGGCTCGCCACCTCCGTCTCCCACGATCTGGGGGAAAGCTGGGCGCCCTGGATCGAGAACGCCGTCATCGGCCATCCCTACGACGCCTGCGCGCTGCCGGACGGGCGGCTGCTGGTCGTCTACGGCTACCGTCACGCGCCCTACGGCGTGCGCGCCCGCATCTGGGACAGTCGGCGGGAGACGTTGGAGGACGCGCCGGAGTTCGTCATCCGCGACGACGCGCCGTCGCCCGACGTCGGCTATCCCTGGGCGACCGTGCTGGCGGACGGGCGGGTGGCGGTCTGCTACTACATCTGCGACGCGGCGGGCGTGCGGCACATTCAGGCGACGCTGCTGCGCGTGAGCGGCTGATTGACGGCCTCCCGCGCAACTTCTATCGTCCGCCCCCGTTCCCGCAATCCCATGTTTTGGGGAGTAGACCGTCCATGAAGCCCGCCCGCCGGCCGTCGAACCCGCTGTTTTCCTCCGGCCCCTGCGCCAAGCGGCCCGGCTGGTCGTTGGACGCTCTGGACGGCGCGCTGCTCGGCCGCTCCCACCGGTCGAAGCCGGGCAAGGCGAAGCTGAAGGAGGTCATCGACCTGACCCGCGCGGTGCTGGCGATCCCCGGCGACTACCGCATCGGCATCGTCCCGGCCTCCGACACCGGGGCGGTGGAGATGGCGCTGTGGAACCTGCTGGGCGCCCGCGGCGTGGACATGATCGCCTGGGAGAGCTTCGGCAAGGAGTGGGTGACCGACGTCACCAAGCAGCTCCGCCTGCCCGACGTGCGGACCATCCAGGCCCCCTACGGCGAGCTTCCGGACCTGTCGCAGGCCGATTTCAGCCGCGACGTGGTGTTCACCTGGAACGGCACGACGTCGGGCGTGCGGGTGCCGGACGGCGATTGGATTCCGGCGGACCGCGAGGGGCTGTCGATCTGCGACGCGACCTCCGCCGCCTTCGCCATGGACATTCCCTGGAGCAAGATCGACGTCGCCACCTGGTCCTGGCAGAAGGTGCTGGGCGGCGAGGCCGCGCACGGCATGCTGGTGCTCAGCCCGCGCGCCGTGGAGCGTCTGGAGAGCTTCCAGCCCGACCGCCCGCTGCCGAAGATTTTCCGCCTCACGAAAAGCGCCAAGCTGATCGAGGGCATCTTCGTCGGCGACACCATCAACACCCCCTCCATGCTGTGCGTGGAGGACGCCATCGACGGGCTGCGCTGGTCGCTGTCGGTCGGCGGCCTGACGCAGCTCATCCGCCGGTCGGAGCAGAACCTGCGCATCGTCGCGGAATGGGTGGCGACCTCGACCTGGGCCGGTTTCCTGGCGGCGGAGCCGTCGATCCGCTCCTGCACCGCCATCTGCCTGCGCTTCACCGATCCCGAGGTGACCGCCCTGACGCCGGAGGCCCAGGCGGACTTCGCCAAGAAGCTCGCCGCGCTTCTGGAGAAGGAGGAGGCTGCCTTCGACGCCGGCTCCTACCGCGACGCCCCTCCGGGCCTGCGCCTGTGGGGCGGCGCCACGGTGGAGAACGAGGACATGGAGGCGGTCCTGCCCTGGCTCGACTGGGCCTTCGCCACCGTGAAGGCGGAAACCTTCGGGCGGTGAGGCCAAGTCCGTGATGCCAAGTCCGTAACGGCGCCCCGACGCACCAGCATGCGGCCTCTCTCAGCGGGAGAGGCTGCATCCCCGCCGTCAGACGAATCCGGCTTCGCCAAGCATCCGGTAGAACTCCCGCAGGGCGCGCTGCTGGGCCGCCGCGTCGGGCAGGTCCTCCACATATTTCCGGTCGAACTGCGGCTGGCGCAGATGGGCGACCACGCGCTGCCGGACCATCTCCAACGCCCGCCGGCTGCGCAGGATGCCGGGCGCGCAGATCTGCACCAGACGGTTCGCCCGCAGCCGAAGCGCGTCTCCGGGATCGTCCAGCCGCTCCACCACGCGGTCTTCGGTGATGTAGGCCACCAGAAGCTCGTCGAGATCGCTGGTCAGGCGGGTCCGAATCTCCTCCGGCAGGGCCGAGTCGGCGGCTTGGCGGTAGAGCAGGGTCAGCGCCTCCAGATTGTCGCGGGGCGGCAGACGGGAATGGACGAAGCGGCCATAGTTCGCCGGGTTGCCGGACAGTTTGCGCAGCAGCCGGGCGATGTCTCCGGTATGCCCTCGGCCCAGGTCCGAATCGGCCAGCGCCAACAGGAATCGCACTTGGCCCGCCGCGTCGGGGATGCGGTCGGTCACCTCCGCGATGGCCTGCCTGCGTCCCGGCGCGCCGCCGCCCTCCAGGAAGCGCAGATAGCGCAGGACGAGCGCCTCCGCCATCGGACCGCCCCCCGCGGGTCCGTCGGGACCGAGCGTGCGTTGCAGGACCTCCTGGAAGGCCTCCATCTCCTGCGCCGGGTCGTGCCGGTAGAGCGGCTGCGTGCCCTTCAACTGCCGGCGCACCAGATCCAGGATGACGAACCGCGTTTCGTCCAGGTCGTGGAAGGCCAGAAGCTCGTTCAACTGGACGGCGCGGTCGTCCTCGGCCCGTCGGATCGGCGACAGCCGGCCCCGCGACAGGTCGATCAGGTTGCACAGCGCCTCCGCCAGACTGCCCTGGGTGCCCAGAAGCTCCTGCGCGACGGACGGCGCGCCCAGCACGTCGGCGATCACCCCGTCCAGCAGCGCCAGCGGGCGGTCGGCGCCGCCCCCGTCCTCGCGCGCCAACTCGCTCAGGAAATCCAGCTTGGCCAGCCAGTTGCGCATCTGCACCAGCTCGCGCGACAGCACGACGCGGGCGAGGAAATCGCGCTCCTCCGCCGGCAGGCTGCCGTCCAGCCGGTCGAACATGAGGCGGAAGCCGGTGGCGGCGATGGCCGGCAGATCCTTGCGCGCCGCGGCGACCCGCGCGCGGTCGGTCAGTTCGTGCATCAGCAGGTTCAGTGCGTCGCGCCGCCCGCGCCCGTCCGTTCCGACCTTTTCCGCCTGAAGGGCCGCGACCCGCCCGACCGCGGTCGGCACGAGGTTGTCCGTGTTCAGCAACCGCGCCAACTCCGCGTGGTTGTGCAGCACCTCCGTCGGGGTGACGACGGAGCGCTCCACGTAATTGCGCAGCACGCGGTTCATGGTCATGCGGCTCTGCACGCCGTAGCAGTGGTCGAGCGTGAGGCAGACCGGAGGAGCCTCGTCGATGGGGGCGGCGGTCACGGTCCGTGAGACCTGACGGAACTCCGCATGGATTTCCGTCTCGACGTGGCGCCCGTCCTGGCGCCGCCAGTCGCGCAGCACCCGCATGCCCTCGACCCTGCCGCCGGACAGCAGCTTGCGGCCAAAGGCCATCGCTTCCGCCTCGGTGTCGAAGCGGCCTTCCAGGACCCAGTGGTCCAGCTTGTAGATCTGCACTTCGTAGCTGGCGGACGGGCGTGCCATGGCGCCATTGCCCCGATGCTGCGTGGCACGGATGGTCGCAGGATGCCGGACAATTCGCCTCGAACTCAACAGGGATTCGATGGGAATGCCTTCGTGTTTCGAACCTTTCCCATCGGGCGCCTGTTGTCCGCGCAGGGGAGACGGGCACACGCCGCGGGGCTTTTCCGTTTGCATGAGGAAGGGGGGTGGGGTATTGACCCGCTCCGTATGCCCGAGCACCGCATGCCCACCGGACGTGCGGGCTCTCGCCATGCCGACGGTTTGCCACTTATTCGACGAGACGACGCAGGCCATGCCCGCTGATTCCCTGAGCTCCGCCCTGTTGCCCGCCGGCCTGCACGACGTGCTGCCGCCCGAAGCGGCGCACGAAGCGGCGGCGGTGGCGCGCCTGCTGGCGGACTTCACCGCACACGGCTACGAGCGCGTGGAACCGCCGCTGGTGGAGTTCGAGGACAATCTGCTGTCCGGTTCCGGCGCCGCCATGGCGAAGCAGACCTTCCGGCTGATGGACCCGCTGTCGCAGCGCATGATGGCGGTGCGCGCGGACATCACCCCGCAGATCGTCCGCATCGCCACCACCCGCCTGAAGAACGGCGCCCGTCCGGTGCGGCTGTGCTACGCCGGGCCGGTGCTGCGCGTGAAGGGCTCCCAGCTCCGCCCGGAGCGGCAGATCACCCAGGTCGGCGTCGAGCTGATCGGCCCGCTGGAGGCCGAGGCGGACGCGGAGGTGATCCTGCTGGCCGCCCACGCCCTGGAAGGGGTGGGGGTGCGGCATCTGTCGGTGGACCTCTGCGTGCCGACCATGGTGGCGCGGGTCTGCCGCGGCCTGGGTCTGGGCGATGAGGACACCGCCCGCCTGCGCGAGGCGCTGGACAAGAAGGACGCCGCCGCGGTCGCCGCGGTCGGCGGACCGGCGGCCACGCTGCTGCACACGCTGATGGCCGCCTCCGGCCCGGCGGAGCGCGCGATGGAGGTGCTCGCCACGCTGCCGCTGCCGGAAACGGCGGAGAAGGACCGGCGCCGCCTGACCGACACGCTGCGCCTGCTGCGCGCCGCGCGCCCCGACCTGACGATCACCATCGATCTGGTGGAGCATCGCGGCTTCGAATACCAGACCGGCCTCAGCTTCACCTTGTTCGCGCGCGACGTGCGTGGCGAGCTGGGGGCGGGCGGGCGCTACCGCGCCGGCGTGCGTCCGGGCGTGGAGGAGGAGGGCGAGCCGGGAACCGGCTTCACTCTCTACATGGACACGCTTCTGCGCGCCGTTCCGGCGCCGGAGCCGGCCCGGCGCGTTTACGTGCCGCATGGCACCTCCTGGGCGGCGGCTGGCACGCTGCGCGCCGAGGGCTGGGTCACCGTGGCGGGGCTGGTCCCCGTGGCGGACCCCGCGGCGGAGGCCCGGCGGCTGAACTGCGGCTATCGGCTGGACGGCGGCACGGTCACGCCGCTGGCTTGAGACTTCACGAGGCGAAACCCCGCGCGGCGGGGACGCCTTCGCACGGGTAACGTTTTCTTTCTGCCTTCTTATTTTGCGGAGACACACATGGCCAACGTGGCGGTGGTCGGCGCCCAGTGGGGCGACGAGGGCAAGGGCAAGATCGTCGACTGGCTGTCCAGCCGGGCCGACGTGGTGGTGCGCTTCCAGGGCGGTCACAACGCCGGCCACACGCTGGTGATCAACGGCGTGACCTACAAGCTGAGCCTTCTGCCTTCGGGCGTGGTTCGGCCGAACAAGCTGTCGATCATCGGCAACGGCGTCGTCTTCGACCCGTGGGCCTTCATCCGCGAAGTGACGGCGATCAAGAGCCAGGGCGTCGAGGTGTCGCCCGCCACGCTCCAGGTCGCCGAGAACGTTCCGCTGATCCTTCCGGTCCACAGCGCGCTCGACAAGGCGCGCGAGGAGGCCCGCGGCGCCGGCAAGATCGGCACGACGGGCCGCGGCATCGGCCCGGCCTATGAGGACAAGGTGGCCCGCCGCGCCATCCGCCTGTGCGACCTCGGCGACGAGGCGGTGCTGAAGGAGAAGGTGGACATCCTGCTGGCCCACCACAACCTGCTGCTCCGTGGCCTGGGCGCTCAGGAGATGAAGCCCGCGGATCTGCTGGACCCGCTGCGCGAGATCACCCCGCAGGTGCTGCCCTACGCGTCGGTGGTGTGGAAGACGCTGGACGAGCTGCGCCGCGCCGGCAAGCGCATCCTGTTCGAAGGCGCCCAGGGCTCGATGCTCGACATCGACCATGGCACCTATCCCTTCGTCACCTCCTCCAACACGGTGGCCGGCAACGCCGCCGCCGGCAGCGGCATGGGGCCGCGCGCCGTCGGCTATGTGCTGGGCATCTGCAAGGCCTACACGACCCGCGTCGGCTCCGGCCCCTTCCCGACCGAGCTGTTCGACGACGTCGGCGAGCTGATCGGCCAGCGCGGCAAGGAGTTCGGCGTGGTCACGGGTCGCAAGCGCCGCTGCGGCTGGTTCGATGCCGTGATGGTGCGTCAGGCCGTGAAGACCGGCGGCATCGACGGCATCGCCATGACCAAGCTGGACGTTCTGGACGGCTTCGACGAGATCAAGGTGTGCATCGGCTACCGTCTGGACGGGCAGGAGCTGGACTATCTGCCGGCCAACGCCGCCGCCCAGGCCCGCGTCGAGCCGATCTACGAGACCTTCGAAGGCTGGAAGGACAGCACCCAGGGCGCCCGCTCCTGGGCGGAGCTGCCGGCCCAGGCGGTGAAGTACGTCCGCCATGTGGAGGAGCTGATCCAGGCCCCGGTGGCCCTGCTGTCCACCAGCCCGGAGCGCGACGACACGATCCTGATGAACGATCCGTTCCAGGATTGATGGTTTGTGGGGGAGGGGGCCACTTCGACCGCCTCCCCACACGCGTTAACAGTTTGTTTGCCTGTTTCGGGCGACTTAGGCTGGCACACGCACGCAGGCTCCGGGGATTCGAACGCCATGCCATCCGATGCCATGACCGCAGCCGCCGCGGATCGGATGATGGCCAACGCCGACCCGGTCAAGCTGGCCGAGCGGTACGAGATCCTTCCCAGCGCACCGCTGCCCGCGCTCAACGCCATCGGCGGCAACGCCTATTCCGCCAAGCCGCTGCGTGACAAGCGGTCCGAGGCCTTCGCGATCATCGGCCATGGCGCCACGCTGGCGCGCACCGACATCGCCGCCACCGTCGCCAGCCTCGACAATCAGGCGCACATGCGCCTGCTCGACTGGGGCATGGTGGATTGGCCGGCGAGCCAGGGGCGGCGCCTCTGCATGATCTTCGAGCGCCCGGCGGGCAAACGGCTGATGCACAGCCTGACCGAGGCCGCGGACCCGATCCCCGAAGACCATCTGACCCGCCAGATCATCCACCCGCTGGTCTCCGCCCTGAAGGAGCTGTCCGGCCGCGGCGTGGTCCATGGCGCGATCCGCCCGACCAACCTCTATTACCGCGATCTGGCCTCCAGCAGCCTGATGCTGGGCGAATGCCTGTCCACCCCGCCGGGCTACGGCCAATCGGTGCTGCTGGAAACGGTGGAGCGCGGCATGGCCTCCCCCGCCGGGCGCGGCAACGGCACCATGGCCGACGACCTCTATTCGCTGGGCGTCACGCTGCTGCTGCTGTTCCTTGGGCGCAACCCGGTGGCGACGCTGGAGGACGAGGCGATCCTCCAGGCCAAGATCGAGCGCGGGTCCTACCCCGCGCTGGTCGGCCAGATGCGCCTGCCGCTGGCCATCAACGAGGTCATCCGCGGCCTTCTGGTGGACGATCCCAAGCAGCGCTGGACGCTCCAGGACCTCGACCTCTGGGTGGCCGGGCGGCGGCTCAGCCCGAAGCAGCCGCAGGTGCCGCGCCGCGCCGCGCGCCCGCTGGAGTTCCAGGGCCAGGACTACTGGCATTGCCGGACGCTGGCCCGCGCCTTCGCCCGCCATGTGGCGCCCGCCGCCACCGTCATCGAGGGCGGGGAGCTGGACAAGTGGCTGCGCCGCTCCATGGGCGACGACGCGCGGGCGGAGGCGGTGGCGAACGCCGTGCAGACCGCCTCGACCACCGGCAAGGGCGGCAGCATGGCGGAACGGCTGGTGTCGCGCGTCTGCATGGCGCTGGACCCCGGCGCGCCCATCCGCTACCGCGGCAAGGCGATGATGCCCGACGGCATCGGCACCATGCTGGCCGACGCCTTTCTGCGGGGCGAGTCGCCCCAGCCGGCGGCGGAGGTTCTGGCGAATCAGCTTCCCATGTTCTGGGTGAGCGTGCAGAGCGACTTCAAGCCGGAGTTCGTGCCGATGGTGCAGAACTTCGATCAGGTCCGCGGCTTGCTGGACCGCACGGGACACGGGCTGGGGGTGGAGCGCGTGCTGTACGAGATGAATCCCACCATGCACTGCATCAGCCCGCTGGTGGCCAAGCAGATGCCGACCACCCCGGCGGAGCTGCTCCGCGCGCTCGACTGGATGGGGGCGGGGAGCGAGCGGCACAAGGACCCGATCGACCGCCACATCGCCGCCTTCCTGGCCGTGCGGCACCGGCGGACCGACGAGATGCTCTACACCCAGCTCGGTTCCAGCATCGAGCCGATGCGCCGGGTGATCGCCATGCTGACCATCCTGGCCGACGTGCAGGCGCGCACCGGCACCGACGGGCTGTCGCACCTCGCCGCCTGGGTGGTGTCCCTGCTCGATCCCGCCTTCCGCCGCTTCCACAGCCGCCCCCAGCAGGAGTCCGTCCGCAAGCAGGCGGACTCCGCCGCCCACAACGGGCGCCTGGGCGAGCTGCTGAAGATCGTGGACGATCCGGAGGCGTTGCGCCGCGACAAGCTGGAGTTCGAGGCCGCCCAGATCGCCTACCGCGAGGCCGACGCCGAGATCGGCAAGCTGCGGCAGAGCATCGGCGACCGGAACAGCATCATCGAATCCTCCGGGCGGCAGGTGGCGGCCATCGTGTCCAGCCTGCTGTCCACCATCGTGGTCGGCGGGATCATCCTCTTCTTCGCCTTCTGACGGCGGCCTTCAAACCAAGGATCGGGTGGCACCCATGGCGCGCGGCGGCAACAGCGGCGGGAAGAAGAAGAAGCGCAAAGGCAGCATGCTCACGCTGATCCTGCTGATCATCCCGGCGGGTCTGGTGGTGCTTCCCACGTCCATCCTGTTCGGTATCGGCATGATCCCGACCATGGTCGCCTACGTCACCGACCGCGACCCGGAAAAGTCGGCGCCGATCACCGTGGGGGGACTGAACTTCTGCGGCTGCATGCCCTTCGCCATCGAACTGTGGAAGCACAGCCACACCATCGGCGCCGCCGGCAAGATCTTCATGGACCCGCTGGCCTGGCTGGTGATGTACGGTTCGGCGGCGATCGGCTGGGCGCTCTATTTCGGCATCCCGCCGATGGTCGCGAACTTCGAGGTCATGCGCGCCGAAAAGCGGGTCAGCGCGCTGAAGGACGTGAAGGTCGGTCTGGTCCAGCAGTGGGGACCGGAGGTGGCCGGCGACCTGTTCGACGAATCGGGCGGTCTGTCGCCGGACGAACAGGAGCAGATGGCCGAACCCGCGGGGGCGTGAGGGCTTGCCCCCGCCCGCCACAGGCGGGCAGGGGCGGGCAGGGGCGGGGGATCACCCGGCCAGCTTCTGCTCCACCGCGGCGTTGCGGATGGCCTTCTGGAGCTTCTCGAAGGCGCGGACCTCGATCTGGCGGACGCGCTCGCGGCTGATGCCGTACTTCTGCGACAGATCCTCCAGCGTGGTGGGGGTGTCGCGCAGGCGGCGCTCCACCAGGATGTCGCGCTCGCGCTCGTTCAGGTTCTCCATGGCGGCGGTCAGCAGCTTGCGCCGCTTGCCCAGCTCCTCGCTCTCGGCCAGGGAGATTTCCTGGTTCGCCGTCTCGTCCACCAGCCAGTCCTGCCACTCGCCCTCGCTGTCGGCGCGCAACGGCGCGTTCAGCGAATGGTCGGGGGCGCCCAGGCGGCGGTTCATGTTGACGACGTCCTGCTCCGGCACGTCGAGCGTCGTGGCGATGTGGCGCACCTGCTCGGGCGACATGTCGCCTTCCTCGATGGCCTGCATCTGGCCCTTCAGGCGGCGCAGGTTGAAGAACAGCTTCTTCTGGGCCGCCGTGGTGCCCATCTTCACCAGCGACCAACTGTGCAGGATGTATTCCTGGATGGCGGCGCGAATCCACCACATGGCGTAGGTCGCCAGCCGGAAGCCGCGGTCGGGGTCGAACCGCTTCACCGCCTGCATCATGCCGACGTTGCCCTCGGAGATCAGTTCCGACAGCGGCAGGCCGTAGCCGCGGTAGCCCATGGCGATCTTCGCGACGAGCCGCAGATGGCTGGTCACCAGCTTGTGCGCGGCGTCCGAATCCTCGATCTCCTGCCAGCGCTTGGCCAGCATGTACTCCTCCTCCGCCGCGAGCATGGGGAACTTGCGGATTTCCTGGAGGTAGCGCGAGAGGTTGCTTTCGGAACTGATGACCGGAACGCTGGATATCGTCGCCATGTTGGACCCTCTCCGACGGCTGTTGTCCGTGCCTTCTACCGGGCACATGAACGTTTTCTGTTTCGCCGTTCTCTGTTCTGCGCCGCTTCCCCGCCCGCTTGTCCGTTCGATCCGTCGGGAACGGCCCCGGATGCAAGCGTGAGCGTGGGCGGCTGATGACGCGAAGAATAACCGACTTCTGCGCGTGGGTATAGTGGATTACAGCGATTCTAAGAAATCTGACAAATCTTTAATATCCGCGGGAAGGGGTGCCTGAAAGCGGACCGTCTCCCCCGTCGCGGGGTGCCGGAAGGTCAGCCCCGCGGCGTGCAACGCCTGTCTCGGAAAGCCAACAAACCGTTCGCGATGGGGTTCCGGCAGGGCCGAGGCGTGCTTGCCGCCGGCGCGTCCGGAACGCCCCTTGCCATAGAGCGGATCGCCCACGATGGGATGGCCGATGTGCGCCATGTGCACGCGGATCTGGTGGGTGCGCCCGGTCTCCAGCGTGCATTCGACCAGCGCCAGCGCGGTGCCGAAGGAGCGGACGACGCGGTAGCGGGTGGCCGCGTGCTTTCCGCCGCCGGTGACCACGGCCATCTTCTTGCGGTCGGTGCTGCTGCGCCCGATGTTGCCCTCGATCCGTCCCTCGCGGGGGGAGGGGACTCCCCAGACGAGCGCCCGGTAGGTGCGGCTGAGCGTGCGGCCGGCGAACTGCTCCGTCAGCGCGTGATGCGCGCGGTCGTTCTTGGCGACGACCATCAGGCCGCTGGTGTCCTTGTCGAGACGGTGGACGATCCCCGGGCGCCGCACGCCGCCGATGCCCGACAGGCTGTCGCCGCAATGGGCGAGCAGCGCGTTGACCAGCGTGCCGTCCGGATTGCCGGCGGCGGGATGGACCACCATGCCCGCGGGCTTGTCGATCACCAACACGTCCTCATCCTCATAGACCACGTCCAGGGGGATGTCCTGGGCTTCGGGCTGTGCAGGTTCAGCTTCGGGGATGAAAACGTCGAAAGTTTGGCCGGGCTTGACCTTCGCGGAGGGATCGGTCACCGCCTTCCCGCTGCCGTCGCGGACGCAGCCCCGCTCCAGCAGAGCCTGCACGCGCGAGCGCGACAGGCCGGGAAGGCCCGCGGCCAGAGCCTTGTCGAGCCGCTGCCCGCCGGATTCGGCCGGAACCTCCCAGTGGCGGTGCCCGCCTTCGGCGGTTTCGCCGTCCTCCGTTCCGGTGTATTCGTCGTCATCGTCGTCGATTTCGGTGCGTTCGGGCATCGTTCGGCAAAACTCCTCACATCCGCGCGAGAGTGGACCCCAAACCGTGCAGTTCCTCAAGGTACTCGTCGTCCTCATGGGCGTGATGATCATCGCCGGCTTCGCGATCATCGGCGTCGAACTCTACAAGCGCATGAGCGATCCGGACCGCCGGTCCGGTGCCGAGACCGAACGGCCCGTCCCTGCCGCGGGAAGGACGGAGGAGGTCGTGCTGGGCCTGCCGGCGGGCGCGCGCATCGGCGATCCGGTGGCGGTCGGCAACCGCGTCGTGTTCCGCGTCACCACACCGGACGCTCCGGACCGCCTCTATGTGATGGACCCCCGCACCGGCGCCATCGCCGTGACCGTCACCACCGGAGCCGCCGCGCCATGAGCACTCCCTTCATCCACGACTTCCGCAGCGACAATGTGGCCGGCGCGGCGCCGGAGGTGGTCAACGCGCTGGCCGCGGCCTCGGTCGGGTCCGCCGATCCCTATGGGCTGGACCCGCTGACCGCAGCCGTGACCCGCCGCCTGTCCGCCATCTTCGAGGCCGACGTGACGGTCTTCCCGGTCGCCACGGGCACGGCGGCCAACGCGCTGGCCCTGTCGGCGCTCGTCCCGCCCTTCGGGGCGGTCTATTGCCACCAGGAAAGCCACATCAACGTCGACGAGTGCGGCGCGCCGGAAATGGCGACCGGCGGGGCCAAGCTGGTGCCGCTGGCGGGGGAGGGCGGCAAGCTGACCCCCGCCGCGCTGACCGCGGCGCTGACCGGGGCGGGCATCGGCGTGGTGCACAAGGTGCAGCCCGCCGCCCTCAGCCTGACCCAGGCGACGGAGGCCGGCACGGTCTACCGTCCGGAGGAGGTGGCGGCCCTGTCGGACGCGGCGCACGCCCACGGCATGGCGGTGCATATGGACGGCGCGCGCTTCGCCAACGCGGTGGCCCGGCTGGGCTGCGCCCCGGCGGAGGTGACCTGGAAGGCCGGGGTTGACGTGCTGTCGCTGGGCGGCACCAAGGGCGGCTGCCTCGCCGCCGAGGCGGTGGTCTTCTTCAACCCCGCCCTGGCGGAGGATTTCGGCTTCCGCCGCAAGCGGGCCGGCCATCTGGTGTCCAAGGGGCGCTTCCTGTCGGCGCAGTTGGACGCCTGGCTGGCCGACGACCTGTGGCTGCGGCTGGCCCGCCATGCCAACGCCATGGCCGACCGGCTGTCCCAAGGGCTCGCCGCGCTGCCGGGGGCGGAGCTGGCCTATCCGGTGGAGGCCAACGAGGTCTTCGTGCGCCTGCCCGCCGCGGTGGCCGACGGGCTGGAGGCCGCGGGCTACCGCTTCTACCGGTGGGAGGGCGATCTGCTGCGTCTGGTCACCGCCTTCGACACGCCGCAGGCCGTCGTGAATTCTTTTCTGAAAATCGCAAAAGATCTGTCAGAAAAGGCTTGATCGGGTGGGGCGGGTTCGCTAAAAACCCGCCCACGCCGACGACGCCACGTCGTCAGACGACGAAAGACTGTCCCCTTCGTCTAGAGGCCTAGGACACCGCCCTCTCACGGCGGTAACAGGGGTTCGAATCCCCTAGGGGACGCCACTTCGATCGGCTGGCAACCGAGCATCGCCCGGTGAAGGTCCCCTTCGTCTAGAGGCCTAGGACACCGCCCTCTCACGGCGGTAACAGGGGTTCGAATCCCCTAGGGGACGCCATCCTTTCCGGCTACAAGTTTCCGGTACAAACGACCAACGGCCCGCCCATTCGGCGGGCCGTCGTCGTTTTCGGCGTCAGCGTTTTGCGGAAGCGCCCGAGCGGCTGGACAGGCTCAGTTCGGCCACCTCCTCCTGCCTTGCGGCGGGGAGGCCGGCGGAGCGCACCACGCCGGGGTCGTGGGGATGGACGCGGCGCGGGTAGACGCTGTGAACCTTCACCACGTAATCCTGCGTCTCGCGGTAGGGAGGGACGCCCTTGTACTGCACCACCGCCCCTTCGCCGGCGTTGTAGCCGGCCAGCGCCAGGGTCACGTTCCCGTCGAAATAGGCCAGCAGCCAGCGCAGATACTTCATGCCGCCGCGCAGATTCTGCTCAGGGTCGAAGGGCTTGGTCACGCCGAACCGCTCCGCCGTTTCGGGGATGAGCTGCATCAGCCCCATGGCGTTCTTTTCCGACACCACGTCCACGCGGTAGCCCGACTCCACGGCGATGACCGCCAGCACCAGCTCCGGGTCGAGGCCGTAGGTGGGCGCCATCTTGGTGACCATGGCGCGGATTTCCTTGGGCGGCATGCGGATCACGCCCCAGCGCACGCTCGGCGGTTCGCAGCGGTCGGGCGCCTTGCTCTTGGCGCTGGCCGGCTTGACCATCTGCGTCGCGTCCTCGCTGCCGAGCAGGGCGGCGCGGCGCAGCCAGGAGCGGCCAAGCTCCTCGTCCTTCGACACCGCCCCCCGCCCGGCCAGATGCATGCGCCCGGCGCGGTAGGCCGCCTCGGGATAGTCCTGGCGGGCCGCGCGGCAGTAGAGGGAGAGGGCCAGCCGCTCGTCGCGGTTCACCCCTTTGCCCACCTCGTACCGCATGGCCAGCTCGTATTGGGCGCGGGCGCTGCCCTTGTTCGCGAGCGCCTCCAAGGCACGGATGGTGCGGTCGGGCGCGCCTTGGGGATTCTGGGACTGGGCCGCGGCGGGTACGGCCGCTAAAAGGGACGCCAGAAGCCCGCCGACGGCCAGCGCCGACGCGGCTTTCGCCGTCCGGACAAGGGTTTTGCCAATTGGTGAGGGCGCCCGGTCTTTCGGTGTATGCGGGAAGATGGCTGTGCTAGCGCCAACGTCCGGCTGTCCGCGAAAGACGTAACGCGATATGGTCCCAGTCAAGAGGGGAAGCGGACCATAATGAAATAAGACTTCCGCTAAGGGACGGAAACGCCGCCTATACAGAGAAGAAGAACCGCTGGCAGCGGACCTGCGGATGGATGAATGAACGAATTCATCGTTGGCCATAGACATGGCTATCCCGCAAAGGAGATTTGAGGTCGGTTGGTGCGAGCCAGCCGGCCTTTTCCTTTTGAGCAAAGTCATGAAGCCTCCCGTAAGTTCGGGAACGATACATCATCCGCAATCGAGTGCTATGGGAGCAATCGGACAATCCATGGCATGTTCGAGGTAATCTCGCCAAATTGCGCAATGTCCTAGCCTTTTTCCCAACTGGCAGCCCCTTAGGTGGGCCATTACGTACTGATGGACCGACGATGGTCGTTGGAGAATCCGGTTACACCCGGGCGCATTCGGCGCAAGACGGGGGCCGGAGCGATGGTTCGGGCGTTTTCAGACGCGCCTGGAATGATCGGCACATCTTTCGGTACATAGGGAGGCAGCGTTCCACCGATGGCGAACCACGTCGCGAGTTCCTTGCGCCGTCCGGCAAGCAGCCCCGCGCCGCTCGACCCCGTCGCCCTAGAGCCGGTGATGGGAAGCCGCCGTGCGGACGAGGATGAGTTGAACGTTGCGAGCGAGGCCGAGGACGGCATAGAGGTCGAGGACGCAACCGATGCGGAGGAGCCCTCCGCGCCGCTGGCGCCTCCCGATCCGGCGGTCATCGCGCAGATCGAGGCGGAAATTCCGCGTCTGCGCCGTTTCGCCCGCGCCATGGTGCGGGACGCCACGCTGGCCGACGATCTGGTCCAGGAGTGCCTGGAACGAGCGCTGTCACGCCTTCATCTCTGGCGGCCCGGCAGCAACCTGCGCGCCTGGCTCTTCACGATTCTGCGCAACCTGCACATCAATGGCATCCGCCGCCGGCAGACGGTGGTGGATATCGATGGGGAAGGGCAGGCGGCCATCGGCGCGGCCCATGGCGGGCAGTTCGTGCGGCTGGAGTTGCGCGACCTGAAACGCGCGCTGGGCTTGCTGCCGACCGAACAGCGGGAGGTGGTTCTGCTGATCGGGCTGGAGGGCATCTCCTACGGCGAGGCCGCGGACATCCTGGGCATTTCCATCGGCACCGTGAAGTCCCGCCTGTCGCGCGGGCGGCGCGCGCTGCGCCAGCTCATGGAAGGGCACAGCCCGACCGACGAGGACTGATCCTCCCGCTTTCCACTGTTTCCCATGGATGCCGGCACAGAGAGACCGGCAACGCTCCGGATGGGGCGTTGCCGGTCAGGTGCGAGGCTAACATCGAGAGGCTTTGGGGGTACTCGCGCGTCCGAACCCTTCGAGACGTGGAGGCCGAACGCGGGCGCACTGCGGGAAACCGCCCGCCCGGACCCATCCGGGCGGGCGCTGGGTCTAGCGGCGCCTGACCAGGCCCAGAATCAAGCTCGCGGCAAACAAGACCAGGAAAAGGAAGAACAGGATTTGCGCGATGCCCGAAGAGGCCGACGCAACTCCGCCGAAACCGAGTGCGCCGGCAATCAGCGCGATGACGAAGAAAACAAGTGCCCAGTAGAGCATCCTAACCTCCCTCGCTCGGCCCGAAGCGCGTTACGGCTCGTCCGGCGCGCAGTCTGTTGACGTCCTACTCTGTGAAGAGCGATCAGTACTGTGCAGAACACTGCGCCGGACTGAAAGGTTCCCCGATACCGCCGACGCAAGGGGCTTTTTTTGGGTAGGGTGGGTCCCAAATGGGGGAGGGACATCCCGATACCGCTGGCTTGACCGAAACAACGGCCCGCAAGGGCTGTTGTCGGGGACGCCAGCCCGCTCGGTTCCGGCCTTGCGGGCGAAGAAGGCGCGGCACCGCTCCGCCGGTGCGAGACGCCGTATCGAGAGAAGAGGAAGCCATGAACGCCAAACTGTCCCTCGCCGTTCTCGCCGCGACGCTGGCCGCCGCTCCCGCCGCGATGGCCCAGACCTACCAGAACAACGCGCCGCAGGTTCCCTACGAGCGCTCCAGCCCGTCGGGTCTGCCGACCACCAGCCCGCAGGTGGAAAGCCTGCCCGGCGACCGGACCGACCCCTGGAGCGACCGGACCCACAGCCGGACGCCGGACGGCCGCATGCCCGACCGCGCGACCAGCGGCAGCACCGGCGCGTCGGGCGCCGCGGGCACCTACGGCAGCACCGGCACCTACGGGACGCCCGGCACCTACGGCAGCACCGGCGGCATGAACAACGCCATGCCGAACAGCGGCGCCATGGGGACCACCGGATCGGCCGCCGGCACCATGCAGGGCAACCGGCAGGTCATCATGAACGTCGATCCGAACACGAACCGGCGGGCAGAGCGCGGGCAGAACCGCAAGGAGCTGATGCAGACCTCGCTGCTGAACTATTTCAGCGCCGCCGGCTTCACGTCCGTCCGCGACTTCCGCAAGCAGGGCGAGAATTATGTGGCGGAGGCCCAGTCGGCCAATGGCACCTGGAGCACCGTGCTGCTGGACGCCAACACCGGGACGATCTCCGAAATCCGCTGATCTCCCAATCGCCGCGGTCGGTTCAGTCCATCAGCCGCGGCCACGATCCCGTCAGGCGGCCATAGCCCGCCGGGACCGACGCATCGTACAGGGGCAATGGCTGGCGCAGCCGTTGCCCCGCGTCGCGTCCAAGGGTACGCACCGCGGTCGCCAAACGCCCGTCCGGCGGCCAGGAACCACCGGGTGAGAAGGGCACGACCAGCGCGATCCCCTGGTCCAGCCGCCCGCCATAGCGGCTCTGCCCACCCTCCGGACCCTCCGTCCAGGTCATGTGGGCGGACAGGTTCATGCCCCCGTCGAAGGCGCGCATCAGCTCCAGCGTGCCGCCCCAATCCCCGCCGAGATAGCGGCCCAGCCGCAGCGCGCCCGTCGTGGCGGCCCCCGGCGCCTCCCAATAGAGGCTGGCATGGCCGGTGTCGCGTCCGCTTTCGCGGGCGATCCGCAGAACCTCCTCCGGCGGGCGCTTCCAGACGCGGTTGAGGTCCAGCCCCAGCGCCCAGCGCGCCATCGGCGGACGGTACAGCGCCTCCGCCCCGACGCCGCCGAACATCTCCTCGAAATGACCGATGGACAGGCGCGTGCTCCACGCCTCGGACGGCGCCGCGAGCCACGCCCCGTAGAGCCGTTCCACCCCGCCGACGCGGTCGGCGTAGCGCGGCAGGTCGCTGCGCACCGGCTCCGCCGCCGGGATGGCGTTGGTGTCGAGACGGTGCAGGTTGTGGCTGGCGTTCACCCGCAGCCCGCCGCTGAGAACCAGCCCGCGCAACGGCTCCGCCGTCATCACCGCGTCGCCGTAGGTCCGCTGCACCAGCGGTGCGCTCTGCTCGAACAGGCTGACCTCGGCGGTCGGGGTGAGGGTCAGGGTCAGCCGTGCCGGCCAGTCCGGGGGTGGGCCGGCGGAGCGCTCCACACGGGCGGTGCGCCAGATCTCCTCAGGGCTGCCGCGCTTGCGGGCGGCCCGTTCCACCTCCCGGCGCGACAGGGTGACGGCGGTGCCGTCCAGCCCCGCGCTGCCGGTGACCACGGTCAGCCATTCGACCTTCGGCGGGGCGCCGTCGGCCAGCAGGCGGGCGGCGCGCCCCACCTCCTGCGCCAGCGGGGCGGTGCCGGTTCCCGCCGGGTCCAGCCACAGGGCCGCGCGGTCCCCGGCGATCAGACCGGCGCGGGCGGGCAGCCGGTGAAGCCGGGCCAGGGCCACCAGGTCCGCGGCGGGCAGGGCGGACTCCGGCGAGGCAGGGCGGGCGCCGACCGCGGGCGGGGGCGTCCGCGGGGAGGCTTCCGCCTCCTCCCGCGGGTCGAAACGGGCGGCGAGGCGCAGCATGGCCCGCGATCCCTGCTCGAT
The DNA here is from genome assembly GCF_008365375.1 of Roseomonas genomospecies 6. Lineage (GTDB taxonomy): Bacteria > Pseudomonadota > Alphaproteobacteria > Azospirillales > Azospirillaceae > Azospirillum. Next base: position 266,263 of record NZ_QOKW01000002.1, on the reverse strand, counting down.
GCCGGCGCCCAGGTCCAGCCAGCGCCAGGGGCGGTAGGCGAGGCCGGCGTTCAACGGCAGGCCGGGGCGGAAGCGCGGGTCGTCCTGCTGCTGGGCGCGGAAACCGTCGGCGCTGTATTCGAGCTTGACGCTCAGCCCATCCAGCGGCGTGTGCCATTCGGCCCCGCCGAACAGGGCGGCGCGCTCCCCCGTGAACCACGCCTCCGGTCCGCGGGAGGACGCGTCGGCGGGGTTGCGGTCGCGCTTGAAGCGCCCGCCGAGAAAGCGCAGCGGGCTACGAAAATGCCCGTAATCGCCCAGCCCGCCCCAGCCGATCCCCAGACTGAAATCGACGTCCCACCATCGGCGGGAGGCCACCAGATACTCCCCCGCGAAGCGGCCTTTGCCGGGCAAGTCCAGCCCGGTGCCGGTGACATCCCGCCCGCCGACGGCGATCGCCGGCCACCAGGGTCCTTCGCGCAGCAGGCGCAGCTTGGCGTCCACCCCCGGTTCGCTGAGGCCGTGCCAGCTTGGATACACGCTGTCGCGCAGCGTGACCTCCAGGCCGGGAAGAAGCTGCGCCCCGGCGAAGACATGCCGGTGCAGGCCGCCCAGAACGGTCAGCCCGGCGGTGACGGTGCCGTCCGGCAGCCCGCGCGCGGTCGGCGTCTGGAGCAGCCCGGCGCCTCCCCAGTCGGACAGAGTCGCCTCAAGCCCCTCCGCCCGGGCGGGTAGGGTCGTGAGTGACAGCGTCAGGGCGAGGAGAACGCGTTTCACGCCATGGTGGAGTTGGTCGGGGAAAGCTCCCGATCCATGGCATTGTCATGCGTATGAATGCAACCCTAATCCCTCTCCCGTCTCGGGAGAGGGTGCCCGCGAAGCGGGCGGGTGAGGGTCGTGCAAGGATCAAGGCGCTGATCTTTTGGCAGCACCCTCACCCTCCCATGCTGCGCATGGGCCCCTCCCTCTCCCGGGGCGGGAGAGGGGCTACGGCGCCACGGCGGTGCAGGTCAGGCCCATGGTTTCCGCCGTGTTGGCGATGGCGGACAGGCAGGTGGCGGCGCGCTCCGGCGGGATGGAAACGGCGAAGCGGATGGCGTAGCGACCGCCCTCGTGGTCGGGCAGGGTCTGGGCGTCCAGCCGGACGATGTTCGCTTCGAACTGGGTGAAGATCTCCGACAGGCGGGCGATCAGGCCCGGCTGGTCGCCGCCCGACACCTCCACCCGGTGGGTGATGCGGGCCAGCGGGCCGGGGTTGGGGTCGAAATCGAAGGGCGTGACCTTGATCTGCGCGCCCTCCAGTTCCGGCAGGCTGGACAGCCCCTCCTGAACTTCCTCCACCGTCACGCCGCCCGGCAGTTCGCAGACCGCCGAGAACTCCGCCCCGGAGCCCATGACCGCGAAGGTCGCGTCGCGCAGGTTGGCGCCCAGCCCGAACAGATGGCCGGTGACCGCCGAAACGAGGCCGACGCGGTCGGGACAGAAGGTCGAAACCAGCGCGAGGGACGACACGGGGGGAGCCTCCGATGCTGGAGCCCTCTCCCGGCTGGGGAGAGGGGTGGGTGAGGGGGCGATGCGCCCGGCAGGGCGAAGAAAAACGCCGGATGAGTCGGCGTGGCGCGCCTTCGGCGCCCCCTCATCCTGACCTTCTCCCCAGCGGGGAGAAGGGAAACATCAGGCCGCCGTGCCGCCCACGGTCAGGCCGTCCAGGCGCAGGGTCGGCTGGCCGACGCCCACGGGCACGCCCTGGCCGTCCTTGCCGCAGGTGCCGACGCCGGGGTCCAGCTTCGTGTCGTTGCCGATCATCGACACGCGCGTCAGGCTGTCCGGGCCGTTGCCGATCAGGGTCGCGCCCTTCACCGCCGGGCCGAGCTTGCCGTCCTCGATCAGGTAGGCTTCGTTGGCGGAGAAGACGAACTTGCCGTTGGTGATGTCCACCTGTCCGCCGCCGAAATTCTTGGCGTAGAGGCCCTTCTTGACCGACTTGATGATCTCCTCCGGCGCGTAGGCGCCGGGGCGCATCACCGTGTTGGTCATGCGCGGCATCGGGTGGCAGGCGAAGCTCTGGCGCCGCCCGTTGCCGGTCGGGCGCATGCCCATCAGGCGGGCGTTCATGCGGTCCTGCATGTAGCCGACCAGGATACCGTCCTCGATCAGCGTGGTGCACTGGCCGGGGGTGCCCTCGTCGTCCACGGTGATGGAGCCGCGGCTGTTCTCGATGGTGCCGTCGTCCACGATGGTCACGCCGGGCGCGGCGATGCGCTGGCCCATCAGCCCGGCGAAGGCCGAGGTCTTCTTGCGGTTGAAGTCGCCCTCCAGCCCGTGGCCGATGGCCTCGTGCAGCAGGATGCCCGGCCAACCGTTGCCGAGAACGACGGTCATCTCCCCAGCCGGGGCCGGGACGGAGGACAGGTTGACCAGCGCCGAGCGCAACGCCTCGTCCACGAAGGCGCGCCACGTCTCCGGCTGCATGTAGTGTTCGTAGGTGACGCGCCCGCCGCCGCCATGGCCGCCCGTTTCCATGCGGTCGCCTTCGGCCACCACGACGGAGACGTTCAGCCGCACCAGCGGGCGCAGGTCGGCCACGCGCACGCCGTCGGCGCGGATGATCTGCACCGCCTGCCACTCGCCGCTGATCGAGCAGGAAACCTGCCGCACCCGCGGGTCCTTGGCGCGGGCGTAGGCGTCGATCTCCGCCAGCAGCTTCACCTTCGCCTCGAAGGGGACCAGGGGCAGGGGATTGTCCGGGATGTAGAGCGCGCGGTTGGTGCCGGCGGGCGGCTCCGCGAAGGTGCCGGCGTGGCCGGCCTGGACGGCGCGCACCGTCGCGGCGGCGCGGCGGATGGCGTCCTCCGACAGGCTGGAGGCGTGGGAGAAGCCGGTCGCCTCCCCGGCGATGGCGCGTAGGCCGAACCCCTGGGTGGTGTCGAAGCTGGCGGACTTCAGCTTGCCGTCGTCCCAGCCCAGCGATTCGCTCTGCGAATATTCCAGATACAGTTCACCGTCGTCCGTCCCCCGCAGCGCGTCGGCGACCACCCCCTCCACACGGGAACGGTCCAGGCCGGCGCGGTTGAAGAACAGATCGTCGGTGACGGCAAGCGCGCTCATGGGGACTCCGGGCTGTCGGTCTTTCGTAGGACGACACCACGGCACCGGCGCTCTCGCGCCCGCAACCGCGATGTGCTCTAAGATCAGACCTATAGTGTGGCGACGGGCGGCCCATCCGGCAAGGCTCGTCGTCCTTGGGCAAAAGGGGCTTGGAAGGGGAGTGGCCGCGATGACCGACGACGCGCTGGCGGTGGGCCGCAAGGGCAACGGAGACTCCGCCCGCTCCCTGGCCCATCCCCTGAAGAACCACGCCCTGCGCGTGACCCTGACCAACGAGGTGCACACCCGTCCGCCGGAAACGCTGTCCACCCCGGTGCGCGCCACCATGCTGGCGATGCTGTCGGGCGAGGGCGCGTCGGAGGCGGACCGGCTGCATCTGGAGAAGCTGTGCGACTGGGCCGGCGTTCCGCGCCCGCCCGCCGGGGCCACCCATTACAGCGGCTCCTTCGGCAGCTTCCGCCTGAAGTGGGAGCGGCACACCGAATTCTCCACCTGGACCGTCTTCCGCCCCAGCGCCGCGTCCGCGGCGGGCGTGCTGGTCGACCCCTTTCTGGAACCGGCGCTGAACGCGGTCCCCGGAGAATGGCTGGCCGGGCTTCCGGGGGAACTGATGGTCGGCGTCCATGTCGCCGTGCTGGACGCCGAATCGCCGGAGCCGTCGTCCAACATGCTGGCGGCCATGTTCGGCTCGCAGAGCTACATCGGGACGCGCATTTCCGGGCGGGCGGCGACGGCCTGGACGGACTTCCGCATTCATGGCGACGGCTTCTCGCGCCTTCTCATCGCCGACCACGCCATGACCCCCAACCAGGCGGGCCGCGTCGTGCAGCGCCTCCTGGAGATCGAGACCTACCGGGTGATGGCGCTCCTGGCGCTTCCGGTGGCGCGCGGCGTGCTGCCGCGCATCGGCCCGATCGAGGCCGATCTGGCCGACCTGACCACCCGCATCGCCACGCTGCGCGGGCTGGACGACGAGCGGGAGCTTCTGGACCGGCTGACCCTGCTGGCCGCCCAGACCGAGCAGATCGCGGCGGAGACCGCCTACCGCTTCGGCGCGGCGCGGGCCTATTACAACCTCGTGGAAAAGCGGATCGTGGAGCTGCGCGAGATCCGCATCGAGGGCCTGCCCACGGTGGGCGAGTTCATGGACCGCCGCCTCGCCCCGGCCATCCGCACCTGCGAGGCCGTGGAATCGCGCCTGCACGCCCTGTCCCAGCGGGTGGCCCGCGCCAGCGACCTGCTGCGCACCCGTGTGGAGATCGCCGTGGAAGGGCAGAACGCGGAGCTTCTCCTCTCCATGGACAAGCGGGCGCAGTTGCAACTCCGCCTCCAGGAGACGGTGGAGGGGCTGTCGGTGGTGGCGATCAGCTATTACTTGGTCGGCATCGTCGGCTACGCGGCCAAGGGCGTGAAGGGACTCGGGATGAAGGTCGATCCCGATCTGCTGGTCGGGCTGATGATTCCCATCGTCATCGCCTTCGTCTGGTCCGGCGTGCGCCGAATCCGCAAGGTCATCACCGGCGGGCACTGACGGTCCGGGAGCTTTTCCGATCTAATCCGGCGGAGGCGGCGCGGGGTCCGAAAGGGGCCGTCCGCGCAAGGTCGCTTGCGTCCGGCGGCGCAGCCATGCAAGCCTAAAAACTTGATTTTCCGAAACAATTCGCTATACCATCAAACTGCGACAGCTTGTCGCAGTGCGAAGCCGACACCGAAACTCAACTTCTGTTCTTATGTGGGCCTGAAACCGGTATTGCGCCTATGTCTTTCGTGTAGGGACACCTGACTTGTTCCCAAGCGCAGTGCAGGGTTAAGCTCGCGCTGCGGGGTCGCGCCACCAAAAAACGGCACGATCCCTGCATAAACCGGCACCGCCGCAACGCCCGGCCGCGTTTCCGTCCGACAGGGCCGGAACGCACCAGAGAAACAGGGGCGAAGGCGGGTCCGGCGGGAAGGGACGACCGCCGCCCGAGACCGTGGGCGACGGGCAACGAGAGGGTTGGGGATGAAGACGCAGACCCTGAACGCTGCCTTTCTGGCGGCGCTGACATCTTTGTGTGGATTTGCCGCTGCCGGTTCCGCCGCCGAACCCCACCCCTGGCAATTGGGGCTTCAGGAGGCGGCCACTCCGGTCAAGCATTCGATGGATTCGTTCCACGACCTGCTGACGGTCATCATCGTCGCCATCGTGCTTCTCGTGGCGGGGCTCCTCGCCTGGGTGGCGATCCGCTTCAACGCCAAGAAGAACGCGGTGCCGTCCACCACGTCGCACCACACGGCGCTGGAGATCGCCTGGACGGTGATACCGGTCATCATCCTGATCGTCATCGCCGTGCCGTCCTTCAAGCTGCTCTACGAGGCCGAACGGGTCCCCGAAGCGGAGATGACCATCAAGGTCACCGGGCGGCAGTGGTACTGGGATTACGAATATCCCGACCACGACAACATCGCCTTCTCCAGCTACATGATCCAGGAATCGGAACTGAAACCCGGCCAGAAGCGCCTGCTGGAGGTGGACAACCGGGTCGTGCTGCCGGTCAACACCACGGTGCGCGTGCTGGTCACCGCGGGCGACGTCATCCATTCCTGGGCCGTGCCGAGCTTCGGCGTGAAGAAGGACGCCGTGCCGGGCCGCGCCAACGAGACCTGGGTGCGGATCGAGAAGGAAGGCGTCTATTACGGCCAGTGCTCCGAGATCTGCGGCATCAACCACGCCTTCATGCCGATCGCGGTCGAGGCCGTGTCGAAGGAGGCTTTCGCCCAGTGGGTCGAGAAGGCCAAGACCGCTTACGGGACGCCCGACACCAAGCGCGACGTCGCCCAAATGCCATCCGCCGGGCTGCCGTCCGCCGGGGCCGTCCAGTGAGCCTCACGCTTTGGATGCAGCGGCACCTCAAAGAAAAATCATTCCGCCGACGCGAGGGTTAGAGACATGGCAAATGCCAATCCGGGGGAAGCGCAGGGACACGGCCACGGGCATGACCACGATCACCACATGCCGGGCTTCGTCGAGCGCTGGTTCTTCTCCACGAACCACAAGGACATCGGAACGCTCTACCTGATCTTCTCGGTCATCGCCGGGCTGATCGGCGGATTGTTCTCGGTGATCATGCGGCTGGAACTCCAGTCGCCGGGGATGCAGTTCCTCGCGGACGGGCAGGTCTGGAACGTGCTCATCACCGCGCACGGCCTCATCATGGTCTTCTTCGTGGTGATGCCCGCGCTGATCGGCGGTTTCGGCAACTGGTTCGTGCCGCTGATGATCGGCGCGCCCGACATGGCCTTTCCGCGGCTGAACAACATCAGCTTCTGGCTGATCGTCCCCGCCTTCATGCTGCTTCTCGGCTCCGCCTTCGTGGGGCAGGGGGCCGGCACGGGCTGGACGATCTACCCGCCGCTGTCCTCGCCGCTGGGCCAGAGCGGGCCGTCGGTGGACATGGCGATCTTCGCCCTTCACCTCGCCGGTGCCTCGTCGATCCTGGGCGCGGTGAACTTCATCACCACCATCTTCAACATGCGCGCGCCGGGCATGACGCTGCACAAGATGCCGCTGTTCGTGTGGGCGATGCTGGTGACCGCCTTCCTTCTGCTGCTGGCCGTGCCGGTGCTGGGCGGCGCCATCACCATGCTGCTGACCGACCGCAACTTCGGCACCAGCTTCTTCAATCCGGAGGGCGGCGGCGACCCAATCCTGTTCCAGCACCTGTTCTGGTTCTTCGGCCACCCCGAAGTCTACATCATGATCCTGCCGGCCTTCGGCATCATCAGCCACATCGTCTCGACCTTCTCGCACAAGCCGGTGTTCGGCTATCTGGGCATGGCCTACGCGATGGTCGCCATCGGCGTGGTCGGCTTCGTGGTGTGGGCACACCATATGTATACGGTGGGTCTGGACGTCGACACGAAGGCCTACTTCACCGCCGCCACGATGATCATCGCGGTGCCCACAGGGGTGAAGATCTTCTCCTGGATCGCCACCATGTGGGGCGGGTCGATCGAATTCCGGGTGCCGATGCTGTGGGCGCTGGGCTTCATCTTCCTGTTCACGGTGGGCGGCGTGACCGGCGTGGTGCTGGCCAACGGCGGCATGGACATCGTGCTGCACGACACCTATTACGTGGTCGCGCACTTCCACTACGTGCTGTCGCTGGGTGCGGTCTTCTCGATCTTCGCCGGCTGGTACTACTGGATCGGCAAGATGTCGGGGCGCCAGTATCCGGAGTTCTGGGGCAAGGTTCACTTCTGGACGACCTTCATCGGCGTGAACCTGGTCTTCTTCCCGCAGCACTTCCTGGGTCTGGCCGGCATGCCGCGCCGCATCCCGGACTATCCGGACGCCTACGCCGGCTGGAACATGATCTCCTCGTTCGGGGCGTATCTTTCCTTCGCGTCCACGCTTCTGTTCGTGTGGATCGCGTACAAGACCCTGCGCAGCGGCGAGAAGGTCGATGCGGCCTATTGGGGTCCGCAGGCGGGCACGCTGGAGTGGACCGTCAGCTCGCCCCCGCCGTTCCATGCCTTCGAGACGCTGCCGCAGGTGAAGTGACCGTTTGGACGTGACCAAGTCGCCGGGGGTGCCGGGAGGCTGCCTCCGGCCAGAGAGCCGAAAAGCCAGAGGATAGTGCAGAATGACGGACCTGAGCATTGAACGGGTCTCGACAGGTCCGGTCTCCGGATCGACGCCGGGTGACTACATCGAGCTGCTGAAGCCGCGGGTGATGTCGCTCGTGGTGTTCACCGGGCTGGCCGGCATGGTGCTGGCGCCCGGCCACCTGCACCCCGTGCTGGCGGCGGTGGCGGTGCTGTGCATCGCGGTCGGGGCCGGGGCCTCGGGCGCCATCAACATGTGGTACGACCGCGACATCGACGCGGTGATGTCCCGCACCGTCCGCCGCCCGATCCCGTCGGGGCGGGTGGAGCCGGAGAACGCGCTGGCCTTCGGGGTGATCCTGGCGGCGGCGTCCGTCGTGGTGATGGGGCTGGCGGTCAACTGGGCGGCGTCGGCTCTGCTGGCGCTGACCATCGGCTTCTACGTCTTCGTCTACACGATGTGGCTGAAGCGGCGGACGCCGCAGAACATCGTGATCGGCGGGGCCGCCGGCGCCTTCCCGCCGATGATCGGCTGGGCGGCGGTGACGGGCGGGGTCGAACTGCCCTCCATCCTGCTGTTCCTGCTGATCTTCCTGTGGACGCCGCCGCATTTTTGGGCGCTGGCGCTGTTCCGCAACGGCGACTACACGCGCGCCGGTGTGCCGATGATGCCGGTGGTCGCCGGGCCGGAGTCCACCAAGCGGCAGATGCTGGCCTACACGCTGGTCCTGCTGCCGGTGGCGGTGGCGCCGTACTTCCTGGGCATCGGCGGCCTTGCCTATCTGATCGGGTCGAGCCTGCTGGGCGCTTTCTTCGTGCTGTGCGCGGTCCGCGTTCTGCGCGCGACCGACGACAAGCCGGCCAAGCAGATGTTCGGCTTCTCGATCCTCTACCTGTTCCTGCTGTTCGCCCTGCTGATGGGCGAGCATCTGGTGACCGGAATCCTGACGAGCGGAGGCGGGGCATGACGATCATGGACGAATCCCACGAGGAGCGCCGCAAGCGGCTGCGCGGGCGCAACTACGCGGTCCTGGCCGCGCTGATCGGGCTGGTGGTGATGTTTTACGTCATCACGCTGGTGCGGATGGGCGGGCACTGACCGCCGCGACCGGAACGGCAGGGGAGGGCACAGCGTGATGAGCGACAGACCCAAGAATGACCGGCTGAAGCGGAAGAACCGACTGTTCCTGGGCGGGCTGTTCGGCCTCGTCTTCGGGATGGTCGGGCTGGCCTACGCCTCGGTGCCGCTCTACGCGCTGTTCTGCCAGGTGACCGGCTTCGGCGGCACCACCCAGCGGGCCGATGCCGCTCCCGAACGCCAAGTGGACCGCGTCATCAAGGTCCGCTTCAACGCCGACGTGAACAACGCGCTGCCCTGGCGCTTCAAGCCGGAGCAGCGGGAGCTGACGGTGAAGCTGGGCGAGATGGGGCTGGCCGCCTATCAGGCCGCGAACCGGGCGGACCGCCCCACGGTGGGCACCGCGCTCTACAACGTCACGCCGGACAAGGCGGGCAAGTACTTCAACAAGATCGAGTGCTTCTGCTTCACCGAGCAGGTGCTGGAGCCCGGACAGTCGGTGGACATGCCGGTGGCCTTCTTCGTCGATCCGGCGCTGGCCGAGGACCCGGCGATGGAGGACGTGACCACCATCACCCTGTCCTACACCTTCTTCCGTGCCAAGGACGAGAATCAGGTGCTGGCGCAGCACGCCGCCCAGGCGACGGGTGCGACGAGCACCGGCACGGCGGCGAACTGAGGGCGCCTTTAAAAAAAGAGACAGTCTGAGCGAAGAAATCGGGCGAAACAAACCGGGGTTGGAAAGAGACGATGGCCGACATCACGCACGCGCATATGCCGCACCCCCCAGCCTCCGCGCACGGCGCGGGCGAAGAGGCGGGCATACCGCATCCCTACCATCTGGTGAAGCCCAGCCCCTGGCCCCTTCTGGGCGCCTTCGCGGCCGGTCTGTTCGCGACGGGCATGGTCATCTACATGCACGACGGGGGCTGGCTGCTGGCCGCGCTCGGTTTCGCGTCCGTGCTGGCCGTGATGTTCGGCTGGTGGCGCGACGTCATCAAGGAGGCGGTGCGCGAGAAGGCGCACACCCCGGTGGTGAAGATCGGCCTGCGTTACGGCATGGCGCTGTTCATCGCGTCGGAGGTGATGTTCTTCGCCGCCTTCTTCTGGGCCTTCTACGACGCGGCGCTCTACCCGAAGGTGTTCGCCGAGAACCCGCAGGGCGTCTGGCCGCCGCCGAACATCACGGTGCTGGAAACCTTCCACCTGCCGCTGATGATGACGCTGATCCTGCTGCTGTCGGGCGTCACCGTCACCTGGGCGCACCACGCCATTCTGGAGGGGCGCAACAGCGAGGCGGCCCGCGCGCTGGGCCTGACGGTCCTGCTGGGCGTGATGTTCACCTTCTTCCAGGGTTGGGAGTACGCCCACGCCGCCTTCGGCTTCAAGGAAGGCATCTACCCGTCCACCTTCTACATGGCGACCGGCTTCCACGGCTTCCACGTCATCGTCGGGACGATCTTCCTGGCGGTCTGCTGGTTCCGCACCATGAAGGGCCACTTCACCCCGAAGAGCCATTTCGGCTTCGAGGCGGCGGCCTGGTACTGGCACTTCGTGGACGTGGTGTGGCTGTTCCTGTTCGTGTCGATCTACTGGTGGGGGTCGCTGGGCGCCACCAGCGGGCATTGATCGAACCCCCTGTCGCCTTGTGAAGCCCTTCGTGAAGCCCTTCTCCTCCGCCGGGGAGAAGGGTTTCCCGTTCCAAGAGGAGGCGGGTGATTTGTCCACCTACTATCCCAACCTGTCGCCGCTGACCGCCGGCCTGCGCTGCGCCTGCCCGCGCTGCGGGCGGGGCAAGCTGTTCCAGGGTTACCTGACGGTCAACGAGCGCTGCGCGGTCTGCGGCCTGAACCTCGCCCGGCAGGACAGCGGCGACGGACCGGCGGTGTTCCTGATCTTCATCCTGGGCTTCCTGGTCGTGCCGGTGGCGCTGTGGGTGTCGATGTCGGTGGATTGGCCGCTGTGGCTGCACGCCATCGTTTGGAGCGTCGTTGTGCTGGGGCTGGCGCTCGGCATGCTGCGCCCGGCGAAGGCCTATGTCGTGGCGCTCCAGTACCGCCACCGCCGCAACGAGTTGGAGGACCCGGACGCGTGACCGCCATGACCGCCGCCGCACCCCGCCGCTTCCGCCCGTCGCTGTGGGCGACGCTCATCACCGTGCCGTCCGTTCTGGTCATGCTGGGGCTTGGCACATGGCAGATGCAGCGGCTGGAATGGAAGGAGGATTTGGTCCGCCGGGTGGAGCAGCGCCTGCACGCCGCCCCCGTCCCGCTGCCACCCTCCATCGCCGATCCGGAGGCGCTGGAGTTCCGTCCGGTGACGGTGACCGGGCGCTTCCTGAACGACAAGGAGATGCTGCTGATCGCCCGCCCCCGGCAGGGGCAGGTCGGCTACGAGCTGCTGACCCCGCTGCAACGCCCGGAGGCCGATGGCGGCGGCGTGGTGCTGGTCAACCGCGGCTTCCTCCCCCTGGACAAGCGCGCCGCGGCCAACCGCCCGGAGAGCCGTGTCGAGGGGCCGGTGACCGTCACCGGTCTGGTCCGTCTGCCGCAGCCCGCCGGCTGGCTCCAGCCGGCCAACCGGCCGGGGGCGGAGGCCTGGATGCGGCTGGACCCGCCGGCCATGGCGGCCTCCGCCGGGCTGGCGGGAGTCGCCCCGCTGGTGGTGGAGGCCACGCCCGACCCGGCGCGCGGCAACGCGCCGCTGAACGGCATCCAGCCGCTGGTCGAACTGCCCAACAACCACGCGCAATACGCCTTCACCTGGTATAGCCTCGCCGCGACGCTGGCCGTCGTCTATGTCCTGTCCCAACGCCGGAGAACCGGTCCGGCTTCCTAGGAGTTGCGTCCCATGAGCGTTGCCTATCAGGAATTGGAACGCCGCTTCGCCCGGATCGCCGCCATCGGCGACGCGCTGGGCATTCTGAGCTGGGACAGCCAGACCATGATGCCCGACGGCTCCAGCGACGGGCGGGCGGAGCAGACCGCGACCCTGACGGTGCTCGCCCACGAGCTGGAAACCGACCCCCGCGTGGCCGACTGGCTTGCCGAGGCCGAGTCCTCGGGCGGGCTGGACGGGGACGGGCTGGACGATTGGCAGGCGGCCAACCTGCGGGAGATGCGGCGCACCCACCGCCACGCCACCGCCGTGCCCGCCGACCTGATCGAGGCGACCAGCAAGGCCATCTCCGCCTGCGAGATGACGTGGCGCACCGCGCGGGCGGACAGCGACTTCGCCATGCTGCTGCCCAGCCTGTCGGAGGTGCTGCGCCGCGTGCGGGAGTGCGGAGAGGCCAAGGCGGCGGCCATGGACCTGTCGCCCTACGACGCCATGCTGGACGAACACGACCCCGGCGCCCGGTCCGAACGGATCGACACCCTGTTCGCCGGTCTGGCGGGATTCCTGCCGGAGCTGATCGGGCGGGTCCTCGACCGTCAGGCCGCCGAACCGGCGCCGCTGCGGCCCGAGGGTCCCTTCGCCGTCGCCGACCAGAAGGCGCTGGGCGAGCGGCTGATGCGTGCGGCGGGCTTCGACTTCACCCGCGGGCGGCTGGACGTGTCGCTGCACCCCTTCTGCGGCGGGGCCACCGGGGACGTGCGCATCACCACCCGCTACGACGAGGACGACTTCACCAAGGCACTGATGGGCGTGATGCACGAGACGGGGCACGCGCTCTACGAACAGGGGCGCCCGCGCGACTGGCTGCGCCAGCCGGTCGGGCAGTCCCGCGGCATGGCGGTGCACGAGAGCCAATCGCTGATCGTGGAGATGCAGGCCTGCCGCTCTCCGGAGTTCCTGTGCTGGCTGGCCCCGGTCGCGCGGGAGGCGTTCGGCGGCTCCGGCCCCGCCTGGGAACCGGACAATCTGCGCCGCCTCTACAGCCGCGTGGAGCGCGGCCTCATCCGCGTGGACGCCGACGAGGTGACCTACCCGGCGCACGTCATCCTGCGCTACCGGCTGGAAAAGGCGCTGATCGGCGGGAACCTCGCCCTGGCGGACCTGCCCGGCGCCTGGAACGACGGCATGCTGGAACTGGTCGGGGTGGCGCCTCCGAACGACCGGCTGGGCTGTCTCCAGGACATCCACTGGCCGTCCGGCGCCTGGGGCTATTTCCCCAGCTACACGCTGGGCGCCATGACCGCCGCCCAGCTTTTCGAGGCCGCGGCGCAGGCCGATCCCGAGATCCGTCCCGCTCTGGCGCGCGGTGACCTCGGGCCGCTGGTGGCGTGGCTGGGTGTGAACGTGCACGGCAAGGGATGTCTGCATGCCTCGGGCGACGAGTTGCTGACGGCGGCCACGGGGCGCCCGCTCGACGCCGCAGTGTTCCGGCGGCATCTGGAGAGCCGGTATCTGGGCGTGTAGCGGGGCGCTTGCCCCCTCCATTCGTCCCCATCAGGCCAGAAGAACCCAAAAATCTGCCGCACGCAAAAGGCTGAACGGTAATCCTCCTTCGCTTCCACATCCCGCCCAGACCGGAGATGCGATTCGGCTTCAAAAGAGCCTCAAAGCAGCGCAAGCACTCGCCGCGTCTCCATTGGCTCAAATGCCACAGAAATCCATTCTTCCGGACATGGTCACACATGCCATGGATTGCAGCAATTGCCCGACATTCCCGGCAATATTTCGTTAACCATAAGCCTCCAGCCTCCAGCCCAACGCGATTGGCAACGAGGGCTGAGAACAATGAGCATCGCCAAGGGCTTCCTGCACACGGACGGCAACCAGATCGTCGATTCGTCGGGCCAGAACGTCAAGCTGACCGGCGTCAACTGGTTCGGTGGAGAGGGCTTCGTCTTCAACCCCAACGGCATGGACATGCGCGGTTACTGGGGGATGATGGAGCAGATGAAGGAGCTGGGCTTCAACACCATCCGTCTGCCGTGGAGCGACGCGGCGCTGGACGCCGACCGGGCGACGGGCATCGACACCTCCAAGAATCCCGACCTCGCGAACAAGTCCCCGCTTGAGGTCATGGACAAGGTGATCGACTACGCCGGGCGCATCGGCATGAAGGTCATCCTCGACCACCACCGCTCCAGCGACGGTGCGTCGGCCAACGAGAACGGCCTGTGGTACGACGACAAGTACCCGGAGTCGAAGATGATCGAAAACTGGAAGATGCTGGCCGAGCGCTACAAGGGCAACGACACGGTCATCGGCGCCGACCTGCACAACGAGCCGCACGGTCAGGCCACCTGGGGCGGCGGCGACAAAGCCACCGACTGGGCCTGGGCCGCGGAGCGCATCGGCAACGCCATCCAGTCCGTGAACAAGGACTGGCTGCTGCTGGTCGAGGGCGTCGAGATCCACGAGAACCAGTGGGAATGGTGGGGCGGCAACCTGCGCGGCGCCAAGGACCGCCCGATCGAGTTCGATCATCCGGACAAGCTGGTCTACTCGGTCCACTCCTACGGCCCGTCCATCCATGAGATGGAGTGGTTCAAGGCCAGCGACTATCCGAACAACCTGCCGGGCCAGTACACCGACAACTGGGGCTGGCTGCTGAAGGACAACAAGGCCCCCGTGCTGGTGGGCGAGTTCGGCGGCAAGCTGGAGACCGACCAGGACAAGGCCTATATGGCCAAGCTCATCGACTACATGAACGGCGACCTGGACGGCAACGGCACCAACGACCTGGGCGCCGGCAAGGAAGGGGCGAGCTGGACCTACTGGTCGTGGAACCCGAACTCGGGCGACACCGGCGGCATCCTGAAGGACGATTGGCAGACGGTCGACCAGACCAAGTACAACGCCATCAAGGAAGGCCTGTTCGACGGCGGCGGCAGCCCGGCCAAGGCCGCCTGGTCCCCGGCGAAGGCCCAGGCCCTGGCGTTGGACGGGGGAGAGGGCGACATCAACGTCCTGTCCCACACGGTGGCCCAGCCGCAACCGGTGGACCACGGCGCCGCCGCGTCCGTGGAGGCCGCGCTCGCCGCCCAGACGGCGGTGGAGCTTCAGCCGGCGGATGCCGCGCACGATGCGTCGGCGCTGCATCACGACCCGCTGGACCTGCACACCGGCGCCTGACGGGCTGGCCGCTTGTCCCTCTCCCACCCCGGGGAAGGGACAAGCGGCCTGAACCGTGCCGGGTTTCCCGGAGGCTCCATTGAAAATGTCAATGGGCCGAGGGATCGGCGCGGCACCCGCCACCGGATCAATCCTCGGTCAGCGCGTGAGCCATGGCGTCCTGCAACGGCGCCAGCACATAGTCGATGGCCCGGCGCTTGCCCGTCGCGATCAACACGTCCGCGGGCATGCCCGGATGCAGGGCCGCCGGGCCGAGGCGCTCCAGCGCGCCGGGCAGCGGACGGACGCGGGCCACGAAGTAGGGGGCGTTGGTCGTGGGATCGGTCAAACGGTCGGCGGAGACGTCCAGGACGGTGGCGTCGATCGGCGGCGTGCGGCGGGACGAGAAGGCGCTGAGGCGGACCTGCGCGGTCTGGCCGGCCTTCACCACGTCGATGTCCAGCGGGTCGATGCGCGCCTCGATGGTCGGCGGGCCGCTGCCCGGAACGATGTCCATCAGCGGCTCGCCCGGCTTCACCACCCCGCCCACGGTGAAGACGTTCAGCTTGACCACGCGGCCCGGAACGGGGGCGCGGACCTCCGTGCGCTCCACCGCGTCGCGGGCGGCCTTCAGGCGGGCGGCGGTCTGGTCCAGGGCGTTCTGCGCCTCCTCCATGTCCGCGGCGATGTCGGACCGGCGGGCCGTCTCCTTGGCATGGATCTGCACATCGGCGACCGCCACGGCCTGCTCGGCCAGCAGGGCGCGGGCGCGGGCCTGATCGCGGGTGCCCGTCAGGTCGGCCATGGCCCGCTTCAGCGACAGGACCCGCGTCTTGCGCTCCAGCCCCCTGTTGAACAGGTCCAGCACCCCGGCCAGTTCCTCCTCGATGAAGACGATCTGCTCCGCTGCCGAGCTTTCCTGGGCGCGATGGGCCGTCACCTCCCGTTCGGCCTGGAGGCGCTGTTCGCGCAGGACGGCCATCTCGCCGTCGTGGCGGGTCCAGCGGGCGGCGAAAAGCTGTTGCTGCACGGCCAGGGCGCGCCGGGCGGCGGGTGCCCCGTCCACCATGTCCTTGGGGACGGAGAAGGCGCGTTGCCCGGCGTACTCGGCGCGCAGGCGGGCCATGCGCACCAGGGCGGCGGCCTGTTCGTTGACCAGCTCCTCCAGCGTGGCGCGGCTCTGCGTCCCTTCCAGGCGGAGCAGGGTCTGGCCGGCGGCCACCGTGTCGCCGTCGCGCACCGCCAGTTCGGCGACGATGCCGCCCTCCAGATGCTGGACGGTCTTGCGGTTGCCGTCCACCACCACGGTGCCCGGCGCGTGGGCGGCGCCGTCGAGCGGGGCCAGGAAGCCCCAGCCGAGCCCGGCGCCCAGCGCCAGGGCGATCACCGCGCATCCCGCCCGGACCGCCCCGGCGATGGAGGGCTCCGCGTGGCGCGGCTCCGCCGGGATGGTGTGGCGGCTGAGGATCATGTCGGTTGCCGTCATGTCGAAATCTCCGGTCAGAGGGTGGCAGCGGCGGGAGCAGGGGCAGCGGCGGGAGCAGGGGCGGGGACGGCGCCCATCCGCCGCACCATTTCGGCCCGCGTGGCGGTCTGGTCGATCATGCCGTCGCGCAGCACGACGATGCGGTCCACGGCGTTGAGGACGGAGGCGCGGTGGGCGATCACCACCACGGCGGCACCGCCGGCCTTGGCCTCCGCGATGGCCTGCAGGAGCGCCGCCTCGCCGGACTGGTCCAGGTTCGCGTTGGGCTCGTCGAGGACGATCAGGCGGGGGTCGCCGTAGAGTGCGCGGGCGAGCGCGATGCGCTGCCTCTGCCCGCCGGAGAGAAGGGCGCCACCCTCGCCGATCTCCGTCCGGTAGCCGTCGGGAAGGCGCCCGATCATCTCGTGCACGCCGGCCCGCCGCGCCGCCGCGGTCACCAGCGCCGGGTCGGGGTCGCCCAGCCGGGCGATGTTGTCCTCCACCGTGCCGCCCAGCAGGCTGACGCCCTGCGGCAGGTAGCCGACATGCCGACCGCAGTCGTCGCGCCGCCAGCGCCACACGTTGTGGCCGTCGAGATAGACGCCGCCCTGGGTCGGCTCCAGAACGCCGACCAGCAGGCGGGCCAGCGTGGATTTGCCCGCCGCGGAGGGGCCGACGATGCCCACCGCCTCGCCCGGTTCGACCGAGAAGGAGATGCCGCGCAGCGTCGGGCGGTCCGCACCCGGCGGGACGTAGGTCACGCGGTCCAGCAGCAGATGCCCGCTGGGCCGGGGCAGGGGGGCACCCGTGCCGGACGCCGCGTCCGCCGTGAACAGGCCGCGCAGGCGGCGGAAACTCTCGCGGGCCGAGGACCAGTTCCGCCAGGAGTCGATCAACTGTTCGAAGGGGGCCAGCGCGCGGCCCATCAGGATGGAGGCGGCCAGCATGCTGCCCGGCGACACCTGCCGTTCCAGCACCAGCATGGTGCCGGCGGCGAGGATCGCCACCTGGGCCGTCATGCGGCAGACCTTGGCGAGCGAGGCGACGGACTGCGCCCGGCTGGTGGTCTCGTTGACCAGCCGCAGGTGATCGTCCTGCGCCGCCTCCCAGCGGCGCCGCAGGTTGCCCATCATGCCCATGGCGGCGACGGCCTCCACGCTGTGGGACGCGGCCTCGACATCGGCGCCGTGGCGGCACAGGGCTCGGTTGGCCGCCGCCGCGCCCGGCATGGTCAGCATCCGGCCCAGCAGGCTCACCGCCACCAGAAGCAGGATGCTGCCCCCGCAGACGAGGCCGTAGAGCGGGTGGATGAGCGTCAGGAACAGCAGGAAGACGAGGCTGAGCGCGGCGTCGAGCGGTGCCGTGATGCTCGGCCCGGACAGGAACTGGCGCAGTTCGTTCACGTCGCGCAGCACCTGGGCCGGGCGGCTGCCGCCGCCGCGCAGCAGGCCGCCCATCGACGCCTCCAGCGCGTCCATGGTCAGGCTGCGGGCCGCCAGATGGCCCATGGCCTGGGTCAGCCGCCCGCGGATGGCCTCGACCAGACCGAACACGGCGAAGCAGCCCAGCGCCAGAAGCGACAGGGCCACCAGGGTCTCCACGCTGCGGCTGCCCAGCACGCGGTCGTAGACCTGCATCGTGTAGAGCGGCATCGCCAGTTGGATCAGGGCGAGGAAGACGCTGAACCCGCCCGCGGCGGCGAGGCCGGTCCCGATGCGCCGCCGAAGCGCGCGCAGGGCTGGAGGGGTGTGGCGGGATTCCCTTGCGGCCATGGGAAGGGCGCTCCTGTCGTCTTGAAAGGGAGAAGGGGCGCGCCGGGAAGGACGGCGCGCCCGGGACCTCGTCAGGCGCATCAATAGAAGGAGATGTCGCCCATCGGGTTGTCGCCCTTCACGATCAGGTCGTGATAGCCGGTGTCGTTCGCCGCGTTCCAGGTCACGACATAGTGGCCGTCCTTCTGCCAGATGCTGTATTGGCCGTCGGCGGGCGTGCTGGTGTTCCCGGCGTAGCTGTAATTGCCCTTCAGCCAGATCTGGTCTTCGTCCTTGAAGTCGGTGATGGTGTCGGCCTGACCGGCGTAGATGTCGCCGCTGTCCTTCGTCTCGAAGTAGAACCAGTCCGCTCCGGCCCCGCCGGTGAGCTGGTCCTTGCCCATGCCGCCGTAGAGGTCGTCGAAGGTGTCGCCGCCGCTCAGCGTGTCGTTGCCGTCGCCGCCGTACAGCTTGTCATAGCCGCTCTCGCCGTAGAGCTTGTCGTCGCCGCTGCCGCCATAGAGCGTGTCGGCACCGTAATAGCCCATCAGCAGGTCGTTGCCCGCCTCGCCATAGAGCACGTCGTTGCCGTTCCACCCATCCAGCGTGTCGTTGCCGTACCAGCCCATGATGGTGTCGTTGCCGTCGTAGCCCTGCACGTAGTCATTGCTGACGCCGTACTTGATCATGTCGAGGAAGTCAGCGTTGTTGGTGCCGTACACGTTTGCCATGATGCGTTTCCTTCGGATCGGGGATTGTGCCATGCATAGGGGGAGGCGCTTCATTCGGCTTTCTTCTTGCCGGTTCGCTCTGAGAACCTCGCCCTTGCACAGCCATTCTTGCCGAAGACCGCATCCGGCACTGTTGTCCGCTTCACAGTTCTGGTCAGGACCGGAAAGACGCGCCGGTCAACGCCGCCGGACGGTGCCGCCCCGGCTGCGCGCCCTCATCGACCATCTGCGCGCGCCGGGCCGGGGGGCCGTTCACCGCTCCATGACCTCGCCCAGCGTGGTGGCGAGGTCGGCGGGCTCCACCGGCTTGTGCAGCAGGCGGCAACCGATGGCGCGGGCCTCGCGGAGCCGTTCCGGGGCCGTGTCGCCGGTGATGATGATGACCGGGACGTCCCAGCGGCGGCGCACCAGTTCAGCCACCGTGCGGCCCGTCTGCCCGCCGGGCAGGCGGTGGTCGGCCAGAACGACGTGGGGGCGGTTGCGCAGCCGGGGCAGGCGCGCGGCCAGCTCCTCCGCGGAGCCGAGGGCGATCACCTGGACGCCCCAGCGCTTCAGCAGCATGGTCATGGCGTGGCGCACCCGCTCGTCGTCCTCGACCAGCAGCACCCGCCGGCCCCGCATGCGGTCGGTGGGGGAGGTGGCGGGGGGAGCCGTGGCGGCGGCGCCGGTGGCGGCGGCCGCCATGGCGCGGGCGGCGGCGGTCAGGCGGCGGTTGCGTTCGGGCGCGGGAGTGGGGCGCGGAACGGTCACCGTGAAGACCGTCCCCCGCCCGACCTCCGAGCGCATGTCCAGGGTGAGGCCCAGCAGACGGGCCATGCGCGCCACCAGCGGCAGGCCGAGACCGAAACCCTTGGTGGCGCTCCGCTCCGGGTTGTCGAGCTGGTGGAACTCCTCGAAGATGGCAGCGCGGGCGTCGGGGGGAATGCCGCGCCCGTCGTCCCATACCTGGAACTCCAGCGCGCCGGGGCGCCGCCGGCATCCCAGGACCACCCGCTTTCCCCTTCCCCCGCCATGGCGGATGGCGTTGGACAGCAGATGCGTCAGTATCCGCTCCAGAAGCCGCGCGTCGGTTGACACCGGGGCGGCGGAGGTGCGGACGCGCAGCCTTGTCCCCTCCGCCGTGGCGGCCTCCTGGAAGTCCTGGGCCAGACGGCGCATCAGCGCGTCCGGGTGGAACTCCGTGATCGAGATGTCGACGGCGCCGGCCTCCAGCCGGGCAAGGTCCAGCAAGCCGCTCAGCATGCCGTTCAGGCTGTCGATGGACGCCTGGAGCAGGTCCGCGGTCTCCCGTGCGGCGGGGTTGGAGCCGACCGCGCCGCGCAGGAGGTGGGCGTAGAGGGCCGCCGCCTGGATCGGCTGGCGCAGGTCGTGGCTGGCGGAGGTCAGGAAACGCGTCTTGGCCCGGTCGGCCCGCTCCGCCGTCTCGCGGGCGCGGCGCAGTTCCTCCTCCCGCTCGTGGCGGCGGTCTTCGGCGTGGTGCAGCCGTTCGCGAAGCCGGATCATCTCCCGGCGCTGTTCGACCAGCTCGTTGGCCAGACGCGCGCTTTCCTCCACCAGACGGCTGGCGTCGCGCCGCAGGTGGTCCGCGGTCCGGGCCCCCTCGGCAAGGCTGCGGTTCAGTGCCCCCAGGCTTTCCCGCAACTGCTCTCCGGTGTTTGTCCTGGCCTCGTCCGGTTTGTCCAGATCCGGATGTTTCGTCATGTGTGTCTCCACGATGGCCCCCGCTCACCGCCGCAAACCGACTTTCACAAGTCGCTCTCGTCCGTCAGGCCCAACAGAGCAGATCAGGAAATGTTGTCGTGCCGACCGATGATTTCGGCGTGCGCGCCGTGCCTCGTCATCACCCCAAGGCTGTCGGGAGGGGGTGGCGACACCCGATGCCGAAAAAGGCGGCATATTGTCGCGTATCCGACGTGTATTGCAGACGACGGGCCGGCACCGCAACCGGCACCCGGCGGCATGAAGGTGGCACAAGGACGGCGCCCGCGCTGTTGATGCTGCAGGCGCCGTTTCCGCGGCGACGAGGGTGCGCATTGCGCATGGGCCGAACGGTTGGACCCTCAAGGCGGTGCGGAAAGCCGGCAAGCCGGTTGCCTCGCAAGCGAACGGACGCGGGATTCCACCATGCGGGATTTTCTTGATGTTGTTCGTTTGGCGAACAACCTGATGTCCATGGCGCGGCGCGGCCCGTGACTGGTGTATTGGAGGCAGGTTTGATCAACCCATTGATTACGGCCACCGCCGGCTGGTCCGAGGCGGTGGAGGAGCGGGCCAAGCGGCTGCTGCGTTATCAGGTCGGGACCGAAGGGCCGGCGGGGGTGCCGGTGACCGTGAAGACCATGTTCGAGCGCTGCGGCTACACGCCGGTTTCCAGCGCCCGCTTCCTGATGTGCATTCCGCCGCTGACCGCGGTGCGCGAACTGGCCAAGACCGTCGCCCGGTTCGAGATCGACGGCGAGGTCTGCCCCGACCCGGTGGGCGTGGCGGAGGCGGCGCTGTCCTTCGCGGGGCGTGCGGTGGCCGTCCATGAATTGCACCCGGAGCGCCGGTTCGTGGCCGGTGTGATCGCGTTCCTCCTGGGGTTGCAGGGAACCAGCCGGCGGTAGCGCCGGTCCGCCGCCGGTCTGCGGTGAGCGTGGGAGCCGTGCCCTGTCCCGCGGCCCTTGTCCCACGCCCGTTGTCCCGCGGCCCTTCGCCGTGCCCTGCCGCCCACCTTCCGCCGCAAGGAATCCATCAATTTTTAAAAGTTGTAACCGTCCTTTGGTTGCTCGCACGGCGGAGTCGATTTATCAGTGTTCGACTGCATGACCAAGGGCTGGTCCCACCAGTTCCCTGGCCAGTTCCCGGGCTCGGGCGAAGGAGGGTGCGGCGATGGACAGGAAGCCGGTCGATTACGGGCAATTCAGCATCCTGGTCATCGAAGATCAGCCCTTCGTGCGCCGGACCATCATGCAGATCCTCTCCCAGATCGGCTTCCGCTCCATCGCCGAGGCCGACAACGGGGAGACCGGCATGCAGGAATGCATCCGCAGCACCCCGGACGTGATCGTCTGCGACATCGACATGAAGCCGGTGTCCGGCCTGCAATTCCTGGCCGAACTGCGGGCCAGCGCGGAGGTGCGGAACCGCCGCACGCCGGTGGTCTTCCTGACCAACCACACGGAATCCGAAATCGTGAAGAAGGCCATGGCCCTGGGGGTCAACGGCTTCGTCGTGAAGCCGCCATCCTTCGGCGCCCTGAAGGAGCGGGTGGACCGCCTGCTGGCCGGCAAGTGAATGGGCGGGCGAGTGAGGGGATGGGTGGCGTGACGGGCGTGGGCGTTGTGGTGCGGCGCGCGGTGGTTTGCGGTCTGGCGATCCTGCCCTTGGCCGCCTGCTCCGGGGAACCGGGCGAATCCGACATGCGCAAGCTGGTGGAGGCGCACACGAAACGGGCGCTGGACGGGCAGGGGCAGGGTGGTTTTCGCGGGTTCGACGGCTTCCGCAAACAAGGCTGCGTGGACACCAAATACAGGAACGGCGCGCCCAAGCCGGACGACAAGCAGTATGATTGCTATTACGAGGCGCGCTTCGCGCCGCAGCCGGGGCTGCCGGTGATGAGCGTGAACGGCAAGGGCCGCTTCACCCGCACCGACAAGGGGCTGACCTTCGAGGATCTGGGAGCCCAGCCGCGCTGAGGCGGGAACAATCCAGCGGTGTCCGGAAAAGAAAACGGCCGGTCATGACCCTGTCATGAACCGGCCGCGTCAGATGGTGGAAGGGGCTGGATTCGAACCAGCGTACGCGTACGCGGGCAGATTTACAGTCTGCTGCCTTTAACCACTCGGCCACCCTTCCGCTGATGCTTGACGCGACCATCGGAGTCCTGCCATCCGTCCGGCCTTGACTGGCCTTCCGTGCGGCGGGTGGCGATATCTAACGGGTGACGCGGCGTGGGTCAAGCGGCTTTCTTCGTTCGCATCGTTTCTTTGTTCACGCCCCTTCGCCAGACCCTCCTTCGCCACGGGCGGCACGGGCCAGCGCGCTCAGCGGGTCGCCGTCCTCCGGGCTGAAGCAGGCGGCGAAGTCGTCGCACACCTCGCAGTTCGGGGATTTGCAGAGCATGAGCCCTTCGCGTTCGCACAATTGGCGGTAGAAGAACTTCTTCCATTTCATGTCGGCGCCGTTCAGCGCGACCAGCGACGGGAAGTGGCGGCGGAACATGGCGTTCAGTTCCCGCCGGTCGGCGAAGCCCATGTCCTGCCAGAGATGGTTCGGTTCCAGCGAACGGCGGGCGACGATGGCGGCCAGCCACTCCTCCTCGACGGTCCCGGCGGCGCGGTGGTCGAGCAGGAAGGCCCGCAGGTCCTCCTCCTCGATGGCGTCCTCCCCGCTGTCTTCCGGCAGGGTGGAGAGGAGATCGGCGAACCCCGCCGCGTGCCGCCGGATCAACTCCGCCAGCGCGTCGCGCGTCAGCCCCAGGGAAGCCGTGACGGCGCGGCTGGGATGCTGCGCGGCCAGCCCCAGGATGCGCGCGAACAGCAGCCGGTCGAGCGCCGGACCATCCGGAAGGCTGTCCAGCGCGTCAGCGGGCGGATGAGTATGCGAAGCAAGGGCCGGGGCGGCGATCATGGTCGGCGAACTCCCGCATCGGGGGTTTCGGTACGGTCATGACCGTTATGGTGGATCAAATTCCCACAACTGCGAAGTGGTTTTTTGCAGGTGCGTTGTCGCCGCCTGCCCGGCGTTCGCCTCAACCGTTCACGACCTCCGCCGTGAAGCGCTCGAAGAAGCCGTCGATCACCCGGTCGGCCTTGGCCTTGACCAGCTTGACCGCCAGCCGCCCGACGGCGCCGCCCAGCGCCGCCGCGAGCGTGAAGGACAGGTGCGTGTGGCCGTCCACCTCCTCCAGCGTGATGCGGGCCTCGCCCTTGACGGCGCCGGCGAGACCGCCCTTGCCCTCGGCGTAGAGGATGTAGAAGCGCGGCGCGTCCTCCGGCGCCACCCGGACATGCCCGGCGAAGCGCGCGTTCAGCGGACCCACGGTGGCGCGCACGCGGGCGGCGTATTCGGTGTCCGACAGCCGGTCCATCTCTTCCAGCACCGGGATGCAGCGTTGCAGAACGGCGGGATCGCAGAGCGCGGTGAAGACCCGCTCGCGCGCCGCCGGAATCCGGTACTGGCCGTTCAGTTCCATGGATCACCTGTTGTTGGGTCGGGAATAGCAAGCGATTTGGTATATGGATGCCCCGCTTCCAAGACGCGGGATCGAATAGGGAGGGCGACAAACATGCGGCAGGCCGTCACGACGCTGACCACCCGGACCCGCGGCCAGGGCCTGTTCGAGGTGACGGAGCCGGTGGCCCGCTGGGTCGCCGGGCAGGGCATGGGGACGGGCTTGCTGACCGTCTTCTGCCGGCACACCTCGGCATCCCTGGTCATCCAGGAGAACGCCGATCCGGACGTGCGCACCGACCTGGAGCGCTTCTTCAAGCGGCTGGTGGCCGAGGACCCGGCGCTCTACGACCACACGCTGGAAGGGCCGGACGACATGCCCGCCCACATCCGCAGCGCGCTCACCACGGTGCAGCTTTCCATTCCCGTGCTGGACGGGCGGCTGGCGCTGGGCACATGGCAGGGGATCTATCTGTTCGAGCACCGGACCCGGCCCCACGACCGGACGCTGGCGCTGCATCTGCTGGGGGAGTAGGCGCGGGCCTTCGCGGCCTCACCGCAGCCAGTTCTCCAGATGCGGTTCGAGCCACCAATACAGGGCGACGGCGGCAACCAGCCACAGCCCGACCATCAGGGCCGCCGCGGCGTAGCTGACCGGTCGTTCGGCTTGCCGGGCGGCGGCGGTGCGATGCTCCTCCAGCACCTCCGCCGGGATCAGGCGGATGACCAGCAGGATGCCGAGCGGCACGATCAGCAGGTCGTCCAGGTATCCCAGGACCGGCACGAAATCCGGGATCAGGTCGATGGGACTGAGCGCGTAGGCCGCCACCGCGGCGGCGGCCACGCGGGCGTACCAGGGCGTCCGCGGGTCGCGCGCCGCCAGATAGAGCGCGATCACGTCGCGCTTGATCCGCCGTGCCCACGCCTTGGCCGCCGCCAGCATCCCGCTGCTAACCGGCCGCCGGGGCGGGGGCCGCGCTCTGGCGCAGCCGCTCCAGCAGGGATTTGGTGGCGAAGCCGTCCGGCACGGCGCCGATCGACTGCTGGAAGCGGCGCACGGCGTTGCGGGTGTTGGCGCCGACGATGCCGTCCGCCGTCCCCGGCTCCATGCCCAGCGACGCCAAGCGCTCCTGAAGCTCGACCCGCTCATCGCGGCTCAGCGCCGGTTCGTGGCGCGGCCAGCTTCCCTGCACGCCGGACCGGCCCGCCAGACGGTCGGACAGAAGCGCCACCGCCAGCGCGTAGCTGGTGGAGGGGTTGTACTTCATGATGGCCCGGAAGTTCTCGCGGACCAGGAAGGCCGGCCCCTGCGCCCCGGCGAGCATCAGGACGGCGGCCCGCTCCTCCTCGCCGCCCGCCAGTTCGCCGCCGTTCAGGGGGCGGACGCCCAGGCGGCGCCATTCGGACACCGGCTTGGAGATGTTGTATTCGGCTTGGTCGTAGGGGAAGCCGGCGGGCAAGGTGACCTCCTCGCCCCAGCGCTCGCCCGCGCGCCAGCCGTTGGCCTGCACGAACTTGGCGGTGGAGGCGAAGACGTCGGGCAGGCTGCCCCAGATGTCGCGCCGCCCGTCGCCGTCCTCGTCGGTGGCGTGCTTCAGGAAGATGGTCGGCATGAACTGGGTCTGGCCCATGGCGCCGGCCCAGGACCCGCTCATCCGCTCCGGCGGGATGTCGCCGCTGTCGAGGATGCGCAGCGCGGCCAGAAGCTCCGTCCGGAAATAGCTGGCGCGGCGGCCTTCGTAGGCCAGCGTCGTCAGAGCGTCGACGACGGAGAAGCCGCCGGTGAAGTTGCCGAAATCGGTCTCCACGCCCCAGAAGGCCACCAGGATCTCCGCCGGGACGCCGGAGCGCTGGCTGACGCGGCGCAGCAGCGCGCCGTTGTCCTGGATGCGCTGGCGCCCGTTCTGGATGCGCCGCTCGTTGACGGCGCTGTCCAGATACTGCCAGGGCTGGCGGTTGAACTCCGGCTGGGAGGAGTCCAGCTCCACCACCCGGTCCGACAGCTTCACGTTGGCGAAGGCGCGGTCGAAGGTCTGCGGACGGATGCCCTGGCCGAGCGCCTCCGCGCGCAGGGACTTCAGCCAGTCGGCGAAGCTGACGGCGGGCTGGGCCGGCGTCGGCGCCACGCTGGCCGGAGCGGCGGCGGACGCCTTCGCGGTTCCGGACACGGTGTTTGCAGAAACGGGCGGGGCGTCGGTCGTCTGGCAGCCGGCCAGGATCGCGGTGGCGAGCAGGAGGCGGGCGGGAAGGGACAGCAGGGGGCGCATGCGCTCTCGTGACCATCAGGGAAAAGCTGTGCCGGAGCCTAGGACGGACGGCCCTTTCACTCAATGGACAAGTTCAGGGGACAGCCAGGGCTTGACCATGAACAAAACTTGAACAAACGGGCCGGAATGCCCATATCCAGTGCACTCCGAAATCACGAGAAAGACGTTCGCGGCCCGCCCCCCGGCGCGCCGCCGAGAGGGTTTGCCATGCCGTATTTCCCGACCATCGAACTCACCCCGCAGGTGTCCCTGCTGCTGGCGCGGGGGGCTCTGCGCCTGAATCCCGGCCAATGGGTGCGGGGTCCGAAGGGGCATGGCCGCTACCTCCGCACCGATCCGCGCACCGGCACCACCTATGTAAGCTGGCTGCGCCCCGGCGACGATTGGGAAACCGCGTCGCAGAGGTTCAGCCGGGCCTGCCGGAAGGGCTTTGTCGGACGCTACCGCGGCGGCTACGAAGCGGAGAAGGCGCGCCGGGAGATGGCCCGGCTGATCGCGGACGCCGACCGCTCCGAAAGCGTCCCGCCGCGGGACGAGCGGCAGCCGACGCTGTTCTAAGGCGGGAACCCCGCGCCCGCACGCGTCCATGGAGAGCAGAGGCTTGGCCGAAGGGACCTTGAACGCCATCCGCATCGGTTGCGCCGGGTGGAGCATCCCGAAACCCTCCGCCCCGGCCTTCCCGGCGGAGGGCACGCATCTGGAGCGCTACGCCCGCGTCTTCCCGATGGTGGAGGTCAACAGCCGCTTCTACCGCCCGCACAAGCCGGAAACCTGGGAGCGCTGGGCGGCCTCCACGCCGCCGGATTTCCGCTTCGCGGTCAAGCTGCCGCGCACCGTCACGCACGAGCGGCGGCTGAAGGACTGCGCGGCGCTCCTGGATCATTACCTCTACGAGGTCGGGCATGCCGGCGAGCGGCTGGGGCCGCTTCTGGTGCAATTGCCGCCGACGCTGCGCTTCGACGCGGCGGTGGCCGGACCCTTCTTCGTGGCCCTGCGCGAGCGCTTCGCCGGGCCGGTGGTGTGCGAGCCGCGCCACCCGAGCTGGTTCGCGCCCGAGCCGGAACGCCTGCTGGTGGACCACGCCGTGGCCCGCGCCGCCGCCGACCCGGCCCCGGTGCCCGAGGCGGCGGAGCCGGCGGGCTGGGACGGGTTCCGCTACTGGCGCCTGCACGGATCGCCGGTCATGTACCGCAGCGCCTACCCGCTGGATGCGCTGGACCGGCTGGCGCGGCGCTTCCGGGACGAGGCGCGGGACCGTCCGGTCTGGTGCGTCTTCGACAACACGGCGGACTTCCACGCGGTCGACGACGCGCTGACGATCATGGGCCGTTTGGATGCCTCTATAGGTCAGAGAGACAAGCCCCCCGCCTGACCGCTATCGTTCCGGCAAAGCAAGCGCAGCCGGGGCGGTCGGGCATGGACGTCATCCTTCTGTTGCTGGCCGGGGCCATCGTCGCCCACCGGCTCAACCGCCGTCTGGCGGCGCAGGAGCGTGAGATCGCCCGGCTGCGGCTGGCGCTGGAGGGGATGCGGGGGACTCCGATTGCCGAGCCGGTCAATGTCCCCGTCGTGGATACCATTGCCGCAGCGGAGGCACCGCCGGACCCGGCTCCGATCCCTCCGCAGTTGCCGCCGGAGCCGCCTTCACCCCCCATCTCCATCTGGAGCCGTCTTGAGGACGCGCTGGCCGGGCGCTGGCTGATCTGGCTGGGCGGGGCAACGGTCGCCCTGGCGGCGGCCTTCTTCATCAAGATGTCGATGGAGCAGGGCTGGCTCGGCCCCGGCGTCCGCGTGACGCTCGGCCTGCTGTCCGCCGCCGCGCTGATGGTCGGCGGGGAGTGGCTGCGCCGCCGTGGAGGGGTCACCGAACCGGGAAGCCGCGACCCGGTGCCCCCGGCCCTGACCGCGGCGGGTCTGTTCACGGGCTTCGCCAGCGTCTATGGCGGCTATGTGCTCTACGGCCTGTTCGCGCCGCCGGTGGCCTTCGCGCTGCTCGGCGGGCTGGCCGTGCTGGGCATGGCGCTGTCGCTGTTGCAGGGACCCTACATCGCCGCTCTGGGGCTGCTCGGTGGCTTCGCGACGCCGCTCCTGGTCTCCTCCATCGGAGGGTCCGCCTGGGGCCTGTTCGCCTATCTGGTGGCTTTGTCCGGAGCCGGAATGACGGTGGTGCTGTGGCGTGGCTGGCGCTGGTTGGGGCTGGGCACGCTGGTCGGGGCGTCGGGCTGGGTGCCGGTCTGGTATGTGGGCGGCTGGAGCCCCGGCGATGCCCTGCCGGTCGGAATCTATCTGCTGCTGACGGCGGGGCTGTTCCTGATGCCCGCTTTTCTGGCGGGGCCGGTGGAGGCGGTCCCGCGCACCTCCCTGTTCGACATGCTGCGCTGGAAGGGGCGCCCGCGCGCCGACCGTCTGGCCGTCGCGGCGGTGACGGTGCTGGGTCTGCTGACGGCGATGCTCGTCACCGTGGACGGGCACCGCACGGGATCGCTGGTGATGCTGGCCCTGTTCGGGCTGCTGTGCATCGCCGCGGGGCGGAGGATCGAGCGGATCGCCGGCATCGCCTGGATCGGCGCCCTTGCCATCCTGCTGGCCTTCGCCGGCTGGACGGTGCCGCGCTGGCCCCTGCCGCCGCCCGCCGTCACCGTGGACGGGCACCCCATCGTACCGCCGCCCGGTTCGGGACTGCCGCTCCAGTCCGGGCGGTTCCTGTGGGCGGTGGCCGGCTTCGCCCTGCTGTACGGGATGTGCGGTTTCCTCGCCCTGTGGCGGTCGGGGCGGGCGGCGCTGTGGTCGTCGCTGGCGGCCTGGATGCCGGTGGTCCTTCTGGCGCTGGCCTATTGGCGGCTGGACCCGCCGCGGGCCGACACGCTGTGGCCGATGGCCAGCCTGTTGCTGGCGGCCCTTCTGGTCGCCGGAACCAGCCCGCTGGCGCGGCATCGGCACCAGCCGGGAATCGCCCTCGGGCTGGCCGCCTTCGCTGCGGGGGCCGCCGGGGCGCTCAGCCTCGGCGCCGTCATGATGCTGCGGGAGGCGTGGCTGACCGTGGCGCTGGCCGCGCAGGTCCCGGTTCTGGCGTGGCTGGAGCGGCGCATGGGGCTGCGCTCGCTGCGCGCGGTGATCCTGCTGGTGGCGGGCGCCGTCCTGGTCCGGCTGGCGCTGAACCCGTATGTTCTGGAGTATGGAGGCGAGGGGCTCGGCTGGATCGTCTACGGCTACGGCCTGCCGGCAGCGGGCTTCTTCCTGGCCGCCCATTGGCTGCGCTCCGCGCCCGACGGAAAGGGCGATGGCAGGGGCGATGGCAGGGGCGATGACAGGGTGGTCGCGCTGCTGGAGGCCGGCGGGCTGGCCTTCGTCACGCTGCTGCTGTCGCTCGGCATCCAGGCCCTGACGCGCGGCACGCTGGATGAGCCGCCCGACACGCTGCGCGAGGTGGCGCTTCACACGCTGGTCTGGCTGGCGCTGGCCCTTGTGCTGGCGACGGAGCGGCGCTGGCGGGCGCGGCCCGTGGCGGTGTGGGGACGGCGCATCCTGGCCGGGCTGGCGGCGGTCCAGGCGGCGGCGCTGCATCTGGCCGTCCTGAACCCGCTGTGGAGCGGAGAGGGCGTGGGAACGTGGCCGGTGGCGAACACGCTGCTTCTCGCCTATGGGCTTCCTGGCCTGCTCGGACTTCTGTTCCTGTGGGTGGAGCCGCTGCCGGCCCGCCTGCGTCCCTGGGTGGCGCTGCTGCCGCTGGCGCTGCTCGGCATGAATCTGGCGCTGGAGATCCGCCACGCCTTCCAGGGGCCGGTCCTGTCGGGGCCGGAGTTGCCGGACGCCGAATGGTACGGCTATTCCGCCGGTTTCCTGGCGGCGGCGGTGCTGATGCTGGTCGCCGCCCTGCGTTTCCGGCTGGGCTGGCTGCGTCATGTGGCGATGGCGCTGATGCTGGCGGTGGTGGCCAAGGTCTTCCTCAGCGACATGGCCGAGCTGGGCGGGCTCTACCGCGTCGCCTCCTTCCTGGGGCTGGGGTTGAGCCTGATCGGCGTCGGCTATCTCTACCGGCGGCTCCAGGGCGGTGGCGGCGAGGCGGACAATCGGTTGGGCGAACAGTCCGGTTGACAGGCGGCGGCCTCCCGCGTTCCGATGGCGCATAACGAACGCGCAAGCGCACCTGTCAACGCGCAAGCGCGCAACCAGGGAGGTCCGAGACCCATGCCCAACTCCATCGCCCATCCCATCCTGCCCGACGGCGACACCGGCTTCACGGTGGAGGCCGCGTCCATGAAGTTCGGCCGCGGCATGCTGGCGGAGGCCGGGAACGACGCGAAGGCCATGGGCATGCGCCGGGTGGCCCTGTTCACCGATCCCCATGTGGCCGGGATCGCGCCCTTCGCGGCGGCGCTGGACTCGCTGAAGGCGGCGGGGCTGGACGTCGCCGTCTACGACCGCTGCGCGGTGGAGCCGACCAGCGCGTCCTTCCTGGAGGCGGCGGCCTTCGCCCGCGACGGCCAATTCGACGGCTATGTCTCCATCGGCGGCGGGTCGGTGATCGACACGGCCAAGGCGGCGAACCTCTACGCCACCCATCCGGCGGACTTTCTCGCCTACGTCAACAAGCCTCTGGGGGAGGGGCGCCCGGTGCCCGGCCCGGTGAAGCCGCACATCGCCTGCCCGACGACCTGCGGCACCGGCAGCGAGACGACCGGGGTCGCCATCTTCGACCATGTGGAGATGCGGGTGAAGACGGGCATCTCCTCCCGCTTCCTGCGGCCCAATCTGGCGCTGGTGGACCCGGCGACCATCGACAGCCTGCCGCCGGGCGTCATCGCCTCCACCGGCTTCGACGTGCTGACCCACGCCATCGAGAGCCACACCGCGCGCTCCTACCGGTCGCGCCCCCGGCCCGACGCGGCCAACCCGCGCCCGCCCTACCAGGGCGCCAACCCCTGGTCGGACATCGGCAGCCTCCAGGCCATCCGTCTCGGCGGGCAGTATCTGGAGCGCGCCGTCAACGACCCGGCGGACGAGGAGGCGCGCGACGCCCTGATGTTCGCGGCGACGCTGGCCGGGCTGGCCTTCGGGAACGCGGGCGTCCACATCCCCCACGCCATGTCCTACTCCGTCGCCGGGATGAACCACAGCTTCACGGCGCTCGGCTACGAGAAGGCCAACCCGATGGTGCCGCACGGCATCTCGGTGGTGCTGAACGCGCCCGCCGCCTTTCGCTTCACCGGCTCCGCGGCGCCCGAGCGGCACCTCCGCGCCGCCGAAGCGCTGGGGGCGGAGGTGCGCGACATCTCTCCGGCGGACGGCGGCGCCATGCTGGCCGCCCGGCTGATCGCCATGATGCGCGCCACCCACCTGCCGAACGGCCTGTCCGCGCTCGGCTATGGCGCGGCGGACATCCCGGATCTGGTGCGCGGCGCGATGGCCCAGCAGCGGTTGCTGACCATCGCGCCCCGGCCTGTGACGGAGGAGGATCTGCGGGGTCTCTACGCCGACGCCATGACCTATTGGTGACGCGATCGATCGGTGTCGGTCCGGCGGGAGGCACCCCCTCCGCGCGTCTCCCGTTCCCGGAACACGGCCCGACAGGTTTCGTTGTTCCGGGTGGAGGCATAGCGTCGGCATCATGAAAATCATCATCTTCGGACAATCGATCAGCTCCTCCTGGGGCAGCGGGCACGCCACCCTGTGGCGCGGGCTGGTGAAGGCGCTGGCGCGGCGTGGCAACCGCGTCGTCTTCCTGGAACGCGACACGCCCGAACGGGCGGAGCACCGCGACCTGTGGGAGATTCCCGGCGGCGAACTCCTGCTCTACGACCGTTGGGAGGACGTGGCGGCGGCGGCGCAGCGCCACGCCGACGAGGCGGACGTCGCGATGGTCACCTCCGGCTGCCCGGACGGGGCGGCGGCCTCCCATCTGGTGCTGGGATCGAAGGCGCGGCGCACGGTCTTCTACGACCTCGACACGCACGTCACGCTGGCCCGGTCCGAAACGGGGGAGCTGCCGGACTATCTGCCGCCGGAAGGGCTGGGCGGCTTCGACACCGTCCTCAGCAGCACCGGCGGGCGGGCGCTGGAGGCGTTGAGGACCCAGCTCGGCGCGCGCTTCGTGGCGCCGCTCTACGCCTGGGTGGACCCGGACCTGCACCGGCCCGCCGAACCGGTCCGGCGCTTTCTCGGCGACCTGTGCCATCTCGGCGCCTGGGTGGAGGACAGGCGGGCGGCGCTGGAGGCGTTGTTCATCGAACCGGCCCGGCGGCTGACCCGGCGGCGCTTCGTCATCGCGGGCGGCGGCTATCCGGAGGGCCTTCCCGATGGCCTTCCTTGGGGCGGCAACGTCCATCTCGTCCGGCATCTTCCCCCGGCGGAGCACGCGGCCTTCTTCTGCTCCTCCACCCTGACGCTGAACGTGACGCGCCACTCCCTGAAGGCGCTGGGCTGGTGCCCGTCCGTCCGCCTGTTCGAGGCGGCGGCCTGCGGCGTCCCGGTGATCTCCGACGAGTGGGAAGGGATCGACGCCTTCTTCGAGCCGGGACGCGACATCCTCGTCGCGCGGGAAACCGATGACGTGACCACGGCGATGATGCTGCCGCGCGGCCATCTCGCCACGCTGGCCCACCGCGCGCGGGCACGCACGCTGGAGGAGCACACGGCGGAACGGCGCGTTCGGGAATTGCGCTCGATCCTCGACATCAAGGGTGGTGGCGACGATTGACCCGGCATCCCCTTTTTTGGAAGTAAGCCGTCCTGGGCGCCTTGGCCGTCCGGTCCGGGTTCCCCGGTTCCGAGGTCGTCATCCCGGCGCAGGACGGCTATCCCTTCCGCGAGGCGTTCCACTTCCAATACCCAGGTTACCGGCGGCCCGTTTTGGTAGAAAAACAAAGGCGGACGATGAACCCGGGGGTTTTCCGGTTCCTGATTTTCTCCAGAGCGCAAGACATCGGAGAGAAAGAAGGGCGTTGGTCAGACAATAAGTTTCAATAAATAACACCACAGGGACATGGGATGAACGAAGCGGTGATGCACAGGAACAGGCCGGCTGGAAGAGTTCGCCAGGGTGTCCGCGCCCCTTCGGGCCTCCGTCTTCTGGAGGCGGCGCGATGGCTCTGACCGTTCTCACCGTCGCATCGCCCTTCGCCCCGGTCGGCGCCGACCCGGAGAATGAAGGCACGGCGGAGCAGGTGGCCGGCGCCATCGACGCCGCCCTGGTGCGCGCCGGCCACCGCTCGGTCGTCATCGCGCCGGAGGACTCGGCGGTGGCCGGGACGTTGATCCCGCTGGCGCGGGTCCATGGCGGCGCCCACGGGCAGGTGCCGGACGAGCGGGCGCAGGCCGCCGTCCTGAGGCGCGTCGCCGCCGTGGTCGCCGGGGCGGTGGAGGACCACGCGCCGGATCTCGTCCACATCCATGTCCGGGACTTCGACGTCCTGCTGCCGCCGCAGGACGTGCCGGTCCTGGCGACTCTCTACCAGCCGCTGGAGCGCTACCGGCTGGACGCCCTGCTGTCCCCACGGGCGAACCTGCACCTCCAGCCGGTGTCCGCCGCCCAGACGCGCGGGGCGTCGCCGGGGCTGGACCTGCTGCCCCCGCTGGAGATCGGGGTGGCGGTGGACCGTCTGCACATCCGCGTGCCCAAGCGCCGCTTCGCCGTCTGCCTGGGCGACATCGAGCCGGAGGCGGGCTTCCACATCGCCCTGGACGCGGCGCGGCAGATCGACATGCAGCTTCTGCTGTGCGGCGGCCTGTCGCGCGGGGCGGAGGAGCAGCGCTATCTTCAGGAGGAAATCCGCCCCCGGCTGGACCCTAAGCGCCGCTTCCTGGGGCGGATCGGCTTCGGTCGCAAGCGCTGGATGCTGGGGGCCGCGCGCTGCCTGCTGGCGCCCAGCCTGATGTCGGAACCGACCCCGGTCGCGGCGCTGGAGGCGCTGGCCTGCGGCACCCCGGTGGTGGCCTTCCCGACCGGCGCGCTGGCCGACCTCGTGGAGCCGGGAGTCACCGGTTTCCTGGTGA
Source organism: Roseomonas genomospecies 6 (assembly GCF_008365375.1). Taxonomy (GTDB): domain Bacteria; phylum Pseudomonadota; class Alphaproteobacteria; order Azospirillales; family Azospirillaceae; genus Azospirillum. Next base: position 232,145 of record NZ_QOKW01000002.1, on the reverse strand, counting down.
AGGACGCGGAGGAGATGGCCCGCGCCATCGAGGATTGCGAGACTCTGGACCCCGACGCCTGCCGCGCCACCGCCCGCGCCCGCTACTCGCTGGACGGCATGACGGAGCGCTACCTGTCACGCTTCGAGGAACTGGCGTCCGGCACGGCGAAGGCGGCGGGGGTGGCGTAGGCGGCCATCGCAGACAACGGCTTTGCCCACACCCCTCACCCGTACAGCTTCGCCATCAGCACATGGTCGGTCAGCCGCCCGTCGATCAGGCCGTGGCGGCGGGCCACCGCCTCCTCCCGGAAGCCGTGTTTGGCGTAGAAGCGCCGGGCGCGGCTGTTGTGGCCGAAGACCCAGAGCGACAACCGGTGCAGCCCGCGCGCCCGCACCCAGAGATCCGCCGCGGCGATCAACCGCCCGCCGATGCCTAGCGCCCAGAAGTCCCGGCGCACGGCCAGCCCCAGCCCGGCCTCGTGCGCGGTGCGGGCGTAGGCGCCGGTCCACAGAGACAGCGACCCGGCGATGGTGCCGTCCACCACCGCCAGCAGCGTGACGGTGCGGTCCCCGATCCTCTGCTCGGCCAGAAAGCGACGGGCCGCCGCCACATCGGGCAGGGACTCCGCGGCGGTGCGCATCAGGAAATGGGTCTCGCTCCGCACCGCGCGGTCGTAGGCGAGGTAGGCGGCGGCGTCCGCGGGGAGAGCAGGGCGAATCTCCAGCCGCCCGACCGGAGTTGGGGCCGGCGCCGGGGCCAAGGGCGGGGGCGGGGCGTCCGGTGTCAGGGCTGGCCATTCGGGAACGTCCTCCGCCCCGATGGCCTTGCCCATCAGCCGCTCGTTGCGCCACGCGCCGTTGACGCGCAGGGCGTCGCGCATCTGCCCCTCGTCGAGGAAGCCCAGCCGCTCATAAAGGGATAAGGCGCGCGTGTTGGTCTCGGCGACGGTCAGTTCCAGCCGGTGCGCTCCGCCGCGCCGCGCCCAGTCCTCCGCCGCGGCGAACAGGCGGGTGGCGATGCCGCGCCCGTTCCAGTCGCGCCGCACCCCGACCGCCAGAGTCACCACGCCGCGGTTGCGCAGGAACCGCCCGCCACAGGCGCTGAGATAGCCGACGAGTTCCGCCGGGCCGTTCGGAGCCGTCTGCGCCGCCACCTGGGCCACGAAGATCGTCGCGTTTCCCGAGGCCTGGAAGGCGGCGAGGTCGCGCGCCCAGAAGGGACGCTCCCCGGGCTCGCGGAGCAGGAAATCGCTTTCGGCGTCGATCCGCGCGACCAGGGCCAGCAGGGCGTGGCGCTCGCCGGGCCGGGCTTCGCGAACGGTCAAACCACTATTGCTTTCAAGGTCCCGCATGGCGCGCAGCCTAGGCGCGCCCGCGCCGGATGGCAAAGCGGTTGTTGCCAGGGGTTGTTGCCGGGTGGCTGGCGCGGCTATCGTCGCGCCGCGTTGAAATCTGGAGCCGCCATGCCCACCGTGACCATCCGTCCGGCCGTCGAGGCCGATTGCCCGACCATCCTCCGCTTCGTCCGGGAACTGGCCGAGTTCGAGAAGGAGCCCCACGCCGTGAAGGCGACCGAGGAGGATTTCCGGCGCGACGGCTGGGGCGAGCGCCCGGTGTTCGAGGCGCTGATCGCCGAACTGGACGGACAACCCGTCGGCTTCGCGCTGTGCTTCCGCAACTACTCCACCTGGGAAGGACGGGCCGGCCTCTTCGTGGAGGATCTCTACGTCACGCCCGAAGCGCGGCGCTACGGCGTGGGCCGCAAGCTGCTGGCGACAGTGGCGAAACTGGCGGCGGAGCGGGGCTGCCGCCGTGTCGATCTGAATGTGCTGGACTGGAACCCGGCACGCGATTTCTACCAGCGCATCGGCTTCAGACAGATGGAGGAGTGGCTTCCCTACCGGCTCACCGGCGATGCGATCAAGGCGTTGGCCGCGCAGGCGGATGAGGCTTGAGGGAAGGAAAAGGTCGGTCCGTTCCGGCGGGCTGCGGGTCAGGGCTCGTCGTGGGCCCCGACCGCATCGCCACCACGGTGTCCGCTCGCCTTCAGGCGGCCTTTGCCAGCATCGCGGCGTTCAGCAGATCCAGGTAGCCGGACCGCTCCTCGCGCAGGGTGGACAGCAGGTCGCACAGGCTTTCGCGGATGAAGGGGTCGTTCTGGCCGTCGATCCGGTTCTGGGTGAGCTGGATGAACTCATCGACCAGGGCGATGTGAACGCGAGAGGAAGAGGTAATCTGTTCGGTGGTGGTGGCGATCAGCATTTTAAAACTCCGTTTTGTCTTGTGTGTTCGTGATGGGTCTATTTGGCCATGTGCCGGTTAACGACTTACTAACGGAGGCTTCGCGGGGCTGGTGTCTTGAGGGGTAATCCTGCGCACTGCAAATATGACGGATTTTACCCCTTTGGATTACCACTTTTCTTTAGGTGATAGTGTTTGTTCTCTGCGACTTTCAGCCTTTTCAAGGGCTTCCGGCGAAGGTCGTACCGCTGGGACCGGCATAGGCGGGAAGTGGCGGAACCTTCAAGGCGATGTCCGCAAGCCTTAAGCCGCCGCGGCGGGGCGTTGACAGGCCGTCCCGCCGGGCGGAGTACATCCTTTGCATCGCCCGGAGCACCGGGCGCGACCCGTCACGCGGCGCGGGGAATCCGCCCGGCGGCGCGGTCCATGTGATCGGCGCGTTCCAGCGCGCGGGCGACCAGATCGTCGAACAGGTCATTGACGAGAGCGGCCATGCGCACCGGAGCCCCGCCGGGCTGCGGCCCTTCCATCAGAAGCGAGCCCTCTTCCCCGGGACCGACCACGCGCCAGCCCTTCGCCTTCATCTCGGCGACGCGCGTCTTGGAAATGAACGCGCGAACGTGGTCCATGGCGAACTCGCTCATTCAATTCTCCCAGGGTTGACAGGGAAGGTCCGGTCGGTCTTGCACGAACGGTAGCGCAAGGATCGGAACGCAACAAGAACAAAATGGGCGTGGGCCGTTCTTAATGGGGACAGGAAGGGAACCCAAAGGAGGTTCGCGCGCTGTTTCCCCTTGCCCGGCGCGCGATTCGGGAAAAAATGCGCTGACCGGAACGACGTCAAAAACCCGCGAGGACATGGCCATGACCGGCAAGACCGGGATGCGCACCGAAACCGACAGCTTCGGGCCGATCGAGGTTCCCGCCGACCGTTACTGGGGCGCCCAGACTCAGCGGTCGCTGCACAACTTCCGCATCGGCGGGGAGCGCATGCCTCCGGCGCTGGTGCGCGCGCTCGGCATCCAGAAGAAGGCGGCGGCGCTCGCCAACATGGCGCTGGAGGTGCTCGACCCCCGGCTGGGCCGTGCCATCGTGGAGGCGGCGGAGGAGGTGATCGACGGCACGCTGGCCGATCATTTCCCGCTGGTGGTCTGGCAGACCGGCTCCGGCACCCAGACGAACATGAACGCGAACGAGGTCATCTCGAACCGCGCCATCGAGGCGCTGGGCGGCGAGATGGGGTCGAAGAAGCCGGTCCACCCCAACGACCACGTCAACATGGGGCAGTCGTCCAACGACAGCTTCCCCACCGCCATGCACATCGCCGCGGCGGAGCAGATCCACCACGAGCTTCTTCCGGCGCTGGAGCATCTGCACGCGGCGCTGGCTGCGAAGGCGGCGGAGTTCAGGGACATCGTCAAGATCGGGCGCACCCATCTCCAGGACGCCACGCCCCTGACGCTGGGGCAGGAGTTCTCCGGCTACGCCACCCAGATCGCCTATGGGATCGAGCGGGTGAAGGCATCGCTGCCGCAGCTCTACCGGCTGGCCCAGGGCGGCACGGCGGTCGGCACCGGGCTGAACGCCAAGGCCGGCTTCGCCGAGACCTTCGCGGAGGAGGTGGCGCGCATCACCGGGCTGCCCTTCGTCACGGCGGACAACAAGTTCGAGGCGCTGGCCACCCACGACGCCCTGGTCGATGCGCACGGCAGCCTGAACACGCTGGCGGTGTCGCTGATGAAGATCGCCAACGACATCCGCCTGCTCGGTTCCGGCCCGCGTTGCGGCATCGGGGAAATCTCCTTGCCGGAGAACGAGCCCGGCTCCTCCATCATGCCCGGCAAGGTGAACCCCACCCAGTCGGAGGCGATGACCATGGTCTGCGCCCAGGTGATGGGCAACCAGACCACCGTCAGCATCGCCGGCGCCACCGGTCACTTCGAGCTGAACGTCTTCAAGCCGGTGATCGCCTACAACGTGCTGCAATCCATCCGGCTGCTGGCCGACGCCTGCAACAGCTTCACCAACAACGCCGTGCTGGGGATCGAGGCGAACCGCGAGCGCATCGGGCAACTGCTGAACGAAAGCCTGATGCTGGTCACCGCGCTGAACCCGCACATCGGTTACGACAGCGCCGCCAGGATCGCCAAGAAGGCCCACAAGGAGGGGACGACGCTGAAACAGGCCGGCGTGGCGCTGGGCCTGCTGACCGAGGAGCAGTTCGACCAGTGGGTAAAGCCGGAAACCATGGTGAAGCCCCGGTGATTAGGGGTATGCAACCCCCATGAAGAAGCGCTCCGTCCTCATCGCCGGGCACCCGACCAGCGTCTCCCTGGAAGAAGAATTCTGGGAGGCGCTGAAGGGCATTGCGCAGGTGCGGGGCGTGTCGGTCAACGCGCTGATCGAAGAAATCGACTCGACACGCAGCGGCAACCTGTCGAGCGCCATCCGGGTCTATGTGCTGAACGCGGTGCAGGGGCGGGGGTAGGCGCGCTCTTGTCCCCTCTCCCCTCCGGGGAGAGGGAAGGGACCCGCGCAACGCGCGGGAAGGGTGAGGGTGCTGGCGAGGATCAAGCCTTGATCCTTGATTTTACCCTCACCCGGCTCTCGACGGATGCCAATGGCATCCGCCTGTCGCCGTCAGCGCTGGCTTTCAGCCAGCGCGAGAGGCCGGTGCGCGGGCACCCTCTCCCGAGGCGGGAGAGGGGATTCAGGCACCCATCCTGGACAGGGGGCGGGGGGAGGGCTACACCCTTGCGCCGGATCGTTCCTTCCCCCCCTCGCGCCAGAGTGTCCGCCCGTGACGCCCGACATGACCGTCCTCGATGCCGTCGCCTTCCTGTGGTTCCTGGTCTGCTGGGCGGGCTTCACGCTGATCCAGGACCACATGCTCAGCGGGCGCATGGTGGTCAACCAGCATTTGAAGAAGGCGCGCCGCCATTGGATGGAGCGGATGCTGGAGCGCGACAACCGGATCATGGATTCGCAGCTCATCGGCCACACGATGCAGAGCTGCACCTTCTTCGCCAGCACGAACATGCTGGTGCTGGCCGGTCTGGTCGGTGCCTTCGGCGCGGTGGAGAACGCGCACAAACTGGTCGGCACACTGTCCTTCACGGTCCAGACATCGCGCGAGTTCTTCGAGTTGAAGATGCTGCTGCTCGTGGCGATCTTCACTTTCGGCTTCTTCAAGTTCACCTGGGCGCTGCGCCAGTACAACTACTGCTGCGCCCTGATCGGCTCCGCCCCGCTGCCGCCGGTGCCGCCCGAGGAGAAGACGGCCATGGCGGAAAGCATCGCCGCCGCCATGACGCTGGCCGTCACGGCGCTGAACGGCGGCATGCGCGCCTACTACTTCGCCATGGCGGCGCTGGCCTGGATGCTCGGCCCCTGGTTCTTCATGGTGGCCACCGCCGCGGTCCTCGCCGTTCTGGCGCGCCGGCAGGGCTTCTCCGACACGGAGAAGGTCATCCGCGTCCAAGTCGAGGCCCTGGAGAAGCACGCCCGGCGGTGACGCACGTCTTTGGCGAAAAAGACGTTAAAATTCTCTCAATCTGCGACGTTATGGCCACTACGCTGCAGCGCGGATCAATGCTTTTGTCATATCCGATTGATCCAGGCGTGCGTTGCAGCATGCCACGGCTTGGGGGTGCACCATGGACGTCGATACCGCGGTTTCGGTCTTGAACACGCTGGACGAGGCGGAACGCCTCCTGGGGGAGGTCCGCCTGCATCGCGGAGCCTGCGGTGCGGCCAAGGATTTCATGGACCGCAACCGCGAACTGCTCGACCAGGCCCGCCGCCACATCGACTCGGCGCACGAGCTGGTCTGACCCGCCGGTCCCAGCCCGGACTCTCCTCCGGACGTGCGGTATCCGCCGCGCGTCAGCGCTTCCGGAGGACCTTGCCGCCCTTGCCGCCCATCTTGGACCAGTCCTTCGCGAAGTACGCGAAGTCGCGGGACGGGCGGCTGTAGAGGTAGCCCTGCGCCAGCGGCACCCCCAGCTCCGTCAAAAGCTGCGCGTGCTCCGGCCCCTCCACCTGCTCCCCGATCAAGCCCAGTCCCAATTGGCGGCACACGTCCACCATGGACCGCAGCATCGCCATGTCGCGCGCGCTCTGCACGGCGCCGCGGACGAAATGCCCGTCGATCTTGGCGAAGTCCGCCTGGATGCCGTAAAGCGACTGGAAGGAGGTCGATCCGGCCCCGACGTCGTCCAGGCAGATGCGGAAGCCGGCGGCGCGCAGTTTTTGCAGGACCTCGTTCAGCCGGGCGATGTCGGTGACGACGACCGTCTCCGTCACCTCGACCAGCAGCTTGCGGGCGAGATCGCCATAGGGCTCCGTCACCGCCAGGAACTGGCGCAGGAAGATCGGGCTCATCAGCGTCTTGGCGGACAGGTTGATCGCCACGTCCGGCAGGGTGGGTTCCTTGCGGTGGGCGTTCATGGTGTCCAGCACCGACTGCGTCAGCAGCAGGTCGAAGTCGTAGATCAGCCCGACATCCTCGGCGAAGGTGATGAAGTCCGCCGGTGACGGCATGCCCTCCACCCGCGTCAGCGCCTCCAGATGGTGGACGGTGCGGGTTTCGATGTCGACGATGGGCTGGAAGACGACGAAGAAGTCGCGCTTCTCGATGGTCGCGCGCAGGCGGCCGATGCGGTCCACCGCGTCGGACAGCATGCGCTTGGCGCCGTCCTCCAGGCTGGAGATGGTGAACTCCCCACCCTGGGCGGAGGCGAAGGCCTGCACCGTGTAGACCAGCGCGCGCGCCGCGTCGGCGGGGTCCAGCCGCTCGTCCGACACGTCCAGCGACCATGTGCGGATGCCGCCCGGCAATTCGCCGCCCGCGCTCTGGATGATCTGGGTGATGTGGCTCTGCACCTCCTGCCCGTCGATGTCGGAGGCATGGACGACGCCGTAGCGGTCCGTGGCGAGCTGCCCGGCGCTGTCCCCGTTGGCGGAAATGGCCCGCAGATAGGCCTCGATCCCCTGCGTCACCTCGCCCGCCGCCCCTTCGGGCAGGGCCTCCACCATCGCCTGCAACCCATCGATCAGCAGCAGGGTCAAGGCGTTGTCCAGCCCCTTCTCCCGCGCCTTGATGATGCGGTCCTCCAGGATGTGGCTGAAGGCGTTGCCGTCCAGGAGTTGACCCGCCGCGGCCAGCGCCTCGTTCGTGTTGCGCGGGCCGGAGGCCAGCAGGACCGTCAGGAACAGCGATCCCGGGCAGGAATCGAGCCGGCAGCCGCCCAGCAGCGCCGGAAAGCGGTTGCCGTCGCAGCCCTGGAACACGACGCGCGCCGGCTTGATGCGGCCCTTGTCCTGGATGCGCTTGAACAGGACGGTGACGTATTTGCGGTCGTTGGGGGCCACGACGTCGAAGAGGCTGGTGCCGACCAGCCCGGCCACGTCGCCTTCGGTCAGGCGGCAGCGCGCGCCCGCGCAGAACAGGATGGTTCCCCGCGCATCCGTCTCGATCAGCAGATCCGCCGCGGCGAAGGCGAAGCCGACGAAGCGGTCACGCTCGCGCAGCGACGGACGTCGGACCTGCGCGCTGGTCTGCGGCACCGGGCGTCTGATCGAGTCATGCGCAAGCTGCATCATCAATGGCCCGGAATTGAGAAAAAGTTTATCGAATTTCGTTCATTCATTGAGTGGAGACTAGCGGGGTTCCCGCTTTGAAAAAAGCGGCAAGATTGACCCAACGGTTTCGAACAAAATTTCGAAACATCGCATTTTCAATGATTTAAGGGAAAATGCCGCAAGGGGCGCGCCCGTTTACCGCACCCATGGCGAGAAAAAGCGAAACGGCGGGCCGTCCCGGAACAGGGAGCGGCCCGCCGCGGCGATCGAATAGGGCGGTTGCGTGATGATCTGGCAGGGAGGTCAGGAGCGCGGGAAGAGCCGCGTCACATGGCCCATCTTGCGGCCCGGACGGGACTCCGCCTTGCCGTAGAGGTGCAGGCGGGCGCCGGGTTCGGCCATCAGGTCCGGCCAGCGGTCCGCGTCGGCGCCGATCAGGTTTTCCATCTCCGCGTCCGCCACCCGTTCCACCGAGCCGAGCGGCAGACCGCAGACGGCGCGGACGAGCTGCTCGAACTGGCAGGAATGGCACGCGTCCATGGTCCAGTGGCCGGAATTGTGTGGGCGCGGCGCCATTTCGTTGACCAGCACGCCGCCGTCCGGGGTCACGAACATCTCCACCGCCAGCACGCCGACGAGGTCCAGCGCCTCCGCGATGCGGCGGGCGACCCGCCCGGCCTCCGCAGCCGTCTCCGCGTACACGCGGGCCGGGGCGAGGGTCTTGTCCAGGATGCCGTCCTTGTGCCGGTTCTCCACGGCGGGGTAGGCGGCCATGGTGCCGTCCAACCCGCGGGCGACGATCACCGACACCTCGCAGGTGAAGGAGACGAAGCCCTCCACGATGCCGGCGTCGGAGCGGATGGCCGCCCAGGCGTCCGCCGGGTCGGTGCCCGGCTCGATGCGGGCCTGCCCCTTGCCGTCATAGCCGAGGCGGGTGGATTTCAGGATGCAGCGCGGCCCGATCTCCGCCACCGCCTTCGCCACCTCCTCGGCGCTGCGAGCGGCGCGCCAGGGGGCGGTGCCGATGCCCAGCGCGTTGACGAAGGACTTCTCCTCCACCCGGTCCTGGGCGACCGACAGAACCTTGCCGCCGGGATGGACGGGGGTGAAGCGGCCCAGATGCTCGACCACGGCGACCGGGACGTTCTCCCATTCCAGAGTCACCACGTCGACCGAGCGGGCGAAGGCCTCCAGCGCGTCCAGGTCGTCCCAGCCGGCGGAGGTGAAGGCCGCCGACACCTGGGCGCAGGGGCTGCCCTCCGACCCCGGCGCGTAGACGTGCGTCTTGTAGCCCAGCCGGGCGGCGGCCAGAGCGGTCATGCGGCCGAGCTGCCCGTCGCCCAGCATGCCGATGGTGGAACCGGGCGGAAGGATGCGGTGGGACATGGCTCAGGCGGGCTCGTCCACGGGGGCTTCGGCGACGGCGGCGGTCTGGCGGGCGCGCCAAGCGTCCAGAGCCTCGGCCACCTTCGGGTCCATCAGGGCGATGACCGATCCGGCCAGGAGCGCGGCGTTGATCGCCCCGGCCTTGCCGATGGCCAGCGTGCCAACGGGAACGCCGCCGGGCATCTGGACGATCGACAGCAGGCTGTCCATGCCCTTCAGCGCGTGGCTTTCCACCGGGACGCCGAAGACGGGCAGGGGGGTCATGGAGGCGGCCATGCCCGGCAGATGGGCGGCGCCGCCGGCCCCGGCGATGACCACCTTCAGGCCGCGCCCGCGGGCGGTGGTGGCGTACTCGACGAGGCGCTGCGGGGTGCGGTGGGCGGAGACGATCCGGACCTCGTGCGGGACGCCGAGCGCGGTCAGCGTCTCGGCGGCGTGCTTCATGGTGGTCCAGTCCGACTGGCTGCCCATGATGATGCCGACCAGCGGCGTGTGGTCGGTGGTGGCGGCGATGGATGCGGACACGGCGCGCGCTTTCCTCTAGGTCCGGAAAGCGGCGCATTATAGAAAGCGCGCAGGCGGAGTCCAGAGCGACGCGATGCGCCGGCCTGCCTTTTCCCACCGGGGCGGCGATCAGGCGATGATGTCGGGCAGCAGGCGGCTTTCCAGAACCGCGATCTGGTCCTTGAGCGCAAGTTTGCGCTTCTTCAGACGTTGCATCTGAAGCTGGTCGAACGGCGCACGTTCGTGCAGTCGGGCGATCACGTCGTCGAGGTCGCGATGCTCGCTGCGAAGCGTGGCCAGTTTGTCCTTAAGCATCTCTTGTTCGTTCATACGCGCGGGGCCCGCTGGCTGAGCGGCCGGGACTATACCAGATTTCCAGCGCAGCGGCAGTGCGAAACCACTCATTCTTCGCAGGGTTATAATCCGGTCGCCGGAATGTAATATACTCGGAGGACCAGAACCATTGCGGTGGAGCAACGTTCTGGTATGACTACCTTTCGCAGCGGTTCCAGACGACACGGGACAGTCATCCATGACAGCAGGCAAGCGCATCGGCATTCTCACCAGCGGCGGCGACTGCGCCGGGCTGAACGCGGTCATCCGCGCGGTGGTCCACCGGGCCGTCCTGACCTATGGGTGGCAGGTCCTGGGCATCAAGGAAGGCACCCAGGGGCTGTTGCAGCGCCCGGTGCAGTATCAGGTGCTCGACCTGCCGCAGGTCGACGGCAACATGATGCGCATGGGCGGCACGATCCTCGGCACCACCAACCGCGGCGATCCCTTCGCCTATCCGATGGCGGACGGCACGCAGAAGGACCGGTCGGACGAGATCATCGGCGGCTACCGCGAACTGGGGCTGGACGCGCTGATCGGCATCGGCGGCGACGGCAGCTTCGCCATCCTGAAGAAGCTGGCCGACAAGGGCGGCTTCCAGATGGTCGGCATCCCCAAGACCATCGACAACGACCTGGGCCTGACTGAGGTGTCGGTGGGCTACGACACCGCCGTCGGCGTGGCGGTGGAGGCGCTCGACCGGCTCCAGCCGACCGCGGCCAGCCATGCCCGCGTCATGGTCCTGGAGGTGATGGGCCGCGACGCCGGCCACATCGCCCTGGCCGCGGGCATCGCCGGCGGCGCCGACGTGGTGCTGATCCCCGAGATCCCCTATTCCATCGAGAAGATCGCCGCGAAGATCCGGCAGGTGCGCGCCACGGGCCGGAACTTCGCCCTGGTCGTCGTGTCGGAGGCGGTGAAGACCGCGGACGGCACCGGCGTGCAGAAGCTGTTGCAGGGCGGGGAGAAGCGGTACGGCGGCATCGGCGACTACATCGGCGAGAAGATCGCCGAGGCGACGGGGGCCGAAACCCGCGTCACCGTCCTGGGCCACGTCCAGCGCGGCAGCATGCCCAGCCCGCGCGACCGGCTGGTCGCCTCCGCCTTCGGCGTGCACGCCGTGGACCTGATCGCGGAGGGCAAGTTCGACCGCATGGTCGCCTGGTCCGACCGCGGGGTCATCGACGTCCCGATCACCGATGCCATCGCCAAGTACGCCTGCGTGGAGATGGACGGCGCGATGGTCAAGACCGCCCGTGGCCTGGGCATCAGCCTGGGCGACTGAGCGGAGGCTCATGAGGAGGCAGGCACGGCGATGTCGGAAAACCCGCTTTGGGACTTCTCGCTCGCCGTCTACGGGCGGCCGGGCGTGCCCGCCGCCTGCCTCGACCTTCAGGACCGGCTCGGCCAGGACGTGAACCTCCTGCTGTTCGCCGCCTGGGCGGGCATGGACTGCAACGCCGACCTGCCGGCGGCGGAGTTGGAGCGGATCGACTCCGCCGTCGCCCCCTGGCGGGCGGAGGTCGTCCGCCCGCTGCGCGCCGTGCGCCGCCGGGTGAAGGGGGAGGACGACGCTCTCTACCGCCGCATGAAGGCCGCGGAGCTGGAGGCGGAGCGCGTCCAGCAGGACCGACTCTTCGCCCTGTCCGGTCTCACCCCCGCCCCGGGCGGCAGCGTCGAGGCGGCCGCGGCGAACCTCTGCCGGCTGGTGCCGGACGGGGACCCGGCTTTGATGGCGCTTCTGGCGGCGCTCGGCACGCCGCCCGAGCCCTGACGGAACCGGTGCGATGACGACGCCGGCCATCCTCACCTCTTTCCGGCTGATCCTGCGTCCCTGGCGGGACGGGGACGGCGACGCCTTTCATGCGCTGTCGCGCAACCCTACGGTGATGGAGCATCTGCTGCCGCTTCCCGACCGGGCGGCCTGCGACGCGGTGATCGCGCGCATCGGCGAGCATTTCGACCGGAACGGTTTCGGGTTCTGGGCGGTGGAGCGGCCGGGACACAGCCCCTTCATCGGCTTGGTCGGGCTGGCCCGCGTGACCTGGGAGGCGCCTTTCGCGCCCGCCGTGGAGGTGGGCTGGCGGCTCGACCCGGCCCACTGGGGGCAGGGGCTGGCGACGGAGGCCGCCGGGCTGGCGCTCTCCTACGGGTTCGACACCGTCGGGCTGACGGACATCGTGGCCTTCACGGTGCCGGCGAACCGGCGTTCGCAGCGGGTCATGGAGCGGCTGGGGATGGAGCGCGACACGGCGGGCGACTTCGACCACCCGTGGGTGCCCGACGGCCACCGCCTGAAACGGCACGTCCTCTACCGCATCGGGCGCGAGCGGTGGCGGGCCGGACTCGACGCGGGAATCAGCGGACGAGGATGAGGCTGTTGCGGTCGCCGGTCTCGTCGGACACCTGGAAGGGCTTGCCGACATAGAAGGCCTGGCAGCGCTTGCCGCCGGACAGACGGGTCAGGGCGGCCTCCCACTCCTGGCCGCGCGGGCCGAGGATGCGCAGCTTCAACTGTTCGAGCAACGGGAAGATCTGATAGCCGTCGATGTCCAGCGGCTCCCCCTTGGCGGAGAAGGCGTCCTGGTTCAGCGTCAGGGTCTTGCCGTTGAGTTCCAGCGTCACGTCCTGCGCCCACGGACAGCCGTTGCCGCCGGCTCCGCCGCCCTTCTCGCTGGCCGCCGCGGGGGACGGTTCCACGGCCAGGATCGCCGGAACGAGGGCGCAGGTCAGGGCCAGGGCGCAAACGTTCAAGGTGCTTTTCATGGGTGGAAGGCTCCCGGCACGCTGAATACTCCGGTGTGTTCCGGCGGGTTGGATGCATCATATTTGCCGCAAATGCGAAACGCAACGTGGGGCTTCTCGTGGGTGGGTTGCGGGAACGGCAGGTCTGTGTCAGATCGGGAGCACCGATTCCCTCTTCCGCCCCGGAAGTGGGATGGTTTTTCTCATGTCCTCCGGCATTTCCCATGGCGACGATCATCGAAGCTCTTCTGGCCGCCATCGACCACCACCAGTCGGGCCGGCTGGCCGAGGCGGCGACGCTCTACGGGCGGATTTTGGAGGCCGACCCGGAACAGCCCGACGCCGCCCAGTTTCTGGGTGTGCTCCGCATCCAGACGGGCCGTCCGGCGGAGGGGGAGCGGCTGTTGCGCCGGGCGCTGGCGCTTCGTCCCGATTCGGCAGGCGCGCAGTCGAATCTGGCCGGCGCCCTCCAGACCATGGGCGACGCACCGGGGGCGGAGGCCGGCTACGCCCGCGCCCTTCGGCTGGACCCGCTGCTGGCCGACGCCCATGCCAGCCGGGCCGGCGCCTTGCGCGACCTGAACCGGGTGGAGGAGGCCGTGCGCTCGGCGCAGCGCGCTCTGGCGCTGGTTCCGGCCTCGGCGGACGCTCTGGTGAACCTCGCCGAATCGACCCTGGCCGGGCGGCGGGCGGCGGCGGCCGAGCGGGCGGCCCGGCGTGCCGTCGCCCTGTCGCCCGGATCGCCGGCGGCCCGCATGGCGCTCGGTTCCGCCTGCGCCGCTCAGAAGCGGGACGACGAGGCGGAGGCCGCCTACCGCGCGGCGCTGGGGCTCGCCCCCGGCTACGGCACGGCCTGGGAAAATCTGGGATCGCTGCTCGCCGGGCAGGGCCGGTTCGAGGAGGCGCTGGACGCCTTCGCCGCGGCGGAGCGTGGCGGCGCCGGGCCGTCCCTGTGGGCGGCGCGCGGCGGCGCCTTGCTCGCCATGGCCCGCCCGGTGGAGGCGCTCGCCGATTTCGACCGGGTGCTGGAGGTCCGCCCCGGCGATGCCGGTATGCGCTGGAACCGCGGCTTCGCCCGGCTGCTGGCCGGGGATTACGACGGTGGCTGGCCGGAGTTCGACTGGCGGCGCCACGATGCGGGGGCGGAACCGCCCTGGCGCCGCTTTTCACAGCCCACATGGACCGGTGAGGACACCGCCGGGCGCACCATCCTGCTCTACGCCGAACAGGGGTTGGGCGACACGCTGCAATTCGTCCGCTACGTCCCGCTGGTGGCGGAGCGCGGGGCGCGGGTGATCCTGGAGGTGCAGCGGCCCCTGACGACCGTTCTGTCCGGCCTGCCGGGGGTGGAGCGGCTGATCGCCCGCGGCGATCCCCTGCCGGAATTCGACCTGGAATGCCCGCTGATGAGCCTGCCGCGCGCCTTCGGCACCAGGCTGGACCGGGTTCCCGCCTCCGTTCCCTATCTGCGCCCCGATCCGAGGCGCGCCGCCGCCTGGAGGGAACGGTTGGCGGAAGGGGAAGGGCTGCGGGTCGGGCTGGTCTGGGCGGGCAACCCGCGCTTTCCCGGCGACGCGCTGCGCTCGCCCCGGCTGACCGGGCTGCGGCCCGTGCTGGAGGTGCCGGGCGTGCGCTTCTTCGGGCTTCAGAAGGGGCCGGGGCGGGAGGATCTGGAGCGGGTGGCGATGCCGCTCTCCTTCACCGACCTTGGGCCGGAGATCGCCGATTTCGCCGACACGGTGGCGATCATGGCCAACCTGGACCTCGTGATCTCGTCCTGCACCGGGCCGGCGCATCTGGCCGGGGCGCTGGGGGTGCCGGTCTGGGTGGTGCTTCCGTTCTCGCCGGATTGGCGCTGGCTGCTGGGGCGGGAGGACAGCCCCTGGTACCCGACCGCCCGGCTGTTCCGCCAGACGCGCGTCGGCGACTGGGCGGAGGTGGCCGGGTGCGTCGCCGAGGCGTTGCGCGCCGTGTCCGTTACGACTTCAGGGTGATGGTGGTCTGGGTCATCTCGTCGGCGGTGGACACCAGCTTGGAAGCGGCGGAATAGGTTCGCTGCGCCTGGATCAGCGTGGTGAACTGCTCCTCGATCTTGACGTTCGAGCCCTCGACGCTGGCCGTGTTCAGCTTCGCCCCCACGGTCGTCGGCGCGCTGGTGCCGGTCTCGTTCGACAGGTTGCCGAAGGAGTTCAGGCGGATGGCGCCCGAGTCCGCGGTGGTCCGGAACATGGTGCCGGACACGCTCTCCAGATCCGTCGGGTTGATGACCGTCGCGTCGGGGATGCGGTAGACGTAGCGCTGCTTCCCGCCCTGGAAATTCGCCGCGACGAAGCCGTCCGCGGTCAGTTCCGCCCCCTGGTAGGTGCCGGCCCGGATGCCGTTGTTGCCCTGGACGATGCCCAGCTCCATGCCCGCGATGCTGGTGATGGAGTTGTTCATTTTCCCATAGGAGCCGATGTCCAGCGTCGTCTGGGCGAAATTGCCGCCGGGGTTCAGCGTCAGGGTCGCCGGGGCACCGGTCGTCCCGCCGGTCAGCGTGCCGTTGCGGGCGAAGTTCAGCGTGCCGAGCGGTTGCCAGGTGGTCGGATCGTTGACCGTCCCGTTGCCCACCGGCTTGCCGTCCGCGCCGGCGACCCCGGCGTTGAAGACCTGCCATGAGGAGGTGCCATCCTCCGCTTCTCCGGTCTTCAGGAAGCGAAGGGACATCGTCCCGTCGGCGCCGTTCTTGTCCACGAGCTTCAGAACGACGCCGGTGGTGTTGGCCGTGGTGATCTCGCCGGTCACCGGGGCCTGATCGCGCGGCAGGTTGAGGTTCAGCGACGCCTGGGTCGAGGCTTCGCGGTAGTCGCGCAGCCCCTCCAGCGTGACCGCCGAGAGCGTGCTGGCGCTTCCGAAACCGCCGGTTCCGCTGGCGGGGTCGAGCTTGAAGCCCATCAGCGCCTTGCCGGCGCCGTTCACCAGATGGCCGTCCTTGTCGGGGGTGAAGTCGCCGGCCCGCGTCAGGAACAGCGAATCGTCGTTCGGCCGGCCGGTGGTTCGGGTCGTGCCGGCCAGGAAATCCATGTCCTGGACGACGAAGAAGCCGTTGCCGACGATGGCCGCGTTCGTGGTGACCCCCGTCTGGGTGACGGTGCCGCCCGCGTGGTCCAGCCGATCGAACGCGCGGACGCCGTTGCCGGGGTCCATGTTTCCGTTGCGGTCACTCAGCGCGAAATCGGCGAATTGGGTTTCCGACGCCTTGTAGCCGGCCGTGTTGGCGTTCGCGATGTTGTGCGAAATGGTGCCCAGCGCCCGGCTCTGCGCCGTCAGCCCAAGAACGCCATTGTTGAGGATGTTGGTGATGCCCATGGTCCGGCCGCCTCATTCCCGTCGAAGCGCGTGTGTCGGAACGCGCTGACAAGTGGAAAGCAAGAGACGTGCCAGGAATGAGGAGAGGGTTGGTGCCCTCTCCCGCCCCGGAAAAGGGGCTTTTGCACCGGGAAGGCGACGGAGTGGGCATAAATTTCCCGGCAGGACCGCTCCGGTTGCCGTCCGCTGGGTAGCTTTCGCCCACCCGAAGCCCTCAATCGACCGGCTCGAACATCTTCGTCTTGGAGTTGATGGCCCACAGGTCCCCGTTGTCCAGGTCGAACCACCAGCCGTGCAGTTCCAGCGTTCCGGCCTCGACCCGCTCGCGCACGAAGGGGAAGGTCATCAGATTGTCCACCGAGGTGCGGACGGCGGCGCGCTCGATCACATCGGGTTTCTGCTGAAGACGCTCGAAGGCGGCCTTGCGCTGTTCCTCGTCGGTATCGCCTTGCGCGGGCGGTATGTAGGGGTCGAGCGCCGCGCTGGCGATGGACACCCAGGGCGACACGAAATCGTTCTGGTCCGGATCGCCCTTGCGCAGGCGGATCAGCCCCTGGATGCCGCCGCACAGCGCGTGGCCCAGCACGATGACATGGCCGACCTGAAGCACCTGCACCGCATACTCGATGGCTGCGGAGGTGCCGTGGTAGCTGCCGTCCGGCTGGTAGGGCGGAACGAGGTTGGCGACGTTGCGGACGACGAACATCTCGCCCGGCTCGGCCTCGGTGAGCAGCGCCGGATCGACGCGGCTGTCGGAGCAGCCGATCATCAGGATCTTCGGCTTCTGCCCCTGCTGGACGAGCTGGCGCATGCTGTCTGGCCGGCGCTCGTAGTAGCGGGCGCGGAATCCTTTCATCCCGGCGAGAAGCTGACGAATCGGAACGTCTTGGTCGCGGGTGTGTGGCATCGTTCTGATACCCCTCATCGGTCGGGATTTAGCGGATGCGGTATAACCCAGGCCGGCTCATGTTTCCAGAACCTCCGCAGGCGCCGGTTCCCCCCAGCGGCGGACGATGCCGGCGTCCAGCCCGAACAGGTCGAGCGCCCGGCCCACGGCGTGGTCCACCAGATCGTCGATGGTCCGCGGGCGGTTGTAGAAGGCCGGAACCGGCGGGGCGATCACCGCGCCCATCTCGGCCAGTTGGGTCATGGTGCGCAGATGCCCCAGGTGCAGCGGCGTCTCGCGCACCATCAGCACCAGCGGGCGCCGCTCCTTCAGCGTGACGTCGGCGGCGCGGGTCAGCAGCGTGGAGGTCACCCCGGTGGCGATCTCGCTCATCGTGCGGACGGAGCAGGGGGCCACGATCATGCCCATGGCGCGGAAGCTGCCGCTGGCGATGGCCGCGCCGATGTCGGCGGCGGCGTAGGACACGTCGGCCAGAGCCCGCAGATCCGCCACCTTCATGTCCGTTTCATGGGCCAGGGTGACTTCGGCGGAGCGGCTGACGACGAGGTGCGATTCGACGCCGATGCGGCGCAGCACGGACAACAGCCGGATGCCCAGGATCACGCCCGAGGCTCCGCTGATTCCGACGACGAGACGGGAGGGTGCGGTCATGCCCGAGATGTAGCGCGCGGGCGGCGCGGCGTCCAGAGCGCGCAACGCGGGGGCGGGGAGGAACGGGCCGCCCCCGTCTTCAACGACAGGAGTTTCTCCGGCGCAAAAGAAAAGCCCCCCTCCCGCCGGGGGAGAGGGGCCGGGGAGGCGGCGTCAGCGCGCCTCTTCCCGCTCCGAATAGGGCGACTCGTCGCCGTAGCCTTCCTCGCCGTCCTGCGCCTCGCGCTCCTCCTGGGACAGCGGAACGCCGCCGCGGCGGACGGCCAGGGCCAGGGCCTCCTCAAGCTCCCGCTGGGTGCACAGGCCGAGCAGCACGGGGTTGCGCGGCTTGATGTTCGGCGCGTTCCAGTGCGTGCGGTCGCGCACCGCCGCGATGGTCGGCTTGGTCGTGCCGATCAGACGGCAGAGCTGCGCGTCCGACAGCTCCGGATGGTGCTTCAGCAGCCAGGAGATGGCGTCCGGCTTGTCGCCGCGCTTGGTGATCGGGGTGTAGCGCGGCCCCTTGGACCGGGCGGCCGGCAGCGGCAGGTCGGGGACCAGCAGCTTCAGGCGCAGATCCTGGTTGCGCTCGCACCGTTCGATCTCGGCCTTGGTCAACTGACCGTTGGCCACCGGGTCCAGCCCGACCATGCCGACCGCCACCTCGCCATCGGCGATGGCCTGGACCTCCAGGGAATGCAGGCCGCAGAAGGCGGCGATCTGCTCGAAGGTCAAGGATGTGTTCTCGACCAGCCAGACGGCCGTCGCTTTCGGCATCAAGGGCAGTGCCATCGTCCCTCCTGACAAACTCCAACCCGACCGCACCCGCTGGCGGCTGGGGCGATCGGCCATACTTTACCGGACAGTCCCGAGCGTCGCCCTCCATATAGGGCCGGAACCGGTCGATGTAAGCGTGCTCGGGCAGGCGGCCGGGAAAACCCGGACGCCGATCCTCTGCTAACCGTCTTGGCGCGCTTTAGCAAGCCCACCCCGCGGTTCGCAAACAAGAATGAGGCGAAAAAAATGCTTGAAAGGGAATTCCAGGCTGTGATGCCGCGGAATTCCCTTCGCAAGCCAACGGTTCGCGCCGGCGGCGATCAGCCGCCAACCGTCATGACGATCTTGCCGATGTGCGCGCTGGATTCCATCAGCGCGTGCGCCTCGGCGGCCTGCTCCAGCGTGAAGACCTTGTGGATCACCGGCTTGACCGTGCCGGCTTCCAGCAGCGGCCAGACCTTCCCGCGCAGGGCGGCGGCGATGCGGCCCTTCTCCTCCACCGAGCGGGCGCGCAGGGTGGAGCCGGTGAGGGTCAGACGCTTGGTCATCACCGGGAACATGTTGATGGAGACCTTCGGCCCCTGGAGGAAGGCGATGGAGACGTGCCGCCCGTCCGGGGCCATGATGCCGATATCGCGGGCGATGTAGTCGCCGCCCACCATGTCCAGCACCACGTCCACGCCGCGCCCGCCGGTTTCCTTCTGGATGACGGCGGCGAAATCCTCGGTCTTGTAGTCGATGGCGCGGTCGGCGCCGAGTTCCTCGCAGGCGCGGCACTTCTCGGCGCTGCCGGCGGTGGTGAAGACCTTGGCGCCGAAGGCCTTGGCGAGCTGGATGGCCGTGGTGCCGATGCCGCTGGAGCCGCCATGGACCAGCAGCGTCTCGCCGGGCTTCAGGGCGCCGCGCTCGAACACGTTGGTCCAGACGGTGAAGAAGGTCTCCGGCACGGCGGCGGCCTCGACCATGCCATAGCCCTTCGGGACGGGCAGGAGCTGCGGCGCCGGAACCGCGCAATACTGGGCGTAGCCGCCACCGGAAATCAGCGCGCAGACCGCGTCGTCGGCGGCCCAGTCCGTCACCCCTTCGCCCAGCGCGACGACGCGTCCGGCGATCTCCAGGCCGGGCAGGTCGGAGGCGCCCGGCGGCGGGTCGTAGCGGCCCTGGCGCTGCAGCATGTCCGGACGGTTGACGCCCGCCGCCTCCACCGCCACCAGGACCTCGCCGGGGCCGGGCACCGGGGCCGGGCGCCGCACGGTGCGCAGGACCTCCGGGCCGCCGGGTTGCGAAATCTCAACGCAGGTCATGCTGTCCGGCAGGGCGATGCCCATGGTGTCCTCCCCCATTCCTCGTTGACGCGGTGTCCACCAATCCGGCCGCCGCCGATCCGGGTCCCGGGCCGGGCCGTTTGTGTCCGCAGGCGTCCAAAGTTAGAATTCCCGACCGGCGCTGACAAGCACGCGCCGCCGGGCTTTCCGGTGGGCGGGAAGCGGACGGCGCGGGGCAGGGATGCGCGACGGCGGAAGGAGAAGCCCATGGACATCGACGATCTGGAGCCGCGCAAGGCCAAGCCGGTGCCGAAGGACCTGACCGCGCTGGGCGTGGCGGAGTTGAAGGACTACATCGCCGGGCTGGAGGCCGAGATCGCCCGCGCCCGCGCCGCCATCGCCGCGAAGGAGGCGCAGAAGAACGCCGCGGAGGCCTTTTTCAAGAAATCGTCCTGACATTGGGAAACGCCCCTCTCCCGGATGGGAAGAGGGGCGTCCGGACGCGCAACCTCAGTCCGCGCCGACCAGATCGCGGTAGCAGTGCCAGGAGGCGTGGCCGATCAGCGGCAGGGCCAGCGCCAGACCCAGGAAGCCGGTGACCATCCCCGCCGCCATGAACAGCACGATCAGGAAGGCCCAGCCGGCCATGGTCCGCAGATTCCCGCGCAGAACCGCGACGCTGGTGGCCATGGCGGTGAAGGTGTCGGTGTCGCGGTCCAGCAGCATCGGGATCGACACCACGCTGATGGCGAAGACCGCCGTGGCGATGATTCCGCCCACGATGGTTCCGGTCAGCAGGAACGGGATCGTCTGGGACGAGAAGAAGATCCGGTCGACGAGCTGGTCGAAGGCCGGCGGCTCCGTCGCGAAGAACAGCGCGAAGAGCAGGAAGGCGATTCGTATCCAGGCCAGCATCGCCAGCATCAGCGCCAGCCCGATCCCGGCGATCTGCACGCCGTTGCGGCGGTAGGCGCCGGCCACCTTCATCAGGGTCGGCTTCTCCCCCCGTTCCAGCAGGCGGCTGGTCTCGTACAGGCCGACCGCGAAGACCGGCCCCAGCAGCATGAAGCCCGCCGCCATCGGCAGAACCAGATACTGCATGTCGTACATCGCCAGCCCGGCCACCAGCACGAAGCTGGAGATGACCGCCAGAAGCCCGTAGGCGATGCTGATCCCCGGGCTCGCGCACATGTCGCGCCAGCCCGCGCTCAGCCACACCCAGGGGCGGTCGACGTCGACACTGCGGATTCGCGGAAGATAGGAAGCCGGCTTGTGGAACTCGGACGGTTCCTTGCGCCGGATCGGCCGATGGAACTGGGACGCACCGCGGTGAGACGACATGTCGACCATGATGATGGTCCTCCTCTTTGCCCTTTGCGCCTCTCGAGGGGCAACTGTAGCAAAGCGATCCGCAGCGTTCCAGATTGTCTTATGGACGAACTGTCCGGGTTGCCAATTGTCACAAAAGCGATACCAAAGCACGGGCTGGGCCGTTACTCCTCGACCTTCTTGCCGTCGAGATCCGCCGCGCGGCGCTCGGCATCCTGGCGGTCGCGGAGCTTTTCGGCCTTGGTGCGTCCGAAGCGGATGCGGTTCTCCTCGGCGGTCTTTTCACGCTCCTCCTTCAGGCGCATCTTTCGGAAGCGGTTCAGGTTGACGATATCGGCCATGGGCGCATCTCCGGGGCGCGGGGCATTTCGTCCTTCGGACGACATCAGCCGTTGGAATGCCCAAATTGCTTGTTTTCCTTTGGGGCGATAGCTTAACGGAACACGGCGCCTCCCGGAAGGCCGGGGCGGGCGCCGTCGATTCTCTCGGCTTTTGGCAAAGATACGGCGACTCAACAGCCGAACGGTGGGGAAGGCGGGTCAACCGGTGAAGAAATTCCTGATCGCTGCTCTGGTTCTCGTCGGCCTTCTCGTGGCTGCGGTGCTCATCGTGCCCAGCGTGATCGATTGGAACGCCTACAAGGCCCAGATCGCGGAGAGGGTGTCCGCCGCCACGGGCCGCAAGGTGGAGCTGAAGGGCGACATCGGCCTGTCGCTGCTGCCGGCCCCGGCGTTGACGGTGCGCGACGCGCGGCTGGCCAACGCGCCCGGCGGGTCGGAGGAGGACATGGCCCGCCTGAAGGAGCTGGACGTCCGCGTCGCGCTCGGCCCGCTGCTCGGCGGCCACATCCAGGTGCAGAGCATCCGGCTGATCGACCCCACCTTCCTCTTCGAAACGCTGCCGGACGGACGCCTCAACTGGGACCTGTCGCCCGCCGGTGCCGGGCGTCCGGCGGACGGCTCGGGCGGGTCCGGCGATGGGCTGGCCTCCGCGGTCAGCTTCGATCAGGTGACGGTGGAGAACGGCACGATCCTGTACCGCGACGCCCGCACCGGGCAATCGGAGGTCATCGACCGGCTCGACGCGCGGATCGTCGCCGGCAGCTTCACCGGTCCGTTCCAGGGGCAGGGCAGCTTCCGCGCGCGCGGCGTGCCGCTGCGCGGGGAGATGTTCGTCAGCCGCCTGATCGACGGCGCCGCGGTCCAGGTCCGGGCCTCGCTGTCCATGGCCGACACCGACGCCACGCTGCGCTTCGCCGGAATCGTCACCAACCCGCCGGGCAACGGCGGATCGCGCGCCCAGGGCGACCTGCGCGCCGAGGGCAGCGATCTGGCCCGCGCGCTGGCTCTCGTCCGCGGCGGTTCGGCGAACGGCGAGGGCAAGGGAACCGACGCGCTGCTCGCCCAGCCCTTCGGCATCCGCACGGCGGTCGAAGCGTCCCCGGCGGGAGCCAGCTTCACCAATCTGGAAGGGCAACTCGGCGACACGCGCGCCACCGGCACAGCGACGCTGCGCACCGGCACCCCCGCCCGGGCGGAGGTGACGCTGGCCCTCAACCGGCTCGACCTCGACGCCTGGCTGGACCGCGCCGGTTCCGGAGGCAGGTCCGGTGCGGAATCCTCAACCCCGCCGGCGCCGCCGCGCAACGGCACCGCGGCCAAGGGTGTCCAGCCGCCGAACGGCGCGCCCACGCCCGCAGCCGGTGGCGGCACATTCGCCCTGCCGGACGCGTTCGACGCCAAGCTCGACCTCGCGGTGGACGGCATCACCTACAACGGCGGCGTGGTCCGCCAGGGGCGTGTCG
The DNA here is from genome assembly GCF_008365375.1 of Roseomonas genomospecies 6. Taxonomy (GTDB): domain Bacteria; phylum Pseudomonadota; class Alphaproteobacteria; order Azospirillales; family Azospirillaceae; genus Azospirillum. The sequence continues at coordinate 209,312 of NZ_QOKW01000002.1, read as the reverse complement.
AGGCCAGCCTGTCCGGCGGCACGCTGAACATCGACCGGTTCAGCGCCCTGCTGCCCGGCGGGTCCGACATCGTGGCGGCGGGCGAACTGGCCGCGGCCAACGGCCAGCCGAACCTCAACCTGCGGATGGAGGCCAACGCCGACAATCTGCGCGCCCTGCTGGAATGGCTGAAGGTGGACGTGCGCGCCGTGCCCGCGGACCGGCTGCGCCGCGCCTCGGTCGCCGCGCAGGTTCAGGGGCGGCCCGGACGGGTGGACGTGAACGGGCTGGACTTGCGGGTGGACGCCAGCCGCCTGACCGGCGCCGTCGCCTATGTCGACCGCGGACGGCCCGCCTTCGGCGCGCGGCTCGACCTCGACCGGCTGAATCTCGACGCCTATCTGCCCCAACCGGCCGGCAACGCGGATACCCAGGCGGCGCCCGCCGCTCCAGCCACCGCTCCGGCGGGGACCGCCATGGCCCCGGCGCCCGCGCGCAACGGACGTCCGCCGATGACGCCGGCCCGGCTGTTGGCCGGCGTGGACGCGAATCTCGAACTGTCGGTGGGGCAATTGACCGTGCGCAACACGCCGGTCCACGGGCTGCGGCTGGACGCCACCGCCGCGGGCGGTGCCCTGTCAATCAAGGAAGCGAAGGTGGAGGACGCCGCCGGGATGAAGCTCCGTCTGGACGGGCAGATCGCCGGTCTGGAGCCGTTGCGCGGCGCGCACCTGACTCTGAACGCCGAGGCCGCCAGCCTGGAAGGGCTGGCTCGCGCCGTTCCCTGGCCGGAAGGCGCACCGGCGCCGGGGCGGTTGGGCGCGGTGAAGGCCCAGGCCCGCCTGTCCGGCGACGCCGAGCGTCTGGCGGTCGAGCTTGGGCTCGACGCGGCGGGCGGCTCGCTGGAGGCCGGGGGCGCGCTGCTGAACGTCGAGAAGGACGTCTCCGCCGACCTGAAACTGCGCGCCAAGCACCCGGAGATAGCCCGGCTCGCCAGTTTGTTCGCCGATGATGCGGTCTCCGGTTCCTTTGGGCAGATGGACCTCTACACGGAGCTGGCGGGGACGCGGAAGGCCTTCACGCTGGGCAACATCCAGGGCGTTCTGGCCGGCGTCACGGTCAAGGGAAAGGCCGGCGCCGATCTGAACGGCGGCAAGCCGCGCGTGGAGGCCGAACTTCAGACCGGCGACCTGGAACTGGACCGTCTGGCGGCGCTCCCCGCCGCGGCCTCCCGTCCCGCCGCCCCACCACCCGCCGCCCCGCCACCCGCCACCACGGCGGACGCGGCATCCCCCACCGCGCCCGCCGCCGCCGGTACGGCGGAGTTCGGCTGGCTGCGCCGCTTCGACGGGCGTCTGGTTCTGACCTCCTCGGCGCTGGTGAAAGGCGGGACGCGGATCGAGAATCCAGCCCTGCGCGCCACCGTGATGAATGGGGTGCTGACGGTGGAGCGGTTCGACGGCGGCCTGATGGGCGGCCATCTCGGCGCCACCGGGCGGCTGGCCGCTCCGGGCGACCGGACGCCGACCGCGGAGGCCACCGTCACCCTGTCCAAGGCCAAGCTCGCCGAGGCGGTGGGCAGCGGCTTGGGCGGAGGGGCGCTGGAGATCGCCGGGGGTGTTCTGGACGCCGAGGCCAACCTGTCCACCAGCGGGGCTGGCGGCGACGCCATGCTGAGGGCGCTGTCCGGCCATGGCCGGATCAACGCCCGCGACGGCCTGCTCCGCGGTTTCGACCTGGGTGCCCTGCGCGACCGGCTGACCAGGCTGGAGCGCCCGCAGGAGCTTCTCGGCGCGGTGATGGGCGGGCTTCAGGGCGGCGAGACCCGCTTCGCCCGTCTGGACGGCAGCTTCGCCATCGACAAGGGCGTGGCGCGGACGGAGGACATGCGCCTGACCTCCGACCTGGGCGAGGGGACGGCGGCGGGGCAGGTCGACCTGCCGGCGCAGACCATCGACATGCGCGTCCGCCTGACCGTCCAGTCCGATCAGGCGCTGCCGCCGCTGACCGTCCGCCTGACCGGCCCGCTGGACAAGCCGACCCGTTCCTTCGAGATGCAGGAGGTGCAGGAGTATTTCGCCCGCCGCGCCGCCGAGGGGCTTCTGAACAGGGTCGTGCCCAAGGATCTGCCGCTTCCGGGCGGCGGCGGGGGAACCCCGAAGCCCGACGCGCTTTTGAAGGGACTGATCGACGGGTTGCGGCGTTGAGAGGGGTGGTCCCGTGACGCATCGCGTCCAAGCCCGTTGAAGTTCTGTGGGTCGGGTCCCATAATGCGGCAGACAAGAAGCGGATTTTGAGTCGATGCAGGTGGACAATAAGATTCTGGACGATCTGGCCCGCGTCGCGGGCGGCGCGCTCGGCGCGCTGTCGTCCCTGCGCGAGGAAGCTGAGGCGCAGATGCGCCAGCAGTTCGAGCGCGTTCTGTCGCGGATGGACGTGGTGAGCCGCGAGGAATACGAGGCCGTCCGCGCCATGGCCGCGAAGGCCCGCGAGGAGCAGGAAGCCATGGCCGAGCGGCTCGCCGCGCTGGAGGCCACGGTGGCCGGCCTGAAAGCCGGGCACGAGCCCAAGCCGGCGCCGGACGCCCCCGCCGCCGCTCCCGCGGTCGGCCCCATTGCCGGAGGGGGCATGGGGCCGGTCTGATCCGGCCACGTCACCCCTCCGTTCCTTCACGGATGCACCGCCGAAAACCAGTTGCGCCGGCCAGACCCTTTTGGCACGGTGCGTCAGGTGGTACCCATCCGGCTGCCAGCCACAACATCTCGGGGCTCCCCTTCTTGCGCGAAGGCGGACCGGCCCCGGGGCGGTTCCGTCCACCGCGCCTTTACAGGAGGACGCCGACATGTCGGCTGTTGCCGTCGACACCCCCTCTTCCGCGCACAATCCCCTGGACATCGTCGAGGAGATCGTCACCGCCAACGAATGGCCCTTCGAGCGGGCCGGCGAGGATGAACTCATCGTCGAGATCGGCGGACGCTGGTGCGATTACCGGCTCTATTTCGTCTGGCAGTCCGACGTCAGCGCGATGCAGTTCTCCTGCCAGTTCGACATGAAGGTCCCGGCGGCGCGCCGCTCCTCCGTCAACGATCTTCTGGCGGAGGTGAACGCGCGCATGTGGCTGGGCCATTTCGACGTCTGCGCGGAGGAGTACACCCCGATGTTCCGCCAGACCATGCTGCTGCGCGGCTCGCGCGGCGCGACGGTGGAGCAGTTGGAAGACCTCGTGGAGATCGCCCTGTCGGAGTGTGAGCGCTTCTATCCCGCCTTCCAGTTCGTGATCTGGGGCGGCAAGTCGGCGTCGGAGGCGGTCTCGGCCGCCATCCTGGACACCGCCGGTGAGGCATGACCGTCATGGCTGAAGGTCGGGCGCAGGGTTGCGCATTGCTTCTGGCCGGCTGCGGCAAGATGGGCGGCGCGATGCTCGACGGCTGGCTGAAGGCCGGCATCGCGTCCAGCGTCGCCGTGGTCGAGCCGGCGGGCCTGCCGGAATCCCTGCGCGGCAACCCCGCCGTCTTCCTGGCGAGCGCGCCGGACGCCGTCCCCTCCACCTTCGTGCCCGACGTGGTGGTCCTGGCGGTGAAGCCGCAGGTGATGGACTCGGTCCTTCCGGCCTACCGGGCGCTGGTCCGCCCCGGCACGGTGTTCCTGTCCGTCGCCGCCGGCAAGACCATCGCCTCCTTCGAATCCGCGCTGGGGGAGGGGGCGGCCATCGTCCGCTCCATGCCCAACACCCCCGCCGCCATCGGGCGCGGAATGACCGTCGCCGTCGGCAACCCGGTGGTGACCGGGGCGCAGAAGACGCTGTGCGATTCGCTGCTGCGCGCGGTGGGCGACGTCGCCTGGGTCGATGACGAGTCGCTCCTGGACCCGGTGACCGCCGTGTCCGGCAGCGGCCCCGCCTACGTCTTCCTGATGGTGGAGGCCATGGCGAAGGCCGGTGAGGCCGCCGGATTGCCCGCCGATCTTGCCATGCGTCTGGCGCGGGCCACGGTTGCAGGGGCGGGCGAGTTGCTCCACCAGTCTCCAACCGCCGCCGCCGACCTGCGCAAGGCGGTGACCAGCCCCAACGGCACCACCCAGGCCGCGCTGGACGTGCTGATGGCCGAGGACGGGATTCAGCCGCTGTTCGACCGCGCCGTCGCCGCCGCCGCGAACCGCTCCCGCGAGCTGGCGAAGTAGCGCGCCGTGGGCACCCTCAGCCCCTCCGCCCAGCGGGTCCAGGAGCTTCTGGACGGCTTCGGCCACGGCCACGCCGTGGTGGAGCATGAGGGCAGCACCCGCACGTCGGAAGACGCCGCCAACGCCATCGGCTGCACCGTGGCGCAGATTGCCAAGTCCTTGATCTTCCGTGCGAAAGACAGCGGCCGTCCGGTGCTGGTGGTGGCCAGCGGGGCCAACCGGGTGGACGAGAAGGCAGTGGGCCGGCTGATCGGCGAGAAGATCGAGCGGGCCGATCCGGACTTCGTTCGGGAGAACACCGGCTTCGCCATCGGCGGGGTGCCGCCCATCGGTTACGCCGTGCCGCCGCTGGTGCTGATCGACGCCGATCTGCTGGCGCTGGACGCCATCTGGGCCGCCGCGGGCACTCCAAACGCGGTCTTCCGCCTGACCCCGGCGCAGCTCGTCAGCATGACCGGCGGGCGGGTCGAGACCATCCGAAAAGGCTGACCGGGACCCGGAAAGGCCGGTCAACCGGGCAGGATGCCGCAGCGCGGCATGACGGCGCATCGCCGGGGCACCCCCCTTCCAACCCTCTGGATTCTCTGGCAAGACTCTCCCCAACGAGTTCTTGAACAGAGACGCATTGGGAGGACCCCGTGACCGACGCCCGGCACAACCCGTACGAGACCGACCTCGACCAGAACGCCGCCAACGCGGTGCCGCTGTCGCCGCTCTCGTTCCTCCGCCGCACCGCCGCCGTCTATCCGCAGCGCATCGCCGTGATCCACGGCCCGGTCCGCCGCACCTGGGCGGAAACCTATGAGCGCTGCGTGCGCCTCGCCTCGGCCCTGGCGAAGCGGGGCATCGGGCCGGGCGACACGGTCGCGGTGATGGCCCCCAACACGCCGGAATCCTTCGAGGCCCATTTCGGCGTGCCGATGACCGGCGGCGTCCTGAACGCCCTGAACATCCGCCTGGACGCGGAGGCCCTGGCCTTCATCCTGGAGCATGGCGAGGCCAAGGTCCTGCTGACCGACCGGGAGTTCTCCGGCGTCATCTCCAAGGCCGTCCACATGCTGGAGCCGAAGCGCCGCCCCATCGTCATCGACATCGACGACCCGCAGGCCAAGGGTGGCGAGCTGATCGGCGAGCAGACCTACGAACAGTTCCTGGAGACCGGCGACCCGGCCTACGAGTGGCCGATGCCGGCGAACGAGTGGCAGGCCATTGCGCTGAACTACACCAGCGGCACCACCGGCAATCCGAAGGGCGTCGTCTACCACCACCGCGGGGCCTATCTGAACGCCATGGGCAACGTCCTGACCTGGGCGATGCCGCACCATCCGGTGTATCTGTGGACCCTGCCGATGTTCCACTGCAACGGCTGGTGCTTCCCCTGGACGGTCACCGCCATGGCCGGCACCAACGTCTGCCTGCGCGCCATCTCCGCCAAGGGCATCTACGACGCGCTGGCCGACCTGGGCGTCACCCACATGTGCGGCGCGCCCATCATCATGGGCCTGATCGTCAACGCGCCGGAGGACCAGAAGCGCGAGATCCCCACCGGCGTGAAGATGATGACCGCCGGTGCCGCCCCGCCCGCCGCGGTGATCGAGAAGATCGAGCGGTTGGGCTTCGACGTCACCCACGTCTATGGCCTGACGGAGGTCTACGGCCCGGTCACCATCTGCGCCTGGCACGAGCACTGGAACGACCTGCCGCTGGACGAGCGCGCGGCGCTGAAGGCGCGGCAGGGCGTGAACTACGCCACGCTGGAAGGGCTGATGGTCGCCGACCCCAACACGCTCCAGCCGACCCGCAAGGACGGCGTGACGATGGGCGAGATCTTCATGCGCGGCAACACCGTCATGAAGGGTTACCTGAAGAATCCGCGGGCCACGCAGGAGGCCTTTTCCGGCGGCTGGTTCCACACCGGCGATCTGGGCGTCTGGCATCCGGACGGCTACATCGAGCTGAAGGACCGGTCGAAGGACATCATCATCTCCGGCGGCGAGAACATCTCGACCATCGAGGTCGAATCGGTCCTCTACAAGCATCCGGACATCGTGGAGGCCGCCGTGGTCGCCCGCCCGGACGAGAAGTGGGGCGAGACGCCCTGCGCCTTCGTCACGCTGAAGGAGGGCAAGCAACTGACCGAGGCGGAGGTGATCGCCTACTGCCGCGAACATCTGGCGCATTTCAAGTGCCCGCGGACCGTCGTCTTCACCGCGCTGCCGAAGACCTCGACCGGCAAGATCCAGAAATACGTGCTTCGCGATCAGGCCCGCGCGCTGAACGGGACGAAGGCGTGACGGCTGTGGCCGGGGGCTTCGGCCCCCTGTTGCCGGAGGAGCGGGCGGACGCCGCGGCTCTGGTCCGCCAGGGCTTCGGCATTCCCCGCGCGTATTTCGACCGGTCCGTGGAGCTGTTTGGACCGGATGTGATGCGGGGCCTGCGCGCCGGACCGGAAACGGGCCGGGCCGGGCAGGTCGTCGCCTGCGCCGCCGTCTGGCCGATGGACCAATGGTTCGGCGGACGCCCGGTGCCGGCCTGCGGCGTGGCGGCGGTCGCCGTCGATCCCGCGGAGCGCGGGCGCGGCTACGGCAGCGCGCTCATGCGCGGCGTTCTGGAGGAGGCGCGGACCGCCGGGGCGGCGCTGTCCGTGCTCTACCCCGCGACCTTGCCTCTCTACACCCGCCTGGGATTCGGGCGGGGCGGGGTGTCCTTCGACTGGAGCGCGCCGCCGGCCTCCCTCGCCGCGGGGCCGCCGCCAGGGGACGGATGGGTCCGCCGAACCGACGCCGCGGACGCCAGTCATCTTGCGGCACTTCGCCGCAGCCTGTTCGCCTCCGCCAACGGTCTGGTGGAACGCAACGAGGGGCTGTGGAGCTTCGCGCTCTGTCCGGACGGCGTCCCGTCGGACGTCTACACCCTGGACGGACCGGGCGGACCGGAGGGTTACATCGCGGTCGCGCCGCCGGCCAAGCGCGCGCTGACGGTGGCCGACCTCTGCCTGCTCAGCCCGCGCGCGGTGCGGCTGGCTCAGAGCTTCCTGGCCGGCTACCGGGCGCAGGTGGACCGCGTGTCCTGGCGCGGCGGGCCGGACGACCCGCTGGCCCTGCTGGCCCCGGACACCGGTCCGCGGACGGACGCGAGGGACGAGTGGCTGCTGCGAATCCTGGACGTCCGACGCGCCTTGGAGGCCCGCGGGTACCCACCGGGGATTGCGGGGGAACTGATCCTGGATGTCGCGGATAGCCTGATTTCCGGCAATTCCGGCCGCTTCCGGCTACGCCTGTCCGGAGGAAAGGCCACCGTGACGCCCATGGCGGGGGGAGAAGAGTCCGGTAAATCGGCGGTCGGAACGGTGCTTTCCCTGTCGGTTGGGACCTTGGCCACCCTCTACAGCGGGAACAAGGGTCCGGGTGTTCTCCGTCAGGTTGGGCTTCTGCGCGGCGGCGATGCCGCTATGGCGTTGGCATCGTTGATGTTCTCCGGACCGGTGCCGTGGATGCCGGACCGGTTCTGAAGCGGTGTTACCAGTCGTGTTTGTCAAACCAGAAATTAACCCTTTATGCTGTATCCCTTAGAGACGAAGGCATGACGACGGTCAGTGCATAAGGCCGTATGAGGCGGGGGAGCCCGATTTCATGACGATTGGAACGCGGATTGCGCTCGGTTTTGCAGCGGTCCTTCTGATGACGGTTGCGGTGGCGTTCGTTGGGTGGAACAGCCTGCGCACCTATGCCGGGCGTGTCGATCTGGCGGCGCACACCGCCGAACTGGACGCCCGTCTGAAAACCGTGCGGATCGAGGAAGCCCGCTTCGTCACCGAACGCGACTCGAAGGCCGCCGACAACGTTCCCGGCATGCTGGACCGTCTGCGCGATGAGGCGCAGGGCACGCGGGCCGCGCTGGAAGACGCCGGCAGCATCCGTCTGCTGGACGAGATCCTGGCGGGAATCGCCGGCTACCGCGGCGCCTTCGCCAACTTCGTCGCCCAGGACAAGGAAGCCCGCGCCCGCACCCGGAGCATGGAGACCCGCGCCCACGCCCTGCGGGACATCGCGGAAAAGATCGGCAAGCAGCAGTCCGACCGCTACGATCAGAACATGGTCAGCCTGAAGGACGCCGAGCACGCCGTGCGGCAGAGCCGCGACACCTCGGACCGGGCCGACCGGCTGATCGAGATGGTTCTGGAGGCGCGGCGCCTGCAGGCCGACGTCGCGCACACCCGCAACCCTGCCACGATGGAAGCCGCCGGGGCGGCCATCGCGGCCCTGCTGGCGAACGCGGAAGCCATCGAGAAGGACCTGGTCGGCACGAACGACGAGGAGCTGGCCGGGCGCATCGTCACCACCGTCAACACCTACCGCACCGCCTTCGAACAGCTCCGCGCCGACGGCGCGGGAGAGGTGAGCGGCGCGCGCATCCAGGCGCTCGACCGCAACGCCCGCCAGATCCAGGATCTCGCCCATGAGATGCAGGAGAACCAGTCGATGGTCTCCAGCGCGCTCCAGGAGGCCGCCAACTTCGCCCAGAGCGAGGTGAACGAGGCCGTTCTGCTGCGCAGCATCGCCATGCGCCTGATCCAGGGCGCGCAGTCCGCCATGCTGGGGCAGCGCGATTTCATCCTGGCCGGCGGGGAGGACGCGCGCGCGGCGGTGGCCTCGGCGGTGACGCAGACCCTGTCGCTCGCCAGGCAGGCCGGCGCGGTTCTGGTGGATGCGGAGGGCCGCGCGCTGATCGCCGCCATCACCGAAGCCGCCCAGGCGTTCGACAAGGAGTTCGCCGCTCTGGTCGCCGCCAGCGACAATCAGCGTGCCGCGTCGATGTCCATGGCCAAGGCCGCGGGCGACGTCAGCGAGCAGGTGGCCCGCCTCGTTTCCATCCAGCGCGACGACCGTGAGAACGGGCGCAGCGGGGCCGAGATCATCATCGCCATCGGCGCCGCCATCGCGCTGGCTCTGGGCATCGTCATGGCCTGGATCATCGACCGCGCCATCACCCACCCGATGCACGCCATGACCAAGGCCATGGGCCGGCTGGCCGAGGGCGACCTGACGGTGGACATCCCCGGCAGCGACCGCAAGGACGAGCTGCGCGCCATCGCCGACGCGCTGAGCGTCTTCAAGGAGAACGCCCTGGAGATGCAGCGCATGGAGGGCGAGCGGGAGGAGATGCGCCGGCAGATCGACGCCGACCGCCGCCGCACCATGAACGAATTCGCCAACGGCTTCGAGCAGGCGGTGTCGGGCGTCGTCCTGTCGCTGACCGAGTCCGCCGGCAATCTGGGCCGCGACGCGCAGGAGATGTCGTCCGACGCCGCCCTGACGACCGCGAAGTCCAGCGCCGTCGCCGCGGCGTCGGAACAGGCGTCCAGCAACGTGCAGACCGTCGCCGCGGCGGCGGAGGAGCTGTCCTCCTCCATCGCGGAGATTTCCCGCCGGCTCAACGACAGCTCGCAGGTGGCGGTGGGCGCCGCCGCCAAGGCGACGGAGACCAACGGCATCGTCGAAGGTCTGGCCGAGGCCGCCCAGCGCATCGGGCAGGTGGTGGACCTGATCGGCGAGATCGCCGAACAGACCAACCTGCTGGCGCTGAACGCCACCATCGAGGCGGCGCGCGCAGGCGAGGCCGGCAAGGGATTCGCCGTGGTGGCGACGGAGGTGAAGAACCTCGCCGGGCAGACCGCCAAGGCGACGGAGGAGATCTCCACCCAGGTGGCGCAGATGCAGGCGGCGACCGGCGGGGCGGTGGGGGCCATCCGCACCATCTCCGACGCGGTCGGCACCATCAGCGGCACCGTGACCGAAATCGCCCGCGCCATGGAGCAGCAGGGACTCGCCACCCGCGAAATCGCCCAGAACGTCAACCAGGCCGCCGAGGGCACGCAGGAGGTGATGCACCACATCGCCGAGGTGACCAACGCCGCCACCAAGACCGGTGGCGCCGCCGACGCCGTTCTGGACGCCAGCCGCACGCTGACCCGGCAGGCCGAGCATCTCCGGTCCGAGGTGCAGGGCTTCCTGAACAAGGTGCGCACCGCCTGACCGCCTGACCGCCTGACGGTCTGGCCGCGGTTTGCCGGGGGGCGGGGGTGGTGGACTGGGCGGCCCTTGAGGTGGTGCTGCGTCTGCTGCGCCTACAACCTGCGCCGTGCGGCCGGCGTATTGGCGCCAGCGTGAGGGAGGACTCCGTCCGCATGGCGCCACGCCACTCGCCTCCACCCCCGCAACGCCCCCAAAATGCTCCGCCACACCCCTCGGGCGGGCCTATCGCGAAACCCTCCTCCGGGGAGAGTGAGGTCGGAATGTAACGCACCCGGAACCCGCCGCTTGCACGGCGTGTGGGAGGGCGCTAACTATGCCCGTTCCACAAGAGTCGCCGGCCCGCCACAGCGTCGGCCACCTTCAGGCGTCGGAGAGTGTGCGTTGAAGTACGTCAGCACGCGGGGCCAGGCCCCGGTCCTGGGTTTCGAAGAAGTCCTTCTGGCCGGTCTGGCGCGTGACGGCGGCCTTTATGTGCCGGAAAGCTGGCCGCAGTTCTCGGCGGACGAGATCCGGGCGATGCGCGGCCTTCCCTACAGCGAGATCGCCGCGCGCGTCATGCTGCCCTTCCTGGGCGGCGCCATCGCCGAGGACGATTTCCGCGCCATCGTGACGGACGCCTACGCCGGCTTCGACCACGCCGCGGTGACGCCGCTGGTGCAGATCGACGAGCGCACCTGGGTGATGGAGCTCTTCCACGGCCCGACGCTCGCCTTCAAGGACGTGGCGCTGCAGCTTCTGGGCCGCCTGTTCGACCATGTGCTGGCCAAGCGCGGGGAGCGGGTGACCATCGTCGGCGCCACCTCGGGCGACACCGGCTCCGCCGCCATCGAGGCGTGCCGCGACCGGCAGAACGTGGATATCTTCATCCTGCACCCGAAGGGCCGCACATCCGAGGTGCAGCGCCGCCAGATGACCAGCGTCCTGTCGGACAACGTGCACAACATCGCGCTGCACGGCACCTTCGACGACTGCCAGGATCTGGTGAAGGCGATGTTCAACGACATGGCCTTCCGTGACAAGATTGGCCTGTCGGCGGTGAACTCGATCAACTGGGCGCGCATCATGGCCCAGATCGTCTATTACTTCGTCGCCGCGGTGGCGCTGGGCGCGCCGGACCGCAAGGTGGCCTTCACCGTGCCCACCGGCAACTTCGGCAACGTCTACGCCGCCTACGGCGCGCGGGCGATGGGCCTGCCGGTGGAGCGGCTGATCGTGGGCTCCAACGCCAACGACATCCTGGCCCGCTTTTTTGCCAGCGGCACCATGTCGGCGGCTCCGGTCGTGCCCACATTGAGTCCCAGCATGGACATCCAGATCTCCTCAAACTTCGAGCGGCTGCTGTTCGACCTGCTGGGACGCGACGGCGCCGCCGTGCAGGCCGCCATGGACGGCTTCCGCGCGGAGGGCCGGTTCGCCGTCACCGACGCGCAGCTTGCCGAGGCGCACGCGATCTTCGCCGCGGGCCGCGCCGACGATGCGCGCACCATGGACGTCATCAAGGAGGTCTGGGAGAAGACCGGCGGCTATCAGGTCGATCCGCACACCGCCGTCGGCGTCCATTCCGCGATGACCGCCCCGGTCGATCCGTCGGTGCCGGTGGTCGTGATGGCGACCGCGCACCCCGCCAAGTTCCCCGACGCGGTGGAGAAGGCCACGGGCCGCCGCCCGGTCCTGCCGCCGCGCCTCGCCGATCTCTACGAACGGGAGGAGCGGCTGTCCGAACTGCCAAACGATATGGCGGCGGTCCAGGCCTTCGTCGCCGAACGCGCCCGCGCCGCCCGGGAGGCCGCATGAGCATCCGTGTGACCACGCTGCCGAACGGCTTGCGCGTCGCCACCGACACCATGCCCGACGTGCAGTCGGTCTCGCTCGGCTGCTGGGTCGGGGTGGGCACGCGGAACGAGGCGCCGAGCATCAACGGCGTGGCGCATCTCGTCGAGCATATGCTGTTCAAGGGCACCAAGCGGCGCTCCGCCTTCCGCATCTCCGAAGAGATCGAGAATGTCGGCGGCCAACTGAACGCCTACACCACCCGCGAGCAGACGGCCTATTACGCGAAGGTCCTGCACGAGGATACGGCGCTGGCGCTCGACCTCATCGCCGACATGCTCCAGAACTCCGTCCTCGACGAGGAGGAGCTGGCGCGGGAGCGCACGGTGGTGCTTCAGGAGATCGGGCAGTCCGTCGACACACCCGACGACATCATCTTCGACCATTTCCAGTCCACCGCCTATCCGGGGCAGGCGCTTGGGCGCCCGGTGCTGGGGTCGGCGGAGATCGTCGGCGCCCTGTCGCGTCCGGCGCTGGTGGACTACATCGACGGTCATTACGGCGCGCCGGGCATCGTCCTGGCCGCGGCCGGGCGGCTGGAGCACGACCGGCTGGTCGACATGGCCCTGTCGGCCTTCGGCGGCCTGTCCTCCCGCGCGGCGCCGGAATCCGAGAACGCGCGCTACACCGGCGGCGACTTCCGCGAGGCGCGGGATCTGGAGCAGATGCACCTCGTCCTGGGCTTCGACGGGGTGGGGGTGCACGATCCGGACTATTACGCCCATTCGGTGATGTCCACGCTGCTCGGCGGCGGCATGTCCTCCCGCCTCTTCCAGGAGGTGCGGGAGAAGCGCGGTCTGGTCTATTCCATCTACACCTTCTCCGGCGCCTACCGCGACGGGGGCCTGTTCGGCATCTACGCCGGCACGGGCGAGGACGAGGTGGCGGAACTGGTGCCCGTCGTCTGCGACGAGGTGATGAAGGTGGCCGAGGACGTGACCGAGGAGGAGGTGGCCCGAGCCGCCGCCCAGCTCAGGGCCGGCACGCTGATGGCTCTGGAAAGCTCCATGTCGCGGTGCGAGCAATTGGGGCAGCAGCTTCTGGTCTATGGCCGCCCGGTGCCGGTGGAGGAGATCGTGCAGAAGATCGGCGCGGTCGACCGCGAGTCCATCGTCCGCGTGGCACGGCGCCTGCGCGACAACCGTCCCACCCTGGCCGCGCTCGGCCCCATCAACCGGCTCGAGGAGTATGACCGCATCGCCGCGCGGCTTCAGTAGGGGAGAGGCGGCATGATCCGCCTGCTCGGCAGCGGTCTCATCAGCCCGCCGGCGATCCGGCTCGACGGGCCGGTCTGCTACATCCGTCCACCGCTGCCGCGGGACTGGCGTGAATGGGCCGATCTGCGGGCGGAGTCCCGCGCCTTCCTGACCCCGTGGGAGCCGACTTGGCCGGCGGACGCCCTGACCCGCGCGGCCTTCGGACGCCGGCTGCGGCGGCAGGCGCAGGAATGGCGCGACGACCAGGGCTACAGCTTCCTCGTCTACGACCGGGCGACCGACCGGCTGGTCGGCGGGCTCGGCCTGACCAACCTGCGGCGCGGCGTGGCCCAGATGGCGACGCTCGGCTATTGGGTGGGGCAGCCTTACGCGCGCAACGGCTACATGTCCGGAGCGACACGTCTGGTGCTGGATTTCGCCTTCGGACAATTGGGATTGCACCGGGTCGAGGCCGCCTGCCTGCCGACCAACGCGCCCAGCCGCGGGCTGCTGGAGAAGGTCGGCTTCACCCATGAAGGCTACGCGCGCGGCTATCTGCGCATCGACGGGGTGTGGCGGGACCATGTCCTCTACGCCATCCTGCGCGAGGAATGGCGGGGATAGCCCATCCGGTCTGGGTAGGGCGCTCCCAATTCCCTGGGCTTTGCCCTGGTCGGCTTAACCCGCGATTAACGGGGCGGGTGCAGGCTGACGGCATGTCCTTCGCATCGAGAGAGGCGGATATGTCGTCGAACCCCATCTGGACGAAAGAAGATTCCCTGACCTACACCGTCGAACTGGACGGGCGCCGGGTCGATCTGCGCTACGAGGCGTCGGGCTTCCAGAGCGGTTGGGCCGTCTATGCCGGCAACAAACTGGTCGAACGGTGCGGCGAGCTGATGCAGGCCCGCGGTCTCGCCATGGCGCTCGCCAGCAAGGGGCTTTGAATCGCCGTCCGTGTCGTGAACGTCCCGCCGCTTACAGCGCGGCGGGTTTGCGGCCCAGGCCGACCTCCAGCGTCAACTGATCGATCCGCCCATCGAGACGGCCGATCTCCCGCATCCGCAGGACGCCGATCATCTCCTTCATCTGGCGCTGCTCCTCACCGAACTCACTCATGGTCTTTTCGAGGCGGCTCACGCGCGCGTCGAGGTTTGCCACGTCGTCCTTGGTGGCGAGGGTCGGGAGAGTTGACTCGATGCGTTCGACCTTGTCGAGAAGAACGGTCAGGATCGACTTCAGTTCGGCATCCATTGCGGGCTCCGCTTGCGTACCATCGTAGGATACCACCGGGAGGCGATCTTCTCCAGTCCCGTTACGCGTGCCCGGCTTCCGCCGACAGCATGGAGAGGCTGACGCCGAGCTTGGCGATGGAGCGTTCCCATTTGGTGTCCAACTCGGGATCGAAGAGGAGCGACTCGTCGCAGGGGACGTTCAGCCAGCCGTTCGCCTGGATTTCCGCGTCCAACTGGCCCGGCCCCCACCCGGCATAGCCCAGCAGCAGGATGTTGCGGCGTGGCCCGCGATTCTCGGAAATGGCGCGCAGGATGTCGATGGTCGCGGTCAGAGCCACCTCGTCGTCCACCACCAGCGTGCCGTCCCGCACATAGTCGGTCGAGTGCAGCACGAACCCCCGCCCGGATTCCACAGGACCGCCATAATGGACGGGCATGTTGGCGATTGGCTCCTGGATGTCGATCTCGAGTTGTTCCAGCAAATCCTCGAAAGTGACGGACCCGAACAGGCGATTGACGACGAGGCCCATGGCGCCGTCTTCGTTGTGTGCGCACATATAGATCACGGTCCGCTGAAAACGCGGGTCCGTCATGCCCGGCATGGCGATCAGCAACTGGCCGGTCAGATAGTCCGAGGACTTGGTCAGGTGCGGCATGGGCGCTATCCTTGTGTCGGGGGACGGGCGGACCGTTGGGCGGCCACCCGCAGCCGTCTTCGCCCGAGTGTGACAGCACGGGCCAAGCTTTGTCATCCATATACAGCCGCGGCCGATTGGCGGCCCGCTGCGTCTTGATATGAGAACAGTCGCTGCGATGAAAAGGTTTGTTCCGTTCCTGCTCGCCATCCTGGCCTTGGCCGCACCCGGAACGGGGTGGGCGGAGACCGGTACCTGGGTCAAGTCCGGCCCGGTGGAGGCGCGGCTCGTCGCGTCGGTGCGGGGGGTGGGCGACCTCGCCACGGTCCCGCTGGGCATGGAAGTCCGGCTGGAGCCGGGCTGGAAGACCTATTGGCGCACGCCGGGCGACGCCGGGTTCGCGCCCCGGCTGGACTGGTCGGAATCGCGGAACCTGAAGGGTGCGGAGCTGAGCTACCCGGCGCCGCACCGCTTCACCGTGCTGGGTTTCGAGACGGCGGGCTACGACGCGGAGGTGCTGTTCCCCATCGCCGCCACCCCGGCGGAACCGGGCAAACCGCTCGACCTCGCGTTGAAGGCGGAACTGCTGGTCTGCTCGACCATCTGCGTGCCGGAGATGGTGGCGCTGTCCCTGTCCATCCCCGAAGGACCGGCGGCGCCGGGACCGTCCGCCAACGACATCGCCCGCGCCCAGGCTCTTGTGCCCGGCGACGGGCGGGCGTCGGGCCTGACGGTGACGGCGGTGCGCGGGCAGGGCGCCGCCCTGGAGGTGGAGGTGACCGCCCGCGAGCCGATGGTCGCGCCGGACGTGTTCGTGGAGACCGAGCCGCCGGTGACCTTCGCCGCCCCCAAGAGCCAATTCCGGGACGGCGACCGGCGCGTGATCCTGCGGATGAACGCGACCGATCCGCCGCCCGGACTGGACCTTTCCGGACGGGCGATGACGCTGACCGTGGTGGACGGCAACCGGTCGGTCGAAACCCCGGCGACCGCCGCGGCGGGGCTGGGCGGAGGCGCCGGGGCGGCTCCGGCGGGGCTGCTGTCCATGCTGGGGGTGGCCCTGCTGGGCGGGCTGATCCTGAACCTGATGCCCTGCGTGCTGCCGGTGTTGTCGCTGAAGCTGTTGTCCATCGTGCAGCACGGTGGAAGGGCTCCCGCAGCGGTGCGGGCGGGGTTCCTGGCCTCGGCGGCGGGCATCCTGACCTCCTTCCTGATCCTGGCTGGGGCTCTGGTCACGGTGAAGGCGGCGGGCGGTGCCGTCGGCTGGGGCATCCAGTTCCAGCAGCCGCTGTTCCTCGTCTTCATGGTCGTTCTGGTGACCCTGTTCGCCGCCAATCTGTGGGGCCTGTTCGAGCTTCCGCTGCCGCGCGCCATCGCCGACCGGCTGGGCGGGCCGGTGGGGCAGGGGCCAGAGGGACAGAGGTTGGGCGGGCAATTCGCGACCGGCGCCTTCGCCACCCTGCTCGCCACACCTTGCTCCGCGCCGTTCCTGGGGACGGCGGTCGGCTTCGCGCTGGCGGGCGGAACGCTGGAGGTGTTCGCCATCTTCGCCGCCCTCGGCGTCGGGCTGGCGCTGCCCTATCTGCTGATTGCCGCCTTCCCGCGCGCCGCGCGTCTGCTGCCGCGCCCGGGACGTTGGATGGTGGGGCTGCGCCGGGTGCTGGGCGCGGCGCTGGCGCTGACGGCGCTCTGGCTGCTGTCGGTGCTGGTGGTCCAGGTGGGCGAGGTTCCGGCGCTGGCCGTCGCGGTGCTGATGGGTGGGCTGGTCGCCGCCTTGTGGCTGGGACGCCGTCTGGCGGAGTCGGCGCGCTGGGCCGGGACGGCGCTGGCCGGGCTGCTGGCCCTGGTGGCCTTCGCCGTTCCCGCGGTCTTCGGCCCCTCCGCCGGAGCGGCCCCGGTGGCGGAAAGCACGGCGGCGCGCTGGATTCCCTTCGACGAGGCGGCGATCCGGGAGCAGG
Organism: Roseomonas genomospecies 6; assembly: GCF_008365375.1. Taxonomy (GTDB): domain Bacteria; phylum Pseudomonadota; class Alphaproteobacteria; order Azospirillales; family Azospirillaceae; genus Azospirillum. The sequence goes on along the minus strand of NZ_QOKW01000002.1, from coordinate 192,265 downwards.
TGGCCGCCGGGCGCACGGTCTTCGTGGACGTGACCGCCGACTGGTGCATCACCTGCCAGGCGAACAAGAAGCTGGTGCTGAACCGCGGCACGGTCGCGCAACGGCTGGAGGATGCCGGGACGGTGACCGCCATGCGCGCCGACTGGACCCGTCCGGACGAGGCGATCGCCCGCTACCTTGCCCGACACGGCCGCTATGGCATTCCGTTCAACATCGTCTATGGTCCGGGGGCTCCGGAAGGCATCGCGCTTCCGGAGTTGCTGACCGAGGGCGCCGTTCTGGATGCGCTCGACCGGGCGTCAGGCAAACTCAAAAGCTGAATCACAAAAAATCGGGAGTTCAGGAGACATGACCATCCAAGTGGGCGACGCCATTCCGACCGTCACGCTGAAGCATCTGACCGACAACGGGATGCAGGACATCACCACCGACACGCTGTTCAAGGGCAAGACGGTGGTGCTGTTCTCCGTGCCGGGCGCCTTCACCCCGACCTGCTCCGCCAAGCATCTGCCGGGCTTCGTCCAGAAGGCCGAGGATCTGAAGGCCAAGGGCGTGGACGACATCGTCTGCCTCGCCGTCAACGATCCTTTCGTGATGCGCGCCTGGGGCGAGAAGAACGGGGCGTCCGGCAAGGTCACCATGCTGCCGGACGGCAACGCCACGCTGACCCAGGCTCTGGGCCTGACCATGGACGGCACGGGCTACGGCCTGGGCCTGCGCGGCCAGCGCTTCGTCCTGGTCGCCAAGGACGGCAAGGTCACCCACCTCGCCGTCGAGAAGCCGGGCCAGTTCGAGGTGTCCTCGGCGGACGCGGTGCTGGGGGTTTTGTAAAAGGGGGCCTGAATCCCTCTCCCGGGGCGGGAGAGGGCATGTTTGCGGCGTCACCCCACCTTCGTGCGGTCCCAGGTGGTGTCGCCGACACCGCGCTCGCGCAGCTTCGCCTTTTGCACCTTGGCGGTCGGCGTCTTGGGGAAGGCGTCCACGATGTCGATGTAGCGGGGCTGGGCATAGCGCGGCAGTTCGCGTTCAGCGAAGGCCGCCACGGCCTCCGGCGTCAGGGTGACGCCGGGTGCGGCGACCAGGGCGACCATGATTTCGTCCTCCGCCCCCGGAATGCCCGCCGGCACGGCGTAGGCGGCGACCTCCGCCACCCCGTCAAGCCGCGACAGCACGGTTTCCACCTCGTAGGACGAGACGTTCTCGCCGCGGCGGCGGATGCAGTCCTTGATGCGGTCCACGAAGGTGACGTAACCCTCCTCGTCCATCACCGCGGCGTCGCCGGTGTGGAACCACAGGTTCCGCCACGCCTCCACCGTCTTGTCGGGCATCCGGTGATAGCCGGACAGGAAGCCGAAGGCGGCCTTCGGGCGCACCATGACCTCGCCGACCTGACCGCGCGGCACGGGGATGTCGGTCTGCGGGTCGCGGATCTCCACCTCGAAGTAGCGGTCATAGACCCGCCCGCAGGTGCCGGGGCGCGGCTTGCCCATCTCGGCGTAGAGAGGGATGTTCACCTCGGTCATGCCATAGAGGCTGATGACGTCGCGGATGCCGAAGCGCTCGCGCAGCACCCACTCGGTGTCCGCCGGGTTGGGGGCGGCGCCGACGAGGCGCAGGGGATGGTCCCGGTCGTCGGGGCGCGGCGGCTGGGCCACCACGAAGGCGGTGACGGCGCCCAGCGAGTTGGTTACCGTGCAGCCGTGGCGCCGGATGTCGTCGAGCCAGGAGGAGGCGCTGAACCGCTCCCGCAGCACCGCCGATCCGCCGGAGATCATCGCGGCGTAGAGCTGCATGTACAGCCCGTTGGCGTGGAACAGCGGCAGGCAGATGTAGAAGCGGTCCTCCTCCGTCAGCGCGAAATTGTCGATGGAGCCCAGACCGAACAGGAAGCCGTGGCCGTGCGGCATCAGCACGCCCTTCGACAGGCCGGTGGTGCCCGACGTGTACATGATGCAGGCGTCGTCGCCCGCGCGGGGCAGGGGGCCGTCGTAGGGGGCGGCGTCGCGCCAACATTCCAGGGCGATGTGAGGCGATCCGTCCGCCGCGCCGGGCACCACCAGCCGGCGCAGCGCGGTCAGGCGCGGCGCGATGTCGGTGATGCGGTCGGCCAGAGCGGCGTCGACCACCGCCAGAGCAGCCCCGGCATTTTCCAACTGGTGCTCCAGGAAGCCGCCCTTCAGCTCCGTGTTCAGCGCGACCATGACGGCGCCCATCCGCCCCAGCCCCAGCCACACGCGCACGAAGTCCAGCCCGTTCGGCAGCATCACCGCCACCGTGTCGCCCGGCTTCACACCCAGCCCGGCGAAGAAGCCGGCCATGCGGGCCGCCTGCTCCTGCGCCTCGGCGTAAGTCAGCGAATCCCCGCCGATCATCGTGACGAAGGTCTTGCCGCCGCGTTCGGCGGCTTGATGGGCCAGCACCTCGGGCAGCACCCAGCGGGCTTCGTTCCGCAAATGCGGATACATCTCGGTCTCCTCCCAACGATCTTTCGTCGTTCGTTATGGGAGGGAGCCTAGCGGGGCGGGAGGGTTGCCGTCCAGGGACCCTTGCGGGATGGCGCTCAATCGCCGGACGGGATCAGCCCCGCGCGGCCTGCCGGACGTCGGCGACGCCCTGCCGTGCCAGCGCGTCGGCCCGTTCGTTCTCCGGATGGCCGGCGTGGCCGCGGACCCAGTGGAATTCGATCCGGTGCTGCCGCTTCGCCTCGTCCAGGCGGCGCCACAAATCCTCGTTCTTCACCGGCTTCTTGTCGGCGGTCTTCCAGCCACGGGCCTTCCAGCCGTGAATCCACTGGGTGATGCCGTTCTTCACATACTCGCTGTCGGTGTAGAGCCGCACCTCCATGGGCCGCTTCAGGGCTTCCAGCGCCTGGATGGCGGCCATCAGTTCCATGCGGTTGTTGGTGGTGGCCGGTTCGCCGCCGTACAACTCCTTCTCCACCCCGTTGTACCGCAGGATGGCGCCCCAGCCGCCGGGACCGGGGTTGCCGCTGCACGCACCGTCAGTGAAGATATCCACGATCTTCGGTGCGCCTTCGCCGCCGTTCGCTGCTTCGGTCATCGCATCAGACCTGATCGCTGCCGCCGTCGTCGAGCGCGTAATCGCCCACGCCGCGGACGGTCTGGTGGAAGCGCAGCTTGCGCAGATATTCCAGCGGGTCCTTCGGGCGTACGAAGGCTCCCGGCGGGTGGTTCAGCCAGTCGTACAGGCGCGTCAGCAGGAAACGCACGGCGCTGCCGCGGCACAGCCAGGGCAGGGCGGCCAGTTCCTCCGGCGACAGCGGGCGGACCTTCTGATAGCTGGTCAGCAGCATCCGCGCCTTGGTGGCGTTGAACGACCCGTCGATCTCGAAGCACCAGGCGTTCATGCAGATCGCGATGTCGTAGGCCAGGAAATCGTTGCAGGCGAAGTAGAAGTCGATCAGCCCGGACAGCCCGTCGCCGCGGAAGAACACGTTGTCGGGGAACAGGTCGGCATGGATGACGCCGGACGGCAGCCCGGCGGGCCAGTTAGCCTGCAACGCCGCAAGCTCCGCCTCCAGCGTGGCGCGCAGGTCGCGGGCCACCTCGTCGGCGCGGTCGGCGCATTTCCCGAACAGCTCCGTCCAGCCGTCCAGCGACAGGGCGTTCCGGCGCTCCATCCGGAAATCGGCGACGGCCAGATGCAGGCGGGCCAGCGCCGTCCCCAGCTCCGCGCAATGATGCGGCGTGATGCGGCGAGGCCACATGCCGGCCAGGAAGGTGACGATCACCGCCGGGCGCCCGGCCAGCTCGCGCAGAGCCTGCCCGTCCGTTCCCTGGACCGGCAGCGGGCAGGCGATGCCCTTGTCGGCGAGATGCTCCATGAGCCCCAGGAAGAAGGGCAGATCCTCCCGCCGGGTGCGCTTCTCGTAGAGCGTCAGGATGTAGGGGCCGCGCTCCGTCACCAGGAGGAAGTTGGAGTTCTCCACCCCCTCCGCGATGCCCTTGCAGGACAGGACGGCGCCCAGATCGTACTGGGCGATGAAAGCGTTCAGCTCTTCGTCGGTGACTTCGGTGTATACGGCCATGCCCAGCGCCTTACCGGGATTCGGGGCGCCGGTCAATGCTGCCGCGGCCGCTCACAGCGCTATGCCGTCGTAAAGCGCGGCCAGGGGAAGCTCCGCCCCGATGGAGGCCAGCGGCAGGGTCGCGTCGCCGGTGAAATCCTCGACGATCCAGCGCCGCCCGTCGCGGCGCCAGAGCTGCGCGCGGACGGCGCGGCTGTCCACGAGCAGGACCTCCTGAATCGAGGGGATCTGCATGTAGTCGGGCACCTTGGTGCCGCGGTCGTGGCTGGCCGTGCTCTCCGACAGGATCTCGACCACCAGCACCGGGTTCGGCGTGGAGCGCTGGCCGGGCTGGTGGGGCGAGCAGGTGACGGCGATGTCGGCCTCGTAGAAGCGGTCCGCCCGGTCGTCCCGTTCGATGGCGGCTTCGGACAGGACGCGGCAGGGTGGGCGCAACCGCCGACGAACCTCATAAACGACGTTCGCGGCGATCTGGCTGTGCGCCTGGGAGCAGGCATTCATCGCCCGCGGCTGCCCGCCGACCAGTTCATAGCGTGTGTCCGGCTCCTGCCGGTCGGCCCAGTCCAGGAAATCGTCGATGTCCATCTTCTGAATGGCCGGGGCGCCCATGAACGTCTCCTTCGCGAAGGCCGGTCCCTGGATTATGCGTCCGCCGGGACCGGACGGGAAGGGGCGCCGCCGTCCAGGAGCGGCTTCGGCAGCTTGAAGGTGATGTCCTCGAAGGCGGTGCGAAGCTCCTCAACCGTCACGGCGTAGCGGGCGCGGGCGGCCTCGATGACCTCCTCCACCAGCACTTCGGGGGCGGAGGCTCCGGCGGTGATGCCCAGCGTGGCGACTCCGTCCAGGGCCGACCAGTCGATGTCCGCCGCGCGCTGGACGAGCTGCGCCCGCTGGCAGCCGTGGATCTTCGCCACCTCGACAAGCCGCTTGGAATTGGAGGAGTTCGGCGCGCCCAGCACCAGCAGGGCGTCCACCTTGGGTGCTATGGCCTTCACCGCCTGCTGGCGGTTGGTGGTGGCGTAGCAGATGTCCTCCTTCTTCGGCCCGCTGATGGACGAGAAGCGGGCCTGAAGAGCCGCGACGATGCTGGCCGTCTCGTCCACCGACAGGGTGGTCTGGGTGGCGTAGGCGAGGTTGTCCGGATCGGCGACCTGGACCGTCGCCACGTCCTCCACCGTCTCCACCAGCACCACCGCGCCTTCCGGCAACTGGCCCATGGTGCCGATCACCTCCGGGTGGCCGGCATGGCCGATCAGCACGATCTGGCGCCCCTCGTTGAAGTGGCGTTCGGCCTCGCGGTGCACCTTGCTGACCAGCGGGCAGGTGGCGTCGAGGTAGAACAGGCCGCGCTGCTCCGCCGCAGCCGGCACCGACTTCGGCACGCCATGGGCCGAGAAGACCACCGGCACGCCGTCGGGCACCTGATCCAGCTCGTCCACGAAGATGGCGCCCTTGGCCTCCAGGCTCTGCACCACGAATCGGTTGTGGACGATCTCGTGCCGGACATAGACGGGGGCGCCGAACCGCTCCAGCGCCACCTCCACGATCTGGATCGCGCGGTCCACGCCGGCGCAGAAGCCACGGGGGGCCGCGAGCAGGATGGTCAGGGGCGTCTGGGTCATGCGCGTCGTTCCGGTGTCTCGAAAAAGGGGCCGTATGGGTTCGTTCGTCGGAGCGGCGGCGTGGCCTTGTGCCGGCCCCACCGCTTCTCTAAAGTCGTGGCAGAACACACCCTTCCAACCGTTAGGCCAGACCGATGGACCGCCGCCGCGACCGTAATATAGGAACCCCCGTCCGGAAAAGCCCGCGGGCGCTTGCATTCGCGAGTCTCGGCGCGGGTCTCGGCGTCTTGGCGCTCACCGGCTGCTCCGGCTTGGGGGGCGGATCGAACACGCCGGCGGACGCGGCGCTGGCCTGCCCGAAGGTGTCGATCGTCCGCGATCTGGCGGAGGTCACCCAGTTCCGCAACGGCGGGCGCGACCTGACGGACGTGACCTCCCGCGCGGCTCTGGCCGATTACTCCGGCAACTGCGATTACACCAGCGACGGCGTCACGGTGAACGTGAACGTCTTCCTGATCGCGGAGCGCGGACCGGCGATGCAGGGCAACACGGCGAATTACCGCTATTTCGTCGCCGTCGCCAAACCGGGCGAGGAGACGCCGACCACCAAGACGGAGTTCGACACCTCCGTGACCTTCGAGGCGGGCAAGCTCCGCTCCGGCAGCCGTGAGGAGCTGGCGCCGAAGATCCCGCTGCCCAAGGATGCCAACGGCAAGGACTGGAAGATTTTCCTCGGCTTCCAGTTGACGCCGGAGCAGTTGGCCTTCAACCGGGCGCAGATGAAGCAGTGAGCGGGTGACGGGGGAATGGGAGGCGCCCCCGATCCTCGCCGGGAACGGGACCTTCACGGATTTCGCGGATTGGACCACGGATTTCCGGCGCCCGCCGGAAGCCGCATCGAACCCCGATTGACATTCCCAAAGGTCCCGGTAGGTTAAGCGGCACAAGCTGACGATCCCTCGCGGGAGAGATCGCCGTCCGGCCACCGGAAAACCGGATGTCGGACGGTGGCGCCGAAGGAGCAACCGCCCCGGAAACTCTCAGGCAAAAGGACCGCAAGGGGGATAAGGCAACTCTGGAAAGCAGCTTTGTCCGCGCATAGCGGACGACGGCTCACCGAAGGAGTAAACCGGTTGTCAAGGGTTGGACCCCGCCGGTGAATCTCTCAGGTCCAGGACAGAGGGGGCAGGACCTGCGCCAATTCCGGCGCGGGTTGTGCGACCCTATGTCGGAGGACCCGCGTGACCGAGGCTTCTGAGTCCCTCAAGACAACGCCGCTGCACAGCCTCCATCTGGAGCTGAAGGGCAAGATGGTGCCCTTCGCCGGCTACGACATGCCGGTGCAGTACCCGCTCGGCATCCTCAAGGAACACCAGCACACCCGCGCGAAGGCCGGGCTGTTCGACGTGTCGCACATGGGGCAGGTGCGCCTGACCGGCGACGACCCCGCGGCGGCGCTCGAATCGCTGGTCCCCGGCGACATCAAGGGGCTGGCTCGTGGGCGCATGCGCTACACGCTGTTCCTGAACGAGCAGGGTGGCATCCTGGACGACCTGATGGTCACCAACGCAGGCGACCACCTGTTCCTGGTCGTCAACGCCGCCCGCAAGGACCACGACGTCGCCCACATGCGCGAGCGCCTGAAGGGCAAGGCCGAGGTGGAACTGCTGGACGACCTCGCCCTGATGGCCCTTCAGGGGCCGGAGGCCGCGGCGGTGCTGGGACGCTTCATCCCCGAAGCGGCCACCATGAAGTTCATGAGCTACCTGCCGGCCACCTTCAACGGCATCCCAGTCATCATCACCCGCTCCGGCTACACGGGTGAGGACGGCTACGAGATTTCCTGCGACAAATCCGACGCCCAAACCATCGCCCGCGCTCTGCTGGCCGAGGACGAGGTGGAAGCCATCGGGCTGGGTGCCCGCGACTCGCTGCGCCTGGAAGCCGGGCTCTGCCTCTACGGCCACGACATCGACGAGACGACGACCCCGGTCGAAGCCGGACTGGAATGGGCGCTGTCCAAGCGCCGCCGGGAGGAGGGAGGCTTCCCCGGTTACGACGTCATCAAGGACCAGCTCGCCAACGGGACTCCGCGCCGCCGGGTCGGCATCCAGCCGGAAGGCCGCCAGCCGGCCCGCGAGCACACCGACATCTGCGACACGGACGGCAAGAAGATCGGCGAGGTGACCAGCGGCGGCTTCGGTCCCACCGCCTCGGCCCCGGTCGCCATGGGCTATGTGGACCGCGCGCACGCCGCCGTGGGCACGCCGGTGCAGCTCATGGTCCGCGGCAAGCCGCTGGCCGCCAAGGTCGCCGCCATGCCCTTCGTGCCGCAGCGTTACTACCGCGGCTGACCAAACAAACACCGAGCGAACAGGGGAAGACCATGACCATCAAGTACACCAAGGACCATGAGTGGGTCCGCGTCGAGGGCGACGTCGGCACCGTCGGCGTCAGCGACCACGCCCAGCACCAGCTCGGCGACGTCGTGTTCGTCGAACTGCCGGATGTCGGCCGCCAGCTTCAGCAGGGCAAGGAAGCCGCCGTCGTGGAATCGGTGAAGGCCGCCAGCGACGTGTTCGCCCCGGTCTCCGGCGAGGTGATCGAGGCCAACGCCGATCTGGAGAACGACCCGTCGCTGGTGAACGCCGGGGCGGAGACCACCGGCTGGTTCTTCAAGCTGCGCCTCAGCAACCCGTCGGAGTTGGATGGGCTGATGGACGAAGCCGCCTACAAGGCCTTCGTGGAAGGGCAGGCCTGAGATGCGCTATCTGCCCCTGACCGAGGCCGACCGGCGGTCCATGCTGGAGGCCATTGGCGTGCCGTCGGTGGACGCGCTGTTCCGCGACGTGCCCGAGGCGGCCCGCCTCTCCGGCCCGATCGAGGGGCTGTCCAACCATATGGGCGAGCTTGAGGTCGATCGCGCCCTGTCGGCGATGGCGGGGAAGAACCTGCCCGCCGGCAGCGTGCCGAGCTTCCTCGGCGCCGGCGCCTACCGCCACCACATCCCGGCGACGGTGGACCATCTGGTGCAGCGCGGCGAGTTCCTGACCGCCTACACCCCGTACCAGCCGGAGGTGAGCCAGGGCACGCTTCAGGTCCTGTTCGAATTCCAGACCCAGGTCTCGCTGCTGACCGGCATGGACGTCGCCAACGCCTCCATGTACGACGGCGCCACCGCCTGCGCGGAAGCCGTGATGATGGCGAACCGCGTCACCCGGCGGAAGAAGGCCGTGCTGTCCGGCGGCCTGCACCCCCATTACCGCGACACCACCACCACCGACGCCCGCTTCATCGGCTTCGAGACGGTCGCCATGCCGCCGGCCCCGACCGGTGGCGAGGACCTGCTGGCCGAGGTGGACGGCGACACCTCCTGCGTCGTCGTGCAGAACCCGGACGTGTTCGGCCATGTCCGCGATTACACCGAGCTGGGCAAGGAGTGTCAGGCCAAGGGCGCCCTGCTGATCGTCGTGGTGACGGAGGCCGTGTCGCTCGGCCTGCTGACCCCACCGGGCGCGATGGGCGCCGACATCGTGGCGGCGGAAGGCCAGTCTCTGGGCAACGCGCTGAACTTCGGCGGCCCCTATGTCGGGCTGTTCGCGGTGAAGGAGAAGCTGGTCCGGCAGATGCCGGGCCGCCTCTGCGGCCAGACGGTGGACGCCGACGGCCGGCGCGGCTTCGTGCTGACGCTCTCCACCCGCGAGCAGCACATCCGCCGCGAGAAGGCGACCTCCAACATCTGCACCAACTCCGGCCTGTGCGCTCTGGCCTTCTCCATCCACCTCAGCCTGCTGGGGGAGGAGGGCTTTGCCCGGCTCGCCCAGATCAATCACGCCAAGGCCGTGCAACTGGCCGACAAGCTGGCCGCGGTGAAGGGTGTGGAGATCGTCAACGGCAGCTTCTTCAACGAATTCACGGTGAAACTGCCCAAGCCCGCGGCGGACGTGGTCGAAGCGCTGGCGCAACGCGGCATCCTGGGCGGCGTCCCGGCGTCCCGCCTGTTCGGCGGCGGGCTGGACGACCTGCTGATTGTCGCCGCCACCGAGACCAACACCGAGTCCGACATGGACGCCTTCGCCACCGCCCTCGCCGAGGTTCTGTGATGAGCATGAACAACCAGGGTCGCCCGACCGGTATCCAGAGCACGGACAGCGCCGTTCCGGAGACCGTCACCGGCAACCGCGGCCTTCAGATCGAAGAGCCGCTGATCTTCGAACAGGACAGCGCGGGGCGTTGCGGTGTGGACCTGCCGGACGTTCCGGCGGTGGGCTCGCGGCTGGGTGCGGTGAAGCCGCGCGGCCGGATCGGGCTTCCGGGGCTCGCCGAGCCGCAGGTGGTCCGCCACTACACCCGCCTGTCGCAGAAGAACTACGCCATCGACAGCGGCCTGTATCCGCTCGGCTCCTGCACGATGAAGCACAACCCGCGCCTGAACGAGAAGATGGCGCGGCTTCCCGGTTTCGCCGACGTGCACCCGCTCCAGCCCGAAAGCACGGTGCAGGGCGCCTTGGAGCTTATGGCGGAGCTTGGCCGCTGGCTCGCCACGCTGACCGGCATGGCGGCGGTGACGCTGGCCCCGGCGGCGGGCGCGCATGGCGAGATGTGCGGCATCATGGCGATCCGCTCCGCCCATGACGCCAAGGGCGATAAGGGCCGCACCAAGATCCTCGTCCCGGAAAGCGCCCACGGCACCAACCCGGCGACCGCCGCCGCCTGCGGCTACACGGTCGAGGCGATCCCGGCGACCGAGGACGGGCGAGTCGATCTGGAGGCGCTGAAGGCCAAACTCGGCCCCGACGTGGCCGGCCTGATGCTGACCAATCCGAACACCTGCGGCCTGTTCGAGCGCGACATCATCACCATCGCCGAGGCGGTGCACGCGGCGGGCGCCTATTTCTATTGCGACGGCGCCAACTTCAACGCCATCGTCGGGCGGGTGCGTCCGGCGGACCTCGGCATCGACGTGATGCACATCAACCTGCACAAGACCTTCTCCACCCCGCACGGCGGCGGCGGTCCGGGCTCCGGCCCGGTGGTCTTCGCGGAGTCGCTGGCTCCCTTCGTTCCGGTGCCCTACGTGGTCCAGGACAAGGACGGCGCCTTCCGTCTGGTGGAGCAGGCCGGCGACGGCCCGGCCTTCGGGCGGATGAAGGCGTTCCACGGCCAGATGGGCATGTTCGTCCGCGCGCTCGCCTACATGATGAGCCACGGCGCCGACGGGCTGCGGCAGGTGGCGAACGACGCGGTTCTGAACGCGAACTACCTGCTGGCCCGCCTCCAGGACGTGATGACGCCCTCCTTCGAGGGACCATGCATGCACGAGTGCCTGTTCGACGACCGTTTCCTGAAGGGGACGGGGGTGACCACGCTCGACATCGCCAAGGCGCTGATCGACGAGGGCTTCCACCCGATGACCATGTACTTCCCGCTGGTCGTGCATGGTGCCCTCCTGATCGAGCCGACCGAGACGGAGTCGAAGGCCAGCCTGGACCAGTTCGTGACCGCCCTGCGCGCCCTTGCGGAGCGGGCCAAGTCCGGCGACGTGGCCTATTTCCAGGGTGCCCCGCGCCTGACCCCGCGCCGCCGCCTGGACGAGACCGCCGCGGCGCGCAAGCCGGTGCTGCGGTGGGCGCCGGTGGTTGAGCCGGAGAAGGTCGCGGCGGAGTAGGGCGTACTTGCCCCCATTACCCTCTCCCCTCTGGGGAGAGGGTCAGGGTGAGGGGGCGCCCGAAGGGCGGAAACGTAGCCTCATTGCAGAGCTTTTCCGGCCTGCGGCCGCCCCCTCATCCTAACCTTCTCCCCAGAGGGGAGAAGGAACTGGGGCCTACCGCTGATCCAGCTTCACCTCGATCCGCCGGTTCCGGGCCAGCGCCTCGTCGCTGGTGCCGGGGTCGAGCGGCTGATACTCGCCGAAACCGGCGGCGGCCAGACGGTCCGCCGGAATCCCCTGGTCGATCAGATACTTCACGACCGAGATCGCGCGCGCCGCCGACAGTTCCCAGTTCGAGGCGAACTGGATGCGCACCGGGCGCGCGTCGGTGTGGCCGTCCACGCGCAGAACCCAATTGATGTCCGGCGGGATCGTCCGGCCGATCTCGATCAGCGTGCGCGCCAGTTCGGCCAGCCGCAGCTTGCCCGCCTCCTCCAAGGTCGCGGAGCCGGAGGGGAACAGAAGCTCCGACTGGAAGACGAAGCGGTCGCCGACGATGCGGACGTCCTGCCGGTTGCCCAGAGCCTCGCGCACCCGCCCGAAGAACTCCGACCGATAGCGGGCGAGGTCCTGCACCTTGGCGGCCAGTGCCTGATTCAGCCGCGACCCGAGTTCGGCGATCTGGACCTGCTGCTCCTCCGCCTTCTTCTCAGAGATTTCCAGAGCCGCGCCGATGCGGGCGAGTTGCTCGCGCAGGGCGGCCATCTGCCGGTTCAGCAGATCGACCTGCTCGTTCGCCTTGCCGGTCTCGCCCCGCTCGGCGGTCAGGGAGGCCATCAGTTCGGTGATGCGGATGTCGCGCTTCTCGATGTCCTTCTGCGCGAGCATCGTCTTCTCGTCCGCCGTGGCGAGCCGCGACTCCAGCGCCTTGGCGCGGTCGCGCTCCCCGCCCAGCTCGGTCAGCAGGGCCTGGCGCTGCTCCTCGGTCAGGCGCTGCTGCGCGGCGGCGGCGGCCAGTTCGCCTTCCAGTTTGGTCCGGGCCTCGCGCAGAGCCTTCAGGTCGGCCTGGAGGCTGGCGGCCTCGGCCAGCTTCAGCTCGATGGTTTCCTTGTCGGCGCGGATCGTGCGCTGCAACTCCTCCGCCGCGCGGGCGGCGTGGTCGAGGTCGCCCTGGAGCATGGCGATGCGGCTGGTCATCGTGTCCCGCGCCGCGACGGAGCCCTGAAGCTCCGCCGAAAGCTGGGCGACGTTGATGCGCAGGTCGGCGTTGGCGTCCCGCTCCAGCGCCAGCAGGTCGTTCAGCTCCGCCACCTTGCGGTTCAGGCTGCTGAGCTGCTCGTCCCGTCCGGTCAGAGCGGTCGCCATGTAGAATTGGGCGACGATGAAGACCATCAGCAGGAAGATGACCACCATGACGAGGGACGACAGCGCGTCCACCCATCCGGGCCATGCGCTGGCCTCGCGGTGGCCGTTGCGGCGGCTGATGCTGGGCATGGCGGGGTGTCCCTCCGGGCGTTGAACCCCTCTCCCGCCTCGGGAGAAGGAGAGTGAGGGTGTGGCACGAAGGATGCGCTGATCCTCGCCCATACCCTCACCCGGCCGCTTCGCGGCCACCCTCTCCCGGGACGGGAGAGGGAAGACAGGTCAGCGCTGTTCCGACTCTTCGGCCAGGGCTGCGATGGTGCGGGCCAGCAGCTTGATCTCGCTGCGGATCTCCTGCACCGCCTGGACCCGGCCCGTGGACGACTCCTCGACCATGCGGGCAAGGTAGATGTCCATGTTGCGCAGATGCTGGCGCGAGGCATCGTCGAACCCGCCGATGGCGGCGTCCGACAACCGGTCGAGCAGCCCCTTCATCTCGAGCTGGCTCTCGCCCAGCCGCAGGAGAAGCTGCTGTTCGGCGCGCATCTGGTCGGTCAGCGTGCTCAGCCGCTCGGTCAGAGCCATCAGGTTGGCGTTGGCGGACCGGCGGCCCTCCTCGGCGGTGGCGACGGTGCGCTGGAGCGAGTCGAGGTTCTCCGCCGTCTGCTCCAGAAGCGCGGTCAGATAGGCCGGCATCGACTGGTCGCCGGTTTCCAGGCTGCCGCCGGCCCCGCTCGACAGGCGGGTGGCGCCGGACAGCCAGTCCTCCACGTCCTGGAAGAAGCGGTTGTGCGCCTGGCTGGCCTGAAGCTCCAGGAAGCCCAGAACCAGCGACCCCGCCAGACCGAACAGCGAGGAGCTGAAGGCCGTGCCCATGCCGGTCAGCGGCGCCTCCAGCCCGTGCTGGAGGTTGCTGAACATCGCCCCGACGTCGCCGCCCTGCACCGACAGCCCGCCGATGACCGAACCGACCGACTGCACCGTGTGCAGCAGGCCCCAGAAGGTGCCGAGCAGGCCGAGGAAGATCAGCAGCCCGATCAGGTAGCGCGACAGCTCCCGCGACTCGTCCAGCCGCGAGGCGATGCCGTCGAGCAGCGAGCGCATCGACAGCGCCGACAGGGTCAGGCGGCCGCGCCGTTCGCGCAGCATGCGCGCCATCGGGGCGAGCAGCACCGGCTCCGGCGCGGCGACGGCGGGGTTGCCGGACTGGAAATGCTCCAGCCACGCCACCTCGGGCCGCAGCATCAGCACTTGGCGGAAGATGAACAGGATACCGGCGAGCAGCGTGCCGAGGATCAGCCCGTTCAGCGCCGGGTTGTTCATGAAGGCGGCGCGCAGGGCCGGGAACAGCAAGGCCGTCACGCTTCCCACGACCACCAGGAAGAGGATCATCCGTGTCAGGAAGCGCTCCGGGCGCGTCATCGGGGAAGGCTCCTCAAGCGGCTGGGACGACGGGGCGATGGCGGCCATGGGCACTCTCGTCCAGGGGAAGGGGCAGGCGGTACGGGTTACAGAGGGCAGCTCACTGGTTCAGGAACTCCACGTCCAGCCGGTCCGGCGCGCCGCCGCTCGCCTCCATGCCCATGGCGCGGATGTCCACGCGCGTGCTGGCGATGCCGGCGGCCCCCAAACGCTCGCGGACGGACAAAGCGCGGGCCAGCGACAATTGCCGCGCCTCGCGCGCCGTCTCCGGCGTGCCGCTGGCGTAGGAGCGAATCTGAAGCCGCAACTGGCCGCTCGCGCGCATCCGCTCCGCGATGGCGTCCAGCCGTGCCTGGGCCGTCTCCGGCAGGTCGGCGGCGGCGCCGTCGAACAGCACGGTCAGCGGCTCCATCCGGGGCAGGGTGGGCGGCTGCGGCGTGCCGGGGGACGGTGGCGGCAAGGCGGCGGTCTGCGTCCGGTCGGTCTGCGTCCGGTCAGGCGGCGGAGGGGGGGCCGGCCGCGCGGACGCCGGGACCGGGGGGGCGCCCTCCGGCATCGGCGGCGGGGGCGGGCTGGCTCCGACCTCGATCCGCGGCAGGTCCGGCGCCGTCATCATGGTCGGAGCCTTGAAGACGGGCGGGGCCGGCGGCGCCGGGGGCGGGAAGATGTCCGGCCGCGGCGGGATGGGCAGCGGCTGCGCGTTCTCCAGCGTCAGCGCTCCCGCGTTGGCGGTGACCGCCGGGGCGGGGGCGGAGGCGCCGGACTGTGGAGGCGGGGCAGCGGGCGTCGAGCAGGCGGTCACGGCCAGGGACAGCACCGCGGCGGCGGCGGTCCGGACGCGCAGGGATACCGATCGCCCGGCGGGCGCATTCGGAGAACGGCTCATGCGTCCGACAATCCTCATGGTGACCAGCGCATTGTTCCCAGTTACACGGAAAAGCGTTGGTACCATAGCCCTTCGATTGGCGTAGCGACAACGCCCTTTGGGCCGCGCGGCGAGTTTCCCCACCAAAGCGCGGCCCCGCTATCCTATCGTCAACAAGGGCTTATGGCCCAGCCGGAGGTCAGCCCTGACCGGCATCCGCCGTTCCGGCGGGGGCGGAGCGGACCTTGCGCTCCGTCGCACCGCGCAGGATCTTGGCGATCGGCAGATGGAAATGGGCGTTGGCCGCCAGAATGGTCCCGCCGAACACCGGGTTGCGCCCGCCGCCGATCTCACCGACGAAGCCGCCGGCCTCGGTCACCAGCAATTGGCCCGCCGCGGCATCCCAGGGGGCGAGACCGCGCTCCCAATAGCCGTCGAAGCGGCCCGCCGCGACATAGGCGAGGTCGAGCGAGGCGGCGCCGAAGCGGCGGATGCCCGCGACCTCCTTCATGAGGGCCTCGGCCTCCACCAGGAAGCCGGCATGGTCGCCCCGGCCCTTGAAGGGGATGCCGGTGGCAAGCACCGCGTCGGCGAGGTTGCGGCGCTCCGACACGCGCAGGCGCTGGTGGTTCAGGAAGGCGCCCTGGCCCTTTTCGGCCCAGAACATCTGGTCGTGCACCGGCTCGTACACCACGCCGGCGACGATCTCGCCGTTCTTTTCCGCGGCGATGGAGATCGCCCAGTGCGGGATGCCGTGCAGGAAGTTGGTGGTGCCGTCCAGCGGATCGACGATCCAGCGGGCGGCCGGGTCGCTGCCCTTGCTGGCGCCCGTCTCCTCCATGAGGAAGCCGAAGTCCGGGCGGGCCTTCTGCAGCTCTTCGCGCAGCAGCTTTTCCGCCTTCATGTCGGCGGCGGACACGAAGTCCGCCGGGCCCTTGCGCGAGACCTGGAGGTGCTCGACCTCGCCGAAGTCGCGGACAAGGCCGCGGGCCGCCTTTTCGGCGGCGCGGACCATCACGTTGATGAGGGCGGAACGGGTGGCCATGGGCGTGCTTTATCTCGTGCGGAACCGGAAAAAGAATACACCGGCCCCCGCCGTGAGCGAGAGCCGGTGCGCAGAAAAATCGTCAGGACGGTCAGTCCTTGGCGCGCTCGACATACTCGCCGGTCTGGGTGTCGACGACGACGCGGGTGCCCGACTCGATGTGCGGCGGCACCAGGATCGACACGCCGTTCTCCAGCTTGGCCGGCTTGTAGGAGGAGGAGGCCGTCTGGCCCTTCACCACCGGGTCGGCTTCGGTGATCTGCAGGGTGACCTTGCCGGGGATCTCGACGCCGAGCGGCGCGCCTTCGAAGGACTGCACGGTGACTTCCATGCCGTCCTGCAGGAACACCTTCTGGTCGCCGATGATCTCACCGGGGATCGAGGTCTGCTCGTAGCTTTCCTTGTCCATGAAGGTGTAGCTGTCGCCTTCGGCGAACAGGAAGGTCATCTCGTGCTCGTCCAGGCGGGCGCGCTCGACCGTCTCCTGGGTGCGGAAGCGCTCGGTCGACTTGTTGCCGGTGCGCACATCCTTCATTTCAAGCTGGATGAAGGCGCCACCCTTGCCGGGCTGGACGATAGCGGTCTTCGTGATGACCCAGAGCTTCCCGTTGTGCTCCAGCACATGGCCGGGACGCATCGTGTTGGCGTTGACCTTCATGACTTACTCGTGATCTCCAGAAGACAGGCGGCGCGGAACCTAGCAGCTTGCCGGGCCGGTGGCAACGCCGGGCGGGGGGTGAATCGGCGTTCTGCGCCTTCTTTGTCCGTTTTCGCCGCCGTTCCCACTCTGCTAAGCAGCGTCATCGCACCGTCAGTGAAGGCCGTCATGCCCCCCGTCACGCCTCCCTGGGCGCCCGAGAGCTTCGCCCGCCGCCGTCCGAACCTCGCCGTGCGCGGCCGCGTGCTGGGCGCCGTCCGCCGCTTCTTCGAGGAGAACGCCTTCCTGGAGGTGGACACCCCGGCGCTCCAGGTGTCGCCGGGGATGGAGCCGCATCTCCAGGCTTTCGCGACGGAGCTGGTGGGGCCGCACCCTGACGACCGGCTGAGGCTGCACCTGCACACCAGCCCCGAATTCGCCATGAAGAAGCTGCTGGTGGCGGGGCTGCCGCGCATCTATCAGATCGCCCACGTCTTCCGGAACGGCGAGCGGTCGGCCACCCATTCGCCGGAATTCTCCATGCTCGAATGGTACCGGGCGGGGGAGGGCTACCGGACGCTGATCCGCGATTGCGAGGATCTGGTGCGCGAGGCCGCCATCGCCGCCGGGCGGACGCGATTCGCCTTCCGCGGCATGACCTGCGACCCCTTCAAGGAGTGGCGGGTGCTGACCGTGCAGGACGCCTTCCGGGAGTATGCGGGGATCGACCTGCTGGAGACCTTCGACGGCACCCACGACCCCGACCCGTCTCCGCTGGCCGCGGTCGCGGCGCGCATCGGCATCCACCCGCACGACGGCGACCGCTGGGAGGACATCGTCTTCCGCATCATGTTCGACCGGATCGAGCCGCATCTGGGCGAGGGCGTGCCCTGCGTGCTGACCGACTATCCCGTTTGCATGGCCGCTCTGTCGCGCCCCAAGCCGGAGGACCCGCGGCTGGCCGAACGGTTCGAGCTGTACGCCTGCGGCCTGGAACTCGCCAACGCCTTCGGCGAACTGACCGACGCCCGCGCCCAGCGCGCCCGCTTCGAGGCCGACATGGACCTGAAGGAGCGGATCTACGGCGACCGCTTTCCGGTGGACGAGGACTTCCTGGCGGCGCTGGAGCACGGCATGCCGGAATGCAGCGGCATCGCGCTGGGCTTCGACCGGCTGGTCATGCTGTGCAGCGGGGCGGAGAGCATCGGCGAAGTGCTGTGGCTGCCGGTGGCGGGGGGCTGAACCCCGCCACCGCCACCAACCGGCCTCAGGCCGTGACGTCGATCACCACGCGCCCGCGCACCTGGCCCGCGAGGATCTGCCCGGCAAGCTCCGGCAGGTTCGACATAGGCTCCACCGTGTACATCGCCTTCAGGTGGTCCTTGTCGAGGTCGCGGGCCAGCCGTGCCCAGGCGCGCTCGCGCCGCGCGATGGGGGCGGCGACCGAATCGACGCCGATCAGCGTGACGCTGCGCAGGATGTGCGGCAGGACCGTGCCCGGAAGGTCGGCGCTGCCCGCCAGACCACAGGCGGCGACGGCCCCGCCCCAGACGGTCTGCGACAGGGCGTTGACCAGTGTAATCCCGCCCACCGAATCGACGCCGCCAGCCCAGCGCTCCTTCTGAAGCGGCGGACCCTTTTCCTGCAGGGCGGCGCGGTCGATGAATCCGGTGGCGCCCAGGCCGGACAGGTATTCATGAGTCTCGGGTCGTCCGGTGGAGGCGGTGACCGGATAGCCGGCCTTGGCGAGCAAGGCCACCGCGACGGAGCCGACTCCGCCCGCGGCCCCGGTGACCAGCACCTCCTTCCCGCCGGGCTGGATCGTCCCCCAATCCTCCAGCGCGTCCACGCACAGGGCGGCGGTGTAGCCGGCGGTGCCGATTCCCATCGCCTCTTCCGGCGAGAAGGCGTCGGGCAGGCGGATCAGCCATTCCGGCTTCACCCGCTGGAACCGGCTGTAGCCGCCCCACTGGGTTTCCGACAGGCCCCAGCCGTTGACGATCACCTTGTCCCCCGCCTTCCAGTCGGCGGAGCGCGACTCCACGACCGTCCCGGCGAGGTCGATGCCCGCGACCATCGGCAGCTTGCGGGCGATCCGGCCCTTGCCGGAGACGGCGAGGCCGTCCTTGTAGTTCAGGGTGGAGAAGGCGACCTCGACCAGCACGTCGTGGTCCGGCAGGTCGGTCAGGCTCAACGGCTTGAAGCCCCCTTTGGGCTTGCCGTCGGCGTCTTCGATGACGAAGGCGGTGAAGGTGTCGGCCATGCGGATTTCTCTCCCGGATCGCGTTCTTGATTGGCGGCTCGATTGGGGGAAAGCCTAGCACGGAAGCCGGGATGGACAAGATGGGCGTCGGGTAGGGGACGCGGATGGGGAGTGCCCGCCCGCGCCCACCAACCGGCAAAATCAGAACGTGATCTTCGTCTGGAGCGCGATCACGTCCACATGGGCCTTGTAGTCGGCGGACAGGTTGCCGCGGAAGGCGTCGCTGCCCGTCAGGTTGTCGCGCAAGTCGATCTTGGCCTTGTTGGCGAAGATGTGGCTGTAGCCGATGTCGGTCCGGATGCTGTCCGTGAACTGGTAGCCGGCGCCGATCGACACCCAATACCGGTCCTCGTCCGGGATGCGCGGCGTGCGGTACTGGTCGCTGACCGGGGTCTGGTCATAGGCGACGCCCGCGCGCAGGGTCAGCTTCTCGTTCCACTTGTAGGCCGCACCCAGCGCGAAGAACCAGGAATCGTCCCAGTTCTCGTCGGTCACCGAATCGGTGCGCAGCGGGTTGCGGTAGCGGATGCGCAGTTCCTTGAAGCGCGACCAGTTGGTCCAGTGCGCGTCGGCCATGACGGCGAAGGAGCTGGTCAGCTCGTGGTAGGCGCCGAAGGCGATCACGTCCGGCGTGGCGACCTTCGCCCGCACCGGCGAACCGGCGAAACTGGCCTGGAGCGCCGGAACGGCGGGCACCGCCTCGAACTTCGAATCGCCGTCCAGTTCGTGGAAGACGGAGGAGCGGTAGGAGACGCCGAAGCGGGTGCCCTTCACCGGCTCGTACAGCATGCCGGCGGTGAAGCCCACGCCCCAGTCGTCGCCCTTCACCTCGCCCACGCCGTCGCGCGATCCCGGCGCGATGGGAACGCCGGTGGCCGCCAGGATCGAGCCGAAGTCGATGGCCTGGCTCAGCCGCGCCTTGGCGTACTGGAACTGCAGACCGCCGGCGATGGTCAGGTCCGGCATCAGCCGGTAGGACACGGTGGGGGAGATGTTGATGGTCAGCAGGCTGGAGTGGATGCCGTGGTAGCGGCCCGTCCAGCTTTCCGGATAGTCGGTGGACAGGCCCCAGGGGGCGGTGACGGCAAGGCCCAGCTTGACGTCCGGCGACACCGTGTAGGCCAGATAGCCCGAGGGAATCACCGCGTCCATGCCGATGTCGCCGGGGTTGCTGGTGCCCAGGATGGTGCTGCCGCCGAGCCGCGCGGCGCGCGTGCCGCGGGCGTTGCTGGTCTTCGAGGTCGGGAACACGCCGCTCAGCACGCCGACCGCCTGATTCCCGTCCACGGCGCCGAGCGCCGCCGGGTTGAAGAAGAGGGCGGTGGCGTCACCCATGCCGTTGGCGGTCGCGCCCGCGAAGGAGGTGCCCTGGCCCGAGGCGCTCTGCTCCTTCAGCAGGTAGCCGGCGGCCCCGGCGGGCAGCGGCGCGGCGATGGCGGCAACCGCGGCGGCGGCGAGCAGATTCCCCTTCAGAGACCATTTCGACATGCGTTTCTCCCCAATTTCGTTATTTGACGCAATGATACACACATTGACGTTAACGTAAAGTGGGTGAACGGAAAAAATGTTGGGCCAACAATCTATGTGCCCAGAGGTGGATTTTGGGGGTGGAATGCGCGCCGCGGTCGATTCGCCGCGGGCTGGAGAAAGGGTGTGGGGTGGCGGTCAGCCGAGCCAGTCGGCGACCATCGCCATGCCGGCGCCGATCACGCTCTGGGCGTCCGTCCAGATCAGCTTCGCCGTGATGGCGATGGAGGCGATGACCAGCATGGGCCGGACGATGGCGGCCCCGTTGCGGATGACCATGTGCGCGCCGACCTGCGCGCCGACCATCTGGCCCAGCCCCATCAGCAGCCCGGCCACCCAGGCGATCTGGCCGCCGGCCAGGAAGAACAGCAGCGCGGCGATGTTGCTGGTGAAGTTCAGCACCTTGGTGTGGGCGGTCGCCTTGCGCAGGTTGAAACCCAGAAGCGAGACGAAGGCGATGGCGAAGAAGGTGCCCGTGCCCGGCCCGAGAAAGCCGTCGTAGAAGCCGATGCCCGTCCCGGCGAGCAGCGCGAATCCGCGCTCCCCGATGCGCTGCTGCGCGTCGATCTCGCCGGCCTTCGGGGAGACGAGCAGCCAGATGGCGATGCCGATCAGCAGCGCCGGGATGACGTTGCGCAGGAATCCCGGGTCGATCATCTGGACGATGATGGCGCCCGCGGCGGAGCCGGCGAAGGTGCAGGCGATCATCATGGCCATGTCGCGCGGCTTCACCTCGCCGCCGCGCGTGAACTTCACGGCGGCGGAGAAGGACCCGAAGCTCGATTGCAGCTTGTTCGTCGCCAGCGCCTCGGCGGGGGAGAGTCCGGCCCAGAGCAGGGCGGGAAGGGTCAGAAGCCCGCCGCCCCCGGCGATGGCGTCAACGAAACCCGCCAGAAGGCCGACCGCGAACAGCGCGGTCAGCGTCTCGATGGAAAGAAGGTCCATGATCGGAAAACGGCCTTCACTCTCCAGCGGATTCGGCGGCGGCGATGGCGGCGTTGAACGCCTTCACGGCGGCGCCCGGCCCGTCGGGATGGTTCCACACGGCGCCGACCACGGCCAGGAAATCGGCCCCGGCCCGCACCAGCGGTCCGCAATTCTCCGGGGTGATTCCGCCGATGGCGACGCAGGGCACCTCCATCAGCTCCGACCACCATTGGAGCAGTTCCAACTCCGCCTTGTGTTCGGCGTCCTTGGTGGTGGTGGGAAAGAAGGCGCCGAAGGCGATGTAATCCGCCCCGGCCTCGCCCGCTTCCATGGCGAGATGGCGGCTGTCGTGGCAGGTCACCCCGACGATGGCGTCGTTGCCGACGATCCGGCGCGCCTGGGCGTAGGGCGTGTCCTTCTGCCCCACATGCACGCCGTCGCAGCCGGTCTCGCGGGCCAGCCCGGGATGGTCGTTCAGGATGAAGGCCACCCCGCGGTCCTGCGCGATCGGGCGCAGAACGTCGCAAGCCCGGCGCACGGCGTCGTCGGAGCAGTCCTTCAAACGCAACTGGACGCAGGCGACATCGCCCGCGTCCAGCGCTTCGGTCAGTTTCGGCGCGAACGCCGCCGGTTCCAGGACCGGCGGCGTCACGAGGTAGAGCCGGCAGGCGGTTTCGGTCAACCGAGGCGATCCTTACTCTTTGCCCTGATAGATCTTCATGATCCGGTCGAGCAGCTTCAGGGCCTCGTCGCGCGGACGCTGGAAGGCGTTGCGGCCGATGATCGACCCGTTGCCGCCGCCGTCGCGGATGGCGCGGGCGTCCTCGAACACCGCGTCCTCGCCCTTGGTGGCGCCGCCGGAGAAGACCACGATGCGGCGGCCGTTGAAGGCGCACTGCATGATGTGGCGGACGCGGTCGGCCTGGGTGGCGATCTGGATGCCCTTGGACTCGTAGACCTTCTTGGCCTCCGCCTGCTCCAGATGGGCCGACGGCAGCTTCACCTTGATGATGTGGGCGCCGAGCAGGGCGGCCATGTGGGCGGCGTAGCCGATCACGTCGATGGCCAGCTCGCCGTCCTTGGAGACGGTGCCGCCGCGCGGGTAGGACCACAGCACGGTGGGAAGGCCGACCGACTTGGCCTCCTTCGACAGCTCGCGGATCTCCTCGTACTGGTCGTACATGGCGTCCGAGCCGGGGTAGATCGTGAAGCCGATGGCCGAGCAGCCCAGCCGAAGCGCGTCCTGCACCGAGGCGGTCACCGCCTGATCGGCGTTTTCCTTCTGGCGCGACAGGCTGTTGGCGCTGTTCATCTTGAGGATCAGCGGGATCGAACCGGCGAAGGTGCCGGCGCCGGCCTCCAGCGAGCCCAGCGGAGCGGCGTAGGCGTTGCAGCCCGCGTCGATGGCGAGCTGGTAATGGTAATGCGGGTCGTATCCCGGCTCGTTCGGCGCGAAGCTGCGCGCCGGGCCGTGCTCGAAGCCCTGGTCGACCGGAAGAATGACCAGCTTGCCGGTGCCGCCCAGCTTGCCTTCCATCAGAATGCGGGCAAGGTTGGCCTTGACGCCGGGGTTGTCGCTTTCGTAGTTCGCAAGAATTTCCTTAACGCGACGAGTGAGCTTCATCTGGCTCTTCCCCTTGGGGTTTCTGTCGGAAATGCGGCCCTCATAGCCCAGCGCGGGCCTCTTTGCAACGCCGGCAGGGGTGTAGTGCGGCCTTCCGCGGCGGCAAAAGGGCCTATCCGGGAGGTCAGGTCCGGCGGCGCCAAAGGGCTATGCAGCCGTCGCGGCAGGGCCGAATTTTGTCACAGCCGAATATTGTCACAGAACAGATTGAACGACGACGTAGAGGCCGTACCCGGCGCCAACCGCCACGGCCCAGGCCCCGGCGGCCAGGCCGACCCAGATGGCGACCAGCCGCGGACCTCGGATCGCTTCCACCCGCGGAGCGGGAAAGCGGGAGCCGCGGGGAAGCCCGTCCGGCCTTTCCGGAAGGGGGGTGGGACCGTCACCCTTCGGCGTCGTGGCGTCCGCATGGGGCCGCAAAGGCGTGGTCGTGCTCATCGGGGTGGTACCGCATCGTGGGTTCGAAACCACAATACACCACTTCCGATCGTGGTGGTTTGGGGAAAAAGCGGTATCGCCTTGGGACTATTCCGTGACAGAGATGCGACCTTGCCCGCCCAGCCATTCCCGGCAGGCGCGCCGTGGATCGCGGACGCCGCGCAGATCGAGCGGCTCGGGCAGGCCCGTCAGCAGGCGCGCACCGCTCCGGGCGGCGATGTCGGCCAGCCGGGCCGCGATGTCGGCCCGCCCGGTGAACAGAAGGGCGGCCATCCCGGCGGACAGCGCTGCCAGGACGTCGCCGGGACGGTCGGCGCAGTCCAGAACCGCCATCGGA
Source organism: Roseomonas genomospecies 6 (assembly GCF_008365375.1). Classification (GTDB taxonomy): domain Bacteria; phylum Pseudomonadota; class Alphaproteobacteria; order Azospirillales; family Azospirillaceae; genus Azospirillum. The sequence continues at coordinate 168,558 of NZ_QOKW01000002.1, read as the reverse complement.
GCCACCTCCGGATACAGTGCGGAGGCGCGGTCGGTGATCGCGCGGAACCAGCCGGCCCCGGCGTAGGCCGCCGCTCCGGGCGCGCTGACCAGCAACAAAGGGACGTTCAGTTCCGCCGCCGCCGCGCAGGCGGTGCTGGCTTCGGCGAGGCTGTGGACGCGGATGGGGCGGGTCTGCGGGAGCGGTTCGGTCATGTCGGGACGAAACGGGGCGGGCGTCTTCCCATCCCGACTCCGGGAATTGAGGCAGGTCAAACCGCGGGGCCGGAGGCGAGGCTATCCTCTCACCCTACGCATCCCCTAGGGTCGCCGACGATGATGGACTATAAGGGCTACAAGGCCCAGATCGATTTCGACAACGAGGCCGGCATCTTCGTCGGCGCCGTCATCAACACGCGCGACGGCATCACCTTCACCGGCCGGTCGGTCGATGAGCTGCGCAGGGCCTTCCGCGAGGCGGTGGACGACTATATGGCGATGGCCTGCGACATGGCGGGCAACACCGAGCGGCCCTTTTCCGGAAAGCTCGCCATCCGCGTCAACCCGATGCTCCACCGCGCCATCGCGACCTGCGCCGAGCGCGAGGGCAAGAGCGTCACCGCCTGGGTGGCCGACCGCCTGACCGAGGCCACGGGCATCAACGCCGTCAAGGCGGGGTGACCACGGTCCTGTCGTGACGGAGCGGTCATGAAAAAGAAGGGCGCCCCTTTGCGGGGGCGCCCTTCTCCTTTGGCAGCAAGCCGTGGGCGGCTTACTTGGCGTTCGCCATGGCGACGGCGGTGTCGCTCATGCGGTTGGAGAAGCCCCACTCGTTGTCGTACCAGGTCATGATGCGGACGAAGTTGCCGTCGATGACCTTGGTCTCGTTCAGCGCGAAGATCGAGCTGTGCGGGTCGTGGTTGAAGTCGGTGGAGACCAGCTCTTCCGTGTAGGCGCCCAGCACGCCCTTCAGCGGGCCGTTGGCGGCCTCGGAGATGGCCTTGTTGATCTCCTCCACCGAGGTGGCGCGCTTGGCGGTGAACTTGAAGTCCACGACCGAGACGTTCGGGGTCGGCACGCGCATGGCGGTGCCGTCCAGCTTGCCCTTCAGCTCCGGCAGCACCTTGCCCACGGCCTTGGCGGCGCCGGTGGAGGTCGGGATCATGTTCAGCGCCGCGGCGCGGGCGCGGTGCAGGTCCTTGTGGTTGGTGTCGACGATGCGCTGATCCCCCGTGTAGGAGTGGATCGTCGTCATGAAGCCCTTCTCGATGCCGATCAGGTTGTGCAGCACGAAGGCCACCGGGGCCAGGCAGTTCGTGGTGCACGAGGCGTTCGACACGATGCGGTGCTCGGCCTTGAGCTGGTCGTGGTTGACGCCGTAGACCACCGTGATGTCCTCGTCGGTGGCCGGGGCGGAGATCAACACCTTCTCCGCGCCCGCTTCCAGGTGCTTGGCGGCGTCGGCGCGCTTGGTGAAGATGCCCGAGCATTCCATGGCGATCTGGACGCCCAGATCCTTCCACGGCAGCTTGGCCGGGTCACGCTCCTGCACGACCTTGATCGAGTGGCCGTTGACGATCAGCTCGCCGTCGCGGGTCTCGATGGTGCCGGGGAAACGGCCGTGGACGCTGTCGTACTTCAGCAGGTGGGCGTTGGCCTTGAGGTCGGCCAGGTCGTTGATCGCCACGACCTCCACGTCGTTGCGGCCGCTCTCGTAGATGGCCCGCAGAACCAGACGGCCGATACGGCCAAAACCGTTGATCGCTACCCGAACAGCCATTGTTTTCCTCCAGTCTGGCATTCCCCGACCCCGAACCATACGGCTTGGGGCGGTAACTCCCGGCCCCGGATGTGTGGTCCGGGGCGGTGATTGTCAGCCCCGGACCGTCGGCCCGGAGCCCGATCCCGCGAACGCTCGCTCTTTTACAGGCGCGCCTTGGCCGCGGCGACCACGGCCTCGGCGGTGATGCCGAAGTGCTTGTAGAGTTCCTGATAGGGAGCCGACTCGCCGAAGCCGGTCATGCCGACGAACGCGGTGCCCGTGGCGCCCGGATAAGCCAGCCAGCGGTCCCAGCCCTGACGGATGGCCGCCTCGACCGCGACGCGGACGCCGCTGCCCAGAACGGACGCCTTGTAGGCGTCGTCCTGCGCCTCGAACAGCTCGAAGCTCGGCACGGACACCACGGCGGCGCCGATCCCCTCGGCCTGGAGCGCCTTGCGGGCCTCCACGGCCAGCGAGACTTCCGAACCGGTGGCGAGCAGGGTCACCTTGCGCTCGCCCTCGGCCTCCAGCAGCACGTAGCCGCCGCGGGCGGAGCGGTTCTCCTCCGCATGCTCGGTGCGCAGGGTCGGCACGTTCTGGCGGGTCAGCGCCAGGACGGACGGGCCGTTGACGCGCTCAAGCGCGATCTGCCAGCACTCCGCGGTCTCCACGGCGTCGGCCGGGCGCAGGGTCAGCAGGTTCGGGATGGCGCGCAGCGCGGCCAGATGCTCCACCGGCTGGTGGGTCGGGCCGTCCTCGCCCAGGCCGATCGAGTCGTGGGTCATCACGAAGATCGAGCGCTGCTTCATCAGCGCGGCCAGACGGATCGCCGGACGGCAGTAGTCGGCGAACTGCATGAAGGTGCCGCCGTAGGGGATGACGCCGCCGTGCAGCGCCATGCCGTTCATGACGGTGGCCATGCCATGCTCGCGCACGCCGTAGCGGACGTAGCGCCCGTTGAACTCACCCCGGCCCTTCACGTCGGCGGTGTTCTTCGCCTTGGTGTTGTTCGACGGGGTCAGGTCGGCGGAACCGCCGATCATCTCCGGCACCGCCGGGACCAGGACGTCGAGCACGTTGCCGGAAGCGACGCGGGTGGCCCAGCTCGGCTTCTCCTCCGACACCTTCTTCTTGAAGGCGCCGATCAGCTCGTCCAGGCCGGCGGGAACGCCGTGGCCCATGGCCGCCTCGAACGCCTTGCGAGCGGAGGGGTCCAGCGCCGCGACGCGCTGCGCCCAGTCGGCGTAGGCGGCGTCGGCGCGGGTGCCGGCGGCGCGCCAGGCGTCCAGCACGTCCTGCGGGACGACGAAGGGCTCGTGCGGCCAGCCGAGATTCTCGCGGGTGGCGGCCACCTCGTCGGCGCCCAGCGGCGAGCCGTGGCAGCCGTGGGTGTTGGCCTTGTTCGGGGCGCCCTTGCCGATGATGGTGCGGCAGGCGATCAGCGTCGGCTTGGCGGAACCCTGAGCGGCCTCGATGGCCTTGGCGACGGCTTCCGGATCGTGGCCGTCGACGGTCGCCGTGTTCCAGCCGTAGGAGCGGAAGCGGGCCGGCGTGTCGTCGGTGAAGCTGAGGTCGGTCGAACCGTCGATGGAGATATGGTTGTCGTCCCACAGCACGATCAGGCGGCCCAGCCCGAGATGGCCGGCCAGCGAGCAGGCCTCGTGGCTGACGCCCTCCATCAGGTCGCCGTCGGAGGCGATGACGTAGGTGTAGTGGTTGACCAGATCGTCGCCGAAGCGCGCGTTGGTGATGCGCTCGGCCAGCGCCATGCCGACGGCGGTCGAGATGCCCTGGCCCAGCGGACCGGTGGTCATCTCGATGCCCAGCGACGGATCGACCTCCGGATGGCCCGGCGTCAGGCTGCCGAGCTGGCGGAAGCGCTTCAGCTCCTCGATGGTCATCCGCTCATAGCCGGTCAGAAAGCCCAGCGAGTAGATCAGCATCGAGCCGTGGCCCGCCGACAGGACGAAGCGGTCGCGGTCGGCCCAGGCCGGCTGCTTCGGGTTGAACTTCAGGAAGCGCGTGAACAGCACCGTCGCCACGTCGGCCATGCCCATCGGCATGCCGGGGTGGCCGGACTTCGCGGCCTCCACCGCGTCCATGGACAGCGCGCGGATGGCGTTCGCCATGGTGGTGATGGGGGCGGGCGGGGTGGCGGCGGAAGCAGCGGACATCGGGCAGGGTTCCTGAAGAATGTTCCCGCGGGCGGGCGCGCAGTCGAACTGAGGTGGGCCGGACGGGGTTGGGCAACACCGATTGGCGGGAAACCAGGGCTTCCCGCAAGACGCGCGCACCATGCAGAACCCGTGTGCGCAGGTCAACACGGGAATGGGGATGACCGCCCGGCTTCCGGCGCATTTTGCGGGTGCCGTTTCCGCCGCGTTCCGCGGCGTAATTCCGGTTGACGGCGCGGCATGGTCGGCCCAACTGTAGCGCTCGGCATTTTATGCATCTGCGAACCGCTGGTCCATTAGCCGTCCGTTTGCCCATCAAGGTTCCCCGCCCATGGATTCCCTGAAAGCCGCGCTCGACCGCCTCTCCAAGGCCGTGGACCGCCTGGAGCATGCCGCCTCCGCCCGCGAGGAACGGGTGACCAAGCGCGAGCAGGAGCTGACCGAGTCCCTGCGCGAGGCCCGCATCGAACAGGCGCGTGCCCAGGAGAATGCGGAAACCGTGTCGAAGCGTCTGGAGGCGGCCATCGGACGTCTCGAAGCCGTGCTGGAGAATTGAGCCATGGCCCAGGTGGACATCGAGGTGAACGGGCGCGCCTACCGCGTCTTCTGCCAGGACGGCCAGGAGGCCCGCCTGCGTGAGCTGGCCGCCTTCGTCGACGCCAAGCTGAAGCAGGTGACCGGCGGCGGCAAATCCGGGTCGGAGGCGCAGATGCTCGTCCTGACCGCCATCGTCATGGCGGACGAGATGCAGGACGTCATGGCGGGCCGCGGCCTCGCGTCGCTGTCCACGGTGAGCGAGGCCGAGATGGCCGCCGCGGTGGACAATGTAGCCTTGCGCATCGAAGAGGTTGCCGCGCGGCTCGAGCGCGCCTAAGTTAGGTCTCGGAAGGTCGCTGCCTGGTTCGTCAGGTCGCAATAATCCCCAGGGCCGATAATCTTAGACTCTCGGGAGCTGTCCCTGTCCGGACCCTGGTCCGGTTACACGGCGCCCACCTGCTCTGCAGGTCATGGAGGATAAGCAATGCCAACGGCCGAGGCGGCACCTTCCGCCCTCCCATGGATTTCCCAGACTTCTCCCAGGCGACGATGACCGACCCGCGCGCGGCCAAGGACGCCGCCCGAGCCCGGGCGCGCGCCCGGCGCGACTCCCTCGGCGATGACCGGATGCGCGCTTTTGCCGCGGACGCGCTGCGCGACCGGTTCCTGGAGGAGCTGGTTTCGCCGGGGCTGGTTCCCGATGGTCCGATCGCCGGCTATTGGCCGCTGGGTTCGGAACTCGACGTGCGGCCTGTGCTGCTCCATCTTAAGGCCGGCGGGCGATCCGTCGCCTTGCCGGTGTCCGGGCCGCGCGGGCGGGCGCTGACCTTTCGCGACTGGGACCCGGCGCAGCCGCTGGCCGCGGGGCGTTACGGCATTCACGAACCCGGCCCCGACCGGCCCGAGGTCGTGCCGGCGGTGCTTCTGGTGCCGATGCTGGCCTTCGACCGCAACGGCCACCGGCTGGGTTATGGTGCAGGCTATTACGACCGGACGCTGGACGCCCTGCGCGCGATCCGGCCCGCACTGGCGGTCGGGGTGGCCTTCGCCGCCCAGGAGATGGACGCGGTGCCCCGCGGGGCGCACGACGAGCGGCTCGATTGGATTCTGACGGAGCGCGAGACGCTCCGCTTTGCGCAGTGAAGGTTGGGGACGATGCGGCTTCTGTTTCTGGGTGACGTGGTGGGGCGGACGGGGCGCGACGCGGTGATCGCGCACATGCCGATGCTGCGCGAAAAGCTGGACCCCGACCTGACCGTGGTGAACGGCGAGAACGCCGCCGGTGGATTCGGCATCACCGTGAAGATCGCCGAAGAGTTCTTCGCCGCGGGCGTGGACGTGGTGACGCTCGGCAACCACTCCTGGGACCAGAAGGAGCTGGTGGCGGCCATCGACCAGCAGCCGCGGATCATCCGCCCGCTGAACTACCCGGACGGCACGCCGGGGCGCGGCTTCGTGCTGCTTCAGGCGCGGGGCGGGCGCAAGGTGCTGGTCATGAACGTGATGCTGCGTCTGTTCATGGACCCGATGGACGACCCCTTCGCCGCGGTGGACCGGGTGCTGCGCGCCCACCGGTTGGGCCCCAACGGCGCCGACGCCATCCTGGTCGACGTCCACGGCGAGGCGACCAGCGAGAAGATGATCATGGGCCATTTCTGCGACGGCCGCGCCTCGTTGGTGGTCGGCACGCACAGCCACGTCCCGACGGCGGACCATGTGGTGATGAAGGGCGGCACCGCCTATCTGACCGATGCCGGCATGTGCGGCGACTACGACAGCGCCATCGGCATGAAGAAGGAGGTCGCCATGGCCAAGATCATCCGCAAGTTGCCGACCGAGCGGCTGAGCCCGGCGGAAGGCGAGGCCACCCTCTGCGGCTGCTACGTCGAGACGGACGACCGCACCGGCCTCGCCACCAGCATCCAGCCGCTGCGGCTGGGCGGCCGGCTGAGCCAGTCCATGCCGGTGCGGGGCTGAGCGACATCACCGGCCCGGGTCCCGCAGGGCGCAAAAGGGGCGCCCCAATCCTGCCATATTGACTTTCTAAATGGGTAGGTGTCGTCTCCGGCGCCGAAAGCGTGCGGTGGCGCACTGGAACTGGTACATGTGTCCCTCCGCTTTCCAAGCTGTTTCACAAGACCTTGTCTCTTTGAATCCATCTGGGGCTCGTTCGACGCATGGCCGGTCATAGCCAATTCAAGAACATCATGCACCGCAAGGGCGCGCAGGACGCCAAGCGGTCGAAGATCTTCAACAAGCTCGCCCGGGAAATCACCGTGGCGGCCAAGGCGGGCCTGCCGGACCCGGCGGCCAACCCGCGCCTGCGCGCGGCGATCACCGCGGCCCGCACGCAGAACATGCCGCGCGACCGCATCGACCGCGCGATCAAGCAGGGCACGCCGGGCGGCGGTGACGACACCAACTACGACGAAGTCCGGTATGAGGGCTACGGCCCCGGCGGCGTCGCGCTGATCGTCGAGGCGCTGACCGACAACCGCAACCGCACGGCCGCCGAGGTGCGCTCCGCCTTTACGAAGTACGGCGGCTCGCTGGGCGAGACGAACTCGGTCAGCTTCATGTTCAGCCGCGTCGGTGCGATCTACTACCCGGCCTCCGCCGCGGCGGCGGACGCCGTGTTCGAGGAGGCGCTGGAGGCCGGTGCGGAGGACGTGGCATCCGACGAGAACGGCCATGAGGTCACCACCTCGGTGGAGAATTTCGCCGTCGTGCGCGACGCGCTGGAAACCAAGTTCGGCGGTGCGGAGAGCGCGCGCCTGACCTGGAAGCCGCTGAACACCGTCGCACCGTCCGAGGACGCCGCCGCCAGCCTGATCAAGCTGCTGGACGTGCTGGAAGACAACGACGACGTCCAGACGGTCGAAGGCAACTTCGACATCTCCGAAGAGCTGATGCAGAAGCTGACGGCCTGACGCCAGGCTGCGGAGCGGAGGGGACCGGGGTGCTTGGGCAGGCCGGAAGAAGCGGGGCGGTGCAACAGCCGCCCGTACGCCTGTTGGGGCTGGACCCCGGCCTCCGCCACACCGGCTGGGGCGTCATCGACGTGTCCGGCAACCGGCTGACCCATGTGGCGGACGGTGCCGTCCATTCCGACGGCGACCGCCCGCTGGCCGAGCGCCTGTGCCAGATCCACGACGCCCTGTCGGAGGTGCTGGAGCGCTACCGCCCCGACGAAGCGGCGGTGGAGGAGACCTTCGTGAACAACAACGCGGTCTCCACGCTGAAGCTGGGGCAGGCGAGGGCCGTGGCTTTGCTGGTTCCTGCGTTGGCCGGCTTGGCGGTCGCCGAATACGCCAACAACATGGTGAAGAAGGCCGTGGTGGGGCAGGGCCGGGCCGACAAGACGCAGGTGCAGGCCATGGTGCGCCTGCTTCTCCCCGGCTGCGCCATCACCACGCCGGACGCCGCGGACGCGCTGGCCGTGGCGATCTGCCACGCGCATCACCGCGCAAGCTGGCAGATGTGGCGGAGGGGGACGGATCAATCCCTCTCCCGCCCCGGGAGAGGGTGGCCCGAAGGGCCGGGTGAGGGTCTTGCGTTGCTTGACCCGGCCAAACAAGCGAAGCGCTATCCGACGCCGCAGGAGACCGAACGTGCGCGGATCTTGCGACGCGATTCCACCGATGTGGAGAAAGTCCTCTGGCAGCGACTCCGCAACGGTCAGCTCGGGGCGAAATTCCGGCGGCAGGAGGCCATATTCGGCTACACGGTCGATTTCGTTTCCCACGACCATCGCCTGATCGTCGAATTGGATGGCGGGCAGCACGCCGACCGTGCCGAACAGGATATGCGCCGATCCCGCCTGCTGGAACAGGCGGGCTTTCGCGTGCTCCGTTTCTGGAACAACGATGTGAACGAGAATCTGGAAGGCGTGCTGAGCACGATCAAAGCACGCCTGGAAGAAACCACCGTGGTGCGTCGGCCGGTCGCTGCGGCGGCACCCTCACCCGGCCCTTCGGGCCACCCTCTCCCGGGGCGGGAGAGGGGAAGCGGGGATGAAAGCGCATGATCGCCAAGCTCACCGGTGTCGTGGATTCGGTCGGGACCGACTGGGTGGTGGTGGACGTCAACGGGGTCGGCTATCAGGTCGCCTGCTCCAACCGCACGCTGTCGCGCATGGCGGTGGGGGAGCGGCGGGCGCTGGTCGTGGAGACCTTCATCCGCGACGACCGGATCACCCTCTACGGCTTCGCCGATACCGGCGAGCGGGACTGGTTCCGGCTGCTGACCACCATCCAGGGCGTCGGCTCGCGCCTCGCCCTGTCGATCCTCGGTGTGCTCGACCCCGACCAGCTCACCCGCGCCATCGCGGCGCAGGACAAGACCGCGCTCACCCGCGCCGACGGCGTGGGGCCGAAGGTGGCCGCGCGCATCGTCAACGAGTTGAAGGACAAGGTGGGCAACCTCACCCTCGGCGCCTCGGCCGCCGCCGCTCCGGCGGCGGGCGGCAAGGCGGCGCCGGCGGCGGGCGGTCCCGACAACATGGTCATGGCGGACGCCGTCTCGGCCCTCGTCAATCTCGGCTACGGGCGGTCGGAGGCGTTCGGCGCCGTCGTGGCCGCCGGGCGCAAGCTGGGCGACGGGGCCGGCGTGTCGGAGCTGATCCGCCATGGCCTTAAGGAACTCAGCCAATGACCGCCGACCAGAACGGCTCCGATCCCGACCGGCTGGTGCAGCCGGGGCGGGGCGCCGGCGACTCCGGCGAATCTTCCATCCGCCCGCTCTCGCTTGCCGAGTTCATCGGCCAGCGGCAGGCGCGTGAGAACCTGTCGATCTTCATCCAGGCCGCCCGCTCCCGGGGGGAGGCGCTGGACCATGTGCTGCTGTTCGGGCCGCCGGGCCTGGGCAAGACCACGCTGGCCCAGATCGTCTCGCGCGAGCTGGGGGTGGGCTTCCGAGCGACCTCCGGCCCGGTCATCGCGCGGGCGGGCGACCTCGCCGCTCTGCTGACCAACCTGCAGCCGCACGACGTCCTCTTCATCGACGAGATTCATCGCCTTAATCCCGCCGTGGAAGAGGTGCTCTATCCCGCCATGGAGGATTTCCAGCTCGACCTCATCATCGGCGAAGGCCCGTCGGCGCGGTCCATCCGGATCGATTTGCCGCCCTTCACACTGGTCGGCGCGACGACGCGCTCGGGCCTCATCACGCGTCCCTTGCGCGAACGCTTCGGCATTCCCGTGCGGTTGCAGTTCTACGAGCCGGACGAGTTGGAGTTGATCGTCCGCCGCGCCGCGGGCGTGCTCAACATGCTCATCACGCCGGAAGGCGCGCGGGAGATCGCGAACCGGTCGCGCGGGACGCCGCGCGTGTCGGGCCGGCTGTTGCGCCGGGTGCGCGATTTCGCCGCGGTGGCCGGCGTGCCGGAAGTGGACGCCCGCATCGCCGACGCCGCCCTGACGCGGCTGGAGGTGGACCGGCTGGGCCTCGACAGCATGGACCGGCGCTATCTGGGCATCATCGCCAACAACTACGGCGGCGGCCCGGTGGGTGTGGACACGCTGGGCGCCGCGCTGGGCGAGCAGCGCGACGTGCTGGAGGAGGTGGTGGAACCCTACCTGATCCAGCAGGGCTTCCTGCAGCGGACTCCGCGCGGGCGCATGCTGACCGACCAGGGCTTCCGCTATCTGGGCCTGAACCCGCCCTCGGCGCCGACCCGCCAGTTCGACCTGCTGGACCGGTTGGCCGGTTCCGGCCAGGAGCCGGAGGAGGACGGCGATGCCTGACGGCGCCGGGGCCGCGAATCTTTCGGGCTGGTTTGACGAGAACGCGCAGCACAGGCTGCGCTTGCGGGTCTACTACGAGGACACGGACGCCGGGGGGCTGGTGTATCACGCCAACTACCTGCGCTTCTTCGAGCGGGCGCGCACCGAGATGCTGCGGCTGGCCGGGTTCACCAACGCCGGACTGGCCGAAAGCGACGGTGTGTCATTTGCGGTACGACGGGCGGAGATCGATTTTGTCGCTCCCGCAAAGCTCGAGGATACGCTTGAAGTGGTGACGCGAATCACCGATACCGGCGGTGCCTCCTTCGCAGTTGCACAACTTGCCCGTCGCGACGGTCGCGACCTCGCGCGGGCGGAGATTCAACTGGCGATGATCAACCTGGCCGGCGACCGGGCCGGACGTCCCGCGCGCCTTCCGGCGCCGGTCCGCGAGGCGCTCAACGATTTGTACAAAAGGCAGAAGCGAGACTGACTGCGATGGATCTTAATTCCGCCCAGGTGGTCGGGGCCGCGGCGAAGGCCCACGACATCACGATGTGGGGCCTGTTCTGGCAGGCCGACCTGATCGTCAAGGTCGTGATGCTGATGCTGCTGGTTGCCTCGGTGTGGTGCTGGGCCATCATCATCGAGAAGCTGATGCGCATCCGCCGCCTGAACGCGCAGGCGGACGCCTTCGAGGAGAGCTTCTGGTCAGGCGGATCGCTGGACGCGCTGTACGACCGCATCGGCCAGAACCCCGCCGACCCGATGTCGGCGACCTTCGCCGCCGGCATGCGCGAATGGCGCCACGCCGCCGACCGCGGTATCGGCTCCATGAAGGGCTCGCTCCAGCAGCGGGTCGAGCGTGTCATGTCCGTGACCATCGGGCGCGAGATGCTGCGCGCCGAACGCTACATGACCTTCCTGGCGTCGGTCGGTTCGACGGCGCCCTTCATCGGCCTGTTCGGCACGGTGTGGGGCATCATGAACTCCTTCACCTCCATCGCCGCGTCGGGCAACACCAGCCTCGCCGTCGTCGCGCCCGGCATCGCGGAGGCGCTGTTCGCCACGGCGCTGGGCCTTGTGGCCGCCATTCCCGCCGTGATCTCGTACAACAAGTTCACCACCGACCTCGGCCGCTACGCCGACCGGCTGGAGACCTTCTCGGGCGAGTTCTCGGCGATCCTGTCGCGCCACCTCGAGGAGCGGGGAGCCGCCTGACATGGGAGCCCAGCTCGCAGGGAAGGGCGGCCACGGACGGGGCCGCCGCCGCGGATACCGCGCGATGGCCGAGATCAACATGACGCCCTTCATCGACGTCATGCTCGTGCTGCTGATCGTCTTCATGGTGGCGGCGCCGCTGCTGACCGTGGGCGTGCCGGTCGATCTGCCGAAGACCAACGCCGCCCCGCTGGAGGCGCAGAAGGACCCGCTGTTCGTGACCGTGCAAGCCGACGGCCGGGTCTATGTGCAGGAGACGGCGGTGGAGACGGGCAACATGGTCCCGCTGCTGATCGCCGTCACCAACAACAATCCCGAAGCCCGCATCCTGGTGCGCGGCGACGCGAAGATCGCCTACGGCAAGATGCTGGAGGTGATGGGCACCATGAGCGCCGCCGGCTTCAAGAAGGTCGGGCTGGTCGCCGAGATGCCCAACGGGCCGGGCGCCACCGGGCCGCGCGTCGGCGGTCCGGCGCAGCGCTGAGACGCCACGGCGAGTTGAAGGCTGACCCATGCGCAAACCCCTGATCGCATCGGCAACGCTGCACGTCGCGCTGATCGCGCTGTTCGTGCTCGGCATGCCGCCCAGCGATCGCAAGCTGGACATCCCCGCCTCCATCCCGATCGAGATCGTGGATGTGGGCGAGGTGACGGAAGCCGCGCGCGTCGACAAGGGCGAACCGAAGCCGTCGGCCCCCAGGCCGCCGGTGCCCGAGTCCAAGCCCAGCCCGCCGGCTCCTTCGCCGCCGGAACCGGCCAGCGAACCGCCGCCCCCGCCGCCCCGGCCCGAACCGAAGGTTCCGGAGCCGCCGAAGGTCGCCCAGGTGACGCCGCCCCCGGCGCGCGAACCGCCTCCGCCGCCCAAGCCGGCTCCGCCCCCGCCGCCGCCCGATCCGGAACCGGCCCCGGTGGTCAAGCCGCCCGAGCCCAAGCCGGAGCCGAAGCCGCAGCCGCCCAAACCCGAGCCCCCCAAGCCGGAGCCGCCCAAACCGGAACCGCCAAAGCCCGAGCCCCCGAAGCCCGAGCCCAAGAAGCCGGAACCGGCCAAACCGGAGCCGCCGAAGCCGGAACCCAAGAAGCCCGAGCCCGCCAAGCCGGAGCCTCCGAAGGCCGAGCCGAAGAAGCCGGAGCCGCCGAAGCCGGAGAAGACCGATGCGCTCGCGGATCTTCTGAAGAACGTTCAGAAGAACGCTCCGGCGAAGCCGGCGCCGTCCGACGCGAAGGCCGACAGCAAGGCGGACAGCAAGGCCGAGGCCAAGCCGTCCCAGCAGGCCGCCGCGTCGCAGGCGCCGTCCGGGGCCGCCAAGGCCGTGAACGGACCCGACAAGCCGTTCAAGCCGTCCGGGCGCGCCATCGACGGCATCCGCGGGGCGGTGAGCAAGAACTGGAACTTCGACCCGGGCCGCAAGGACGCCGGGAACATGCAGGTGGAGATCATCGTTGAGCTGGGCCGCGACGGTTCGGTGCTGAACGCGACGATCAACGAAAGGTACCGCTCCCGCTACATGTCGGACGCGGCCTTCCGGGCGTCCGCCGACGCCGCGCTGCGCGCGGTGAAGCGGGCCAGCCCCCTGCCCATCAGCGAGTTCTCCGGCGACTTCACGCCCGCGCGGTATGAAGAGTGGCGTTACTTCGTGTTCAATTTCGACCCGAGGGACATGTTCTGACCATGACGAAGAAGACGAGGCTTCTGCTGAAGGCCGCCGGTTGCGCCGGCGCCCTGCTGCTCGCCCTCGGCGTCGCGGCGCCCGCCCCGGCCCGCGCCGAGGTGCGTATCGACATCACCAAGGGCGTGGTCGAGCCGCTGCCGATCGCCATCACCAGCTTCGCCGGAGCCGGCGGGCGCGAGGCGCAGGTCGGTTCGGACATCTCCAAGGTGGTCTCCGCCGATCTGGAACGGTCGGGCCTGTTCCGTCCGCTCGATCCCAAGGGCTTCCTTCAGACCCCGGACCAGCTCCGCTCCGGCGAGCCGCGCTATCAGGACTGGCGCGCCGTCGGTGCCCAGGCGCTGGTCGCCGGCAACACCACCGCCATGGGCGACGGCCGCATGAAGGTGGACTTCCGCCTGTGGGACGTGGCCGCCGGCCAGTACATGCAGGGGCTGAGCTACACCGCGACCGCCGACAGTTGGCGCCGCATCGCCCACATCGTCGCCGACGCCATCTACAAGCGGCTGACCGGCGAGGAAGGCTATTTCGACACGCGCATCGTCTATGTGGCCGAATCCGGCCCGGCCAACGCGCGCAAGAAGCAGCTCGCTATCATGGATCAGGACGGTGAGAACCACCAGTTCCTGACCGACGGCAAGAATCTGGTCCTGACGCCGCGCTTCTCGCCGGCGACCCAGGAAATCACGTACATGTCCTTCTTCAACAAGAAGCCGCGCGTGTACCTGTTCAACATCGACAGCGGCCGCCAGGAGGTCCTTGGCGACTTCCCCGGCATGACCTTCGCCCCGCGCTTCTCGCCGGACGGCAACAAGGTCATCATGAGCATGGCCCAGAACGGCAACACCGACATCTACGCGCTGGACCTGCGGACCCGCCGCCAGATCCAGCTCACCGATTCGCCGGGCATCGACACCGGTCCCAGCTTCTCGCCGGACGGCCAGCGCATCGTCTTCGAGTCGGACCGCGGCGGCAGCCAGCAGCTTTACATCATGAACGCGGACGGTTCGGGTGCGAAGCGCCTGACCTTCGGCGAGGGCCGCTACGGCACGCCGGTGTGGTCGCCGCGCGGCGACCTGATCGCCTTCACCCGCCAGCGGGGCAGCAACTTCGCGCTCGGCGTGATCCGTCCGGACGGCACCGGCGAGCGTATCCTGACCGAGTCGTTCCATGTCGAAGGCCCGACCTGGGCACCGAACGGCCGCGTGCTGAGCTTCTTCCGTGATGTCCCCTCAGGCGATGGCCGCGGGCGCAGCGCGAAGCTCTATACAATCGACGTGACCGGGGCAAACGAACGCCGTGTGATCACTCCGCTCGACGGCTCCGATCCTGCATGGTCGCCCTTGATTCCCTAGTGGAGTAGCCCTATTTTGCGCGCGCAAGAACGTCGCTCAAGACATGGCCGGAAGTCGGTACTTCCGTCGGGGTCTGGCGGAAGTCGGCGCCGTTCTTCCTCCACAATCCGGTCAAAAACATCTCGTGTCGCTTAGGGGGTCATTAGACATGCGTATCAAGTATCTGAGCCTGATCGCGGCCGTCGCTCTGGTTGCCGCTTGTGAAACCGCTCCGAAGGACGCCGGCAACGCCAACACCAATGGTGGCGCCACCCAGTCCAGCATCCGTCCGGGCTCGCAGGAAGACCTGGTCGTCAACGTCGGCGACCGCGTGTTCTTCGGTCTCGACCGCTACGACCTGGCTCCGGAGGCTCGCGCCACCCTGGACCGTCAGGCGTCCTGGCTGAAGCAGTACCCGAACGTCACCGTGACCATCGAAGGCCACGCCGACGAGCGCGGCACCCGCGAGTACAACCTCGCCCTGGGTGAGCGCCGCGCCAACTCCGTGAAGAACTACCTCGCCGCCGCCGGCATCACCCCGGCGCGCGTCAAGGTCATCTCCTACGGCAAGGAGAAGCCGGCGGTCCTCGGTTCCAACGAGGCCTCCTGGGCGCAGAACCGCCGTGGCGTGACCGTCGTCGACTAACGACGGCGCCCGTCCGGGTTCCAAGAAAGACGCCGCTCCGGAGCGATCCGGGGCGGCGTTTTTCATTTGGGGTGATGGGGGCAAGGCCCACCCATCACCGAATGCAGAACGCAAAAAGCCACGCAGGCCGGTGAACGGCTGCGCTTCAGCGTTTCCAAAGAAATAACAAAGGGGGGAGAATGGTGCTGCCAGAGAGGATTGAACTCTCGACCTCTCCCTTACCAAGGGAGTGCTCTACCACTGAGCTACGGCAGCGCCGGGACGGTGTTGCTGGCCGGGAAGAACTTGCGGCCAACCGTCGAAGTGGCGCGGGTTATGCCACAGGCTTTGCGTCGATGCAAGCGGTGAAGCGGCCTTCACGAAAGAAAAATGGGCGGGAAAATTCCCGCCCATCGTCGCGTCCGTTTTGGCTCCGGTTCAACGCTCCGGTCCGATGCCCGCCGTGGCGTTGCCGAAGGCGCTGGGCGGCGGCAGGACGGCCTCCGCGCGGAAGTCGGGGACGATGTTGGACAGGATGGTCATCACCCGCTCGGTGTCGCCGGCCCGCGCCGCCGTCTCCATCTCGCCCAGCGCGCGGTTGATGAGGGCGTAGTCGATCACGCGGGGGGAGGCCAGGAACACGCCGTCCGCCGAGGTGCGCGTCGGCGCCTCCGCCGAGGTCAGGATCTCCTCGAACAGCTTTTCGCCGGGGCGCAGGCCGGTGAACTCGATCTTGATGTCGTGGCCGGGGCGGTAGCCGGCCAGCCGGATCATCTGGCGGGCGAGGTCCACGATCTTCACCGGCTCGCCCATGTCGAGCACCAGCACCTTGCCGCGCTCCTCCGCGCGGGCCACGCCGTGGGCCGACGCCTGGAGCACCAGCTCGACGGCCTCGCGCACCGTCATGAAGTAGCGGCGCATGTCCGGGTGCGTGACGGTCAGCGGACCGCCCTTGGCGAGCTGGCGGGTGAACAGCGGCACCACCGACCCGCTGGAGCCCAGCACGTTGCCGAAGCGCACGGTCATGTAGCGGGTCGCCGTCTCGCCGCCGTCGCGCGGCGGCAGCATGTCGAGCGCCTGGCAATAGCACTCGGCGAAGCGCTTGGTGGCGCCCATGACGCTGGTCGGGCGGATGGCCTTGTCGGTGGACACCAGGACCATCGCCTGACAGCCCCCGGCGCGCGCCGCGTCGGCCACGTTGCGGGTGCCGATGATGTTGGTCAGCGCGCCTTCCGCCGGGTTGGCCTCCACCAGCGGCACATGCTTCAGCGCGGCGGCGTGGAAGACCATGTGCGGGCGCTGCGCCTGGAACAGGCGGAAGATGCGGTCGCGGTCGCGCACGTCGGCGATCACCGCCTGAAGCGTCAGGGCGGGGTGGCGCTCCCGCACCTCCATCTCGATGGTGTAGAGGTTGAACTCCCCGGCATCGACGAGGATCAGCGATTCCGGCTGAAGGGCGGCGATCTGGCGGACCAGCTCGCTGCCGATGGTGCCGCCCGCCCCGGTGACGACGACGCGCCGCCCGGTGACGAGGCTGGCGATGGCGCCGCGGTCGAGAACCGCCTGGGGGCGGCCCAGAAGGTCTTCCAGGGCGATCGGGCGCACCTCGATCTTGCCCTCGCCCAGCGCCGACTTGAACTCGGTCAGGCTGGGCAGGCGGGCCATGGAGAGGCCGAGGGATTCCGCCTGTTCCAGCAGGTCGCGCAGGACGGTGCCGGGCACGTCGGCCTGGCCCTTGGCGACGATCAGACGCTGCGGGCGGTCGCCGCGCTGCGCCAGTTCCTCGACCACGCGGGGCAGGTCGTCGGGGCCGCCCAGAACGGGAACGCCGCGGATGGCGTGGCCGACGCGCCGGCCCTTGTCGTCCAGCATGCCGACCACACGATAGGCGGCGCCCGCGTTCTGGTCCAGCGAGCGGATGAACAGCTCCGCCGCGTCGCTCACGCCCAGCAGAAGCACCGGGATGCGCGGCACCCCCGGCTCCCGCTCGTGGAGGCCCAGCCGGCGGTCCTTCAGAAGGCGGTAGGCGAAGCGCGGCCCGCCCAGCAGGACGAGCTGCACGAACCACAAAATCACCGGCAGGGAGCGCGGCAGGGCCTCCAGCCGGGTCAGCAGGAACATGACAGCCACGAAGCACAGAACGACCATGGTGACCGCGCGCAGAAGCTGCGCCAGATCGGGCACCGAGGCGTAGCGCCAGATGCCGCGGTACAGCCCCGACAGGCGGAAGACCACCGCGGCGATCAGCACCAGGATGGGCAGCCCCGTCAGCAGCGGATCGCTGTAATCCTGAAACGTCTGCTCGCCCACGCGCAGATACAGCGCCACGACCAGGGCGACGGCCGTCATCGTCAGATCGTGCAGGTAGACGAGGGACGCCCGCGGGGACGGGATACGCATGCGCTTTACCTTAGATTTTCGCTTCGCCGGGACGGTTCCCTTTCGGGAAGTCCCTGGACCATGTTCGGCGTTCAGCCGCGCACAGCTTTGAACCATTCGGCGGTCAGGCGCAAGCCGTACGCGGGATAGCAGGGTGGTCGCCAGTTCAACGCCCGGCGGATGGCGCCGTCGTCGATCACCAGCGACCCGGCGACGCGGTCCAGCATGGCCTCCCGCCGGGCCAGCCGCGCGGCGAGCGCCAGGAGGGACGGCGGGACGGGCAACAGGCGCGCGGGCTTGCCCAGCGCCTCCGCGATGGCGCGCACCAGTTCCGCCGTGGACATGGGGCGCCCGTCATGGACCAGGAACCGCCCGCCCGCCGCCTGCGGGTGGGTCAGGCATTCCTGGATGGCGTCGGCCAGATTGCCCACGAAGATCAGGCTGCGCCGGTTCTCCAGCGCGCCCAGCGGCAGGGGGATGCCGCGATCCACCGCCTGCATCAGCCGAAGAAAATTACCGCCCACGCCGGGGCCGTAGACCAGCGGCGGACGGATCACCACCACCTCCAGCCCGGTGCGGGTGGATATCTCCGCCAGCGCCCGTTCGGCCTCCAGCTTGGAAATGCCGTAGGGCGAGTGCGGATCGGGCTCCGTCTCCTCGCTCAGTTCGTCCGGGCGGCTCTCGTCGGCCAGCGCCTTGACGCTGCTCAGATAGACCAGACGCTTCACGCCCGCCGCCGCCGCCGCCTCGGCCAGCACGCGGGTGCCGGCGGTGTTGACCCGGCGGAAGGCGGCCAGAGGGTCGGACTCGCGGTCGCGCATGACGTGGACGCGGGCGGCCAGATGAACCACCGCGTCCACGCCTTGAAGGGCATTGCCCCAGGCGGTGGCGGGGCCGATGTCGGCGATGGTGACGGTTTCCGCCGCTTGCGGAACCGGAATGTCCTGACGGCCATCCCCCTTCTGGCGGACCACGGCGCGCACGCTGTGCCCGCGCTCGACCAGAAGCGGAATGACCGTCCGGGCGACGAAACCGGTGGCCCCGGTGACCAGGACGCGCATCACGCCGCCGCCCGTACGGGCCGCGCCAGCAGAGCCAGCAGCAGCACGACCGCCACGGCCCCCGCCGGAAGCACCGTCCAGCCGAGCGCCAGCGACGCCACGGCCAGCAACAGCAGGGCGGCGTTCAGCGCAAGGACCAGCCGCACGACCTGGGCGTGGTTGCGCCCGCGTTGGGTGGCCTTCTGGTAAAAATGCTCGCGGTGGGCCTGCCAGACCTTCTTGCCCTCGGCCAGACGGCGCAGCAGGGTGAAGGTGGCGTCGGCGAGGAAATAGGCGGGGATCAGCAGCGCCGCCACCCACAGCCCCGACGCCGCCAGGACCAGCAGCAGCCAGCCCAGCGTGAAGCCCAGCGGCACGCTGCCGACGTCGCCCATGAAGAGCTTGGCGGGGTGCCAGTTCCACATCAGGAAGCCCAGCGCCGCCCCCGCCGCCGCCAGCCCGTAGAGGGCCAGGGCCGGGTCGAGCGCGCCGAGCGAGGCGACCAGCGCCAGCCCGGCGCCGATGGACGCCGCCTCGCTGCCGGCAAGCCCATCGATGCCGTCCATGAAATTGAACAGGTTCACGAACCACAGCCAGCCGACCGCGGCCACCAGCCGGTCCGCCCAGAAGGGCAGAAGCCCCTGAAAGACCGACCCGTCGGCGGGAAGTGCGCTGAGCCCCGCGACCACCGCGGCGATCTGGGCGAGGAAGCGCGGCGCCGGACCCAGCCCGCGCCGGTCATCCATCCAGGACACAGCCATCAGGGCCACCGCCCCGGCCAGGATCGGCAGCGCCCGCAGCGGATCGTCCGCCGTCACGGCGATGAGAATCCAGGCGGGCAGCAGCGTCAGCATGACGCCCCAACCGCCGCCGCGCGGCGTCGGAATGGAGTGGCTGGACCGGTCGTTCGGGTGGTCGAGGATCGCCTTGTGCCGCAGATAGGCGAGCACCCGCCCGGTGAGCAGCCAGGACAGCGCGACGCTTCCGGTCAAGGCAAGGAACAAGGCCAGCGGGCCGCTCATGATGCCTCCGCGACCGGGGCGGCGCCGGGCTGGGCCGAGGCCAGCAGCCGGTGGTACAGTTCGACCGTCTTCGCGCCCACCCGGTCGGACGCCATGTCGGATTCGACCAGGCGCCGGCTGGCCGCGCCGTAGCGGCGGCGCAGGGCCGCGTCGCGCACCAGAACCTCCAGGGCGTCGGCCAGCGCTGCGGCGTCGTCGGGCGGGACCAGAAGGGCGTTCTCACCCGCGTGCGCCACCTCGCGGCAGCCCGGCACGTCGGTGGCGACGATGGCGCGCCCGCAGGCTGCGGCCTCCAGAAGGCTCTTCGGCAGCCCCTCGCGGCGGGAGGCCAGCACGGCGATGTGGCAGCGCGCCCAGATCTGCCGGACATCGGCGGTGTGGCCGGGCAGTTCGACGCCGGGCAGGGCGGCCCAGCGGTCCAGCTCGGCCTGCGTCACGGAGGTGGGGTTCTCCGGATCGGGCGTGCCGGCCAGCAGCAGCCGGACGTCCAGCCCCTTGGCCCGCAACCTCTGCTGCGCCCCGACCAGAGGGCCGACGCCCTTGTCGGCCAGCAGGCGGGCGACGCAGCCCACCGTCACCGGCGGTTCGGGCGGTTCGGGCAGAACTTGATAATGGGCGGTGTCGACGCCGGAGCCGCGGATGATCCAGGCGCGCTCGTCGGGCAGCAGGCCGGCGGCCACCAGGGTCTTCCGGTCGTCCTCGTTCTGCAGGATGGTCAGGCTGTTCGGGCGCTTCAGCACGGTGCGCAGCAGCGGGCGCGCCACCGCACCGGCGATGCGGGACTTCAGCCCGCCCGTGCCGAGAAAGGCGGAGCCCAGCCCGGTCAGCGCGTTCACGACCGCCGGTACCCCGGCCAGCCCGGCGGCGATCCCGCCCAGCAGCACCGGCTTCATGGCGACGTGATGGACCAGATCCGGCGCCTCCCGCCGGTAGAGCGCGGCGATCTCCGCCACGGCGGACAGGGCGCCCGCCGGGTTGATGCTGCGCCGCTGCCAGGAGAGCGGCAGCACGCGGAAGCCCTCCGCCTCGATGCGGGGGCCGTGCTTGTCCACGCGGGTGGCGACGGCGACCTCGAACCCGGCCTCGCGGGCGGCGCGGGCCATGGGCAGGCGGTGGGACCAGAAATACCAGTCCTCCGTCACCAGATAGATCAGCTTGCGGCTGGTGCTCACGGGACGGGCCTCGGGCAATGCCGTGATCATCCTTGTGCCACGCGATGAAGCGGGGCCGCCGCGACGTGCGAACCGATGAAACCGGGCGCGCCGGTGACCACGATCGTCATATCCACCATCCTTGACAGGCACGCGCCGGGCAAGCGCTTGCCTCAAACGTAACGCGCGCGCGTCAACCGCCCGTCTTATGCCCGAGCGCGGGGCCGGACGCCAGTCCGCAAAAAGCGGCCCGCCGCTTGACAGCCGCCGGGCACACCCGATCTACTGCCGCGACCTTTTCCAAGTTGCCGAGCCGGACACCCATGCCGCCGAAAAAGAATCCCGCGAACCTCAACCCGCTCCAGCTCAAGACGCTGACGCTTCTTCAGGAACTCGCCCGGCTGGAGCAGAAGCCGGTCGAGGGCGAGGAAGGGGCCTTCCTGGTCACCGGCCTGCCGCACGCCCACGGCAACCATTTCCACCTGGGCAACGCGGTGGTCGCCACCCGCGACGCCACCGGCCTGGGCAACGAGGCGGTCTGGAACATCCTCCAGCGCAAGGGCATGGTGCGCCGCACCGCCGATTACGGCGTCGTGACCGCCGAGGGCATGGCCTACGACACCGGCCTGCGCGACAGCATCCTGCACCGTTCCGACCACTGAGAACGGGAGCGACCCGCCGTGTGCGGCATCTGCGGCTTCCTGGCCGGTCCCGGTCCCGATCACGGGCTTGAGGCCGCGGCGCGGCGCATGGCCGACACCATCGCCCACCGCGGCCCGGACGGGGAGGGTGTGTGGACGGACGGGGAGGCCGGGATCGCGCTCGGCCACCGGCGGCTCGCCATCGTGGACCTGTCGCCGCTGGGCCGCCAGCCGATGGAGTCGGCGGACGGGCGCTGGGTCGTCGCCTACAACGGCGAGATCTACAATTTCCAGGACTTGCGGGCGGAGCTTGAAGCCGCTGGCCACCGCTTCCGCGGCCACTCGGACACCGAAGTGCTTCTGGAGGCCTGCGCCGCCTGGGGCGTGGAGCGCACCGTGCGGCGGCTGGTCGGCATCTTCGCCTTCGCCCTGTGGGACCGGCGCGAGCGCACCCTTTACCTCGTGCGCGACCATCTGGGCGTGAAGCCGCTCTATTGGGCGCGGATGGGCGGGGCGCTGCTGTTCGGCTCCCAGCCCAAGGCGTTGCGCGCCCATCCCGCCTTCGCGGCGGAGATCGACCGCGACGCCCTGTCCGCCTATCTGCGCTTCAGCTACGTCCCGGCGCCGCACAGCATCTACCAAGGTGTCCACAAGCTGGAGCCGGGCAGCATCCTGACCGTCCGTCCGGGCCGCGAGCCGGAGCGCAGCGTCTATTGGAATGCGGGCGAGGCGGC
This sequence comes from Roseomonas genomospecies 6, assembly GCF_008365375.1. GTDB lineage: Bacteria > Pseudomonadota > Alphaproteobacteria > Azospirillales > Azospirillaceae > Azospirillum. The sequence goes on along the minus strand of NZ_QOKW01000002.1, from coordinate 146,570 downwards.
GCGGGCCGGCATCGCGGACCGGCTCTCCCTGTCCGACGCCGAGGCCACGGACGCGCTGGAATCGCTTCTTAAGGACGCGGTCGGGCGGCAGATGATGGCCGATGTTCCGCTGGGCGCCTTCCTGTCCGGCGGCATCGACAGCTCCACCGTCGTCGCCCTGATGCAGGCGCAGAGCGCGCGGCCCGTGCGCACCTTCACCATTGGGTTCGGCGAGAATGGCTACGATGAAGCGGTGCACGCCCGTGCGGTCGCCGCCTATCTCGGCACCGAGCATACGGAGCTTCGCGTGGAGGCCAGCCACGCGCTGGAGGTCATCCCGAAGCTGGCCGACTGGTACGACGAGCCCTTCGCCGACAGCTCCCAGATCCCGACGCTGCTGGTGTCGGAGATGACGCGGCGGTCCGTCACCGTGGCTCTGTCCGGCGACGGCGGGGACGAGCTGTTCGCCGGGTACAACCGTTATCTGACGGCGCCCGCCCTGTGGCGGCGCATCGCGCCTCTGCCCGCCGGGCTGCGGCGGGGCGCCGCCGGGCTGATCCGCGCCGTCCGGCCCGCGGGCTGGGACAGGCTGGCCGCTCTGATCCCCGAGGCGCGGCGCCCGCGCCAAACCGGCGACAAGCTGCACAAGCTGGCCGGGGTGCTGGACGCCGCCGGGCCGGACGCCATCTACCGCCGTCTGGTCAGCCAGTGGCAGGACCCCGACGCGCTGGTCCGCGGCGGGCGGGAGCCGCATGGCCCGGCCTGGAACGACGGGCTGGCCGCTGGCATCCCGGATTTCGTCGAGCGTATGCAGCATCTCGACAGCGTGACCTACCTTCCCGACGACATCCTGGCAAAGGTGGACCGCGCCAGCATGGGCGTGTCGCTGGAGGCACGTGTGCCGCTGCTCGACCACCGGGTGGTGGAGTTGGCGTGGCGCGTGCCGCCGGCGCAGAAGCTGCGCGACGGCAAGGGCAAGTGGCTGCTCCGTCAGGTGCTCTACCGCCATGTGCCGCCAACCCTGGTGGAGCGTCCCAAGGCCGGCTTCGCCATCCCGCTGGACGGCTGGCTGCGCGGCCCGCTCCGCGACTGGGCGGAGGATCTGCTGGACGAGGGGCGGCTGCGCCGGGAGGGCTTCTTCGACCCCGCGCCGATCCGCGCCTGCTGGGCGGAGCATCTGGCCGGAACCCGCAACAACCAGCACCGGCTTTGGAACGTCCTGATGTTCCAGGACTGGAACCGCCGCTGGGGCAGCGCCGCCGCCCCGGCCCCGCTTGCCGCGAGCGCCGCATGACGACCGAAGACCAGACCAAGACTCCCGCCGCCCAGCCGAAAAAGGACGACAAGCAGGAGCGCCTCGCCGCCCGCCTGCGCGAGAACCTGCGCAGGCGCAAGGAGCAGGCGCGCGGGCGGGAGAAGGACGGGCAGCCGAACTGAATGCGGTGAGCCGGTGACGCATTTGCCGCATCGGTTCGGTTTCATTCGCACGTTATCGTTGCCGCCGATCCGGAACAGGGTGGGGTGGGGTCATGGCGGTTGATGCGGCGCGGGCGCGCCTGTGGGGCTATGGCTGCATCGTCGCCTCGGCGCTGCTGTTCGGCGTGGCCGGAACCGCAGCCAAAATGCTGTTCGTCGCGTCCATGCCGCCGCTGGTGATGATCGCGGTGCGCGCCATGGTGTCCGCCGCCGCGCTGGCCCTGATCATGCTGGCGCTCGGCCGGCCGATCCGGGTGCGGCGGGCGGACCTGCCGTTCCTGGCGGAGCTGGCGGTCTGGCTGACGCTGGTGAACCTGACCTTCTTCTACGCCATCGCCCTGACCAACGTGGCGTTGGCCCTGATGCTGGAATACACCGCCCCCATGCTGATCGTGGCCGCCGGTCTGTTCCTGGGCACCCACCGGATGAACCGGACGGTCGCGCTGATCCTGGCCGGCAACGCCGCCGGCTGCTTCCTGCTGGTCGGCGCCTACGACCCGGCCCTGTGGTCGGGGAACGCGCTGGGGGCGGCGGTGGGCATGCTTTGCGCCGTGTCCTTCGCCGCCTACAACGTCCGCTGCGCCCATGGGCACCGCAAAGGGCTGGACAGTTGGTCGATGACCTTCTGGCCCTTCTTCCTGTCGGCGCTGTTTTGGCTGCTCGCCACCCCGGCCATCGACTATTCGGCGGTCGAGCCGACCTGGGAAACCGTGGGGTTCGTCCTGTTCATCGGCGTGTTCGGCACGGTGGCGCCCTACTGGCTCTATCTGGAGGGGCTGAAGACCATCGAACCGTTCCCCGCGACGGTGATCGGCATGCTCGATCCCGTCTTCGCGGGGGTGACGGCCTTCGTCCTGCTGGGCGAGAGCTTCGAGCCGCCCCAGCTTGCCGGGATGGCGGTGGTCTGCGCGGTGATCGTCTTCCTGAAGCGCAACGAATCCGCCGTGCAGGCTATTCCCCGTCCCGCCGCAGAGACTTCCTGAACCAGATCTGCGTGTGCCCCGGCGGGTATCCCTCCATCTCCGCCCAAACCTCGTAGCCCTGCTTGCGGTAGAAGCCCGGCGCCTGGAAATCGTAGGTGTAGAGGCGCGACCAGCGGCAGCCGCGCCGCACCGCCTCCTCCTCCGCCGCGGCCAGCAGGCGGGCGCCGAGCCCGCTCCCGCGCCGGCTGTCATGGACCCACAGATAATCCACGTACAGCCACTCCCAGTTGGTGTAGCCGGTCAGTCCGGCCATCAGCGCCCCGTCCCCGTCGCGGACGGTCGCCATGATCTCCCGCAGGTCGTAGGGGGCGGTGAAGCGCTCGTTGAAGGCGCGCAGTTCGCCGTGGATCTGCTTCACCTCGTCCGGGTCGAGCCGGCCGGACAGGGAGAGGGTCAAGCCGCCCATGATGTTGTGTTGGGCGTTCTCCTGGGCGCCGTTTTGGATCACGCGATTGGTCCTTTCATTGCATCTGGTCTTTGCAGCGCGGGAAAGGCTTCCATGAGAAAAAGCCTCAATTCCATCCCTTGAGCGCGTCCGCATGCTCCGCTACAACGCCTGGGAGGATCAATCCCCGATATGACTTCGGGAGTCCGGCACGATGGGCATGTTGCCGGACCTCCGGACCCGCAAGATGGCCTAATCCGCCGGGCTTCGGCCTTTTCGACAGCATCTGACCGGACAAGACAGCTTCATGGACAAGATCCGCATCCGCGGCGGCAAGCCCCTTCACGGGTCGATCACGGTGGGGGGCGCCAAGAACGCGGCGCTTCCGCTGATGACGGCGGCGCTTCTCAGCGACGAGACGCTGACGCTCACCAACCTGCCGATCCTTGCCGACATCAACACGCTGTGCAACCTGCTGCTCCAGCACGGCGTCGCGATCCACATGGCCGGGGCGGGCGGGGATTGCGCCGGCCGCGTGGTGGAGTTCACCGCCCGCGACATCACCAACACCACGGCCCCCTACGACCTCGTCCGCAAGATGCGGGCGAGCGTGCTGGTGCTCGGCCCGCTGCTCGCCCGCTGCGGCGAGGCCAAGGTGTCACTGCCCGGCGGCTGCGCCATCGGCGCCCGTCCGGTGGACCTGCACATCAAGGGCCTGGAGGCCATGGGGGCGGAGATCCGCATCGAGGGCGGCTACATCGTCGCCAAGGCGCCGCCGGGCGGCCTGCGCGGTGCGGAATACGTCTTCCCCAAGGTGTCGGTCGGCGCCACCGAGAACCTGCTGATGGCCGCCACGCTGGCCCGCGGCACCACCGTCCTGGTCAACGCCGCCCGCGAGCCGGAGGTGACCGACCTCGCCGAATGCCTCGTCAAGATGGGCGCGAAGATCACCGGCATCGGCAGCGACCGGCTGACCATCGTCGGCGTGGACCGGCTGCACGGCGCCCGCCACATGGTGGTTCCGGACCGCATCGAGACCGGCACCTACGCCATGGCCGCGGCGATGACCGGCGGCACGCTGGACATCCTGAACACGCGCCTGGACCTGATCAAGGCGGCGGTGACGGCGCTGGTCCCGGCGGGCGTGGAGTTCACGGAGATCGTCACCAACGGTCAGACGGGCATCCGCGTGTCGCGCACCAACGGCGAACTGATCGGCGTGGACGTGATGACCGAACCCTATCCCGGCTTCCCCACCGACCTTCAGGCCCAGATGATGGCCCTGATGTGCACGGCCAGGGGTGCAGGCATGATCACCGAGACCATATTTGAGAATCGGTTCATGCACGCGCCCGAGCTGACCCGCATGGGAGCCCGCATCACGGTGCACGGTTCCTCCGCCCTCGTCCGGGGGGTGGAGCGTTTGACCGGCGCGCCCGTTATGGCGACGGATCTCCGCGCGTCGGTGTCGCTGGTCCTGGCCGGTCTTGCGGCGGAAGGGGAGACGACGGTCAACCGCGTCTATCACCTCGACCGCGGCTATGAGCGGGTGGAGGAGAAGCTGGCGGCCTGCGGCGCGGACATCGAACGCATCCGGGCGGAGGACGACTGACGGCGTCCCGCGCCCGATCAGCCGTCCACAGCGAATGGAACCCCATGAGGAAGCCCATGACCGCCACGCCGATCCGCCTGCGCGCCCAGGACGACGAGGACCTGAAAGTCGTCTCCGCCTGTCTTCAGGACGCCATCCTGCCCATCGGCGACATGTGCTTCCTGCCGAAGGAGGCGCGGTTCGTGCTGGTGGTCAACCGCTTCAGATGGGAGACGGCGGACGAACGCCGTCCCGGCCCCACCGCCGACGACGACCATCTGGCCCCCTTCGAGCGCGTCCATTGCGGCGTGCGCATCGAAGGGGTGACGGCGGTGAAGATCCGCGGCCTCGACGTGAAGAACCGCGCGCAGATCCTGGAACTGCTGTCCGTCGAGACGGCGGAGGGCGCCGTGATCCTGAACTTCGCCGGCGGGGGGTGCATCCGGCTGGAAAGCGCCTCCTGGACCTGCTTCGTGGAGGATCTGGGCGAGCCCTGGCCCACCGGCTGCAAGCCCTGCCATCCCTTGGAAGACGAACAATAATCGGGAGACCGCCATGAAGGCGCGCGTGAAGTGGGTTGACGGGAAGATGTTCGTCGGCGAGTCCGGCAGCGGCCACGCCGTGGTCATGGACGGCGCGCCGGAGGCCGGCGGGCGCAATCTGGGCATCCGTCCCATGGAGATGCTGCTGATCGGCATGGGCGGCTGCACCGGCTTCGACGTGGTGATGATCCTTGAGAAGGGCCGTCAGGCCGTCACCGGCTGCGTGGCGGAGATCGAGGCCGAACGCGCCGACACCGATCCCAAGGTCTTCACCAGCATTCACGTCCACTTCGTGGTGACCGGGCGCGGCCTGGACCCGGCGAAGGTGGAGCGCGCCATCGCCCTGTCGGCGGAGAAATACTGCTCCGCCTCCATCATGCTGGGCGCCACCGCCAGGATCACCCACGACTTCGAGATCGTCGAAGCGCCGTAAGGCGCCGCAAGGACGCCGCAGGGACGCTGACATCAGCGGAACCGTCAGGCTCCGGGCGGGTTGGGACAAGGTCGATGCGTCCCAGCCCACGGAGCCTGCCAGCCATGCCCACACCCCCCGCCACCGAACGGAACCGGCCCGTCGTCGTCGTCACCGGAGCGTCCGCCGGGGTCGGGCGCGCCGCGGCGCTGGCCTTCGCACGGGAGTGGGGGGCGGCGGTCGGGCTGATCGCCCGCTCCCGCGACGCGCTGGAGGCGGTGGCCGCGGAGATCGAACGGCTCGGCGGCACGGCGCTGGTCCTGCCCGCCGACGTGGCCGACGCCGACGCGGTGACCGCCGCCGCGGATGCCGTCGAGCGGTCGCTCGGCCCCATCGACGTCTGGGTCAACAACGCCATGGTGACGGTGTTCGGGCGCGTCCGCGACGTGACGCCGGAGGAAATCCGGCGGGTGACGGAGGTGACCTATCTCGGCTCCGTCCACGGCACGCTGGCGGCTCTGCGGCACATGCTGCCGCGCGACCGCGGAGTCATCCTTCAGGTGGGATCGGCGCTGGCCTACCGCTCGATCCCGCTCCAGGCCGCCTATTGCGGAGCCAAGAGCGCCATCCGCGGCTTCATCGACAGCCTGCGGTCGGAACTGATCCACGACGGCAGCCGCCTTCAGGTGACCATGGTCCATCTGCCCGCCGTCAACACCCCGCAGTTCGATTGGGCGCGCAGCCACATGCCGCGCCGGGCGAGGCCGGTCGGCGCCATCTTCGATCCCGACGACATCGGGCGCGCCATCGTCCAGGCCGCGGCGGACCCGAAGCGTGAACACTGGCTGGGCTTCACGACGGTCGAGGCGATCATCGGAACCCACGCTCTGCCCGCCTACGCGGACTACCGGGTGGCCTTCACCGCCTTCGAAGGGCAGGAGACGGAGGAGGCGGAGAACCCGGACCGGCCCGACAATCTGTTCGCTCCGGTCCCCGGCCTGCACCGCACGCATGGGCGCTTCACCGGGCAGGAGGAGCGTTTGTCCCTGACCACCACGGGAACCGCGGCGCGCGGCTTCGCCTTCCTCGCCGGCCTCGCGGTGGCCGGGGGGATCGGCTACGCCGCGCGCGCGGCCCTGCGGAAGGAACGCGCCTGACGACGGATCAGGGCGTGATGAGCTTGAGCCCCAGGATGCCCGCCACGATCAGCGCGATGCAGCCAAGCCGGAGCAGGTCGGCGGATTCACCGTAGAGCCAGATGCCGAGGATCACGGTGCCGACCGTCCCGATGCCGGTCCACACGGCGTAGGCCGTGCCCAGCGGCAGCGATTTCAGCGCCAGCCCGAGCAGGGCGAGGCTGACGATCATCGAACCGATGGTGAGCGCGGTGGGAATGGGACGGGTGAAGCCGTCCGTCTGCTTCAGGCCGACGGCCCAGCCGATCTCGAACAGGCCGGCGAAGAACAGGATGACCCAGGACACGGGACACCTCCGATACCATGGAGGCAGGGTCGTCCCCGCCGGGTTCCCCACGCCCGTCGCGGGCGTGCCGTGGTGAGGTCGTCCTCACGGGAGGGCGACCGGGATATAAGGATGCGGGCGGCCCGGTCAAGCCCCGTCCCAACGATGGCCGCTGTCCGTTTCGCACAGCATGGCAACCTCGCGGCGCGGGCAGCGCCGGTCGTCCAAGGGCAAGAGGGCCAGGGGCAGAAGGGGCAGGGGCGCGGCATCGTCCGCCGGTCGCTCGCGGTCAGGCGGCTGAGGGGCAGGAACGGTCGGGAGACAGGTGTCGATGCGGCGGGGCATGGCGTTCACCGGGGCAGGGGGGCTGTGCACCCCACCGTACCGACACGGACCCGCCCGCGCTGTGGCGGGCCTCACAAGACGCCGTCATGAGGCGGGTCAGGCCCGCTTGCGCTCCGTCGTGTCCTTGGGCAGGAACAGGCGGCAGGTCATGACCGGGCCGACCTCGTAGCCGTTCACGCGGGGAAAGCGCTGGGCGGCGCGGTCCAGCGCCTCCTTCTGGTTGGATGCGACGATCAGGTAGGTGCGCCCGTCGCGCCAGGACGCGGCCATGGCGGCGCTGGTGTAGAGGGCGTCCGGCGCGCGGCGGACCGCCACCTCCCAAATGGTGCCGGGGCGGGCCTCCAGCCGGTCGAAGACGTGGTACTGTTCCACTGGTGCCTGCTGGAGCGCGTCGAACTGCCGCTCCAGCGCTTCGGTCTGCCGCTTCGCCTCCGCCAGCGTCTCATCCAGGCCACCCAGACGGCCGCGCGTCGCCTCCAGCGTCTTCCGGGCCTCATGGAGGCGCTGCTCCATCGCCCGGATGTCCTTGTCGGCGGTGGCAAGCTCGTCGCGCGCCGCGCGGACGCGGCGTTCGCCCATCCGGTTCACCAGAACGCTGGCCACCAGAAGAAGCAGCGCCGCGTAGAGGATGATCGCCGTCATGGGGACCCCGGCCGCCCGCTGTCGTTGGCCCTACTGTCGTTGGCCCCGTTTCCGACCGGGATCAGCGGGACCGTGTCGAGCCGCGAGGACAGGACCCCGTTGCGCGTGCCGAAGGCGCGCTGGAGCATCGCCGCCGCGGCGTCCGGCGTGTCGGCCCAGACGCGGGCGATGTTCCGGCGGTCCCAGATCGCCCGCGCGAACAGCATGCGCCGGGGGTCGAGCCGGGCGAAGTCCGGGATGGTGCGCAACTCGCTCTCATAGCGTTGCGCCCCGCTCTGGGCGTCCCCGATCTCATGCACCAGGGCGACCTTGGACGCCTTGACCGACGCGATCAGGCCGGTCAGCCGCCCGCGCTCGGCGGTCAGCCGGTCGATGGCCTCCTGCCTGGCGTCGCTCTCGGCCTGAGCGCTCTCGGTCTGGCGGCCGAGGGCGGCGAGATCGGCGGCCTGGGCCTCCAGCTTCCGCCGCACCAGCGCCCTGCGGCTGCTGGTGGCGGTGAGGCGCGATGCTTCGTAGACCACGGAGAGGCCGAGCGCTGCGATGCTGAGGACGAGCACGGCGAGGGCGAAGGTGTCGAGGTTCATGATGGCGCCGCCCAACCCGTCAGCGCCGGGCCGGTGGCGTGTCGGGGACGTCGTCCACCACGCCGGCCAGGGCGCGCCCCAGCCGCTTGGCGTCCGCCGGGGAAACCGGACGGCCGGAGCGCATGGCGGCTTCGAAAAGGTCCCGCAGACCGCGGTCGAGGGACTCCGCCTGCCCGCCGCCGAAAGGGGGCATCCCGGCGAAGCCGTCGCCCGCCCGCTCCCCGCACGCTTTCCCCCCGTTCCCATGCGCGGTCAGCCAGGCGGCGGCGGCGTCGACCAGCGGCAGGGGCAGAAGCGCGCGCAACGCCGCCCCCAGCAGCGGATCGCGGCGGCTGTAGAGGCCGGCCACGGCGAACAGCGCCATCGCATCCGGTGCCACGCTTCCGCCGGTCAGAGCGCCGCGCACACAGGCCAGAAGCTCGTCGATCTCCATGTCCGCCGCCCGCCCGCCCAGCGTCCGCCAGCCGTCGGACAGGCGCAGCGCGGCGGTCAGCGTCTCCACGTCCGCGCCGTCCAGCGGGCGGAGCGCCGCGACGCCGCCGGGAATGGCCAGAGCGCTGGCGGCGCGCATGCGGTGGGCGTTCGCCTCCTCCAGGAACAGGGCGAGTGCTGTGGGATCGGTGCGCACGGCGTCCAGCACGGACAAGGACCCGCCGCGCAGCGTCTCGGCCCAACCGGCCATCTCCGCCGAGGCCAGCACGCGGTCCAGGGCGCCGTTGGCCAGCCGGTCGTCGAGACGGGATTGCACGGTGGCGGGCAGGTCGTCCATGCGCCGCGACAGTGCCGGCCACCAGCCCGCGGTGTCGACGACGCGGACGCAGCCGGGCAGAGGCTCGGCGATGGCGAGCAGGGCCGGGTCGCGCAGCATCACCGGCTCCAGCCAGCGCGCCCACAGGCGCCGCGTGTGCGCCCGGCGCCGGCTGGACAAAAGGCCGCGGAGCATGGCGCGCACCGGTTGAACGGTGGATTCCTCGGCGGTCCGCTCCGGACCGATGCGGGTGCCGTGGTCGAGGCGCGACAGGAGCCGGCGGAACGTCGCGTACCGGCTGACGGGCATACCGTTCTGGTTCATAACCATACGCGGGCCAACTCCCTCGTTTTCGGAGAGTATAAAAGAGAATGGTAATACTTGGGTATTCATCAATGGGCAGAAGCCATGTCAATTCGCGTTAAATGCCTCTAAAATATCGCGTTTTGTGACATTTTGCGACAGCCCTGGACGGGTGGGCCTAGGTCTCGTACCGCTTTGGTGCCTTCCCTGTCCATCGTTGCGGAACCATTTGGGTAGGTCATGCGTGGAGGGGCCCATGGGCCAGGAAATGGACGAAGGTCTGGACGACGAGCCGCTGTTCGGTCCCGGCGACGGGTTTGCCGACGATCCCGCGGTCAACGCCCGGCCAGCGGAGCCCTGGCCCATTCTGGTGGTCGACGACGATCCCCAGGTCCACACCATGACCGAGGTGCTGCTGCGCGACTTCGAGTTCGAAGGGCGCCCGTTCGAGGTGGTCAGCGCCCTGTCCGCCGCCGCCGCGCGGTCGCTTCTCCTCACCCGCCCGGATATTCCGGTGGCGCTTCTCGACGTGGTGATGGAGACCGACGACGCCGGGCTGCGTCTGGTCCGCTTCATCCGCGAGGATCTGGGCAACCGCCGCATGCGCATCATCCTGCGCACCGGCCAGCCCGGCCAGGCGCCGGAGCGGGACGTGGTCGTCGCCTACGACATCAACGATTACAAGGCTAAGAGCGAACTCACCGCGCAGCGCCTGTTCACCACGCTGGTCAGCGGGCTGCGGGCCTGGCGCGACATCGTCACCATCGAGCGGCACCGCCAGGGGCTGGAGCGCATCCTCGCCGCCTCCGCGCCGCTGTTCGAGACGCGGTCCATGCGCACGCTGGTGGAGGAGCTGGTGGACCAGCTCAGCAAGGTGGTGGACAACAGCGGCGGCGCGGTTCTGGCCTGCCGCATGGTGGACCGCGGCGACGGCAAGGCGCGGGCCACCGTGGTCGCCGGCTCCAGCCGCTTCGCGCGTTTCGTCGGGCGGCCCGCCTCCGACGCCCTGGAGCCCGATCTGACCGCCCAGGTGATCACCGCCTTCGAGACGCAGCAGAGCGACTTCCGACCGGACCGCTGCATCCTGGCCTTCCGCACACGGGAGCACGGGACGACGGTCTTCGCGCTGGAACGGACCGAACCCTACGGGGAGGACGATCACCGGCTGCTGGAGCTGTTCTGCGCCCGCGTCACCATCGGTTTCGACAATGTGTGCCTCTATGAGGATCTGGTCGCCCTGAACCAGTCGCTGGAACGGCGCGTCGGCGAGCGGACCGCCGAACTGGCCACCAACCAGGCCGCCCTGGTCGCCGCGAAGGAGCGGGTGGAGCGCGCGCTGGAGGCGGAGCTGGTCGCCCGCGAGCAGCAGCGCCAGTTCGTCACCATGGTCAGCCACGAGTTCCGCACCCCTCTGGCCATCATCGACAGCGCCGCCCAGATGCTGACCCTGCGCGCGGAGCGGGAAAACCGGGACGCGCTGGAACGGCTGGGCGTCATCCGCAACAGCGTGCAGCGGCTGACCGGGCTGATCGACACGCATCTGACCGACGAGCGGCTCCAGGCCGGGACGCTGAAGGTGCAGCGGGCGGAGGTGGACCTGACGGCGCTGCTGAGCTCGGTGACGGAGCCCTTCCGCACCGCCTACACCGGGTGCGAATTCCATCTGGAGCTGGACAGCCTGCCCCCGGTGGTGATGGCCGACGGGCACCTGCTGGGCATGCTGTTCAGCAACCTGCTGAACAACGCGGTCAAGTACGCGGACGGCGACTGCCGCGTCACGGTGCGCGGGGAAACCGACGGCGGCGTGGCGGTGGTGGAGGTGGCCGACCAGGGCCGCGGCATCCCGCAGAACGAGCTGCCCCTGCTGTTCGAGCGGCATTACCGGGGGAGCGGTTCGGCGGGCGTGCCGGGGACGGGCATCGGGCTGAACACGGTCCGCCAGATCATCCAGATGCACGGCGGGTCGATCACCGCGGAGAGCACGGTCGGGCAGGGCAGCGTCTTCCGCGTCCGCCTTCCCGTGAAAGGCTGATTGCGCAACGCCCCTCCGCCGCTGCGCACCCGATAATCCTTCCAGCGCGGCAGGCGGAAATGTAACGTGTCCATAGACAAGGCCGAAGCGATCGCCGGACATCGGGCCGGAGCGCTCAAACCAACAGGCGGCCCCTTCGCACTTCAACGGAAGAACCGCGGACTCCATCATGCTCGCTCAGCAATATGCCGGGATCAAACGGGACCTCGACGAGAAAGGCATCATTTTCTCGTTCAGCGGCTATCTGTCCGAGGGGATACTCTACTCTTTGGGCGAGGCGCTGCGGGAAAAGATGACCTTGGAGGAAACCGACGGCCCGACGGTCCGCCGCGTCTTCTCCGTCTTCGTCGAGCAGATGCAGAACATCATCCGCTATTCCGCCGAGAAGGTGACCGGGGCGCGCGAGAAGCCGGTGGAGCTGAGCGCCGGAATGGTCACCATCGGCATGGAGGGCGGAAAGGTCTTCATCGTCTGCGGGAACACCGTGTACAACGCCGACGTTCCGCGCCTGCGCGAACGGCTGGAGTATCTGAAGGGCTTGGACAAGGACGCCATCAAGACCTACTACCGGGAGCAACTGCGCGAAGCCCCGGAGGAGGGGGCTCGGGGGGCCAACATCGGCCTGATCGAGATCGCGCGCCGCGCCAGCGAACCCATCGAGTATGATTTCCTCGAAATGGACGAGGGCAAGAGCTTCTTCTGCCTCAAGGCTCGGATCTGAAAGCGGCTGTGGACATCCGGACAACCATGGAATCCCTGAAACTACCCGCGACGGGCCGAACCCCCGAGGTCGATTTCGACTTCGCCGGCGGCGTGCTTCGCCTGACCGGCGAATCCTATCCCGACGACGTGGCGACCTTCTTCGGACCGATCTTCACAGCCCTGCGCGACTTCCTGGCCGAACCGGGCGGACACCCCATCCGGTTCGACATGGAGCTTCTGTACTTCAACAGCTCCAGCGCGAAGGCCCTGATGAACATCTTCCAGATGCTGGAGACGGCAGCCCGCGACGGGCGCAGCATCTCCGTCACTTGGTGTTTTGAGGAGAACGACGAGTCCATGCAGGAGCTGGGCGAGGATTTCGCCGAGGATCTGCATCACGTCGCCTTCACGCTGAAACAGATTCCGGCAGACGGGGCGCCATGACCTTCAACCTCTTCGCCGCCGAGGAGCAGGCCATCGAGCAGGCCCGCCTTCTGGGGGAGAGGCTGGGCGCCGCCGCGCCCGAACTGCGCGCCGAATTCGATGCGTTCGTGGAGGCGTTCCAGCGCAGCACGCGCGAACAGCGCCGGCTGGTGCGCGTCAGCGACCGGCTTCAGGCGCAGCTCGGCTCCGCCAACCAGGAGCTGGAGCGCCGCCGGCAGGAGGCGGAAACCGCGCTGGCCGACCTGCGCGAGGCGCAGGAGGCGATGGTCCGCGCCGAGAAGCTGGCCTCCCTGGGCGCGCTGGTCGCCGGGGTCGCGCACGAGATCAACACGCCCGTGGGCATCGCCGTGTCCTGCGCGTCGCACCTGTCCGACGCCACGGCCCGGCTGCGCGGGCGCGCCCAGTCGGGGGATCTGAGCAAGGCGGACTTCACCCGCTACCTGACCACGGCGACCGACACGTCGGCGCTGATTCTCGCCAATTGCGAACGCGCCGCCAAGCTGATCGCCAGCTTCAAGCAGGTGGCGGTGGACCGCGCCAGCGCCGAGCGCCGGGCGGTGCATCTCAACCGCTACATCCAGGAAACGCTGGTCAGCCTGGAGCCGAAGCTTCGCCAGGGCAAGCACAGCATCACCGTGTCCTGCCCGGACGGGCTGGTGGTGGACAGCTATCCGGGCGCGCTGTCGCAGATCCTGACCAACTTCGTGATGAACTCCGTCACCCACGCCTTCGTCGACGCGCAGGGCGCGGAGGGGCAGGGCGGAACGCTGACGGTCACGGTGGACGAACCGGAGCCCGGCACCGTGCGGATGGTCTACACCGACAACGGCCGGGGCATCCCGCCGGACCATCTGCCGCGCATCTTCGATCCCTTATTCACCACCCGGCGCGGCGAAGGGGGCAGCGGGCTCGGCCTGCACATCGTGCACAATCTGGCGGTGGGCGCGCTGAAGGGGACGATTTCGGTGGACTGCGCGTCGGGGCAGGGGACCCGCTTCGTCCTGACCTTCCCGAAGGACACGCCACCGGAAGACGGGGTGGCCTGATCGGCGTATCAGGTCATCCGCACCGGGGCGGAGAACACATACCCCACCCCGTGGACCGACTTGACCGGGGCGGTTTCGCCGATGGCGTTTTCCACCTTGTGGCGCAGGCGCCCGACCACCGTGTCGATGGAGCGGTCGTCCGGGTTCCAGCGGCGGTTGTAGAGCGCCATGGAAATCTGGTCGCGGGTCGCCGGCTGGCGCGCCTGTCCGGCCAGCAGCGAGACCAGCTTCATCTCCATGCTCGTCAGGCTGACGCGCACGCCCGCGGGGCTGGTCAGTGCCCAGGCCGTGGCGTCCAGCACCCAGTGGGCCTCGTCCGAGGGGGGCGGGGCGGGCGTCTGCGGGGCCGCCGCCGTGCTGCCCGGACCGCTCGCTTCCAGGCGGCGCAGCAGGGCCTTGGCCTGGGCCTCCAGCTCGCGCATTTCGACGGGCTTCACCAGATAGGCGTCGGCGCCGAGTTCCAGCCCGACCACCCGGTCCACGGTGGAGCCGCGGGCGGTCACCATGATGATTCCGATGGCGGGGTTCTCGCGCAGGCGGGTCGCGATCTTGAAGCCGTCCTCGCCCGGCAGGTTGACGTCCAGAACAACGAGGGAAACCGGGCGCGCGGCGATCTGCTCGTCCAGTTCGCGCCCATTCTTCGCGCCGACCGCGTCGAAACCGCAGCCGCGGAGATATTCGATCATGTCACGGCGCAGCGACGCCTCGTCCTCGACGACAACGATCGTAACGGCCGCCATCCCCTTTGCTCCCCCTCTGCTCCCACATTACCGGTGCTTATTGTTCATAGGGCCGGCGCGGAAACTATATGAATTCGAATGGTAGGTCGAGCGACTTCCATCCGACGCGGCCCTACTGTCGTCTTATTACGAAACTCTCAAGAGGGTGTTTACGCAGTTTCCCACGCTGCGGCGCGCGCCGGGTCCGCCGGGTCCGCCGGGTTCCCGTCCAGCCGGACGCGGAAGCCGACCATGGTGATGTCGTCGCGCTGCGGGCGGCCGCCCTGGAAGCCGGACAGGCTGGACTCGATGCTCTCCTTCTGCCGGTCCAGCGGCAGCGCGCCGCAGGCCTCGATCACGCCGTGCAGCCGGCGCTTGCCGAAGCTCCGCCCCCGTTCGCCGCCGCACTGGTCGGTCAGCCCGTCCGTGCAGATGTAGAAGGTCTGGTCCGGCAACAGCTCCAGACTGTGATTCGTGAAGGCCGGGGTGGGGCCGGTGGCCCGGTAGCCCAGGCTGCGGCGGTCGGCACGGACCTCCGTCAGCCCGTCCGGCCCGACGACGGTCAGGGGCAGGCGGGCGCCGGCATAGACCAGCCGCCGCTGCGCCGGCTGGACGTGGCAGAGCGCCAGATCCAGCCCGTTGTCGAAGCCGCCCTCCCAGCTCGCCGCGTCGCCGTCCTGATGCAGGGCGGCACGCACCTTGTGGTCGACCATGGCGAGCAGCGCCGCGGGATCGGCGGCGCCCATCGCGTCCACCACGTTGTTCAGCACCGCGCTGGCCGTCATGGTCATGAAGGCGCCGGGGACGCCGTGGCCCGTGCAGTCGGCCACGCCGATGAGGAAGCCGCCCTCCACCTCGCGGTAATAGTAGAAGTCGCCGCTGACCACGTCGCGCGGGCGCCACAGGACGAAATGCTGGGCCAGCCCGCCGTCCAGAACCTCCGGTTTCGGCAGGATGGAGGACTGGATCAACTGGGCGTAGTTGATGCTGTCCATGATGCGGCGGTTGATGTCGGCCAACGCCTCCGTCCGCTCCTGCACGCGGGATTCCAGGGTCTGGGTGTAGTCCTGGACCGTCTCGGCCATGCGGTTGAAGGTCTTGGTCAGGACGCCGATCTCGTCCTCGCGCTCGGTGGCGAGGCGGGCGCCGTAGTCGCCATGGGCCACCGCCTGCGCCGCCTGGGTCAGCCGCCGCAGCGGGCCCAGCACGACACGGTTCAGCATCACGCTGATGATGACGATGGCGCTGACCAGCGACAGCAGCAGCAAGCCCACCACGGGCAGAAGCGCTTCCAGCGTGTTGCGGTGGATTTCCGCCGTCGAATAGAGCAGGCGCAGCGTCCCGACATGCCGGGTCACCCCGTCGCGCCCGCGCAGGTCGATGGTCTTCTCGACGGTCGTGGAATCGGCGGAAGTTCTGGGATCGCCGGACACCGCCATCGGCTCGCTGCGGCCCGGTTCGAACACGGAGACGGCGAGGATGGCAGGGTCGCGCTCGCGCAGCGAATCGATGATGTTGCGGACGGCGCGGTCGTCGATTTCCCAGATCGGGTTGGCGAGCGCGTCGGTCTGCATGGTGGCGACCAACTCCGCCCGCCTGGTCAGCGCCGAGAACTGCTGGTGCTCCACCACATTGGCCGACACGGCCACGGCGACCACCCCAACGGCGGCGGCGGTGACCAGGATGATGCTGCCGATCCGGGTCAGCAGCGAACGGTCGCGCCGGCCATGGGCGAGGGAGCGCAGTTCGGTCACGGGGCGATCCCCTGCCGGGTCCACAAGGCGGGCAACGCGCCGCTGCGCTCCAGCCGGTCCAGCGTCGCGTCGACCCAGGCGGCGTCGACCGGCCCGCCGCGCCGGACCAGGATGGTGTGCTCGTAGATCTGGTCGGTGCGGTCGGAGACCAGGAGCAGCGGCGCCATATCCGGGTTCGACTTCAGGAACCGCGTCAGGAAGGAGCGGGTGACGATGGCCAGCGCGGCCCGGCCCGCGGCGACGCTGCGCACGTTGCCCTCATGCGTGACGGTCAGGCGCGTGTTGAAGCGCTTTTCCAGAACCTCCGGGTCGGCGGTCATCCCGGCGAAGGCGTAATGGTAGCCGAGCCGCCCCAGGATCGTCTTGCCGTCCAGCGCGTCGAAATAGCTCTGGTCCACGCCGGGGCCGGACTTGGCGACGAACACCTCCGCATCGCGCAGGAAGACGCGCGACGCCTCGACGGGCCGCCCCTTCCAGCCCCAGGCGAGGCTTTCGAAGGCGATCATGTCGAAGCGCCCCCGCTCCATGTCCTCGTAGCGCCGCTGGGGGGACGTGCGGACCAGTTCGAACCGGAAATCACCCTGCTCCCCGTTCAGCAGGTCGAGCAGCGCCTGGGTCACGCCGGCGCCGGATTCGGTCACGTAGGGCGGAAACTCATAGGCGCCGACCTTGACCGTGACGGGCGCGGGGGCGGCGGTCGCGGCGGCACCCGGCGTCGGCAGGCCGCCCGCCAGAAGGCCGGCGAGCGCCAAGGCCAGTGCCGTACGTCGGGCAACCGCTTTTGCCATCTTCAGCCCCGATGCCGATTGCGCAGGATCACGGAAGGTTTGACGCAATTTACCCCTGTATGTGCGGTTGCAGCAACGAATGTCGTGCCTTTCGGATCAGGAATTTCGACATCACGCCGCTTCCGTTTCCCGTTCCACCGCGGCCAGATCGCCGATCTCCTCGCCGCTCAGCGTCTCGCGCTCCAGCAGGGCGGCTGTGATCCGCTCCAGCGAGGCGCGGTCGGCGGCCAGGATGCGGCGGGCGCGCTCCATCCCCTCGTCGGTGATGCGGCGGACCTCCTCGTCGATCCGCCAGGCGGTGCGCTCGGACCGCACCACGGCGGGGTCGTTGCCGGCATGGGCGACATAGCCGATGGCCTCGCTCATGCCCCAGGCGGTGACCATCCGGCGGGCGAGGTCGGTGGCGGCGCGGAAATCGGCCTCCGCCCCGGTGGTGACGGAATCGGGGCCGAAGACCAAGTCCTCCGCCGCGCGCCCGGCCATGGCGACGGCGATATCGGCCTGCAGCTTGGCGCGCGACACCGACACGCGGTCGCCTTCGGGCAGCCGCACCACCATGCCCAGCGCGCGGCCCCGCGGGATGATGGTGGCCTTGTGGATGGGATCGGCCTCCGGGCAGCGGATGGAGACCAGCGCGTGGCCGGCCTCGTGATAGGCGGTCAGGCGCCGCTCATGGTCGGACAGGGCGAGGCTGCGACGCTCGCAGCCCATCAGGACGCGGTCCTTCGCCGCCTCGAAATCGGCCATGCCGACGATGACCCGCCCGTTGCGCGCGGCGGACAGGGCAGCCTCGTTGGTGAGGTTCGCCAGTTCCGCGCCGGAGAAGCCGGGCGTGCCCCGCGCGACCGTGCGGACGCAGACGTCGGGGGCGAGCCGCAGCCGGCCCGTATGGACTCCCAGGATGGCCTCGCGCCCGGCCACGTCGGGCAGCCCGACATGAATGTGGCGGTCGAAACGGCCCGGACGGAGCACGGCGGGGTCCAGCATTTCCGCGCGGTTGGTGGCGGCGATGACGACCACCTCGCCGCCGTCCACGATGCCGTCCATCTCCACCAGAAGCTGGTTCAGCGTCTGCTCCCGCTCCGAATGGGAGTTGGATTCGCCGCGCTTGCCGGCGAGCGCGTCCACCTCGTCGATGAAGAGCAGGCAGGGAGCGCTGGCCCGCGCGGTCTTGAAGACGCCGCGCACCCGCGCCGCGCCGAGACCGACGAACATCTCCACGAAGTCGGAGCCGGAAACGGTGAAGAAGGGCACCCCGGCCTCGCCCGCCGCGGCCTTCGCCAGCATGGTCTTGCCGGTGCCCGGCGGGCCGACCAGAAGGATGCCCTTGGGCACGCGGGCGCCGGCCATGGCGAAGCGGCGCGGGTCGCGCAGGAACTCGACGGTTTCGCGAAGCTCCTCCTTGGCCTCGTCCACCCCGGCCACGTCGGCGAAGACGGTTCCGGTGTCGCTCGGGCGCACGCGGGTGGCGCGGTTGCCGCCCAGGAACTGCCCGCCGCTGAGAAGGAGCGCGCCGATCAGCAGGCCGATGACCAGGAAGGGAGCCAGCTTCTCCAGAACGGAGACGGTGCCGGAGACCAGCCCGCCGCCCGCCTCCTCGAAAGCGATGGCGATCTTGCGCCCGCGCAGTTCCTTCAGCAGGTCGTCGGTGACCGGAACGACGGCCCGCAGCCGCTGGCCGTCCGGCGTGACGGCGTGCGCCCCGTCGCCGCGGAAGGTGACCGAGGCGATGTCCCCCCGTTCCGCCGCCGCCACCAAGTCGCTGTAGGTCGCGGTCTCCTCCGCGCCGTCGCGCGTGTAGTCGGTCCAGGCCGCGAAGGCGAACCAGCCAAGCAGAAGCGCAGCAATAACGGCGAGGGCGGTCAGATATTTTTTCGGGATCGGCGGCATGGCGTCCTACGAAAGCAGCGAAAGCCGTTTCCGGCACATCGCCATCATTGATGAGGACGCCGCCGTCCCGCATCAACCGCATTCGGTCCAGGACTTTTCTTTGACATACAAGTGAGGAGATGGTTAACGGCGGGCGCCGTTCATGGGGTGTGACCGTGCCCCCTCCCTGACCCTCCCCCGCTCTCGCAGGGGAGGGGACCGGCGTTACTCCAGGCCGGCCTTCTTGCGCACGTCGTAGCTGCGCGTCCTGGCCCATTCCTCCACGAACTTGACCAGCTCCGCGTCGGGCGGGTCGGGGAGGACGACCTTCAGCTTCACATACTGGTCGCCGGCCTGCTTGGTCGCCTGATTCATCACGCCCTTGCCGCGCAGGCGCAGGGTGGAGCCGGTGTTGGTCCCCGGCGGGATCTTCAGCGCGACCGGGCCGCTGACGGTGGGAACCCGGATGGTGGAGCCCAGAACCGCCTCGTTCAGGGTGATCGGCACCTCGACATGGATGTCGGCACCCTGGCGGGTGAAGAAGGGGTGGGCCTCGACATGGACCTCGACGATGGCGTCGCCGGCCCCGAAGCCGCCGGCGCCGGGAAGCCCCTGGCCCTTCAGCCGCAGCTTCGCCTGATCCTCCGTCCCCGGCGGGACGGTGACGTCGATGCTCTTGCCGTTGGACAGGCTGATGCGCCGCTTGGTGCCCTGCGCCGCCTCGACGAAGGGCACGGAGACCGAGTAGTTGATGTCGCTCCCGCGCGAGCGGGACCCGCCGCCGGACGCCCCTCCGCCGGACGCCCCGGCACCGCCCGCCGCTCCGCCGCGCTTGCGCCCGCCGCCGAACAGGTCGGAGAACCAGTCCTCGCCGCCGAAGAAGGAATCGTCGCCGGCCCCACCGCCGGCCCCGCTGTAGGCGCGGCTGCGCCCGGCGTTGGCGCGGGAGCGGCCGCCGAAGCCATGCCGTTCCTGGCCCGAGGCGTCGATCTCGCCCCGGTCGAAGCGGGCGCGCTTCTCGGCATCCGACAGCAGCGTGTAGGCCGCCGAGATCTCCTTGAAGCGCTCCTCGTTCGCGGCGTTGCCGGGCGTCAGGTCCGGGTGGTGTTCCTTGGCGAGCTTGCGATACGCCTTCTTGATGTCGTCGGCGCCCGCGGACCGGCTGAGGCCGAGGATTTGATAAGGGTCACGCATGCTTTGTATGGCCAGAGTTCTTCCACCCCGAAGCCCGGGGATAAGGCGTTACGAATTGGCGACGATCTTCCACGTACCGTCGCCCTGTTTGCAAGCGGTTCCGTAGGCCAATTCGGTCTTGCTCTTCGTGGTTACCGACTGCTGGAACTCCCGGCAATACTGACCGGCGTTGTTGTAACCCTCGCGGGTCGTGACCAGCGAGCCGTAATGGCCCGTCGTGGGGTTGGTCCAGCCCACCTGATCGCCGACCGGGGCGGCATAGGCGCGCTTGGCGGCGGTTTCCGCGGCGGCGGCGTCGGACGGGTCGATGGCGGCGCCGCCGATGAAGGCGCCCAGCAGCGGGCCGGTCCCCGACGACGCGACCTTGCCCGACGCGTTGCCGTATTTGGACGAGATCGTGCCACCGACCGTCTCCGCGTTCTTGGTGGCTTCCTTGGTGGTGCTGGTGCAACCCGCGAGCAGGGCGACCGCCATCGCCGCCGGGACGAGCTTCTTCACGAACATCGATGCTGCCTCGAAAGGTTGGGAGCCGGCGTGCCTTGCTTCTGGCGCACCGGTGGACACTCATATATGCGAGGCTATCATATCTGTGAATTGGGCATATTCGTGAAATGGGTCGGCGCTGTGACCAGTGCCGACCCGGCCCGGCCCGGAGACGATACCGCGCCGAAACGCCGCACCGACGGCTGCGCAACGAGGGGAAGATGAGCGAATCCAACGACCGGGACCCGTACGCCCTGTTCCAGGACTGGATGGACGAGGCCAGCCGCAGCGAAATCAACGATCCCAACGCCATGGCGCTCGCCACCGCGGACGCGCAGGGGGTGCCGTCGGTCCGCATGGTCCTTCTGAAGGGCATCGATCCGCGCGGATTCGTCTTCTACACCAACACGGAAAGCCGCAAGGGCGAGCAGCTTCTGGCCAACGCCAACGCCGCGCTGTGCTTCCACTGGAAGACGCTGAGGCGTCAGGTCCGCGTGGAGGGCGCGGTGGAGCAGGTCTCCGACGCCGAGGCCGACGCCTATTTCGACAGCCGTCCGCGGGAAAGCCGCATCGGCGCCTGGGCGTCGCAGCAGTCGCGTCCGCTCGAAGGACGGTGGGAGTTGGAGACGCGCGTGGCCCAGTTCGCCGCGAAGTTCGGGCTGGGGGCCGTTCCCCGTCCGCCGCACTGGACCGGATTCCGCATCCTGCCACGGCGAATCGAGTTCTGGCAGGACCGCCCCTTCCGCCTGCACGAGCGGACCCTGTACCTGCGCGAGGGCGACCCCGCGGCCAGCGAACCGGCGCGCTGGACGACGGAGCGGCTTTACCCTTAGAAAACGGGCGTCACGAACATAAGAAGGCGCTCATGAGCGAGTCGCATCTGCACCGGCTGCGTCGCTACGCCACCTACGCCAGCGTCTCCGTTTCCCTGACGCTGATCCTGGCGAAACTGGTGGCCTACATGGTGACCGACTCGGTCAGCATCCTGTCGTCGCTGATCGACTCCAGCACGGACATGCTGGCCTCGGTGGTGACGCTGCTGGGGGTGCGGACGGCGCTGCGCCCGCCGGACGCTGCGCACCGCTTCGGCCACGGCAAGGCCGAGGCGCTGGCAGCGCTGGCCCAGGCCGCCTTCATCGGCGGCTCCGCCCTGTTCCTGACCATCGAGGCGGTGCGCCGACTCGTCAGCCCGCAGCCGGTGGGCGAGGGGGCCGTCGGCATCGCCGTGATGCTGCTGTCGATCCTGCTGACCGCCGGTCTGATCACCTTCCAGCGCCATGTGGTGAAGGCCACCGGTTCCGTCGCCGTGGGGGCCGATCGCCTGCATTACGCGGGCGACCTGCTGATGAACGCGGCGGTCATCCTGGCGATCCTGCTGACCGGCTGGACCGGGATCAGCGCCTTCGACCCGCTGTTCGGGCTGGGCATCGCGGCCTTCCTGCTCTACGGCGCCCGCAACGTGGCGCGGGAGGCGCTGAACGTGCTGATGGACCGCGAACTGCCGGCGGAGGAGCGGGCGCGCATCGAGGCGCTGGTGAGGGCGCAACCGGACGTGGCCGGGATGCACGATCTGCGCACCCGCAGTTCCGGCATCGGGGCCTTCATCGAACTCCACCTGGAACTGGACCCCAATCTGTCGGTGGCCCGGGCGCACGACATCGCCGACCGGGTGGAGGCCAGCCTGCGCGACGCCGTTCCCGGCGCCGAGGTGTTGATCCATCAGGAACCCGCCGGGCTTCAGGACGAGCGGCTGGACCGGCGCATCGCAAGCGGTGGTGAGGGGTGAATCCTGCTCCCCTTTTGATTGAGAGGGCATTGCAATTGCGCAATAGATGGGCGCCCGAACCGCGGAATGTCCCTTACTCCGTTGCGCTCCTGTAAGGGTTCGGTAATAATTGCATTGGATTTTAGCGCCTTGCGCATTCTTGTGAAACGGATGGCGGGAAAATGGACAGTGCGTTCGGCGGCCGCTCTCATCTGATCGCGGACATTGCCACCGAAGCGGGCAACCTCGGGATCGAGATCGCCGACATCGCCGGGCATGTGGAGGAGGTCAACGGCCGCCTCGGACATCAGGCCAACGTGTTCGCGCAGTTGCGCGGCACCGGGAACAAGATGTCGGAGAGCACGCAGCGCATCTCCGCCGCCGCCACCGTGGCGCGTTCCGTGACCGAACAGGCCCGTCAGGAGGTCGAATCCTCCCATGACCGCGTGCAGCGCTCCATGGCCGACATCCACGCCCTCGTCGCCGCGGTGGGCGGCATGGAAGGGCAGATCGCGGGGCTTCAGGAGGCACTGGACCGCGTGGGGCGGGTCGCCAAGGAAATCTTCGTCATCGCCAAACAGACCAACCTCCTGGCGTTGAACGCCACCATCGAGGCGGCCCGCGCGGGCGACGCCGGGCGCGGCTTCGCCGTGGTGGCGAACGAGGTGAAGGCGCTGTCCAAGAAGACCAGCGAGGCGACGACGGAAATCGACGCCACGCTGAAGTACCTGAACGATCAGGCGCAGCGCCTGATGACCGAAAGCGCGGCCAGCGCCGGCAAAGCCCGCGCGGTGAGCGAGGGCACCACCGCCATCGGCGCGGTGATCGAGACGGTCGGCCGGGCCATGACGGAGCTGAACGGCGAGACGGACAAGATCGACGCGGCCTCCTCCGAGATCGGCTCGAACTGCGAGGAATTGCAGCACGAAATCGACGACCTCGCGGTCGGCGTCCAGTTGTCCAGCGACAACCTCGCCCAGGCGCGCGACCGCGTGAACACGCTGGTCGGCATGAGCGAGCGGCTGATCGGCATCACCGCCGAACTGGACGTGGAGACGGTGGACACGCCCTTCATCCGTCTGGTCCGCGACGCCGCGTCGCGCATCTCCGCCGATTTCGAGGAGGCGCTGTCGCGCGGCGAGGTCGGGGAGGGCGACCTGTTCGACAACAGTTACCAGCCCATTCCGGGCTCCAACCCGCAGCAGCACATGACCCGCTTCACGCAGTTCTGCGACCGCGTGCTGCCGGGCGTCCAGGAGTCGCTGCTGGGCCAGAACGAGCGCATCGTCTTCTGCGTGGCGGTCGATTCCAACGGATACCTGCCGACCCACAACCGGAAGTTCAGTCAGCCACAGGGGGCGGACCCGGTGTGGAACGCGGCCAATTGCCGCAACCGGCGCATCTTCAACGACCGCGTCGGTCTGTCCGCCGGGCGCAACACGAAGCCCTTCCTTCTCCAGACCTACCGCCGCGACATGGGCGGCGGCAAATACACCCTGATGAAGGACGTGTCGGCGCCGATCACCGTGCGCGGACGCCATTGGGGCGGCCTGCGTCTGGCCTACAAGGTCTGAAACACCTCGCACCCGCATACCGGGGGATGACATTGCGCCGCAGGGGCGGCGCATGTCCCGTCGCCTTTCCGTGTTGCGATTTTGTGATTGTTTGCATTGAATGCGTTTCGGGTGGGTTGCGGATGATTTATTGAGCCGACGAATGTTCGCTCGGCCATCCTTGGGGGAGTCGTCACCGATCGTCTTTGGAGGTGATGTTCATGCCCGAACGTATCGTGGCGTTGTCGCGCGCCGTGTCCGACCTTGCCACACGCAAGATGGACGAGATCCAGGCCGTTACGAACACGACCAAGATCCTGGCGCTCAACGCCCTGATCGAAGCCATGCGCGCCGGGGAGGCCGGACGGGGCTTCGCCGTGGTGGCCCAGGAGGTGAAAGCCATTTCGGAGCGGATCACCGGCATCGGCCAGGAACTGCGCTCCCAGATGGCGGTCCAGACGGACGAGCTGAACACGCTCGGCAAAGGTCTGGTGTCCCAGTTGCGGGGCGGGCGGCTCGCCGATCTGGCGCTCAACATGATCGACATCATCGACCGCAATCTGTACGAGCGCTCCTGCGATGTGCGCTGGTGGGCGACGGACAGCGCGGTGGTGGAATGCGCCGCCGATCCGTCCGAGGCCAACCGCCGCCACGCCGCGCAACGGCTGGGCGTCATCCTGGGAGCCTACACCGTCTATCTCGACCTCTGGGTCGTCGATGCGAAGGGCGTGGTGCTGGCGAACGGCCGGCCCGACCGCTACCGCCGGCCCGTCGGCAGTTCCGTCGCGTCCGAATCCTGGTTCCGCGAGGCCATGGCGACCCGCAGCGGCGCCGATTTCGCGGTGGCCGACATCGGCACCAACGAGCAGTTGGACCGCGCCACCGTCGCCACCTACGCCACGGCCATCCGCGCGGGCGGGGAGGAGGACGGGGCCGTCATCGGCGTGCTGGGAATCTTCTTCGATTGGCAGTCCCAATCCCAGGGGGTGGTCGATTCCGTCCGCTTGACCGACGACGAGCGGCCGCGGACCCGCTGTCTTCTGGTGGACAGCCGCCACCGGGTGATCGCCGCGTCCGACCGGCAGGGCGTGCTGACGGAAAACTTTCCGCTGCGCACCGGCGGGCACGGGCACGGCAGCTATCTGGACGACAAGGGGCATGTGGTCGGCTTCGCCGTGACTCCGGGCTATGAAACCTACAAGGGACTCGGCTGGTTCGGAGTGATCGTCCAGGATTCGGTCGGCGGTTGCGGATAGACGTCTCGGATTGCAGCAATTCGTTTCTTTTGGGGGTGCCGCCTGAAATGTTGGCGAAACACCTCTGTGGTGCAGTTGAACCACGGAAAAGGTGATGCGCATGCAGGCTCTCAGGCAAATCGTGACCGTACCGGAACAGGAAGACGACCTCGTCGCGGAGGCGATCCGCGACGTGTTGGTGGCGGACGTCATCGATCAGGCCACGAAGGACAGGCTGGTGGATGGTCTGACCGTGCTGAAGGCCGGGCTGGACTGTCCGGACTCCGGCTGCACCGGCTGTTTCCACCGCCGGTCCTGCGAGCGCTTCATCGAGAACATTCTGTGGACCAGTTGACGGCGGACTCCACCGGAAGGGGGTGTCCTCCCTCTTTGGAGCCGGCGGTGCTGTGACGGTCGTCACCGCGTAAATCGAAAACCATGATAAAATGCCGTTTTAACGGTCTCCGTTCGCCGGGGCCGGATCGGTGGTTCCGAGGTCGGCATGGGCTTTTCGGTGACGTTCTGGGGAGTTCGGGGCACGGTCCCTTGCCCGTTGCCGTCCCACATGGGCTTCGGCGGCAACACGAGCTGCGTGGAGGTTCAGGCCGGCGGCCAACGCATCGTCATCGACGCCGGCACAGGCATCCGCATGCTCGGCAAGCGCCTGCTGAAGGAGGGCGCCACCGAGGCCACCCTGCTGATGAGCCACACCCATCTGGACCACATCTGCGGCTTTCCCTTCTTCGCCCCGGCCTACGGCAAGGGTTTCCACCTGCGCATCGTCTCCGGCCATCTGAAGGGAAATCCCGGCATCGAGGCGGCCATGGCCCGGCAGATGGAACGTCCCCTGTTCCCCGTGCCGATGCGCACCATGGGAAGCAACATCGTCTTCGACGAAATCACGGCGGGCGACCGTTTCGCGCTGGGCGAGGGGGTGCGGGTCCGCACGGCGCTTCTGAACCACCCGGACGGCGCCACCGGCTACCGCATCGAGCATATGGGCAAGTCCTTCGCCTATGTGACCGACACGGAGCATGTGCCGGGCCAGCCCGACCGCAACATCCTGGACCTGATCGACGGCGCCGACCTCGTGCTCTACGACAGCACCTACACGGACGAGGAATGGCGGAACCGCATCGGCTGGGGGCATTCCACCTGGACCGAAGGCGTCCGGCTGGCCCGGGCCGCGGGGGTGAAGCGGCTGGTGCTGTTCCATCACGACCCCGACCACGACGACGCGGCCAT
Source organism: Roseomonas genomospecies 6 (assembly GCF_008365375.1). Classification (GTDB taxonomy): domain Bacteria; phylum Pseudomonadota; class Alphaproteobacteria; order Azospirillales; family Azospirillaceae; genus Azospirillum. Next base: position 120,290 of record NZ_QOKW01000002.1, on the reverse strand, counting down.
GACGGCCATCGAGGCGGCGGCCCAGGCGGCGTTCCCGGATTGCTTCGCCGCGCGCGAGGGGATGACGGTCACTCTGGCCTGATCCTTATGGCCCAACCCTTCCCTGGACCGCTATAGAGGGGCGGCTTTCCCTCCCCTCGGCGAATCCCCGATCCATGCCTGCGATTTCCATGACCGCCCAACCTTTGACGCTGACGGTCGTCGTCCTGTTCGTCGTCACCTACGCCGGCATGGCGCTGGGGCGCTTTCCCGGCCTGCGCATCGACCGGACGGGCATCGCCCTGGTCGCGGCGATCCTGCTGCTCGCCGTCGGGGCGCTGGAGTCGGGGCAGGTGGCGGCGGCCATCGACTTCCCGACGCTGTTCATCCTGTTCGGGCTGATGGTGCTGTCCGCCCAATACGCGGCCAGCGGCTTCTACGACTGGTGCGCCCTGCGGGTGGCGCAGGCGGCGCGGTCCCCGGCGCGGCTTCTGGCGGTGACGGTGGCGGTGGGCGGCGGCCTGTCGGCGGTGCTCGCCAACGACGTGGTGGTCTTCGCCATGACGCCGATGCTCTGCGTCGGGCTGGCGGCGCGCGGTCTCGACCCGCGGCCTTACCTGATCGCCCTGGCCGGAGCGGCGAACGCCGGGTCGGCGGCGACGGTGATCGGCAACCCGCAGAACATCCTGATCGGCCAAATGGGGCATCTGGATTTCTGGCGCTTCCTTTCGGTGTGCGGAGTTCCGGCTCTGGCCGGTCTGGTGTGCGTCTACGCCGTGGTGTGGTTCGCCTGGAAGGGCCGCTTCGGAGAACCGGCCAATGGCGCCGTGGGGGAGGGCGGGGCGGAGCCGGTGGAACTCGACCGGGCGCAGCTTGGCAAGGCGGTGGTGGCGACCCTGGTGCTGTTGGGCCTGTTCACCACCGACCTGCCGCACGAGATCGGCGTGCTTCTGGTCGCCGGGGCGATGCTGGTCAGCCGGCGGCTGGCGTCGCGGGAGATGCTGGGCATGGTGGACTGGCATCTGCTGGTCCTGTTCGCCTCCCTGTTCGCGATCAACCACGCGCTGAAGCTGACGGGACTGCCGGCGGAGTTCATCGGCGGGCTGGAGGCCGCGGGCTGGCTGCCCGACCGGCTGGCGGTGATGACCCCGCTCGCGCTGGCGGCCAGCAACAGCATCGGCAACGTGCCCGCGGTGATCCTGCTCCTCTCCGCCTGGCCGTCGCCGCCGGAAGGGGCGCTCTACGGGCTGGCGGTGCTGTCCACCCTGGCCGGCAACCTTCTGATCCCCGGCAGCCTCGCCAACATCATCGTGGTTGAGCGGGCGGCGGCGGCGGGCGTCCGGCTGGGCTTTCTGGAGCACGCCCGTTGCGGCATCCCGATGACCCTTCTGTCGATGGGCTTCGCCGTTTTGTGGCTGTGGGGCACGGGTTGGATGCCTCTGAACTGACTTTTCTCCTTTCGGGCTATGCGAATGGTGCCGCCCCTCTCCGTCCGGGGCATTGCCCTCTCTTCGCAAAGCAAAAAACTTGGGGTGGCCGCCTGTCGAGGCGCTGCCCCAAGGCACAACGCCCCAAAAGGCACAGACGAAGGACGGAAGCCGCATGTCAGAAGCCCAGACGCCCCGGACGCCGGACGCCGGAGCCCCGGAACGGCCTTGGGAGACTCCCGTCGTCGCGGTGGTCGTCACCCACAACCGTCTCGCCCTGCTGAAGGGCTGTCTGGCGGCCATCCACGGGCAGGAGCCGCGCCCCGACCGCATCGTCGTGGTGGACAACGGCTCCAGCGACGGCACGGCGGAGTGGCTGGCCGAGCAGCGCGCGGCCATGCCGGAGCTTCTGGTGGTCCGGCAGGCCAACATCGGGTCCGCCGGTGCCTATCACACCGCCTTCGACACGGCGTTGAGCCTGGGCGCCCGGTGGATCTGGAGCACCGACGACGACGGCATTCCGGCGCCCGGCGCGCTGGCCGAACTGCTGCGCCAGGGCGAGCGGCACGACCTCGACCTCGTGGGGCCGACCGTGGTCGCGGCGGAGGACCAGGGCGATCTCGCCTTCACCCTGCAGGGCTTCACCAAGGCCGACGCCTTCACCGCCGCAGCGCAGGACGGCATCGTTCCGGGCGCCATCGCCCTGTTCAACGGCACCCTTCTGCGCCGCCGCGTGTTCGAGCGGATCGGCAACATCAAGCGCGAGATGTTCATCTGGGGCGACGAGTGGGAGTTCACGCTGCGCGCCCGCCGCGCCGGGCTGCGCGACGGAACGGCGGTGCATGCTCTGCACGTCCACCCGCGCAACCGGCGCACCCAGCGCCCGCTGGCCGGCGGCCTGCTGGGCACGGTGGAGGAGATGCCGGAGAACCGCGCCCCCTATTTCTTCCGCAACATGGGCTACATCCACGCGACCTATGAGCGGAAGGCCATCGCCCGCATGATGGTCAAATACACGCTCTACTACCTGCTGCACCGGCGCGCCGACGTGAAGGGGCTGCGCGGATTCTGGACCCATTACCGGGCTGGCCTGCGCAACCGCTACCCGGACGACCTGCAGGCGTCCCCCACGGCGTCGGTCCCTGCGGCAGCCCCCGCCGCTCCGCAGCGGTCCTTCCCGGAAAGCGTGTGAAAGGAAGCTGCATGTTCAGGGATTCCACCCTCGACGGGCGGGCGGCGTCGCGCGCCGAGTCCTGGTTCGTCTGGCCCGCCGCCCTGCTGATCCTGGTGGCGGCTTCGGTCCCCGTCTGGATGTTCGAGATTCCGGCGCTCGGCGACTACGTCAACCACGTCACGCGCATGTACGCCCTGGCCCATCTGGATCAGGACCCGGCGCTGGCGGAGTTCTACATGGTGCGCTGGGCGATCATCCCCAATCTGGTGATGGACATCGTCGTGCCGCCGCTGGCCAAGCTGGTGGGGGTGCACACGGCCAGCCGGCTGTTCGTCACGGCCAGCTATCTGGTGCTGGTCACCGGGTCCATCGCGCTCTACCGCGCGGTCTGGGGCCGGGTGGAACTGGGGCCGCTGGCCGCCGGGCTGTTCCTCTACACCCTGTCCACCTACATGGGCCTGTTCAACTACCTGTTCGGGCTGGGGCTGGCGCTGTGGGGAATCGCCGGCTGGATCGCGATGCGGGAGCGGGCGCCCTGGCAGCGCGGGCTGGCCTCGCTGGGCGTCGTTCTGCTGCTGTTCATCTCGCACCTGTTCGCGCTCGGGCTGTACGGGTTGACGCTGCTGGCCTTCGAGGGCTGGCGGCTGTGGCAGAGCGGCGGCTGGCGGGAGCCGCGGCGGGTTCTACCGGACGCCCTGGCCTTCGGGCTGCCCTTCCTGATCGTGCCGCCGCTGCTGCTGATGAGCCCGTCCTCGGGCTTCGCCGACGCGGTTCTGTGGGTCGGCACGGCGAAGCTGATGGGCTTCGACTTCCTGTTCGGCGGCTACGCCGACACGGTGGGCTATGTGACGGGGATCGCCGTCGGCCTGGGCATCGCCTGGGGGCTGTGGAGCGGGGCGTTGCGGCTCCATCCCGTCGGCGCCATCACCATCGCGCTGGGGCTGGTGGTCTATGCGGCGATGCCGCTGGTGCTGTTCGGGTCCTGGTTCGCGGACAGCCGCCTGCCCATCGGCATCGCCTTCGTCGCGCTGGGCTTCGTGCGCTGGGAACTGGCAACCTCCGCCATGCGGGCGGGCTTCCTCGCGGTGGTGGTCGCGCTGTCGCTGCTGCGCAGCGCGGACGCGGGGGTCGGGCTTGCCAAGGTGGACCCGCTGCTGGAGGAGGTGCGCCAGTCCTTGCAGCGGATCGAGCCGGGCAGCACGGTGCTGGCCACCTACGCCGACGAGACGCTGCGCAAGTCGGTCTTCCGCGCCACCCAATTCACCGACGACCGCGCCCTGTCCTTCGGCCTTCACCACGCGCCGGTTCTGGCGCTGATGGAGCGCTCCAGCCTCGTGCCCATCGCCTTCACCCATCCGGGCAAGCAGGTGCTGTTGCTGAAGCCGGATTATGTCGATCTGGACGGCGATTTCACCTACATGCCGCGCATCGGCTACGTCGCCGACGCGGTGCGGCAGCCGGGGCTGAGGGACAACCATTACTGGGCCGACTGGCCCCGGCGCTTCGGCTACGTCTATGTCCTGTTCAGCGAACCGGGCCGTGCGAACCCGGTGCCGGAGCATCTGACGCTGGTGCAGGAGGGGCGGTACTTCCAGCTTTACAAGGTGAAGTGAGGGGAGACGGTTGCCCCCTCCCTAACCCTCCGCCGCTGGGCGGGGGAGGATAGGTGGGGGCAATGACGCCCCTCAGCCCGTCCCTTCCGCGCCCCGCACGAACTGGTCGAACATCGGCTGGATCACCGCCTCCCCCAGATCGCGGGTGATGAAGACGATCTTGGAGCGGTGATCCTCGCCGGGCCATTCCTGAAGTTGGACCGGCGGATGGAACATGTGCTGGACGCCGTGGACGACGACCGGCAGCGGGCTTTCCTTGACGTTCAGAAGTCCCTTGATGCGCAGCAGGTTTTCCCCGCCGGCGGCGATCAGGGCCTCCATGAAATCCACGAAGCCGTTCCACGGAATCGGCTCGTCCACCACCATGCAGAAGGCGCGGATGTGGTCGTCGTGCCGGTTGGCGTCGTGGTGATGGTGGTGATCGTGCCCGCAGTCCGGACCGCAGGAATCGCCATGGTCGTGATGGTGGTGATCATGGTCGTGGTCGTGGTCGTGGTGATGGGCGTGCTCGTCGCGGTACGCCTCCTCCCGAAGCCAGCGGGCCACGTCGGGGCTCTTGGTTTCGGGATTGTAGAGGCCGGCGTCGAACAGAAGCTTCGGGTCCACCTCGCCGAAGGCGGCGGGGATCTGCGGAGCCGCCGGGTTGATGGCCGACAGGCGCTGGCACAGGGCGAGCGTCGTGTTCGGCGTGGCGAGGTCGGTCTTGGTCAGCACGATGCGGTCGGCGACGGCGGCCTGCTTCACGCTTTCCGGCTGGCGGTCGAGCTGGCTGGCGCCATGCACCGCGTCCACCGTGCTGATGACCCCGTCCAGGCGGAAGCGGGCGGACAGCAGCGGGTCGCTCATCAGCGTGTGGATGATCGGGGCCGGGTCGGCGAGGCCGGTGGTCTCCACCACCACCCGGTCGAATTCCGGGATGTCGCCGCGCACCCGCTTCAGGAACAGGTCGCGCAGCGTGTCCACGAGGTCGCCGCGAATGGTGCAGCACAGGCAGCCGCTGTCCATCAGGACCATGTTCTCCGACGCCTTTGCGACCAGCAGATGGTCCAGCCCGACCTCCCCGAACTCGTTGATGACCACGGCGGTGCGGGCCATGCCGGGATGGTGCAGAAGCCGTTGCAGCAGCGTGGTCTTGCCGCTGCCGAGGAAGCCGGTCAGCACCGAGACGGGCAGGCGGGGCGGCGGGGCGGCCGGAGTGGGGGCGGCGGTCACGGGGTCTTCTCCTGGCAGTCGGTGCATGTGCCCCGCACCTCGACGGTGGGGCGGCTCACCTGGAAACCGCGCTCGGCGGCGATGGTGCCGATGGCGCTGCGGATGCGTGGGTCGTCGATCTCCGCGGCGTTGCCGCAGGTCTCGCACACCAGGAACTGCCCGGAATGGACGGCTCCCGGCGCCGCGCAGCCGATGTAGGCGTTCAGCGATTCGATGCGGTGGACCAGCCCTTGTTCCACCAGGAATTCCAGCGCGCGGTAGACGGTCAGCGGGGCGGCGGACTTGCCCTCCCGCTGGCTGAGGTCTTCCAGGATGGCGTAGGCGCCGCGTGGCTTGTGGCTGCTCCAGACCAGTTCGAGAACCTGCCGGCGCAGCGCGGTCAGCCGCGCGCCGCGCTCCGCGCACAGGGCGTCGGCGCGCATCAGCGCGTCGGCGATGCAATGCGCGTGGTCGTGGCCGGTGGTGGGCTGGGAGTCGGTGATCATTGCGTTATCTTATAACGTCACGGGAGCCCGACACCAGAAAAGAAGAAGGGCGGCCCCGGATGCGGGGGCCGCCCTTTCAGGCGTGTCGCTTCGTTATGGAACGGACTTGCGTCCGGTCAGAGACCGATCACGCCGCCGTCCTTCTTGGTGATGGCGACCACCGACGGGCGCGGCGGCATGTTGGGCTTGAAGTCGGGCCAGCGGGTCGCCGGGTCCTCGAAGGAGGAGAGCTTTCCCTTGAAGCCGTCCCACTGGTCCACGCCGTCCGTGGCCGGGTGCTGGACGGCGACGAACAGGGTCCGGTCGTCGGGGGTGAAGCAGGGGCCGCACATCTCCGCACCCACCGGCACGCGGTAGAACATCTTGGACAGGCCGCGCAGGTCGCCTTCGGTTTCCACGGCCCAGACGCCGTCGGCGGTGCCGGACGCCTTCTTCCAGTTCTCGCCCTGGTCGGTGGTGATCCACAGGCGGCCGCGATGGTCCACCGCCGCGTTGTCGGGGCAGGAGAACCAGCCGTTGGCCGAGGTGTCGGCGTGGAACTGTGCGCCGACCTTCCCGTCCGCCGGGTTGCCGCCGCGGACCAGGATCGTCCACTCGCCCTTGGTGGAGGCGTGGTTGCCGTTCTCCGGCAGGATTTCGACGATGTGGCCCCAGTTGTTCTCGGCGCGCGGGTTGGTGGCGTCCACCTGCTCCGGCTTGCGGCGGGAGTTGTTGGTGAGCATGACGTAGACCTTGCCGGTCACCGGGTTCACCTCGATGTCCTCGGGCCGGTCCATCTTGGTGGCGCCCAGCGCGTCGGCTGCGAGGCGGGCGTTGATCAGGACGGTGGCCTGATCGGGGAAGCCCTTCTCCGCGGTCAGCGGGCCCTGGCCATGGACCAGCGGCAGCCATTCGACCGAGGCGTCGGCCTTGAACTTCGCCACATAGAGCGTCCCGGTCTCCAGGATGTCCATGTTGGCGGCGCGGTTCTTGGGATCGTACTTCTTCGCCGCGACGAACTTGTAGACATAGTCGAAGCGCTCGTCGTCGCCGGTGTAGGCGACCACGGTTCCGTCCTTGCCGACCGCGATCTGGCAGGCCTCATGCTTGAAGCGGCCGAGCGCCGTGCGCTTCTTCGGGGTCGAGGTCGGATCGTAGGGGTCGATCTCGACGATCCAGCCGAAGCGGTTGGATTCGTTCGGCTCCTTGGCGATGTCGAAGCGGTCGTGATGGACGCCCCAGTTGTACCATTCGCCGGGGAAGCCGTAGCGCTTCAGCGCCTTGGCGTTCGGGTTGGTGTCCTCGACCTTGCCCCAGAAATAGCCGTTGAAGTTCTCTTCCGCCGACAGCCAGGTGCCCCAGGGCGTCATGCCGCCGGCGCAGTTGTTCAGCATGCCGCGGACCTTCGTACCGGTCGGGTCGTAGCCGGTCTTCATCAGGGCGTGGCCGGCGGCGGGGCCGGTGATGGCGCAGACCGTCTCGCCGGTGATGCGGCGGTTGTACTTGGAGTTGGGGTCCGTCACCCACTTGCCCTTGACCTTGCGGATCTCGATGACGGTGCCACCGTGGGCGGCCATCTCGATGTCCACCAGCGTCTTGGTCATGCGGGCGAACTTATCCTTCTGCTGCTCCACCCCGACGCCGGGGAACATGACCTCCTCGTCGGTGTATTCGTGGTTCACGCAGAGCAGCGCGCGGTCCGGCGACTTGGAGCCCAGCGGCAGCGGGGCATAGCCGACGAAGTCGTTGTTGTAGCCGAACTGCTTCGACTGCGCCTCGGCGGACTGGTTCATCGGGTCGAAGGCCGGCGCGCCGGGCAGCACCGGGTCGCCCCAGCGGATCAGGATGTCGGCGTCGTAGCCCGCGGCGACGTGGTGGGTGGCGTCCACGCCGTGCGCGACCTCCTGGAAGGAGAAGCTGGCCTTGGCCGGGCGGACCGCGCCGGGGGCCGCGGCTTCCGCCTCGCCGGTGGAGGAGATCAGGGCCGCCGGGCCGATCAGGGCGCTGACCGCCGCACCGGTCAGCATGCCCCGCATCAGGTCGCGTCGCCCGAGGCGGGCGTTGATGACGTCGCCCATGGTCGGGTTATCGGACGGGTTGGAGCCGATGTCCTCCCGGCCCTCGAAGGTCAGATACTTGGTGCCCTTCTGGGGCAGGTCATGGGTGTCCATCGGTGCGCCTCGTCTCTTTCCGCGATTGTTCTGGATAGGGGCGGGCGCACCTTAGCCGTGGCCTGTGACGGTTTCTTTGCACTCCCATGAAGGCGGAATGAAAACGCATGGGCGGGCTTCACGATCCCGTTCCGGTCAATCCTCCACCTTCTTGATGTCAGCGAAGGCGGCCAGCGCGCGGTCTCGGGCGGTGCCGTGATCCACGATCGGGCGCGGATAGTCGTGCCCGATCCTCACACCCGCCCGGCGCAGGTCATCGTCCGGCGCCTGCCAGGGCTTGTGAATCCAGCGGCTGGGCAGCTTCGCCAGTTCGGGGACGTAGCGCCGGACGTAATCGCCCTTGGGGTCGAACTTCTCGCCCTGGAGGATCGGGTTGAAGACGCGGAAGAAGGGGGCCGCGTCGGCGCCGCAGCCGGCCACCCATTGCCAGTTTCCCGCGTTGTTGGCGATGTCGGCATCGACCAGCGTGTCCCAGAACCACGCCTCTCCCTCCTGCCAGGGAATCAGCAGGTCCTTGATGAGGAAGGACCCGACGATCATGCGCACGCGGTTGTGCATCCAGCCGGTCTGCCAGAGCTGCCGCATGCCCGCGTCCACGATGGGATAGCCGGTGCGCCCGCGCTGCCAGGCGTGCAGCCCCGCCTCGTCCTTGCGCCAGCGGAAGTGCACGAAGCGCCGGTCCAGCGGGGTGTCCGGAATGCCGGGCTCCTCGCGCAGCAGATGGTGGTTGAACTCCCGCCATCCCAGTTCCCGCAGGAAGGATTCGGCGCCGGAGGCCAATTCGGGCCGATGGTCGGCGGCGTGGCGCGCGGCGTGCCAGACCTGCCGCGGCCCGATTTCTCCGAAGGCGAGGTGGGGCGACAGGGCGGAGGTGCCGTCATGGTCCGGGCGGTCGCGCTCCGTCGGATAGGCGGCGACCGGACCGTCCAGGAAATCGGCCAGCCGCTCGCGCGCGGCGTCCTCGCCGGGCGTCCAGCGCTCCCGCAATCCGCCGGCCCAATCCGGTGCAGTTGGCAGCAGGCCCCAATCCTCCAGGGACTCGCCGGGCACCGGTTTGGCCGGGGGCGTCAGCCGGGAGGGCGCGCGGGTGGGGTGGGGCGGTTCCGACATCGCCAGCAACGCCTTCCAGAAGGGCGTGAACACGCGGAAGGGCGTGCCCGATTTGGTGCGGATCGTCCCCGGCTCAAAAAGCAGGGCGGCGTTGTGGAACCGCACCGTCACGCCGTGTGCGGCCAGCCGCTGTTCCACCCGCCGGTCGCGGGCGAGGGCGGCGGGACCGGCGCGTTCGTTGCACAGAACGGTTCCGGCGCCGGTTTCCTCCACCAGCGCTTCCAGCACCGCGGCGGGGTCGCCGCTGCGCAGCACGAGCGGCGAGCCGAGCGTCTCCAGCGCCTTGCCCAGCCGTTCCAGGCTGCCATGCAGCCACCAGCGGGAGGCGGCGCCGGGCAACCAGGGATCGTCGCGGTCCTCCTCCCGGATGAACACCGGAACGACGGGTGCGCCGCTCTCCACGGCGGAGATAAGGGCCGGGTTGTCGGCAAGGCGAAGATCGGTTCGGAACCAGACGAGAATGGGTGCGGGATCGGTCTTCATCGGCCCACTGTAAGGATATGGATAGAAAAACAGGCATGCCAAAACGCCGCAGTCTGCGACCGCGGTCAATGGGTCTTGCTACGCGGTGGGCTTTGCTCCGGATCACCGGGGAGGAAAAAATTTTTTCTGGCGATTTCCTGTTGACCACGGCTTTGGCGCCGCTATTTCCGCCTTCGCTGCCACGACGTGGAGCCGGAGGCACGGCGGCCGACGGGCCCGGTTTCACGGTCGGGGGAGGAAAAAGACCATCAAGCCCCATTCGCAAGCCCCATTCGCAAGCCCCAATCGAAGGAGGAATCTCATGTCTCGCCTGTCGCGTCTGCTGACCGCCGCCGCCGTGGCCCTGCCGATGTCCTTCGCCGCCGCCACCGCCGCGAAAGCAGCGGACATCGTGGACACCGCCGTGTCGGCGGGCCAGTTCAAGACTCTGGTCCAGGCCGTCCAGGCCGCCGGCCTCGTGGACACGCTGAAGAGCGGCGGTCCCTTCACCGTCTTCGCCCCGACCGACGAGGCGTTCGCCAAGCTTCCCGCCGGCACCGTCGAAAATCTTCTGAAGCCGGAGAACCGCGAGAAGCTCCGCTCCGTACTCACCTATCATGTGGTGTCGGGCAAGGTGACCTCGGCCGATATCGCCGGCAAGACGGCGGCGCCGAAGACCGTGCAGGGCACCACCGTGGACATCGACGCGACGAAGGGCGGCGTGATGGTGGACAACGCGAAGGTGGTGAAGCCGGACGTCATGGCGTCCAATGGCGTCATCCACGTCATCGACACCGTCATCATGCCGAACTGACGTCCCGTCCTTTTGATCGAGGTCCCTCCTGCCGGACGTCTTACCGCCGGTTCCGGCAGGACAACTCGCCCGGAGAGTTCCCCCGACTCTCCGGGCGTTTCTTTTCCTATGCCTTGTCGGGCGAGAGGCGGCCGCGCGGGAAACGGTGGACCTTGCCGCGGGCCAGCAGATGCACCTCGAACCGCTCCGCCAGCAGGCCGGACACCGCCGGGTCCAGAACGTTCAGCCCACCCGCGTAGGCGCCGAAAGCCGGCAGGATCAGCTTCCGCCCGTCGAAGGCGAAACAGCGCTCCCGCACCCGCCGTCCCGGCACCAGAACGGCGGCCACCGGGTGCAGATGCCCCGACAATTCGCCCACCGCGCCCGGCACCGCTTCATGCCGGAAGGTCAGCGGGCCAAACGTCAACTCGTCCAGGATGCGCCCGCCGAAGCCCTCCGGCGGTTCCGGGTCGTGGTTGCCGGTGACCCACAGCCAGTCCGTCACCCGCCCGGTCAGCTCGCGCAGCCGCGCCACGTCCCCCGCCTCCATGCGCCCGGCGGCGCGGCGGTCATGGAAGCTGTCGCCCAGGCAGATCACCCGCTCCGGCACCAGCCGCTCCACCAATCCGGCCAGCCGGTCGAGCGTCGCCCGCGTGTCGTAGGGCGGCAGCATCCGCCCGCGCGCGGCGAAGGCGGACCCCTTCTCCAGATGCAGGTCGGCGACCACCAAAGTCCGCTCCGCCGGCCAGATCAGCGCGCCGGAGGGATCGGGAGCCAGTTCGGCACCCCTCAGGACCATCGTCGTTTCCATGGACGTCACAACGTCAGCCGGCCTTGCGCGTCACGGGGCGAGTCCAGTTCCGGCATCGCCTCCGCCACCAGATCGGCGGCGGCCTGTTCCAGAAGCTCGTCGGTGGCGGAACCGTCCACGCGCTCGCGCCCGATCTCCAGGATGACCGGCACGGCGAGGGGGGAGATGCGGTCCAGGTCCTTGTGGGTGATGCGGCCCTTCACCCGCTCCAGGAAATCCGACAGGCGCCGCACGTCGGTCAGCCCGCCCGCCGCGTCGGCGCGGGTGGCGCGCAGCAGCACATGGCCGGGATCGTGCTTGCGCAGCACGTCGTAGATCAGGTCGGAGGAGAAGGTGACCTGCCGCCCCGACTTCTCCTGCCCAGGATGGCGGCGGTCGATGACCCCGGTGATGAGCGCCACGTTGCGGAAGGTCCGCCGCAGCATGGAGGACTCGTCCATCCAGGCTTCCAGATCGTCGCCCAGCATGTCCTGGTCGAACAGCCCGTCCATGTCCTTCGGGGTGCGCAGCGACCAGACCGCCAGCACATAATCGGTGGCGACGAAGCCCAGCGGGCCGCAGCCCATCCGCTCCATCCGCCGGGTCAGCAGCATCCCCAGCGTCTGGTGCGCGTTCCGCCCCTCGAAGGCGTAGACAACGAGGAAGCGCTTGCCCGCCTTGGGGAAGCTCTCCACCAGCAGCCCGTCGCGCGCCGGCAGGACGGAGCGCCAGCGCTGAAGCCTCAGCCATTCCTGCACGTCCTCCGGCAGGCCGGGCCATTGCGCCGGGTCGGCCAGCATGGCGCGCACCCGGTCGGCCAGAGCGGTGGTCAGCGGCAGCCGCCCGCCGGCGTAGGCCGGGACCTTCGGCTCCCCGGTGCCGCCCTTGGCGACCTGCGCCTCCATCTCGCGGATGCCGAGGAACTTCAGCAATTGTCCCGCGAAGACGAAGGTGTCGCCGGGGGTGAGGCCCTGGATGAAATGCTCCTCCACCTCGCCCAGCACCGGGCCGCGATTCAGACGCACGCGCAGCATGGCCTCCTGCGTGATGGTGCCGACATTCATGCGGTACTGCCGCGCGACCGCCGGCCCGGCCACCGCCATGCGCCCGTCCTCCCGCAGCTTCAGGCGATGGAAGCGTTCGTAATTGCCGAGCGCGTAGCCGCCGGTCGCCACGAAATCCAGCACGTCGTCGAACTCGTCCCGCGCCAGCCCGGCGTAGGGAGCGGCGCAAACCACCTCGTCATACAGGTCGTCGGGCCGGAACGGCTCCGCGCAGGCCATGCCGAGCATGTGCTGGGCCAGCACGTCCAGCCCGCCGGGACGGGGGCGCTCGCCGTCCAGGCTCATGGCCGCCACGGCGTCCAGGGCGGCGCGGCATTCCAGCACCTCGAACCGATTGGCGGGGACGAGCAGGGCGCGGCTCGGCTCGTCCAGCCGGTGGTTGGCGCGCCCGATGCGCTGGACCAGCCGGCTCGCCCCCTTCGGCGCGCCGATCTGCACCACCAGATCGACCGCCGCCCAGTCGATGCCGAGGTCGAGCGACGAGGTCGCCACCACCGCCCGCAGCTTGCCCGCCGCCATGGCGGCCTCGACCTTGCGCCGCTGCTCCGCCGCCAGCGAGCCGTGATGGAGCGCGATGGGCAGGTTGTCGTCGTTGCGGCGCCAGAGTTCCTGGAAGACCAATTCCGCCTGCGCGCGCGTGTTGACGAAGACCAGGGTGGTGCGGTGGGCGCGGATGCGCTGGTACACCTCCTTCAGCGCGTGCATGGCCATGCGGCCCGACCAGGGCAGCCGCTCGCGGGTCGTCAGGATTTCCACCTCCGCCGACGCGCCGGCTCGGCCCGTGACAAGCCGCACGTCGCCGCCATCCGCCTGTCCCGATTTGGACAGCCATGCCAGCAGTTGCGCCGGCTCCGCCACCGTGGCCGACAGCCCGACCCGGCGGGCCTGCGGCGCCAGCCGGGCGAGCCGCGCCAGCCCCAGGGCCAGCAGGTCGCCGCGCTTGGTCCCGGCCAGAGCGTGCAACTCGTCCACGATGACGCAGCGCAGGTGCCGGAAGATCGCCGCAGCGTCGGCGTAGGCGATCATCAGCGCCAGACTTTCCGGCGTGGTCATCAGGATGTGCGGCGGGTTCGCCCGCTGCCGCCGCCGCTTGGATTCGGGCGTGTCGCCGGTGCGCGTCTCGGTGCGGATGGGCAGCCGCATTTCCGCGACGGGCTCCTCCAGATTGCGCTGGATGTCCACGGCGAGCGCCTTCAGCGGCGAGATGTAGAGCGTGTGCAGCCCCTCGCGCGGGCGCTCCGCCAGATCGATCAGCGAGGGCAGGAAGCCGGCCAGCGTCTTGCCGCCGCCGGTGGGTGCGATCAGCAGGGCGCTATCCCCGGCTGCCGCCGCCTCCACCATGGCGAGCTGATGCGGGTGCGGCGCCCAGCCCCGCGACCGGAACCAGCCTTGGACGTTGGCGGGGAGGAGGGGAGAGGGAGGCGATGACATCGGGGAAGCCGGGCGCTTTTCGGAAACACCCGAAGAATAGTGACGAGAGTCGAACGGAGCAAGAACGAGCCTCTCCGTCGCGCTCTTTGACGGCCTGGGAAGCTGTGTTAATGTCGGGAGCAAGGAGGTGATGCGCCTTCGTTGTCCTGAAGGCGGAGCCGGTTTCCCGACCCCGCCTGTTGGTTCTTACCGATCGTGGTCCTGGTTGAAGCCGGCCTCGAACTCCAACTTCATCCGGAACCAGAAGCGTCGGAACCACTTCAGGTACGTTTTCAAGCGCATCACCTCCTTTCGGATGCCGGACGGGCGACGCCCGCCGGCACGCAACATCCAAACGAATGCTTCGACGTGGTCAACCGGGTTCGTCGCCCGGTGGGGTGGCTGCGGCTTTTGGGCGCGTCGTCGGGTTGGGGCGTCGTCGGGGGGCGGCGTCTTGCCCCCACCCTGACCCTCCCCCGCTAACGCAGGGGAGGGAATGGCTAGCGGGGTGGTCAGGCGCCGGTCACGATGCGGACGTGAATGGGCAGGGGGATCGTGCCGTCCTGGGCCTGCGTGTCGAAGCGGCGGGTCACCTCGGCGTCCAGGTCGGCGCGCTGGTCCGTGGTAAGGGCGTGCAGGCGGTGGCCGAAGCTCATTTCCAGGGTGGCGCGCCAGAAGGGCTGGCCCTGGGGTGCCTTGCGCACGGGGGTGATGTCCGTTTCGGTGACGGTGGAGAAGCCGGTGGCGCGCATCGGCTCCGCCAGGGTGCCGGGCGCGGCGAAGCGGAACAGCGGGTCGAGGCTGCGGTCCTCGCCCAGACGGGCGGCAACTGCCTCGCCCACCGTGTCGAACAGGGCGTTGCCGGCGCGCGGTCCCCAGACCATGAAGGCGACCCGCCCGCCGGGGCGCAGCACGCGCCGCAGCTCGGCCAGGGCCGCCGCGACGTCGGGAACGAACATGATGCCGAAACGGCAGGTCACCCGGTCGAAGGTCCCGGTGGCGAAGGGCAGGGCGGTCATGTCGGCGGCGGCGAAGACGGGGCGGCGCCCGTCCGCGATCCCGGAGGCGCGGCGCAGGGCGCCCGCCATCATGCCGGGCACGAGGTCGCTGCCGACCACCAGCCCATCCGGCCCGGCGCGGAGCGCCGCGCTCAGCGCCGGTTCGCCGGCTCCGGAAGCGAGGTCCAGCACCCGGTCGCCCGCCGACACCCCGGCGGCGTTCAGCAGCGGCTGGTTCAGCTTGTCCGCCAGATCGGCCATGGGGTCGGCCCAGCGGTCCCAGGCGTCGGCGCTGGCGGTCCAGCGGGCGCGCTCCGCCTCGCCGTCGATGGAGCAGAAGGAGGAATCGGCCATGATCAATGAAGAAGCCTTGCGCTGCCGGAAATGCGGGGAGCGGAGTCCGCGTCGCGGAGCCGTTCGCCCAGCGCCGTGACGTCCTCCGCCAGCTTGCGGTTCGCCTCGGTCAGGTGCCGGATGCGCAGGTCGGCGGCTTCCTGCCGGGCGTTCAGGGTGGCGACGGTTTCCGCCAGCTTGCGGAGTTGCTGGGACTGCCGGGCGCCGCCCTCGTTCACGCTGCGGCGGATCGAGCCGACGGCGGCCAGGACGATGACGCTGATCGTGGCGCCCGCGAGAAGGGCCGCGATGGCCAGCGCCCAGACCCAATCTCCGGAAAGCCATTCCATGGCCGAAGCCGCCCCTGCGTTGAGTCCGGTCCGGCGGCGACGAACCTCCGGTGGACGACAACGCCGAGCATCCGCCGAATCGCCGGATTGGTCAAGACGGGGCGCCCGAACGGCAAAAGGCCCAGCCGTCGCCGGCCGGGCCTTTCGTCATGAAGCGTTCGTTGAACCGCCCGATCAGGCGACCGTGTCGTCCACCGGACGGGTGGCCTTGGCGCGCATGTCCTTCAGGTGGTCGCCGAAGGCGCGCAGGACCGGCATGATGCGCTGCATCTGGTCGGCGGTGACGTGGGCGTCCGTCTTCAGGACGATGGTCGGCGCCTCCGACATCAGGCGCTTGGCGCGCATCGGACCCACCTTGTCGTCCATGAACATGGACAGCCCCATCAGAATGCCGAGCGTCACGTCATCGGGCGCCTTGGGCAGAGCCAGCACGTCGTGCAGCTCGTTGAGGAGGGTGTAGGCGACGATGGACGTGCGTTCGATGGTATCAACGTCGGCGGCCATGGACATCGGTCGGAATCCTTGAGGCGCTGAAAGTGTGCGATGTGACCGAAGGTTAGCCTTCGGATCGTAACCAAACTGTTAACCATCGCTCACCCGAGTCGCCGCGAGTCGTTTTTTTCGAGTCGCAATTCCTGGTCGCCGAATCAGAGGCGCCGACTCATGTAACCGCGTAGGCCAATTCGGCGGCAACGGCGCGGTCCACCCGTTCGATCGCGGCCATCACCGCTTCCGGACGGGCGTGCTGCGGCATATGGCCGGTCCCCGCCAGAAGATGCAGGGTCGATCCGCCGATCGCGCCGTGCAGCCGCACCGCGTGGGCCTGCGGATCGACGATGCGGTCCTCCCGGCCCGCGACGATGGTCGTCGGGCAGCGGATCTCGGGATAGCGGGAAACCATCGCCGCCACGCCGGGGACCAGAGCGGCCAACTGGGCCGCCGCCGCCTCCAACTGCGTCGGGCGCAGCAGGAAGTCGGGGGGCAGTTGGTTGTAAGCGGGCGGCACTGGGTTCGGCTCGAAGATGCGGCGCATCAGCGCCGGCAGGATCATCCGGTCCACCGGCTGAAGCACGGTGCGGCTGAGCAGCGGCCCAACCGCGGGAATGGCCGGCCCCATGAGGGGGATGAAATCGGCCCGCGGAACCGGGTGGGTGAAGGCCGACAGGATGACCAGCCCGCCGACCTCCTCTGGGAACTCCAACGCCCAGGCCAGGGCCACCGCACCGGCCAGCGAATGGCCGACGATGATGGGACGCTCCAGCCCCAGCTTGCGCGTGGCGGCGCGCAGCAGCGCGGCCTGTGCGGCGGGACCGGCGTCGCGTCGCGGAGTCCCTTCGCTGTAGCCGTGGCCGGGGCGGTCGAAGCAGACGCAACGCCAGCGCCGGGACGCCTCGTCCAGCAGGCTCAGCGACCAGTCGTCGGCGGTGGTGCCGTTTCCGTGCAGGAACACCACGGGGCGCGCCTTGCCGTTCCTCGGCCCGCGGTCGAGGTAATGCAGGCGCGTGCCGTCGACGTCCATGAAATGGCCGGTCGGCGGGTGGTCGCGTTCCGCCCGGTTGGTGCGCCGGTTGGTGTCCAGCCACAGGCCGGCCAGCAGACCGGCGGCGAGCGCCAAGCCGCTGCGCATCAGCGGACCCTCCGGTGGTGGGCGTGCCCGTTGCGGGCGGTCGAGGTGCCGGGGCGGCGTGTCGGGTGGGGCATCGTCGTGGCTCCTCCGGTTGCAGGGACAGGGGAGCAACACCAGGAGGATGGGGGCGGTTCCGGCGCGCAGGGCCGCCATGTCTCAACAATGTTTCGACAAATTAAACTAAAATCTTATCATTCTCACGACACAAGGACGGGCGAACCGTCCACCGTTCGGAATTGGAACGACACCATACCATGAAGGTTCATTTCAAAGCGGGAGTATCGCGATGAGCGCCGCCGCCAAGCAGCAGCCGACCCCAGCCGTGCCGGACAGCCCCCCTGCGTCCACCGCGTCCCTGCCGGCCGTCTACACCGACCTTGGCCGCATCATCGAAAGCATGACCCGGCGCTTCCTGGACGTGCTGCGGATGGAGCTGGCGCGCATCGGGATCGACGACCTCAGCCCCGGCCAGGCCCTGATGCTCATCAACATCGGCGGCGAGGAACTGTCGGTGCGCGACCTGCTGGAGCGCGGCTACTATCTCGGCTCCAACGCCTCCTACAACCTGAAGCATCTGGTCGAGGCGGGCTACGTGGACCGCTCCGCCTCCCAGCGCGACCGGCGGACGGCGCGGCTTCGGCTGTCGGAACGCGGCCTGAAGCTGTGCGAGGCGCTGCGCGGGCTGGAGGCTGTGCGGGGCGAGGCGCTGATCCGGTCCGATGAGGAAGCCGCCGATCTGGAGACGACGTACCGCACGCTGCGCCGTTTGGAACGGGCATGGAGCGATCTGATCCGCTACGATACGCCGGACTATTGATTCCCGAGCGGTCATTCCGGAAGACACAGCGCATGCCGAAGCGGTCCCTCAGCCAGAAGGACGTCGAACGCCTGCTGGCGGCGCCCGACGCCCAGGCGCGCATCGACACCATGACCCATCTGGTGCGCGACCTGGAGGCGGGCGAGCTTGCCGACGCGGAACGGGCGCTGGCGATGGACATCCTGCAACGCTTCGCCGCCGACGCGGTGACCGCCGTGCGCGAGGCGGTGGCGTGGCAGATCCACAACTCCCCCCTGCTGACGGAACAGCTTGCGGCAAAGCTGGCCCGCGACGTGGACCGGGTGGCCTTTCCCATCCTGCGCCACGCGGAGACGCTCAGCGAGGGGCTGCTGCTGGACATCCTGCGCGAACGGCGCCCGGCGAAGGAGCTTGCCATCGCCGGGCGCCGCAGCGTGTCGCCCGCGGTGTCCGACGCGCTGGTGCGCAACGGCAACGTCATCGTCATCACCGAGCTTCTGCGCAACCGGGGCGCCGTCATCCCGGAACCGTCCCTGCACGGCGTCCTGGACCGCTGGGGCGGCGTCGCCACGGTGAACGAGGCCATGGCGGCACGGCCCGACCTGTCGGCGGCGGTGGTGGAGAAGCTGATCCTGTTCGTGTCGGAGGAGATCCGCAACCGGCTGATCCGAAGCCACCGGCTGAACCCGCGCCTGATCGGCATCCTGGTGGAGCGCGCGCGGGAGGCGGTGACCCTTCTCCTCCTGAAGCCGCTGACCCCGCGGGAGGCGGATGTGGAGCTTCTCGCCCGCCATCTTCTGATCCGCGGGCGGCTGACGGCGCCGCTTCTCTTCCGCGCGCTCTGCGCCGGGGAGATCGCGCTGTTCGACGCCGGCCTTGCGGTGCGCGCCAACCTGCGGCTGGAGAACGCCCGGCAACTTGCCTGGGACGGCGGGCCGCACGCGCTGAAGGGGCTGTTCGCCAAGGCGGGCCTGTCCTTCACCCTGCTGAAGCCCTTCCGCGTCGCCATCGCGGTGGCGAAGGCGCTGGACTACCGGGGCGGGGACGAGGGGCGCGAGCGCTTCCAGACGGAGGCCATCGCCACCCTGTTCGACGCCTGCGGCAACAGCCAGGACCGGGAAATCGACGACCTGCTTCTGCAATTGTTCGACCAGACCTCGGCGGATGTCATCGAGAAGGCGCTGGAGCAGGCGGGCATGCCCTTCTCCCCGCTGAACTGACGGTCGGTCACAGGCTGAAGAAGGTCTTCAGACGCGCCAGCAGATCATGCTCGGTCGGGGCTGGCGCCGTGGCGGCGGGAGCGCTGGCGCGGCGGTGGGCGTCGTTGCGGCGCTGGCGCAGGCCCATCAGGTCGGCGAGCCGGGCGGCCAGCTCCGGACGGCGGCGCAGGATGGGGTCGAGCGTCCCCTTGTCCAGCTCGTAGACCACGGCGTCGGTGTTGGCGATCACCGACGCGCTGCGCGGCTGGCCGGTCAGCAGCGACATCTCCCCGAACACATCGCCCGGCCCCATGTGGTCGAGAAGCAGCGTCCGTCCCCCGAAGGCCCCGCGCACGTCCAGCGCGCCTTCCGCCACCAGGAACAGGGAGGTGCCGGTCTCGTCCTGGCGCACCACCGCCTCCCCGGCGGCGACGTGGCGCAGGCGCATGCCGGAGGCCAACTCGTCGATTTCCTCCGGGCGAAAGGCGGCGAACAGGTCCACATGGGACAGCAGGTCCCGGCCCAGCCCCAGGGCGGAACAGGGCGGCGGGCGGTTGCTGCGGCGGCGCATCTCCTGCTTGGGGCTGGCCGGCTCCAGACCGGCGCGGGCCAGATGCTCCAGGATGGTGGACGCCACGGCGTCGCGGGTGGCGGCCAGCCGGGAATAGTCCGCCACCCAGAAACGCGCCTGATAGGTGACCCCGTTCAGGGTGATGGACTCCACCACCACGTCGGACCGCGGCTCCGACGGCACGGCGTCGCAGCAGACGATGGCCGACAGGATGATCCTCTTGGCGCGGGCCACCGGCACCTCCGCATCCAGGGTCACCGGCACGCCCGCGCGGAATCCGCTGCCGGGCTGGCTGTAGTTGGTGATGCGGTTTCCCGCGGCCAGTCCGTTCGGAACCACCAGCGCCGTGCCGTCCAGCGTGACCAGCCGCGTGGCGCGCCAGTTGATCTCGTCCACCCGCCCGGTCACGCCGGGGGTCAGCTCCACCCAGTCGCCGATGCGGTAGGGATGCTCGACGTTGAGCGCGATGCCGGAAAAGATGTCGGCGATCATGTTGCGCAGCGCGAAGCCCAGAACGGCGATCACCACGCCGGAGGTGGCGACCAGACCGGTCACCGGCTGCCCCAGCACGAAGGCCAGGATGCCCAGCACCGCCAGCCCGTAAAGGAAGGCGCGAAGCAGATCGGTCAGCAGCCGCGGCATCGGCGTGGCGCGGGCGTTGCGCGCCACCACGAGGTCGATGACCCGCGACCCCAGCCACGCCGCCCCCAGCCACGCCACCGCCGCCAGCAAGGCCACCAGCGCGTCCGCCACCATCACGCCCGCGATGGGGGCGATGTGGACGGACAGCCAGGGCCGCTGCCCCGCCGCCCAGGCCGCCCCCAGGGTCAGCAGCACGGGGGACAGCAGGTGGCGCAGGCCCAGCCGCGGCGGCGCTCCGGCGGGGCCGATGGGAAGCGGGGCGAGGCGGGATGAATCGGGCATGCGGGACCGGCGACCTCCTGCCCCGTGACCTTCGCACCGGGAGCCGAACCGTCAAGCCCAAAATAGGAATAGGCGGACCGGCCCCCCTCTTCGCGCAAAGTGGGGTGAGTACCGATCGGCTTCGATCCTTAATATTCGGGGGGTGGGGAGAGAAAGGATAGGGACCGAAAAACCGCGAACATTGTGCGTCCACCAAGCATAAGATTGTAAATCTCTAAGAGAAGGGGGAGTCCATGCACCATGCCGCCATGATCGTGGCGGCCGCGCTGCTCCTGTTGCCGGGTGCCGCGTCGGCCCAGAGCACAAATGCCCAAAGCGCAAATTCCCAGAGTGGAAGCGACCAGAACGGAAATGGGCGCGAGAAGGCGCCGCAGGGTGCCCGGGCCTACATCATGTGGCCGTCCAACGGCGCGACGATCCCCGGCGGAAAGCTGTGGGTCCGCATGGGCTTGCAGAACATGGGCATCG
The DNA here is from genome assembly GCF_008365375.1 of Roseomonas genomospecies 6. Lineage (GTDB taxonomy): Bacteria > Pseudomonadota > Alphaproteobacteria > Azospirillales > Azospirillaceae > Azospirillum. Next base: position 99,355 of record NZ_QOKW01000002.1, on the reverse strand, counting down.
CCCCGGCGGGCATCCGCAAGGAAGACACCGGACACCATCACCTTCTGGTGGACAGCGACCTCGCAACCTACGACGAGCCGATCCCGAACACCCGGCAGTCGCTGCATTTCGGGGGCGGCCAGACGGAGGTGCGGCTGGAACTGCCGCCGGGCCGGCACACGCTCCAGATGGTCCTGGGCGATGCGGACCATGTGCCGCACGACCCGCCGGTCATGTCGCAGAAGATCACCATCGTCGTGCCCTAGCCATCGTGCCGTAACCATCGTGCCGTAACCATCATGCCCCAACAGGCTGCGACAGGGAGGAAGTCATGATGCGCACCGCCGCCTTGCCGGCCCTTCTGGCCGTCCTGCTCGCCGCCGGTCCGGCGTCCGCGCAGTCCTCGCCGGAGGCCGACCCGCTCGACAAGCCGCTGTCCGACACCACCAACACGCCCCAGCCCGCCAGCCCCGGGCACGAGCATGAAAGCACCCCCTCCACCCCCGATGCGGCGAAGTCCGGGCGGACGGCGGCGCCGAAGGATGCCTATCTCTACATCGGCTGGCCCAACGACGGGGAGACGGTGAGGGGCCGCTTCAAGGTGTGGTTCGGTCTGCGCAACTTCGGCGTGGCTCCGGCGGGCGTGCGCAAGGAGAACACCGGGCACCACCACCTTCTGGTGGACACCGATCTGCCGCCGATGGACGAGCCGATTCCCAACAACCGCAACTATGTCCACTTCGGCAAGGGCCAGACGGAAACCTATCTGGAGCTGCCGCCGGGCCGGCACACGCTCCAGCTTCTGATGGGCGATGCGGAGCACATCCCGCACGACCCGCCCATCCTGTCCAAGAAGATCACCATCACGGTCCGTCCGGGCGGCGACAGCACCCGCGTGTCGGTCCGCTGAACCGTTCCGGCGAGCATCCAGCGAGCATCCAGGGAGTGGGGCCATGGGATTTGGGGCCATGGGATTTGTCCGGCGCACCGGTTTCGCGAGAGTGGCCGCCGTGGCGGCGCTCCTGCTGGTGGGGGCCTGCGTCACGTCGGGCGAGCAGGCGACCCTGGTCCAGAAGCCGAAGACGCCGCCCGTGCGCACCGTGTCCAACTTCAGCGAGGCGCTGCGCTGCATGGACACGCTGATGTGGAACCATGGCAAGCGCGACATCTTCATCACCTCCAACGGCATTCCCGACGCCACGGGCCGGGTGGCCGGCGGCACCAAGGAGATGCTCATCACCGCCGTGTCGCGCATGTCGGAACGGTCGAGCGCCTTCCGCTTCGTCGATTTCGAGCCGACGCTGGACGACGTGAACGCGCTCTATTGGATGATCGGTGTGCAGCCGAACTTCCGCGCGCCCTCCTACTACATCCGCGGCGCCATCACCCAGCTCGACGACAATGTGGTGAGCGAGGCGGCCAGCGCCGGCATCTCCCTGCCCACCTTCGACCTGGGCATCTCCGCCGATCAGGTGATGTCGGTGATCTCCGTGGACCTGAACATCGGGGAGCTGGCGACCCGCCAGATCATCCCCGGCCTGTCGGCCAGCAACTCGCTCGCCGTCATCTCGTCGGGCAAGGGGGCGGACGCCGGGGCGGTGATCGGCAAGGCGGGCCTGTCCTTCAACGTCTCGCTCAACAAGTCCGAAGGGCTGCATCAGGCGGTGCGCACCCTGATCGAACTCAGCACGATCGAGGTGCTGGGCAAGATGACCCGCACCCCCTACTGGCAATGCCTGGGCATCGACCAGACCAACCCGGCCTTCGCCGGGCAGGCGCGGGACTGGTTCGACGGCATGGCGCCGTCGCAGCGCGTGGCCTACGTCCAGCGCGTCCTGCTGGCGGAGGGCTATTACGACGGTCCGGACAGCGGCCAGCTCGACGAGCGCACCCGCGACGCCATTTCCCGCTATCAGGCCGACAACGACCTGATCGCCACGGGCCGCGTGGATTTCGACCTTTATCAACGGATGCTGGCCCAGCCCAGCGGGCAAAAGGGACCGGGGGCGCCGCGCCTGCAATCGGTGTCGAACGCGGGCGGGGAGGGGCTGCCGCGCGCCGCACCGCCGCCCGCCGGGGCCGCGCCCGATCTGGTGCTCGGTTCCGACCGCGGGCCGCAGCCGCGCTACCGCGCCGGGGAGACCCTGGTGGTGCGCGTCCAGCCGACGGCGAACGGCTTCGTCTACTGCTATTACCAGGACGCCGCGGGGGCGGTGGCGCGCATCTTCCCCAACCGCTTCCAACCCGACAGCTTCGTCCAGGCCAACCAGCAGATCGAGGTGCCGCCGGGGGCACAGAAGCCCTTCAACCTGCGCATGGACCGGCCCGGCGCCGCCGAAACCATCGCTTGCGTCGTCTCCCCCGACGAGATCGGAACCCGCATCGCCGAACGCTTCAAGATCGAGGACCTTCAGCCCATCCCCGGCGCGACCCTGGCGGACGTGCTGGGCGCCTACGCCAGCATCCAGGGCACGAGCGTCCGCAGCCGGCAGATGGCCGTGCAGGTGCTGCCCGCGGTGTCGGCCCAGCGGTGACGGTCTCGACCTGTGGGCCGCTTCACAGCGCGGGGGCATGGGGTGGAGTAGAGAAGGGGGCAGAAAGACGCCACGCCGTTTCATGGGAGACCACCGATGCCGCGACCGTTCTCCAAGACCAGCGCCCGACTGCTGAGCGGCGTGGCGCTTCCCATCGTTGCCCTGGCCTGTCTGGCCGGGCCGGCCCTGGCGCAGACCGTCGAGGGCTCCGGCGGCAACCGCGTCATGATGTTCGAGCGCCCGCCGACCGTGGACGAGCTGCGCGAGGCGGTGAAGCCCGGCGCGGCGCCCGCAGATGGCACGGAACAGCCGAAGATCCGTACCCGCAGCATCGAGATCATCGGCGGGGGCATGAGCAGCGCCAACCGCCCACGCCCGACCGACAGCGTGAACTATGGTGCGCCCGCCGCGCAGCAGAGTTTCAGCCCGCCGCCCGCGCCCGTGGCTCAGCCGGAACCGGCGCCCCAGCCGAAGCCCAGGCGCGCTCCGGTCCAGGAGGCCGCGGCCCCGCCCATCGCCCCGCCTCCGGCCGCCCCGCGCCGGTCCAACGGGGTGCAGCCGGCCACCCTTTCCGCCCCGGAAACTCCGGCGGAGACCCGCCCGACCAACGGCTTCGGCTTCCGCATCAACTTCGCCTTCAACTCCGCCGACGTCCCACGGGAGTTCTACTCCTACATCGACGCGGTGGGCGGACTGATGTCGCAGGACCCGCAGCTCCGCCTCGTCATCGAAGGGCACACCGACGCGGTGGGAAGCGATCAGTACAACCTCGCCCTCTCCGAACGCCGGGCCGTGTCGGTGGGCGAGTATCTGGTGCGCGTCCACCACATCGAGCCGCAGCGCATCGCCATCGCCGGTCTGGGCAAGAGCCAGCCCCTGACCCCCGACCCGACCGACAGCCGCAACCGGCGCGTCGAGTTCCGGCCCATCCAGTAATCCTGACGGCAAATCTGACGGTGGGAGGGCGCGCCATGGTCCGGCAACTTCTTCTCCTGGCGGCGATCGCGGCGCTCCCTCTGTTTGGGAGCGCCGCCGACGCGACGGTGGTCCGCAAGAAGGGTGCGGAATCCGGCCCCCATGCCGGCGGGATCGACGTCGGGGTGCCTCAGGGGCGCGTCCGCATACAGTGCTGGCAGGACGGCGAGAAGATCATCGACGAGACGGACCTGAACGTCCTGTCGCTCAGCGTCGCCAGCCAGTTGAATTCCTTGCGGTTCCGCCGGGCGGGCGAGCCGGGGAACAGTCTGGCCATCGTGACGCGGAACCGGACGGCGTGTCTGTTGAGCCCGAAGGGGTGACTGCGTTGAGTGAGAGGGAATTATCCTGCACTGGCGGGAATTATTCTGCAATGGAACCTGGGATTCGATGGGACCCACGGGGATCTCATGGGATATGGAGTTGGGCCAGTGGGATGAGATCAGCGGAAAGAGAGCGGTGAACGTAGCGTTCCATCACTCGCGGCGACGCCGCTCTTTTTCCACACTGGCGACCAAGAGCAGGTTGAACGCGGCAATCTCGCGCCGACGATCAGCGTGAACGCGGTTGAACTCGCGGTCGATGGTTTGGCGCAAATCATCTGCCTCTTCCACACTCAGCGGCGCTCGGTTCCGGGCAACCCAAGCGACCACCACATCTGCTATCCGGTCGATCACCACGCTTCCCTCATGTCCAAAGTGCGGCGCGCGGTAGGCTCCTGTCCCCGCCTTATGCGCGCTCTCCGGCAGGCGGAGGTTCGTACGTGTGCATGGTTCCGCAGCTTAGGCACCGTTCGGTAACGGGATGAGGACCATCCGGCGAGAGTTCAACATCGGCGCAGTGGTTTTTCACCGTATCCTCCCGCATCCGAACCACGCGGGCAATATCCCGATATGACCAACCATGAGCGCGGAAAGTACGTGCGCGGTGGAAGTTAATCGCGTGCCGCCCCGTGGGAATGGAGTAGTCGCTACCGCCCAGCGCATTCGCAATCTGAACCGCAACATCCCATCCAAGCACCTGCACAAGGCGGTGATCGGGGCGGGATTGGAGCGTCCGCACTTCAGGAATGTGCAGTCGGCTGTCACCAAACTCCCACGCGAACTTGAATGTCGCATCATCGCCCACAGCGCGCGCGATGTCGGCCAGCACTCCGGGCCATCCGATCACAGGCAGCTTGGGGACGTGAACCTTGAACCGTCGCTCCGACATGGGCGCCTCGCAGGTGATACCGGCATCGGCTGGTGCCGATGCCGGGACAATCGTTTAAAGGTAGGAAGACACCACCAGTTCGGCGGAACCCGCCCATTCGTTGGCAACGGACATCGACAAATCGTCCGGAGGTTCACCAACGGTGATCACCCGCGTATCGTTCTTGAGTATACGAAGCGCGGGACCCTCCAATTCGTCGGGCACAACGAGCAGGGTCGGCGACACACCCAGCTTGCGGCCATTGTCGCCCCGGACGGATTTCATGGCCGCACGAGCGGCCTCGTAGTTCTCAGGCGTGAGCGGTGCCTTGCTGCCGTAGGCGAGCTGCCACAGGCCAAAGCCAGCGTTGGCCCGAGCCCAGACGCCGTAGACGAAGGTACCCTCATTGAACACCTTCTCATCGGTCGGGGCATCCATCCGATCAAAGGTGTAATCCCGGCGCTTCTGGAACACGAGCGGCTTGATCGGACGGGAACCGTCGATCAGGAACCACGCGGGACCGTCACCAGCTTGCATGTTGCTGTGGGGGACCGCTTCGGTCTCGCTGAGATTGATCGGATGATCCACGGCGAAGAACGGCTTCCCATCATAGCACGGCACCACGAAGCCCTGGTTCAGCAGTTCGTAGACCAGGGCGTCGGGGTGCCGGGCCGCCTCGTAGCCCATGTTCTCGAACAGCGGGGCAAACACACCGACGTTATCATCTTCAATGTCGTCACGCTTGACCCCGATGGTCATTTCGAACGGACGGTTGGTGATCGTGTAGCCATGAACCTCCAGGCCGTGGACGATGCGCGGACCAATCCATTCGCGCAGCGCCGGAAGCTGCCCGAGCCATGCGTACTTCTCTTCGCGGGAGCCGCTCGGCACCTCCATCGCGATGGTCTTGTAGGTGCTGTTGGCGCCCTGGAAGCCCTTGTTGAAGGACGTCTTGAAGCCGGTGAAAAGGTCGCTGAGGTTGTTCGCGGTCACGAGCATGGGTCACGCTTCCAGGTTCTTGGCATAGTCGGAGGGATCGAGGTTCATGCTCGCGCACAGCGCGAGTTGGTTCTCTGTCAGTTTGTTGGAGCTGCCACCACCCCACCGGGCACCGGGCAGCAGTTCGCGCGAGAGGTTGGCGAACACGGCGGGTGCGGTGCGGCTGAACTCGTCGAAGCTGGCCGGGTTCTGTCGGCAGATGGCAAGCCCCCAGTCACGCTGCGCCGGGGTCAGCTTGCCGTCGCGAATGGCCGCCTCCACCTTGGCCACGGTCTGTTCGTCCGTCAGGTTGGAGCGCACCGAGGCAAGCGCCATGGTGGCCTCGTCGTACATGGCGCGAGGGACGTAGCGCGCCGGATCGGGCACGGCGGCGGCGGTGGCCGTGACGCTTCCGTCCTTCAACTTCGTGATCGCGTCGATGACGGCGGCTTGGTCGGCGGTCTTGGGCAAGCCAAGGGCTTCCAAGACCGCCACAAGGATGGGGTCCATGGTGCTTCCCTGAAATGATGCGAGAGCGGGCAGACCGGGCAAGGCCGGTCGGTTGGTCAACCCCGCACCAACGATGCGGGTAACGATGCCGTCCTTGGTGTGCAGGAAGGACGGCGAAATGAAGCGGTACTCTTTGTCCGCAATGGCGCTGGCACCGGCCTTGGTCCACTCCACCCGACCCCAAATGCCGTCCGCGCGAGCGGAGAGTTCTTTGATCCAGCCCGCCGCCGGGGCCATGCCGCCTTTGGGCGCAGCAAGATCGGCGGCATGATCGTAGTCGATGGCGAGAATGCCCTTCGGCGCGGCGGCCAATGAGGCTGCAACGACCTTGGATACGTCTCTCAGCACCCAACCCGCTCGCCCATCGTTCGGCTGAAATCGTCCAACCGGAAGAAGCTGCACCCATTCCGGAGCGGCTCCATCGGTTGGCAACGCAGTGGTCAGAGCGGAACAGACGGCGGTTTCGTAGGAGAGGCTGCAATCGGCCATGGGACTTTACTCACTGAGTGTCCCGTACAGTCTGAAACCCCCTGCAAAAAATGTTCAGGGAGCGAGTTCCCTACTGGAAATGGCGTCGGACTTTAGATTGCTACCGCCCTGGAAGCCCGCACTATGCCTTATGGTTCCGACGTATCCACCCGCCGAACCGAACATGCGATTTCCCGGCTTTCATGGCAGTCGCGAAATGGGGGCGCCTGTGATCAGGGGGGAACGCCACCTTCCCCGTGGCTGTCGGCGGTTTTCCCACCCACAGAACCGGACCGGCGATTTCCCGGTTGTCACTGGTCACAGGCGTTGTTCAGAGGTAGGACGCCCGGCCCAGGATGTAAAGCACTGCCAGAAGGCCGTGGATGCGTTCAAGGAGGTTGCAGGCGTCAACCCACCGTCTGCGTCTTACACCTGTTTAAAACCCCGTTTAAACGGGCGGCGCGGTGGTTACCAGCACGGAGGATCACGCCCGTGCGCGGCGCGCCCATTGCCAATAGCGGTGCAGGGCGGAACGGGACGGCACTCGGTCCGCGCCAAAGGCTTCAATAGCTGCGCACCGCACTTCATCCAAGGTAAGGCGGGACAACCGGTCATCGACGAAGCGGCGAAGCTCCGCATCGTCGCAAACACGGGAACGGACCCCCTTCTTGACCGGGTGCTGCGCGTTCCAGAAAGCGGTGATGCGCGACCGCGACCATCCGCAGTCATCCCCGAATTGCTCCTGAATGACCCGTTCCAGAACGGAAAAGGTCATCTCTCGGGGAGCCGCAAGAATGAAGGTTTGGATATCGCGGTCGTCGGACATTAGGCGGCAACTCCAGTTGGCTTGCGGTTCTGCATGCTCTTCAATGCGGTGATCACCTTCTGCGCGTTTGCCGCTGGGATGAAGCGGACGGAACTGACCTTGAACTTGCTCTCCAGCCATTTGCCGAGGCTGGCGTCATCGCCCGTGTCGTTGGTGTAGTCCGCCCACAGCCGACGAATGAAGGCAACTTGGCGAGGTGTCGCCATATCAGCCCGATAGCCGAGGTTGGTCCGGTTCCAGGTGCTGCGAAAGCCGAGTTGGGACAGGCGGAACATGACTGCCTCGAACCCGTCGTCATTCAGATCCTTGGAACTGGCGACACCCCCACAGTTGCGAAGGATGCCCCGGTAATCCTCTTCGGTCAGTCCAAGCTGCTGACGGGCGACCTGGATGACGGCGATTTTGCTACGCGAAAGCGACATGTTCGGCCCCCCTGTTCAGGCGTTGCTTGATCTGACCGGCCTTGTCGTTGATCAGGTCCAGAAGCGCGGCTCCGTCCGCTTCGTCACCGGCGGCAACGCGCTCCGACGCAGCACGGGTGCAGGCGTCCAACTGGCGTAGGTCGGTGACCAGCGAGGGACGGGCAGCGCCCATGAGGTAAGCTGCGCGGCGGCGCCCTCTCTCGGCGAAGGCTGCTGTGAGAATGGCCCTGATTTCGGCCACGTCATCATCGTGTGCCATGGATCACCCCCGCGCCATGATGTCGGCTTGGAACAGGTGATCGACCGTCACCGCAGCTTCGCCAGCGGCAAGACGGGCATTCGTGAGAAGCTGTTCCAGGCTATGAAGGCCAATGCCACCCTTGAGGCAGCCTGCGATCAGTTCATGTTCGCGCCGTCCGGAAAGCCCCATGTGCTGGCAAAGGGATTTCACGTCGTCATGGTCCGGCTGCGGCATGACAAGGCGCTGACCGATGCGGGCGCGGAAAGCCGCGAAGGCTTCTGCGGTAGCCTTGGCCCTGCGTCCCGGCTGCGGTGCCCACAAGGCTTCCATATCGGGCGTTCCCACCAGCACGAAACCGCACTTGGCCTCGTCCCAGATTTCCCGGACGATGTGCACCAAGTCGGGCGTCATGTGATTGGCTTCGTCAATGATCACCAGCACGCCCGGCTTGCTGTGGAGATAGCCGACCAGCTCCTCAGCCAAATCGGCCTTGCCCGTGTGAATGGTGTGCGGGAGGCCAGCGGCACGGCACAGCCGCACCAGGAAGGGTTGCGGCGTGTTGGCAACCACGGGCAAGCGCATATAGACGGTGTTGGACGGGTGCCGTTCGGCATGGGCCTTGGCCGTTGTGGTCTTCCCGGTGCCCGTGGTGCCGACGATGACGCCGATCTGCCGCAACTGGCGGCACACGTCGAGAAGGTCACCCGCATCCCGGAAAGCCCGGATGGCGCAGGGCTTTCCCAAGGCGTCCGCATCCACTATGTTTGTGTTCTCAGTCATGTTACCTCACAGGCTGAAATCCGGGGTCGCTCCCGGTGCGGGCCGTCGGGTGTTGCCTCACCCGGCGGCCTTTAGCTTTTCGCGTTCCATGATCATGCGCCGCACGTCCGCGGAACTTGGGCGGGCGGACCGGTCCGGAGTGGCAGGAAGGTTGCGGGACAGGCGCGCGGCCTCGCGGAACTCGGGCCGAATGCTCGCCTTGCCGCCGGGCAGCGCAACCGGGGCGGCCCCGGACACTGCGACTGCGGCGGCCATTGACTGTTCCAGGTCGATCCGGTCGGTTTGACCTTCCAGCGCACGGATTTGGCGATTGAACTCCGCCGTCATGCGCTGCTGTTCACCCGCACCCGCGATATCGTCGAAGCTGAAGACGGGCACGGGTCGCGCCACGCACAGGGGTTTGTTGTCTTCATCGAAGACGAACAGAGCCTCGCGGTTGCCGAACAGCGGTTCACGGACGATGACGGACCCGACACCGGCCAGCATCAACAGCGCGTCATGCCGGTAGAGCGTGCCATTCCAAGAGAATTCGCCACCCGGACGGACCTTGCGCGCATCCTCGACACAGAAGGCGACAGCCAATTCAGCCGGATCAAGCAACAGGCTTTGCCAACCGCTCGCGACAAGCTCAGCGAAGCGCACGGACGGGGACTTGTTCTTCAGGTGTCCCGACTGTGTCTTGACATGGTAATAGGCAAGCGCATTCGCGAAGGATGCCTTGAAGTCCTCGAAGGTGCCCGGATACGGCACTGGCTCCCGGCCTTGGTTCTCGACCTTCTTCTTCATCCGGTCGCCGCCAATGTGCCCAGGGATTTGCGCCAGGGCAGTGCGTTCCAGGACGGCGAACAGCGTCTCGATGACCTTGCTCTGCGGATTGTAGGGCCGGGAGCGGTGCATACCGGCATCGGCGCCGAAGTCCGCCACGTCCCGCACCTCGACCGCGTGCTTGAGCTTGGTCAAGTCCACAACGAAGTCACCCCAATTGTATTCGCCGCCGTGGTCAACATAGAGCCGCGTTGGCACGCCCCAATTCGGGTCAGCGCACATGTCTACAAAGGATTGGATGACGTGTTCGCGCCGGATCATCTGCCCCTTTGGCATCACGAACAGGCTGACGAAGGCGCGGTTCGTGGCAAGGTCCATCCACGCCACGGCTTTGACCGTGCACAACGAGCCGTCATCGCGGCGGAAGGCGATGTCGATGTGGTGCACGTCGCCCGCAACCCATTCCATGGGCCGCAGGTGCGAGCGGTCGCGATGCACGCGCGGCGTCTGGATAGCGGCGGAACGGCCAGCATCCTTGCGTCGGATGGCGACGGCCCGGAAATTCCGCTCCCGCTCAATCAGATCACGGGGCAGCATGCAGGCCGCCCGTAGCTCGTCATCATTCACCGTGCACCCGGCCTCGCGGGTCAGGGCCATGACGAAGGGCAGGCTGTTCAACTGGACGGTCGGCCATGTCGGGGCACCGGAACGCCACTGCGAAGCGATGTGTCGCTGCACTGCCGCCGCGATCCGTTCTTGTTCGGCCTCGCTCAACCCGGCGGCTTCTGCCAGTGCATCCCAGGTCCGGGAGATGACGACGCGGCGCTGGCCGCGATCAGCGCGGGCCTTGCGCATCAAGCCGGCAAAGCCGGCGGCTTCGTATTCGGCAATCCAGGCGTACAAGGTCCGTTCGGAAACGGGTTGGCCGCGCCGCGCCCCCGCCTGATAGCGGGCCGTCCGGGCAATCTCCGTAACGGCGGTGGAACGTTCGGATGAGCCGCGCGGGTGCGCCAGCGCGGACCGGATGAGGCTATGCCGCCATGCCCAGCTATCAGACAAACGGGGATTTGCCGCTGGCCGGTTATCTTGCGTGACGGAAGTAACGGGCTGGGATGCCAGAGCCGATGTGGGGGCAATATTTGGAAAATGGGTATCCACATCAGGATTGATTGCTGGCAGACTGTCGGCGGAAACTTCGTACTGAATGCCGCTCCGTCCTCCACGACCGTGGGCCAATCGCACGTTTAGATGATGCCCGCGCCAGGGCTTTCCAGCATGCGCCCGCGCCAGCGCTTGCCGCGCCATCCGCTCAGAGATACCGACGCGCGCAGCAAAGGAAGCCGCATCGATCCAGGCGATAGTGGGGTTGCCATCCATGGCGCTATGTGTATTATAATAGGCATCCATGCATGATAGTATGGCACCTATTTTAGTAGGTGGTCAACCTGAAAAAGAGGCTTCCATGGTCGAAACTACCATTGGCTCACGGCTGCGGGACGCGCTCGCGGAAAGCGGCATGTCGTTGGCTGCGCTTAGCGAAAAGGCGGGGCTGGTTTACAGCTCCGTCCAGAACTACGCCGCCGACAAGCAGAACCCCGGAGCGGAAGCCCTTACCAAAATCGGGCGTGCAACCGGGATCAATCTGCATTGGCTGCTGAGTGGAGAAGGTGAAAAGTTCACCAAGGCCGTCGCGATCATCCCGCGCGAAATGACGATGCGGGATTACCAGGAGCTTCGCGCCCGGTTCACCAATTTCGATGAAGTGTTCACGTTCAAGAACCCGTGGGAATTTGGGGACGTGAAAGAGAACATGCCCGAATACGAAGCCATGTCGTTTCGTGGCACCATTCGCGCCATGGAAGCGCTGGGCATCGGCGACGTTCAGTCGGTTCTGGCTGGTCGGAACCTTGACCATATGTCGCGAGACGAACTTGCGACCGTGTTCCGTCAAGTCATCGAAACTGTGCAGCCGGCCGGCTAACCGAGGGCTGCACCAGATCAGGCCGGGCGACGTTTGGACACGTTGCCCGGCCTTTTTTGTGTCTGCTGACAGCGGGGCAGGTAAGCTCAGAGGGGGGCCGAACTAGGCTCCGCAATAGGTCCGCAATTGGCTCCGCAATCACACAGCGGCATTTGCATGCGTGCGCTGTCTTCTTGTTTGTCAATAACTTAGCACGCCACCCCGATTGCGGAGCCTCCCCGCTGGGGGTCGAACTATTGCGGTATAGTTCGGCCCCCTGTAAGCTGTTGATTGGTAAGCTGTTTCAGCCGTGCCAGTGCAGGATAATTCCCGCATGTCAGTGCGAAATAATTTCCGCTATATCAGCGTGGGGCAGGTCTTGCCCCCTCCCTGACCCTCCCCCGCCTTTGGCGAGGGAGGGGATTCGTGCTGCGGGCGCGAAGAGTCTCGCGAGTGAGGGTGGGGGCCGGTTTCCGCACCTGCGCAACTCTGTGGAGCGTCTCACAGCGGTCCAGGCCCTCCGCCGCCTAGCCTCGACACGCCGGCGACAGGCCGGTGCGCATCATCTTCGGAGGTCCGATCATGCCCGTCCGATCACGGGGCCAGCCCTTCTTTGGGCCGGGTCCGCAGGCCCGTCCTTCCCCCTTCGCCGCCTGGACAGGAGTCCGGGAAACGCCAATGATTCCGCGATCCCCGCCGGTGGAGGCGTGCATGGCACAAAAGACCCTGAGCGCACTCATGGGTGCCGCCCTGACCCTGGCGGCTTTCGGCGCCGTCGGTTTCGCGGCCAGCCGTGCGGCGGCGGAGCAGGCCGTGGTGGTCGCCTCCACCGCCCCCGGCTATGTCCAGGGGCAACTGGTCCCCGACGGAGCGGCGGTCAGCGTGCCGGACGGCGCCAACGCCATGTTCCTGTTCGCCAACGGGCGCATGCTGCGGGTGAAGGGGCCGTTCGACGGGCCTCTCGACCGCATGCCCGACGCCTCGGGCTGGGGCGGCGTCGGCAGTCTCGTCGGTGGCGAGCGCTTCTTCCAGACCGATCTGGGCGCCGCCCGCGCGGTCGGCAGTCCCCTGCAGAAGGGGGAGGAACAGGTCTTCACCCTCGACCCGGGCCGCGCCGGGACCCAGTGCGTGAAGTCGGGCGGCACGGTGCTGCTGCGCAAGCCCGCCGACCCGGCGCTGGTCCCGGCCACCCTGCGCGAGGAGGGCCGGGGCGCCGCCGTCACGCTGCGCTGGGACAAGGGGGCGACGGTGCCCTGGCCGCGCGAGCTTCCGATGGCCGACGGCAACAGCTTCACCGTCGCCGGAGCGGACGGGCGGACGCGCCACAGCCTGACCCTGCGCGTGATCCCCGCGGATGGGCAGGGCGCGGAACTGGCCATGCGTTTGGCCGGCGCGGGCTGCGCCACCCAGGCGGCGGCCCTGCTGGACCCGGTCAGGGAGAGCGTGGCGCCGCTGAACCTCTATCTGTCCACGGACCGCGGCCTCTACCCGACCTACCGGTCCGGGGAGACGGTGACGCTGGTGCTCCAGACGAACCGCGACGCCCACGTCTACTGCTACCTGCGCAACACGCGCGGCCAGTTGACGCCGATCTACCCGCCCGGTCCGTCGGACAGTTCGCTGGTGGAGGGACACCGCACCCTGACGTTGGACGGCGACCGCATGCCGGTGCCCCTGCGCGCCGCGGAACGGGCGGGGAGCCTGTCCGCCGACCAGGACGTCCGCTGCTTCGCCGCCGGGCGCGATCTGGGCGCCGACCTGCCGGGGCGGCGTGACGCCTTCCGTCCGCTGACCGACGAGGCGGCGGCCCGTCTGGAGCGGACGCTGAATTCGCTGAAGCAGACCGATCTGGTTATGGCGCAGGTGATTCTGCGCGTGGAGTGAGGGCGCCGCCGTTGGGGACATCGGGGGGCAGGCCGGGCCGGGTGAAGGCCGCGTGGCTCGCCAAGGGTTTGATGGCCAAGGGTTTGATGGGAGTGGCCGCGGTGGTGGGCGTGTCGGCGGCGGCGCTGGGGCTGACCCGGCTGGTGCCGCCCCTGCGCTCCGCCGACGAGAGCTTCCGCGACCTCGCCATCGCCTATTTCACGCCGCCCGCCCCGCAGCATCCCGGCATCGTCCTGGTCACGCTGGGGGAGGACCTGTTCGCCACGCTGGCCTGCCGGTCGCCGGTGGACCGGGGTTTCCTCGCCGATCTGGTGGGGAGGCTGGAGGCGGCGGGGGTGCGGGCCATCGGGCTGGACATCCTGTTCGACCAGCCGACCCTGCCGGCACTCGACGAGCGGTTGCGCCAGCGCATCCAGCGCGCAAAGGTGCCGGTGGTCGCCATCACGGCGCTCGGCGACACGGCGCTGACGGAGGAGCAGCGCCGTTATCTCGGGCGGTTCCTCGACGGCATTCCGCACGGCCACGCCAACCTCGCCAAGGACCGGCTGGACGGCACGGTGCGTTGGCATGTGCCGCGCGGTCCGGACGGGCTGCCCAGCTTCCCGGCGCGGATGGCCCAGCTTGCCGGAGGGGCTGCGGGGGGGGAGGTCCCGGCGGAGCCCTTCCGCATCGACTGGCACGCCCGCCCGTCGCCGGACGCGCCGCCCTTCCCGACCTATCCGGCGGACATGGTGGGAATGCTGCCGCGCGGCTGGCTGGCCGGGCGGATCGCCGTGGTCGGCACCGTGCTCGTGGGGGTGGACCAGCACCGCACGCCTCTGTCGGTCGCCGGCCTGTCCACGCCGGGGGTGGAGATCCAGGCCCACGCGCTGGCCCAGATCCTCGACGGGCGGACCAGCCGCGACCTGTCGTCCGGCTGGGCGGCGCTGCTGGTCCTGGCGCTGAGCGCCGCGGGTGTCGCGCTGGCGGTGGCCGGCTGGCCGGTGTGGCTTCTGGTGCCGGCGAGCCTGCTGGGTCTGCTGGGCCTGTGGGCGGCGGCGCTGGCTCTGTTCGCCCAGGGCGGGCCGCTGGTCGCGATGATGGCGCCGTCCGCCGCATGGCTGGGCGGCATCGCGGCGATGACCGCGCATCTGTCGCTGAAGGAGCGCGCCGACCGCCGCAGCATGATGCAGTTGTTCGCCAACCACGTCTCCCAGCCCGTCGCCGAGGAGATCTGGCGGGAGCGCGCGACCTTCCTGGCCGGCGGGCGCCCCCGTCCGCAGGAGCTGACCGCCACCGTCTTCTTTTCCGACATCGAGGGCTTCACCACCGTCTGCGAGGCTCTGGAGCCGGAGCCGCTGATCCTGTGGCTGGAAGGTTATCTCGACGCCATGGTCCGTGTGGTGGCGGCTCATGACGGGATCGTGCTGCGCTTCGTGGGCGACGCCATCCTGGCCGTCTTCGGCGCCCCCGTCGCCCGCACCACCCAGGCGGAGATCGACGCCGACGCGGAGCGCGCCGTTCGCTGCGCCATCCAGATGGGGCGGGAACTTCACGCGCTGAACCGGCGCTGGCAGGCGGAAGGGCTGCCGCCCATCGGCATCCGCGTGGGCATCCACACGGGGCCGCTGGTGGCGGGCAGCCTGGGCGGGCTGCGGCACATGGAATATTCGCTGCTGGGCGACACCGCCAACACCGCCGCCCGGCTGGAGGCGCTGGGCAAGACGGTGGACATGCGTTCCTCCCCCCATTGCCGGATCGTCATCGGGGAGCCGACCTGGACCGCGTTGCAGGGCAAGGTCGCGGGCCTGCCGGTCGGCGACATGGCGCTGAAGGGCAAGCGCAAGGCGGTCCGCGCCTGGCTGGTTCTCGACCGGGGGGGCGACCGGGAGGAGGACAAAGCCCGGCCCGCGGAGGCGGCGGGGGAGTGACCGTCACTCCCCGTATTCGGGATTAGGCTGAATGAGCGCTTGGTGCGCAGGAATCGAAATCATAAGCTGGTGTGACAGGCAATTTTATGCCGACAGGTGCCGGGTGCGGGGTGCGCAACCGCTTTCCCACCATGGAGCCGGCCGATGTCCGACGAACCGTTGACGCGGCGCTGGTTAGGCGGGTGGCTTCGGCCTCTTGCCGCCTTCGTCCTGCCCCTCGTCCTGCTGTTGCTGGGCCTTGCCGCCGGGGCGCCGCAGGCCGTCGCACAGATGCCCCCGCCTCCGGAAAAGCGCATCGCGCTGGTCGTCGGCATCGGCAAGTACGAGTTCGCCCCCGAGCTTCAGAACCCGGTCAACGACGCCAAGGCCATCGCCGAGGCCCTGCGCAAGCTCCAGTTCGAAGTCGACGAGAAGTTCGACATGGACAACCGCGGCTTCGAGCGGGCGCTGCGCGACTTCGGCATCCGCGCCTCGCAGGCCGATGTGGCGGTGATCTTCTACGCCGGGCACGGCATCCAGGTGGGCGGCAACAACTACATCGTCCCGGCGGACGCGAAGCTGGAGCGCGAACGCGACCTCGTCTACGAGGCGATGCCGCTGAACCTGATGCTGGGCGAGCTGTCGCAAGCCCGGAAGCTGGGCATCCTGATGCTCGATTCCTGCCGCAACAACCCCTTCGTGGACCGGCTGAAGCAGGCCGGTCAGAACCGTGTCCAGGTGAATTACGGCTTCGCCCGCGTGGACGATACGCCGAGCGATACCCTGGTCGCCATGGCGACCCGCGCCGACCAGTTGGCGGAGGACGGGCAGGGCGACCACAGCCCCTACACCGACGCGCTGCTCCAGCACCTCCAGACACCGGGACTGGAGTTGAGCCTGTTCTTCCGCAACGTGCGCGACACCGTGCGGCAGGCGACCAACGGGCGGCAGGAGCCCTACATCTTCGGTTCGTTGGGGGCCGCACCCTTCTACTTCAACCCGCGCCCGCCCAACCGCCCGCCGGTGCTGGGGGAGATCCGCCCGCTGGAGCTGTCCGACCGCGCCGACCCCGAGCCGCTGCGCATCGGGCGCCCGACCGACCCGGACGACGACCAGCTCTTCGCCCAGATCTCCGGCCTGCCGCTCGGCGGCAGCGTGCGCATCGGCGACCGCATCGTGCTGATCGGCGATTACCTGACGGTGGAGCAACTCGCCGCCACCAGCTTCAAGCCGGACGCGACGGCGGTGGGGGATGCCGGGCGCTTCGACTTCGCCATCATGGACGGGCGCGGCGGCGTCGCGCGGGGCGGGGTGGCGATCACCATCACGCCCAGCAACCGCGCGCCGGTCGTCGCCGGGCCGCGCACCATCCGCGCCCTGGCGAACCCGCTGGCCATCGATCCGCCCGTGGACCCCGACGGCGACGCCCTGACCATCACCGTCACCGCCGTGCCCGACCGCGGCAAGGTGCGGGACGGTGCCACCCTGGTCCGCCCCGGCGACCGGCTGCCGCCCGAAGGGCTGGCCCGGCTGACCTTCGATCCGGAGCAGGAGGCCGCCGGCCCCGCCGGAGCCTTCGCCTATCTGGCGGAGGACGGGAAGGGGGGACGGGCCACCGGCACGGTGGCGTTGGAGATCGCTCCGCCGGGCGCCGCCCCCACGGCGCCCGCGCTGGAGGAATCGCTCTGGCAGATGGTGAAGGGCAGCCGCGAGGCCGCCGACTTCGAAGCCTTCCTGAGGCTGTTCGGCAACGGCACCTACGCGAAGCCGGCGCGCGAGAAGCTGGGCGCGCTCGCCCCCGCCACCAAACCCGCCGCCAAACCGCCGGAAGTCGCCGCGGCGGAACCGCAACCACCCCCGCCACCTCCGCCGCCTCCGCCGCCGGTGGTCGAGGCCGCGTCACCGCCTCCACCCGCGCCACCTCGCCCCGCGCCGCCTCAAGCCGAGCCGGAACCGGAGCAGGTGGCCGCCGCGCCCGCCAACGGCAACAGCGCGGTGCGCAACCACAGCCGGTCCGCCAGTTTCCGCGATTGCCCCGATTGCCCGGTGATGGTGCGCATCACGCCCGGCAGCTTCATCATGGGCAGCGACCAGGGCGACCGCTCCGAACGCCCGACGCATCGGGTGACCATCGCCAAGCCCTTCGCGATCGGCGCCTACGAGGTGACGGTGGCCGAATGGCGCGCCTGCGTGGAGGGCGGCGGCTGCTCCGGCGGCATGCCGCGCATGACCAAGCCCAGCGACGCCACCCCGATCCACAACATCTCCTGGCTGGAGGCCCAGGCCTACACGAAGTGGCTGAGCCAGAAGACCGGCCAGCGCTACCGCCTGCCGACCGAGGCGGAATGGGAGTACGCGGCGCGCGGCGGCACGACGGGCCGCTATTGGTGGGACGGGCAGACGGGGACGCTCGCCAATTGCAAGGACTGCGGCGGAACGCAGGAGCGTCTGACGCCGGCCTCGGTCGGCAGCTACAAGCCGAACCCCTTCGGGCTGCACGACATGAACGGCGGCGTGGCGGAGTGGGTGGCCGACTGCTGGCATCCGGACTATGGCGGGGCGCCGACGGACGGCAGCGCCCGGACGTCGGCCAACTGCCGGGAGCGCGTGCTGCGGGGCGGGTCCTGGCGGGCCAGCCTGAACGACATCAGCGACACCGCGCGGCTGTTCTACGACGCCGACGTGCGGTACCTGAACAACGGGGTGCGGGTGCTGCGGGAGTTAAATTGAGGGGGGAGTGGTTGAGGTGGGCCCCCTCCCAATGTTGACAGACAGTGAACCCTGGAGTGGGCGGGATATGACGGGATTTGGCGGGATGCCGTGGGATCGTTGATTCCATTCGGGTTTCCCATCGTCGCCCCAGCGCTCCCAAAATTCCGTTGAACCTGGAGTGCGGAGAAAATCCGCCTCCGGGTCATTTATCTTTGGAGCGCCATAGGGACCGGTCGGCGGGCGCTTCAGGCGTCTCTTAGCGGGCCGGGATACCCTCTTAACACGCTTCGAGAAAACCGTGCGAAGCTGCATATTCGCGTATGAGTTGTCAACTGCCCCTTCAGTATGCACACTCTCGTGTGGGGTATTCCGTACCACTCTCAGGCCAAGCGTTTGCTTGAGGCGGGATCGCTGGCCGCGGAGCGCAGCTCGTTGCGGAGCTGGGCCAGCCGCATCTTGAGAGCGCCAGGATAGTCCTCCGGGCCGTCCGATGCAGCCACGATTTCGTTGACCAGGCGCGCGGCCATGCGGCCGAGGTGAACCGGCGCGAGCCCCTGCCCGGCATCCTTATAGGCCGCCGTGATCCCATCCACCAGACGAGCCATCAGATCCTCATCCAGCATATAGGCCGGAACGGCCATGCTGGTTCCTTCGGTGCCCTCATGCCCGGAGTGCTTGGCCTCGATCAGATACATCTCACCATGCCCGGTGATGATCCAATCCAACGAGTACCCAAGCTCTTGAAGGCGGGCGAGAAATTCGTGGTCAGGCAGGTTCTTGCCCTGCTCGTAGTTGGCGAGGGTGTTGAGTTTCCAATTCAGCTTCTCGGCCATCGGTGCGTCTGACCTATCCCATGCGCGGCCTGTCGGGCGGGCCGATGGGGATCGTCGTCGGTCAGGACATCGACGACGACGACGTGACACTCACCATAGCGATTTTCGGCCAATGACAAACGCCCTCATCAGCACCATGGATTGGGTGTCGAGCGCCGGCACCGTTCTGAGCACGAACAGCGAGGTCGATGGGCTTGGAGTAGCCAACCTCGCGACCTTGTCGCCGGAGGAGGTGTGGCGGTCGCTTCCAGGCAGCGGGCGGTGGGTCCAGGCGGACTTCGGCCGGCCGGTCGAGGTGGGCGTGGTCTGCCTGGTTATGCCGCGCAGCGGCGTCCAGCTCGGAACCGGCGAAGGAATTACGCTGACGCTCGACGCCGCCACGCCTGGAACTGGCACGCTTTTGTCTGTTCCGTTGGTTAACGCCGACTATGGCTATTGGTGGAGCTTTCTGCCGGCGGCGCAGTATCCACGGTACCTGCGTCTGACCGTTGCCTCCGCAGCACCGTATGTCCAGGGGGGCGCCTTTGGGCGGGGCCCGCCCACGTCATGGCACGCAACTTCTCCTATGACTGGGCGCGGGAGTGGGTCGACGAGGGCAAGAAGAGCAAGGCGCCCAAATCCGGTCGACGGTTTCGCACTTTTGGGCCTCGGTATCGACGGTTGTCCATCACCTTCCCGCGGGTGCCTTCGTCCGATGCGGACGTGATCGAGGATGCTGATCGACGTCTGGGATGCCTCGGGCAGATGCTTATTTGCACCCATCCGGACACACCGCTTCGCCGCGTGCTGCTGGGCACGCCGGAGAGTGTGACCCCCATCACGCAGCCACGGGTGTCCGCGTTTTCCAAAACCTACATCATTGAGGAAGACCTATGATGGTGAAGTACGGCAACAGAGTGTTGCAGACCACAACGACGGTGGGGACCGGCACCTACACGCTTGGCGGTGCGCCGACCGGCTGGAACAGCTTCCTCTCAGCGGGCGGCATCACCAGCGGCGATCGAGTTGGGTACACCGTGGTCGACAGCCTGGACCAGCCCACCCAGTGGGAGGTTGTCGAGGGAGTCATCACCGCAGGCAGTTCCGTCACCCTAACGCGAGCGGCGGTGCTCAGTTCATCCAACGGCGGGGGGGCCGTGAACTGGGGTGCGGAGACGAAGTATGTCTACTCGACAATCCCAGCCCAGCGTGCCATGGCGAAGGATGAGAACGGAGGCGTTCCCTTCGACGTGGGCTCTGCTGTTGCACCATCTGCATATTTTGGCCCGTGGAGTGGTAGCGGGTTCTTCTCTCCCGGCGCCGATGCCGTCGCCGTCGCCAATGCTGGCGTTGAGTCATGGCGGCTGTCCGCCACCGGCAACATGTACGTGGGCACTGCCGGCACCGCCCAAATCCCGGGGGAGAGGATCGCCGTCCGGGGCTTCGTGACCGTGGGTGACACCACTCACACGGGCCTCATCGGGCCAACCGGAGCCGGGACCATCGTTGTGGGCGCCTACTCCGGCACGACCGTGGAACTGCGCTCCGCCAATGTCCCGCAGGTAATGGTGCTTCCGAAGGCGTCTGCAAATCGCGCAATCACATTCATTGGAGGCTCGTCGAGCGACGGTACTTGCGCTACGATTGGGACCAATAGTGGAGATCTGGGGGTCCAGGCCAATCTCCGTCCTGTCGTCGACAACGCGTATTCGTTAGGGGCATCGGATGCCCGGCTCTCTGCGATTTGGTCGGCGAACGGGACCATCCAGACATCCCATGGCCCGGACAAGGCCGACCGCGAGCCCATCGATGGCGCGCGCGCCGCAAGGTTCCTGGCCTTGCTTCAGCCGATCACCTTTCGCTGGCGAGAGGGTGGCGTACAGATCGACGTCGTGCCCGACGAGCCGGAGATCGTGGAGCGCCAGAAGATGCGGCGGGTGCAGCGAGAGGTCGAGCGCGTGGCCGTCGAGAATGGCCGGGCCATCGTCCGGGTCGAATTCGAGGAAGTCGACGAACCGATGTTCCTCGAATATCCAATGTTCACCGAGGCGGGGCAGGCGATTCGCGGCGCTGATGGATCGCAGATCACCTACCGGGTCCCCGTGATGGAAACCGTGGAGATCCCGCGCAGCCGACTTGTGCTGACCCCGCGGGCCGGTCGTCGCCGGCATGCAGGGTGGGTTGCGCAGGATGTGGTCGCCGCCGCGCTTGAGGCAGGTATAGCGACCCGTGATGGCGATGCTGTAACCGCTCCTGGGTTCTGGGTACTGGAGGAGGATGGTCGCCAAGCGCTCCGGCCAGACCAGTTGCTGCCCTATTTCGCGGCGGCGGTCCAACACCTGTTTCGCGATCTTGATGCGCGGGTCGAAGCCATTGAGCGGAGCAAATCGAATGCTCCAGATTGATGTGTCCGGCACTCCAAAATTATGTGGCGCGCTTCACCCAACCCTCCCCCACTTCGCGGGGGAGGGCTCAAATCCCCTCCCTCGCCGAAGGTGGGGGAGGGTTAGGGAGGGGGCCCAACGCAACCACTCCCCCTTCACCCATTCGCCTCCGCGATCTCCTCCAACGCATCGCGGTCGAGCAGGGTGATCCGCCCGGATTCCACGGAGATCACGCCGTTCCGCTGCCACTCGCCCAACAGCTTGTTGATGCTCTCGCGCGAGACGCCGACCAAACAGCCGAGCTGCTGCTGCGACAGCTTGATGTCCAGCTTCAGCCCGCCCGGCGCTGGCTTGCCGAACACGTCGGCCAGCCGCATCAGCGCCCGGGCGAAGCGGGAGGACGCTTCCAGGAACAGCGTGTCCTCCAGATGCTCGCTGGTCTGGCGCAGGCGCTTGCACAATACGGTGATGAGCTGGAGCGCCACCGCCGGCCGCTCGTTCAGCAGGGGCACGAACTTGGAGCGGTCGAGCACCAGCAAGTCCGTCTCCTCCAGCGCCACGGCATCGGCGGTGCGCGGTTCCCCGTCCAGCAGGGCGATCTCCCCGAACAGGCCGCCCTTGTTGATGATGTTCAGCACCAGTTCCTTCCCGTCGGTGGAGTGGGAGCAGATCTTCACCCGCCCGCGGATGACCGCCATCATGCTGTCGCCGGGGTCGCCCTTCTGGAAGATGACCGCGCCGGGCCGGAAATAGGCCAGCCGGGCGCTGGCGGCGAGGCGTTGCAGTTCCGGCTTCTCCAGATGCTTCAGCAGGAAGTGCCCCGACAGCACCAGTTCCTTGTCGAACGCGATCCGCACCGTCGTCATGGCCGCCCCCACCCGGGTTGTGCATAGCCAGTGTACAAGGCGTGCGGCCCACGTCCGTGGCGCCCAGAGGCGGTAACGCGCTCGCCCGCGCCTGCCACGTCCTTGCGGGTATCGGGGGCAAGCCGACCGAAGGTGAACCTTGTTCTGTCCAATGGTTCGTGGCTACCATCATCCGCAAGGCGTCCGGTATGAGGCGCCATCCGGAAAAGTGCAGGGGAGGGCATGACCGTGGACGCCGAACTGGCCAGACGCACGGCCAACCATGTGCCGCTGACGCCGCTGGACTTCCTGCGCCGCTCCGCGATGGTCTATCCGGACAAGACCGCCGTGGTCTACGGCCCCCTGCGGCGGAGCTGGGCGGAGGTGGAGCGCCGCGCACGCGCGCTGGCCTCCGCGGTGACCGGGGCCGGCGTCCGTCCGGGGGAGGCGGTGTCCGTCCTCGCCTTCAACACCCCGGCGATGCTGGAGGCGCATTTCGGCATCCCCGGCGCCGGGGCGGTGCTGAACGCCGTGAACACGCGGCTGGACCCGCCCGCCGTCGCCTTCATCCTGGAGCACGCCGAAAGCCGCCTGTTCCTGGTGGACCGCGGCCTGTCCGCCGTGGCCCGCGCCGCGCTGGAGCGCATGACGAACCCGCCGCGGGTGGTGTGGATCGACGATCCCGCCGGGCAGGACGCCGATCCGGTCGGGGATGTGGAGTATGAGGACTTCCTGAAGACCGGAGACCCCTCCGCCCCCTGGCGCGTACCGGAGGACGAGTGGGAGTCCATCGCGCTCAACTACACGTCCGGCACCACGGGGAACCCCAAGGGCGTGCTGTATCACCACCGCGGCGCCTATCTGAACGCGCTCGGCAACGTCGTCACCTTCGGGCTGCGGCCCGACAGCGTCTATCTGTGGACGCTGCCCATGTTTCATTGCAACGGCTGGACCTACCCCTGGGCGGTGACGGCGGTGGGGGCAACCCATGTTTGCCTGCGCACCGTGGACCCGGCGGCGATCTTCCGCCTGATCGCGGAGGAGAAGGTCACCCATCTCTGCGGCGCGCCGGTCGTGCTGACCATGATGATCCACGCGCCGGACGCGGTGAAGCGGGTCTTCGATCACGGCCCCGTTCAGGTGGCGACCGGCGGGGCGGCGCCGCCCAGCGCGGTGATCGCGGGCATGGAACGGATGGGCTTCCGCCTGACCCACCTCTACGGCATGACCGAATGCTACGGCCCCTCCACCGGCTGCGCGTGGCAGGAGGGCTGGGCGGACCTGCCGCTGGAGGAGCGCGCGGTGCTGATGGCGCGCCAGGGCGTGCCGAACGTCACCATGTCCGCGCAGACCGTGCTCGACCCCGAGACCGGCCAGGAAGTCCCCGCCGACGGCGAGACTCTCGGCGAACTGGCGTTGCGCGGCAACACGGTGATGAAGGGTTATCTGAAGAACCCCACGGCGACCGACGAGGCGCTGCGCGACGGCTGGCTGCACACCGGCGACCTCGCCGTCCTGCATCCCGACCGCTATGTCGAGATCAAGGACCGCGCCAAGGACATCATCATCTCCGGCGGCGAGAACATCGCCTCGCTGGAGGTGGAGGAGGTCCTCTACAAGCACCCCCATGTCATGGAGGCCGCCGTCGTCGCCCGTCCGGATGCGAAATGGGGCGAGAGCCCCTGCGCCTTCGTCACGCTGAAGCCGGGATCGGAGGGGCGGGTGACGGAGGCCGATGTGATCGGCTGGTGCCGCGACCACCTCGCCCATTTCAAGGCGCCCCGGACGGTGGTGTTCGGTGCCTTGCCGAAGACCTCCACGGGGAAGATCCAGAAGTTCGTGCTGCGCGAACAGGCGAGGGGGTTGGGAAGGGGGCCCGATGCATGAACTCCAGCCCTAATAGCATGACTTCAGGACCCACCCCATGACCCTCACCCTCACCAACCTCAGCGCTCTCGTCACCGGGGCCTCGTCCGGCCTGGGCCGGCATTTCGCGGGCGTGCTGGCCGCTGCGGGAGCCCGCGTCGCCCTGGCCGCTCGGCGGCGCGAGAGCCTGGACGCCGCCGTCGCGGAGATCGAAGCCGCGGGCGGCCAAGCCGTCGCCGTCCCGCTGGACGTCACCGACGCCGCCTCCGTCCGCGACGGCGTTCAAATGGCCGCGAGCGCGCTCGGCGGGCTGGACATCCTCGTCAACAACGCCGGGACCACGGTGTCCAAGGCGGCGCTCGACCATGGCGAGGAGGATTGGGACCGCGTGATCGACACCAACCTGAAGGGCGCCTTCCTCACCGCGCAGGCGGTTGCGCGCGTGATGAAGGAGCAGGGGCGGGGCGGTTCCATCGTCAACATCGCCTCCATCCTCGGGTTGCGCGTGGCGGGCCATGTCGCGGCCTACGCCGCGTCGAAGGCCGGGCTGGTCCAACTCACCCAGGCGCTGGCGCTGGAATGGGCGCGCCACGGCATCCGCGTGAACGCCTTGGCCCCCGGCTATATGGAGACCGACCTGAACCGCGATTTCCTGGCGACCGACGTAGGGCAGGCGCTGATCCGGCGGGTGCCGCAGCGGCGGCTGGGGCGGCTGGCGGACCTGGACGGGCCGTTGCTGCTGCTCTGCTCCGACGCGTCGGCCTACATGACCGGGGCGGTCGTGCCGGTGGACGGCGGACATCTGGTCAGCACCTTGTAGCAAGCAAAGAAGAAAGAACGACGGAGAGGACCGCAACCGATGGATTTCAGCCTGCCCCCGGAGATTGAGGATTTCCGCCGCCGCGTGCGCGCCTTCGTGGAGGAGCGCATCCTGCCGCTGGAAGCGGACCCGGCCTCCTTCGACGAGCATGAGAACATCGCGCCCGCCCTGCTGGAGCGCCTGCGCGGGGAGGTGAAGGCCGCCGGGCTGTGGGCGCCGCAGATGCCATCGGTGCGCGGCGGGCAGGGGCTGGGAATCGTCGGCATGGCCGCGGCCTACGAGGAGATGAACCGCTCCATCTTCGGGCCGGTCTGCTTCAACTGCGCCGCCCCCGACGACGGCAACATGCAGCTTCTCAACAAGGTGGCGACGGAGGCCCAAAAGGAGCGCTGGCTCCAGCCCATCGTGGACGGCACGGTCCGCTCCGCCTTCGTGATGACCGAGCCGCATCCGGGCGGCGGTTCCGACCCCTCGATGATGAAGACGCGGGCGGAGCGGCGGGGCGACCGCTGGGTGATCTCCGGCCACAAATGGTTCATCACCGGGGCGGGGGAGGCGCAGCATTTCATCCTGATCGCCCGCACCTCCGACGACAAGCGCAAGGGGCTGACCGCCTTCCTGTTCGACAAGGACCAGCCCGGCTGGGAGATCGTCCGCCGCATTCCGATCATGGGTCCGGAGGAGCATGGCGGCCATTGCGAGCTGCGCTTCGACGGGCTGGAGGTGTCCGACGAAAACGTCCTGATGAACATCGGCGACGGGCTGAAGGCGACGCAGATCCGGCTCGGCCCGGCGCGGCTGACCCACTGCATGCGCTGGACCGGCCTGTCGAAGCGCGCCATGGAGATCGCCGCCGCCTATGTGCGCGAGCGCGAGAGCTTCGGCACCACGCTGGCCGGGCACGAGGGCGTGCAGTGGATGATGGGCGACGTCGCCATGCAGATCGAGATCGGGCGGCTTCTGGTCATGAAGGCGGCGTGGCAGCTCGACCGCGGCGACTTCGCCCGCAAGGAGGTGTCGATGGCCAAGGTCCATGTCGCCGACACGCTGCACAAGGCGGTGGACACGGCCATCCAGCTTTGCGGGGCCAGGGGCTATTCGAAGGACACGGCGCTGGAGTGGATGTACCGCTACGCCCGGCAGGCCCGGCTGGTGGACGGGGCGTCGGAGGTCCACAAGATGGTGCTGGCGCGATTCTACATGGATGAAGGCGACGGATTCTGGGCCTGGGGGTGATGGGATGGGCGCACTGATCGACGGGGAAAGCCGGCCGCGTCTGGAATCGTGGCTGGCCGGGGCGACCGGCGCGACGCGCGTGTCGGTGGCCGACGAAGGCACCCTGGGCGGGGGAGCCATCTCGCTTAACCTCGCGGTAACTCTGGACATCGACGGCGGGCCTCAGGCCGGGCGGCACGCCTGCGTGCTGCGCGCCCAGCCCGCCGGCAACAAATCCGGCGGCGGCGCCGCGGCACCTGCCATGAAGGCCAGCATTTCCAAGGCGCAGGAGTTCGCCGTTCTGCGCGCCGCCTTCGGCGCCGGGGTGGCAGCACCGGAACCCATCGCCGCCTGCGGCGATCCGGCGGTTCTGGGCGCCGACTTCTACATCATGCGCCGCGCCGAGGGCATCGGGGCCGGGCACAAGGTGGTGAAGTCGGACCAGCCGCAACGCGGCCTCGCCCGCGAGCTTGGGCGCCAGTTGGGCCGCCTGCACCGGGCCGGGCCGGACACGCCGGGGCTGGAGAACCTGCCCGTCCCCAACCCGTCGCCGGCCATCGACTGCGTTCACGCCTACCGCGACTGGCTGGGCGATGTGGCGGTGCGGGACGCGGTGCTGGCCTGGGGGCTGCGCTGGCTGGAGATCCACGCGCCGCCGCCGGGCGATCTGGTGCTGTGCCACCGCGACTATCGCACCGGGAACTATCTGGTGAAGGACGGGGCACTGACCGCCATCCTGGATTGGGAGTTCGCGGGCTTCAGCGATCCCATGGAGGATCTCGGCTGGTTCTGCGCCCGCTCCTGGCGGTTCGGGCGCCACGACCGTGAGGCGGGCGGGCTGGCCGGACGGGAGGACTTCTACGCCGGCTACGAGGAAACCTCGGGCCGCCGGGTGGACCCGCAGGCGGTGGCCTATTGGGAAACCGCGGCCTACATGCGCTGGGCGGCCATCGCCGTCCTTCAGGGCCGCCGCCACACCTCCGGCGAGGAGCGCTCGCTGGAACTGGCGCTGACCGGGCGGATGCTGCCGGAAATCGAATTGGACCTGCTGCGCCACATCCGCAGCCTGGGGCTCACGGCGGCTCCGGCGGCGTCCGTGGGAACCGGCCTGTCCGGGGACGCCAGCGAAGAGAGGGTCGCCTGATGCGCACCAGCCCCGACGCCCAGGAATTGCTGGGCATCACCGCGGAGACCTTCCGGACGGAGCTGCTTCCCCACATCCCGCCAGCCCAGCGCTACACGGCGCTGATGATCGCCAACGCGCTGGGGATCGTGCAGCGCGAACTGGCCGGGGTGGACGAGGCCGGCCACGCCATGCTGGCCGCGCTGGCCCTGCTCTACGGCGAGGACGCCGACGACAGCCTGTCCGGCGCCGACCTGCGCCAGCGGGTGGACGCCTTGCAGCACCGGCTGTGCATCGAGATCGCGGCGGGCGACTTCGACCACGAGGGCCAGGACGTGCTGATGGAGTGCCTGGAGGAGATCGTCCAGGCCCGGCTGGGCATCGCCAACCCGAAGCTGCTGCGGGGGTAGGGAGTTGCCGGGATTTTCCTTTCTCGACTCCCTCCCTTGCCGTTACCATTTGGCTGGCCGAGCGCCTTTCATGAAAGCCGATCGTCATGCCCATCGATTTCAGTCACTTGTCCGCGCAGGAACGCCTGGAGCTTATCGGAGAGCTTTGGGAATCGCTGGAGGACGGCGACGTGCCGGTTGCCGAAGAGGTGCGGGCCGAGCTTGACCGCCGGAACGCCAATTTTCACGAAAGCCGAGTGAAGGCCGTGTCCTGGACCGAACTCCGGGGCGTCCTGCGTCCGGCGCGCGCGTGAGCCGCCCCGTCTACTTTCTTCCTGAAGCGGCTGAGGAATTGGCTGAAGCGCAGGCATGGTACGATGCCCGCTCCGCCAGTCTGGGCGACCGCTTTTTCGAGGCCGTCGATTCGCTGTCGTGGCGGATTGGAGAAGCGCCAGGCCGGTTCCCGCGCGTGCATGGCTGCATTCAGCGGGCATTGCTTGATCGCTTTCCCTACGCACTGTTCTTCCGTGTTGAATCGGACGGCGTGTATGTCATCGCCTGCTTCCACACAAGCCGCCATCCGGAACAGTGGCGCCGCCGGACCTGACGGCGCCATCGTTCCGTATCACTCCGCGATCGGTTCGTAGAATTCCGGGCCGAAATCGGCGGCTTGGCGGCTGGTCACGTTGAAGGGCTTCTTCAGGCTGCCGCGGAAATACTGTTTCACCAACCCCTGCCACGTTTCCACGGGGTCAACGCCGCGCTTCGCGCAGAGATGGCCGAACCAGCGGCGCCCGGCGGCGACGTGGGTGATCTCCTCGTCGTGGATGACCTGGAGCAGGGCGGCGCTTTCCGCGTCGCCGAATTCGTTCAGGCGGCGGACGGTGTCCGGGGTGACGTCCAGCCCGCGGGCCTCCAGCACCATCGGCACCACGGCCAGCCGGGCGGCGAGGTCGTGGGCCGTGGTGGTGGCCGCCTGCCACAGCCCGTCATGGGCCGGCAGCTCGCCATAGCCGGAACCGAGCTTGTTCAGCCGCTCTTCCAGCATCTGGAAATGCCGGGCCTCGTCGTCGGCGACCTGCACCCAGTCGTCGGTGAAGCCCTTCGGCATCCCCTCGCCGACGAAGCGGCACACGATGTCCCAGGCGAGGTCGATGGCGTTCAGTTCGATGTGGGCAAGCGCGTGCAGCAAGGCGACGCGGTTCTGCGCGCTGCCGCCCCGCCCGCGCTTGGGCATGTCGCGGGGCAGCATCAGGGGAGGGCGCTCCGGGCGGGCGGGGCGCTCCGGCGGGGCCAGCGAGCCGAAGTCGGAGATGCGTCCGTCGCGCCACGCCGCGGCGTAGGCCCGCGTCAGGCGCACCTTTTCCAGCGGCGCCGCGGTGGTCAGCACCGCGACGGCCGCGTCACACAGGGTCGTTACCATCCATACGCAACGAAGTGGGGGTTCAGGATGTCGGCCTTGCCGTAGAGGAAGGGAGAGCCGTCCGGCTGCTCCACCCGTCCGCCGGCGGCGGTGAGGATGGCGTGGCCGGCGGCGGTGTCCCATTCGCTGGTCGGGCCGAAGCGGGGGTAGAGATCGGCCTTGCCGGAGGCCACCGTGCAGAATTTCAGGGAGCTGCCGCAGGTGATCCGGTTCTTCACCGTGTAGCCGGCGAGGAAGCTGTCCAGTTCGCTGCCGCTGTCGTGGGAGCGGCTGGCAACCACGGTCAACCCTTCGGGCGGCGGCTTGCGGACCTGGATCGGGTAGTCGTGGCGGCCCTCCACCCAATGGACGGCGGTGCCCGGCCCGCAGGCCGCGTAGAGGTCGCCCGTGGCCGGCGCGTAGACCACGCCGAGGACCGGGCGTCCGCCGTCGATCAGCGCGATGTTGACGGTGAACTCGCCGTTGCGGCTGATGAATTCCTTGGTGCCGTCCAACGGATCGACCAGCCAGAACCGCCCGCCGGAAACGTCCGGCCGGTTCCCGGCGGCGACCGCCTCCTCCGCCACCACCGGGATGCCGGGGGCGATGTGGTGCAGGGCCGGGGTGATGACGTGTTCGGCGGCCAGATCGGCCTGGGTGACCGGGCTGCCGTCGACCTTTGTGGCGGCGTCGATGCCGTCGTTGTAGAAGCGCAGGATCACCTGACCCGCTTCGTGGGCGATGGTCCGCACCTTGGGCAGCAGGCTTGCCGCGGCGGTGTCGGTCATGGGTGGTCCTCCGGTCGGCTGGTGGGCGAACGGTCACCATAGCGCGCCCGGACGGTGGGCTGGAAGGCTGGAAAGGGCGGGGAGGACGGGAGAATGCGGATGAACGGACGCTGGCGGCCCATGGAAGCGGCGGATTTGGAGCGCGTCATGGCCATCGCCGAGGTGGTGCACCCCGATTACCCGGAGGACCGCGCCGTCTTCGCCGAACGGCTGGCGCTGTATCCGGACGGCTGCGCCATGGCGGAGGCCAGTGGGACGCAAACCTGTGGGACGCAAACCTGTGGGGCGGAGGCCGATGACGACTGCATCGGCTACATCGTCATGCATCCGGGCCGGCTGGGCGCCCCGCCGCCGCTCGATGCGCCGCTGGGCGCTCTGCCGGATGCGCCGGACTGCCTGTATCTGCACGACGTCGCCCTGCTTCCGGTGGCGCGGGGGCTGGGGCTGGGCGCCGCGGCGCTGGAGCGGATGAACGCGCTGGCGGCGCGGCAGGGGTTCCGCTGGCTGGCCCTGACCTCCACCCCCGGCGCGCGGGCTTTCTGGGACGCGCAGGGGTTCCTGCCGCATGACGGCGGGCCGGGGCTGGCGGCCAAGCTGGCCTCCTACGGCGGCGGCATGACCTACATGACGAAACCGGTGACGAGCTGACCCGGCATTTTTCGGAAAATTTGCCTCGAATTGCATCGAGTCCGGTGGAAGAGGATTCCATTTGCGGCAAGTTGTCCGACCCCGCCGGGACGATCCGGATGGTATCGTGCCCCTTCCTCCACACCACCAGCGCGGCCGTTCGCCGACGGGGCCCCATGCAGCCATCCGTTCGTTTCCCCTGGAAGCACGAATACACGGTCGGAAACGAGACCATCGACGAACAGCACCGGACCCTGCTGGAACTGGCCGGGCTGCTGCACATGGCGGTGGCGGCCGGGCAGGGCTACAAGATCATCCAGAACGCTTTCGCCGCCCTGGTGAAGTACACGGAGGAGCATTTCTCCGCCGAGGAACAGTTCTGGAGCAGCACCAAGTCGGCCATCCTGGATCAGCATAAGCGCCTGCACCGCGACATCACCGACGAACTGCTGGCCCTGCGGTTCGAGGGGCCGTATGGCGTCGTCTTCTGCACGCCCAATGAGCTGACCAACTGGGTCCAACACCGCCTGATCGCCCATTTCATCGAAGAGGACCAGCGGGTCTACCGCAGCCTGAACCAGGGCGCCAAGCGGAAGCGGACGTCCGCCTGATTGCCCTCCGCCTGACCTCCGTCCGCCTGATTGCCGTCGGGCTGCCGCCCTTTCCGGAACCGGTCGACCGGACCGGCCCCGATCCCCTTTTCACCCGGCCTTGGTGGACTCCGAAGCCGCGCCCGCTCCATCCCGGACGACCTGCCCCGGATGCGGGCCGTGAAGAACACGTTTGCATGAGAAGTTTCTGCATGATCAATTGCAGAAAAGCGGCTAAGTGCAAATGTATTCAAACAATACTGTTTCGTCTTCATAAATTATCGTTGGTATGTTTGGTCGGTAGCTCCGGCCACTCCGAAAAAATATAAATGAATGCAATTCGTGAAGTCATGCATTTCATTTGTTGTATGGCGTTTGCGTCAAGACCATTCGGATGGTTGGGGTGTCTAGCCAACCGTGAGGGAGCGCCATGACTGAACGTTACAAACTGCCGCCGTCCACGTCGGTGGCCTATCCGGCCAGCCTTCCGTCGGGAACGGTGATGCTGTACGCCGATCAGAACTGGACCAGCAGCAATCTGACCATCACCACCTCTGGCGCGATCGAGGGCGTCCAGAGTTCCTTTGCCGGGACCAGCATGAACGACCGGACCACCTGGGTTGCCTTCAACCTGCCGGAAGGGGTCGTCCTTACCCTGCTGGAACACAAAGCCACCCCACCTGCCGGCCAGCCCTACAGCTTCAAAGGCTGCGGGCGCTGCGTCGATCTGATCGGCAATGGCCAGACGCAAACGGTCGATGTCGAGAAGCTCGGTGCCAACGATTGCCTGTCCGCCTACATCTGGCGGCGCGTGGACCTGAACACCGGCGTGTTTCAGTTGTTCGACGGGCTGACCTACGCCGACAACCGCAACACCTTCTTCCTGTGCGAATGGCCGATGAGTTCGACGCTGTCGCTGGAGGGCTGGTACATCTGCGACCGGGCGGCGTCGATCTATTTCGGCGGGCTGACCGCCCAGCAGGTGGCGCTGTACGATGGTGGCCAAGGCGAAGGGGAGACCCTGTCCGTCGCCGGCTGGCTGAGCATGGACGGCATTCCGGACCTGCGCAGCAACTCCTTCGTCGACAAGGAGGGCTCGTGGCGGTGGGACCTGCTGCCCCCGGTCCATTCGGAGGTCGAGCCCTTCTCGATCACCTCGCCGGTCCCCGCCAGCCCGTCGAGCACAATCTCCAGTTCGATCTCCGGAACCAACCAGGGCTCGGCGACGCTGTTCGACACGGTGTCCGTCACCAGCGGGAAATCGCAGTCCCTGACGCTGTCGGTCACCGACTCCTACACGATCGGCTATGTCCAAGATGTGCGCTTCACCTACGGGATCGGGCTGACCGGTGAGGTCGAGGTCGGCTGCACCTTCTCCATGTCCTACACCTACACGGGCACGAAGGAGACCTCGGTCACCAACTACTACGATCTGTCGGTCAGCCAGACGGTCGAGATCCCGGCCGATTGCCGCTACAGCTCGAAGATGACGATCCTGATGGCGGAAATCCCGCCGACCTCCTACAGCACGCCGGCGGTTTTCTACTACACCCAGCCGGTTCCCGGCTCGACCTACGATCCGGCGATGAGCGCCGAACTGGGCAAGACGGTCTACGCGCTGCGCCAGACGGTGACGGGCTACGTCAACGGCGGCGTCTCGGTGGACGTCCAGAGCAGCACGGACACCCAGCCGCTCACCGCCGCGGCGATGGCCGGCGCCTGAGCGCGATCCCGTCCGCGGAGCGGGTCCGCCATCGCAGGTTTAATGTCCACCGTTGCCTTTGCCGTGGAACGGACCCACGTCTGGTTGGTTGAAGATGTCGCGCGGTCCGCCGGACGGTCGTGGGAACACCCCGTCCGCCCGGCGGTTCCATACGACCAGACCAGCGGAGCGACGGCGGCGGTATGAAGAACTCGGACAATGGCCGGATCGATCGGAACGACACGCTCTGGTACAAGGACGCGGTCATCTATCAGCTTCACGTCAAGGCGTTCTTCGACGCCGACAACGACGGCATCGGCGACATCGCCGGCCTGACGCAGAAGCTCGATTACATCCAGGAGCTTGGCGTCACAACGCTGTGGCTGTTGCCCTTCTACCCCTCGCCGTTGCGCGACGACGGGTACGACATCGCCGATTACAAGGCGGTCAACCCGTCCTACGGCAATCTCCAGGACTTCAAGCGGTTCCTGCGCGAATGCCACGACCGCGGCCTGCGCGTCATCACGGAGCTGGTCATCAACCACACCTCCGACCAGCACCCCTGGTTCCAGCGCGCCCGTCAGGCGAAGCCCGGCTCCAACCACCGCAACTACTATGTCTGGTCCGACACCGACCAGAAATACCAGGGCACGCGCATCATCTTCTGCGACACGGAAAAGTCCAACTGGACCTGGGATTCCGAGGCGCAGGCCTATTTCTGGCACCGCTTCTACTCGCACCAGCCCGACCTGAACTTCGACAACCCGAAGGTCCTTCAGGAGGTGCTGAACGTCATGCGCTTCTGGCTGGACATGGGGGTGGACGGGCTGCGGCTCGACGCCGTTCCCTACCTGAAGGAGCGCGAGGGCACCAACAACGAGAACCTGCCGGAAACCCACGACGTCCTGAAGGCCATCCGCACGGAGATCGACAAGGGCTACGGCGACCGCATGCTGCTGGCCGAGGCGAACCAGTGGCCGGAGGACGTGCTGCCCTATTTCGGCGATCTGGAGAAGGGCGGGGACGAATGCCACATGGCCTTCCACTTCCCGCTGATGCCGCGAATCTACATGGCCGTCGCCATGGAGGACCGGCACCCCATCGCCGACATCATGCGCCAGACTCCGGACATCCCGGACGAATGCCAGTGGGCCATCTTCCTGCGCAACCATGACGAACTGACGCTGGAGATGGTGACCGACCGGGAGCGGGACTATCTCTGGGACTTCTACGCCGCCGACCGGCGCATGCGGATCAACCTGGGCATCCGGCGGCGCCTCGCCCCGCTGCTCCAGAACGACCGCCGCAAGATCGAGCTGCTGAAGAGCCTCCTGCTGTCCATGCCGGGCACGCCGGTGCTCTATTACGGCGACGAGATCGGCATGGGCGACAACATCTATCTGGGCGACCGCGACGGCGTGCGCACGCCGATGCAGTGGTCGCCCGACCGCAACGGCGGCTTCTCCCGCGCCGACCCGGCGCGGCTGTATCTGCCGGCCATCCAGGACCCAATCTACGGCTTCCAGGCCATCAACGTGGAGGCGGCGCAGCGCAGCCCGTCGTCGTTGCTGAACTGGATGAAGCGGCTGATCGCCGTGCGCCAGCAGCACAAGGCCTTCGGGCGCGGCAGCTTCCAGCTTCTCTATCCAGGCAACCGGAAGGTCCTGGCCTATCTGCGCTGCCACTCCACGGAGGAGGGGGACGAGGTCATCCTCTGCGTGGCCAACCTGTCCCGCTCCGCCCAGGCGGTGGAACTGGACCTCAAGCAGTTCCGGGGCCGCGTGCCGGTGGAGCTGCTGGGCCGGACCGTCTTCCCACCGGTCGGCGATCTGCCCTATCTGTTGACCATCCCCGCCTACGGCTTCTACTGGTTCGCCCTGGCGGCGGAGGCGGCGCTGCCGTCCTGGCACGAGACGATGCCGGAGCCGGTGCCCGACCTGCTGACCGTGGTGGTGCGCGACGGCTGGAAAAGCTTCATCAGCGGGCGCGCGGAGGCCGAACTGGCGCGCGACATCCTCCAGGCCTATCTGCCGCAGCAGCGCTGGTTCGCCGCCAAGGACCGCCGGATCGAGCGGGCCCATGTTCCGGTGTCCGCACGGTTGAACGGGCCGGGCGACGGCTTCATGCTGCTCCACACCGACGTCGAGCTTTCCGGCGGCGGCACCCAGTCCTATTTCCTGCCGCTGGCCATGACCTGGGAGGAGAACGCCGGGAACATCGGCTGGCCTCTGCTTCCCTTCACGCTGGCCAAGGCCCGCCGTGGTCCGCGCACCGGCGCCATTTTCGACGCCATGCAGGCCGACGCCTTCATCCGCAGCCTGCTGGCCGCGCTGCGCGAGGGGCGGGACATTCCGGCGTCCCATGGCACGATCCGCTTCTCCCCGACCGGCTGCATGGCCGATCTGGCCGTGGAGGAGGACACGGAGATCCGCCGCCTGGGCGTGGAGCAGAGCAACAGCTCCATCCTGGTCGGCAGTCAGGCCGTGCTGAAGGCGTTCCGCCGCCTGACCCCCGGCGCCCATCCGGAACTGGAGGTCGGACGCTTTTTGACGGAAGTGGCGGGCTTCCAGAACACGCCGCCGCTGCTCGGCTCCGTGGAGCATGTGGCGGAGGACGGCACGCCGACGGCGCTGTTCGTTCTCCAGGGCTTCGTCCGCAACCAGGGCGACGGCTGGAGCAGCACGGTCGATTCGCTGGTCCGCGACCTGGACGACATCCGGCTGGGCCTGTCCCACGATCTGGAGGAACCGGAGGAGGGCGAGCCCTTCGGGATGCACACCGCCATGATGGCGACCCTGGGTCAGCGCACGGCGGAACTGCATTGCGCCCTGGCCAAGCGGACCGGCGATGCCGCCTTCGATCCGGAGCCGGTCACCGCCGACGATCTCAAGTCCTGGGGCGAGGCCGCCCGCCGTCAGGCCGAGGCCGCCTTCGCGGCCCTGCCGGGCGCGCTGGACCGCCTGGCCCCCGCCGTGCGGGAGCAGGCCGAATCCCTGCTGGCCCGCCGCACCGACGTGATGAACCGCCTGGCCGAGCTTGCCGACACCGCGCCGCAGGGGGAGAAGACGCGCATCCACGGCGACTATCACCTGGGTCAGGTGCTGCGCGCCCAGAACGACTGGTACATCATCGACTTCGAGGGCGAGCCGGCGAAGACGCTGGAGGAGCGCCGCGCCAAGCACAGCCCTCTGCGCGACGTGGCGGGGATG
The DNA here is from genome assembly GCF_008365375.1 of Roseomonas genomospecies 6. Lineage (GTDB taxonomy): Bacteria > Pseudomonadota > Alphaproteobacteria > Azospirillales > Azospirillaceae > Azospirillum. Next base: position 63,469 of record NZ_QOKW01000002.1, on the reverse strand, counting down.
CTGCGCTCCTTCAACTACGCCACCTGGGCGGCGCTGTTCCGGATCGACGAGACGGGCACGCTGGAGGAGGCCGGCGCGGTGATGGAGGCGGCGCTGGACTGGGAACGGCGCAGCATGCAGTGCTTCCTGGACGCCTACCGCAGCACCATCGCCGCCTGCCCGGACGTGCCGGACGGCACCGGCGAGGACCGGCGCCTGCTGGCCCTTTTCCTGATGGAAAAGGCGCTCTACGAGATCGCCTACGAGGCCGCCAACCGCCCGAACTGGATCGGCATCCCGGTCAAGGGCGTGCTGGGTCTTCTGGACGGCGACTCCTGAGGCGAAACCCAAAGCGGGGCATAGGACGCCGCGGGCGTGGTGTGACAAACGCCCCGGCGCTATGTTCACACCCCAAGAATGAGCAGGGCAGGGGAAAGGTCAACCGATGCCGAACGACATCCGCACGGGAATCCGGGCCGAAGCGCAGGGCGCGTCATCGCTGCGCGGTGGCATCGACGCCATCGTCCGCGCCGATCATGGTGACCCCTTCGCGATCCTGGGGATGCACCAGCCCGGCTCCGGCAAGCCCGTGGAGGTCCGAGCCTTCATTCCCGGCGCCGAGAAGCTCTGGGTGATCGACAGCGCGTCGGGAGATCCGGCGGGCGAGGCGGACAAGGTCCATGACGAGGGCTTCTTCGTCGCCGTCATGCCCGACCGGACGGAGCGTTTCCGCTACCGCCTGCGCGTCCAGTTCCCGCTGGCGACGGCGGAATTCGAGGACGCCTACCGCTTCGCCTCCGTTCTGGGCGAGTTGGACATCCATCTGCTGGCCGAGGGCACGCACCTCAAGAGCTTCGAGCGGCTGGGCGCCCATCCGCGGGAGATCGACGGGGTGGCGGGCGTGGCCTTCGCCGTCTGGGCGCCCAACGCGCGGCGGGTCAGCGTCGTCGGCGACTTCTGCGAATGGGACGGGCGGCGCCTGCCGATGCGCAAGCGGGTGGAAGCGGGCGTGTGGGAGATCTTCGTTCCCCACGCCACCGCCGGCCAGCGCTACAAGTTCGAGATCAAGGGGGCGGGCGGCGACCTGCTGCCTCTGAAATCCGACCCCTACGCCTTCCAGGCGGAGTTCCGTCCCCAGACCGCCTCCGTCGTGCATGGGCTGCCGTCCTACGACTGGCAGGACGCCGAATGGCAGCGGACCCGCTCCGCCAGCGCGGACCTGACCGCGCCGATCTCCATCTACGAGGTCCATCTGGGGTCCTGGGCGCGCGTGCCGGAGGAGGGCGACCGCTTCCTGACCTACCGCGAGTTGGCCGACCGGCTGGTGCCCTATGTGAAGGATCTGGGCTTCACCCACATCGAGATGCTGCCGATCACGGAGCATCCCTTCGACGGCTCCTGGGGCTACCAGCCCATCGGCCTCTACGCGCCGACCAGCCGCCACGGCACGCCGGAGGACTTCAAGTATTTCGTGGACGCCTGCCATGCGGCAGGGATCGGCCTTCTGCTGGACTGGGTGCCGGGCCATTTCCCGACCGACCCGCATGGCCTAGGCTGGTTCGACGGCACGCACCTGTACGAGCATTCCGACCCGCGCCAGGGCTATCACCAGGACTGGAACACGCTGATCTACAATTTCGGCCGGACGGAGGTGCAGAACTTCCTGCTGGGCAACGCGCTGTTCTGGCTGGAGCATTACCGGCTGGACGGGCTGCGGGTGGATGCCGTGGCCTCCATGCTCTACTTGGACTACAGCCGCAAGGCGGGCGAGTGGGTTCCCAACCGCTTCGGCGGGCGCGAGAACCTGGAATCCATCGCCTTCCTGAAGCGCATGAACGAGCTGACCTACGGCCACCACCAGGGAATCATGACGGTGGCCGAGGAATCCACGGCTTGGCCGGCGGTGTCGCGGCCCGTCTATCTCGGCGGCTTGGGCTTCGGCTACAAGTGGAACATGGGCTGGATGCACGACACGCTGGAGTATATGGCGAAGGACCCCATCCACCGCCGCTACCACCACCACCAGCTCACCTTCGGCCTGATCTACCAGTTCTCGGAAAACTTCGTCCTGCCGCTCAGCCACGACGAGGTGGTGCACGGCAAGGGCTCGCTCATCAACAAGATGCCCGGCGACGACTGGCAGAAGTTCGCCAACCTGCGCGCCTATTACGGCTTCATGTTCGCCCACCCCGGCAAGAAGCTGCTGTTCATGGGCGGCGAGTTCGGCCAGTGGCGCGAGTGGAGCGAGGCCCGCAGCCTGGACTGGCACCTGCTGGAGGAGCCGCTGCACCAGGGGCTCCAGTCGCTGGTGCGCGACTTGAACCGGATGTATCGCGGCCTGAAGCCGCTGCACCAGACCGACTGCGATCCGGCGGGCTTCGAGTGGATCGAGGCCAACGACAGCGACAACTCCGTCCTGGCCTTCCTGCGCAAGGGGGCGGAGGACCCGGAGCACCATGTGGTGGTCGTCTGCAACTTCACCCCGCTCCCGCGCGACGGCTACCGCGTCGGCGTCACCCTGCCGGGGCGCTATGAGGAGGTGCTGAACACCGACGCCCCGGAATACGGCGGCAGCGGTGTCGGGAACTCGGGCGGCGTGGAGAGCGAGGAGACGGCGTGGCATGGCCGCCCGCACTCCATCTGCCTGACCCTGCCGCCGCTGGGCACGCTGGTGCTGGAGCGGAAGGCGGGGTAGGGGCGCCGTTGCTGTCGAAGGGAGGAGGAGCGCGAGGCGTTCCGCACTTGACGCGACGGACTTGCCACTCCTTTATTGCAGCAGGTGGCTATCCGCTTCGGCTAGGCCATCTGCTGCGTTCAACGCAAGCCGCTCGCGGTTCCGCCCGACCTTCGTGCCCGTGGTGAGTCTGCCCTGATGTCCATCTCCACCGCCACGCGCACCGCCGTCTGGCCCGGCAAGCCCTATCCGCTGGGGGCGAACTGGGACGGGTTCGGGGTGAATTTCGCCCTCTTTTCCGCGCACGCCGAAAAGGTCGAGCTGTGCCTGTTCGACCAGACCGGCCAGCGGGAGGTCGAGCGGGTCGTCCTGCCGGAGCACACCGACGAGGTCTGGCACGGCTATCTGCCGGAGGCCCGGCCCGGCCTGCTCTACGGCTACCGCGTCCATGGACCGTACGAGCCGCTGGCGGGGCATCGCTTCAACCCGAACAAGCTGCTGCTCGACCCCTACGCCAAGGCGCTGTTCGGTCCGTTCCGCTGGTCGGACGCCCATTACGGCTACCGCATGGGCTCGACGCGCGAGGATCTGTCCTTCGACCGGCGCGACAACGCGCGCGGCATGCCGAAATGCCGGGTGGTGGACCGCGCCTTCACCTGGGGGCACGACCGGCATCCGGCGGTGCCCTGGTCGGACACGGTGATCTACGAGACGCATGTCGGCGGCTTCACCATGCGTCATCCGGAGGTGCCGGCCCCGCTGCGCGGCACCTTCGCGGGCATGTCCACCCACGCGGTGATCGACTATCTGAAGGCGCTGGGCATCACGTCGGTGGAGTTCCTGCCGGTGCAGTCCTTCGCCGACGACCGGCATCTGGTCGGGCAGGGGCTGCGGAATTACTGGGGCTACAACAGCATCGGCTTCTTCGCGCCCGAGCCGCGCTACATGACCACCGGCGTCCTGTCGGAGTTCAAGACCATGGTCGCCCGGCTGCACGAGGCGGGGATCGAGGTCATCCTGGACGTGGTCTACAACCACACGGGCGAGGGCAACCATCTCGGCCCCACCCTGTCCTTCAAGGGCATCGACAATCTCAGCTATTACCGGCTGCTGCCCGACAACCCGCGCTTCTACATCAACGATACGGGGACCGGAAACACCCTGAATCTCAGCCACCCGCGCGTGCTCCAGATGGTCATGGACAGCTTGCGCTATTGGGTGACGGAGATGCATGTGGACGGCTTCCGCTTCGACCTCGCCACCGTGCTGGCGCGGGAGCCCTACGGGTTCGATCCCGGATCGGGCTTCCTCGACGCGGTCCGGCAGGACCCGGCGCTGGCCGACGTGAAGCTGATCGCGGAGCCGTGGGACGTCGGTCCAGGCGGCTATCAGGTCGGCAACTTCCCGCCGGGCTGGGCGGAGTGGAACGACCGCTACCGCGACACCGTGCGCCGCTACTGGCGCGGCGACGAGGGGATGCTGCCGGAACTGGCGGGGCGGATCGCCGGCTCGTCGGACCTGTTCGAGAAGCGCGGGCGGCGGCCCTGGTCGTCTGTGAACTTCGTCACGGCGCATGACGGCTTCACCCTGCACGACCTCGTCTCCTACAACGAGAAGCACAACTGGGCCAACGGCGAGGACAACCGCGACGGCCATTCCGCCAACCATTCCTGGAACCACGGGGTGGAGGGCGAAACCGACGACCCCGCAATCCGGGAGGCCCGCGCGAAGCAGAAGCGCAACCTGCTGGCCACCCTGTTCCTGTCGCAGGGCACGCCGATGATGCTGGCCGGCGACGAGATCGGCCACAGCCAGAAGGGCAACAACAACGCCTACTGCCAGGACAACGAGATTTCCTGGCTCGATTGGGCGGGCCTGAAGGGCGACGGCGGGCCGATGCTGGCCTTCGTCAAGCGGCTGATCGCCCTGCGCAAGGCGCATCCGGTGCTGCGACGCCCGGTGTTCCTGCACGGGCGCCGGACCTCCGCGGATGGGCTGAAGGACATCGTCTGGTACACACCGCAGGGCGTGGAGAAGTCGGCGGAGGATTGGCGCAACGTCCATGCGCGCTGCATCATGCTGCTGCTGAACGGCCATGCCGGACATTACACCGGGGTGGATGGGGCCTCGCAGGACGACGGGGTGCTGCTGATCGTGCTGAACGCCCACACGGGCACGGTCAACGTCACCCTGCCGGAGGTGCCGGACGCGCGCGGCTGGCGCTGCGTGCTGGACACCCGCGTGGCGGACGGGGCCGGCGATGGGCGGATGCAACTCGCCGGGCGGACGATGCCGGTGGACGGGCGGACCGCGCTGGTGTTCGTTCAGGTTGAATCGCCCGGTCGTTGATGCGGGTCAATAGGCGGCCTTTTCCGCCTGTGCTAACGTCCTGGCCGGTGGTGGCCTCTCCACCTCCGGTTTCCGCGGAACGGACGCATGCCCGATTACGACTTCTCGTTGGTTGACGCCGTCATCATCGACACACAGTCCAACACCCAGCGCGTCCTGCGCGAGGTGCTGGCGCGGTTGGGAATGAAGCGGGCGGAAACCTACGGCTCGGTCCGGGACGCGGGGGAGGTGGCGACGGCGGCCACGCCCGATCTGATCCTGCTGGACGCCGACGCGGAGGAGGCAGAGACGCTGCGCTTCATCCGTCGCCTGCGCAACGAGCCGGACACCCGCAATCCCTACGCCTGCATCGTCGCCACCACATGGCAACCGACCCCGCTGCTGGTCATGCGCGTGACCAACGCCGGGGCCGACGATCTGCTGGTGAAGCCCGTCTCGCCCAAGCAGGTGCAGGAGCGGCTGGCCGCGCTGATCGAATCGCGCAGGAAATTCGTGGTGACCGCCGACTACACCGGCCCCGACCGGCGCAAGTCGCCGCGCGAGGGCGCCCAGGTCCCGCTGCTCGACGCACCGAACACGCTGCGGCTGAAGGCCACCAACCGCTGGGCGCACATCAACGCCCGCCAGCTCATGGCCGAGGCCAACCACTTCGTCAACGAGCAGAAGCTGCTGCGAATCAGCGTTCAGGTCGCCTTCCTGATCGAGTTCGCCGCCCCCGGCCTGGCCGCCCGCCCGCCGGAGCGCATGGCGGTCGAGCATCTGGCCCGCGTCCCGGCCTTCCTGGACGATCTTCTGCGCCGCCTGGACGATCTGGGCGAACCCGGCCCGGCGGAGTCCGTCGCGAAGTCCCTGAAGATGATGGCGGAGCGCCTTCGCCTTCAGGCCGAATCGGGCGCCGTCGCGTCGGAGGAGATGGGGAGCGTGCGCTCCCTCGCCCGGGACCTGATGCAGGCGGTGGATACGGCCCGCCCGCTCGACGCCATGATGGCGGAGGTCGCCGCCGCGGTGGCCGGCTATCGGTCCCGGTTGGAGCAGATGGCGCAAGCCAAGGCGGAGGCCGCGCGGGCGGCCTTGGCAGTGTCCCCAGCCAACGGGAATGCCTCGAAAGAGGCGGTGGGCGAATGACCCGGCGAACAGCGCGCCGCTGAAGGCGAGGGCCGGATCATCCAGGGTTGCGGCGTGTTGTCACCCTTGCCCCCTTGCCGCTCGCGAAAGCGTTGCGGTGAATGTGAAAATTCGAATGTTCGGGGCTGGACGGAACCGGTCCGACGCGCAATGCTCGCGCGCGGGCCGTTGCGCGCCAGAATGACGCCACCAAGTCGCCAACAAGACGCCACTACCGATAAACGCGGGGAACCCTGAATGAGCGATCTCGACCGGCTTGCCGAACGGCTTGGCATCGAGCCCTTCTACCATGACATCTGGGGCAACCGGCGCGAGACCTCCGACGCGACGAAGCGGTCTCTGGCCGCCGCCATGGGCTATCCCGCCGGCACGGGCGAGGAGCTGGCGGCCAGCCTGCGCGCGGTGGAGGACCGGGCGTGGCGGCGCATGCTGCCCCCCGTCCTGGTGATCGACGAGGGCGCTCCCCTCAGCCTCGCGCTGGCCGTCCCGGCGGGGCTGGAGGACGCCGAACTGACCTGGACGCTGACCGAGGAAGGCGGGCTTGCCCATCGCGCGTCGCTGCGCGTCGGCAACCTGCCGGTGGCCGATCAGCGGGTGCTCGACGGCGCAGCCTACGAGCGGCGGACGGTCTCCACCCGCCTGCCGCCGACCCTGCCGCTCGGCTATCACCGGCTGTCGGTGGTGATCCGGCCCCAGGGCGTGGGCGGAACGCTGGAGGGCGGCACGGTGCTGATCGTCGCGCCGCAGCGCTGCCTGACGGTGGAGGAGGTGGTGCCCGGCGGGCGGACCTGGGGAATCGGCCTTCAGCTCTACGCGCTGAAAAGCGGCGACGATTGGGGCATCGGCGATTTCGACGATCTCGGGCGCTTCGCCGAGACGGCGGCGGGACTCGGGGCCGGGCTGGTCGGGCTGAACCCGCTGCACGCCCTGTTCCCGGCGGACCCCAACCACATCGGCCCCTATTCGCCGAGCAGCCGGACCTTCCTCAACATCCTCTACATCGACGTGGAGCGGGTGCCGGAGCTGTCCGCCACGCCGCAGGCCCAGGCTCTCATCGCCTCGGAGGAGTTCCGGCAACGGCTGGCCGCCGCGCGGGCGACGGAGCTGGTGGACTATCCCGCGGTCTCCGCCCTGAAGATGCCGGTTCTGGAGGCGCTCCACACCACCTTCCGCGCGCTCGGCGAAAGCGACGCGCGGCGGCAGGCGTTCGAGGCGTTCCGGCGGGAGATGGGCGAACCGCTGCGCCGCCACGCCGTGTTCGAGGCGCTGCACGAGCATTTCTACCGCCGCGACCCGTCCCAATGGATGTGGCGGAGCTGGCCGCCGGCCTTCCAGAATCCGGACAGCCCGGAGGTCCAGGCCTTCGCCGCCGAGCACGCCGAGCGGGTGGACTTCTTCGAGTATCTCCAGTGGGAGGCCGACCGCCAGTTGGGGACGGCGGCGGAGCGCGCGCGCCGGGCGGGGCTGCCCATCGGCTTCTACCGCGATCTGGCCGTGGCGGCCCATCCCGGCGGGGCGGCGGCCTGGGGCGAGTCGGACATTCTGGTGCAGGGTGCCAATGTCGGCGCGCCGCCGGACCAGTTCAACATGAAGGGGCAGAATTGGGGCCTCGCCCCGCTGTCGCCGGTGGGCCTGCGCGAATCGGCCTACGGCAGCTTCATCGCCATGCTGCGGGCCAACATGCGCCATGCCGGGGCGCTGCGCATCGACCATGTGATGGCGCTGCAGCACCTGTTCTGGATTCCGGCGGACGGCAGCGACGGCGCCTATGTCGAATACCCGTTCGAGGATCTGCTGCGGATCATCGCGCTGGAGAGCCGGCGCAACCGCTGCATCGTCATCGGGGAGGATCTGGGCACCGTTCCCGAAGGATTCCGCCCGGCGCTGGAGCGGGCCGGCATCCTCAGCTACCGCGTGCTGTATTTCGAGCGCAGCGCGGACGGCGGGTTCAAGGCGCCGCAGGAGTATCCCGCCGGGGCCATGGTCACGGTGACCACCCACGACCTCGCCACCTTCAAGGGCTTCTGGACCAACCGCGATCTGGACTGGCGCGCGCGGCTGGACCTCTATCCCGACGAGGGCGCACGGAACAAGGACGCCTGGGACCGGGGGGTGGACCGCTGGCGGATGCTGCAAGCCTTGGCCCGCGAAGGGCTGCGCCCGTCCATCTACCCGAACGACGAGGGCTCCCAACCCTTCTCGCGCGAGTTGATGGAAGCGGTGCACCGCTATCTCGCCCGGTCGCCGGGGCGCATCGCCATGGTGCAGATCGAGGATGCGCTGGGCGAGGTGGAGCAACCCAACCTGCCGGGCACCGTGGACCAGCATCCGAACTGGCGCCGCCGCCTGGGCGTGCCGGTGGAGGCCATGGCCGAGGACGAGGGTTTGCGCCGTCTGGCCGAGGCGGTCCGCGGCGAGCGGCCCTGAAGCTGGCCCGGAAGCTGGCCCTGAAGCTGATTGCCATCCCGCGGTATTGGCTTACACTCGGTCCCAGTCGTCGGGCGAAAAACAGAAGGCCGCGCGCCACGATGCGCGGCCACTCAATACGGAGGGGAATATGAAAGGTGATCCGAAGGTCATCCGGCACCTCAACACGATTCTGACGAACGAGCTGACGGCCATCAACCAGTATTTCCTGCACGCCCGCATGTTGAAGAACTGGGGCCTGCACCGTCTGGCGCGTACGGTCTATGAGGAATCCATCGGCGAGATGAAGCACGCCGACAAGCTGATCGAACGCATCCTCTTCCTGGAGGGGCTTCCGAATCTTCAGGACCTGCACAAGCTGAAGATCGGCGAGGATCTGCCGGAGATGTTCACCGCCGACCTCGGCATCGAGAGCCACAACCGCGGCAACCTGCTGGAGGCCATCGCCGACTGCGACGCGGTGCGCGACTTTCAGAGCCGCGAGATCTTCCGGGAAATCCTGGAGGAGACCGAAGAGCACATCGACTGGCTGGAAACCCAGCTCGACCTGATCCAGCGCGTGGGCCTGACGGCCTATCAGCAGGAGCAGATGTACGGCGACGACGCGTCGTAATCGCCGGCGGAAGAATCGTCTCTCAGATCGAGAACCCAGCCGACGCACCGGCCGCATAGGCCGCGGCGTCGGCTTTCCGATAGGCCGTGATGGCCGCCGACCAGGGCTCGATGTGCAGGCCGCTTCCCATCGCGTCCTGATGGATGCTCTGCGCGATGAAGCCGGCGTTGGGGGTGGCGGACAGGCGGGGAGACGCGCCGGTCACCGGCCCGTCCGCGGCCTCCGCATCGTCCAGCGAGAATCTTGCGGAGGACCCGGCGCGCCCGGCGCGGTTGCCCTCCGCCCCGCCAAGCTCTGCGCGCTTTCCGCTCTTCAGCGCGTCCTCGGCGGCCGCGATGTCGTCGGACCGCCGGCGCTCCTGTTCCCCCGGCACGCGCCGGATCGGCTGCACCGCGATGGCCTCGCTGGCCAGCATCTGCCGGATGCGGTTCAGCCCCGAAGGGGACTGCGCGCTGGACGGCGATGGAAGGGACAGAATGCTGGACACGGGGGCAGGGAAGGTTGTGGAGGGACCAAGCCACGCATGGTATCAGCCCAAACCTTCCCGATACCTTAAAATAATGGGGCAGGGGGCGGCGCCGTCGTGGGTGCCGTTGTGGGTGCCCGTCCGGCGCCGCGGATGGACACCCACGCGACGGTCTTAAGACCCTTTGCTGCCACGGACGTTGCGGCGGACGACCGACTGCGCCTCCACGACCAGATCGGAACCGCCCAGGACGCGGGTGAACAGAGCCTTCACCGTAGCCCGGCCATGGACCGTCAGCACGCCGCTGCGCGAATCATCCTCGATCCTCAGGGTCGCGGCGTGGGCGCCCAGGAAGCTCTTGGAGAAAGCGTTGTCGAAGAAGGTGCGGATGTGGCCGTCGCGCTGGTCGTCGAACATGACCCGCCCGCCGGCCAGCGCCGCCGCGTCCACGGCCTGCGCCAGACGGGCCTGGACGGCGTAGCCGCGCACCGTCTCCATGGTGTAGCCGGCGCCCACCGCCAAGGGCAGGCCGAGCGCGGCGATCAGCGCCAGAAGGAGCCTGCGCCCGGAGCGCCGTTCCTGCCGATGCTGGAGCGCGTAAGGGTGGTAGACCATCACCATCGCCGGACCTGAAGAATGTGAGGGGGAATGCAAGATCAAAGATGCTGGATTTGACTTAACGAGCGATTAACGGCGTCCGCCTAAGTCTTCCAATATTTAAAAACATGATAACGGCGGCGTGTATTTGTCCGCACTTATTCTTATTACTCTTTTGAGTTTGGATAACCTTCAAGGCTTTGTGGTGATAAAATAGTTCGAAATTCGTATCAAAGAGCGTGGGTGGGTGGAGCGATCGGTTGCCGACCGGGAACATAAGGTTTCTGCGCCGCATCGGAAGGGTAAAAGAATGGATTGGCCTCCCAGGGCACCGATGCGCCGAAGGGGCAGGGGAATAAAGCCCTTCGCCCCTGCGTCCACGCAACACCATCGACGCAACGACAATGCAGGGGAGGGCATTCCATGATCCGCACCATCCTTGGGGCCGTGCTTTCGGCGGGAATTCTGCTGCCGGCCGTCCCGGTCCTGGCGCAGACCTCCGGCGGGTCCGCGGGCATGAGCTTCTTCATCACCAGCGTGGGTCCGGGGAAGGGCGCGGACCTTGGCGGGCTGGAGGGGGCGGACCGCCATTGCCGCCAACTGGCGCAGGCCGCCGGGGCGGGGAGCCGCGACTGGAAGGCCTATCTGTCCACCCAGGCGGCGGACGGCAAACCCGCGGTGAACGCCCGCGACCGCATCGGCAGCGGGCCGTGGCAGAACGCGAAGGGGGAGGTGATCGCCCGGACCGTCGAGGAACTGCACACCACCAACGCCCTGACCAAGCAGACCGGCCTGACCGAAACCGGCGAGACGGTCAAAGGCCGGGGCGACACCCCCAACACCCACGACATCCTGACCGGCAGCCAGCCGGACGGCACGGCCTTCGCCGGTGCGGAGGACCGGACCTGTGGCAACTGGACCCGCAGCGGAACGGAGGGCGCCGCCATGGTCGGCCACCACGACCGCATCGGGCTGAGCGACGACCCGCCCGCCAAATCCTGGAACAGCTCCCACATGACGAGGGGCGGCTGCAGCCAGGATGCCCTGCGGGGCACCGGCGGGGCCGGGCTGTTCTACTGCTTCGCGGCGGATTGACGATCGGGGAGCGGGTGGGGACGCCCGCCCGCTCCCTTTCCGGAGGCGCCCGGGGGCGTTACAGTCGCGCCTTCCTGATGATGTGTGGAGGCGGCCCGATATGCGGGGCGGGGCATGGCGTTCGGCGGTGTTGGGCCTTGCGGTGGCGGGCATGGCGTTCGCCTTCCTGGGGGTGGAGGTCGGGCGGCTCGCCGCCGCCGACCCGGAACGCTCCTTCCTGGACATGGGCGCCGTCGGGCTGGGCGTGCTGGCCTTGTGGATCGCCTTCGCCCGGTTGAACCGCCATTTCCGCGACCTGGGACGGCTGCGCGAGGCCCTGTCGGCGTGGCGCGGGCGCAGCGCCGCCGCTCTCGCCGCCGATGCCAGGGATGACGAGGCCGGCGACCTCGCGCGCGCGGCGGCGGAGGCCCTGCGCCATGGCCGCCATGGGGAGCACCGTCCGGGAGAGCGGCTGGCCGGCGTGATCGCCGCGCTGGAGGAGCCGGTGGTGGTGCTCGACGATTTCGGGCGGATCGACTCGCTGAATCCCGCGGCCTCCTCCCATCTGGGATTGGAGGCCGGGGCCGACATCTACGACCACCTGTCGCGCCCTGAACTGTTCCGCGCCATCGAGCGGGCGCGCGAGGATGGGCAAATGGTCTCCGCTCTGCTGCGCCGAGCCCAGGGGGGCGAAGTGCCGGTGCGGGTGAAGGATCTGGGGCTTCAGTCCGGGATCGCGTTGGTCTTTCCGGCCAAGGCGGGGGGCGCGCAGCCGCTGCTGTCCGGCGACCGGCTGGTCCTGCGCCCCAATGCCCGGCCCGCCCATCTCGACGACGAGCAGCCGTTGCCGGCCCTGCCGATGGTCAGCCTGTGGGTCGCCACCGCCGGCGGACGGCTGGAGGATGGCCCCGTCGTGGCGGTGGGCACGGTGCGCATGGCCGGGCCGCGGGTCTTCCGCAGCCTGTCGCTGGAGCTGTTCATCGATCCGGGCACGCCCATCCCGCCCGAGGGAACCGCTGCCCATGGCGTGACCGCGGCGATGGTGGAGGGATCGCGCCCCTTCGCCACGGCTTGGCCGGTGATCGCCGACGCTTTGCGCGGCTGCGTCGTGGTCGGCGCGGGGGTGGAACCGTCGCTCGGCGCGCTGGCCCGCGCCTGCCGGGACGCCGGCCTGCCGGAGCCGGACGCGCCGCCGTCGCTCGATCTGGCGTGGCTGGCGGCGGCGTTCGATCCGGCTCTCGAAGGGGCCGGCCTGGACCGGCTGGCCGCCGCCTTCGGCCTGGCCACCGACCGTCGCATGGGACCGTTCACACCCGCCCTTACGGAGGCGGAACTGGCCGCAGTGCTTCTGAAGCGGCTGGAGCAGCGGGGGATCGCCACCTACGGGCAGGCGCGGGCCTTCGCCGCCGGTCAGGCCGGAGCGCTGCCGGAGTGACGCTCACTTCCGCTTGACGCTCACTTCCATTTGGGCCGGCGCCCGGCCTTCAGCGCCTGCACCGCCTGATCGAGCGTCTGCAGGAACTTCGACTTGTCCTGCTGGCTCATCGGCTTGTTGCCGCCGCTGACGACTCCCATGTCGCGCAGATCCTGCATCAGCGCGCGGGTGGCGATGGCGGAACCGATGCTGTCTTCCGTGAAGGGGCGTCCGGTCGGGCCGATCACCACGGCGCGCTTTTTGACGCAGCGGTCGGCCAACTGGATGTCGGCGGTCACCACGACGTCGCTCTCCGTGGCGTGCTCCGCGATCCAGTTGTCGGCGGCGTCGAATTCCGACCCCACGACGACCAGTTCCGAAACGCACTCGTTGGGCAGGCGCAGCGGGCCGTTGCTGACGATCCAGACCTTGGTTCCGGTGCGCCCGGCCACCCGGTAAATTTCGGACTTTACTGGGCAGGCGTCGGCATCCACATAAATCTCGACCACCCGGCCTCCCTCCTTCGCCGTTTCATGCCGCGTTCTTATGCGCTAAAACCCTGGACGAGCGAAGTGGCGCCGCGGATGGCGTCCTGAAATTTTCCTTTTTGTGCAGAAGGGTCGGAGCGGCGCATGGCGTCCTATCAATATGTCTATGTGATGAAGGGCCTGTCGAAGGTCTACCCCGGCGGCAAGAAGGTTCTGGACAACATCTGGCTGTCCTTCCTGCCCGGCGTTAAGATCGGCGTTCTCGGCGTCAACGGCGCCGGTAAGTCGACGCTGATGAAGATCATGGCCGGTCTCGACAAGGACTTTTCGGGCGAAGCCTGGGCCGCGCAGGGGGCCAAGGTCGGCTACCTGTCGCAGGAGCCGCAGCTCGATCCGACGAAGACCGTGCAGGAGAACGTCCTGGAAGCCCTGGCCGAGACCAAGGGGCTGCTGGACCGCTTCAACGCCGTGTCGGAGGCGATGGGCGACCCGGACGCCGACTTCGACGCGCTGATGGCCGAGCAGGCCGAGCTTCAGGAAAAGATCGACGCCGCCGACGCCTGGGACATCGACCGCACGGTCGAGATCGCCATGGACGCGCTGCGCTGCCCGCCGGGCGATTCCGACGTGACCAAGCTGTCCGGCGGTGAGCGCCGCCGCGTCGCGCTGTGCAAGCTGCTCCTGGAGAAGCCCGACCTGCTGCTGCTCGACGAGCCGACCAACCATCTGGACGCCGAGTCCGTGGCGTGGCTGCAGAAGCATCTGGAGGACTACAAGGGCACCGTCGTCCTGGTCACCCACGACCGCTACTTCCTCGACAACGTGACCGGCTGGATTCTCGAACTCGACCGCGGTTCGGGCATTCCGTGGGAGGGCAACTATTCCTCCTGGCTGGAGCAGAAGCAGAAGCGTCTGGAGCAGGAAGGCCGCGCCGAGGAGGCCCGCCAGAAGCAGCTCGCCACCGAGCTGGAGTGGATCAGGCAGTCCCCGCGCGCCCGTCAGGCCAAGAGCAAGGCCCGCATCTCCGCCTACGAGACGCTGCTGGCCGAGAGCGGCAAGGAAGCGACGGGCGAGGCCCGCATCGTCATCCCGACGCCGCCGCGCCTGGGCAACGTCGTCATCGAGGCCGAGAGCATCAACAAGGGCTTCGGCGACCGCCTGCTGATCGACGGCCTGTCCTTCCGCCTGCCGCCGGGCGGCATCGTCGGCGTGATCGGCCCGAACGGCGCCGGCAAGACCACCCTGTTCCGCATGATCACCGGGCAGGACGGGCCCGACGCCGGCGCCTTCCGCGTCGGCGAGACGGTGAAGCTGGGCTATGTCGACCAGAGCCGCGATTCGCTGAACCCGAACAAGACCGTGTGGGAGGAGATCTCCGACGGGCTGGACATCATCGACCTCGGCAAGAAGTCGATGCCGAGCCGCGCCTACGTCTCGTCCTTCAACTTCCGCGGCCCCGACCAGCAGAAGAAGGTCGGCCAGCTTTCGGGCGGTGAGCGCAACCGCGTCCACCTCGCCAAGATGCTGAAGTCCGGCGCCAACGTGCTGCTGCTCGACGAACCGACCAACGATCTGGACGTCGACACGCTGCGCGCCCTGGAAGAGGCCCTGGAGTCGTTCGCGGGCTGCGCCGTGGTCATCAGCCACGACCGCTGGTTCCTCGACCGCCTCGCCACCCACATCCTGGCCTTCGAGGGCGACAGCCATGTGGAGTGGTTCGAGGGCAACTTCGAAGCCTACGAGGCCGACAAGAAGCGCCGCCTGGGTGAGGATGCGGTGAACCCGCACCGCATCAAGTACAAGCCGCTGGTCCGTTCGTAAGCGGCTGATGCGGCGATGAAATCCCTCTCCCGTCCCGGGAGGGGGTGCCCGCGCAGCGGGCGGGTGAGGGTGCCGGCGAGGATCGGTGCGGTCTCCGCGTGCGACCCTCACCCTCCCGCCGCTGTGCGGCGGGGCCCTCCCTCTCCCAGGGCGGGAGAGGGCGCATTGGTTGGCTAACCCTCCAGCTTCTGGTGCTCCAGGAAGGCCGTCTTCAGCAGCGTCTTCAGATCGTCGCTGTACTGGTGGAAGCGGACGGAGACCTGACCCTTTCCGATGCCTTCGCTGACCACCACCATCCGCGCGCTGGCCGTGACGTCGTCCCGTCCTTCCATCGACAGCCGCGCGTCGATCGTCTCGCCTTCGTGGAACAGGTTGTCCGGAACGCGCAGGCAAAGGCCGCCGATGGACCAGTTGCGCGTCGGATGGGCGCCGCGGTCGGTCCGGACGATCAGGCTCGGGTGGGCGTAGCGCCTTTGCGCGCGCCGCTCCTCCGGCACCGGCGGCGGCGGTGGGGCGGTGGCCTCCGCCACGGTGATTCCCGTGCCGTCGAGCTTCGCCCCGGCCAGCTTGGCGGAGCGCAGCACCGCGTCCTCCATCCGGGCGTCGCGCAGATCGGCTCCGGTCAGGTTGGCGCCGTCGAAGTTGGTCGGCCAGGGACGGTCGCCGGACAGGCGGGCGGGGCGGGCGTCGGCGCGCGCCAGCACGGCGCGGGCGAGCCCGGCGCGGCGCAGGTTGGTGCCGTTCAGGCAGGCTTCCGTCAGGTCGGCTCCGACCAGTTCGGTGTAGGAGAGATCGGCCATCTCCAGGCTGGCCTTGCGCAGGCGCACGCCCATCAGGCGGCAGCGGCGCAGCCTTGCGGCGGCCAGCACGCGGCCCGTCAGGTCCGCCCCGACCACCGACACGAGGTCGAGGTCGAGATGGCGCCCCTCCGCGCCCTGGCTGTTCACCCAGCGCTCATGCTCGGCGACGGCCTCCAGGAATTCCGCCGACGGCATGGATTTGTAGGCCGGCTTGACGATGGCGTTTTCCGGAAGGGAGGCGGGCAGGTAGTTGCGGTCCAAGGTTGCTTCGTCGATGGTCGTCCCGTCGAAGGTCACGCCGTTCAGCGTGGCGCCCCAGAAATCGGCGCCGACCAGAACCGCGGCGGTCATGTCGGCGCCCGTCAGGTCGGCGTCGTTCAGGTCCGCGCCGCTGAGGTCGCAGCCCGTGAAATTCGCGCCGGCCAGGATGGAGCGCTCCATCTTCGCTTCGGTCAGGCGGGTGACGCCGTCGCTGCGCGGCTTGTCCTCCACCCCGCTCATCAGCGATCCGGCGCGGAAGTCGGCGCCGCGCAGGTTGGCGTCGGTCAGCACGGCCCGGTGCAGGTTGGCGCCCCGCAGGTCCACCCCAATCAGCGTCGCCGCCGTCAGGTTCGTCCCCTCCATGTCGGCGCCGAACAGGTCGGCCTGCGAAAGGTCGGCCCGGACGAGGCGCGCCCCGACCAGATTGGCTCCGGCCAGCTTGGCGCCGTTCAGGTTCACCCCGTCGAGCTTGAGGTTTGACAGGTCGCGGAAGCTGAGGTCGGCGCGCCGCCCGCCGCGGCGTTTCAACCAGGTCTGGTGGGCGACGAGGATCGCCTTGATCTCTTCGATCTCGTTCGGAGTCCGGTCGGCCATCGGAAAGGCGCCCGCTGCTGCAACACAAAAGAGGCTATGCGCGCGACCATACCTCTTCCGGACGGGTTCGTCACGGAATCGCCGTTCGAACCTTCGTGAAAACATGGACCAAGAGAAAAGGAGCCATGAAAAAGGGCCGCCCGAGGGCAGCCCTTGAAAAAGTCCGGCAAGGCGGGAGGGCGGTACCGGAACCGGTCAGCCCGCGGAGCCCACCTTCTGGCGGAGCGCCTGGAGCAGCCCTTCGACCCGCCCGCCATTCTGGCTGATGACGGAAGCGAATTCCTGGCGCTGGGTCACGCCCATGCTGACGCCCTCGACCACCACGTCGATGATCTTGTAGCCGGCGTCGCGCTTGCGCACGCGCCAGTCCACGTTCACCGGCGGGCCGCTGGGACGAACGATCTGGGTGGTCACCATGGTGTCCGCTTCGCCTTCCACGCGGGACCCAGTGATCCGGAAGGTTTCCCCCGAATACTCGACGAAGCGGTCGGCGTAGGTGTTGACGATCAACCGCTCGAACAGCTTCTGGTACTCGTCGTGCTGCTGCGGCGTGGCGGAGTTCCAATAGCGGCCCAGCACCCAGCGCCCGATGTAGGGAACGTCGAAGCCCTGGTAGAGCAGGGTGCGGAAACGCTGCACCGCCTGCTCGCGCGACAGGCTCTTGTTCGAGAAGGTGGCGACGGCCTCGTTCCCCATCGACTGGATGAACGCGGTTGCGCCCGGATCGGCCGATTGCGCGGCGGCGGGACGGGCGGCCCAGCTGCTCACCGCGAGCAGGGCCGCGCACACGAGAAACAGGCGACGTGTCAGCATGGCAAGGCAAAAGTGGCTGCCGCGGGGGCTTTGTCAACACTCAATCGGTTGAAGGATCGAGCGCGGACGGCTGTTCCGCGGCATGCCCCCCTCCTTATTTCTTGGCGGGTTCGTCGAAATCAGGGAATTCCGGCGTTGCCGGCGCGATGTCGTTGGCGATCGCGGCGCGGCGCTGCTGCGCGTACAGGCTGCGGGCCGTCGCGTAGAAATCCAGGGAGTTCTTGCGCAGATCGTCGATCTCGCGCAGGAGCTGCGACCGCCGGTCCAGGCCCGCGGCGCCGGTCCGCCCGTACTGCGCGGCGTCCGCCCCGGCGGCGTTGGTGCCGATGCGGAACGGGTCGGCCAGCGTATCGACTCCGTAGCCCAGCGTGTCGCGGACGTTCGACGGGCCAAGGAAGGGCAGCACCACATAGGGACCCGGTCCGACGCCCCAGACGCCCAGCGTCTGGCCGAAATCCTCCGGACGGTCGCCGATGCCGGCCTCCGTCGCGACGTCGTTGAAGCCGAGGCCGAGGATCGTGTTGGTCATGAACCGTCCGGTGGCGACCTGCGCGCCCTCGAAATCGCCCTGCAGCAGGTTGTTGGCGATGTAGAGCGGGCCGAGAAGGTTCTGGACGAAATTGTGCACCGCCTGGCGCAGCGGGTCGGGGACGACGCCCACGTAAACCTCGGTCGCCGGACGAATCAGCAGGATGTCCGCGGTCTCGTTGACGGCGAAGACGAATCGGTTGGGGATTTCCAGCGGGTCGCTGACCGTGACGTCGGCGTCGCCGGTGCCGGGCGCGGTGGCGCAGCCCGCCATGCCGAAGGCGACAACGGCCACGGCGGCCGAGCGAAGAAGGGAGCGGGAAAGGTTGGCCAGCTTCATCGGCGACGGCTCTTTCTGGGGACACGACTTTGGGCGGGGCATCCGATACCGCGGCCCCGTCGCGCCACGACCAAAGGCTCAACCCTTCGCCGGGCGGCAACGGAAGCTGCCGGACAGGGCATCGTACGGCGGAAATCCGCAAGATCCCTTGGTTCCGTCCCTAACACAGGCGCCGCCTTTTGACCAGCGTGCCACGCAAGGTCACCGCGCGGTTGCTGCCTAATGTGGTAGGATTGCCGCGCCTTTCGCGTGGGTCCGGGGTGCCGGCGGCGTCCGAAGCCAATGGATTGCCCCGCGGAATGCCCCGGTTGGATGCGCGGCCGGCGAAAACGTGTTTACGCTGCATAAAGATATCTTTATATCTGTATCCCGCATGGCGCGCCGTGGGGGTGCGCCGGTCTCACGGTGCGTTTCGGGGCGGTGCCTGCGGTCATGGACGAATTGCTTGCGACATTGAAGGCGGCGGCGGAGACCACGCGGCTTCGGCTGCTGGCGCTGTGCGCGCATGGCGAGCTGACGGTGACCGAACTCACCCAGATCCTGGGGCAGAGCCAGCCGCGCGTGTCCCGCCATTTGAAGCTTCTGTGCGATGCCGGTCTGCTCGACCGCTTCCGGGAGGGCACCTTCGCCTTCTACCGGCTGACGGAGCGCGGGGCTTCGGCGGAGTTGGCGCGGGTTCTGGTGGACGCCATCCCGTCCGACGATCCGATTCTGACGCTCGACCTGGAGCGGCTGGAGGCGATCAAGCGCGCCCGCTCCGAAGCGGCGGCCAGCTATTTCCGCGAGAACGCCGCCCGCTGGCACGAAATCCGGTCCCTCCATGTTCCGGAGCGCGAGGTGGAGGAGGCGCTGCTTCGCCTGCTCCCCGCGGACGGCATCGGGGACCTGCTGGACATCGGCACCGGCACCGGCCGCATGTTGGAGGTGCTGGGTCCACGCGCCCGGCGCGCCATCGGCGTGGACCAGTCGCGCGAGATGCTGTCGATCGCCCGCACCAAGCTGGAGGACACCGCGCTCCGCCACTGCCATGTGCGGCAGGCGGACATGTACCAGCTTCCTTTTCCGTCCGGCTCCTTCGACGCGGTGGTCGTCCACCAGGTGCTGCATTTCGCCGAAGCGCCGGCCGATCTGCTGGCCGAGGCGGCGCGGGTCCTGCGGCCCGGCGGGCTTCTTCTGGTCGTCGACTTCGCCCCGCACGCTCTGGAGTCCCTGCGGGCGGAGCACGCGCACCGCCGCCTGGGCTTCTCCGACGCGGAGGTCGCCTCCTGGTGCCGCCAGTCCGGCCTGGAGTGCGGCACCGTGGTGCATCTGCCCGGCGAGCCGCTCACCGTATCCATATGGCCGGCGGTGCGCGCCGCGAAGGGTGCATCCCCGGCCGATCCCTCCATCCTCTCCATCAGCGGAGCCCAGTCATGACGTCCGGCATCCCGTCGGTCAGCTTCGAATTCTTCCCGCCCAAGACGGAGAAGATGGAACAGAGCCTGTGGCAGGCGATCCAACGCCTCGCCCCGCTCGGCCCGTCCTTCGTGTCGGTGACCTACGGTGCCGGCGGCTCGACGCGCGAGCGCACGCACAACACGGTGACCCGCATCCAGAAGGAGACGGGCATCCCCGCCGCCGCGCACTTCACCTGCGTGGGCGCGACCCGCGACGAGATCGACGCCATCGCCCGCACCTATTGGGACGCCGGCATCCGCCATCTCGTGGCCCTGCGCGGCGATCCGCCGGAAACCGAGGGCGGGGTGGGCGGGCGCTACGTCCCGCATCCCGGAGGCTACGCCTACGCCGCCGATCTGGTGGCCGGGATGAGGAAGGTCGCCGATTTCGAGATCTCTGTCGCCGCCTACCCGGAAACCCATCCGGAGGCGCCGAGCGCGCAGTTCGACCTGGACAACCTGAAGCGCAAGGTGGATGCCGGCGCGACGCGGGCGATCACCCAGTTCTTCTTCGACAACGACGCCTATTTCCGCTTCCTGGACCGCTGCGCCGCCGCCGGGATCACCGTGCCCATCGTGCCCGGCATTCTGCCGATCACCAACTTCGCCCGCGCGGTGGAGTTCGCCGGCAAGTGCGGCGCGGCCATGCCGAAGCGCTACGCCGAAACCTTCGAAGGGCTGGATTCCGATCCGGAAACCCGCCATCTCGTCGCCGCGACCATGGCGGCGGAGCAGTGCCAGGCGCTCCAGGCCCGGGGCATCAAGGACTTCCATTTCTACACCCTGAACCGTTCGGACCTGACGGTGGCCATCTGCCGGATGCTGGGCGTCAAGGCGAAGCAGCCGGCGGTGTCCTGACCGCCCCCCTGTGATAGGGTGTTGCGGATGATCGCGGTCGCGGAGGGAGGGCCATGGACAGCCGGATCGGGTATGACGACGATTTCTACGCCTGGACCCAGGAGCAGGCTCGTCTGCTGCGCGAAGCGGCGCGGGAGCGGCTGAACACGCCCATCGACTGGGACCATGTGGCGGAGGAAATCGAGGACATGGGCAAGAGCGACCGGCGTGCGATCAACAGCCATCTGGCCCGCGTCATCGAGCATTTGCTGAAACTGGAGTTTTCCCCCGCACCGGACCCGCGCGGCGGATGGCGGAGGTCGGTGCGCGAACAGCGGGCCGCCGCCGTGGATGCGCTTGCCGACAGTCCCAGTCTGAAAGGCCATGTGGACCTTGATCTCGCGTTCCGCCGTGGATGCGGTTTCGCCAGTGACGGGCTTGGACAGGATCGCGTCGATGAGCGGGATCTGCCGTCTGAATGCCCCTACGCGCTCGAACAGCTTCTTGACGAAGACTGGTGGCCGGTGAACCGCCACGGTCTTGAATGAAACGCTGACTTCCTGAACCTCTCCGCCCGACCTTCCTTCCGAAACGGACCAGACCCTTCCCATGCCGCACATTCTCGACACTCTCCGCGACCGCGTCCTGCTTTGCGACGGCGGGTTCGGCAGCCGCATCCAGGCGCTCGACCTCGATGTGGAGAAGGATTACTGGGGGCACGAGAACTGCACCGACATCCTGCCCCTGTCCCGTCCGGACATCGTGCGGGAGATCCACCGCGGCTACTTCGAAGCCGGTGCGGACATGGTGGAGACGGACACCTTCGGCGCCTCCCCGGTGACGCTGGGCGAGTTCGGCATCTCCGAAAAGGCGTTCGAGATCAACCAGCGCGCCGTCGAGCTGGCGCGCGAGGCGGCGGAGACCTTCACGGACGGCCTGCCGCGCTTCGTCATCGGCTCGGTCGGGCCGGGCACCAAGCTGCCCAGCCTGGGCCACATCCCCTATCAGGACCTGGAGGACAGCTTCTTCGTCCAGGCGGCTGGCCTGATCGCCGGCGGCGCCGACGCCATCCTGGTCGAAACCTGCCAGGACCCGTTGCAGATCAAGGCCGCCGTCAACGGCATCAAGCGCGCCCGCGCCGAGGCGGGAAGCGACACGCCGGTGTTCGTGCAGGTGACGGTGGAGACGACCGGCACGCTGCTGGTCGGCACCGACATCGCCGCGGCGGCGACGGTCATCCAGGCGCTGGACGTGCCGCTGATGGGTCTGAACTGCGCCACCGGCCCGCTGGAAATGAGCGAGCACGTCAAGTGGCTGACCCAGAACTGGCCGGGCCTCGTCTCCGTGCAGCCGAACGCCGGCCTGCCGGAACTGGTGGACGGCAAGACCCATTACCCGCTGCGCGCCGACGACTTCGCCCATTGGCTGGAGCGCTTCGTGACCGAGGACGGGGTGAACCTCGTCGGCGGCTGCTGCGGCACCAACGTCCCGCACATCGCGGCGGCGAACCAGATGCTGCGCAAGCTGGCCCCGGCGGGCTCGCATCGCCCGAATCCGAAGGGCCGCACGGTCCATTGGGTGCCCGCCGTCGCCTCGCTCTACTCCCAGGTCACGCTGCGCCAGGAGAACGCTTTCTTCGCCATCGGCGAGCGCTGCAACGCCAACGGTTCCAAGAAGTGGCGCGAGCTTCAGGAGAAGAACGACTGGGACGGCTGCGTCGAGATGGCGCGGGAGCAGGTGAAGGAGGGATCGCACACTCTGGACGTCTGCACCGCCTTCGTCGGGCGCGACGAGGTGGCGGAGATGACGGCGGTCGTGCAGCGCTTCTCCGGCTCGGTCACGGCGCCGCTGGTCATCGATTCCACCGAGTACATCGTGTTGGAAAAGGCGCTGGCGCTCTACGGCGGCAAGGCCATCATCAACTCCATCAACTTCGAGGACGGGGAGGAGCCCGCCCGCAAGCGCCTCGCGCTCGCCAAGAAGTTCGGTGCGGCGGTCATCGCGCTGACCATCGACGAGGAGGGCATGGCGAAGACGCCGGAGCGCAAGCTCGCCATCGCCAAGCGGCTCTATGACCTCGCGGTCAACGAATACGGCCTGCCGGCCCACGACCTGCTGTTCGACCCGCTGACCTTCACCATCGCCACCGGCAACGAGGACGACCGCAAGCTGGCGATCTGGACGCTGGAAGGCATCGAGGCCATCGCGAAGGAGATGCCCGGTTGCCAGATCATCCTGGGCCTGTCCAACGTCTCCTTCGGCCTGAACGCGGCGGCGCGCCACGTCCTGAACTCGGTCTTCCTCGACCACGCCGTGAAGCGCGGCATGACCGGCGCCATCGTGCATGTGTCGAAGATCATGCCGCTGCACCAGATCCCCGAGAAGGAGGTCAAGACCGCCGAGGACCTGATCTTCGACCGCCGCGCGGAAGGGTACGACCCGCTTCAGGCCTTCATCGCGCTGTTCGAGGGCCGCAAGGCCGCGGACGCCAAGAAGAAGGCCCGCGCCGAGACGGTCGAGGAGCGGCTGAAGGAGCGCATCGTCGACGGTGACCGCACCGGGCTGGAGGACGATCTCGCCGAGGCGATGAAGACCCACCCGCCGCTGGAGATCATCAACACCTACCTGCTGGACGGCATGAAGGTGGTGGGCGAGCTGTTCGGCGCCGGCAAGATGCAGCTTCCGTTCGTGCTCCAGTCCGCGGAGACGATGAAGGCCGCCGTGGCGTGGCTGGAGCCGCACATGGAGAAGCTGGACGGCCAGCAGAAGGGCACCATGGTGCTGGCCACCGTGAAGGGCGACGTCCACGACATCGGCAAGAACCTCGTGGACATCATCCTGACCAACAACGGCTACAAGGTCGTCAACCTGGGCATCAAGCAGCCGGTCGGCGCCATCATCCAGGCGGCGAAGGAGCACAAGGCCGACGCCGTGGGCATGTCCGGCCTGCTGGTGAAGTCCACCGTCGTCATGCGCGAGAACCTGGAGGAGATGACCCGCGAGGGGCTGGAGGTTCCGGTCCTGCTCGGCGGCGCCGCGCTGACCCGCGCCTATGTGGAGACGGACTGCGTGGCCTCCTACGGCTCGGGCCGGGTGGCCTATGCGGGCGACGCCTTCGACGGGCTGACCCTGATGGATCAGGTGGTGGGCGGCAGCTTCGACCAGCAACTCGCCATCCAGCAGGCCAAGCGGGCGGGGCGGGCGGTGAATCGCCGCCGCGTGCTGGGGCAGGCGACCAGCGCCACGGTCGGCCCGGTGGACAAGGACGCCGCCCGCGCCCGCCGCGCCCGTCTGGCCGAGGGCGTGCCGGTGCCGACCCCGCCCTTCTGGGGGGCGAAGGTCATCGAGCATGTGCCGCTGAAGACCCTGGTGACCTACCTGAACGAGCGGATGCTCTACCAGCTCCAGTGGGGCTACCGGAAGGACGGCAAGTCCTTCGAGGAGTTCAAGGAGTGGGCGAAGAAGGAGCTTCGCCCGGTGCTCGACCGCATCCTTCAGATCGCCGCCAAGGAGGAAATCCTGCGGCCCCAGGCGGTCTATGGCTATTGGAAGGCGGCGGCGGAGGGCAACGACGTCATCCTGTTCGCCGAGGACGGGACCAGCGAGGTCGCCCGCTTCACCCTGCCGCGTCAGGCGAAGGAGGATGGCGAATGCATCGCCGACTTCCTGCGCGACGTGAACGATCCCGAGCGTGACGTGCTGGGCCTCCAGATCGTCACCATGGGCCAGCATTGCGCCGAGGTGGCGCGGGAGTGGTTCGCGGAGAACCGCTATCAGGACTATCTCTACCTGCACGGCCTGTCGGTGGAGATGACCGAGGCGATGGCGGAGTATGTCCACGCCCGCATCCGCGCCGAGCTCGGCTACGGCGCCGAGGACAGCCGCGACAAGGAGAAGCTGTTGCAGCAGGCCTACCGCGGCAGCCGCTACAGCTTCGGCTACCCGGCCTGCCCGAACCTGGAGGACCAGGAGCAGCTTCTGAAGCTCCTCGACGCCGGGCGGATCGGTGTGGAGATGTCCGACGAGCACCAGCTCCACCCGGAGCAGAGCACCTCGGCCATCGTGCTGCATCACCCGCGGGCGAAATATTTCAGCGTGTGATGGGACGAGGCCGTCGCCTCCGCGACCGGCGGGGGCGACGGCGTCCGGTGCTGAGCGCGGTCCGCTTTAGAACTTCTTGATCTCGTAATAGGTCGTGGCGTCGAAGCTGATGAAGGCGATCCGGCTGCCGTCCGTGTTGACGTAGAAGTGCAGTTCACTTTTTTCGTCGGGAACCTTGACGGTGAAGTGCTTCGTCTTTCCGGCGGCCGCCAGCGGACGGGTCTGGTGCTGGTGGATATTCCACACGACCGTGCAGGTGGTGGTCTTGTTGGTGGAGGACGCCTTCTCCAGCGCCGCCAGCGTGCGGCTGCCGTTCGGCTTCCCGAAGTCGTACTGGCGGCGGTTGTTGTAGGTGGTGTCGACGTAGGTCTGGAGCGTCGCCAGAGGGACCGCTTCCAGATCCACGTCCGCGCTGCTCAACGCGGGATGAGCGATGAGGAAATCGGTTTTGCTGTTCGCGTTCTGAGCCAGTTTCAGCATGTCGGCCTCGGGAGTTCGGGGGGGAGGGGGAGAGCGTCCGGTTCTTGCGCTCCCTGCCTCTGGAACGAATGACTCCCGATGCCCGTGAATGTCGGATTCGGCTGAAGGAGTGCGTTCGAGGCGCCGCAAGCCGGTTCCCAAAGCGCGGCGGCTTCGCTTATCCTTGGGGCCATGAACCATTCGCCAGCCCCGCTTTGCCTGCACCGGGAAACGGTCCGTCCGGAGTGGATCGACTACAACGGCCACATGAACGTGGCCTATTACCTGCTTGCCTTCGACCACGCGACCGACGCCGTGCTCGACCATTTCGGGATCGGCAAGGACTATGCGGAGACCGAGGGGCGCTCGATGTTCGCGGTGGAGGCGCACCTGACCTACGCCCGCGAGGTGACGGAGGGCGACGGGCTGACCTTCGTGTCCGTCATCCTGGGGGCGGACGCCAAGCGGCTGCACCTGTTCCATGAGATGCGCCACGAGGAGGACGGCTTCCTCGCCGCCACGGCGGAATTCGTGCTGGTCCATGTGGACCTGACGGAGCGCCGGTCGGTGCCTCTGCCCCTGGAGACGGCGGAACGGCTTGCCGGCATCGCGGCAGCGCATGAGGGGCTGCCCCGCCCGCCGCAGGCCGGACGCTCGGTCGGTCTGCGCGCGCCGAAGAGGGCGTGACCGGACGCCGCCGTCTTTCATCGTGTGGGTCTCTTTTGTCGTGCGGAACCCTTTGTCATCGGGCCTCGGCGACACTATCTGTTGGCGCATGAAGACGACAATTTTCGCCGCCTTCGCGGTACTTGCCACCTTCCTGGGCACCGCCCTGGTCCCCGCTCCCGCACTGGCCGATTGCACCGACCCGGCGCAGCCGAAGGTGAACTGGCGCCGCTGCTACTTCGACGGGCGCGATCTGTCGTCTGCGAAGCTGGCCGGGGCGATGCTGCGGGACGCCACCTTCCAGAGGGCCACGCTGAAGGACGCCGACCTGTCGGAAACCGACGGTTACCGGGCGAAGTTCTTCAGCGCCACCATGCCGGGGGTGACATTGGACGGCGCCCGGCTGATCGAGGCCGATTTCACGCGCGCCGACCTGACCGGCGCGTCGCTGAAGGAAGCGGACCTGCGCAACGCGAAGCTGGTGAGCGCCATCCTGCAGAAGGCCGACTTCACCGGCGCACGGCTGGGCGGGGCGGACCTGCGGCACGCCGATCTGTCGGGGGCAACCTGGATCGACGGCACGACGATCTGCGCCGAGAAATCCGTGGGACAGTGCAACTGATAAGGCAGCAAGTAAATTTGCCTGATACCGTAATATAATGACCCTTTCCGAAAGTCGCTTGCCCGCCCGTTTCCCGCTGCGGTAGCCTTTCCCGTGACTCAGTGGAAAGGCGACGGCGATGGCAGGCGATGAGGATTTCGAGAAGGCGCGTGTTCTCGCGGACCGTGCCATGGATCGGATCATCGCCAACGGCCTGTTGCCGAATCCGGAGAACTTCACCCTCTGGTACGCCTATTTCGGCGGGCAGAATCCCGATCTGACGCGCGCCATCGAACTGGCACAGCGCGACGGCGCCATCCTGTCGCAAAGCCATTGCGACGAGCTGTACAAGCGCTTCTTCACGCTGGACGCCGAAACCCAGGCCATTCGCGAAACGTCGGACCGGGCGCGCGTCGCGTTGGGCCGCATCCTGGACCAGTTGGGAAGCGTGGGGTCGGAGACCGACCGCTACGGGCAGACCCTGGCCGGCTTCCGCGGGGAATTGGACCAACCGCTGACCCTGGCCGAACTGCGCGCCATGGTGGCGGCGATCGCGGCGGAGACGACCGCCATCGTGGATCGCCAGACCCGCCTGCAAAGCCAGCTTCTGGAATCCAGCCAACAGCTTGCCGAACTGCGCGTCGTTCTGGATTCCGCGCGGCGGGAGGCGATGACCGACGGGCTGACCGGCATCGCCAACCGGCGCGGCTTCGATATGGCGCTGGCCGCCGCCGCGGAAGCGGCGACGCAGACCGGCATGCCGATGACCCTGCTGATGGTGGACATCGACCATTTCAAGCGCTTCAACGACACCCACGGCCATCTGGTCGGCGACCATGTGCTGAAGCTGGTCGCCAAGGTGCTGACGGAGGGGGTGAAGGGGCGCGACACCGTCGCCCGCTACGGCGGGGAGGAGTTCAGCGTCATCCTGCCCCACACGGGCCTCGCGAACGCGGTGACGCTGGCGGAGCAGCTTCGCGCCTCCGTCGGGTCGCGGCAGATCATCAACCGGTCGCGCAACGCCAATTACGGCTCGGTCACCCTGTCGGTCGGCGCGGCGGAGTACCGGCCCGGCGAGGATCTGCTTGCCCTGATGCGCCGCGCGGACGAAGCGCTCTACACCGCCAAACGCGGCGGGCGGAACCGCGTCTGCGCCGAGGAATCGGTGGCGGGTTAGCCGTCAGGCATCACCGCTCAGGCGCCGAACCACGGTGTCGGTTTCACCCACCAGCCGCGCCATCAACTCCGCCGCCGTCTGCCGCCGCGCCAGTCGGACGCCCTGTCCGGCCCAGAGCGACAGGAACTCCGCCCGGCCCTGCTGCGCGGCGGCGGTGCGCATCGGGCGGGTCAGCGCGTTCTGAAGGGGAAAGGGCAGGGCGTCGTCGTCCGGGATGTCGTCCATCACCCGGTTCACGATGCCGCGCGCCGGACGGCCCGAGAAGGCGCGGGTGACGCGCGTCTGCGTTTCGCGCGCGTCGAGGATCGCCCGTTTGTGCACTTCGGGGATGCCGGCCTCCGCGCAGGTCAGGAAGGCGGTGCCCATCTGTACGCCGGCAGCGCCCAAGGCCAGCGCCGCCGCGATGCCGCGCCCGTCCATGATGCCGCCGGACGCCACCACCGGCAGATTGACCGCGTCCACCACCTGCGGGACGAGCGCCATGGTCCCGACCAGACCGGCGGCGAAATCCACCTCTTCCGGACCTGTGGCAAAGCTGCCGCGATGGCCGCCGGCCTCTGCGCCTTGGGCGATCACGGCGTCCATGCCGGCCCGCTCCAGCGCCACGGCCTCCTCCACGCTGGTCGCCGTCCCCATCAGGAGCATGCCCCGCGCCTTGATGGCGGCCAGCGCGTCGGCGGACGGAATGCCGAAGGTGAAGCTGAAGGCCGACGCGCCGCTGTCCAGCGCCGCCGCCATCTGGGCGGCGAAACCGTCGGCGCCCAAGGACGGCGTTCCGGGAGCGGGCAGGCCGAGGTCGGCGTGATAGCGCGCGATCCGGGCGACCGCAGCCGCAACCTCTTCGGCCTCCGGCATGGCGGTCGCGGGCAGGGGGGCGAACAGGTTGATCCCGAAGGGGCAGGAGGTCCGGGAGCGGATGGCCCGCGCCCGCTCCGCGATCTGGTCCGGGGTCAGGTAGGCCGCTCCGACGAAGCCGATGCCGCCCGCCTCGCCCACCGCGGCCACGAGATCCGCCGTGTCGGCACCCCCGGCCATCGGAGCCTGGACGATGGGACAGGACAGGCCAAGCCGCTGCGTCAAACTGGTGTGGATCGGCATCGCGCGCCCTCCGCCTTTGGTGTTCTGCCATTGCAGGCTGAAGGAGGGAGGCTAGGGCAGTCCGCCCATCGTGAAAAATGATTTGTTCAGATGGGACGGATCATGTTCGGTGATGAAGGCCGCGCGCGCTTCACGCCGCGCGCAGCCACACCGCCGTATCGTGGAAGGCGGCTCCGCCCGCGGGGGGAACCGGTTCGGGCGAGGTCAGGGTGTTGATCCCGATCCCCTCCACGAAGGCCCCGTTCGGCCAGATGCCCTCCACGATCACCACCCCGCGCGGCACCCCGGCGAAGGGTTTGGCGTGGACGACGACGCTGCCCTGCCGGTTGCCGAGGCGCACGGCGTCGCCTTCGGCCAGGGCGAGGCTTGCCGCGTCCTCCGGATGGATCAGGGCGGTGGGGCGGCCTTCGCGGCGCTGGGCGGTCACCGTCTCGGTGAAGCTGGAGTTCAGGAACTGCCGCGCCGGGGCGGTGACGAGGCGGAAGGGATGCTCCGCGTCCGCCGGGCGGCCCGGCGTCATATGGTCCGGCAGGTCCGGCAACTGGCCGGCGCCGTAGGGGCCGAGCGCCGCCCAGTCCGGCGCGAAGCGGAACCGCCCGTCCGGGAAGGCGAATCCGTTGAGGAAATGCGAGGTTTCGAAATCCGGCTGGGCGTCGATCCAGCGCCGCTCGGTCAGGGTGGCGGCGTCGGTCAGGCCGGAGGTCCTGAGCATGGAATCGATGATCTCCAGCGCGCTCATGCCGAATCCCGGATGCTCGGCGCCGACCCGGCGGGCCAGTTCGGAGATTACCCGGTGGTTTTCACGCGCCTCGAACTGCGGCTCGATCACCTTGCGGCCGATCAGGATGTGCATCTGGCCGCCGCCGCGGTAGAGGTCGTCATGCTCCAGGAAGGTGGTGGCGGGGATGACGATGTCGGCCAACTGCGCCGTGTCGGTCATGAACTGCTCGTGCACCGCCACGAACAGGTCGTCGCGCAGGAAACCCCGGCGGACGCGGGCGCTGTCCGGGCAGATCGCCGCCGGGTTGGTGTTCTGGATCAGCATGGCGGTGACGGGCGGGCCGCCCGCGATGTCCTCCCCCGTCAGCACCGCGCCGATGCGCGACTGGTCGAAGCCGCGGACCGACGTGTCCAGACGGTCCAACCCCTCCGACAGGGTGCGGTCGATGCTGTAGATGCCGGAGGAGCAGTAGAGCGCCCCGCCGCCCTTGTGCGCCCAGGCGCCGGTGACCACGGGCAGGCAGGACACCGCGTGCATCTGCGCCGCCCCGTTGTGGCCGCGCGTCAGACCGTAGCCGAGCCGCAGATAGCTGCGCCTGGTGACCCCGTAGAGGCGGGCGAATCCGGTGATCTCCTCCACCGTCAGGCCGGTGATGGCCGCCGCCCATTCCGGCGTGCGGGTGGCGAGATGCGCCTCCAGCCGGTCCGCCCCGGCGGCGTAACGGTCGAGATAGGCGCGGTCGGCCAGTCCTTCGCGGAACAGGACGTGCATCACCGCGCAGGCCAGCGCGCCGTCGGTGCCGGGGCGCAGCATCAGATGGATGTCCGACACCTCCGCCGTGCCGGTGCGGTAGGGATCGACGGTGACCAGCTTCGCCCCGCGGCCCTTTCGGGCCCGGCTGACGTGGGTCATCACGTTGACCTGGGTCGCCACCGGATTGCCGCCCCAGTTCACGATCAGATCGCTGTCCGCCATCTCGCGCGGGTCGGCCCCGCGGATGTCGCCGTGGCCGGCCAGCCAGCCCATGTTGGCCGGGGTGTCGCAGACCGTGCTGATCTGCCGGGAATAGCCCTTCGCGTGGCGCAGCCGCTGGATGGCGCCGCGCTGCACCAGCCCCATGGTGCCGGCGTAGAAGTAGGGCCAGACGGCTTCGGGTCCGTAACGCCGCTCGGCGTCCAGGAAGGCGTCGGCGATGCGGTCCAGCGCCTCGTCCCAGCCGATCTCCGCCCATTGGCCGGACCCCTTCGGGCCGGTGCGCCGCAGCGGCGTCTTCAGCCGGTCGGGGGAGTGCGCGCGCTCCGCGTAGCGGCTGACCTTCGCGCAGATGACGCCCGCCGTGTAGCTGTTGGCGGCGGCCCCGCGCACCTTGCCGATGCGGTCCGGCGCCAGCCGCTCCACCTCCAGGGCGCAGGTGCTGGGGCAATCGTGCGGGCAGGCGGTCGGCAGGAAGACGGAAGTCACGGAGGGACGCCTCGGCGCGGGTAAAGCGAAGGGCAGCTTATGTCCGGCATCACGCTTTCCGCAACCGGTCGGGATTGTTTAAGGGCTGCCATCAGATTTCAATATTGCAGCCCTATCCTTGTGGAGACGCATCGTGGAAAGATGTATGTTTCCTTCAAAATGCTCGCTTGAGTCGGCATAGGCGCCGCTGAAAGAGCGAAACGACACGACAAAGGAAAGCCTTATGAACGCGAACGTTGCCGGAAGCGTCCGGCGGACTCTGCGGAACGGGGCGCTGGGCACCCTGTTCGGGGCGATGATCGGCGCCATCGCCGGAATGGCCGCTCCGGGGATCGCCGCGGCACGGGCGGACGGCGTCAAGCTGGGCTATGTGGAGTTTCCGCCCTACACCCAGACCGACGGCGGCACCGCGAAGGGCAGCCTGATCGAAGCCTTCGACAAGGCCGCCAAGGCCGCGGGCATCGCCTACACCGCCGAATCGGCGCCGGCCCGCCGTCTCTTCTCCGGGATCGCGGACGGCGAGTTCAACGTCTTCCTGGGCATCCGCACGGTCAAGGAATTCGAAGGCGCCACGCTGGTCAGCGCCGCTCCCATCGCCCGGATCGAGCTGAACGCCTACGGCATCGGCGAAGCCCCGGCGGTGAAGGCGAAGGAGGACCTGTCGGGCAAGGCGGTCATCGCGCTGAACGGCTATTCCTATGGCGGCTGGCGTGTCTGGATGGAGGACCCGGCCAACAAGGTGCAACTGATCGATGCGCGCACCGCCGATCAGGCGCTCCAGCTTCTCCAGGCCGGGCGCGCGCCGACGCTTCTGCAATATTCCCTGCCGATGCAGCAGGCGCTGGGCGGGAAGGCCCTGCCGGAGCTGAAGGCCACGCCGGTCCAGAGCCTGGACGTCTACATCGTCGTGTCGAAGAAGACTCCGGACGCCGAGGCGGTTCTCGCGAAGCTCGAAGCCGGCTTCAAGGCGACCCAGTAACGCCGCGGCTGGCGGCGCCGGCCGTTCAGCAAGGCGGTTCCCAAGCTTAGGAAAAGGGCGGATCATGACGGTCAATGGGTCGGCGAGCGGGAATCAGGGCGGTGGATTGGGACTGCGCCTGCGGGCGCTGCTTCTGATCGGCGGCGTGCTTCTGGTCTATCAGGTGCTGGCCATCGCCTGGGGCGTGCACGGTTCGGCCCATCAGGCGAAGGAGACGCTGGCGGCCCGCGCCGACATGGTGGCCACGCTCCAGGCCCGCGCGGCGGCCATCCCGCTTTACGACTTCGACACCGAGCAGGTGCGCGAGGTCGCCAGGGCGCCGTCCTCCGACCCGGATTTCCTCGGCGCGCTGGTGCGCGACGACAAGGCCAAGCTGGTGGCCGAGGTCGGCGACACCAAAGCCGCGAAGGGCTTCATCGAGGTGGTGAAGCCCATTGTCGGCGGGCAGGCCGGTCAGCGCAAGACCATCGGCGAGTTCGTCCTGCGCCTGCGCACGGACCGGGTGGAGGCGCGGGTGACCGCCGACGCGGTGACCCAGAGCGCGGTCGGGGCGGTCGCCTTCCTCGCCATCATGGCGGCGCTCTACCTCGTCGTGTCGGCCATCACGCGCCCGCTGATGCAGATCACCGCCATGGTCGGGCGGCTGGCCCAGGGGGACTATGCGGTTGCCGTCCCGGCCCTGGACCGCCGCGACGAGATGGGCGCCATGGCCCGGACCATCGACGTGCTGCGCCAGAACGCCCAGCACCGGCAGCAGCTCGAAGCCGAGAAGCTGGCCCGTCAGGCGGAGGAGGCCCATCGCGGCGAACGGCTGACCCGCCTCGCCGCCGATTTCGACCGCTCGGTCCAGGCGACGGTCGGCGAGGCCTCCGCCGCCGCCTCGCAGATGAAGGGCAGCGCCGGCAGCATGCTGGACAGCGCGCTGCGCGCCGACCAGTGCAACGCCTCGGTGGCCGGCGCCGCCGACGAGACCAGCCGCACCGTGCAGACCGCCAGCGCCGCGGCGGAACAGCTCACCCAGTCGATCCGCGGCATCGCCGACAGCGTGAAGCAGTCGGTCGCCATCTCCGCCCAGGCGATCGACCGCGCCGATGCCAGCCGCAAGACGGTGGAGGCTCTGGCCGCCGGCGCCGCCAAGATCGGCGAGATCACCAGCCTGATCACCTCCATCGCCGGGCAGACCAACCTGCTTGCCCTGAACGCGACCATCGAGGCGGCACGGGCGGGGGAGATGGGCAAGGGCTTCGCCGTGGTGGCGAGCGAGGTGAAGAATCTCGCCAGCCAGACCGCCAAGGCGACGGAGGAGATCGCTGCCCAGATCGGCGCCATCCAGTCGGTGACCCAGGAAACCGTCTCCGCCATCGGCGCCATCACCGAAACCATCGGCCAGCTCAGCCAGCGTTCGTCGGAAATCGCGTCCGCGGTGGAGGAGCAGTTGGCTGCGACGGGGGAGATTGCCGAGAGGGTCCGCACCGTGGCCGGCGAGGCCGACACGGTGACCCGCAGCATCGCGGTTGCCTCCGGCGCGTCGGCGGAGGTGGCGACGGCGGCCCGCCAGTCGGTGGAGGTCGCCCAGACCCTTCAGGCCCGCTTCGTCGAGCTGCGCGACGAGGTGCAGAGGTTCCTCTCCTCGATCAAGGCGGCGTAGCCCGCGCCGCCCGAGGGACGGGAAGGGCGGGTGGAAACGCCCGCCCCCGGCAACTTGCGTTTCCGGTTTCCGCCCCGCCGCACTAGGATGCCGCTCCCGAACGGCGAGGACGATGATGGAAGACGGATTGAAGTGCCCGAAGTGCAACTCCGAGCATGTCTATCAGGATGGCATGCTGTGGATCTGCCCCGAGTGCGCGCATGAATGGAACCCGCAGGCCGACGGTGCCGCGGTTGCGGACGCCGCAGCGGATCAGGGGGTGCGGGACGCCAACGGGAATGCGCTGACCGACGGCGATTCGGTGACCGTCATCAAGGATCTGAAGGTCAAGGGTTCGTCCCTCGTCGTCAAGGGCGGGACCAAGGTGAAGAACATCCGTCTGGTGGACGGGGCCGACGGGCACAACATCGCCTGCAAGATCGACGGCATCGGCGCGATGAACCTGAAGTCGGAGTTCGTCAAGAAGGCGTGACGGAACCCGGTTTCTCCGAAAAGCAAAACCCCTCGCCGGAGCGCTCCGGCGAGGGGTTTTGCTTTTGGGGCTTCACCCGCGGACAGGAGATTACATCATCCCCAGCGCACGCGGCAGCCACAGGGAGACGATCGGCACGTAGGTGACCAGCACCAGGAAGCCCAGCATCGCCAGCAACCACGGCCAGACGGCCACGGTCAACTCGGTGATGCCCATCTTGGTGATGCCCGACGCGACGTAGAGGTTCAGGCCCACCGGCGGGTGGCACATGCCGACCTCCATGTTCACGACCATCATGATGCCGAAATGCACCGGATCGATGCCCAGCTTGATGGCGACCGGGAACAGGATCGGCGCCATGATGAGCACGATCGACGACGGCTCCATGAAGTTGCCGGCCATCAGCAGAAGGATGTTCGTCACCAGAAGGAAGGCGATCACGCCCAGGCCCTGTGCGACGATCCAGTCGGCGATGCCCTGCGGGATGTTCTCCGACGTCAGCACGAACGAGAACAGCACCGCGTTCGTGATGATGTAGAGCAGCATCGCCGACATGCTGGCCGAGGACAGCAGCACCTTCGGCACGCCGCGCAGCGGCATGTCCTTGTAGACGAAGACCGCGATGATGAAGGCGTAGACGGCGCTCATCGCCGCGGCCTCGGTCGGCGTGAAGATGCCCGAATAGATGCCGCCGATGACGATGACGATCAGCAGAAGACCCCAGATCGCCTCTCGGAACGCCCTCAGCCGCTCGACGCCGCTGGCCTTCGGCAGGCGGGGGTAGCCGAACTTGCGCGCGCGGTACCAAGTGACGCCGCCGAGAATCGACGCCAGCATCAGGCCGGGGATGACGCCCGCCATGAAGAGCTGTCCGACCGAGGCGGCGTGCGGGCTGCCGCTGGTGGCGACCGAGTACATCACCATCACGATGGACGGCGGGATCAGGATGCCCAGCGCGCCCGACGTGGTGATGACGCCGGCGCCGAACTGCCTCGGGAAGCCCTGAGCCACCATCGCCGGCAGCACGATGGAGCCGATGGCCACCACCGTCGCCGGGCTGGAGCCGGAAACCGCCGCGAACAGGGCGCAGCCCATCACGCCGGCAAGGCCGAGGCCGCCGTGCCAGTGGCCGACCATGGCCGTGGCGAAGTTGATCATGCGCCGCGCCACGCCGCCGTGCGTCAGGAAGTTGCCGGCCAGGATGAAGAACGGGATCGCCATGATCTCGAACTTCTCGATGCCGGTGAACAGCTTCAGCGCCACGGCCTGGATCGGCACGTCGGTGAAGGCGAAGAGGAAGGTCAGAACCGTCAGGCCGAGCGAGATGGAGATCGGCATGCCGGTCAGCATCAGGATCAGCAGAAGGCCGAAGATGATCGCGGCGCTCATCGGTCGTTCTCCTTGGTCCCGTCGCCTTTGGCCGGGTTGCCGCCGGTCTTGCGGCCTTCATGATGGGCGATGTCGTGCGGGTGCAGGTTGTCGTCCATCTCGTACCAGTTGACGTCCTGGGCGGCGCGCTGCGGGTCGGTCTTGTCCTCCTCCAGGCCCTCGACATGGCCGTGGTCGTGGTGCGGCAGTTCGCCCGTGCGCAGGAAATTCACCATCACCTGAAGGAAGCGGAAGCACATCAGGTAGGAGCCGACCGGGATCGCCAGATAGATGATCCACATCGGCCATTCCAGGTCCGCCGACACCTGCTCGGTGTCCGACATGTGCCAGACGAAATTGGTGCCCATGGTGCCGACCAGCCCGGTGAACAGCGCACCCGCCAGCAGGCCGAACACGATAAATTTCGACCGCATCGGGCTGGACAACTGGTTGATGACGACGTCCACACCCACATGGATGCCGGTACGGACGCCGTAGGCGGCACCGAACTTCGCCATCCAGACGAACATGTAGATGCACAGCTCCTGCGCCCAGGCCAAATTCCAGTGAAGGATGTAGTCCTGGATAACGGGGATGCCGGAAGCATAACGGTGAACGACGGCGACGAAGATGATCGTCGTCGCCGCGGCCATCAGGAAGGCGATAAGAATCTCCTCCAGATGGTCTAGGATTTTCATGGGCATGGTGGCTCCGCGCGCAGGAGGAAGCACCCGCGTCTTTCGCGCGGGCGCTTGCCGAAGGCCGTGCTTTGGTTTTTTCTTGATCAGGACGGGCGGCTAAGCCGCCCGGTCAGGCACTCTAAATCATTCGCACTTGGCGGCGTCGGTCTCCGCCTTGATGCTGGTCAGCAGTTCCTTGCCGACGCGCGACGCCATGTCCTCGTGGACCGGCAGCATGGCCTGGCGCCACGACGCGCGCTCGTCCTTGGTCAGCTCGTAGAACTTGGTCTTGCCGGCGGCCTTCATCGCCTCCAGCGCCTTGTCGTTCTCTTCCTGGGCGATGTTGTTGGCGTACTCGGTCGCTTCCTTCATCGCACCGTCGAGCTGGGTGCGGACGTCCGCCGGCAGGCCGTCCCAGAACTTCTTGTTCACGATGACCGCGTAGCCCAGATAGCCGTGGTCGGAGAGCGTGGCGTGGCTCTGCACCTCGTGCATCTTCTGGGTGTACATGTTGGACGGCGGGTTCTCGGTGCCGTCGACGACGCCGGTCTGCAGCGCCTGATAGACCTCGGAGAAGGCCATCACCTGCGGCAGGGCGCCGAGGGCGCGCATCTGCGCGTCCAGCACCTTCGACGACTGGATGCGCATCTTCAGGCCCTTGAAGTCCGCCGTGGCGTGCAGCGGCTTGTTGGCGCTCATGATCTTGAAGCCGTTGTCCCAATAGGCCAGACCGGTGATGCCCTTGTTCTCCAGCTTCTGGAAGAGCTGCTTGCCGATCGTGCCGGTGGTGACCTTCACCAGGGCGGCCTTGCAGGGGAAGATGTAGGGCAGGTCGAAGATCTCGAATTCCTTGGCGCCCAGCGGGCCGAACTTGGCCAGCGACGGGGCCAGCATCTGGACGGCGCCGAGCTGCAGGGCCTCAAGCTCTTCCTTGTCCTTGTAGAGCTGGCTGTTCGGATAGACCTCGACCTTCACCTTGCCGCCGGTGCGCTGTTCGGCCAGTTGCTTGAACTTTTCGGCGCCCTTGCCCTTCGGGGTCTCCGGGGCGACGACGTGGCTGAACTTGATGACGATCGGCTCCTGCGCGGTGGCGGCGGTGGCGGCCATCATGCAGCCGGCGGCGACGGTGGCGCACAGCAGCGAGACGAACTTCATAGGGGTCATCCTCCATTGTTGTTGGGCGGACTGATAGTCCGACCTTTGATATTCTTTCATTGTTCGATAATTTCGCCCTGGCCGCTATTGTGGAAATCCGTAGCTATGACCGAGACGAAGCGGCCACCGTGCCCATACCTTTGCCATCCATGACGAACAGCGCTTCGAACACCGTCTCCGGCAACGCCGCCTCGGGCCTTGGGCATCGCGGTCCGGTGCAGGCCATGCCCATCGTGGCGATGGCGCTGGTGGTGCTTCTGTTCGGCGTCTTTCTGTGGGTTCTCCACCGCAGCGAACGGGAGGAGGAGACTCTCACCCTCATCAAGGACGTGTTGTGGGTGGAGCAGAACCTCCATTTCCAGCTCACCTCCGACGAGGAAAAGCTTCAGCATCTGGCGGAAACGCTGGGGCGGGACGACGCCACCCCGGTGAACTTCACGGTCATGGCGCGTCACATCGTCACCGTCAATCCGGCGATCCAGCGGGTGGTGCGGCTCGACAGCCAAGGTCGCCCGGTGCGGTCGGAGCCGCCGGTGGACGACGGGCCGGTCCTGGACGACGCCTTCGGACCCAGCCCGCGCGCCGATGCCTTCCTGATCGCCCGCTCCTCGGGCCGGCGGGCCTATTCCGCGCCCTACCGGCTGGGCGGAACGGACAGCGCCTTCGAGGTCGTCATTCCCATCTTCCGCGGGCAGGAATTCGCGGGCGCGCTGTCCGGCGTCCTGTCCATCGATGCCCTGCTGACCCACCATGTCCCCTGGTGGTTCGCCCAGCGCTACCAGCTCGAGGTCGTCGACCATTACGGCGCGGTTCTGGGGACCAAGTCGCGCATCGCCATGCCGGAGCCGCGGCGCAGTCACATCGTTCCCTTCGACCCGCCGGGCCACGGCCTGACCCTGGTCGCCACGCTGCATCAGGTGTCCGGCAACGTCGGGCGCAACATCCTGGTCGCGGCGATCTTCGCCCTGACGGTCTCGGCGCTGTGGAGCCTGTGGGCGGTGCGCCGCCACATCGCCCGGCGCATCCGGGCCGAGGAGGCCCTGCGCGCCGAGCACGCCTTCCGCAAGGCGATGGAGGACAGCCTGACGGTGGGCATGCGGGCCCGCGACCTGGACGGGCGCATCATCTACGTGAATCCGGCCTTTTGCCGGATGGTCGGCTGGTCGGCGGAGGAGCTGGTGGGCTCCGGCCCGGTCATGCCTTATTGGCTGCCCGAGGATCTGGCCCACACGGAGGAGGTCTTCCGCGCCGTGCTGGCCGGCAACGCGCCGGCAAACGGGTTCGAGCTGTGCTTTCGCCGCTCCAACGGCGAACGGTTCGACGCGCTGATCTACGAGGCGCCGCTGATCGACGCCAAGGGGCGCCACACCGGCTGGATGGGCTCGGTCCTCGACATCACCGAGCGCAAGCGGGCCGAGGAGCTGGCCCGCCAGCAGCAGGAGCGGCTCCAGCAGACGGCGCGCCTCATCACCATGGGCGAGATGGCCTCCACCCTGGCGCATGAGTTGAACCAGCCGCTGTCGGCCATCGCCAGCTATTGCACCGGCTGTCTCAACCGCCTTCAGGCCGGCAGCATCCGGCCGGACGAGCTGGCGACGGCGCTCGACAAGCTGTCCGGGCAGGCCAGACGCGCCGGCCAGATCATCCGGCGCATCCACGACTTCGTGCGCAAGAGCGAACCGAACGTCGCCCCCTGCTGTCTGGCGCGGGTCCTGGAGGATTGCGTGGCGCTGATGGACGCCGACGCCCGGCAGCAGGGGGTGAAGCTGGAGCTGGAGACGGGCGACGGCCTGCCGGCGGTGATGGCCGACCGAATCCTGCTGCAGCAGGTGGTTGTGAACCTGATGCGCAACGGCATCGAGGCGATGGCGGCGACCCGGCGCGACCGGCGCCGGCTGAGCGTCGCGGTGCAGGCGGTGGACGGGGCGGTCCTGACGCGCATCCGTGACCGCGGTTGTGGAATTTCCCCCGAAAATGCGGAAAAACTGTTCTCTCCCTTCTTCACCACCAAGACCGAGGGCATGGGCATGGGCCTGAACATCTGCCGGTCCATCATCGAGCACCATCAGGGACGCCTGTGGTTCGAGCCCGCCCCGGACGGCGGCACCGTGTTCCTCTTCTCCCTTCCCGTGCATGCCGAGGCGCCCGGGCCGGGCGGCGCCGCCTCCCAGGATGCAGGAGCGGACCATGCCTGAACCGAGGCTGCACATCGTCGACGACGACGAGGCGATCCGCGACGCCCTGGGCTGGCTGTTCCAGTCGCGCAACGTGCCGGTTGCCTCCTGGCCGTCGGCGGAGGCGTTCCTGGCCGACTACGACCCCGCCATGGCCGGCTGCCTTCTGCTGGACATCCGCATGGAGGGTATGAGCGGGCTGGAGCTGTTCGACCGGCTGACCGCCATGGGCTGCCGGATGCCCGTGCTGTTCCTGACCGGCCACGGCGACGTGCCCATCGCCGTGTCGGCACTCAAGAAGGGCGCCCGCGACTTTGTGGAGAAGCCCTTCAACGACAACGACCTCGTCGATCGGGTGATCGAGGCGCTGGCCTTCGACGCCGGGGAACGGGTACGGCAGGCGGGGCAGGCCGGCGTGGCCGCCCGGCTGGCGACGCTGACCCAGCGCGAACGGCAGGTGATGGAGCTGGTGGTGGCCGGCAAGCTGAACAAGGTCATCGCCGACGAGCTGGGCATCAGCATGCGGACCGTCGAGGTTCACCGCGCTCACGTCTTCGAGAAGATGGGCGTCAAGACCGCCGTGGAACTCGCCCGCATTCTCGCGGCGGTGGGTTGAGGCGCGGATTTGGTCAACCGACGGGCTTGACAGGCGGACGGATGCGGGCGACCCATTGGGATGGGAAGCGCGCCGTCTTCCCACGTTCCAACCCCGACGCCATCCCGTTTCCGTCACCGGTCGGAGAGTGCCTTGCGCCTGCCCTCATCGACGCTTGGCCTGGGGCTTGCCGCCATCGCCCCGCTGCTGCTGTTCCTGGCGGTGGTGGTCTGGATTCTCGATCTCAGGCAACAGGACGTTCTGGCGGCGGAGCTGGCGGCGCAGGCGCGCTCGGTGATGGTCGCCATCGACCGGGAGCTGGAGAGCAAGGCCCGCCCGCTGGAGCTTCTGGCGGCGCTGGGCCGCGATGCCGTGCACGACCTGCCGCTGCTGAGATCGGAGGCGGTGGAGGCCGTGCGCAGCCAGCCGGGCTGGCTGGCGATCGGGCTGGTGGATGTGGAGAGGCTGTCCTTCCTGCTGCACAGCCAGTTCCCTCTGGGCGCGCCGCTGCCGCCGCCGCGGCTGGACGACGTGACCCGGAAGGTGGCCGCCACCCGCCGGACGGTGGTCGGCGGGGTGCTGCCCCCAGGCGGACCGCCGGGGCGTCCGGCCTTGATCGTCCGGGCGCCGGTCCTCGCCCCGGAGGGCGGTCCGGACCAGCCCGTCCGCCATGTGCTGTCGCTGGCGGTCGCCCTGGACGGCTTGGACGCCGTGCTGCGCGGATCGGGGGTTCCACCGGCCTGGACGGTCTCGGTCGTGGACCCGGCCATGATCATCGCCGCACGGTCGCGCGACCCCGAGAGGCATGTGGGGCATTATGTCTCGGACCACATGGTGTCCATGCTGAAGGAGAATCATTCCCGCCTGTTCTCGGCGACGACGCGGGAAGGGCAGGAGGCTCTGATGCTGGCTCACCGGTCGCAGCAGACCGGCTGGTCGATCATCGTGGCCGTGCCGTACGAGCAGGTCAGCAGCCGTCTGAACCAGACGCGCACCACCATCCTGGCCGGTGCGGCGGGTGCCGGTCTGGCGACGCTGGTGCTGTCGCTGGTGGTGACGCGCCACGCCCGCCGCCGCCGTCACGCGGAAGCCGAGGCGCGTCGGGCCCGCGAGGCCATGCTGGTGGAGCAGCGGCGCCGTCTGGAGTCGGAAAAGGACCATGCGGAGGCCGCGAACCGGGCCAAGTCCGATTTCCTCGCCAACATGAGCCACGAACTGCGCACCCCGCTGAACGCGATCATCGGCTTCAGCGAGGCGCTGCTGTCCGGCCTGTTCGGCCCGAGCCCGCCCAAGCACCAGGAATACATCGGCAGCATCCATGCCTCCGGCCAGCATCTGCTGTCGCTGGTCAACGACGTGCTGGACATGGCGAAGATCGAAGCGGGCCGGCTGGAACTGTACCCGGAACCGGTCCCGGTCGCCGTCCTGCTGGGCGAGTGTCTGGAGCTGATGGAGGCGCTGGCCGATCAGAAAGGCGTGCGGATGGTGGGGGCGCCCGTCGAGCCCGGCCTTACGGTGGTCGCGGACAACATCCGGCTGCGGCAGGCGGTGCTGAACCTGTTGTCCAACGCCATCAAGTTCACTCCGTCGGGAGGGCATGTGCGGGCGGAGGCGGCGCGCGGGGAGGACGGCAGCGTGACCCTGACCATCGCCGATTCCGGTGTCGGGATGTCGCCGGAAGACATCCAGATCGCGCTGGAGCCCTTCCGGCAGGTGAACAGCTACATGACCAAGGCACAGTCCGGAACCGGGCTGGGACTGCCCCTTGCCAAGCGCTTCGTGGAGGCTCATGGCGGGCGGCTGGAACTGCGCAGCGCCCCCGGGGAAGGCACGGTGGTGCGCATCGTCCTGCCGGGAACGCCGCCCGCCACCCCGTCGGCCGATGGCCGGGTCGTGTCGGCGTCGAAGGCGGGGTAAGAGGGCGGCCCGCGGTCAGGCCGCCATGCGCTTCAGCCGGGCTTCCATGCCTTCGATTCCATTCACCAGCTCCTCCGCGGTCTGGTCGGCGATGGCGCGGGCGAAGGGCCACGCGTCGTCGGTGGCGATGCGCGCCGCCTCGACGCGCGCGCACAGCCGGTTGCGCTGGCCGCGCAGGACGTCGAGCGTTCGCTCCATCTCTTCCCGGGTCATGTTCTCGTGAGTGTCCGGACCGGACCGCTCCACCAGCGACCGCAGCCGGTCCAGCCGGTCGGCGGTTGCCCGAAGCAGGTCGCGGCACTTGGCGTCATGGGCGTGCCGATCGCGGCAGCTCATTTCTCACTCCTCCTCTCGGATCGCTTGGGTAACACCTTCCCGATGCCCGACCCATGTCTCAGGGCGGTGCTGCACAGCAAAAACACGACTTTTGAAAACATTGTGCATCGCAAAAGAGCATCGTTGCTGCAGCGCCAAATCACGATGTCCGTCCGTCTGCCCTTCATATACATATGAAAAGCATTTTTAGTTCCCAGGGACTTGGAATTTTGCGTGTCCCGAACGGGTGATAGCAATCGGCACCGCTCCGAGTTTTTTGGTTTTCTTGGAGCCGTTCCGATTCTTTGTGCAGGAATGGTCCCGCCACGTCAAGCGGGGCAGGGGTGTAAGTCTACGGCGATTTGTCGCAGCCGAAGGGCAGTGCCCTATGGGCGCCGGTCGGAAACAGAACGGAGCGGAAGGACGTGTCCAGTCCCGAAAGAAATCGGCTTCCGCCTGGATTGAAGGGGCGGTTTACGACAGAAGGACCGCCGCCGTTTCTGCATCGGGCGGCCGGTGGACCAGGGCTGTTGTTCCGGTGACTTGTCCAGACGGGGGAGTGTGGCGCCCTTTACTCCGCCGCGATGCCGTAAGGGAAGCCTTCGGTGTTGGCCGGTTCCGGCAGCGGGGCTGCCTGCTGCGCCGCAGCCTGGCTGGGGCAGGTCGGGCATTGGTTCGCGCAATGGCTTTGCACCATGTCCCGCATCATCGGAACGCACTTGCCGCATTGAACCTGACGCTCGTAATGCCGGAAAACCGAGGCGGGCGTCCGGGCGCCATTCTCAAGTGCCTTGCTAACCTGCTTGTCGTTCAGCGCGTGGCAGATGCAGACGTACATGGGCCCCCGGCAGCGGTGCGTGTTGTGCGGTCTTGCTGAGGCCAATGTGCTGCGACTGAGAATGATTGTCAATTGATCCAGATCATGACAGGCAAATTTAAGCGGATTGCGACGCAATGTCACAGCCCGCCAGGGTGGGGTACGGCTTCGGCGGCGGCTGAGAATTGCGTCGAGCGCTCTTGCAATCCCGCTCAAGGAACGCTAGCCCCTGGGCATGAGCGACTCATCCGACAATGCGCCCGCCCTTCCGGTGCCGGGGCACACCCCGTTGGGGCAGACCATCTATCTGGCGCCCGAGGGTTTCGTGCAGGACCTCGTGGCCGAACTGGGCGACGTGGCGGCGGTCGAAGACCGGCTGGTCTTCGCCGACGGGCCGGCGCGTCCCGCCGCCTGGGCGCAGAACATCTGGCACGATCCGGTGCGGATCGAGTTCGCCTCGATCAAGGAGGGCGCGCGGGCCCTGCGTTCCATCCAGCGGAACTGGGCGCTCTGGTCGCTGCGCCATCACCGGCGCGCCAGCCTGATCCAGGAGAACCTGCCCCACGTCTCGGCCAAGCCGGTCGTCTTCCCGTCGCCGCTGCCGACCGCGCCGCTGGGGTCCTGGACGCTGCTGGACGAGAACACCATCGTCGCGGCGGCCCGCTGCTCCAGCCCCTACCGCCATGGCGAGATCGCCTTCGTCGAGAACCGGACGGTGCCGCCCAACCGCGCCTATCTGAAGCTGTGGGAGGCGCTGACCCTGTTCGGGGAGCAGCCGGGACCGGGCGACCGCTGCATCGACCTCGGCGCCTGCCCCGGCGGCTGGAGCTGGGTGCTGCACGAGCTGGGCGCCAGCGTAATCAGTGTGGATAAGGCGCCGCTCGACCCGGCCATCGCCGCCCTGCCGCGCATCGAATTCCGGCAGGAAAGCGCCTTCGGTCTGAAGCCGCAGGACGTCGGCCCGGTGGACTGGCTGTGCTGCGACGTGATCTGCTACCCCACGCGCCTGCTGCGGCTGGTGAACCAATGGATGGACAGCGGGCTGGCCAAGCGCTTCATCTGCACGCTGAAATTCCAGGCGGATACGGACCACGAGACGGCCCGCGCCTTCGCCGCCATCCCCGGCGGGCGGGTCCTGCACCTGCACCACAACAAGCACGAGCTGACCTGGATGTGGCCGGCGGGTCCGCTCTGACGACGCTTACGCCCGGCGCAGGGCCAGATCCAACGCCGGCTTGAGGATCGACGCGGCGCCGTAGCCGATCTCCACCACCTCCTCCGCCCGGTCGAACTCCAGGATGCCGACGTGGGCGAGGCGTGGAGCGATCAGCACGTCCGGCGGCTCTCCGGCCAGGCGGGAGCGGGTGATGCGGTCCTGCATGATGTCGATGGACCCGGCCATCACGTCCATCACGTTGGGGGTGACGTTGGGGGCCGGGGTGCGTTCGAGCTGGTCGGCCAGGAAACGCGTCCGCGCCGCCGGGCGCCGCCCCATCCAGGAGGCGATCTGCGAGGTCAGCGTGGAGAAGACCGGCGAGGTCGCGTCGCCCGCCGGGGCCATCGCCACCTCCGGAACCGGTGCTTCGGCGTGCATCTGGACGGGCTTCGCCTCCGCCGCCTTCCGCAGCTTCGCGGCCCCGCGCCCGGAGGGGCGGCTCAGCGGCGACAATTCGCTGTTCAGATTGACCGCGATCACCACGTCGGCGCCCAGCGCGCGGCAGAGCGACACCGGCACCGGATTGACCAGTGCCCCGTCCACCAGCCAGTGATCGTCGCGCCGCACCGCCGGGAACAGGCCCGGCATGGCGGCGGACGCCTGCACCGCGCT
This sequence comes from Roseomonas genomospecies 6, assembly GCF_008365375.1. Lineage (GTDB taxonomy): Bacteria > Pseudomonadota > Alphaproteobacteria > Azospirillales > Azospirillaceae > Azospirillum. The sequence goes on along the minus strand of NZ_QOKW01000002.1, from coordinate 18,601 downwards.
GAGCAGGGGACCGTCGCGCAGCCAGATCTCCCGCCCGGTGCCGAGGTCGGTGGCGACCGCGGCGAAGGGCTTGTGGAGCTGGTCGATGGTGACCTCGGTCCGGTGGTTGCGGAACCGGTCGAAGGTGCGGTCGGCGGCCAGCAATCCGCCCCGGCGGAAGGTCAGGTCGATGATGCCCAGCATGCCGAGCCAGCCCATGCTCTGCGCCCAGGCCTGCAATTCGTCCAACTGGTCCGTCAGATAGGCCGCCCCGACCACCGCGCCGATTGAGGTTCCGCAGATCACGTCGGGCTCGACCCCGATCTCCTCCAGCGCGCGCAGAACCCCGATGTGCGCCCAACCGCGCGCCGCCCCGCTGCCCAGGGCCAGTCCGATCTTCAGTCCGCTCACCGCCAGCACCTCGTGTTTTGTTCGGGCTTGGTGTTTTGTTCGGGCTTGGTCAGGCTTCTCCGGCGCCGCCGCGTCGATGGGTATCCAAAGGGATCTGGGGTGCCGGTGCGCCGGGAGGAACCCTTCCATCCGTGGGATGCGGATCGCGCCCCAGGGCTGCCCAAGGGGGATACCGAAAATTGTACCCGCTTTTGCCTTCTATTTGACTTGTATCATGTTTTCTTCCCATTACCTGTGGCATTCGAGTGGATGAAAGAGTTTCCGGGCGACGTTAACCAAACATCAACTGGAAACGTCCAATGTCGCTTTCAGCACGGACAATCAGGGATGGCGGAGGTTGCCATGGCCCAGGAACTCAAGAGCTTCAAGAAGGATTGGCAGCGTTGGTCGGCTGCGGAAAAGCTGACGGCGGTCGCCATCCTGATCGTCGCCGCCGTCGCGCTGGGCGGCCCGGTGACGATCCTTCTGTGATGCTTGCCGGGTGACCGGCGCCTCCCGCCTCACAAAAGCGAGGCGAGGGCCGCGATCCCGAACCCTCCCAGCACCGCGCCCGAGCCGCGGTTGATCCACAGCATGGCGGCGGGCGTGACCCGGCGCCGGAACGCCCCGACCGAGGCGCTGAGACCCAACCACCACAAGGCCGAACCGCTGAAGACGCCCGCGACGAGCAGGGCGGCCACGGTGGTACTGTTCCCCTCGCCGGCCGCCGAAACGCCCAGCCCGCCGAACACCGCGGCGAAGCTGAGGATCGTCGCCGGGTTGGCAAGCGTCAGCGCGAAGGTGGAGGCATAGGCGCCGGCCAGACCGGCGGCTCCGCCGGCTGCCGCGGGCCGCTCCGCCGGACGGGCGCGCAGGGTGCTCCACCCCAGCCACAGCAGCATCAGGCCGCCCACCAGCTTCAGCGTCACCTGCGCCCCGATCAGCGCGTCGGTCACCAGTGCCACCCCGAAGCCGGCGATGGCGCCATAGACCGCGTCCGCGCTGGCCGCTCCCAGCCCGCTGGCGAAGCCGTGCGCCGGCCCGTCGGACAGGGTGCGGCGGATGCACAGCAGCCCGATCGGCCCGACCGGGGCGGCGATGCTGAAGCCGATGACGAGGCCCTTCAGGAGGGCCGGCAGCGTGTCCATGGCGGACGCTCCGAACGGGTCAGTCTGAAACGATGGGAAGGACCGGCGTTTCCTTGACGGATGACAGCGCGATCACGGTGTGCGAGCGGACCACGCCGGGGAGGCTCTTCAGCCGGTCGGACAGGAAGCGCTCCAGCGCGTCCGTGTCCGGCACGCGAATTTTCAGCAGATAGGACCAGTCCCCGGTGACGTGGTGGCATTCCTGAACCGCCGGCATGGCGCGCATGGCCTCGCGGAAGGGCGCGTCATGCTCCGGCCGGTCCAGCAGCACCTCCACGAAGGCCAGCACGTCGAGGCCGGCGGCCTTGGGAGAGACCCGCGCGCCCCAGCCCTGAATCACGCCGTTTGCCTGCAGTTTCTTCAGCCGCTCGTTCACGGCGGACACCGACAGCCCCGCCGCAGCACCGATGTCGGCGTAGGAAGCGCGTCCGTCCACCTGGATGCGCGCTATGATTTTCCGGTCAATATCGTCCATGGCCGCAATATTTTCTGAGATGGCGACAAAAAGCAAGGCCGATTCCCGTCATTCTCCCATCCTGCGGACGTCGGCCTGCCCGACTCCTCAGCGCGGGCGGGGCGCCGCGGCGGGGAAGGGTGGGCATGGCGGATCGTCTGGCGGATCGAGGTGCCGCACTATGCGCCGCGTTCCTTTGCGCGATGATGACGGTTGCCGGAGGAAGGGGCGGGCTCAGCGCCGCCGCGGCGCCTTGCCCTTGAGATGCGCGCGCTGGAGCTTCGCACCGTCCAGGTCCGCCCCGTCCAGGTCGGCGTTCTCCAAATCGGCATCGGTCAGGTTGGCCTGGACCATGCGGGAGTCGGTCAGCATCGCCTGCCGCAGGTCGGCGCCCATCAGGTTCGCGGCCCAGGAGCGCCCGGTTGGCCGTCCGTTGGGGTCCTTGATCTCCGCCGGGCCGAGGTTCACGCGAGTCAGATCGGCGCCGGCCAGATGGGCGAAGCTGAGGTTGGCTCCGGACAGGTCGGCGCCCATCAGGTTCGCACGCTCCAGATTGGCGCCGGACAGGTCGGCCATCATCAGCCGCGCGCCGGTCAGCGCCGCGTCGGACAGGTTGGCGCCTCGCAGCGAGGCCGCGCTCAGGGTGACGCCACGCAGGTCGGCGCGGCTGAGGTCGGCGCCGTCCAGGTCGGCCCGCTCGCCCCGCTGGCCGAAGCTGTCGATCCAGCGCTCATGATCGAAAATCGCCCGCTGGATCTCCGACCCCATGCTGTCGATGGGCCGGGTCATGCAGGCGGAACCCAGCTTGGCCCGCGACAGGTCGCAATCGACCATCCGCGTGCCGACCAGATCGGCGTTGTCGAAGGTGGCGCCGTCCAGCAGGGCGCCGGTCAGGTTGGCCCCGTTCAGCCGCGCGCCGGACAGGTTGGCGTCGGTCAGCACCGCTCCCGTCAGGTCGGCGTTCTGAAGGACCGCCCCGCACAGGTCGGCCTCCGTCAGGTTGGCGCCGGCCAGAACGGCGCCGGTCAGGTCCGTCGGGATGCCCCCTTCCGCCGTAGCACCGCCCTGAAGCCGGGCCAGGGCGGTCCGGTGCGTCTGCCGGGTCGCCTCGGCATCCTGCGCGTCCGGCCCGGTGCCGCAACGGGCGGCACCTCCCGGCTCCAGCGTTCCGACCCGCAGGTCCGCGCCGCGAAGATTGGCGTTCGAGAAATCGGCGGAGCGCAGCCGGGCGCCGCGCAAATCCGTCTGCATCAGGTTGGCGCGCGTGATGTCCGCGTCGCGCAAATCCACGCCGAACAGATCGGCGCCGGCCAGATTGGTGCCGCTGAGACGGCAGCGCGCCAGCTTCGCGCCGACCAGCCGGGCGCCGCGCAGGTCGCGCTGCGACAGGTCCGCGCCCTCCAGATCCGCCAGGGCCAGATTGGCGCGCGCGCCGCCCGGCTGGCCCTTGATCCAGCGGGCATGCCGATCCAGAACTTCGGCCAGTTGATCGGGCCGAAGATAGGAGGTGGCCGGCGCTGGGGCTGTGGCGACGGGGGGCACGGGCAGGATTCTGACGGGGGTTGTTTTCGCTATCCAAACTATGGGGGTGGATTCCTTACCGAAGGCTAAACGGTACAGGCTGCGGCAGTACCCCTTTTGGTTGCCGCTTTTTGCCGCAGCTTTGCCACGGCCGGGCGCGAATCGGGTGGGACTCGGGCGAATCGGGTTGGTGGCGGCTTGTGTTTCAGGGCTGTAACGCGACGCTCCGCCGCCCCGACGGGCGGATTTCCGGCCCGGAAAGCACGGAAAAGACGGCATCCTTTAAAACGTTAACCATTGGTTTCTTGACACAAGCGGGGGCTCTGCCGCCAAAAGGCATCGGACAAAAAGGGGATGGTGCACCCACCGCCCCGTTCGGGACCCGATGGAGGCATGATGACCGAGGCCGAATTCCAACCGACCCCAGCAGCCAAGCTCGGCCGGCGGGAACTGTTGCGCATCGGTCTGGCCACCGCCGCCGCCGGGATGGTGATGGCGCCCGAGGTGTCGGAGGCGGCGCTGCGCGCTCCTCCCCGGCAATTGGTCCTCCTCAACCTCCACACCGGGGAGCGGGTGCGGACCGAATATTGGGCCAAGGGCCGTTATCAGCGTGAGGGTCTGCGCGAGATCAACCATCTGCTGCGCGACCACCGCACCGGCGCGGTGCATCCCATCGACCCGAAGCTTCTCGACCTGCTGCACGCCCTGACGCGCAAGGTCGGCAGCAAGAACCCGGTGCACATCATCTCCGGCTACCGGTCCCCGGAGACCAACGCCTGGCTGCGCGAGCAGGACGGCGGCGGCGTGGCCCAGAACAGCTTCCACATGCAGGGCAAGGCCATCGACCTGCGGGTGCCGGGCCTGCCGCTGCGCACCTTGCAGCGGGCGGCGCTGAGCCTGCGCGGTGGCGGGGTGGGCTACTACCCGGACAGCAACTTCGTCCATGTGGACGTCGGTCCGAAGCGCCATTGGGCGGCCTGACGGGATTTTTGTAACGCTGACGGTGTTGAAAGGTCGGATGTTGCTCGAGCGCATCTCCGCCGATCACGAGGGCGGAACGGCAGGCACCGGCCTCCTCGCGCCGGCCCGGGCGCCGGCCTTGGGCTCCGGCATGGGGATGAACTTGGCGAGCTTGGGAAAATTCCTGGCGGCGGCGGCGGGGTAGTCAACAACGCAATGTCCCGCCAAGGCACCTTCAATCCGGTCCGGCTCGGTCCCGACCGCACCCATCGCCGTCCAGCCTCCCCCGAGGGATTGCGATCTGACGTGCAACGGAACAGGCTTCGCCCGATTGCCCTGACTGTCTAGGACCCATCGGCCGATAGTGTTATACTGCTGCGGTGTGAATACGGGAACCCTTTGCCCGCCCTCTAAGCCGGAGCGGATGCCGTGAAATTGTCGGAATTTCTGCCGATCGCCCACCTGCAAAGGCTTTGCGAGGAATTTACCACCCTGACCGGCGCGGTGACCGCTGTCCTTGATCTCGAAGGTAACATTCTCGTCGCCACCGGCTGGCAGGATATCTGCACGCGGTTCCACCGCGTCCATCCGGGCACCGCGTCCCGGTGCCACGAAAGCGACACCGAGTTGGCGGCCAGCCTCGATCAGGGGCAGCCCTACAAAGTCTACAAATGCCGAAACGGTCTGGTCGACGCCGCCATGCCGATCGTCGTCGAGGGCAAGCATGTCGGCAACTTCTTCACCGGACAGTTCTTCTTCGAGCGGCCCGACGCCGAGGCTTTCCTGGCCCAGGCCCGCCAATTCGGCTTCCCCGACGAGCACTATCTTGCGGCCCTGAACCGGGTTCCGGTTCTTTCGGAAGACCGGGTCCGGCTGATGATGGGCTTCTTCACCCTCGTCACCAACATGATCGCCAGCATGGGCATCGCCAACGAGGAGTTGCGCTTGCGGGGCGAGGAGCTGCGCCGCGCCAACACCACCCTGGCGGCCGAGGTGGCCGAGCGCAAGCGCGCCGAGGAAGAACTGCAACGCGCCCACGACGAGTTGGAGGAACGGGTGTTCGAGCGCACCCGGTCGCTGAGTGACGCCCTGGCCAAGCTGGAGCGCCAGCAGGACGAACTGCGCGTCGCCAAGGAGGCCGCCGAACGCGCCAATCGGGCCAAGTCCGACTTCCTGTCGTCCATGAGCCACGAACTGCGCACGCCTCTGAACGCCATCTTGGGTTTCGCCCAGATCCTCGACAGCGCCATCTCGGCGCCGCTCGACGACAAGCAGCGCTTCCGCGTTCAGCAGATCATGAAAGGCGGCAACCACCTGCTCAGCCTGATCAACGAGGTGCTCGACCTGGCCCGCATCGAGAGCGGTGTGCTGATGCTGTCGGTCGAGCCCATTGAAACCAAGGCACTGATGGCCGAGGTGCTGGAACTGACCCGTGCCTTCACCACTCGCGGCACCACGGTGGTCCATGACTGGAAGGTGGCCGACGACGTGGCCGGGTGGGTGTACGCGGACCACATGCGTTTGAAGCAGGTGCTGCTCAATCTGACCTCCAACGCGGTGAAGTACAATCGTCCCGGCGGCACCGTCCGCTTGGCCGCGGAAGCGGGTGGCGGGGGCTCGGTGCGCTTCGTGGTCGCCGACGACGGCCCAGGCATCCCGCCTGAAAAGCACTCCCAGATCTTCGAGCCGTTCAACCGTCTGGGCGCCGAAACCACCGAAATCGAGGGCACCGGCGTTGGCCTGACCATCACCAAGCGCATGATGGAAGCCATGGACGGCCGCATCGGCTTCGAGACCGAGATGGGGCGCGGCACCACCTTTTGGGTGGAGGTGCCAGCCAGCCCGGGTCCCCTGACCGCCCCGCCGGAGACGGTCGAGGAAAATGCGCACGATTCGCTGCGCATAACCGCCGGGGCCCCCCGCAGGCTGCTCTATGTGGAGGACAATCCAGTCAACCTCCAGCTCATGCGCGATCTGGTGACCGAACTGCCCGACTTCACCTTGGCCTCGGCACCCACCGCAGAGATCGGCATCGAGGTGGCGGCGGCGGCCCAGCCCAACGTCATCGTGCTCGACGTCAACCTGCCCGGCATGAACGGCATCGAGGCCTTGGGCCTGCTCAAGGCCGATCCCAGGACCAGTCACATCCCGGTCATCGCCCTATCCGCCAACGTCAACCCCAGCGTCATCCGCCGGGGGATGGAGGCGGGCTTCCTGCACTACCTCGCCAAGCCGCTCGACGTCAGCCTGTTCCTCCGCATCGTCATGGAGTTGTGCCCCAGGCCACCGGCTTGAATGGGAGTGCGCTGGTCCCCGTTTCCCAGTTCTCCCGCAGTTTGCGTTGATCGGGCTGCGAGGAGCCGGATTGTACATCCGCCGACAGCGGACATGAAAAAGCCCCCGCCGGTTGGGCGGGGGCTTTTTCCTTGACCAGGCGGATTTATTCGACCGTCACCGACTTGGCGAGGTTGCGCGGCTGGTCCACGTCGGTGCCCTTCAGCACGGCGACGTGGTAGGCGAGAAGCTGGACCGGGATGGCGTAGAGCAGCGGGGCGACCAGGGGGTCGCAGGCCGGAAGCTCCAGCGACCAGCGGACCTTGTCGGACAGCTTGTCGATGCCCTTCTTGTCGGCGATCAGCAGCACCTTGCCCGACCGCGCGCAGACCTCCTGCACGTTGGACACGGTCTTTTCGAACAGGTTGTCCGACGGCACCAGGACGATCACCGGAACGCTTTCGTCGATCAGCGCGATGGGGCCATGCTTCAGTTCACCCGCCGCGTAACCTTCGGCGTGGATGTAGCTGATTTCCTTCAGTTTCAGCGCGCCTTCCAGGGCCAGCGGGTACATGGCGCCGCGGCCCAGATACAGCACGTCGCGGGCCTCCGCGACCTCCTGCGCCAGCTCGTGCAGGCGTTCGTCGTGGGCCAGCACGTCGGCGGCGCGGGCCGGCACCTCGCGCAGGGCCTGGGCGATCTGCTGCATCCGCTCCGCCGGGATCACGCCGCGCTCAAAGCCGACCGTGACCGCCAGGCAGGCCAGCGTGGTCAACTGCGTCGTGAAGGCCTTGGTCGAGGCCACGCCGATCTCCGGACCGGCCATCGTGTAGAGCACCGCATCGGATTCGCGCGCGATGGTGCTTTCCGGCACGTTGACGATGGACAGGATCTTCTGGCCCTGGCGCTTGCAGTAGCGCAGCGCCTCCAGCGTATCCAGGGTCTCGCCCGACTGGCTGATGAACAGGGCCACGCCGCCCTCGGGCATCGGCGCCTCGCGGTAGCGGAACTCCGAGGCGATGTCGACCTCGACCGGCAGGCGGGCCAGCGTCTCGAACCAGTATTTCGCCACCACGCCCGCGTAATAGGCGGTGCCGCAGGCCACGATGGTCAGCTTCGTCGCCTTGGCGATGTCGAAGTTGGCCTCCGGCAGGGTGATGCGGCCGGTTTCCGGGTTGATGTAGGCGTTCAGCGTGTCGCCGATGACCTGCGGCTGCTCGTAGATCTCCTTGAGCATGTAGTGCCGGTAGCCGTCCTTGCCGATCAGCGCGCCGGACAGCGCGGTGGTCTTCACCGGACGCTCCACCACCGCGTCGGAGGCGTCGTGGATCACGGCGGCGGTGCGGGTCAGCTCCACCCAGTCGCCGTCCTCCAGATAGCAGATGCGGTTGGTCAGCGGGGCGAGCGCGAAGGCGTCGGAGGCGAAATACATCTCCCCATCGCCGTAACCGACGGCCAGCGGCGTGCCGTGGCGGGCGCCGATCAGCATCTCCTCCTCGCCGGAGAACAGCAGCACCAGCGAGAAGGCGCCGGTGAAGCGCTTGAAGGAGGCGGAGGCGGCCTCGACCGGGCCGAGCCCTTCCTTCTCCATATAATAGGTGACGAGGTGGGCGATGACCTCGGTGTCGGTGGCGCTTTCGAAGACGTAGCCGTGCCCGATCAGCTCGGTCTTCAGCTCCTGGTAATTCTCGATGATGCCGTTGTGCACCACGGCCACGCGGTGGGTGGCGTGCGGGTGGGCGTTGTTCTCGGTCGGGCCGCCGTGGGTGGCCCAGCGGGTGTGCCCGATGCCGATCACGCCCGGAAGCGGCGCCTCGCGCAGCTTGGCGTCGAGGTTGAGCAGCTTGCCCTCGGCGCGGCGGCGCTCGATGCCACCCTTGACCAGCGTGGCGACGCCGGCGCTGTCGTAACCACGGTATTCGAGGCGGCGGAGACCCTCGACGAGACGGGGGGCCGCGTCATGCGTGCCGATGATGCCGATGATGCCACACATGAACCTGCAACTCCTGAATGATGGCCGGGGCCGGGTGAACGGTCAACCGGGGCAATCTTACGCCTTTTTCGCTTTCTCGTTTTGCTTCCGTTCGCGGAAACGCCTGGCCCAGCCGGTGTAAGCCTGCTGGCGCCCGCGTGCCACGGCAAGCGCGTCGCCCTCCACGTCGGTGGTGACCACGCTGCCCGCCCCGACGATCGCGCCGTCGCCCACCTTGACCGGAGCCACCAGCGCGGTGTTGGAGCCGATGAAGGCCCCGGCGCCGATGTCGGTGTGGCTCTTGGCGTAGCCGTCGTAATTGCAGGTGATGGTCCCGGCGCCGATGTTGGCCTTCGCCCCCACCCGCGCGTCGCCGATGTAGGTCAGGTGGTTGACCTTGGCCCCGGCCTCGATCTTCGCGTTCTTGATCTCGACGAAGTTGCCGATGTGGGCGTCCGGGCCGATCTCCGCGCCCGGCCGCAGGCGGGCATAGGGGCCGACCTGGGCGCCGCTGTCCACGCGCACCTGCTCCAGATGGCTGAAGGCCTTGATCTCGACCCGGTCGGCGACCACCACGCCGGGGCCGAACACCACATGCGGGCCGACGATCACGTCGCGGCCCAGCCGCGTGTCCACGCAGAAGGTGACGCTGTCCGGGTCGGTCAGGGTGGCGCCGTTGTCCATGGCGGCCTTGCGCAGGCGGCGCTGGATCAGCCTCTCCACCTCCGACAACTCGGCGCGGGAGTTGACGCCGACGACCTCAGCCGGGGCGGCCTCCACCACCGCGCAGGCCATGCCGTTGCCGCGGGCGATCTGGACCACGTCGGTGAGGTAGTATTCGCTCTTGGCGTTGGCGTTGCCGATCCGGTTGATCAGGTCGAACATCCGCGTGCCGTCGAAGGCCATCAGCCCGGCGTTGCACAGGGTGACCCGGCGCTCCTCCTCCGAGGCGTCCAGATACTCGACGATCTTCTCCAGCCCGCCGCGGGCGTTCAGGATCAGGCGGCCATAGGCGCCGGGATCGTCGGGACGCATGCCCAGGACGACCACCGCCGGGTCGCTCGGCTGGCGCCGTGCGGCGACCATGGCGCGCAGCGTGTCCGGGGTGACCAGCGGCGTATCGCCGTAAAGGACCACCACGTCGCCGTCGAAGCCCTCCAGCAGGCCGAAGGCGGCGCGCACGGCGTCGGCGGTGCCGCGCTGCTCGTGCTGGACGGCGGTGGGGTAGGGGGCGACGGCGTCGGCCACATCGTCCATGCCGGGGCCGACCACCACGACCACATGGTCGGGGTCGAGCGCCTTCACCGCGGACAGGACATGGCCGACCATCGGCTGCCCGGCGACGCGGTGCAGGACCTTCGGCAGGTCCGACTTCATGCGGGTGCCTTTGCCGGCGGCGAGAATGACGCAGGCGAGCGGGCGGTGCGGAGTCATCGGATGTTCCTGCAGTATTGGGTGCGGGTTATGGCGGACGGGCGGAAAAGCGTGCGCATCAATATCCGGGCGAAAGGTCTGTCCTCAAGCATTGAGTGCCACATCCGGAGCCGGGACCCCAAGTCAACTTTTGTGTCAATCTGACATACACAAAGCGCGGCCCGAGGGTGTACGCATCCCGCGCCTGCGGCGCCGAAGGGCCTATGCCAGGGGTGGTTCGCGGGAACGGAGGGTCGCCGCCGGGGGAAGGCCGTGCTATCGAAAGGGGTGCCGCACGCCTTCGATCCGCTACGGAACCCTTGCCCATGCCCGCCATCTCTTCCGCCATTCCCTTCTACGCGGTCGTCTTCGACCTGGACGGCACGCTGATCGACAGCGCACGGGACATGACCCGTGTCCTGAACCGCACCCTGTCCCGCTTCGCGCGCCCCGCCCTGACGGAGGAGCAGGTGCGGGGCATGGTGGGCGACGGCTCGGCCAACCTCGTCCGGCAGGCCTTCGCCGCGACCGGCGAGGCGCTGTCCGAGGAGGCGTTGAAGCCAGCCCTCGCCGATTATCTGGAAACCTATTTCCAGGATGACGAGCCTCCGGCGCTCTATCCCGGCGTGCCGGAAACGCTGAAGGCGCTGGCCGACGGCGGCGTCCGGCTGGGCCTGTGCACGAACAAGCCGGAGCGGATCACCCGGAAGCTGCTGGACAGGCTCGGCCTGTCGCCGCTGTTCGGCGCGCTGGCCGGCGGCGATACGCTGCCGGTCAAGAAGCCGGACGGGCGTCATCTGTCCTGGGTGGTGGAGGCGCTGGGCGGCGGCTCCGCCGCGATGGTGGGTGACAACGGCAACGACGTGAAGGCCGCCCGCGCCGCCGGGCTTCCGGTGGTGGCGATGACCTACGGCTACCCCCGGATGCCGGTGCAGGATCTGGGCGCCGACATCCTGCTGGACTGCTTCACCGATCTGCCGGACGCCCTGCGCCGGCTGGCCTGACCGGAGACTTCCGTCCGGCGCCCCTTGTCCATTTGTCAAGCGGGGCCAGTGGTCCAGCGGGGGCCTTGCCGTAGGTCTCCTTCTTGTCATGGTTAATGAGAGATTAACAGTGGCTAACGAAAGGTAAATGTTGTTGGATGGGTGCATCGAATGGCGGTGAGTGAAGGAGACATCCGATGGCCCAGATCCTTGCCTTCCCCGGAAAGACCCAGACCGGCAATGCCGCCCACCATCACGCCAGCAGCCAGATCGAATCGGCCACCGCCGACTTCGACCGCATGATGGCCCACCACAGCGAGCTTCAGCGCCAGATGGCCGAGTTCAACCGTCTGTGCGAGCAGGCCCTTGCCGAACGGCCCATGGCCGAGCTGCTGTACCACCCGACCGCCTGCGGCGGCGAGGTCTGCCGCGCCTGACCTTCGGCGGAGAGCCCCTCAGCGGAGGGGCGAACCCTCCGGCCCGGCGGGCCGTTCCGCCGTCTGGTCGGTCTTGCGGGCGGCGGTGAGATGGACGACCACCCCGCCGAACCCGCTGTCGGTTTCCAGCCGGACGGGCAGGGGCGGGCCGGCACCATCCACGGGGGCGATCCACACATCGACGGGCGGGCGCTCCTCCCGCCCGCTGCCGCGCTGCCAGAAGGATTGACGCGGCCTGCGCTCGTAGCCGGCCACCGGTTTGTAGGACACCTGGCATTGCCGTGCCGCGCCGGAGAACACGGAGTGGCGCGACACCCCGACCATGGTCATCCCCCGATCCGCAAACATCATGTCGTAGCGGCGGCGCCCGTCGTAGATGGGCACCGTCCGCCCGCATCCCTCACCATGAAGCCCGGCCAGCAGCATCTCCACCACCCCGCTCAGCGGGTCGCGGGTCCTTCGGCTGAGCGCCTCGGGGACGGGGTCGCGGTCCTCCTCCTCCGGAGGCGGGGAGACCTGCGCCCGCACGCTGCCGTCCGGGCCGTAGTCCAGCGTCACGGCGCGGGGCGCGCCGCGCAGGACGCCGGTCTGGGTGTGGCGGATCGGGGCGACGCCGTCGGGACGAACCATGCCGACGCTGAGCGATTGGCTTTCCCAGGGAAACATGCGCCCCAGGAAGCCGTCGGTCGCCGCGTTCACCTGGACGGAATAACGACCCTCCGTCAGCGTCAGCTCCGCCCGGGCGTCGAGCACGGCCACGCCGCCGACATGGACGCGGTAGTCCAATTGCCAGCGCTGGGCGAGGGCGGGCAGGGGAAGCAACCCGACGAGCGCCGCGCACAGACCGGCGGCGAGGGCGGCGGCAAGGGCGGCGGAGGGAAGCGCGGCCGAGGGAAGCATGGTCGGGTGCGTCATGTCCGTTTGCTCATCAGGGGCGTGCCTCCGGGTGACCGGGTGTCTTCGCCGGCTTCTTTGATATTGGTGCGAAACAGGTGCTTGACAGGAGGGGGCGGGGCCTTTAGAAACCCGCCTCACCGCAGCGACGGCAACGACGCGACAGCGTAACGAGCCCGATGCCGAAGCGGTTTTACTGGGATGGGCGCATAGCTCAGCGGGAGAGCACACCCTTCACACGGGTGGGGTCGTAGGTTCAATCCCTACTGCGCCCACCATCCCAAAGTCCGGTGGTTCATGGGCTTTGCGGATGGTACCATCCCCTCCACCGCAGGATCGGTCGAAATCGGGGTCCGTCGGGCCTCGCATCGTCGTCTTCGCGGTGTGTCATCGGCCGCTTCTTTGGGCGGTCGTTTCTTTGGGATGGGCGCATAGCTCAGCGGGAGAGCACACCCTTCACACGGGTGGGGTCGTAGGTTCAATCCCTACTGCGCCCACCATCCCAAAGCCCCGGATGTCATCCGGTTCTTCACAGCAACGACGACCGGCAGCCGGCAATCCATTGGGTTGCGCGGCCCAATCCGCTTGGTCCGATACCGCACGGAATTCCTTGTCCTTTCGGCCGTGTCTTTTTGGAACGAACGCCGCCGCAGTTGATTCAGATCAGCTACAGCGCGTGGGGTTTTCGTCTATCGCTTCCGACATTCGATTTTCTCAATCACCTGGAAGCAGTGACATGGAAGATACGCGCGTGACCCTTCTCGCCCTCGGCCTGCTGGTCGTGGCGCTCGTCGTGATCCTCGGTTCGGTGGTCCTGTCTCCGGCCACCCTGGTCCTCCTGGCCACGCTCGGCGCCTGGGTGAACCTGACCTATCTGGTCGTCGTCACGTTGATGCGTTGATCCCCGTCCGCGGGCCGGGGCGGGCGTCCGCCCATCCCGCCCGCAGGATGGAAAAATTTCAAGATCGGGTGCTGCCCGTTAATTCCATGACTGGACAGCGCCGGGCCGGCGGTTTATCCCAGCGCCGTTTATGACGCCTGTGGAGCACCCGCCATGACCTCCCTCGCCGCCACCGCCCGCATTCCGGGGTCGGAACAGCCCCTGCCGGTCGTCCGCAGCGTGGACGATCTCCGCGCCCAGGTTGCCGCCTGGCACCGCGAGGGCAGGACGGTGGCCCTGGTGCCGACCATGGGGGCGCTGCACGACGGCCATCTCGCCCTGGTGCGCCGCGCGCGGGAACTGGCCGACCGGGTGGTCGCCAGCGTCTTCGTCAACCCCACCCAATTCGCCCCGCACGAGGATTTCGACCGCTACCCGCGCGACGAGACCGGGGATTCGCGCAAGCTCGCCTCGGCGGGTTGCGACCTGCTTTACGCCCCCACGGTGCGCGCCATGTACCCGGAGGGCTTCGCAACGGCGATCTCGGTCGGCGGCCCGGCGGAGGGGCTGTGCGGCACCTTCCGGCCCCAGATGTTCGGCGGTGTCGCCCTGGTGGTGACGAAGCTGTTCCTGCAGGCCCAGCCCGACGTGGCGGTGTTCGGGGAGAAGGATTACCAGCAACTCATGGTCATCCGCCGTTTCGCCCGCGATCTGGACATCCCGGTGCGGGTGGAAGGGCTGCCGACCGTTCGGGAGGCCGACGGGCTCGCCATGTCGTCGCGCAACGCCTATCTGTCCGCCGACGAGCGCGCCCGCGCGCCGGAGCTGAACCGCGCGCTCGTCGAGGCCGCGTCGGCGCTGGCGGGCGGGGCGGAGGCCGCCGCGGTTCTGGAGGCGGTGCGGGCGCGCATCACCGCCGCCGGCTTCGGGGCCATCGACTATGTGGAACTGCGCGATGCCGACACGCTGGCGCCCGTCACCCGCGCGGAACGGCCGGCGCGCCTTCTGGCGGCCGCCTGGATGGGCAAGGCCCGCCTGATCGACAACGTCCCCGTCATTCCGATCTGACACCCGGCTGGAACAGGTCGCCGAGAGCGGCCTGAAGCAAGGCCGGACTGATCGGCTTGTACAGCACGGGGCATCCGATGCTCCTTGCCTCCGCCTGTGGCAGGGCTCCGGTCTCCCCGGTCAGCAGAAGGGCGCGGACGGGCGTGTCGTACAAGTCCACCAGCGCGCGCAGGACGGACACGCCGGTCACACCGTCGCGCAGCCGGTAATCGGCGATCACCGCGTCGGGCGTCCTCCCGCTGCGGCGCAGGGCGGCGTCCGCTTCCTCCCAGGAGCCGGCGTCCATGGTGCGATAGCCCCACTGCCGGACCATCGCCACCAGCCCGGCACGCACCAGCGCGTCGTCCTCGACCAGCAGGACGAGGCGCCCGTTGCCGGCGGCGCCTCCATCGGGGGCGGGCGCCTCCAGGTTGTCGCACGGGGTGGCGCCCGACGGCGCGGCGAGCGGGACGGTGACTGAAAAGTCCGAGCCCACGCCGAAGCGGGACCGCACCCGCACGGGATGCCCGACCAAACGCGACAGGCGCTGCACGATGGCGAGACCCAGCCCCAGCCCCTGGTTCCGGTCGCGCTCCGGGTTGCCGAGCTGGGTGAACTCCTGGAAGATTTCATCGAGCTTGTCTTCGGGGATGCCGATCCCGCTGTCCCGCACGGTGATCGTCAGATCCTTCTCCTCGACGGCGCAAAGCAGTTCGACCCCGCCATCCAGCGTGTAGGTCAACGCGTTCTCCACGAGGTTGCGCAGGATGCGGGCCAGCAGGCCCGGATCGCTGTGCACCAGAACGGGCGCTCCGTTCACCCGCCAGCCCAATCCCTTGGCCGCCGCGCGCGGGGCGTAGGTGGTGTTCAACTCCTCCAGCAGCGTGGCGATGGGGAAGTCCGCCGTCCGGGGCTGCACCGCCCCGGCGTCCAGCTTGGAAATGTCCAGCAGGCGGTCGAGAAGGGCGCGCAGGGCCTCCAGGCTCATTTCCAGGTTCGCGGCGGTTCTCCGGGCGCGCGGGTCGGTCAGGCCGGGGGCGAGGGCCGCTGCGAAGAGAAGCGCGGATTGCAGAGGCTGGCGCAGGTCGTGGCTGGCCGCGGCGAGGAACTTCGACTTGGACAGGTTGGCGCGTTCCGCCTCCTCGCGGGCGCGCAGGGCGGCCTGGGCATCGGCGGCGGCGCGCTCCCGCTCCTGATGCGTTCCGGAGTCGCTGGACAGGCCGGCGTAGCCGAGCAGGGCGCCGTCCCGTCCGTGCAGGGCCGTCACCTCCAGCCAAAGCGGAAGGTGCGATCCATCCTTGCGGATGAAGGTCCATTCCCGGCGGTAGGGCTTGCCGCGGCGGGGCAGGGCGGTGAAGACCGCGAAGTCCGGGGCCACCGCTTCGCCAAGCTCGCTCGACAGGCGGGCGGCCTCGGCGGCCAGTTCGTGGCGGTCGTGGAACAGCACGGGGGTGGCGCGGCCCGCCAGTTCCTCCCGCCGGTAGCCGAGCCGCCGTTCCGCAGCCGGGTTCAGGTCGAGGATGAGGCCGGACGGGTCGGTGACGATGACAAGGTGAGCGGTGGCGGCGAACAGCGCTTCGAAGCGCGCGGAGCGTTCGGGGTCGGCCGGTTCATGGCGGTCCAGGCGGCAGGCCGATTCCGCGTCCTCCATGTCTCCGCATCTCCCCTCTGCGCGCCATGATCCCGTGGACGACGGAATCCGGCTTTCCATCGGGCCGTTGATGGCCACTTCTTGCATCACAGCCGTATGCGCCACGACCATGCTGCACAATGGCGCGACGGGCTGTCCAGGGCAAACCGCCCGTGCCGCGCGAAGGAATTGCCGCAGCGGCGGCAAAGCATCGCAGGCCCGGCGGCGCGCCCTATAGTTTCTGCCGAACGCGCGGCTGCGCGCAAGAACCGAGGGAAGGAAGGCACCATGCCGTATGATTCCGTGGACACCGCCCGCCGGCTTGGGTTGAAGGACGCCGAACTGCTGCGATTCCAGTGCTTCATCGACGGTCGCTGGACCGATGCCGACAGCGGGAAGACCGTGGAGGTGACCAACCCCGCCGACGGGAGCGTCCTGGGAAGCGTGCCGATGATGGGCGCGGAGGAGACGCGCCGCGCCATCGCGGCGGCGGAGCGGGCCTGGCCGGCGTGGCGCGCCCTGACCGCGAAGGAGCGCGCGAAGATCCTGCGGACCTGGTTCGACCTGATGATGGCGAATCAGGAGGATCTGGCCCGCATCATGACGGCGGAGCAGGGCAAGCCGCTCGCCGAGGCGCGCGGCGAGGTGGCCTACGCCGCGTCCTTCATCGAGTGGTTCGCGGAGGAGGGCAAGCGCGTCTACGGCGACACCATCCCGCAGCATCTGCCGGGCCGCCGCATCGTCGTGACCAAGGAGCCGATCGGCGTCACCGCCGCCATCACGCCCTGGAACTTCCCGGCGGCGATGATCACCCGCAAGGCCGGGCCGGCGCTGGCCGCCGGCTGTCCCATGGTCATCAAGCCGGCGACGGCCACCCCGCTGACCGCGCTCGCCATGGCGGTGCTGGCGGAGCGGGCGGGCGTCCCGGCGGGCATCCTCAGCGTGGTCACCGGCTCGGCCCGCGCCATCGGCGGGGAGATGACCGGCAACCCGACGGTGCGCAAGCTGACCTTCACCGGCTCCACCGAGATCGGGAAGGAACTGATGGCCCAATGCGCCGGAACGGTGAAGAAGGTGGCGCTGGAACTGGGCGGCAACGCGCCCTTCCTGGTCTTCGACGACGCCGACCTGGACGAGGCGGTCAAGGGCGCCATCGCGTCCAAATACCGCAACACCGGCCAGACCTGCGTCTGCGCGAACCGGCTTTTGGTGCAGTCCGGAGTCTACGACGCCTTCGCGGCCAAGCTGGCGGAGGCGGTGAAGGCGCTGAAGGTCGGCCCCGGCCTGACCACGGAGGGCGCGCAGCAGGGACCGCTGATCGACATGGCGGCGGTGGAGAAGGTCGAGGAGCACATCCGCGACGCCACCAGCAAGGGCGCCCGCGTGGTGCTGGGCGGCAAACGGCATGACCTCGGCGGCAGCTTCTTCGAGCCGACCATCCTCGCCGACGTGACCCCGGCCATGAAGGTGGCGCGGGAGGAGACCTTCGGCCCGGTCGCCCCGCTGTTCCGCTTCGAGACCGAGGAGGAGGCCGTGCGGATGGCCAACGATACGGAGTTCGGTCTGGCCGCCTACTTCTACAGCCGGGACATCGGGCGCGTGTGGCGGGTGGCGGAAGCGCTTGAATACGGCATCGTCGGCATCAACGAGGGCATCATCTCCACCGAGGTCGCTCCCTTCGGCGGCATGAAGGAAAGCGGCATCGGGCGCGAAGGCTCGAAGTACGGAATCGAAGACTTCCTGGAGATCAAGTATCTGTGCATGGGAGGCATCGGCGGCTGACCGCCGCTGGCCGATTGCGGGTAAAAAGCGGGGCCGGCCGCGCAACGCGCTTTGACCGGCCCCGCTTTTTTATCTAAAATAAATCTTCGCTGAATTTGCCACAGCCCCGATCGGGGGAAAGGCGGGCCGGTGCGGTTGCTGCTGCGGCGCTCCGATGGAGAATCGGTGTCCCTGATGCCCATCATCATCGCGGTGGTCCTGGTGCTGCTTGCCGCGCTGGGTACTTGGACCGTGATGTCCGGCAAGTCCGGTGCGCGCAACGCCGGCGGCGAGCGCAAGCCGCAGAAGACCTACGCCTCCCTGCCGCAGATGACCTTCACGCTGGGCGGCAGCGACGCGCGTCTGGTGGACATCCGCGTCCTGCTGGAGATCGACCCCACAACGGACCCGAATCCGGCCACCCCCTTCGTTCCCCGCATTGCGGATCAGATGGCCGACCGGCTGCGCCAGATCGAACCGGACCAGTTGACCGGGGCCGACGGCGCCAATCTCATCAAAAGCACCGTGGCGAGTGTGATGAAGCGGGAAGCGCAGTCCGTCAGGGTGCGCGAGGTGCTGTTGGAGCGGATGGTGGTGCGGTAACTCAACGGTGCCCCCACCCTCCCGCGCTCGCGCGCGGGTCCCTCCCTCCCATAGGCGCTAACATGAGGCTGATGCGATAGATGTGTCCGGCGTAACGGAGTGCGCCGGGCTCTGTTTTCCGGGGATGCTTTCAACTGATCCCGCCGATGCCCCCTGGCGCACGGTTGAGACGCTGGTCCGCTCGGTCATCGACCTTGAGGAGAGCGCCGCCCGCACGGGGGCCTTCCGCCAAGCCCGCGGCGTGCCGAGCGCGGC
>NZ_QOKW01000029.1 GCF_008365375.1 Roseomonas genomospecies 6 | reverse complement strand
GCGAGGCTCCCAACACCCGATCCCATCCCGAACTCGGCCGTGAAACGCCTCAGCGCCGATGGTACTGCGTCTCAAGACGTGGGAGAGTAGGTCGCCGCCAGGTCACCACGGCACACGCCCGACCAAAGCCGGTCCGGACGCAGCGGAACGTTGTACAGTCACGCGACAATCGTCAGACCATTGACCCTCTCAGACACCCGCGGGGTGGAGCAGCCCGGTAGCTCGTCAGGCTCATAACCTGAAGGTCGCAGGTTCAAATCCTGCCCCCGCAACCAAACTTACTGATCGCAACGAAGGCCGACGCTTTGACAGCGTCGGCCTTCGTTGCGTTTAGGCTCTGCTGCCGGTGGATTGCTCTCGATCAGGCTCTCCTTCCGCGTTGTTGATGGCCGAGACGGTGATGCTATCGTTGGGGATGGCTGCGCGCGTGTTGAGGCTTTTCCCCGCTCCGATCAAGGACGTGGCCTTGGCCGGACTGTATCTGGCCGATGCGGTGCACACTCTCGGAAGTGCCGCAGCGCCGTTCGTCTATGCGAGCTTCGTCGGCAGCCTGGATGGGCGGATCGCGTTGCAGGATCAGCGCACCGGGGCAAGCCATCTTCCGGTCGAGATCACCAACGAGAACGACTTTCGCCTGTTCCTGGAATTGCAGGCACAAGCCGATTGCTTCGTCACGCATGGGGGGTACCTGCGGGACCTCGCGGCGGGGAGGCTGGATGATGTCCTGCAGATCGGAACACGCGACGGGGGGCGCGACCTTCCGCGCTGGAGGAAGGAGAAAGGCCTGTCCGCTCAGCCCTCCGTCGTGATCGCAAGCGCAAGCCTCGACTTTCCGATGCCGGAGTCCGTCGTCCGGGCGGGCCAGCGCGTCCTGATCGCGACCGGCCGGCAGGCGCCGCCCGACCGGGTCGAAGCGCTGCGCGCGCGCGGCTATCCGGTCATCATCGCCGGAGACGGTGCGTTTGTGGAGGGGGCACCACTGGTTCGGGAACTCGGCAGGCTTGGTTTCCGCAGCGTGTACTTGCTGGCCGGCCCCCGCATGTTGTCGACCACACTGCGAGACGGGGTGCTGTCGCGGCTTTACCTGACGATCGTGCACCGTCTCATGGGTGGCGAGAGCTTCCACACCATGGCGACGGGTCCCGAACTGGGCAGTGCCGGCCGTCTGCGTCTGTCGTCGCTTCACTACGACGCCTCGGCGCCGGACGGCATGGGACAGTGGTTCGTCCGCTTCGATCCGTCGCGCCCGGCCTGACCTCGGAAATCGCCTTTTCTCCTGGTCGTGCTGACCCGGCTACGCGTGCCGCCGATACACGAAAGGCTCGTCCCCGCGCCCCGACTCGTCCTCGGCAAGCGCGACGACGCGCGCGTGATCGGCCGACAATTCGCACACGGGATCGGTGGCGGCGGCGTCTCCGGCAATCGCGAGCGCCTGGCAGCGGCATCCGCCCCAGTCGATCTCCCGGCGGTCGCAATCCCGGCAAGGGGCTGGCATCCAACCCGTCCCGCGGAACCGTTCGAAAGCCGGAGAGTCCCGCCAGATGGCGCCGAGCGGTCGGTCGTGCACCGTCTCGAACGCAAGGCCGGGGATGGTCTCGGCGGCGTGGCAGGGCAGGACCTTGCCGGATGGCGTGATGTTCATGAAGCGCCGCCCCCATCCGCCCATGCAGGCCTTCGGCCGGCGGGCGTAATAGTCGGGTACGACGTAGTCCACGACCAGACGCCCGGAAAGCCCGGCCATCCGCTCCCGGACGACGGCGTCCATGCGGAGAAGCTGGTCGCGCGTCGGCATGAGGGCAGCGCGGTTCAGCAGCCCCCATCCGTAATACTGCACGTTGGCGACCTCGATGCGGCCGGCACCCAAATCCAAGGCGAGGTCGAAGAATTCGTCGGCGTGATCGATGTTGTGCCGATGCACGACGGCGTTCACCGTCAGGGCAAGACCCGCCTCGACCACGCTGCGGGCGGCGAGGCGCTTGCGTTCGTGGGCGCCCGGGAAACCGGCGACGCGGTCGTTCCCCTCCGGGCGCGTGTCCTGGAAACTGATCTGCACATGCTGGAGGCCTGCCGCCTTCAGGCGGTCCAACCGGCGGCGGTCGAGCGTGACGGCGGAGGTGATGAGGTTGCTGTACAGCCCGGCCTGGGTGGCGTGCTCCACCAGCGCTTCCAGGTCGGTGCGCGCGCAAGGCTCGCCGCCGGAGAAGTGGATTTGCAGAACCCCGATTTCGGCGGCTTCGTCCAGCACGCGCTTCCAACTGTCCGTGTCGAGTTCACCGGTCTTCGCGTCGAGCGACAGCGGGTTCGAACAGTAGGGACAAGCGAGCGGACAGCGGTGGGTCAGCTCGGCCAGAACGGCGTAGGGCGGATCGGGCACGGCCATGGCGCCGGGAATCCTCCTTCACCCAAATCGTCGATCATTCATCGGCACGGCGGGGAACGTCCAGCGGCAGCGGGGCCGAGGCGACCCGCTGCCGCTGGAAAGTCGGTCGCGGACATGCTCGTGCGATGGTGCGTTGCCGTCAGAGTTGGGCGCAGGCGTAGGCGTTGATCTCGGTGCCGACGGCGATTTCGTGGATTTTCGGTTTGCGCCAAGTCTTCATGATGCGCTCCCTCAGATCTCCAATGGATGAGGAGGGTGGTCGGTGGTTCCTGCCCTCTTAAGATAGCCTACTGGCCCAGTCATGCAACAGCCATGATACTTATGGATAGCCAGATGGAAAATGAGTATGGAGTATTTGATGTAAGAGTGCATTTATTATCATGGTTTGTTGCGGGATGCCTCGTCCTCCTTTGAAATCGTCGGGCGGTGGTCTCCGAATGCGTGCTTGAGCCGGATTGCCGGATCGCCGCACCATATGGCGCGCATCTGCGCAGAACGGTTTGGGCTTGATCCGATGAAGAGAACTGTTGTCCCGGTTGTGCTGGTCGCGACTCTGGTCGGCTTCGGCACGGCGCAGGCCGAGGAGGGGTATCCCACCCAAGCCCGCGTCGATTATGTCCTGGGTTGCATGGTGTCCAATGGCCAGGGTCCGGACGTCGTGCGCAAGTGTTCGTGCAGCATCGACGAGATTGCCGCGCACTTCCCCTACGACAGCTACGTCGCGGTCGAGACCGCGCGCGGCATGCAGGACGCCCCCGGCGAGCGCGCCTCGCTGATGCGCGACGTCGGGTGGATCAAGGATCTGCTGGACGAGTTCCGGCAGGTTCAGGTCGCCGCCGACCTGAAGTGCTTCTGACCGGTCCGGTTCTCCCCCTACGAACCGGAGTTGGCCCGGATCGGCCAGCTCTCATTGAAGATGCGTCCGTTCGAATCCTCGGCGATGACCTCCAGCGTGCCTTGTTCGTCAGGCACCAGGGAAAAATGGATGCTGGGGTCTTCGCTCAACGAAATGTCGGACTGCACGTCAAGCACCGGCGCTCCGTTGTAGCGGATGGCGATCCTTTTCACATAGTGGGCCGGGATGATGTAGTGATTGAGCTGGTCATACTGCATGCCGGTGTAGTTGGGGTGGCTGATCAGCAATTGCGCGGTCATCGGCTTTCCGGCGGCGATGCTGTCGGGCAGGTTCAGCTTCATCTTGCCCATGCGGGCGACGGTGAGTTGCGCGTTCTTCAGGGCCGGAGCCGAGCATCCCCCGGACGCCTTGACGAACTGGACGGTCCGGAGCAACCGTCCGTCGCCGGTCTCGGCGACGGCGGTGATGTTCGTGTAGGCGTCGACCCGCAAGCGGGTGTCGATGGTCTGTGGGCTGTCGCCCTGGGCGAAGCGGAAGGTTGCGGCCAGCGGCACCGGGTTGCCATCGACGATCAGATGAACCGCGGTCACCTGGATGCCGGCACCGGGAGCGGTCACGATGCGGACGGGAACCACCGCCGCGTCGTTGGCGCGCTTGGGCGCCTCCAGGCTGAGGAGCGGTCCGGCGTCCTCGACCGTACGGCCGGAGAAATACATGTCGCGCAGCATGTCCCAGCGCTCTTCCTGAGGCGAGGCCGCCAGAGCGGTTCCGGCGCCCAGGCACAGCCAAGCCGCTCCCGCCAGCGCGGCCGTTGCCGGCCCGGAGATGATCCGGTGCGATGCCGTCATGTTGTCCTCCCGTTTCATTCCCATTCCAATTCCGCGAAGGCCGCCGTCACGTTGCGCGGGTTGTAGGCATCGAACAGCCGCCAGTGCGGAGCTTCGTCGGAGGCGACCGTGTCGACCGCCTGCTGCATGGTTCCGTGAGCAGCCTGGACCGAGCGGACACCGGCGACGATCTGGTTCAGGTAGCGGCGCAGATCGGCCGCCGCGTCCGGCCAAGGGGCCGAGGGCGGTCCATGTCCGGGGACCACGCGCGCCGCCGGTTCCGCAGCCAGCGTATCCAACAGGCGGAGCCAGCCGAGGACGGAACCGTCGATGGCCGGCGCCCGATCCATGAACAGCAGGTCCCCGGTCCACAGCGTCGCGGTATACCGGTCGAGCACCGTCAGGTCGTTGTCCGTGTGCGCCACCGGGTGCGCGACCAGCTCCAGAACGCGCGCCCCCAGGTCGAGGTCCATACGGTCGGATACAACGACGGTCGGCGGGAGGAATTGCACCTCTCCGGCCGCCTCGGACCCGACCGCCGCTTCGAAGGACTTCCGGTAATGGCCGCTGCGCGCCATCAGGGCCGCCTGGAAATTGTGGTGCGCCACGAAATCCGGCTGGTCGGGCAGGAAGGCCGCGTTCCCCAGCGCATGGTCCGGGTGCATGTGGGTGTTGATGACATAGCGGATGGGCCGGTCGGTGCGGACCCGGATCGCCTCGCGCAGCCGTCGCCCGATCGTTGGGGAGCCGCCGGTGTCGATCACGGCGACCGCGTCGTCACCCACGATGAACCCGCAGTTGGCGATGTCGCCCACGTTGCCGGGATCGGTTTCCTCATGGCGGCCCGCATGCACGAAGATGCCGGGCGCCACTTCGAACATGGGCAATGGATCGGCCTGCGCGGGTGCTGCCCACAACAGCCAGACGCCCGATAGCCAGATGCCCAACACCCAAATGCGGGCCAACGCCGTGGGGGCGGGCGTTCGGAGGAACGCGGCCGTGCCAGCCATCGTCCGTTCCTGCATTTTGTCCATTTGAGCGAGTATGGGGCCGCGCCGAAGGGTGCAGCAATCGGGCAAAGGTGTTTGTGCGGCGCACCGTCAATCTCAGGAGAAGGGAGCATGATGCAGGGCCAGCCAGCCGACGCTGACGGCGGGCGCGTACCACCCGGCGCGCTCCCGCAAATCCGGCGCAACCGGCAGATGGGCTTCGAAGTCCCGATAGGCCGTCCCCCGGCGCTCGGCCAGACGCTTCACCAGGAGGCGGCCCACCCCGGCTCCCACGAGGGGCGGGGAGTCCGCCGCCAAGTCCCGGGACAGCACTTGGTCGAGCGCGTCCTCGATCTGCCGGAGCTGGCGTTCCGCGAGATGGCGGGCGAGGCGGCAGGCCGCCGGAAGACCGCCCGGCTCCAGGTCGTCGCCCACCATCCGCAGCAGCCGCCGTGCGCTGGCCTCGATGCCGTGGTCTCGCCCGTCCGCCGTGGGGTGCTGGTCGGCGCCCTCCGGCAGCGTTCGGGTCAGACGGTGGACGTCGGCCATGGTCGCGAACAGCTCCGCCATCAGCGTGCGCCAGCGCCCGTTGTGGGGAACGGCGCGGGCGACCGCCATGACCGGGGTGCGCACGATGCCGGTGTAGACCAACTCCCCGCTCTCCAGCCGCTCCGCGTCGGAATAGCCGGCGTGGCGCGGGCCGCCGCCGACCAGCGGGACGATGTCGGTGGTGGTGCTTCCGACATCCAGAAGGAGTCCGTCTCCGGCCCCGGCGGCCACCAGCGCCGTGGCGTACCAGTTGGCGGAGGCCACCGCGCCCGCGCAGTCCGGCACGGCTTCGGCGGGCACCAGTCCACGGGGGCCGGCGAAGAGGGTGAGGCTTGCCGCGGGCAGGGCGGAGCGCATCGCCACGGCGATGCGGCGCACGCCGTCCGCGCGGTCGTCGAACAGGTCGGCCAGTTCGCCGGTCATGGTCGCGGCGGCCCGTCGCGGCAGACCCCATTGGGCGAGCACCGCCCCGACGGCGGCTTCCAGCCGGTCGAGGCCCTGCCAGAGCGGACAGGGCCATTGACCGAGATCGCGGAGAGTCCCCGCCTCGTCGAACAGAGCCGCCTTCAGGTGCGCCCCGCCGATGTCCAGCCCGATCAGCCCGCCGCTCTCCATGCGTTACCCCTCCAGCGTCAAAAGGACCGGTTCGGTGCGCTCCACCGGCTTCGGCGGGACGGGCGGATCGCGCGCCAGATCCAGCACCGCCGCCGCGACGTTCAGTCCGGTCGCGCGCCGCAGCCCCGCATAGGATGTGGTGAGGCGCGGGTTGATCTCGACGATCATCGGCCCGCCGGGCCTGGCGATGACATCCACGCCGACGTAGCCGAACAGGCTGGGCAGCGCCGCCGCGACGCCCTGCGCGAGTCCGGACAGGGCCGGCGACGGCACCATCCCGCCGACGATGCCGCCGCCATAGGCGAAGGAGCCGTCGTGCAGCGAGATGGTCTGGCGGTTGACGGTCAGCAGCCATGCCCGCCCGTCGCGGCAGAGCATCGACAGGCTGGCGGGCGTGCCGGGCTGGAAGGGCTGCACCACGAAGCCGGAGCGGTCGGCCATGCCGCGCCACCGGTCCCATTCGGAGCGGTCGTGGATCAGCCGGGTCTCGATGCATCCGGCCCCGTCGTCCGGCTTGACGACCCAGGGGCCGTCCCACGGCGGTCCACCCGCGCCGAGGGTGCCGACCCGCCGGACCGGCACGACAGGCAGCCCGGCTTCGGACAGGGCGGCGGCGGTCGCCGCCTTGCTGGACGCGACGGCCACCGCGTCGGCGCGGCTGTTGAGAAGGCGGCGCCCGGCGGCCTCGACCATGCGGCTGAAGCGCTCCAGCGCGCCGTCGGTTTCCGGAGCGATGGGCCACACGGCTTCCGCTTCCCGGGCGAGATGCTCCCAAAGGGTCCAGGACTCGCGCGGGTCGGTGACGGTTATGCTGCGGACGGGCGCCGACCATGTCTGTGGAGGCAGCGGCGGCAGGCGGGCGTCGCGCGTGACCGTGACCTCCACTCCCGGCACCTCCAGCAGGTCGGCGACCAGGGCGCGGAGCATCAGGTCGCCTTCGCGGGCGAGGCTGGCGGGGATGGGGGCGTCCGGCGGCATGCCGCCGCCGGTCACGAATTCACAGACCAGGATGCGCATGCCGTCCGCCAAGGAGATGCCAAGGGAGGGGAAGCTGTTCCACGTCGTTCCGGTGATCGACCTGAGGGGTGGCGGGGTGGTTCACGCGCGCCGCGGCGAGCGGGGCCGCTACCCGCCGCTGCGCTCGTCGCTGTGCGCCGGCAACGATCCGGTGGATGTGGTCGGCGGGCTTCTCGGCCTGCATCCGTTCCGAACCGTCTATGCGGCCGATCTCGACGCCATCGAAGGGGCGGGGGACAACCGGGCGGCGCTGGCGCGGCTGAAGGCGGCTTTTCCGGAGACCGGCTTCTGGGTGGACGGCGGGTTCCGCAGCGCGGATTCGGTGCGCGGCTTCGTCGCGTCGGGGCTGGGCGATGCCGTGCTCGGCAGCGAGGGGCTGGAGGGGCTGGAACCGCTGGCGGCGCTGAAGGCCGATCCCGCGGCGTGGACGCGCGTGATCCTCTCGCTCGACTTCCGCGACCGGTTCGTCGGGCCTCCGGACCTGCTGGAGCGCGCCGAGCTGTGGCCGGACCGGGTCATCGCCATGACCCTCGCCCGCGTCGGGTCCGGCGAGGGACCGGACTGGACCCGTCTTGCGGAGGTCGGGCGGGCCAACCCGCAGGCGCGCCTGTTCGCCGCCGGTGGCGTGCGCGACGGCAACGACCTTCGGGAGCTTGCGGCGCGCGGCAGCGCCGGCGCCCTGGTGGCGACGGCGCTGCACGACGGCCGCATCGACGGCGCGGCGCTGGAGGCCCTGGCCCGGTGAGCCGGTCACGCGGCGAAGGGGTGCTTCACCTTGTCCTTCTGACTCATCAGATCCTGCGCGCTGGGGAAGCTCGCCACCGCGCGTTCGATGGCTTCCTTCGTGGCGCGGTAGTTGTAGTCCTGGATCTTGGCGTTGTCCTTGGCTTCCCAATGGATGAAGACGCCGACGCAGATGAAGATGTTGTCGATCTCCTCCTGCGGGATGGTGCCTTCGGCCACGCAGTCGGCCACGGCCTTCGCGACGGCGTGCTGGGCGGGGCCGAACATCTGCACCGCCTGTTCGGCACCCTTGATGGTGACCTTGTTGAACAGGATGGTGGCCGGCTTGCACATCAGGTTGGGCGCGACGACGGCGAGCAGGGACGTGAAACCGTCCTTGTTGTTGGTCAGGGCGTTGCAGAACGCCGTCTCCACGGCGCTGCCGCGCGGTCCCATGATGAGGTCGATGTGGGCCACTTCGTTCCCATCACCGACCAGCGATTCACCGACGAGCACGCGGTTGATCTTGGTGGACTGTCCTCCCCACATCGGCATGACCTTTCTCCCTAGCGTTGTCGGCGCTCTTCGCGGAGCGCGTCTTTTCGAAGAGCTTCCGTTATGTCGGGCGGCTACGGCGATTGCATGAGCCAGAACGCAAGAAGGCAACCCACGACAATATCCGCGGTCGTTCCCGGGTTGACGCCATTGTATTTGAGTTCCCTGTCCAGTTCCGCCAAGCGCGATCGCGTTAGCGTGAATGCACGATCCGGCCCCGTGTTTTCTCTCAATTCCGAAGCTCGGGAGCGTAACCATTCAGCACGCTCCCGCCCGTATTTTCGGATGACATGGCTGTCGGGCGTGGTGGCGAGGAATTCGATGAAGAGCCGCTCCGTGGCGTGCTCGTAACTTGCACCCGCGTCCAGCCACCGCCGGAGGAACGGCACGCCCGTTTCGAAGACGTCCGCGAAGCCCGTCGCGTACTGCCGGGCGATGCGGTCGCGGTCCTGCGCCTCCCGCATGGCGGCGAGCAGGGTCACCCGCGCCGGGGTGTGCACGTCCGCTCCCTCCACACGGCCCAGACCGGCGGGTTCGGCCAACGCGATGGATCGGAACGTAAGCTCCGCGTCGGCCACGGTCAGGCTTGCAAGAACATGCTCCAGCCGCTCGCGCAGGGTGCCGCCTTCAATCTGCGCGGCCTGGGCCAGCGGGGCGGCCAGCAGCAGGATGCCGAGGTTGGTGTTGCAGCCGGCGACCGTCCGCGTGGCGGCCACCGCCTGGAAAATCCGCTCCCCGACGCTCAGCCCCGGCTGCGCGAGGATGGGCGCGGTCGCGTCGGCGCTGGCGGCGAACTGGGCGACGGTCATGCCGTGGCCGTCCCCGTGAATGTGGACGTTGCCGGGTTTCAGCGCGCGCAACTCCAGATGGCAGGCGGCGCGGTAGGCGCCGGCCATCCCGGATTTGTGGTCAGGGGGTATCGGCGCCCAGTCGATCATGCGTGCCCACCCTTTCGACGAAATCGGCAGCCAGGGCGTCGGCGATGTCCACCGCGCTGACCCGTTGCAGCCCCTGCCACGCCGGCATGCTGTTGACCTCCAGCAGCAGCCAGCGGCCCTCGCGGTCCTGGATCAGGTCCACACCGGCATAGCCGGCGCCGACCACCCGCGCGGCGTGCACGGCGAGAGCGGCGGCCTCGTCGTCGTGGGGAGCGGCCTCGCAGGAAGCGCCCTGGTGGACGTTGGTGACCCAACTCCGCCCATGCCGGTTCATCGCGGCGACCGCCCGTCCGCCCGCCACGAACACCCGCCGGTCCCGCCACGCGCCCTCCGTCCGCGGCGGGATGAAGGGCTGGAGGTAGTAGACCCCGGCGACCTGTTCGGCGTCGGGCAGAACCTCCGGCCCGTCCAGCCGCAGCAGGCCGCGCCCCTGCGCGCCGAACAGCGGCTTCAGCACCTGATCGGGGGCGTGGTCCAGAATGCGCCGGGCCGGTTCGGCGTCCTGCGCGGCGAGGGCGGGCGGGGTCGGCAGGCCGGCGCGGGCCAGCAGGAAGCTCGTCATGCTCTTATCCACGCAGCGTTCGATGGCGCGGGCGTCATTGTAGACCGGCACCCCGAGGCCGCGCAGCGCGTGGAGCACGCCCAGGCGCAGCGTCACCTGCTCGAAGCTGCCCTGACCCACCGCGCGGACGAACACGCCCGCCGGCAGCGCGTCCTCGAAGCCGGGGATCAGCAGCCCGGTCGCCGTGTAGCCCGCCGCGATCCCGCAGCGCCGTGGCGGGACACAGCGGCAGGGCAGGCCGCGCGCCTCGATGGCGCGGACCAGGCGAGGGGTGTGCCAATCGGGCCGTTCGGTGAGGATCAGGGCGGCGTGCTCACCGGACATCGCGGAACGAGCGCTCCACGAGGGTCTGGTCCAGGTTCCCGCCATGGAAGCTGCGCCCGCTGTCCAGCGCGGTGACGATCACGCGCGCCGGGCTGAACAGCATGGAATCGATGGCGTAGAAGTCGCCCTTCGCCGCCGCGAAGACCTCCGCGAAGGGGCGCCCATGGTCCCGCGAGGCGGAGGATGGCAGGCGGCGCGCCAGATCCTCCGCCTCGCCGTCCGGGCCGGTGACGTGCAGATGGACCGTGCCCCCGTAGAGGATCGCGTCGTTGGTGCGGCCCATCGCGGTGAGGAATCCGCCGCCCGGCGGCGGAAGCGGCGCCATGCCGACGCCGTCCATGACGCGGTCGAGCGGAAAGCCGAGGGCGTGCAGCTTGTGCAGGGCGACCTCCAGCACGCGGGCGACCACCTGGGTGGTCCCGGCGAGGCTCTGGGTCGGGGTGAGGACCAGCGTCAGCCCCTCCGTGGCGATGCCGCAGGTGGAGGCGATGCGGGCGACCAGCTCGGCGGGCGGCACCGCCGCCACCTCCATGACGAAGGCCGCCGTATCGGCGGTGTCGCGGTATCCCAACTCGTCGAACAGAGCCTCCTGCCGGGCCAGCGCGCGGCCGGGGCCGGAGCCCAGCGCGAAGAAGACGTCCTTGCCGCTGCCGTGGCTGAGGCTCCAGCCGGCGTATTGGCTGCCGAGGCAGGCCAGCACCGGCTGGGCGCTGTGGACCGTGACGCCGAACGGCCAGAACGGAGAGCCGGGCACCGCGCCCAGCGTCACCCGCCCAAGGCCGCCCATGCACAGTTCGGCGATGCGCCGCCCGGCCTCCAGCCCGCCCGGATGGCCTATCCCGGCATCGACGACGCAGGCTCCGCCGACGTGCCGGATGCCGAGGCGCAGCACGGCGGCGTTGGCCACCAGCCGTTCGACCAGCGGTGCCGCGAGCGCCGCAAGGCTCGGGCGTGGGTCAGCAGAGGTGTTGGTGGTCATGATTGCATCTCCATCGCGGCAAGGGCCGCCAGTTGCCGCCGCCGCCGCTCGGCGTGGCGCCGCGCCGCGCCGGCGCTTGGCCCATCGCCCAGAACCGTGCAGACCGGCTCGCCGTGCGCGATGATGGCCGGTGGCGCGGGACGGTCGGCGGCCCAGGCGGGCCAGCGCGTGCCGGTTCCGATCCGTGTGGGAGCGTCGGCGTAGAGCACCGCCGCCGCCCGGCACCCCCACGGTGCGGGCAGGAGGTCGGGCAGGCGTCCGGCGCAGGCGTCCAGGTGAAGGCCGAACAGCGGCGGCATCGGCGGACGGTCGAAGACGTCCAGCGTCGCCCCCGGTCTCGGGTTGATCTCCAACAGATGGAGGTCCGGCCCGTTCACCAGAAAATCGGCGCTGTTCAGCCCGACCAGCCCGAAAGCCGCCACGAGCCGGTTCATCATGTCGGGCAGGGTCCGGGTCAGCCGTTCCGGACAACGCCAAGGCCCGGCGGCCCCGCCGTAGCGGTAGGGGCTTTCCGTGGTGGGCGCGGTCCATTGCCGGCTCAGCCCGACGAGAACGGCCCGGCTTCCGTCCGCAAGGAAGAGCACCGACACGGCATGACCGGCGACGCGGCGCTGGAGGTACCAGCCCGGCGGGGCCTCCGCCGTCCATGCTGGGGTGATGTGACCGCCGCCGCTGCCGCCGATCCGCTTCAGCAGATGGTCGCCGGGCGGCCCGTCCAGCGCCCGCGCGACGGGAGGATGAGGGATGCCCAGCCGGTCCAGCGCCGCGGCGAAGTGGAACGGGTCCTTCACGCGCGCCACCACATCGGCCCGGTTGCCGAGCAGGGGGCGATCCGCCGCGACGCGCTCCAGAAGGGCCGGGTCGTCCTCGAATCCGGCGCCGCAGGCCAGCGGCAGGCCGCGCAGCTCCGCCCGCTCCAAGGCGTCGAGGAGTCCGCCGGGAGACATCCGGAGGCAGGGGGCCGCAAGCCGGCGGGTGTCCAGATCGGCGAACAGGTCGATGGCCGCCGGGCGCCGTCCGGCGCGCCGGGCAGCGGCGGCCAGCGCCCGTGCCGACAAGGCCGCGACGACGATGTCCGGCTTTTCAGCCGGCGATCCGGCGGGCGGCATCGTAGGCATGGCGGAAATCCAGATATTCGGCCTTCTCCGCCACGGCGAGGCGCATCAGCAGGGCGTGCTGGACCCGGAACTTGACGGCGCCGATGGCCAGCGCGCCGACACCGACACCGCGCCCGCCGGGAAGCGGCGCGCCGTCGTCCTTGGCGCCCACCCCCTCGATCCCCGGCGGGGGAACGGCGTTGATGTCCGCCGCGGCCATCAGGCGGCCCGCCGCGGCGAGGTTGCGCGCCGACAGGATTTGCAGGCCCGCCCGCCCGCAGCCGAACACCACCTCCGCATCGGCGAGCAGCGCTTCCTTGGCCGCGTCGTCGGGAGCGTCGGCGCAGTGCAACTCCACCCCGAAACGCCGGCGGAACTCGGCGGCCTTGGGTTCCACGCCCGACAGGCCGCGGTGGCTGACCAGCGTGACGCGGGCTCCGGCCAGGGCGGCGATCACCCCGGCGATCCCGCCGACCACGCCGGTCGCACCGAAGACCTGCACGTTCACCCCCTTGATCCCGTCGGGCCGGCTGCGGCGCAGGGCGCGCTCCACCACGGCGACCATGGCGCCCGCCGTGGTGAAGGCGCCGGAGGGGTCGACCATCACGGAAATGGTGAAGGGCGGGAACATGGCCTTGCGGGCCGCCTCCATCATGTCGAGCGCCACCACGGCGTCGCGCCCGCCGATGAACAGCCCGGTCCGCACCGCGTTGGCCGGGTCGCGGGAGAACATGGCGTCCTGGGTGATGCCGGGAACCTCCTCCGGCGTGACGCCGGTGTAGGGGAACAGGGGGCCCATGCCGGCGTCCGCCGCCATGTTGACGTCGAAGGGGCTGACGTGCTTCAGCGGAGTCAGCATGTGGAGAACGTAGGGTGCGGCCATCGCGCGCCTCCCGCTTGGTCGTATGAGGGGTTCAGGAGGCCCGCAGCGCCACCCGTCCGGTGGTGGATTCCAGCGTCGCGCCGTCGTTGCGGCCACGGGTCAGGCGGAAGTCCAGCGACGACCCCGCCCAGCGGCGCCTCGCCTCCGCCAGCAGGGCCTCGGCGCGGCGGGAGTCGCCGACGATGGCGAAGCCGGTCGGTCCCCAGGACGTCTGTCCGACGCCGGGAATGCCCTCGGCCTCCAGCCATGCCAGTGCGTCGGCCACCAGCGGGCTGGTGAAGCGTCCGCCTTGAACCGGGGCGAAATGGTCGCCCACGGTGCGTTGCATCTCGCCCACGGCCTGCCCGAAGCGGTCGGCGTCGCCTTCGATCAGCGCCGGAAGGGCGGCCATGACCATCAGGCGGCACAGATGCCCCGCCCGCTCCGCCGGAAAGGGTGGCAGCGCCTTGAAGGCCTGGACCTCGGCGGTGCCGTGCAGCCCCTGGCCGTCCCGGTGGAGGATCAGCAGGACGCGCCAGGAGTCCGGAAAGGGCAGGCGCGCGAGGATGGGCGGCGGATCGTCGCCGGCCCCCCGGCCACCGTCCAGGATGACGCCGCCGTTCTCGAAGGCGCCGATCCCGATCCCGGAGCGGGCGCCGCGCTCAAGCTCCGCGGCGAGCCGGCGGACCGTCAGGGGCCGTCCGTGCAGGTGTGCCAGGGCGGTGCCGACCGCGAGGCCGAGCTGCGTTCCGGAGCCCAGCCCGACATGCTCGGGAATGGCTTCCTCCACCGTCAGTTCGGCACGGGTGGGCCAGCGGAAGCGGTCGCAGACCGCCCGCGCGGCCTTCAGCGCACGCTCCGCCGACGGGCCGCTTGCGCAAAGGCGGTCGGACGGGCGCACCCGGACGGTCGTCGCCATCCCGTCGAGCGTCAGCCCCAGGCTGCCGAACCGCCGGCCCAGACCGCCGTTCATGTCGAGGAAACCCAGATGAAGCCGCGCGGGAGCCGTGACCCGCACCTCCCTTGCTTCGTCGACGCCGAGAGGCATGAGAACCTCATTCGTTCAAGGAAAGTTGCGTCGTTTTTTCAATCATGATAATCTTGTGTCAAAAAAAGACCCCGATCCAATAGTATATACCTCTTCGGGGTGAGGACTGTTCGGTCACTTCGGGGAGGAAGACATGACCGCGGTTCAGGAAACCACCTATTCCGATGCGCAGATCGTTGAGCGGTTGCAGCAAATACTGCCGCGGTGGCGGTATGAAGACGGCTGGATTCGCCGGAAGTACAAGACGAACAGTTGGAAGGGCACCCTGATGGTGGTCAACGCGGTCGGCCATCTGGCCGAGGCCGCGTGGCACCATCCGGACCTCACCGTCTCCTACGCCTGGGTCGAGGTGCGGCTGAAGACCCACACGGCCAAGGGCATCACCGACAAGGACTTCGAACTCGCCCGCAAGATCGAGGAGGTCGTCCAATGGCAGCCCGCCCGGGAGGGCGGCGCGCTGGAGGGAACGCCCAGGGACGATCTGCGCTTCGCCTACATCAAGTACGACTGACGGCACCGGCATGGCGAGCGATTCCGTCATCCATCGCGATGTGGTGTGCCCGTTCTGCGGCCTCGGCTGCGACGACCTGACCATTGAGGAGGAGCCGCCTTCCGGACTGGCGGTGCGCTCCACCGACTGCCCGGTCGCGCGCGAACGCTTTTCCCGCACACCGCCCGCCGAGCCGCCGCGCGTCGCGGGTGGCGCGGTCTCGTTGGACGAGGCGGTGCGGGCCGCCGCAGCCGCGCTGGCTGCGTCCGACGCGCCGCTGGTGGCCGGGCTGGGCACCGACGTCGATGGGGCGCGGGCGGCGCTGGCGCTCGCCGCGCGGGTGGGGGCGGTGGTCGATCACGCGCTGTCGGACGGGCTGTACCGCAATCTGGCGGTGCTTCAGCGCACGGGCTGGATCGCGACGACCCTGGCCGAACTGCGCAACCGCTGTGACCTGCTTCTGGTGGCCGGGCCGGACCCGGCGGCGCTCCACCCGCGCGTTTTCGAGCGCTGGGTGGTGCCCATGCCGGCCTTCCAGACGCCATCCTCGCGGGAGGTGGTGTTCCTGTGCGGCGAACCGCTGGACACCACGCGCGCCGCCCTGGCGAACCTTCCCGTCACGGTGCTGCCCGGCGATCCCGCGAGGATCGGGGACATTGCGGCGGCGCTGGCCGCGGCCTTGCCCGATCCGTCCCGCGCCTCGGGTGCCGCGGGCGTCGCTGCGGGCGACGTCGCCGCCCTGGCGGAGCGGTTGCTCAAGGCGCGCTACGCGGTCGTGGCGTGGGCCGCCTCCGGCCTTACGGGGCCGCACGCGGATCTGACGGTGGAACGGCTGGTCCATCTCGTGCGCGACGTGAACCGGCACAGCCGCTGCGCCGGTCTGCCGCTCGCGGGGTACGACAACGTGGTCGGCGTGAATCAGGTCTGCACATGGCGGTTCGGCGTGCCGCTGCGGACCTCGCTGGCCGGTGGGGCGCCGCTGCACGATCCCTACCGCTTCGATTGGGCGCGCTACGCGGAGGTGGCGGACGTCCTTCTCTGGATTTCCGCCTTCCGGCCCGAGGTGCCCGGCTTTCCGGCGGGGAAGACCGTCGTCGCGCTGGCCCCGCCGGGAACGGCCTTCCCTGAGGAACCGGCGGTGTTCATTCCCGTCGGCACGCCGGGCATCGACCATCCGGGCCATGTCTTCCGCAGCGACACGGTGGTCGCCCTGAGCGCGCGGGGCCTCATCGACCGTGGCCTGCCGGATGTCGCGACCGTGTTGAAGGCCATCGCCGCCGCCCTGCCGCAGGAGGCCCCCGCATGCTGACCAAACTTGCCGGGGGGCGCATCCACGATCCGGCCAACGGGCGCGACGGCGCGGTGGGCGACCTGTTCGTCCAGGACGGGCGGATCGTCGCCGACCCCGGACCCGGCGCCACGCCGGACGAGGTGCACGACCTGTCGGGGCGGATCGTGATGGCCGGCGCCATCGACATCCACAGCCACATCGCTGGCGGAAAGGTCAACATCGCGCGTCTGCTGATGGCGGAGGAGCATCGCGCGGCGGCGGTCGCCATGGAAGACCCCTGCGGCTGCGGCGGTGGCATCGCCACCCCCTCCACCCACGCCACGGGCTGCCGCTACGCCCGGATGGGCTACACGGCGGCCTTCGAGCCGGCGATGCTGCCCAGCAACGCCCGCCACGCGCATCTGGAGATGGCGGACATCCCGCTGATCGACACCGGCGGCTATCTGGTTCTGGGCAACGACGACCTGCTGCTGGAGCTTCTCGCCTCCGGCGCGGGGGAGGAGGCCGTGGCCGATTACGTCGGCTTCATGCTGAACGCCACGCGCAGCCTTGCCGTCAAGGCGGTGAATCCCGGCGGCATCAACGCCTTCAAGTACAACCGGCGCCGCCTGGACGTGGACGAGGCCGGCCCCTTCCACGCCATCACGCCGCGCCGCATCCTCACGGCGCTGGCCGGGGCGGTGCAGCGGTTGGGCATCCCGCACCCGCTGCATCTGCACGGCTTCAACCTCGGCGTTCCGGGCAATGTGGAGGCGACGCTCGACAGCATCGCGGCGGTGGAGGGCCTGCGGCTCCACCTTACCCACGTCCAGTTCCACGCCTACGGAGCGGAGGGCGACCGGAAATTCTCCTCCGCCGCCGCGCGCGTGGCGGAGGCGGTCAACCGCCGGCCCAACATCTCCGTGGACGTCGGGCAGATCATGTTCGGCCAGACGGTGACCGCGTCCGCCGACACCATGGCGCAGATGCGCAACGCCGGGCTCGCCCACCCGAAGAAATGGGTGATGATGGACATCGAATGCGACGCCGGCTGCGGCGTCGTGCCCTTCCGCTACCGCGACAAGGCCTTCGTCAACGCGCTGCAATGGGCCATCGGGCTGGAGCTGTTCCTGCTGATCGAGGACCCCTGGCGCATCTTCCTCACCACCGACCACCCGAACGGCGCCCCCTTCACCAGCTACCCCGAGCTGATCCGCCTGCTGATGGACCGCGACTACCGCCTCGCCAAGCTGGCGGACCTGCACCCGGCTTTGCCGGAGCACACCATTCTCGGGTCGCTGACGCGCGAATATTCGCTGGGCGAGATCGCCACCATGACCCGCGCCGCCCCGGCCCGCATCCTGGGCCTGACGGACCGCGGCCATCTCGGGCCGGGGGCGGTCGCGGACATCACCGTCTACACCGACCGGGCGGACCGCCGCGCCATGTTCGAGACGCCGGACCTCGTCTTCAAGGACGGGCGGCTGATCGTCCGCGACGGTGTGATCGTGGCGTTCGTTCAAGGGCGCACGCATGTGGTGGAACCCGCCTATGACCCCAAGATCGAGGCGTGGATGACGCGCCGCTTCGACGAGCGCATGGGCCAGCGGCTGACGCATTTCCGCATCGCGGAGGACGAGATCCGGAGCGGCAACGGCCTGATCCGCCACGCCTGCCAGCCGGGGGCATTCTGATGCGGCTCAACGGCGTCCACATCGAGGACACCTTTGCCGAAGCCTTCCCCATGCTCGGCACGCGGCTGATCGTCACCGCCGACACCCCGGCCTGGGTCCAGGCGGCGGTGGTCAGCATGACGGGCTTCGCCACCTCGGTCATCGCCTGCGGCTGCGAAGCGGCGATGGAGCGCCCGCTGCCGCCGGGCGAGACACCGGACGCCCGCCCCGGCGCCGCGGTGCTGCTGTTCGCCATGTCCAAGGCGGAACTGGCGAAGCAGGTGGCGCGCCGCGTCGGGCAATGCGTGATGACCTGTCCGGGGACGGCCTGCTACGCGGGGCTGCGGGAGGGGGCTCCGGGAAGCGGGCAGACAATCCCGCTCGGCAACGCACTGCGCTACTTCGGCGACGGCTGGCAGATCGCCAAGCGGGTCGGCACCCGGCGTTACTGGCGCATTCCGGTGATGGACGGCGAGTTCCTGTGCGAGGCAGCCACCGGGACGGTGGACGGCGTCGGCGGCGGCAACTTCATCATCCTGGCCGCCGACCGCCGTGCCGGGCTGGCGGCGGCGCAGGCGGCGGTCATGGCGATCCGCGAATTGCCGGGGGCCATCCTTCCCTTTCCCGGCGGGGTGGTCCGCTCCGGCTCCAAGATCGGCGGCAAGTACAAGGGGCTGATCGCCTCAACCAACACGGCCTTCTGCCCGACCCTGCGGGCGGCGGCGCCCGCGTCTCTGGTGCCCGAAGGCGTGGAATCCATCCTCGAACTGGTGATCGACGGCGTCAGCGCGGAGGCGGTCGCCGCCGCCATGCGTGCGGGCATCGCCGCCGTCGTAGGGCTGGGCGCCGCCGGAGGGGTGGTGTCGGTCACCGCCGGCAACTACGGCGGCAAGCTCGGCCGCTACCAGTTCCGCCTGCATGAGGTGATGGCATGAGCGGCGTCATCCTCATCCCCCGCGATCCGGACGGTCCGCCCATCGACATGACGGGCGTGCTTCCGGAACGGCTCGCCGAGGGCGGGCGGGAGGCGCTGGCCGGGCTGATGCTGGTCCGCGGGCGCCGCCGCCATCGGCTGGACACTCTGTTCACCTTGCAGGACGGCGGCCCTTCCGGAGCCCTGATCCTGCGGCCCGGCGGCATCGCGCTCGACGGGGTGGGAGCGGGTATGACGGCGGGGGAGATCCTGGTGGAGGGGGATTGCGGCGCCTTCGCCGGCGCCGAGATGGCCGGCGGGCGCCTGCGCATCGCCGGGGATGCCGGAGATTTTCTGGGAGCACCGCTGGCCGGCGGCACGCGCGGCATGAGCGGGGGCTCCGTCGTCGTCGGAGGCAACGCCGGGGACCGCGTGGGCGAGCGGATGCGGCGGGGGCTGATTGCCGTCCAAGGGCGGGTGGGGAGCCTGTGCGGCGCCCGGATGATCGCGGGAACCATCGTCGTCGGTGCCGCTTGCGGTCCCGGCCTGGGGCAGGCCATGCGCCGCGGGTCCATCCTGCTGTCGCGAGCGCCGGAGGCCGTTCCGTCCGGCTTCGTCGACGGCGGCTTGAACGACTGGCTGTTCCTGGAGCTGATGCGGAAGGAACTGATGGATGAAGGGGCGTGGCCCGCCGGGTTCCCGGCCACCGGCACCCGTGCCCGGCGCCTCGTCGGCGACCGTTCGGTGGAGGGGATCGGAGAAGTGCTCATCCTTTAGAAGGCATGGCGTGTCCGGCGCTGCCAAGCCACAATCTGAGATCGTCTCGCCTGACCGAGGCTTCCCGCCGAGCGCACCGGAGGGTCTGTGATGAGGGTTGCCCCCCTTCTGATCGTCGCCTGGGCATTCCTGGCCGGCATGCCCGCCTGGGGCGCCGACCCGATGGTGATCCGGATCGGTTACCTGACCCGCGCGGAGGAGCCGCGGATTCCCCAGACCTTCCTCGAACCTGTGTCGGAGGACGAAGGGGTGCAGGGCGCCCGCCTCGCCATCGCCGACAACAACACGACCGGACGGTTCCTCGGCCAGAGCTTCGAACTGGTCGAGGTGACGGTGCCG
Organism: Roseomonas genomospecies 6; assembly: GCF_008365375.1. Lineage (GTDB taxonomy): Bacteria > Pseudomonadota > Alphaproteobacteria > Azospirillales > Azospirillaceae > Azospirillum. The sequence goes on along the minus strand of NZ_QOKW01000029.1, from coordinate 64,982 downwards.
GAGGACGGGCGCGTCGAGGACGCCGTGCGCGACCTCGCCGGGCAGGGAATCCGCCTGCTCGTCGCCGACCTGAGGGAGGACGCGCTGCTCGCCGCGGCGGCGGCGCCGGAGGCGGGCGACATGCTGGTCTTCAACACCCGCGCGCCGGATGACGGCCTGCGCAACGAGCGCTGCCGCGCCAACCTGCTGCACCTGACGCCCAGCCGGCGGATGCAGGCGGATGCGCTGGCCCAGTATCTGACGTCGCGGAAGTGGATGAACTGGCTGCTGGTGGTTGGGCGGACGCCGGAGGACGCGGCCTACGCCGACGCGATCCGCGCCGCCGCCAAACGCTACCGCGCCCGGATCGTGGAGGAGAAGCGCTGGACCTTCGAGGACGCGAACCGCCGCGTCGACACCGGCCACGTGACCGTCCAGTCGGAGATTCTCACTTTCACCCAGGGCGCCGAGCACGACGTGCTGGTCGTCGCCGACGAGGCGGACGGGTTCGGCGAGTATCTCCTCTACCAGACATGGCTGCCCCGCCCGGTGGCCGGCACCCACGGGCTCGTCCCGACGGCGTGGTCGCGGGTGCACGAGCAGTGGGGGGCGACGCAGATCCACAGCCGCTTCGAGCGGCAGGCCGGGCGCTGGATGCGCCCACGCGACTACACCGCCTGGATGGCGGTCCGCGCGGTGGGCGAGGCCGCGACACGCACCCGCTCCGCAGACCCGGCGGCGCTGGCCGCCTTCGTGCGCGGCCCGGATTTCGCGCTGCCGGCCTTCAAGGGGCAGGGGCTGACCTTCCGCGACTGGGACGGGCAGCTTCGGCAGCCCGTGCTGCTGGCCGGGCCGCGGGTGCTCGTCTCGGTGTCGCCGCAGCCGGGCTTCCTGCACCAGTTCTCGGAACTCGACACGCTCGGCGACGACCGGCCCGAAAGCCGGTGCCGGAATCGCTGAAAACCCGGAATCGCTGAAAACAAGGCCCGCGCAAGGGCCGTACATGGGAGGGAACATCATGCTGTCGATTGGAGGAACCGCCCGGATCGGCGCCTTGGCGTTGCTGGGCTTCGCCGTTGCTTCGTCCGCGCAGGCGGACACGATCTTCGTGTCGAACGAGAAGAGCAACACGGTCTCGGTGGTGGACGGCGGCAAGCTGGAGGTGGTCGCCACGATCAAGGTGGGGCGCCGGCCCCGCGGCATCACCTTCAACGAGGACATGACGCAAATCTTCGTCTGCGTCGGCGACGACAACCGGATCGACGTCATCGACGTGGCGTCTCAGAAAGTCGTGGACCGGCTGCCGTCCGGCCCCGATCCGGAGCTGTTCGTCCTGGACCCGCAGGGGCACCGGCTCTACGTCGCCAACGAGGACGACAACATGGTCTCGGTGGTGGACATCCCAACCAAGAAGATCGTCGGCGAGATCCAGGTGGGGGTCGAGCCGGAAGGCATGGGCGTCAGCCCGGACGGCAAGCTTCTGGTGAACACGTCCGAGACGACCAACATGGCGCATTTCATCGACACGGAGTCGCACAAGATCATCGACAACGTTCTGGTCGATGCGCGCCCGCGTGTCGCGCAGTTCACGGCGGACGGGCGGTTCGTCTGGGTGTCGTCGGAGATCGGCGGGACCGTCAGCATCATCGACGCGGCGTCGCGCAAGGTCGTGCACAAGATCGCCTTCGCCGTCCAGGGCGTCCCGCGCGAGTCGATCCAGCCCGTCGGCATCCAGCTCACCAGCGACGGGAACCGGGCCTTCGTCGCCCTCGGCCCCGCCAACCGGGTGGCCGAGATCGACGCCAAGACCTACGAGGTGAAGCGCTACCATCTCGTCGGCCAGCGGGTCTGGAACCTGGCTTTGTCGCCGGACGAGAAGCGCCTCTATTCGACGAACGGCGTCAGCAACGACATGTCGGTGATGGATTTGGAGCGCGGACGGGTCGTGAAGTCGATCGCGGTCGGCGGCGCGCCCTGGGGCGTGATCGTCAAGCCGTGAGCGGGGGAGGGCAATGTCCCCTCTCCCCTCCGGGGAGAGGGTTAGGGTGAGGGGGTTGCGCGTGTTGGTGCGTCCGGCAAAAGCGCAACCCCCTCACCGCCCGCTTCGCGGGCACCCTCTCCCCAGGGGGGAGAGGGCTAATTAATGAGGGCTATTTAAGCGAACGCACCAATCTCCCGGCGATGGAGACGGCATGGCCTGTTTCGAAACGGCGGCTTCCGATCCGCGCGCCATTTCCGGCGAGCCCGTCGCGGACCCGGTCCTGGCGGTCGAGGGGCTGAGCCACAGCTTCGGGAAGCGGACGGTCCTGGACGACGTGTCGTTCGGCATTCCCGCGGGGCGGTTCGCCGTGCTGCTGGGGCTCAACGGAGCCGGAAAGACGACGCTGTTCTCCCTGATCACGCGGATCTACAACACCCGCCGGGGCAGCATCCGGGTCTTCGGCTTCGACATGCGCCGGCACCCCACCCAGGCGCTGGCGCGCATCGGCGTGGTGTTCCAGCAGCCGACGCTCGACCCGGACCTGACCGTCATCCAGAACCTGCGCTACCACGGCGGGCTGCACGGTCTGGCGCCTGCCGAGATCGAGGCGCGGGCGGGTGAGGAACTGGCCCGCATCGGCTTGGCCGAGCGCGCGGACGAGCGGGTTCGCACCCTGTCGGGCGGGCAGCGGCGGCGGGTGGAGATCGCCCGCGCGCTGCTTCACCGCCCGAGCCTGCTGCTGCTGGACGAGCCGACCGTCGGGCTGGACATTGAGCTGCGCCGGCAGGTGCTCGACCATGTGCACGACCTCTGCCGGGAACGGGGGCTGGCCGTGCTCTGGGCGACCCATCTGATCGACGAGGCGCGCGACGGCGACGGCGTGGTGGTGCTGCACCGCGGGCGCGTGCTGGCCGCCGGGCTGGTGGAGGAACTGTGCGCCGCCACCGGTTCCGCGACCTTGGGTCAAGCCTTCGCGCGGCTGACGGAGACGGGGGTGCAGGGATGAACGCGACGCTCTACTGGCGGTGCCTGCGCGCGATCATCGTCCGCGAGGGGCTGCGCTTCGTGCACCAGCGCGAGCGGTTCTTCGCCGCCCTGGTGCGACCGCTGGTCTGGCTGGGCATCTTCGCGGTGGGCTTCCGCGCGGTGCTCGGCCTGTCGATCATTCCGCCCTACGAGACCTACATCCTGTACGAGGATTACGTGACGCCGGGGCTGGTCGGCATGATCCAGCTCTTCAACGGCATGCAGAGTTCGCTGTCCATGGTCTACGACCGGGAGACGGGCAGCATGAAGACCCTGCTGGTCAGCCCGCTGCCGCGCTGGTACCTGCTGGTCTGCAAGCTGCTGGCCGGCGTGCTGGTGTCGATCGCCCAGGTCTACGTCTTCTTCGCCATCGCCCGCCTCTGGAACGTCCAGCCGCCCGAACTCGGCTACCTCGCCGTGTTGCCGGCCTTGGTGCTGAGCGGGCTGATGCTGGGGGCGCTCGGCCTTCTGCTGTCCTCCTTCATTCGGCAATTGGAGAATTTCGCGGGCGTGATGAACTTCGTCATCTTCCCGATGTTCTTCGCCTCCTCGGCGCTCTACCCGCTGTGGCGCATCCGCGAGGGCAGCCCGACGCTCGCCTGGATCGCCGAGGTCAACCCCTTCACGCAGGCCGTCGAGCTGATCCGCTTCGCGCTGTACCTGCAATTCAACGGCACGGCCTTCCTGGCCGTGGCCGCTTGCCTCGCCCTGTTCCTGGGGGCGGCGATCCTCGCCTACGATCCGGGGCGTGGCTTCTGGGCCCGCCGCGGCGGCCCGGCGGAACAGGGGTAAGTCGGAACCGCGGCGGGCGACCTCCGGTTGACGGATGAGACGACCGTCCGGTCATCCCGCCGGGCGGGTCGGGTGGAGGAAAACGTCATGACCGCAAAATCCGACAAGGATCAGGACCAGCCCCGCGGCGAGAAGAGCGTTCTCGGCAGCAAGCAGGACTTCAAGAAGGACGAACCGCAGGACGCCGGGCGGGACAAGCAGGCGAAGGACGACATCGGGCACATGGGGGAGGCATCGCGCCGGAACCGGAGCGCGAAGGACGAGCGGTGAGTGCCGTCACGATCTCCCAACACCAAGCGAGGATTTGTCCCATGAATCAACTGCACATCCTGGCCGGCGCGTCCGTGCTGGCCCTGGCCGTGGCCGCCGCGACGGTTCCGGCGTCCGCCCAGTCCACGACGGCCCAATCCACGACGGCCCAATCCACGACGGGTGGCGCCGCGACCCAGGGAACCGGCAGCCAAAGCACCAGCCCATCGACCGGCGCCCTGCCGGACAACTCCTTGCCCGGACAGCGGCAGGGCACCATCGGCGGCACGACCACCCAAGGCGGCGCGCAGAGCGGCACGTCCGGTTCCACGTCCGGTTCCACGGCTCCCGGCGCCACTGGCGGCGCTTCCGGCGGTACGTCGGGTGCGCTGCCGGACAACTCCCTGGCTGGGCAGCGGCAGGGCACCATCGGCGGCGGCTCCGTTTCGCAGGGGGGCAACAACACGTCCGAGCCGCCGAAGCAGGGGTCGGGGCAATAGACGCTCGTCCCGGTAATCGCGTTCAACATACCCTCTCCCGCCCCGGGAGAGGGAAGGGGCCCGCGCAACGCGCGGGAAGGGTGAGGGTGTTGGCACGGCTCAGCGCCTTGATTCTCGTGCGACCCTCACCCGCTCTCGGCGGACCGAAGGTCCGCCTGCCGCGTCAGCGCTGGCTTCCAGCCAGCGCGAGAGCCTGCTTCGCAGGCACCCTCTCCCGAGACGGGAGAGGGATCAATGTCGAATGCAATGGCGTCGCGGATCGCGGCGAGCGCGGTCGGGTCCAGCGCGCCGCCCCGGTCCGCGCCGGCGCAAAGCGCCGTGCGGAAGCCCAGATAGTCGGGGGCGAGCGGCAGCAGCGCCGGGATGTCCTCCAGCCTCAGCGAACCGGCCAAACCGGTGAGCAGGCCGAGGCGGCGCGCCTGCTCCACGAAGCGCGCCAACTCGTCGGGCGTCTTGTGCCGCAGCAATCCTCCCGCACCCTTTCCGGCGGTGTCGAGCATGGCCCCGGCGAAGCCGGCCCGCGCGACGCCGGGAAGCAGGCGGTTGGCGTCGTCCCATTGGTCGGCGAACAACACCGCGACGATGCGGGCGCCCCGCCGCGCCTGCGGCGCCAGCGCGGCCACGCAGCCCGCCGGATCGCCGTCCGGCGACAGCCCGATCTTCACGTAATCGACACCGCAGGCCCAGGTGTCGGCCACGCGTTCCGTCACCGCCGCGGGGTCCATGGGCAGGTCGCCCACGGTGGCGCTCAGCGGCGGGCGGACGGGCCACAGGCGGGCTGCGGCCACGGCGTGGGCGATGCCGTCCAGCGGCCATGCGCCCAGGGCTCCGGCCTTAGGGTCTTTCAAATCCAGGATGTCCGCCCCGCCCCGCGCGGCGACGGCCAATTCATCAAGGGTTGCGACGCTCGCCAGCAGCCGGGTCACGACGCGCTTCCCCCGTCCGCTCGGTGTTCTCGCGCCCGGTGTTCGGCGATGCGGTCGAGCAGCCAGCCCCAGGCTTCCCGTTCCACGGGACCGGCGGTCTTCCCGATGGCGATGGACAGATACTCCATCTCGCGGTCGATCTTCCCGGGCGGGAGGAGGTGCAGGCGGCTGACCAGGATCGCCCCTTCGACCACCGCCGCCTGCGCCCGGTTGAAGCCGCGGAAGGGCTGGTGGGTGACGAGATGCACCGGGCGGCAGTCCAGGCGGGGGCGCAGGCCGTCATCCTCCACCACGACCACCTCCACCTCCTCGTGCGCCAGCGCTCCGGCGAGCACGCTGCCGCGGATGCGCTCCGCCGGGACGGTCGGCCAGTCGCGCCGCCGCCCGGTGACGCAGCCGGCGAACACCCGGACATCGTCGGTGAAGTTCACCACGGCGCAGCGCGTGGCGAGCAGGTTGTCGAGCGTGCGCGACGGGCGGAAGGGGGCCAGGACATAGCCGGTCTCCGTCACCGTGGCGCCCATAGGCGCGACATGGACGTTGCCCGCCGCATCGCAGCTCGTGACGATGGTTTCCCGTATGAAGGTCACGTCTTGCGCCCTCCGTCCTCGTCCGGCGCGTCCACCGCAACGCCCCAGCGCAGTTCGCCGTCCTGGCTGTAGCGCTTGCCGAGTTGCCAGGCGATCTGCGCGCGCGACAGCTCCGCCCCCAAGTAGAAGGCGTGCCCCGGATCGCCGCGGACGTCGATGTGCGGGAACAGGGCGAAGGGGTCGTCGCCCACATGATGCCCGTCACGGTTGTAGATATGGATGCCCTGCTCCGTCACCTCGATCCGGTAATTCGGGTCGCGGATGCGGGCGGCGAGGTCCGTCACCTGCTCCGGCGTGCTGACGAATGGCTTGCGGTCGCGCAGGCAGAGCAGGGCATCGCCGAAGTTGCGGGGCAGGGCGCCGACTTCCGATGCGGCGAAGAACAGCCGTCGCGCCGCGTCGAACTCGCGGATGGTCCGGCGGCAATGGGGGCTGACCTGCACCGCCAGGATATGGTCGATCCGCAGTTCCGACACGATGCCCATCAGCAGCGCGACCATCCCCGGCGTGTCGGCGTCCGTCAGTTCGGTCACGTTGCCGACACCCATCAGGATTTCCAGATCGGGATGGCGCGCCCGGACCTCTCGGTAGCGGAGCAGGGAGTCGGTGAAGCCGTAATGGATCGGCTCCAGGATCGGGTCGGCGATGCAGCGTCGGCCCTCCGCGCGGATCGCGTCCAGCGCCCGGTACAGCGACGGGAGATCGCCCGGCGTGGTGGGGATGACGATGGGCACCGCGTCCGTCTCGCGGGCGACCCAGGCCGTCGCTTCGGTCAGGCTCAGCAGGTAGGAGGCGCCCGCCGCCGCACCGCGCAGAAGCTCCTTGGGATCGAGGGAATCGACGCTGACCGTATGGCCGGCGTCGTGCAGCGCCGTCACCGCCTCCTCCAGATGGGGGAAGGGATGTTCGGGCAGGCATCCGAGGTCGATCACGTCCGCCCCGTCCGTCTGGAACCGGGCGGCGCGCTCCAGGATGGCCGGCACGCCGAGCAGCGGCGCCTCGACGATCTCGGCGAAGATGCCCGTGCGGTGGCGGCTGAGATCGACCGGGGCGGCTTGACGCCGGAAATGCTGGGGCAGATCCTCCAACTCGTCGGGGCCGCGCTCGAAGGGCACGCCGAAATGGGCGGACAGCCGGTCGAGGTCCCCGCGGAACCGGCCCGGCAGAAGCACGAGGTCGGCCCCTTCGGTCGAGGCGAGGCGGCGCAGCACGATCTCCGTCGTCGCCAGCGCCGCGACCTTGATGCCGAGATTGACCACCGTGGCCCGGAAATCCAGCGGCTCCAGCGCGGCGAGCACGCGGCGCAGGCGCGGTTCGGCCAACGCGCCGGTCAGGAACAGGACGTGTTTTGGATGCTCAGCCATCGGGGGCCTGGCCATCGGAGTCCTGCCCATCGACGGCCCCGGTCAGGCGGGTGCCGCACGGGTTGCCCTGGTCCAGCGCTTCGGCGAAGCGCCGGTGATCGTCCTTCGACACGCACCAGACGGTTCCGCCGAAACGGTCCAGGCGGTCCGGCAGCGCCGGATCGACCACGCCGTCCGCGACGAGGCGGGACACCGGGGTGGCCGCATCCGGCAGGGCGGCGGATTTGACCAGCACCGCGCAGGCGGCGCCGAGCGCTCCGGCCAGCCAGACCGCCAGACTGTCGGACGTGACGTCCCAGCTTTCGGCCACGTCGGCGCCATCGGCCAGGGGAAGCGGCATCCAGACGGTCGGGCTGGGCAGGCCGCGCAGGTCGGCGGGGGTGCGGGCGGGCGTCAGGCGCGGCTCCAGGTCGGCCAGCGCGGTCCCGTACTGCTCCATCGCCAGCAGCGCCATGCGGTGCGCGGCGCGGTCGCCGAAGCCGAGCGCCGGCTGGGCGTCGCGCACGGCGTCGGCGAAGGGGCCGCCCCCGGGGACGACCACGACCCGCAGGCGCCGCGCCGCGGCCAAAATCTCCAGCCAGCGCCGCAGTTCCGGGGCGCGCCACAGGCTGCCGCCCAGCTTCACCACCCACAGCGGCGCGCTGCTCATGATCCCTCTGGACGGGAACGCTCGATGACCACGCCGACGCCGCCGGATTCCGGCACGACGTCCAGCTTCTCCACCTGGACCCGAGCCCGCACCACGTTCGGGTTGGCGAAGCACAGGGCGAGTATCCGGTCGCCCAGCGTCTCGACGAGGTGGACGTGCGCGCCGTCGCGCAGGGCGCGGATGCCGTCGATCAGGAAATCGTAGGACAGCACCTCGTCCAGGTTGTCGGTCATCGGGCGGTCGGGCCAGGGGAGCGTCAGCGAGACGTTGATCCGGACGCGCTGCGTGCGCCCCTTCTCCTGGTCCCAGACCCCGATCCTGAACCGGTCCACGTAATCGCGCAGGGTGATGTCGTAGTACCGGAGGCGGCTCGCCGCCGGGCGGTACGGCACATCGGAGAGCAAAGCGTCGTCGGCCAAGCGATCCTCCTCCCCGTGTCGGGCGAAGGTCGGTTCCCCCGCCTCGGATGCTTCGGAATGCGTCACCGGTCGGACGGCGGTGCGGCGAGAAGACGGTGACGCAGCAGCCATTCGACACCGCGCCGCCATGACCGTTCGTTGTCGCCGCGGATGTCCGCGTTTCCGACGGCGACGATGCCGCCGTCTCCGCTTCGGCGCATTATAATCTGCATGTTCAGGATCAGCGTGCTGATCTTATGGATGAATCCCGTCACCACGACATCCGCGCCCGCCCGGCGCCCCAGGTCGAGTTCGCATCCGTTGCACTGGCGCAGCGTCGCCGGAAGCTCCGCGGCGATGGCGCTGTCGCGTGCGGCGGTCACCTCGAAGCCGCCATCCCTCAACCCGTCGCGCAGGAGCGCCGTCACCCGCTCCAGCCTTCCGGGATGGTCCGGATCGGGACCCTCCTGGCTGGTGTCGACCAGCTCGACGTCGAAGACCATCACCTTGACCGGCGTCTCCGCCGCAGCCGGGGCGGGGGACGCCAGCAGCAGAGCCAGCGGCAGGGCCGCCGCCAGGACGAATTCCATCGGCCTTATCCGAATGACCGGATGGGCAGACCGGCCCGACGTCCTGCAGAATCGTACCATGCGTCACCACTCCGCTCTCGTCGCCGCATTCCTCATCCTGGGGGCCGTCCCGGCGGGTGCCGCCGGGGGCGGCGATCCGGATTGGCCCTGCGTCCAGGTCCTGGTTCCGGCCCTGTCGTCCGGCCAGATCTGGCCCGGCGAGCCCATCGAGGGGAGGGAGGGGGACTGGCGCGACATTCCCGGCGTCGAACCGGTTCTGAAGCAGGTCCTCAACCGCCGGCTCGATCCGGAGCAGGAACAGGCGGTGATCGACCGGTTCGCCGATCAACTGGAAGCCAGTGGGACGAAGACCGGGGCGGACCGCAACGCGGCCCTTACCGCCCTGTTCGCCGGTGCCTTCGACGCGCTCAACCAGGAGCGCGGCCAAGCCATCGCGGCCATCCGGCGCTATGCCCACCAGCAGCGCGACCTGCTCGACAGCATCGACAAGGCGTTGACCCGCCTCAACGGGCTTCCCGCCGATGCCCCCGAGGCGGCGGTCCTGCGGGAGGACATCGCCTGGCGTCGGCGCATCCTCGACGAACGGCGGCGCCATCAGACGGCGCTGTGCGACCAGCCGGTCCAGATCGAACGGAAGGCGGGCCGCATCGCGCGCGTCATCGCCGCCCGCCTGGACTGAAGGCCACCTCGATTCAGGACGGCACACGCTCAGTTCGAGGCGCCGCCGGCGAAGGGCTGAACCGTCTCCAGCGCGTAGCCCGCCTCCTGCCACCGCATGGCGCCGTCGGAATACCAGTAGACGTTGCCATAGCCCCACTCCACGGCGCGCTTCGCGGCGTTCCAGGACATCCAGCAGTCCGGCTCGCAGAAGAAGACCAGCCGGGGCTCCCGGTTCCCTTTGCTCAGCGCCTCCAGCCCGGCGCGGAAATAGCGTTCCTGGTCGCCGGACAGGCTGCCGTAGCCGACGTTGGGCAGCCAGACCGCCCCCGGCAGGCTGCGGCGGGGCGGAGGAACCCACACCGCCGAAGCGGGTCGGTCCGCCGGGCGCGGCGCCGCCGGCATCACGTCGATCAGCCGCGTGTCCGGGAAGCGTTCGATCAACCCGCGCAATTCCGCCAGGGTCACGGTGGACGCGCCGGACAGGCCGGCGGGGGTCGGGGCGCGGTAATGGTCCATCCGGTAGTCCGGCGGCTCCAGGGCGGCGGCCGTCTTGAGCGCGCCGTCCGGTCCGATGATCGGGACGTGATAACGCAGGAGGATGCGATCGATGTCGTCCTGGCGGCGCTTGATGAAGTCGTTGAGCCAGTGCTTCCACTCCGGTTCGTCGGCGCGGATGCCCATGGAGATGTTGAATTGCAGCCGGGCCGTCGGCGGCTCCTTGACCAGCGGCACGACGGTCAGCGGTTCCGCCTGCTGGGCGGCGAAATAGCCGGCGATCGGTCCCCAGATCACCGCGGCGTCGGTCTTCCCGGCGGCCACGTCCGCGATGGCGTCGCGGGCCGGGTTGTTCGTGCGCGTGTCCGTGTTGAGCTGGTAGGGCTCGGTCCGGATGATGCCGTAACGCCGCAGGAGGTTGACCGCGGGAGTCTTCTCGACGACGCCGATGCGGGCGTCCTTCAGGGACGGGTCGCCCACGGTCTCCGCCTGGATGCCCGATTTCGTACGGTAGACCAGAGCGTAGACGGTCCGGTAGTAGGGGTTGGTGTTCTGCATCTGCTCTTCGCCGGACGCCGTGCCCATCACGAGATCGCACTGCCGCGCGCGCAGCGTGTTGCGGACGAAGCCGATGGTCTGGGGCCACCAGTAATAGGTCACCGGCTTCTTCAGGTCCTCCCCGATCAGCCGGGCGATCTCGTTCTCGAAGCCTTCCAGCTTCTCGTTGGAGTAGGGCAGCAGGTTTCCGTCGGCGCAGACCCGCACGGATTCCCGGTCCGTCACCTCGACGGCCAGGGCCGGCGGGGCCGCGGTGCCGGCAAGCACCGCGGCCGCAGCCGCGACGGAAAGAACGCCTCTGCGCATCGCCGCCATGAATGTGCCTCCCGTCTGCCGGATCAACCGCCGAGGCGTTGCGGACGCCCTCCGGGCAGCGCGCCGTCCGCGCGCGCTTTCAGGTAGCGGTAGATGTCGTCCAGATGCTCCATGATGTTCGGGTCCAGGCCGAAGGAGGGCATCACCCGGTCACCGGTGGCGCCCTGGTTCTGGCGGCCGTTGACGACGACCTCCTTGAACTCGTCATAGCCGATGCGCTTGAGGGAGTCCGTCAGGCTGGGAGCGAAGGACGATCCCGATGCGTCGAAGCCGTGGCAGGTGTGGCAGGTCGCGTGGAAGCGCCGATAGCCGTTGTAGGTTCCCCTGTCCACCTGACCGTCCTTGACGATGTAGGTCGGCACCCCGTCCGCGGTGACGGGCTTGTCCTCCGCCAGAGCGGCGAAACAGACGACGGTGCCCGCGGTCAGCATGCCGGTCAGCAAGCCAAGTCTGCGTTTCATGTGTGTCGAAATCCTCGCCCGGACGCCGGGCCGCAGTGTGAGCCGGAAGGGTGTGGGCCGGAAGAGTGTGGGCCGGAAAGCGAAGCCCCCGGTGCGTTGCGGCACCGGGGGCAGGTCTGCCGATCACCTCTGGTCCGGGATGTGGAACACCGTCAGGACCCCGCCGAGCTGGGTATACTCGCCCAGCGACTGGTGGGCGCCGACCGCGCCCAGACCGGCGGTCGACACCCCCGTGCCTCCCGTCCGTCCGGGATGGACGGCCTGGTGCCACTGGTTCGCCCCGGATTCCTGGGTCAGGCCGGCGGCGAGACCGATGCCCGCCCAGCCGCCGACGCCGGACAGGACGGCCACATACTGCTTCCCGTTGTGCGTGTAGGTGTTGACGTTGCCGATGATGCCGGACGGGGTCTTGAACCGCCACAGCTCCTTGCCGTCCTTCATGTCGACGGCGACGAGATAGCCTTCGAGTGTCCCGTAGTAAGCCACGCCGCCCTTGGTGGACAGGGCGCCGCTCCACACCGCGAAGCGCTCCGGCCGCGACCAGACGATCTTGCCGGCCGCCGCGTCCCAGGCGATGAAGTTGCCCATGCCGCCGTGCGAGTTCGGCGTCGGGTACATGGAGACCGTCGAGCCGACATAGGCCTGACCGGCGGTGTAGGAGACCGAGAAGGGCTCGTAATCCATGCAGATGTGGTTCGTCGGGACATAGAACAACCCGGTGTCCGGCGAGAAGGACGCCGGCTGCTGGTCCTTCGTGCCGAGGGCGGCGGGACAGACGGCGGCGGTGTTCTTGTCTTCGCCGTTGGCGAAGGTGCTGTACTTGTCGACGACGTTCGGACGCCCGGTTTTCATGTCGACGTCGGTCGCCCAGTTGACCGTCGGGTCGAACTTCTGCGCGACGAGCAACTCGCCGGTTTCACGGTCCAGGGTGTAGGCGAAGCCGTTGCGGTCGAAGTTGACCAGGACTTTGCGCGTCTGGCCGTTGATGGGAATGTCGGCCAGGATGTTCTCGTTGACGCCATCGAAGTCCCATTCGTCGAAGGGCGTCTTCTGGTAGACCCACTTTGCCTCACCGGTTTCGGGGTCGCGCGCGAAGATGGTCATCGACCATTTGTTGTCGCTCTTGTTCCGGTCGTTGTCGACGGCCCGCTGGACCGGGTTCCAGGTGCCCGGGTTGCCGGTGCCGTAATAGATCAGGTTGAGCGCCGGATCGTAGGTGTACCAGCCCCAGGTCGTCCCGCCGCCCCGCTTCCATTCCTCGCCCGGCCATGTGGAAACGCCGAGATCCTTCTGCCCGATGGGCTTGCCCATCATCGTCGTCTTCTGCGGGTCGATCTTCACGTCGGTGTCGGGGCCGGTCGAGAAGGCCCGCCACACCATCTTGCCGCTGTTCGTGTCATAGGCCGTCAGATGCCCGCGCACGCCGAACTCGCCGCCGCTGATGCCGACGTAGACCTTGTCCTTGACCACCAGCGGGGCCGCCGTCAGGGTTTCGCCCTTGGTGTGATCGCCGTTCTTGGCCTTCCAAAGTTCCTTGCCGGTCTTCGCGTCGAGAGCGACCAGCGTGTTGTCGGCCTGCGCCAGGAAGACCTTGCCGTCCGCGACCGCAACGCCGCGGTTGACCGTGTCGCAGCACATGACCGGGATGACGGTCGGGTCCTGGACCGATTCATACTTCCAGATGACGCGCCCGGGATTGTTCAAATCCAGAGCGAAGACCTTGTTGGGGAAAGGCGTGTGGATGTACATCACATCGCCGACGACGATCGGACCGCCTTCGTGGCCGCGCAGAACTCCGGTCGAGAAAGACCAGGCGACTTGAAGGTCCTTGACGTTGCCGGTGTTGATTTGGTCGAGCGGGCTGTAACGCTGTCCGGCATAGTTGCCGAGCTGAGACGCCCAGTTGTTCGGGTTCGCCTCATTCTTCATAACGCTGTCGTTCGCAGAAACGGAACCGGCAGCAACGATTGCGACCGACGCCAGAAGCCATCGAGACAATACCTTCATGACGATCCCTCCCGTGGTGGCGCTTTTTGTTAACCCCAAAACCAATGGGTCCCAAATCCAATGGGTTCGTGCTTGTTGGCGCAGTACCGAATGCAAACGGGCGTTGTTGCGCGAAATGACTCTTTCTGAATTGAAAAATTCAGAAGACGTGGCGCTAAATTGGGACTTAATGCTATATTGGGACCATGTTCTCGTCAAGGCTCTGCCGAATAGAAAACGCAAAACAGTCTGCTTATCGCAGTTTTCGTCGCAAGCACTCGCAAATAGGAGGTAAGTAGATAATCCTTTGAAATGAAATTTTTTGGCTTATTTATTTTCAGTTTCGGAGTTTTTGTTGTGCAAAGCAGCAATATTTGCTGCAAAGCAGCGTGGCTCAGGGCGGCGCAACAAGGACCGGTTTGTGTTTCGCCTCGCCGACGAAAAACACGGCGCCGCCTGTTGACAGCGTTGTTCCGGTCTCCATCGGCCTTGGCGACCGGCATCCCGTACAGGAAGAGCGATCCATGTTTGAACTGGTTCTGGTGATATGTCTGGCCATGCAGCCGGACCAATGCGCAATCGAGCGTCCATCGTCCATCGAGCGGTTTCCGACATCGATCGCGTGCACGCGCAACAGCTATGCCCATGTCGTGAATTGGCTGATGGAACATCCCAAATGGAACGTTCGTCAGTGGCGGTGCGAACAGCCCGGGGCCTGATGCGGACGGCGTTCGGAGATGCCGCTCAGCCGCCGCCGGTATGATGACCGTCCCATGAGCCTCATCGGGATGTGAACGCTTCCCAGACATCGCGCGCCTGCGCCGTTGCCGCGACGTCATGGACGCGCACGATCTGCACCCCTTGCGAGAATGCGGCCAAAGCCGCCGCGAGCGAGCCGGAAAGCCGCTCGTCAGGCCCGGTTCCGTCGGCCCATCGCTTGACGAGCCCCTTGCGCGAGAAGCCGACCAGCACCCCGCAACCGGTGCCATGGAAAAGGGACAGCGCACGGGCGACCGATGCGCCTTGCGTCATCGTCTTGGCAAAGCCGATGCCCGGATCGACGAGAATGCGACCGCGCGGAATCCCCGCCCCTTCGCAGGCATGCAGGCGATGCTCGATCTCGTCGAAGACGTCCAACGCCGTGTCCACGTAGGCCGGGGCCGCGTTCATGGTCTCCGGAACGCCGCGCATGTGCATCAGAACCACGGTCGCGGTGGAGGTCGCGGCGACGCCGAGGGAGTCCGGATCGTGGCTCAGCGCCGAGACGTCGTTGAGAATCGTCGCTCCGGCGTCCAGCGCGGCACGCATGACGGCGGCGCTGCGGGTGTCGATGGAAACGATCGCCCCGTGACGGACCAGACGCGCGAGCACGGGGATGGCCCGGCGCATCTGCTCCTCCGCCGGAATGGGCCGCGCGCCGGGGCGGGTGGACTCCGCTCCGACATCGATGATGTCCGCGCCGTCGTTCATCATGGCAAGGCCATGCTCGACCGCGCGCTCCTCGTCGGCATGAAGCCCGCCATCGAAGAAGCTGTCCGGCGTGACATTGAGAATTCCCATGATGCGGGGCCGGTTGAGCGACAGCCCTCCGACGGCGGGGCGGGGTGCCGACAACCGGTCGAGCAGAGTCCGCATCCCGACGGCCCAATGGCGATGGTCGTCCAACCCCACGATACGGCGTTCCACGAACTTGCCGTTTCGGTGAGCAACCTCGCACCGGTCGAAACTGAGCCATCCGCCGGCCAAGGGGCGCGCGTGGGGCAGGGACAATCCGTGCGGCAGCAAGCCGAGCGGGCGCAGATGGACGGGCGGACGGTGCCGGGCGGTTGGTTCGCCGGTTGGATCGCTCTGGATGGGTTCCACGGTGCCGATCCCTCCTGCAAGCGCCGGTGGGCAAGGCTTGAAGTTCCCGAAATAAATCGGGATCGCTGCGGAAGGCGCCGAGTTTCCGGACCGCAGCCGCCCCGGAAGCCTGCGGTCGGAGCTTCTCAGGGTAGCGCAGGCAACCCTTCGGCGCGCGCGGTTCTTCTGGTTGATCGCCTACACCTCCGGCCCCTCATGCTGCCGCCGTTTAGGCATTGCTTAACCATTGATGCCTAATAAAACGGCGAGTGTGTCGCTTGGCTCATTTTTGGGCAGCCGATTTCCCGTCATCCTATCCCTGTCATGGGCATGGCATGCGGCTTGCTGAAACCGATCCATTCGACCTTGGCAGATGTGTGCCGTAGCACTTTGGAGCGCCCGATGCTTGTTACCTTGTCGATGATTTTCTGCTTGGCGTCCGATCCGACCCAGTGCCGGACGGTGAGCCCGATGGTCCCCGACGACGAACCCCTGACCATGTCAAGCTGCCCGATCGCCGGTCAGATCGAGAGCGCCAAGTGGATCAACGACCATCCCAAGTACGAGCTTCAGCGCATCAAATGCACGGTGGGCAAGCGGTTCAAGCAACAGGGCGCGTAAGAGACCGCTCTCGCCGCGAGCGCCAGGCGCAAGGGCGTGCCGACAAGCCGGCGCGGTTCGAATCGTTGATTGACCGTGGAACGGAAGGCCGCAACCCGCCTACACCGCCGCGTCGCACACCACCCGATTCCGCCCGCCATTCTTCGCGCGGTACAACGCCTCGTCCGCGCGCGCCAGCAATGCACTGACCGCTCCTTCTCCTGGCCGCAGCGCACTGACGCCGATGCTGACGGTGATCGTCAAAGCCGCGCCCGTGCCGCCGGGCATGCGCACTTCGGCTTCCGCCAGCAGCCGGCGCAGTCGCTCGGCCAGTTGCGCCGCGCCCTGAGGCGGCGTGTCGGGCAGCAGGATGGCGAACTCCTCGCCGCCCAGGCGGCCCAGCACGTCCGCGCCGCGCACCATCGAGCGGCAGACGCGGACGACGGCACGGATCGCTTCGTCGCCGGTGGCGTGGCCGTAGGTGTCGTTGACCTTCTTGAAGTGGTCGATGTCCAGCATGATTGCCGACAGCGGCTGGCCGTGACGTTGCGCCCGGGCCACCTCCTCTCCCGCCCGAACCATGAAGCGACCGCGGTTCAGCGCACCGGTCAGGGAGTCGGTGGTTGCAAGGCGTTCCAACTGGCGCTGCATATCCACCACGCGGGAAGCGGCCAGCAACCGGGCACGCAACCACGTCAAGTCCAACGGCTTGCGAAGGAACTCGTCGGCCCCGTTCTCCACCACCTCGAAGAACTGGTTGGTGATGCTGCCGGGAATCATCAGCATGAGGTAAAGGTGCCTCTCCCTCTGCGCCGCGCGCAGGTGCCAGCACGCCTCCACGCCTTCCATATCGCCGACGCGGAAGTCCACCAACGCGATATCGAAGGGCTCGGCACGGCAGCGGTCCAACGCCTCCGCACCGCTCGTGGCGAAAGCCGTCTGATGGCCGAAGCCCTCAAGTTGCCGGCACAGCACCGTGCGCGCCACGCGCGAATCGTCCACCACCAAAATCCGCATGCCGCCTCCATGCCCGATGCTTCAAAGAAGCACAGTGTTTTGAAGGAAGCGTTACGCTCGTATGGATTTACGAGGTCTGTTCGCGCCCGAGGCCCCGAAGCTCAGTGGCGGATGGGGCGGGACAGCCCATCACAACCGCCAAACGCAGGCGGGGAAAGGCCTCCAGTGACCTTGCGGCTTGTGTACCACCGACGCGGCAGCGGCTCAATCGCGCGGACGGGGCAGGGGCAGGGGCACGGACGACGGATGCCGCGCAGGGAGGCCCCCGGGCGGCGGGTCTGAGGAACGGACAAATGGCGTCGGGTAACGGCGTTTGACCGGGAATGGCCGCCGCCGCGCCGCGTCACGGTCCGTTTGGGATACCGTGAACCGTTAAAGGGCTCGGCGTCAGTGGCGCTTCTTGCGTGGACTGCTGTGGTCGGTTCCGGCGCGGTTCCGGCGTCCGTCCATGGCGCGCGCGCCGCCCGCATGGTCGGCTCCGCCAGCAGCGGGAAGCTGTAGACCAGCGTGCCCCAGGAAACGATCTGCGACAACCCGAGACCGGCGATGAGGCGGGTCCGCAGCGGGCCGGGGGCCGGGGCGATCGCCGCCCCGGCCTTTGCCGTCGCGGTCATGCGAGGCTCGACCCGCAGCAGCCCGGCATCGCGGGCTTGCCGATCTGGCCCCCGGCCCGGGCCGCAGGCGACCCGCAGCCGCAGCCCACCGCGCCCGCGGACTTCCTGGCGGCATCCTCCATGCAGCAGGCGTCGGCCGACGCGGGGGCGGGGCCGCCGCAGCACTTCCCCGCTGCCGCCGCCAGTGGCTCTGGCCCCAGATCGCTGCTGCACACGCCCGTCTCCGGCAGGTCCAGTTGCACGTCGTGGGCAGCCTGGATGTCCCCGGCCAGGAAGGCGGCGATCGAGCGCACCTGTTCGTACCCGGTCGCCATCAGGAACGTCGGGGCGCGGCCATAGCTCTTGATTCCGACGGTGTAGAACCCCGCCTCCGGATGGGAGAGTTCACGCACGCCGTGGGGCCGGACGGTGCCGCAACTGTGCAGGTTGGGGTCGATGAGCGGCCCGAGCGCCTCGCTGCATTCCAGCCAGGGGTCCAGCTTCAGCCGGAGCTCCCGCAGGGGCGCCAGATCGGGTCGTTGGCCGGTCGCGACGACGATCTCGTCGAGGTTCTCGATGCGGCGACCGTCGGCACCGACGAGCACCAGCTTGCCGCTTTCCGTCGCGACCGTCGCCACCCGGAAGCCGCTCACCACGTCCAGTCTGCCGCTGGCGTGCAGGGTCCGCAGCGCCGCACCGAGGGCGCCGCGCGCCGCCAGGGCATCGGCCTCGCCGCCGCCGAAGGCCCGGCGCAGGTCGGTGCCGCGCACGGCCCACACCACCTCGGTCCCCGGCTCCTGCCCGGCCAGGCGCGCCAGGTCCAACAGGCTGTTGGCGGCCGAGTGACCGGAGCCGACCACGACCGTCCGCTTGCCCGCGTACCGGCTGCGCTGGCCCCCGGTCGCGTCCGGGATGCCGTAGAGGATTCGAGCGGCGTGAGCCGTCTCCCCGATGGCCGGAAGGCCGTTGGCGCCCATGGGGTTCGGCGTCGACCACGTGCCGGAGGCGTCGAGGACGGCGGCGGCCAGGATCTCGGTTTCCCCATCCGGCGTCTCGACGCGAAGCAGGAAAGGCGACGCGTCGCGGCCGCCGGTCTTCACCTTGTCCATGTGTTGGCGGCTGATGGCCGTGACGCGGTGGCCGAACCGGAGCCGGGAGGCCATCTCGGGCAGCGCCGCCAGCGGCCGGAGATACCGATCGACAACCTCCCGGCCGGTCGGGATGGTGTCGAGGTCCGGAGCCGTCCAGCCGGAGCCCGTCAGAAGCGACCGGGCCTGCGTGTCGATGTTGTAGCGCCACGGCGAGAAGAGGCGGACATGGCCCCAGTCGCGCATGTTCGCCGCGACCTCGCTCGCCGCCTCGAGCACCAGCGGGGGAACCCCGCGGGCCAGCAGGTGCGCCGCAGCGGCCAACCCCACCGGTCCGGCTCCGATCACAACAACGGGAAGCGTGCTGCTCGTCATCATCCTTCTCCCCTTGGGTTGCCGAGGCGAGACGCTTTCCCTGATACCGTATTACGGCGAATACCGTAATTATAGGGCGCAGAGGGGTTCCGAACGCCGACTCAAGGTGCTGGCTGCACCGCCGGGGCCGTCCGGCGCGACCGCCGTTGTTATTTCGATGAATATCGGAATAACAAGGAGCGGTTCGCCCGTCAAGGCTTATTTCGATACTTCTCGAAAGACCGCACCATATGGGCCTGCGACCGGGTGCGTCCCGCGACCGTCCAGGGCGCCGCCAGCGACGGCGTCCGCGCCGCCCGGGATGGAGCGCTACGCGTTCGTCTCGCCACTCATCGCGGCGGCCGCCAAGGTCTGCGCCTCGCTCGCGGCCTCGCTCGCGGCCTTGCGCGCTGCCTCGCGGCGCTCGCTGTAGCGGTCGGTCAGGTAGTCGCTGCGGTCGCGGACGAGCAGCGTGAACTTGTAGAGTTCCTCCATGACGTCCACGACGCGGTCGTAGTAGGGCGACGGCTTCATGCGCCCGGCCTCGTCGAACTCCTGGAACGCCTTGGGCACGCTGCTCTGGTTCGGGATGGTCACCATCCTCATCCAGCGTCCCAGCACCCGCATGGCGTTGACCGCGTTGAAGGACTGCGAGCCGCCGGACACCTGCATCACCGCCAGCGTCCGCCCCTGCGTCGGCCGGACACCGCCGCTCTCCAGCGGCAGCCAGTCGATCTGGCATTTCAGGATGCCGGTGATGGTGCCGTGGCGTTCCGGGCTCACCCAGACCTGTCCCTCCGACCACTGCGACAGTGCCCGCAATTCCACCACCTTGGGATGGTCGGCGGGCACGCTGTCCGGCAGCGGCAGGTCGCGCGGATCGAAGATCCGCGTCTCCGCGCCCATGCGGCGCAGCAGGCGGGCCGCCTCCTCGGCGAGAAAGCGGCTGTAGGAGCGCTCGCGGAGCGAACCGTACAGCAGCAGGATGCGCGGTGGGTGCGTCGATGGGCGCTCCGGAGCGAGCTTTCCCAGGTCCGGGACGTCGAGGAATTGCTCGTCCAAGCTGGGAAAGGCATCGCTCCCGGGTGTTTCGAAGTCGGTCATTCAGAGCTCGCGGAACGTCCTCTTGGCTGGTCGTGTGCACACTGACCAAGCGTAGGGTGGATGGCAAGGGCGACCAGCGATCGCGTTCCGTCATCTCCATCGGAGGCTGCGGCCACGGATCGTGCACACCGCAGCGTGGCCACGGCTGAACACGCCGTTGGCGATGGCCGCTCAGGGCTGAACTCCGATCACCGTCTGGCCGGTGGCCCTGGCCGGCAAGAAGCCGGGAACACCGGCGTCCGCCGCTCACTCGGAACGGATGCTCGGCGCTTTTGCCGCCGTCGCCTCATCCCGAGGACCGCTACCGATCGGGGCCGTCATCAGCCGAGGCGTATACTGCTTCCCGAGACCCGGCCTAACGGGCGCCTTCCTTCAGCCATGCGACGATTTCCTCGCGGCGCGGCAACCGGCCGGACATCTTGAGCGTCTCGTCGATGACCAGCCCCGGCGTGGTCATGACCGAATAGTCGAGGAGCCGGGCCGTATCCGTGACGTGCTCGATCTCGACGGGGATGCCAGCCTCCTGCGCCGCCTCCCGTGTCAGTTCTTCCAGGCGTTTGCAGCGGGCACAACCCGGCCCAAGGACTTTGACGCGCATTGGATGATTCTCCTTCCCTGTGATTGGTTGGATAGGAAAGCGGTTTGCTCGATCAGGTGGCCCTCGCCATGGGACCGGTCCTGCGATGGATGGCGTACAGGGCAGCGGCGAGCAGCGTCAGGAATACAGCCAAGCCCCCGGCGAGCATCCACAGGCTGCTCCCATCCTTCCACGCGCCGAACGTCAGGCCCGCCACCGTGCTGAACAGAGCGACCAGCCCGACATACGCCCATGCCTTCCTGGGGCCGATGATGCTGGCGGTGATCAGGATGCTTTGCAGGCTCAACTCGGGGTCGGCCATCAGGTAGGCGAGCAGCGGCCCCGGGTGCATGCCCAATGACAGGAACATCTGGGCGACCGGCACCTCGACCAGGGTGGGGAAGTACATGAACACCCCGAAGACGACGCCGACCAGATTGGCGAGCACGCTGTTGGCCCCGGCCATCGTCTCCACCCACTCCGGCTGGATGAACACGCGCAACACCCCCACGGTGAAGACGCCGACGATCAGCAGCGGGAAGATCTGCCGGACGAAGCGCCAGCTTTCCCAGAGCCATTGCTGCACCTCGAACGGGTCGATGTGGCGGTGGGCGACCCAGGCGATGGCCGCCATCGCCGCCAGCACGCCGACCAGCTTCCCAGTCAGATGCAGCGTGACGCCGTCGGTGTGCGGCTGCATGCCGAGGGCCGCGACCGCCAGGGTCAGCACGACCAGCCCCAGCGCCGCCCAGGTCCAGCGGGTGAAGCCCTCGTCCACCCGAGCCAGTCCGCGCGGCGCCACCGCCGCGATGACACCGAGAAGCAGGACCAGGATCGCTCCCTGCGCGCCGATCCCTTCCTCTCCCTTGCTGGGATCGAAGGGGATGAGCCGATGCAGCGTCGCCTCGACCTCGTCCATGCCGCGGATCGGCAAGGTGACGCTGGCGTAGCTGTCGAGCAGGACGCCCACCTTCAGCGTTCCGGCGACGAGCAGCCCCACCAGCAGCAGCATGAGGACGAGCGCGGCCGGTTGCACGCGGTCGCTTCCAGCGAAGCCGTCGTCCGCCGCGAGGGCGTGGGCACGGTCGTCCTCCCTGAAGAGCAGCGCCATGATCATCCCGATGCCGATGCCGAAGGCCAGCGACAGCACGAAGCGCGCCGCCGCGAACTCGGCGCCGAGCGCCGCTCCCGTGTAGGTCAGCGCCAGAATGTTGGCGGCGGGAGCGAAGAACAGGAAGGTGATTGCCGGTCCCAGACCGGCGCCCTTCTTGTAGATGCCCGCGAACAGCGGGACGATGGTGCAGGAACAGACGGCGAGCAGGCTGCCCGCTGCGGTGGCCGCCGGGTAGGCGATGGCCTTCGGCGCGCCGCGCCCGAGATAGCGGGTGACCGCCGTTTTCGGCATCAGCGCGGCCAACCCACCCGCGATGAAAAACGCCGGGACGAGGCACAGCAGCACATGCGCGGCCAGATAGGATGCAAGGCTGCCGAGTCCACTCTGGACGACCTGCACAGGAAGGGCGGACGTGTCCATGATGCCTTCCCCCTCTGTTGATGGGGTGCGTGGCACCAGCATGCCGCCGCCAGGCAGCGACCGCACTGACGCACGTCAATGGCGGTCTGGGACCGGGGTGGCGATTTCGGCTGGTTCATGATCACACCGATACCACCCCGGAGCCGAACTCGGCCGGCTAGGCGTGTGCGAACCGGGTCCGCGTACGGTTGGCAAGGGCGACCAGCGAGAGCATCACCGGCACCTCCACCAGGACGCCGACCACGGTGGCGAGCGCCGCCCCGCTGTGCAGCCCGAACAGGCTGATGGCGACGGCCACCGCCAGTTCGAAAAAGTTGGAGGTTCCGATCAGAGCCGCCGGAGCCGCGATGCTGAAGGGCACCCGCCACAACCACGCCCAGGCGTAGGCGATGAGGAAGATACCGTAGCTCTGCACCAGCAGCGGCACGGCGATCAGCAGGATCAGCATCGGCTGGTCCAGGATGCGCGGCCCCTGGAAGCCGAACAGCAGAACGACCGTCGCCAGCAGGCCGACGACCGTGTAGGGCTTGCACGAGCCGGTGAAGGCCTCCACCGCCCCGGCGACGCCGCGTCCCTCCAGCAGGCGCCGCGTCGCGTAGCCCGCGGCGAGCGGGATGACGACGTAGAGCAGCGTGGACAGCAGCAGCGTGTTCCACGGAACGATCACGTCGGTCACGCCCAGCAGCAGCGCCACGATGGGCGCGAAGGCGACGATCATGACGATGTCGTTCACGCTGACCTGCACCAGCGTGTAGGTGGCGTCGCCTCGGGTCAGTTGGCTCCACACGAAGACCATGGCCGTGCAGGGGGCCGCCCCCAGCAGGATCATGCCGGCGATGTATTCCTTGGCGCTGGCCGGATCGACCAGGTCGCGGAACAGAACCTCGAAGAACAGGATGCCCAGACCGGCCATGGTGAAGGGCTTGATCAGCCAGTTCACCACCAGTGTGATGACCAGCCCCTTCGGCTTGTCACCGACCCGGCGCAGCGAGCCGAAATCGACGGCGACCATCATCGGGTAGATCATCACCCAGATCAGGACGGCGACGACCAGGTTGACGTTGGCCACCTCCAGGCGGCTCAGCACCGAGAACAGGTCGGGGAACAGCGTCCCGAACGCGATCCCGGCACCGATGCACAGCGCCACCCACAGGGAGAGATAGCGTTCGAACACGCCCAGCGTCGCCTTTGCGGGGCGGGCATCCAGATTTACCGTGGTCATGGGGTCCTCGCGTTACGCCAGTCGGCGGCCCTGCTCGTCCACGACCCGTTCGCCGTCCTCCTTGGCGAAGGCGCCGCGCTGCGGGTCGGGGAGGATGTCCAGCACCGCCTCGGACGGGCGGCACAGGCGGACGCCGAGCGGCGTCGTGACGATGGGCCGGTTGATGAGGATGGGGTGGGCCATCATGGCGTCGAGCAGTTGGTCGTCGGTCAACGACGGGGCGTCCAGACGAAGCTCGGCGTAGGGCGTGCCCTTCTCGCGCAGCACGGCACGCACCGGCACGCCCATGCGGCGGATGAGGTCGGCCAACTGCTCACGGCTGGGCGGCGTCTTCAGGTACTCGACCACGGTCGGTTCGACGCCGCTGTTGCGGATCAGCGCCAGCGTGTTGCGCGACGTTCCGCAGGCCGGGTTGTGGTAGATGGTGATCGCCGTCATGGGGCGTCGAACTCCGTCTTGGAAACCGCGCCCGGTCCGACCTTGGGCGTCAGGTCGAGACGCATGCAGATGGCGCTGCCTGGGCACAGGCTCGCGAACTGGGCGCTCGACGCGATGTCGGGGGGAGCGGAGGCCCGATCCGTGCGTCGAAATCCCAGGCGCCCGAAGACATCGGCCGCGGTTGTCGTCAGCAGCCACAGCCGCTCAACGCCCAGCCCGCGGGCCTCGGCGCTCACCGCGGCAACCACGGCCCGTCCGGCGCCGGCGCCACGCCGGTCCGGGGGCACGACGACGGAACGCAGCAAGCCGTCCGGCCCGCAGGCCTCCAGCCCGCCGTAACCGAGCAGTCCGCCCTCGTCCTCCACACGCCAGAAGCGCCGTCCAGGCATGGTCAGGTCGTCGGTTGGAAGGCCGTTCGTCGCCAGAAGTTCGGCCAGGGGCGGCAGGTCGCCATCGGCCAAGCGCGTAACGGTGAGCGTCATGCCTGGCCTCCGGTTCCGCGGCCCATCTCGTCCAGCCTCTGTTTGAGGGCGAGCCGGTCGAGCGCGGCAATGGGCAGGCCCATGAACGCCTGGAGGCGGCGCTCGATCTGGCGGAACACGTCGGCCGTGAACGCCGCCTTCTCGGCATCCGTGCCCTGGGCACTTGAGGGATCGCTGTTGTGCGTGCACAGGAACAGGACGTTGTAGACCCGGTCCTCGGCCATTGTTCTCTCCAATTGCTTGGGCCGCTTCGATGTCCCCGCGGTGTATCGCGTCAGCAGCCGCGGCGCGGAATCGGTGTGGTCGCATTCCCCGCCTTATCTGGCCCGTTGGCTGCCTCCGGTGACGGCGCGCAGACGGGGGCGCAGGTGGTGGGATTGGCCGGACGGCCGCAGCAGTTCTCGGCCAGGAAGCCGACCAGGCCATTCATCCGGTCAAAGTCGGCCGAGTAGATCAGCGAACGGCCGTCGCGCCGCTGAACGATCAGCCCGGCGTGCGTGAGCTGCGTCAGATGGAACGAGAGCGTGGCCGGGCTGACGCCCAGGGCCTCGGCGATGGCGCCCGCCGCACGTCCCTCCGGACCGGTCTGGACGAGCAGGCGGAAGATGTCCAGGCGGGTTTCCTGCGAAAGCGCGGACAGCGCCGACAGGACGGCCTTCTTCTCCATGACAGAGTCCTATGTGTGGCCGGGACGTCGAACGGGTGCCGCACTCGCGGTGTATCCTTTCAATGCTTCCAATAAAATCAAAATAACCGCGCGCTCAGAACCCGTCAACAACGTTTCAGCGGTTGTCGAAATGACAGGAGATCGGCGCCGCCCCGGAAGCGGATCGGGGCCAGGATGGTCACGGGATCAAGCCGCAGAGCGAGTCCGAGGCGATGGTGCCGAGGTTGGTGCTGCCGGGTCCGGTGAGGAAACCCGGCGACCGCGGCGCGGAGAAGTTGGCGATCATCGCGGGGATGCGCTGCCTACGCGGCCTTGCACCCTTTGGCGTCGGCGCAGCATTCCTCGGTCATGAAGCTGAGCACCGCGCGCATGGTGTCGTAGTTGGCACGGCAGATCAGTGTGGTCCCGCGGCGTTCCTGGGTGACCAGATCGACCAGCACGAGCTTGCGCAAGTGGTGCGACAGGGTGGTGAGCGGGATGCCGACACGCTTCTGAAGGTCGCCAACGGCCAAGCCGTCTTCACCCGCGCGGACGAGCAGGCGGTAGATCTCCAGCCGGGTAGCGTGCCCAAGGGCTTCAAGACGTTCTGCGGTTCGTTCCAGGGTCATGAAGCCAACATAGCGCACGGCCCCAGGCGGTTCAACGCTATTCCTAAGACTACAGAAATATGAGCGGCGGACGCATCCTGTCCATGCGTCATCCGCGTCCTTGCCGATATGGCCATGCCCCTGATAGCGTGGTTGGCAAACATCGCGGCCCGGGCAGTATTCCGGCGCGCGAGGCGCTGTGGTGCTCCCAACCGGACGGGCTGGGAGGGAGACATGCCGGAATGGTGCAAGCCAAGGCATGATGTACGCCGTGTGGACGGAAGGCGCCGCTCGCTCCTGGGGGCGCTTGGCGCGTTCGGGCTGCTGGCGGCTTCGGCAACGGCTGTGGCTGCTTCGTCCGAAACGGGTTCTTCCGCACTTTGCGTGGATCAGGCTGAGAGGAGGACGCGACGGCGCCGCAGATCGAAGCTGGCGCGTCCGTACATCTGACGCTTGATCAGCTTCAGCTTGTTGACCTGCCCCTCCGTCTGCCCGTTGCTCCAGGGCATGGTGAGCGCCGCTTTGACGGCTGTCTCGTCCTGTCTCACGCCGGCGGCGAAGGTTTCGATGGCCGGAATGCCGCAGGACAGCGTGTCTGTGAGCCAAGTGTTCAAAACGGCGGAGGGATTGGCGGGACGCGCATCCGATCGCACTCCGCAGCGTCCGATCAGTTCAGCAAAGCGTCGGACCACGTCGCGACCCTTGGCGACCTCCGGGTCCTGCGAAATCCGGGCGAGGGCCTCAGTTGCGGCGGTGTCAAGGCTCTGCGGCGCTTGCACCAGCCGCCATGCCAGTTGCCGGGGCGAGATCTGGGCGGGGAATGGACCGGTCGCCGAGGGTAACGCGGCTTCGGTGAGGCCGGGGAGCCACTTGTGCGGCGTGAACTTGGCCGGAACGGTGCGCCGCTGGTTCAGCCAGCACAAAAAGCTCTTGCATGCTCCATTACATGGGATCTCTCGGCGGCGCCAGCTCCAGCGTTATCAGCCTTTCCACGCAAAGTGCGGGAGAACCATTCTCCTGGGGGAAGCTCACCTTGCGCTTCCTAGCTTTTCACACATTGATGGACATTTGTGGAAAGTGCGGTGGCGGATGGGGTGGGATTCGAACCCACGGTGGAGTTGCCCCCACGCCAGTTTTCAAGACTGGAGCCTTAAACCGCTCGGCCACCCATCCGTGTCGATGTCGCGGATAAAGGATTGTGGCGCAGCGGTCAACAGTTCAAAGCAACCTTGTCATGTCCGGATCGGACGGCCCAGGTTCCCAAGCCGTTTCGTGGGCTTCGGTGGGGCCGGGGCGTCGGAGAAATCGGGAAGGCTTGGGGCGCGGCTGATGACCTTGCGGATCATGGCGCTGGTCGCTTCCAGATCCTCGATCACCGTGCTGGACACGCGCCCCGCATAATGCGGACGGTCGAGCTTGGCGCGCATCTCTTCGATGATTTTCAGTTCCGGTTCGAACAGTTCACGCGCGCCAATGGGAAGCGCCTGATCGTCCCGCATCCGCTCGAAGTAGTTTCGCGTGGCGCGGGCCAGCAGGCCGGTCAATAGAAGGTCGATCCTTTCGAACTCCGTGCGCAGGTCGGTCAGCTTGGCGGTGTTCACGGTCGTCAGGCGTTCTTCGGTCAGGGCCACCAGGGCGCGCACCTCCTCCACCTTCCGGCGGAAGCCCAGAAAGGACGAAAAGCGGTCCTCCTGGATGTCGCGCTGCGCCCGCGCACCCAGGGCGACGGCCTCTCCGGCCTGCAACTCGATGGCCGACAGAAGCTCTTCGATCGCCTTGCGCCCGGAATCCCGTCCCCAGCCCATCGCCCTGCCGCTCCCTCTGCGGGCTGGCGCCCGCTCGTGCCGCTTCCGAGTCGGGTAAGAGGATGCGTGAAAAAATTTAAGAAATGTCTGACCCGTCTCGCAACTCGAGGATGACCGGCGTGTGGTCGGACGCTTTTTCCGCGCCGCGCGGACGGCGGTCGATGCGGCAGTCCAGCAGACGGTCCGCGGCCTGCGGGGAGAGCAGGAAATGATCGATGCGCAGACCCAAGTCCCGCGGCCAGCAGCCCGCCTGATAGTCCCAGAAGGTGTAGGCGTGGTCGTCGTCGTGAATGGCGCGGTAGGCTTCGGTCAGGCCCAGATTCAGCAGGGCGCGGAACTTCGCCCGCGACTCGGGCTGGAACAGGGCATCGCCCGCGAAGGCCACCGGATCGAAGACGTCGCGCGGCTCCGGGATGATGTTGTAGTCGCCGCCCAGCGCGAAGGGCACCTCCTGCGCCAGAAGGCCACGGGCGTGGGCGTGCAGTCGGTCCATCCAGCGGAGCTTGTAGGCGAACTTCTCCGTCCCGATGGGGTTGCCGTTGGGCAGATAGAGCGAGGCGATGCGGACACCGGCCACCGTGGCCTCGACGTAGCGGGCCTGCTCGTCCTCCGGTTCGCCGGGCAGGCGGGTCAGCACGTCCTCGTGCGGCGTCTTGGAAAGGAACGCCACGCCGTTGTAGGACTTCTGCCCCACCGGCGTGACGTGATAGCCCAGCTCCTCGAAGGCCGCGCGGGGGAAGGCCACGGTCTCGCATTTGATTTCCTGGAGCAGCGCGACGTCCGGAGACTCCGCGCGCAGCCAGTCGGTGATCAGCGGAAGGCGGGCCTTCGCCGAATTGACGTTCCAGGTGGCGATCTTCACGTCGGATTCTTCTTGTTCGGCGAAGGCCGGTAGGGCCGGGAGGAGGGGAGCCGGTCAGGCGGCGAAGGAGTTGCCGCAGCCGCAGGACGCCGTGGCGTTCGGATTCTTGATCTGGAAGGCGGCACCCATCAGATCCTCGACATAGTCGAGCGTGGAGCCGGCCAGCAGGTCCAGCGAGCAATCGTCGGTCACGACCTTCACGCCGTTCTTCTCGAACACATGGTCGTCCTCGTTCACCGCGGCGTCGAAGGAAAAGCCGTACTGGAAGCCGGAGCAGCCGCCGCCCGACACGGTCAGGCGCAGCATCAGGGCCGGGTTGCCCTCATGCTCGATCAGAAAGGCGACGCGCCGGGCGGCGCTGTCGGACACGGTCAGAACGCGCGCACCCTCTTGCGTGGCGGCGGGAAGGGCGGTGTCGGGCATGGGACGGACCTCAGGGTTTCGCGGAACGGACGACACGAGATCGAATGTAAGGGGGCCTCCGCCTTTCGTCAAAGGCATGTCCGTTCCTCTCATGCCTGACCCGCGCCTTGGCGGGTGCTTGGCGGGAGGCGCTGCCGGATGTCTCCGCCTTCGCCGTTGCACAGGGCGGTTTGCGCCGGTAGTGTCCGCGCCATGACGGCGGACTTCTTCCAGGATCGCCCGGCGCCCCATGGCTGCGACCCCGCAAAGACGCGCGGCCGGCTGTTCCCGGAGCCGGAAAGCCCGACGCGCTCGTGCTATCAGCGCGACCGCGACCGGATCGTGCATTCCGGAGCCTTCCGCAAGCTGAAATACAAGACGCAGGTCTTCGTCTATCACGAAGGCGACTATTTCCGGACGCGCCTGACCCACAGCCTGGAGGTGGCGCAGATCGCCCGCTCCATCAGCCGCGCGCTGGGGCTGAACGAGGACTTGGCGGAGGCGGTGGCGCTCGCCCACGATCTGGGCCACACCCCCTTCGGCCATGCCGGAGAGGACGCGCTGAACGCCTGCATGGAGCCCTACGGCGGCTTCGCCCACAACGACCAGACGCTCCGCATCCTGACGATGCTGGAGCGGCGCTACGCCGATTTCGACGGGCTGAACCTGACCTGGGAAACGCTGGAAGGCGTCGTCAAGCACAACGGGCCGCTTCTGCCGCCGGGCAACGTCGGTGGTGGTGGCGAGCGCCTGCCGACGACGCTGGCCGCCTTTCGGGAGCAGTGGGACCTGGAGCTTCACACCAATCCGGGGGCGGAGGCGCAGGTGGCGGCGCTGGCCGACGACATCGCCTACAACAACCACGACATCGACGACGGGCTGCGCGCCGGCCTGTTCACGGTGGACGAGGTGGCCGAACTGCCGCTCGTCGGTCCGGTGGTGCGGCAGGTCTGCGACCGCTATCCGGGGTTGGAGCGCTCCCGCCTGATCCACGAGACGATCCGGCGCATGATCAACAACATGGTGACGGACCTGCTGGCCGAAACGCGGCTGCGGCTGGACCGCCACCGTCCCGGCAGCGCGGCGGAGCTTCGCGCCCTGCCGGAGCCGGTCGTCAGCTTCTCCCCCGCGATGGTCGAGGCGCAGCGGCCCTTGCGCGCCTTCCTGAAACAGCGCATGTACCGCCATTACCGGGTCAATCGGGAAATGAGCAAGTGCAAGCGGGTGGTCACCGCCCTGTTCGACCTGTTCGTGGCCGAGCCGAACACCCTGCCGACTCAATGGCAGGAGGAGATCGTCAAACAGGGTGGGCAGCAGGACCGGACGGTGCTGGCGCGGCTGGTGGCCGACTACATCGCCGGCATGACCGACCGCTACGCGCTGGCCGAATACGCCCGCCTGTTCGACATGGACGCCAAGACCTGACCTGACCTGCCCAGACCTGACCTGACCTGCAAAGACCTAACGCAAGAATTGAAACGATGAACATCTTCAAGGTCTTCGAGAACGACATCCGCAAGCTGCTGGACGAGCTGGCCGCCGAGGGCCAGATCCCGGCGGGGCTCGACACCGCGCGCCTGACGGTGGAACCGCCGCGCGAGGCGGCGCACGGCGACCTGTCGACCAACGCGGCGATGATCCTGGCCAAGCCGGCGGGCAAGCCGCCCCGCGCTCTGGCCGAGCTTCTGGTGGCGAAGCTGAAGACCCGCCCCGACGTGGCGAGCGCCGAGATCGCCGGTCCGGGCTTCGTGAACCTGCGCCTGTCGGCCGAGGTCTGGCGCGACCGCATCCGCGACGTGCTGACCGCCGGCACCGCCTATGGCGACAGTACGCTGGGCGCCAAGCGACAGGTGAACGTCGAATATGTGTCGGCCAACCCCACCGGCCCGCTGCACGCGGCGCATGGCCGCGGCGCCGTGTTCGGCGACGCGCTGGCAGCACTGCTGGAGAAGGCCGGCTACGCCGTCACCCGCGAATACTACATCAACGACGCGGGCGCGCAGGTGGACGTGCTGGGCCGCTCCACCTTCCTGCGCTACCGCGAGGCGCTGGGCGAGGCCATCGGGGAGATCCCCTCGGGCCTCTATCCCGGCGAGTATCTGAAGGAGGTCGGGCAGGCCCTGGCCGAACGCGACGGCGACAAATGGGTCGGCGCCGACGAGTCCGACTGGCTGCCCGCCTGCCGCGACTTCGCCATCGCCCGGATCATGGAGTGGATCGAGGAGGATCTCGGCATCCTCGGCGTCCGCATGGACGTCTACAGCTCCGAACGCGCGCTGGTGAAGGCCGGGGCGGTGGACACCGCGCTGAAGGCGCTGGAGGACCGCGGCCTGATCTATGTCGGCGTGCTGGAGCCCCCGAAGGGCAAGAAGCCCGACGACTGGGAGCCGCGCCCGCAGACCCTGTTCAAGTCCACGGACTTCGGCGACGACGTGGATCGTCCCCTGAAGAAGTCGGACGGGTCCTTCACCTACTTCTCCAACGACATCGCCTACCACTTCGACAAGCACCGCCGCGGCTTCGACACGCTGATCGACGTGTGGGGCGCCGACCATGGCGGCTACGTCAAGCGCATGCAGGCGGCGACCACGGCCATCACCGAGGGCAAGGCGGCGCTGGACGTGAAGCTGTGCCAGCTCGTCCATCTGATGAAGAACGGCGAGCCGGTGAAGATGTCCAAGCGCGCCGGCACCTTCGTGACTCTGCGCGACGTGATCGAGGAGGTCGGAAAGGACGTCGTCCGCTTCATCATGCTGACCCGCCGCAACGACCAGACGCTGGAGTTCGACTTCGCCAAGGTCGTGGAGCAGTCGAAGGACAACCCCGTCTTCTACGTGCAGTACGCCCACGCCCGCTGCCGCTCGGTCCTGCGCCACGCGGCGACGGCCATGCCGGGGGCGGACCTGTCGTTGGCGGCGCTGGCCGCCAAGGCCAACCTCGCCCGCCTCGACAGCGAGGAGGAGATGGCGCTCGCCAAGCGCATGGCGACCTGGCCGCGCATGGTCGAGTCCGCCGCCGAGGCGCACGAGCCGCACCGCGTGGCCTTCTACCTGTACGACCTCGCCAGCGACTTCCACGCGCTGTGGAACAAGGGCCGCGACGACACCAGCCTGCGCTTCCTGATCGACGGCGACGAGGAGGTGACGGTGGCCCGTCTGGCGCTGGTCAGCGCGGTCGCCACGGTGATCGCCTCCGGCCTCGCCGTGATGGGCGTGGAGCCGGTGGAGGAAATGCGGTCATGAGGTATGAGGGCGATGTCAACCACGCCGGCGATCCCTACGGCACACCGCCGCAACGGGGAGGTCGGCGCGGTCTGCTCGGCCTCGGTCTGGCCGTGGTCGGCATCGTGGCCTTCGCCGGCGCGATCGTCGTGGTCTATGGCGGTGGAAGCCGCGGCACGCCGGACGGCGCTCCGCCGCTGCTGATGGCGGACACCGCGCCGACCAAGGCCCGCCCGGAACAGCCTGGCGGCATGGAAGTGCCGCACCAGGACAAGCTGGTGTACGAGCGGCTGAACGAACGCGGATCGAAGTCGCAGATCGAGCGTCTTCTGCCCCCGCCGGAGGAGCCGCTGCCGCGGCCCATCGTGGCCCCCCAGTTGCCGCCGTCGCTGGCCCTGCCGGAGGCGCCGGCGGTGGCCCAGCTTCCGCCGGGTTCGACCACCACGGTGCCGCGCCTTCCGGGGGAGGGGGGCGACGCGCCGCCCGCCGCCGCCGCGCATCCCGCGCCGGCTCCGGTCCCGGCACCGCCGCCCGTGGCCCCGGCTCCGGCTCCGGCAGCCAAGGCGCCTCCGCCCGCGGTGAAGCCGGCGCCGGTGCAGCCGCAAGCCCAAACCCAGCCGCCTCCGGTTCAGGCCGCCGCGCCCGCCAAGCCCCAGCCGGCTCCTCCGGTTCAGGCCGCCGCCCCGGCTCCTCAGCCGGCGCCTGCTCCGGCACCGGCCAAGGCGGCTGCGGGTGGAGGCAACTGGCGCGTCCAACTCGCCTCCGTGCGCAGCGAGGCGGAGGCCGCGACGGAATGGAAACGCCTGTCCAGCCGCTACGGCGCGGCGCTCGGCGGCCTGTCCATGCAGGTCGCAAAGGCCGATCTGGGCGAGAAGGGCATCTTCTACCGTATCCAGGGAGTCGGCCTGGACGAGGAGCGCGCCAAATCGGTCTGCTCCCAGCTCAAGGCCCAGAATGTGGGGTGTGTGGTTGTCCGTCCCTGATCCGGTTCTGCCGAACGCCCATCACCGGCCCGGCTCTCACCGTGCGGCCCATCCAGCGGCCCATCGTGCGGTGGTGTTCGGCGCCGCCGGCACCGCCCTGACCGCGGAGGAACGCGCCTTTTTCCGCGACGCCGATCCGCTGGGCTTCATCCTGTTCCGGCGCAATTGCGACACACCGGACCAAGTGCGGGCGCTCGTGGACTCCCTGCGGGAGGCCGTGGGCCGCGCCGACGCTCCGGTGCTGATCGACCAGGAGGGCGGGCGGGTGGCCCGCATGCGCCCGCCGCACTGGCCCGCCTTTCCGCCGATGCGCGCGTTCGGCGACCTCGCCGCACGCGATGCCGCAGCCGGGCGGGAGGCCGCCCGGATCAACGCCCGGCTGCTGGCGCTGATGCTGGCGGACTGCGGCGTGTCGGTGGACTGCGCGCCGGTCTGCGACGTGCCGGTGGAGGGCGCCCACGACATCATCGGCGACCGCGCCTTCTGCGGCGATCCGGCCCGCGTGGCCGATTTGGCGCGGGCGACCTGCGAGGGGCTGATGGCCGGCGGGGTGCTTCCGGTCGTCAAGCACATGCCCGGCCATGGCCGCGCCTTCGCCGACAGCCACGCCGAACTGCCAGTGGTGGACGCCCCGCGCGCGGCGTTGGAGGAAACGGACTTCGCGCCGTTCCGCGCCCTGGCCGACATGCCGCTGGGCATGGTCGCCCATGTGGTGCTGAAGGCCATAGACCCGGACGCGCCCGCCAGCACCTCGCCCATCGTGGTGCGGGACGTGGTGCGCGGCGCGCCCATCGGATTCGACGGGCTGCTGTTCAGCGACGATCTGTCCATGGGCGCTCTGGCCGGCGGCATGCGCAGCCGCGCCGAGGCCGTTCTGGCGGCGGGGCTGGACATCGTGCTCCATTGCAACGGCGTGATGGAGGAAATGGTGGCGGTGGCGGAAGGCGTTCCGGCAATGAGTGGCGAGGCCGTCCGGCGCTGGGCGAAGGCGGAGGCCATGTGCGGTCCCGCGCAGCCCGCGGACGCCGCCGCCCTGCGGGCGCGTCTGGCGGATTTGCTGGGGACTCCCCAAGTTTAAGCCGGGCAGGTTCAAGACCTGGATCAAGCCTTTCCCGACGGGTTCGGGGGGCGCAACGGGAGAAATGGGCGTGCTGGAAGGTCTGATCGACCGCATACCGATGATCTTCGCGGTCGCCATTCCCGCGATCCTCGCCATCACGCTGCACGAGGCGGCGCACGGCTTCGTGGCGATGTGGCGTGGCGACGACACGGCGTGGCGGCTGGGCCGGGTGACGCTCAACCCGATCCGCCACATCGACCCGCTGGGCACGGTGATCCTGCCGGCGGTGATGTACTTCACCACCGGCTTCGTGTTCGGCTGGGCCAAGCCCGTGCCGGTGAATTTCGGACGGCTCCACCATCCCCGCCGCGACATGGTGTGGGTGGCGCTGGCGGGGCCGGGGGTGAATTTCGTGCTGGCCCTGGTGTCGGCGATCCTCTGGGGCTTTACCAGCCCGCAGGGCGGCATGATGGAGATGTGGTTCCGCGCCGCGCTGGAGGTGTCGGTCCTGGTCAATGTCGTGCTGATGGTCTTCAACATGATCCCGCTGCCGCCGCTGGACGGCGGGCGCGTGGCGGTCGGCATCCTGCCCGACGCGCTGGCCTTCCCGCTGGCCCGGCTGGAGAAGTACGGCATGCTGATCCTGATCGGCGCCTTCTTCCTTCTGCCCTTCATCGGGCGGGAGCTTGGCATGGACCTCAGCGTCTTCTCCTGGGTGCTCGGCCCGCCGGTGAATTACATGATCGAGCTGATCCGCATCCTCAGCGGCAACTGACGGCATGGCCACCGACAAGCGCCCGGATCACGCCGAGGACGCCGAGGCGGTCAGCCCGGCGGAGCAGCTCGTCCTCGTGCTCGACGGGTTCGAGGGGCCGCTCGACATGCTGCTGGCGCTGGGGCGCGAGCAGAAGGTGGACCTGACGAAGATTTCGATCCTTCAGCTCGCCGACCAGTATCTCGCCTTCATCGCGGAGGCGCGGAAGGTGCGGCTGGAGCTGGCGGCGGATTATCTCGTCATGGCGGCGTGGCTGGCCTATCTGAAGTCCCGCCTGTTGATCCCGGAGGTCGAGGACGAGGAACCGTCGGGCGAGGACATGGCGGCGGCGCTGGCCTTCCAGCTTCAACGGCTGGAGGCCATGAAGGAAGCGGCGGCCAAGCTGTTCGCCCGTCCACGGTTGGGGGTGGACCGCTTCGCCCGCGGCGCGCCGGAGGATTTGGACATCCTGCGCAAGTCGGTCTTCCAGGTGACGCTCTACGACCTGCTGAAAGCCTATGGCGAGCACAAGAAGCGCCAGGAGGGCGGCGTCCTGCACATCGAGCCGGTGCGTCTCTATTCGCTGGAGGACGCGGTGCGCCGCCTGTCCGAGCTGCTGGGCCGCATGCCGGACTGGGCCACCCTG
The DNA here is from genome assembly GCF_008365375.1 of Roseomonas genomospecies 6. Classification (GTDB taxonomy): domain Bacteria; phylum Pseudomonadota; class Alphaproteobacteria; order Azospirillales; family Azospirillaceae; genus Azospirillum. Next base: position 29,625 of record NZ_QOKW01000029.1, on the reverse strand, counting down.
TCCAGCTTCCTGCCGGACGGCGTGCGGGGCGGGCTGCTGACCCGCTCGGCGCTGGCGGCCCATTTCGCGGCGACCCTGGAACTGGCCAAGGCCGGGCAGGTGGAGCTTCGCCAGGACGGCGCCTTTTCCCCCATCTATGTCCGCCGGGCATCGCGCCGGCATGAGCAAGGCGACGAGGAATGACCGGCCCCGACATGATGATCCCCGACATCTTGATCCAGGAGATCGACAACCCGGAGGAGGTCGAGCAACGGCTGCGCGATTTGCGGCTGCTGGAGGCGCTGCTCTTCGCCTCCGCCGATCCGCTGGACGAGGAGACGCTTGGCCAGAGGCTGACGCGCGGCGCCGATGTGCGGGCGCTGCTGGAGGAACTGCGCGTCCATTACGCGGCGCGCGGGGTGAATCTGATCCGCACCGGGGCCGGCTGGTCCTTCCGCACGGCGGTGGACCTCGCCCCGCTGCTGCGGCGGGAGGAGGAGGTTTCCAAGAAGCTGTCCCGCGCCGCCATCGAGACGCTGGCGATCATCGCCTACCACCAGCCGGTGACCCGAGCGGAGATCGAAGCGATCCGCGGCGTGGCGACCAGCAAGGGCACGCTGGACATCCTGATGGAGAATGGCTGGATCAGACCGGGCCGCCGCCGCGAGACCCCGGGCCGCCCGCTGACCTGGATCACCACCGACCATTTCCTGGACCATTTCGGGCTGGAGACCCTGCGCGACCTGCCGGGGGTGGAGGACCTTCGCGCCGCCGGCCTGCTCGATTCGCGGCCCGTGCTGCTGGGCATCGGCGGGGCCGGTCTGGAGGACGCCGAACCGCCGGGAAACGCTGACGATTCCGATACCTGAGCATAACACTCGAAAATAAGAACCATTTGCATCGGGGGCGGCGCACCGGTACTAAGGTCAATCGACCAAGGTCGAACGACCAAGGTTGCACGTCCTCAGGGCCGCTTCAGACTGGGACCGCCATGGATCGTCCGTCCGTCACCGATGCCCGTTCCTTTTCCGCCCCCGGAGAGACCGTTTCGGAGCCCCGTCCGGCCCGGCTGCGCGACTCGCTGCGGGACAAGGCGTCGGCCCTCTTCGCGCGCGGCGCCGACCCGCGGGAGGGCGCCCCCTGCGAGGCCGCACCGGTGACCCTCCCCGCGAACGGGCGGCATCTGGACGCCTTCGGGCCGCAGGGCGGGGCCGCCGCCATCGTGGCGGAGGCTCTGGCGCTGGATGGCGTGACCCATCGCTATGGGCGCGTGGTCGCGGTGAACGACGTCAGCGTGACCATCGGGGCGGGGGAGATCGTCTGCCTGTGCGGGCCGTCCGGCTGCGGCAAGTCCTCGCTCCTTCGCATCGCCGCGGGGCTGGAGGCGGTTCAGACCGGCTCCGTGCGGATCGGTGGCCGGGTGGTGGCGGACGAGCGCGGCGCGGTGCCGCCGGAACGGCGCGGCGTCGGCCTCGTCTTCCAGGATTACGCGCTGTTCCCGCACCTGTCGGTGCTCGACAACGTGCGTTTCGGCCTGACCTCCTTGTCCGGCGAGGCGCAGCGCAAGCGCGCGCTGGAGTCGCTGGGGCAGGTCGGCATGGCCGGCTACGCCGATTCCTTTCCGCACCACCTCTCCGGCGGGCAGCAGCAGCGCGTGGCGCTGGCCCGCGCGCTCGCCCCGAACCCGGCGGTGTTGCTGTTGGACGAACCGTTCTCGGGGCTGGACGCCCGGCTGCGCGAGCAGGTGCGCGACGAGACGCTGCATGTGCTGAAGCAGAACGGGGCGGCCACCATGTTGGTCACCCACGATCCGGAGGAGGCCATGTTCCTGGCGGACCGGATCGCGCTGATGCGCGCCGGCGAGGTCGTGCAGGTCGGCAACCCGGTGGATCTCTACACCCGCCCGGTCAACGCCTTCGCCGCGGAGTTCTTCGGCGAGGTCAACCGGCTGACGGGCGTGGTGCGGGACGGAGCGGTGGAAACGCCCGCCGGCGCGATCCCCACCGACATCGCGGACGGCACCGCCGTCGACGTGCTGATCCGCCCGGAAGCGCTGAAGCTGTCCGCCCAGCCCACCGCCACGGCGCCTGCCGGTGCGCTGCCGGTGCTGGCGCGGGTGATGGCGGCGCGCCTTCTCGGGCGCACCAGCCTGATCCATCTCGACGTGCCGGACGGGAAGGGCGGGGCGGTGCATCTGCACTCCCGCATGCCCGGCCAGTTCCTGCCGCCCGAACAAGGTCATGTTTCGGTGTGCATGGATCTGTGCCAGGCCTTCGTTTTTCCTGCCGGTGCACCCACTTAAGTCGTCTGAGCGGTTTCGCCCGACCGATCGTTGCGGGAGGGGAACCTTTCTGCCATAGTGCCGCCCCGCCATTGGGCCGCCTGTTCAGGAAACGTGTGTCATGGGATTCTCCAGCGTCTGGCATTGGGTTATCGTCCTTCTGATCGTCCTGCTCCTGTTCGGCGCCGGTAAGCTGCCGAAGGTCATGGGCGACCTCGCCAAGGGCATCAAGAACTTCAAGGCCGGCCTGAAGGACGAGGAGGAGGGCGCCGCTCCCGGCGCCGACGCCAAGGTCCTGCCGAATCAGCCGGCCCCGCCTGCCCAGCCGGTGTCTTCGGTTCATCCGGTTCCCCCCGCCGCCGATCCCGGCGTGAAGAAGGACGAGACGGCCCGCACCTGAACGGGCGGCGCCGCCCGTCCCCGCGCCGTTTCGAAAGGCTGAGGAGCCATGTTCGACATCGCATGGTCGGAACTGATGGTCATCGCGGTCATCGCCCTTGTGGTGATCGGCCCGAAAGACCTGCCCAAGGCCATCTACACCCTGGGAAAATGGGTGAAGAAGGCGCGTCTGGTCGCGCGCGACTTCCAGGGCCACCTCGACGACATGATGCGCGAGGCGGAACTCGACGAGCTTCGCAAGGAGGCCCTGAAGGTGCGCGACACGAACCTCCAGCGGATGGTCGAGAACACGATCGATCCGAAGGGGGAACTGAAGGGCGCCTTCGACGTCGGGGCCAATCTGGGGGCCAACGGCTATCCCGGCAGCCCGCCGGAAGACGGACCGGCCCCGGTCGCCCCCGTCGGTTCTCCGCAGGTGACGGCGGCCCAGCCGCAGCCGGCGACCGAACCGCCGGTCACGGCCCCGCTGCCGCCGCTTCCGCCCGCGGAGTTCACGCCGTCTCCGGCTCAACCCGTGGCGGCTCAACCCGTGGCGCCCCAACCCGTCGCGGCGCAACCGGCGACGGCCCCGGCCGCCGCTGACTCCGCTGCGGCGGCAACCACGAACAAGCAGGCGTGACCCTTGTGTCAGGCGAAACGCGCATGACCGGCGAATCCGACGACGAGCTCGAAGAAAGCAAGATGCCGCTGATCGACCATCTGGTCGAACTGCGGAACCGTCTGATGTACGCGACGCTGGCGATCATCATCGCCTTCTTCGTCTGCTACGCCTTCTCCGACCGGATCTACCTGTTCCTCGTCCAGCCTCTGGCCGACATCCTGGCCAAGGAAGGGGGGCGGCGGATGATCTTCACCGGCCTGACGGAAGCCTTCTTCACCTATGTGAAGGTGGCCTTCTGGGCCGGCTGCTTCCTGTCCTTCCCCATCGTCGCCAGCCAGATCTGGATGTTCGTCGCGCCCGGCCTCTACAAGCACGAGCGCAAGGCCTTCCTGCCGTTCCTGGCGGCCACCCCGGTCCTGTTCTTCCTGGGCGGGGCGATGGTCTATTACTTCATCTTTCCGATGGCCTGGCGCTTCTTCCTGGGGTTCGAGTTCCACCCCGGCGCGGGGGCCGACGTGCTTCCCATCGAGTTCGAGGCCCGCGTCAGCGAGTATCTCGGCCTCGTGATGCACCTGATCTTCGCCTTCGGTCTGGCCTTCCAGCTTCCGGTGCTGCTGACCCTGCTGATCCGCGCCGGGCTGCTGACCACGGAAACCCTGGCCACCAAGCGTCGCTACGCCATCGTGTTCGTGTTCGTCGTCGCGGCGGTCCTGACCCCGCCGGACGTCATCAGCCAGGTTGGCCTCGCCATCCCGCTGCTGGCGCTCTACGAGGTGTCGATCTGGATCGGCCGCAGCATCGAGAAGAAGCGCGACGCCAACGAGAAGGCGGCGGAGCAGGCGTAGGCCGCTTCGCCACCACACAGTTTCAGTCCGCCGCCTCGGCGATCATGACCTGATTGCGGCCGTTTCGCTTGGCCCGGTAGAGGGCCTGATCGGCGGCGGCCAAAGCCGCGTCGAGAACCTCGCCGCTGCGGCAGGCGGCGATGCCGATGCTGACGCTGGCGGCGATCTCGTGGCCCTGGAAGGGCAGCAGCCGCGCCGCCACGTCGCGCCGCAGCGCCTCCGCCAACGCCGCCGCCCCGCGGTGGTCGGTGTCGGGAAGCAGCACGCAGAATTCCTCGCCGCCATAGCGCCCGAACAGGTCGGTGCGTCGCAGCCTTGCCACGACGATCTCGGAAAAGCGGCGGAGAAGCGCGTCCCCGGCCAGATGGCCGAAGGTGTCGTTGACCCTCTTGAACCGGTCGAGATCGAGCAGCAGCAGGGTAAGCGGCGTCCCATGGCGCTGCGACCGCGCCAACTCCCGCTCGGCGTACGTCATGAAGGCCCGGCGGTTGTAGGCGCCGGTCAGCGGGTCGATGGTGGCGATCCGGTCCAAATCCGCCTGAAGCCGTTCGCTGGTCATGGAGAGGAAGCCGTAGCCCCAGGCCGTAACGGCCAGGATGGTCTCCAGGAAGCTGGCGCTTTGCACCGGATCGGAGTCCAGGACGCTGTCGACCGGCTCGCTCCAGACGGTCAGGACGGCCCGCCCGGCAACGAACAGGGCGTGGAGGATGAAGACCATGGCGGTCACGCGCCGCGCCCGCCGGAACCGGTCCGCCGGCTCCATCCGCCAAAGTTCCTGCGCCGTGAGCAGCGACAGGCCGCAGAACCCGGTGGACGCGATCAGGATTCGCGCCGTCACGTCGTTGTCGATCGCCACGAACCATATATTGCCCGCGGTCATCGCCGCGAGCACCGCCAGCCCGCGTCGCCAGGGAATGGGCCGCCCGGCGAAGCTGCGCACGCCGGCCCAGTTCAGCACATAGGTCGATGCCACCAGCGCGTTGGCCAGCGGCACGACCAGGGCGGCGGGCCAAACGCCGTAGAGCGCGATCAGCGCCAACCCACAAGCTCCGCTCAGGGCGCCCGCGGCCCAGTAAGTCAGCGCGGTGATGTGGCGATGCACCCTCCAGGCCAGGAAGGCCGCGGCGGTCAGCAAAAGGCAGATGCCCACCAGGGCGACGACAAGGGTGCGGGTGTCGAGCATCATGTCCGGAGGGGGTGACGGCAATCGGATTGGGGTTTTTGCACCCATTCCTCACCGCGGCGCCACCGAAAAGCATGGCATACGAATCGTTTCAAGGTCGCACCGGCCGGCGCGGCGCCGCCACTGGACCTTCACCCGATGGCGGACTATAACCAGCCTCCCACCCATTCCGTATCGCCGTGAGCCATGCACGATCTTCGCGCCATCCGTGAGAACCCCGAATCCTTCGACCGCGGCCTCGCCCGCCGGGGCCTGGAGCCGATGTCGCCGACGGTGCTGGACCTCGATTCGCGCCGCCGCGCCGCGCAGACCCAGCTTCAGGAGATGCAGGCGCGCCGCAACGAGGCGGCGAAGGAAATCGGCCTCGCCAAGCGGGAAGGGCGCGACGCCCAGCCGCTGATGGACGAGATGGCGCAGCTCAAGGAGCGGCTGCCCCAGGTCGAGGAGGAGGAGAAGGCCCTGGGCGCCGAACTCGACCGGCTGCTCGCCACCATCCCGAACCTGCCCGCCGACGACGCGCCGGAGGGTCCGGACGAGACCGCCAACGTCGAGATCCGCCGCTGGGGCGAGCCGAAGGCCATCGAGAACGCCAAGCAGCATTTCGAGTTGGGCGAGGCGCTGGGGCTGATGGATTTCGAGGCGGCGTCGCGCATGTCCGGCGCCCGCTTCACCGTCCTGAAGGGCGGTCTGGCCCGGCTGGAACGCGCGCTCGCCGACTTCATGCTGGACATCCACACCGGCGAGCACGGCTACACCGAGATCGCGCCGCCGCTGATGGTGCGCGACAACGCCCTGTTCGGCACCGGCCAGCTTCCGAAGTTCGAGGAGGACCTGTTCCGCACGGGCACCGACCATTACCTGATCCCGACCTCGGAAGTGCCGCTGACCAACCTCGTCAACGACCAGATCGTGGCGACGGAGGAACTGCCCTACCGCTACACCGCGCTGACTCCCTGCTTCCGCGCCGAGGCCGGATCGGCGGGGCGCGACACCCGCGGCATGATCCGCCAGCACCAGTTCTGGAAGGTGGAGATGGTCAGCATCACCGCCCCGGACCAGTCGGAGGCGGAGCACCAGCGCATGACCCAGTGCGCGGAAACCATCCTCCAGCGGCTGGGCCTGCCGTACCGCGTGGTGACGCTGTGCACGGGCGATATGGGCTTTTCCGCGCGCAAGACCTACGACATCGAGGTCTGGCTGCCCGGCCAGAACATGTACCGCGAGATTTCGAGCTGCTCGAACTGCGGCGACTTCCAGGCCCGCCGCATGAAAGCCCGCTGCCGTCCGAAGGGCGAGAAGCAGACGCAGTTCGTCCACACCCTGAACGGCTCGGGCGTGGCGGTCGGGCGCTGCCTGATCGCGGTGCTGGAGAACTACCAGCAGCCCGACGGCTCCATCCTGGTTCCCGAAGCGCTCCGGCCCTACATGCGCGGGCTGGAGAGGATCACGGCCTGATGTTCGATCTCCCTCTCGACCTGTCGAAGGCTCGCATCCTCGTCACCAACGACGACGGCATCCACGCCCAGGGACTGAAGGTCCTGGAGGCCATCGCCCATTCCATCACCGACGACGTGTGGGTGGTGGCGCCGGAGATGGAGCAGTCGGCGGCCAGCCATTCGCTGACCATCAACCGCCCGCTGCGCCTGCGCGAGCTGGGGGAGCGGCGCTTCACGGTGGACGGTACGCCCACCGACTGCGTGCTGCTGGCCGTCAACCACATCATGAAGGATGCCCGCCCGACTCTGGTCCTGTCCGGCGTCAACCAGGGCTCCAACATCGGCGAGGACGTGACCTATTCCGGCACCATCGCGGCGGCCATGGAGGCGACCCTGCTGGGCGTTCCGGCCATTGCGCTCAGCCAGCATTACGAGAACCGTGTGCAGATCGACTGGACGGCGGCGGAGCGTTGGGGCGCGGAGGTGGTCCGCAAGGCGGTGACCGTCGCCTGGCCGAAGAACGTGCTGCTGAACGTGAACTTCCCGGCCTGCCCGGCGGAGAAGGTCACCGGCATCCAGGTGGTGCGCCACGGCAAGCGCAAGATCGGCGACGAGCTGGTGGAGCGTGTCGATCCGCGCGGCAAGCCCTATATCTGGATTGGAACCCTGCGCGGGGAGGCCGACGTGGCGCCCGACACGGACATCCATGTGGTCTTCTCCGGCGGCATTTCGGTGACGCCGATCTATCTGGATCTGACGCACACGCCGACGCTCCAGACCCTGCGGCATGCGTTCGAATGAGGCTTCCCTTGGCGTGATGGACGGGATGTGACGGTCGAGGCACGCAAGATCCGGCTTCTGATGGCGTTGCGCCGCAACGGCGTGACCGACACCCGGGTTCTGGCCGCGATCGAGCGCATCCCGCGCGAGCTGTTCGTCCCCGGCCCCTTCCAGGATCAGGCGTGGGAGGACACGGCGCTTCCCATCGACCTCGGCCAGACCATCAGCCAGCCTCTGATCGTCGCCCTGATGACCCAGGCGCTGGAGCTGGAGGACCGGCAGACGGTGCTGGAGATCGGCACCGGCTCCGGCTATCAGGCGGCGGTTTTGTCGCGGCTCTGCCGGTGGGTTTATAGCGTAGAACGGTTGCGCCCGCTGCTGGCCGAGGCGGAGAGGAGATTCCAGGCGCTGGGCCTGCACAACATCACGACCCGCCACGGCGACGGGACGAGGGGCTGGCCCGAGCAGGCGCCGTTCGAGCGCATACTGGTCACGGCCGCCGGAGGTCCCGAGGCGCCAAAGGACTTGACGGATCAGCTTTCCGTTGGTGGTGTCATGGTCATCCCGCTGGGGGGCGACTACCGCGGCCAGCGGGTCGTCCGCATCCGGCGGACCGAAACCGGTCTCACACGGGAGGACTTGTGGCCCGTCCGCTTCGTACCGTTGCTGTCCGACCCGCCGTCCCCACCCGGAACGGAATAGCCGGCCCGTTCGGCGGGGCGAGGCGCGCCCTTGCCGCGGCGCTGGCGCTGCTGCCGCTGCTCGCCGCCTGCCAGCAGCGCACCGGCGATCTGGCGCCGGTCACCACCGTGTCCAGCGCACCGGATTCGATCGGCGGCGCCATCATCGTGCAGCGCGGCGATTCCGCCTATTCGCTGTCGCGGCGCTACAACGTGCCGCTGCGCGACCTGCTGGAGGTCAACCACCTGTCTCCGCCCTACCGGCTGGAGGTCGGGCAGCGGCTGGTCCTTCCGGTGTCGCGCCAGTACATCGTGCAGCGGGGCGACACGCTCTACGGCATCTCCCGCATGTTCAGCGCGGACATGAGCGAGCTGACGCGCCTGAACGGCCTGTCCGCGCCCTACGCGGTGCAGGCCGGGCAGCCGCTCCGCCTGCCGGGCGGTGACGCGCCGGGCGGCACCGCGGTGGCGCAGGCGCCGTCCTCCAGCGCGGGGGCCGCGGTCGGGGGCGTGGTGGTGGCGACGGCGCCGGTCAAGCAGGTGTCGCGCGGTTCCATCCAGGCGGCGGAGCTGCCGCCTCCGGGTGCCTCGGCCCCGGCCCCGGTGGAAACCCCATCGCAAACCCCATCGCAGACTGCGACCGTCCTCGCCCCGGTGCCCGGTGCCAAGCCGGCCAGCGGGCCGGAAACGGCCGCCTCGGCGTCCGTCTATCAGCCGGGGCAGGCGCCGACCTCGCTGCGTCCGCCCGGCCAGAAGCCCACCGTTCCGGAACCGGCGCCTGCGCCGCGTGCCGTCGAGGCCGCTCCGGTCCCGGCTCCGCAGCCCGCTCCGGCCCGGGAGGTCGCTGCCGCTCCTCCTCCTTCGCCGCCGCCGAAGGCGGTGGAGGAGGCGACGCCGCAGCGCGCCACCGGGCGTCTGCTGTGGCCGGTGAAGGGCAAGGTGATCTCGACCTTCGGGCCGAAGCCGGACGGCCTGCACAACGACGGCCTCAACATCGCCGCGGCGAAGGGGACCACGGTGGTGGCCGCCGACAACGGAGTGGTCGCCTATGCCGGGAACGAGCTGCGCGGCTTCGGTAATCTGCTGCTGGTGAAGCACTCGGACGGCTTCATCACCGCCTACGCCCACCTGGACCGCATCGACGTGGAGCGGGGCATGGCGGTGAAGCGCGGGCAGGCCATCGGCACGGTCGGCCAGACCGGATCGGTGACGAGCCCGCAGCTTCATTTCGAACTGCGCAAGGGCAGCCAGGCGGTCGACCCGCGCGACCGCATGGAGCCGCGGGTCAGCGAAGGGGCTTCCCCAGACGGCCTGCCAGGTCCTGGATGAACTGCCACGCCACCCGGCCGGAGCGGCTGCCGCGGGTCACCGACCATTCCACGGCCTCGGCCCGCAACTGCTCCGCCGGGACGTCCAGACCGAAGCGGGCGGCGTAGCCCTCGATCATCGCGAAGTAGGTCGGCTGGTCGCAGTTGTGGAAACCCAGCCACAGGCCGAAGCGGTCGGACAGGGACACCTTCTCCTCCACCGCTTCCGCCGGATTGATGGCGGTGGACCGCTCGTTCTCGATCATGTCGCGCGGCATCAGGTGGCGGCGGTTGGAGGTGGCGTAGAACACCACATTCTCCGGACGCCCCTCGATCCCGCCCTCCAGCACGGCCTTCAACGACTTGTAATGCGCGTCGTCATGGTCGAAGGACAGGTCGTCGCAGAACAGAATGAAGCGGCGCGGCTCGTCCTTCAGCCGGGCGAGCAGGCGGGGCAGGGTGGGGATGTCCTCGCGGTGGATTTCCACCAGCGCCAAAGTGCCGGGATGGTCCTGGGCGACCGCGGCGTGCACCGACTTCACCAGCGAGCTTTTCCCCATGCCGCGCGAGCCCCAGAGCAGGGCGTTGTTGGCCGGCAGGCCGGTGGCGAAGCGGGTGGTGTTGTCCAGCAGGATGTCGCGCTGCCGCTCCACGCCGCGCAGCAGGCCGATCTCCACCCGGTTGACGGCGGGCACCGGCTCCAGCCGGTCGGGATCGGCGTGCCAGACGAAGGCATCGGCGGCGGTGAGGTCCAATCGGCCCGGCGGCGGCGGCGCGAGCCGTTCCAGAGCCTCGGCGATGCGGGTGAGCAGGGGCAGAAGGTGGGCGTCCGACATCATGATCCCTATGCAGGCGTTTCTTCCGGTTTCGTTGCGCCGACCCTAACCCGCCACCCCCGCCACCGGCAAGACGACCGGGCGCACCGCTGTGGGGTGTTCCGGTGGAATGGCGGGGGCGTCGTGTCCTTATGACGGAGGCTCGGACGTTGCTGTGCGGGATGACGACCTCGGTCGGCTCCTCGGTGAACGGTATGGTGTTTCAATGAGGCCCGGGCATTACTACCCGGGAAAACGCCGCTCCATCTTCGCCGCCGCCATGCACCGGTACGCCGCGCTTCAATGAGGCCCGGGCATTACTACCCGGGAAAACCGGCCTGTTGCACCTGTTGCATCACGGTGTTGCGGCGGCTTCAATGAGGCCCGGGCATTACTACCCGGGAAAACGGGCAAACGCGCAGTGGTCGGAAGTCGAGACCGGGCTGCTTCAATGAGGCCCGGGCATTACTACCCGGGAAAACTCCGGGGCCGGCTGTTGCGCCGGTTGCGGCTGCGCGTGCTTCAATGAGGCCCGGGCATTACTACCCGGGAAAACGACTTCCTTGTTCGCCCAATCCTCGTTGCCGGATTTTGCTTCAATGAGGCCCGGGCATTACTACCCGGGAAAACACAGCTGCCCGAAGTGATCGAAACAACACTGGTAATGCTTCAATGAGGCCCGGGCATTACTACCCGGGAAAACTTTGCGAACCCCCGCAGCATGTCGGCGATCTCCACGCTTCAATGAGGCCCGGGCATTACTACCCGGGAAAACAGGGTGGATTGCACCCCGTTGAACGGGCTTGGAGAATCGGACTGGATTCGATCGGTCCTCGATTCTCGGCGAACGCGTGGCGGCGTTGTGCCGGATTTGTTCTTCACCATGTCCAAGAACCCCAGGAAATCAACGATTTCCATTTTGCGAGCGGGTCCGGGGTTTCGACGGGTACCGGACCGCTCGCACGGCAGCGGCAACGCGCGCGATCATAGCAGCCGGAACTGGGCCGGTCATCCCCGCACTTGGTACCCCGGGCGCGTGGTGCGCTTGCGGAGCGGGGAGTGGCGCCGTTATGGTGATTTGAACGCGAAACACGAGGCGATCATGCACGCTTTACGGTCCGACACTTCCTCGCCTGCCGCCTTGCCCGCCGGTCCCTCCGTGGCGCTGGAGAGCACCGGGCATGTCCTGCGGCGGTTGGAGGAAACCCCGCTGCGGGAGGACCCCTTCCCGCATCTGGTGGTGCCGGACGCTCTGCCGGCGGACCTCTACGCCCGCGCCATCGCCCACTGGCCGAAGTTCGAGGCGCTGGCCCAACTGCAGATGGACACCCTTCCCCAGCGCTATCAAACCTTCCTGACCGACCGGGTCCTGGACGCGATGGAACCGGATGCCGGGGCGGTCTGGCGGGAGGTGCGCGATTCCCTGTTCGGGCCGGAGACTCTGGTCCGGCTGGCGCCGCGCTTCCCCTCGCTGGCCGCAAAGCTCGACGGCGGCTTCGCGGCGCGTCCGCCCGTGGTCTATGCGCGGCTGGTCGAAGACCATGCGGGACACTCCATGCTGCCCCACACCGACGTGTTCGGCACCTTCCTGTCCATGCTGCTCTACATGCCGGAGGACGGCAGCCGCCCGCATCTGGGCACGGCGCTGTACCGGCCCCGCGACCCCTCCTTCACCGCACCCCTCGACCGGTCGACCGAGCGGTTCCCGCGCGAGGATTTCGAACTGGCGGGCACGGCGCCCTTCCTGCCCAACCATCTGCTGGCCTACGCGCCGTCCGACCGGTCGTTCCACGGGGTGGAGCCGGTGGAGGCACCCTGCATGCGGCGCTTCCTGCTTCTCTTTGCCCTGATGGACAGCCGCGGCCCTTGAAGCCCGGCGGGCGTACCCCTATTCCATTGCATCGACGGCCCGGACCGTTATAGTCGCCGCGTCCGCGAGCGCCCGCTGCGCCTTCGGAACCAAAACCACAGGGAGCCTCCAGATGTTCGTTTCGACGGCCTATGCACAGACCGCCGCGCCTGCCGCCGGCGGGGCCGACATGATCGTGCAGTTCCTGCCGCTGATTCTGATTTTCGTCGTCTTCTATTTCCTGCTGATCCGTCCGCAGCAGAAGAAGATGAAGGAACACAAGAGCATGCTGGAGGCCATCCGCCGCGGCGACCGCGTGGTGACCGGCGGCGGCATCATCGGCACCGTCACCAAGGTCGGCCCCGAGGACGAGCTTCAGGTCGAGATCGCCGAGAACGTCCGCGTGCGCGTCATGCGCGCCACCGTGAACATCGTGCTGTCGAAGTCCGAGCCGGCCAAGAGCGCGGCCGACGAGAAGGCCGACGAAAAGGTCGTGGACCGCAAGTAACGCGGACCTCCGGTAGCGAACGGGACTGGTTTACGAATGCTGTATTTTCCGCGCTGGAAGATTTTTCTGATCGTCGCGATCTGCGTGCTCGGTACCATCCTCACGCTGCCGAACTTCCTCAGCCGCGAGACGCTGGCGTCTTTGCCGAAATGGTACGCGAACAACCGTGTCAACCTCGGCCTCGACCTGCGCGGCGGGTCGCACCTGCTGCTGGAGGTGGACATGGGCGCGGTCATCCGTGACCGCGTCGAGAGCCTGGTCGATTCGGCGCGCACCCAGCTCCGCAACGACAATGTCGGCTACACGGCGATCAACGCGGGCGACCGCGGCATCACCGTGCAGCTTCGCGATCCGGCGCAGGCCGACACGGCGGTGCGCGCGCTGCGCCAGCTTGCCAACACCATCGGTGGCGGTCCGCTGGGCGGCGGGCAGCCGGATCTGGAGGTCGCGTCCAGCGGCGGCAGCGTCACCGCCACGCTCAGCGAGGTCGCGCTGCGCGAGCGCGCCACCCAGGCGGTGGAGCAGTCCATCGAGATCGTGCGGCGCCGCATCGACGAGACCGGCGTCAACGAGCCGACCATCGCCCGCCAGGGCAGCGACCGCATCCTGGTCCAGCTTCCCGGCGTGGAAGATCCCGACCGCGTGAAGCGGCTTCTCGGCACCACCGCGAAGATGACCTTCCGTCTGGTGGACATGAACGCCGACCCGACGGCGGGCCGCGCCCCTCCGGGCACCGACATCCTGCCCTCCGCGGAAGGGGGGCGGACGCAGAGCGCCTACGTCATCCGCAAGAAGGTCGAGGTGGACGGCGCCAACCTGACCAACGCCACCGCGGGCAACAACCCGCAGACCGGCGAATGGGTGGTGAATTTCGAATTCGACAGCATCGGCGCCCGCCGCTTCGCCGACGTGACCCGCGCCAACGTCGGGCGGCCCTTCGCCATCGTGCTGGACAACAAGGTCATCAGCGCTCCGGTCATCCGCGAGCCGATCACCGGCGGGCGCGGCCAGATCAGCGGCAACTTCACCGCCGCCGACGCCAACGACCTCGCCGTCCTGCTGCGCGCCGGCGCCCTGCCGGCCCCGCTGAAGGTGATCGAGGAACGCACGGTCGGCCCCGACCTGGGCGCCGATTCGATCCGCGCCGGCCTGATGTCGGTGGGCATCGGCTTCGTGCTGGTCTGCGTCTACATGATCGCCGCCTACGGACTGTTCGGCGCCTTCGCCTGCTTCGCGCTCCTGATCAACCTCGTGCTGACGATGGCGGCGCTTTCGGTGCTGAACGCCACGCTGACTCTGCCGGGCATCGCCGGCGTTCTGCTGATGCTGGGCATGGCGGTGGACGCCAACATCCTCATCAACGAGCGCATCCGCGAGGAGACGAAGAAGGGCCGCGGCGTGTTCGGTGCGCTGGAGGCCGGCTTCAGCCGGGCCTATTCCACCATCGTCGACGCCAATTTGACGACGGCCATCAAGATGGCGCTGCTCTTCGTCCTGGGCACCGGCGCCATCAAGGGCTTCTCCGTCACCATCACCTTCGGCATCCTGATTTCGCTGTTCACCGCGACCGTGCTCGTGCGTCTCATGATGGTGAGCTGGCTGCGTCGGACGCGGCCCGCCGCGCTGCCGGTTTGAGAGGACCATCCATGTTCCGGCTTCGTCTGGTTCCAGACAACACCAACATCCCCTTCATGCGCGGCCGGTACGCCGGCCTGATCGTGTCGGCGCTGTTGTCGCTGGCGTCCCTGGCGCTGTTCTTCTATCCCGGCCTCAACTACGGCATCGATTTCCGCGGCGGCATCGTCATCGAGGCGCGCACCCCGCAGGCCGCCGATTTCACCCAGCTCCGCCATACGCTGGGCGCCCTGAACATGGGGCAGGTGGCGTTGCAGGAGTTCGGCTCTCCCCAGGACGTGCTGATCCGGCTGGAGCGCCAGCCCGGGGACGACGCGGCCCAGCAGGTGGCGGCGGACAAGGTCCGCGCGACCCTGGCGCAGGAGCTTCCCGGCACCGTCGTCCGCCGCGTGGAGGCGGTGGGCGCGTCGGTCAGCGGCGAGCTGTTCTTCAACGGCATGCTGGCGCTCGGCCTCGCCATGGTGGCGATGCTGGTCTACATCTGGTTCCGTTTCGAATGGCAGTTCGGCGCGGGCGCGGTCGCCACGCTGCTGCTCGACGTGACGAAGATCGTCGGCTTCTACGCCGTCACCGGCTTGCAGTTCAATCTGACGGCGGTGGCGGCGATCCTGACGATCATGGGCTATTCGGTCAACGACAAGGTCGTGGTCTATGACCGCATGCGCGAGAACCTTCGCATCTACAAGAAGATGCCTCTGCGCGAACTGATCGACCGCTCGATCAACGAGACGCTGAACCGCACGCTGGGCACCTCCCTGTCCTCCCTGCTGTCGATCCTGCCGCTGGCCTTCTTCGGCGGCGAGGCGTTGCAGGACTTCGGCATCGTGCTGATCTTCGGCATTTTCCTGGCGACCTCCTCGTCCATCTTCATCGCCGCCCCCATCTTGTTGTTCCTGGGCGAGAACCGGCTGCGCCGCAACGCACCGGCGGAAAACGCGGCCCCGGCCGCCAATCCGATGCCCTGACCGAAGCAACAGGAACAAGCGGGGAGGCGATGGCGGACATCACGCCGATCATTCCGTCGGACCGGCAGGTCATCGACGGTTACGGGGAAGGGCAGTTCTGCGTGTCCGGGCAGTGGCGCACGGGCGCGGTGGTGGTCTTTCCCGACCGGACCGAGGCTTGGCGCCCCACGGGTTTCGCCGATCTGACGCCCGACGACTTCGCCCCGGTCATCCGGGCGGAGCCGCGCGTGGAGTTCCTTCTGCTGGGCTCCGGCGCGCGGATGGAGCTTCTGCCCAAGGCCCTGCGCCAGAGCCTGCGCGAGGCCGGGCTTGTGGTGGAGGTGATGGACACCGGAGCGGCCTGCCGCACCTACAACGTGCTGCTGGCCGAGGGCCGGCGGGTGGGAGCGGCGCTTCTGCCGGTGTGAAGCGGCACGGAGTGAAGCGGCGATATTCCAAAAGAAAAGGCCCCCTGATCGGGGGCCTTTTCCGTTTCGGCGATCCGGCAGGGGATCAGGCCGGGGCCTTCGACAGACGCTCGGCCACGAACTCCCAGTTCACCAGGCTCTCCAGGAACGCCTTCACGAAGTCCGCGCGGCGGTTCTGGTAGTCGACGTAGTAGGCGTGCTCCCACACGTCGGCGGTGAGCAGCGGGAAGTGACCCTGGGCCAGCGGGGTGTCGGCGTTGGAGGTCTTGGAGATCTTCAGCTTGCCGCCGTCGATGTAGAGCCACGCCCAGCCCGAGCCGAACTGGGTGATGGCGGCGTTGGAGAACTCCTCCTTGAACTTGTCGACGCTGCCGAAGTCGGCGATCAGGCGCTTCTCAAGCTCGCCCGGGATGGCGCCGCCACCGTTCTTCTTCATGCTCTGCCAGTAGAAGGTGTGGTTCCACACCTGACCGGCGTTGTTGAACAGGCCCTGCTTGGAGGCGTCGCCATAGCTCTGCTTGATGACGTCTTCCAGGCTGGCGTCGGCCAGCGGGCTGTCCTTCGTCAGGTTGTTCAGGTTGGTGACGTAGGTCTGGTGGTGCTTGTCATGGTGCAGGTGGAGAGTCTGCGACGACATGAACGGCTCCAGAGCGTCGTACGCGTACGGGAGCGGCGGCAGTTCGAACGCCATTGAGTTACCCTCTCTTCTTGAATTGTCCCATCTCGGCCCGAGCCTTGCGACGCGGCGCCTCCGTCCGCTCAAATAGGCCCCCGGCGCGGCAAAGTGAAGGCTGGAAAAAGGCCGAGGCGCGAAAAGGTGGTAATCCCAGCGTTCAGCACCGCCTGCGCGGCGATCTCGCCGGAGCGGACCGCCGCTTCGAGTGTGGCGGGAAGCCCCATGTTCGTCCAATCGCCGGCCAAAACGAGGTTCTTGAGGGCTGTTCGGGCATCGGGACGATTCGCCGCATGGACAGGGGACTGGTCCGGGGTCGCCCGGCGCTCCTTGATGATTCGGTGTGGGGGCAGGGCGGTGCCGGGGATGCCCAGCGCCTCCGCCACGTCGCTCCACAGCGCGGCGGCAACCGACTCGGCGGGCTGCGCGGCCAGCGCGTCGGCGTCGCTGACCGTTACGGACACCACATCGCCCCGCCGGAACAGCCAGTCCGCCGTTCCGCCCACCAGCCCCAGGAAGGGCAGGCTGCCGGGAAGCTCCGGCGCCGGATCGGCCCCCACCGGATTGGCCCCCACCGGATCGGGGATGCGGAAATGGGCGTTGACGATGGCGCGCCCGGCGGCGGGCACCGGCAAATCGGGCAGCAGGTCGGGCAGCAGGCGCCCGGCGATCCAGGCCGGGACCGCCAGAATCACCGCGTCGCCGTCCGCCAGCGGAATGCGGGTGCCGTCCACCGACAGGGCGGCGACGCGGTCGCCATCGCGCTCCAACCCGTCCAGCCGGGCGCCCAGGCGGAGTTCGGCCCCCCTCCGCTCAAGCCACGCCACGGCGGGGTCCACCAGAGCGGCTGACAGGCCCTTCTCCGCAAACAGCGGACGGCAGGCGCCCTCGCCGCGCAGCAGCGTTTCCCGCAGCACGGCGCCGAACAGCCGGGCGGACACCCGCTCCGGCGCCCCGTTCATCACCGACACGGCCAGCGGGCGCCACAGCCGCTCGTACAACGGCCCGCCGGGGGGCAGGGCATCGGCCACCGCCGCTGTGGGACCGGCGGTCAGCGTCCGCAGGGCGGCAAGGTAATCGGCGGGGCGGCTGCCCGGCACGCGCCGCGCCTCGTCGAACAGCCACAGCCCGCCGGGCCGCAGGCACCAGCGCTCGCCGCTGCGCAGGTCGAGGAAGGGGAAGGCGGCGGGGCGCAACTCGGTCAGGGCACCGCGGGCGCCGACCCGCTCCAGATAGCCGAGAAGCGACCGGTTGCCGCTGAGCGCCAGATGGTTGCCGTTGTCCACCAGCCGGTCCAGCGTGGCGTCATGGAAGGAGCGGCACCGCCCCCCAGCCTGCGGAGCGCTCTCATGCAGAACGACGCGCCGCCCGGCCTCGGTCAGGCGGACGGCGGCGGACAGGCCGGACAGGCCGGCGCCGACGATGTGGGCGGTGCCCAAGACGGCCCGTCAGGCGGCGGGCGGATAGCCGAGCGCGCAGCGCGCGGCCACCAGGGCGCATTCGCGCTTGCCGACCCGCACCCGCCGGTCGAGGTCGCGCCAGCCCCGCGCGCGCAGCCGCACCAGCAGCCGGTGGTACAGCACCATCATGGCGACCGCCGCCCACAGCGAGCCGCGCCGTCCGGCGGCCTGCCCTTCAGCCAGCGCCCGCCGCGCCTCGGCGAAGCGCTGCTCGGCCAGTTCGGCCAGCGCCTCACACACCTGGGGCAGGTTGGGGTGGGCCAGCACCGTGGCCGGGTCGGAACTGCCGATGCCGGCCTCGTCCAGCAGCTCGCGCGGCAGGTAGAGGCGCCCGATCCCGGCATCCTCCGTCAGGTCGCGCAGGATGTTGGTCAGTTGCAGCGCCTCGCCCAGCGCCAGCGCGAAGGCTTCGGTGGAGGCGTCGGCCCGGTCGAACACGCGGATGGCCAGCATGCCCACCGCTCCGGCGACGCGGCGGCAGTAGAGCCGCAGGGTCGGCAGTGCCGGGCCGGTCAGACCGCCGCTGGTCCCGCTGCCGTGCCCATCGGCGGGAATGTCCATCGCCATGCCATCAATCAACGCTTCCAACTCGCCGCGCGGCAGGCCGTAGCGCTCGATGGCGCCCTTCAGCGCGGCGCCCAGGGAACTGGACGGCGCACCGCCGGCATAGAGGCCGCGGATCTCCGTTCTCCAGGCGTCGAGCGCTGCCCGCTTCTCCGCCGGCTCGCCGGGCTCGTCCGCGATGTCGTCGATTCGCCGGCAGAATGCGTAGATGGCGAACATCGCCGCCCGCTTGGACCGCGGCAGCAGCAGCATCGGCCAGTAGAAGGTGCTGCCCGACCGCCCGGTCACCGCCGCCGCGGCGGCAGCCGGACTGCCGGCGGTGTCGCTCTGCGTCGAGTCCAGCGAAGGCTGCGGCATGCGTCGGTCCTGTGTGGGGGCGGTCCTGAGGTTCGTGGGACGGAGACTATTTGCTCCCGATGGCGCGCGCCAGCCCGCGCGCGGTGGCGAACAGTTTGTGATGCGTGCCCAGCACCACACGCTTCTTCAGCGGATCGCGGCTGCGCAGCCGCTGCGCCAGCGATTCGGCGAGGCTGAGGATCACCGACGCCTCCAGCCGCAGGCCGCGGTGCTGGATCAGGCCGGGCAGGGGGGCGGCGCGCTCCAGCAGCCGTTCGGTGTGCTCCAGCGTGCGGTCGAAGATGGCGCGCAGCTTGGCGTCGCTCTCCGTCTCCACCAGCCGCTCCACGCTGATGGCCGAATCGTCGAACCAGACCAGCGGGATGTAGCAGCGCCCGAGCTGGGCCCAGTCGTCCCGGCAATCCTGAAGGTGGTTCAGCACCTGCAGGGCGGTGCACAGCGCGTCCGACGCCGGCCCGGCGGCCACGCCCTCGCCATGCAGGTCCAGCAGGTAGCGCCCGACCGGGTTGGCGGAGAAGCGGCAATAGAGCAGCAGGTCGCTCCAACTGTGGCAGCGCGCGCCCACGGCGTCGCGCCGGAAGGCCCGCAGCACCTGCCGGGCGTGGCGGTCGCTGACCCCGGTGGCCTGAAGGCTGGCGCGGAGATCCAGCGCCGGCTTCAGGTAGGCGTGCTTGGCCTGCCCGGTGGTCAGGGAGCGTTCCAGCGCCTCAAGATAGGCGAGCTTGGTCTCCGGTTCGAGATCGGGATCGTCGGCGATGTCGTCGCCGAGCCGGACGAACCGGTAGAAGGCCATGACATGCGGCCTGAGATGTTTGGGGAGCAGGCGCGAAGCGACCGGAAAATTCTCCGAGTCCGCGTCCTTGCGGGCGACCGGGCTGGGTTTGCGGGGCTTGGTGGGGGCGATGTTGAAATCGGCCATTGTTCCGCCTGCTGCGCGTCGGGGCTGGTGTGGGGAGCCTGTCTGCCTAATATAAGGCGCGAGCGGGCTTTGCCCCGCTTCCAAACCGTGCCACCTCCATTTTTCCAGAACAGGCATCACATGGCGAAGGCGACCCCCGACCTGTCCTATTGCGGACGGGAGGTGCGGAAATATGACAACGACCGTTTCCTGACCTGCCTTTTTGCTCCGGAAGAGCGCCGCGAATCGCTGTTCGCCCTCTACGCCTTCAACCTGGAGATCGCCAAGACCCGCGAGGTGGTGACCGAACCGGTGCTGGGCCAGATGCGCCTGCAATTCTGGCGCGACGGGATGGACAAGGTCTATGAGGGCGGCGCCGTGCCGAAACACGCGGTGATGGAGCCGCTGGCTGCCGCCGTGCGTGCGGGCGGGCTGAGCCGCGGCCTGTTCGAAAGGCTGATCGACGCGCGGGAGGCCGACCTGGACGACACGCCGTCGGCCAATATGACGTGCCTCGTCAATTATGCGGAGGTCACGGGCGCGCCGCTCGTTCAACTGGCGCTGGAGATCCTGGGCGTGAAGGACGCCGACGCGGCGGAGGCCGGGCGCCAGGCCGGAATCGGCTACGCCCTGGCCGGCATCGTCCGCGCGGTGCCCTTCCACGCGCGCCAGCACCGCCAACTCCTCCCCGCCGACCGGATGGAGGCGCACGGCGCCAAACAGGGCGACCTGTTCGAGCTGCGCTCCACCCCCGAACTGCGTCCCGTGGTGAGGGAGGTGGCGGAGGCCGCGCGCGACCATCTGGCGAAGGCCCGCGCGCTCCGCCGCGCCGTGCCGCGCGCCGCGCTGCCGGCCCTGCTGCCGGCGGTCCTGGCCGGGCTGCATCTGGATGCGCTGGCGCGGGAGGGCAACGATCCCTTCGCCGCGCGCGTCCTGATGGCCCACCCGCTGCGCCACGCCAAACTGGCCTGGGCGGCGCTGCGCGGGCGGTACTGACCCGTCAGGCGGCGCGGATCATCGCCACGAAGCGCTCCACCTCCTGCCGGAGCTGGTCGGCCTCCCGCGACAGGTCGCCCGCGGCGTTGAGCGCCTGATCGGCCATCGAGCCGGTCGATCCCGCCGCCCGCGTGACCCCGCCGATGTTGGTGGACACCGCGGCGGTGCCCATCGACGCCTGCTGGACGTTGCGGCTGATCTCCTGGGTGGCGGCGCCCTGCTGTTCCGCGGCGGCGGCGATGGCGGTGATCGTCTCGTTGATGCCGATGATGCTCCGCCCCACCGCCTGGATCACGCTGACCACCGTGCTGCTGACGGTCTGCATGTCGGCGATCTGCCGGGAAATGTCCTCCGTCGCCTTGGCGGTCTGGTTGGCGAGGTTCTTCACCTCGCTTGCCACCACGGCGAAGCCCTTTCCGGCCTCGCCTGCGCGCGCCGCCTCGATGGTGGCGTTCAGCGCCAGCAGGTTGGTCTGCCCGGCGATGCCCTGGATCAGGTTCACCACGTCGCCGATCTTCTGCGCGGCGGAGGCCAGCCCTTCCAGCGTGCTGTTGGTGCGCTCCACCTCGGCGACGGCGTCCGAAGCCATCTGGGAGGAGCGGGCGATGCGCTCGTTGATTTCGCGGATGGAGCAGCTCAGCTCCTCCGCGGCGGCGGCCACCGTCTGCACGTTCTGGCTCGCCTCCTCCGCGGCGGTGGACACGGCGGCGGCCTGACGGTCGGTCTGCGCGGCGATGGCGGACAGGTTCTGCGCGGTGGAGCGCATTTCGTCCGCCTGTTCCGACACGTTGTGCACGACGCTGCCCACGGACGTCTCGAACCGGCTGGCGACCTCCGCCAGATCGCGCTTGCGGCGCTCCTCGGCGCGCTGCTCCTCGCGGCGGCGCTCCTCCTCCAGGCCGGCCATGCGGTTCGAGTTTTCCTGGAAAAGCTTCAACGCCTTGTTGATGGCGCCGATCTCATCCGCGCGGTCGGTGTCGGCGATGACCACGCCGCGGTCACCGGCGACCACGGCGTCCAGCGTGGCGATGGTCCGGCGCAGCGGCACCCCGACGATGCTGCGGCTGGCGATCAGCAGCGCGGCCACCAGGGCGGCCAGCAGGACCAGACCGCCGGCGATGGTGGCGTTGCGCAGCTCCCGGACCGGTGCGCCGATCTTGTCGAGCGGCAGGTTGACCAGCAGGGACCAGGGCGTGTCCGTTCCCGCGACCGTCACCGGGATGAACAGTTGCTTCACGGGCTGCCCATCGGCGACCGCGACCTGTTCGAAACCCCGGCCGGCGCGGACGGCGGCCTTTGCGGCGTCCAGTGCCGAATCGGTCTTCCCGATCGGTTGCCCCATCTGCTCGGCGTCGGGATAGCCGGCCCAGACGCCATCGTTGGAGATCAGGTGGACCGAGCCGCTGTCGAAGGGCTTCACCGTCTTCAGCATGGACCAGATGCCGTCGGTGGACAGGTCCACCCCGGCGACGCCGATGACCCGGCCGTTCTCGACGATCGGAACCGCCATGGACACCATCAGAACCTTCCGGCCCGCGACCATGTAGCTGTAGGGCTCCACCACCATGGCCCGCCCGGTGCGTTTGGGAACTTGGTAATAGGTGCCGTCCGGACCCGGATCGTCGTAGCCGACGAGGGCCTCCAGCGCGACCGTGCCCGACGCGCGGTTCCAGTACGGGAGGAAGCGCCCGGAGGCGTCGGAGCCCGGCGTGCCGGCGAACGCCGCGTCGCGCCCGTCCAGGGCGTTGGGTTCGATCCCCACCCACACGCCGAGAAAGTCCGGATTGGCCTCGATCACGCCCTTCAGCCACGCGGAAAGCTGCTCCCGGTCGGCGCGGCCCGCCGCCTTGAGGCTGACGATGGAGGTGGCGACGAAGCGGCCGACCTCCATTGCGCCGTTCAACCGGGTCTGCACCATCTCACCGTAGCGGTGGCCGAGCTGCTCGCCGCTCTTGAACGCCAGGGCTTCGATGTCCGCCCCGCTCTTGGTGGTGAGCGCCGTAATTCCCACCGCCAGGGAAAAGACCGTGACCGTCACGATGACGATCACTTGTTTGACGACCAATGATTTCGTTCGAATCATAAACCAGGTCCGCCCTATCACTTTCTCATTTTTGGGAGGAAAGTGTTTCACGGCGTTGGTTAACTGTCACCTATGACCTTTATTATAGTTTTATGATGTCCTCCCGGAATCCCCCGCCGTCAGGCGGGGACGCCGGGTGCGGCCTTTAGCCACTCCTCCAGATCCTCCAGCGCGCGGCGGGTGTAGGCCAGCTTGCGGTCGCGCCCGCGGATGCGCTCGTCCACCGGGGGAAACAGACCGAAATTGACGTTCATCGGCTGGTAGGTGTCCGCGTTCGCCCCGCCGGTGATGTGGCTCAGGATCGCACCGAGCGCGGTGGTGGCCGGCGGGGCGGAGGGTTCGCCGCCCATCCGTTCGGCGGCGGCGAAGCGCCCGGCCAGCAAGCCGACGGCGGCGCTTTCCACATAGCCCTCGCAGCCCGTCACCTGCCCGGCGAAGCGGATGCGCGGCTGCGCTTTCAGCCGCAGCGCGCGGTCGAGCAGGCGGGGGCTGTTCAGGAAGGTGTTGCGGTGCAGGCCGCCCAGCCGCGCGAACTCCGCCTTCTCCAGGCCGGGGATCATGCGGAAGACCCGTGCCTGCTCGGCGTGGCGCAGCTTGGTCTGGAAGCCGACGAGGTTGTAGAGCGTGCCCAGCGCGTTGTCCTGGCGGAGCTGCACCACGGCGTAGGGCCGGCGTTCCGGCTTGTGCGGGTTGGTCAGGCCGACCGGCTTCATCGGGCCGTAGCGCAGCGTGTCCACCCCGCGCTCCGCCATCACCTCGATGGGCAGGCAGCCTTCGAAATAGGGCGTGCTCTTCTCCCACTCCTTGAAGTCCACCTTCTCGGCGGTCAGCAGGGCGTCGATGAAGGCGCGGTACTCGTCCTTCTCGAAGGCGCAGTTGATGTAGTCCTTGCCGGTGCCGCCGGGGCCGGGCTTGTCGTAGCGCGACTGGAACCACGCCTTGGACAGGTCCACGCTCTCCAGATAGACGATGGGAGCGATGGCGTCGAAGAAAGCCAGCGACTCCTCGCCCGTGAAGGAGCGGATCGCCTCGGCCAGGGGCGGGGAGGTCAGGGGGCCGGTGGCGATGACGACGCTGTCCCACTCCTCCGGCGGCAGACCGGTCACCTCGCCGCGCTCCACGGTGATGAGGGGATGGCCGGTGATCGCCTCGGTCACGGCGCCCGCGAAGCCATCGCGGTCCATGGCGAGCGCGCCGCCCGCCGGCACCTTGTGCGCGTCGGCGCAGCGCAGGATCAGCGAGCCGCAGCGCCGCATCTCCTCGTGCAACAGCCCGACCGCGTTGTATTCCGCATCGTCCGACCGGAAGGAGTTGGAGCAGACGAGTTCGGCGAGCTGGTCGGTGCTGTGCGCCTCGGTCGGGCGGACGGGCCGCATCTCGTGCAGCACCACGGGCACCCCGCGCGCGGCGAGCTGCCATGCGGCCTCGGAACCGGCGAGGCCGCCGCCGATGACGTGAACCGGGGCGGTGGTGGAGGTACGGGAGGTGTCGGTCATGGACTCTTTGCTTGCGATGGGTGTTCCATCCCGAATCGGGAGGAACCGCCGTGAAACCCGAGGGATACTGCCAAGGAAGATTGACGTAACCCTTGGAGCGGCCAACCGCAAGGTTTCGGTGGGATGACGCTGTCCGCGCGGCGCGTCCGTCCATGAATCGAAAGGGCCGGCCGCGCGGATGGCGGGGCCGGCCCTTCGGAAAGGCGAAGCGTTGCCTTACTCGCTCTTGGTCGTCGTCGTGCGCTCGGTGGTGGTGGAGCCGCTGACCGGCGGGGTGGTCAGGGTCGAGCCGTAGTTCGGCGAGGTGGTGGTCGTGGTGGTCGTGGTGCTGCTGGATTCGTCGGTTCCGCAGGCGCTGACCAGCAAGGCCGCGCCGAAGGCCAGCGCCACACCGGACATCATGGTCTTGGACATGCTCCGTCTCCATCCTGATTGGCAAAAGATGGTGAAGGAACGCGCGTCCGCGCGCTTTGTTTCCGAGGCAAAAATTGGACCATAAAGAAAGGCCGGCGACGACACCGGCCCGTCTTCACGCCCTCTTCCGGCTTTTCGGCTTCGCTTTCAGATAGGGGGCCAGATACTGTCCGGTGTAACTCCGCGCGACCTTCGCCACGTCTTCCGGGGTGCCCTCTGCGACGATCTCGCCGCCGCCGGTGCCGCCCTCGGGGCCAAGGTCGATGATCCAGTCGGCGGTCTTGATGACCTCCAGATTGTGTTCGATCACCAGAACCGTGTTGCCTTGGTCGACCAGCGCGTGGAGCACCTCCATCAGCTTCTCCACGTCGGCGAAATGCAGGCCGGTGGTCGGCTCGTCGAGGATGTAGAGCGTGCGGCCCGTGGCGCGGCGGCTCAGCTCCTTGGACAGCTTCACACGCTGCGCCTCGCCGCCGGAGAGTGTCGTTGCGGGCTGGCCGATGTGGATGTAGCCGAGGCCCACCCGCTCCAGCGTCTCCAGCTTGTCGCGGATGCCGGGCACGGCCTTGAAGAACTCCTTGCCCTCCTCGACCGTCATGTCGAGCACGTCCGCGATGGTCTTGTCGCGGTAGGTGACTTCCAGCGTCTCGCGGTTGTAGCGCTTGCCGTGGCAGACGTCGCAGGTGACGTAGACGTCGGGCAGGAAGTGCATCTCGATCTTGATGACGCCGTCGCCCTGGCACGCCTCGCAGCGTCCGCCCTTCACGTTGAAGGAGAAGCGTCCGGGGCCGTAACCGCGGGCCTTCGCCTCCGGCAGACCGGCGAACCAGTCGCGGATCGGGGTGAAGGCGCCGGTGTAGGTGGCGGGGTTGGAGCGCGGGGTGCGCCCGATCGGCGACTGGTCGATGTCGATGACCTTGTCCAGATGCTCCAGCCCGGTCAGCTCGTCATGCTCCGCCGGATGCTCGCGGGCGCCCATCAACTTGCGCGCCACGGCCTTGTAGAGCGTCTCGATGATGAGGGTGGACTTGCCGCCGCCCGACACGCCGGTCACGCAGGTGAAGGTGCCCAGCGGGATGCGCGCCGACACGTTCTGAAGGTTGTTGGCGCGCGCGCCCTTCACCTCCAGGAACTGGCCCTTGTGGCCGGGGCGCCGCTGGTCCGGCACCGGGACGAAGCGGGTGCCGTTCAGGAACTGGGCGGTGACGCTGTCGGGGTTGGCCTGCACCTCCGCCGGGGTGCCCTGGGCGACCACGGTGCCGCCGTGCTGGCCGGCGCCGGGACCCATGTCCACCAGATAGTCGGCGGTGCGGATGGCGTCCTCGTCATGCTCCACCACGATCACGGTGTTGCCGAGGTCGCGCAGGCGCTTCAGCGTCGCCAGCAGCCGGTCGTTGTCGCGCTGGTGCAGGCCGATGGACGGCTCGTCCAGCACATAGAGCACGCCGGTCAGGCCGGACCCGATCTGCGAGGCCAGCCGGATTCGCTGGCTCTCGCCGCCGGACAGCGACCCGGAGCCGCGGCTGAGTGTCAGATACTCCAGCCCCACCGCGTTGAGGAAGCCGAGCCGCTCGTTGATCTCCTTCAGGATGCGATAGGCGATCTCCTTGTCCTTCGGGCGCAGATGATCGTTCAGCGTGCTGAACCACTGCGCCGCGTCGGCGATGGACATTTCCGACGCCTGGGAGATGTGCAGGCCGTGCACCTTGACGGCCAGCGCCTCCGGCTTCAGGCGGGCGCCCTTGCAGGTCTCGCAGGGCTGGGAGGACTGGTACTTGGACAACTCCTCCCGCATGTAGGCGCTTTCCGTCTCGCGATAGCGGCGTTCCAGATTGTTGACGATGCCTTCGAAGGCTTTGTGCGTCTGGTAGCTGCGCAGGCCGTCGTCGTAGGTCATCGTGATCGGTGCGCCGTCGGAGCCGTAGAGAATCGTCTGGCGGACCTTCTCCGGCAGCGTCTCCCACGGCGTGTCCATGGCGACGCCGAAATGCTGGGCGATGCTCTCCAGCGTCTGCACGTAGTACTGGGAAGAGGAGCCGGCCCAGGGGGCGATGGCGCCCTTCTTCAGCGACAGCCGCTCGTCCGGAACGACCAGCATGGGGTCGAAGTAGATCTTGCTGCCCAGACCGTCGCAGGCCGGGCAGGCGCCGAAGGGGTTGTTGAAGGAGAACAGCCGCGGCTCGATCTCCGGAATCGTGAAGCCGGACACCGGGCAGGCGAATTTCTGCGAGAAGACGGTCTGCTCGTGCGACTCGGCGTTCTCGACGAAGATGATCCCGTCCGCGAGGCCGAGCGCCGTCTCCAGCGAATCGGCCAGACGGTTGCCCAGCCCCTCGCGCACGACGATGCGGTCCACCACGACGTCGATGTCGTGCTTCAGCTTCTTGTTGAGCGCCGGAACCTCGTCGATCTCGTGCATCGTGCCGTCGACGCGCACGCGCTGGAAACCGCGCTTGCGGAGGTCCTGGATCTCCTTCTTGTACTCGCCCTTGCGGCCCCGGATGATCGGCGCCAGCAGCAGCAGGCGCGTGCCCTCCGGCATCGCCAGGATGCGGTCGACCATCTGGCTGACCGTCTGGCTTTCGATGGGCAGCCCGGTTGCCGGCGAGTAGGGGATGCCGACCCGCGCCCAGAGAAGGCGCATGTAGTCGTAGATCTCCGTCACCGTGCCGACGGTGGAGCGCGGATTCTTGGAAGTCGTCTTCTGCTCGATGGAGATGGCCGGCGACAGCCCCTCGATCGAATCGACGTCCGGCTTCTGCATCAGCTCCAGGAACTGGCGCGCGTAGGCCGACAGGCTCTCGACATAGCGCCGCTGGCCTTCCGCGTAGATCGTGTCGAACGCCAGCGACGACTTGCCCGATCCCGACAGGCCGGTGATGACGATCAGCTCGTCCCGAGGCAGATCGACATCGACGCTCTTGAGGTTGTGTTCCCGCGCGCCGCGGACACTGATGTGCTTGTTCATGGAGTGTTCTTAGCCGAAACGGGTGGAGAAGGGAAGCCGCCAGAGAAGGCCGGGAGAGGCCATTGAAGCCCGGACAGATATGTGCCACGCGCAGGCGTATTGCCACCAGCGCGCGCCTGTTTCCCGTCCCGCTGGGCGCAGGGGCGGAATGCGGGAACGCCGGGGAACCGCAAAGGAAACCGTTTGCAACACGGACGCTCTCTGCTATGTTTGTTCATGGAGTGTTCTCTTTCGCGCGGGCTGGGCGGGTTGATCCGGGCGGAAGGGGCGAAGCGCTCCGGCGGCGGCGGTTGACCCATGCCCTTCCCGCGTGCTTTGTGAAGCGCAAGGCGGGGCGGGGCATGGACCGGACCACGGACCAAACCGGCCCTGCGAACAGACACCCCCGGTATCCGGACGCCCTTCCGCCGGGCGCCCGAACGGGTCGGATGGGGTACCGGGAACCCGCGCTAGGAGACACGTGCGATGAATGTATGGACGTTTACGGGGCGCCTCGGCGCGGATGGCGAGCTTCGCACCACGCAGAGCGGCGAAAAGGTTCTGGGCTTCCGCGTCGCCAACGACGTTGGATTCGGCGACCGCAAGACCACCCAGTGGGTGGACTGCTCCATCTGGGGCCGCCGTGCGGAAGCGCTGGCCCCGCACCTGACCAAGGGCAAGGCCGTCGTGGTCTCCGGCGAGGTGACGATCCGCGAGTATGAGAAGCGTGACGGCACCCGCGGCGCCGGCTTGTCGGTGCGCGTCAACGAGATCGACTTCACCGGCGGCGGTCGTGAGGGCGAAGGCGGCGGCGGCGGCGGTGGTTATGGCGGCGGTGGCTACGGCGGCGGCGGCGGCGGCGGTTACGAGTCGCGTGGCGGCGGTGGCGGCGGTGGTGGCTATGGCGGCGGTGGTGGTGGCCGCAGCGGCGGCGGTGCTCCGCCCAAGCACGACGACCTGGATGACGAAATCCCGTTCTAGAACGCACCGTGGATCGTCGTGTAAGGTTTTAGTCCTGAAGTGACCATGATAGCTCGTTTTCAAGGTTGCATGCTCTTGTCGGCCTAGGCACCATCTTGCCGGTGACAATGCTACCGAGAAGGCGTGTAAAGAATGGCACGGTTTCAGGTCCGCATGATCGTGATGGAGGGGGGAGCGCCTCCCCCTTCTGATCGACGGTGACGGCGTGCCTCTCTTCTGGCCGAACGCCTGGTTGCTGACGATGAGGCGCCCGTCCCATCGGGCCAGCAACACCCTCCAGGCGAACTGCTACGCCCTCAAGTTCCTGTACGTTTGGGCGGCCGAGTCCGGCAACGACATAGAAGGCCGGATGCTCTCCGGCCAGTTCCTCAAGAGTCACGAGATCACCAGCTTAGCCGGGGCGGCTTCGCGGCATTTGGACGGCGTGGGCGACGACGTCCGTTCCAAGCCTCTGAAGGCCCGCAAAGTGGTGTCGCTCGAACAGGTCCGGATGGGGGCGCCCGAAGTCCCCAGAACGGTTTTGAAGCACACCGCCGCGAATCGGCTGCGGACCGTTGTGCAATACCTCACGTGGCTGGGCCAGGAAGGCAGCAATGACCTCGACCTGGAGACGGCATCCAAGCGCAAGGTGCAGCTTGATGCGATGGCCGCCACGCTGAACGAGAAGGCGCCGCGGACCAAAGGGCGGAACGTCGTGGGGCAGCGGGAGGCGCCGCCGGTCGAGGTCATGGACCGCCTGCTGGCGGTGCTGGAACCAGACTCTCCCGATAACCCTTGGACCGACCTCGGGCTGCGGCTCCGCAACCGCCTCGTGGTCCACCTCCTCTATGGCCTCGGCATCCGTCGCGGGGAAGCCCTCGGCATCAAGATCACCGATCATGTCCAGTGGCACCAGAACAGGATCCTCATCGCCCGCAACGCGGACGATCCAACAGATCCCCGAAAGCGTCAGCCAGTTGCTAAGAGTCTGTCCAGAAAGATTATTTCCGAGCGAGGCGGCGGAGCATGAGACGGATCATGGCGAGGCGGATGAAGGCGACGGAGGTGCGGAGGTATAGTTCGTAATGGCGCACCAAGCGGCGGCAG
>NZ_QOKW01000028.1 GCF_008365375.1 Roseomonas genomospecies 6 | reverse complement strand
GATTACGAGGAACGCACCGACGTCGCCGAGGCCATGGTTACCCTCGCCGCCATCAGGATCATGCTGCACCGCCTCGTCCACCCAAACCGCAGGCGACTGCTTTCACCGGACTTCCGAAACGGGCTGTGAGATGCGATGGCCGCTGTTGGCAGGCGGCCGACAGCGCGTCATCGACCATGGGATGTGATCCACATTCCTCCCGAAACTCGCGCAGCGCCGTGTTCAGCAGATCGGGACCGTCGCCGGCGGACCATTGGCCGAATGGCACGCTCCAAGCGCCAAAGCAACGGCCGCGGCGGCGCCGGACGATGAACATCGATGGAACGCCGTCGTCGCTGGGCGCGAGCAACAGAACACCCGCGCCATAGCGCCATGACTCCTTGGTTGCACGATGCGCATGCATGCACGTGTCCTTCTCTCCGATGTGCCCTTGGTTGCAGACGCTCGTGGGCGGGAGCGTCGGTGGCTGCAGAGAGGAGCGAGGGATTGGCGTGTCAGTCATCCAACCAGAGCATTCGCCCGTTCCAAGCAGGCTGCGAGCCTATCCAGATAGGCCGCCGAAAGACCGCCGCGGCGCGCGCCGGCCAAGACGCGTTCCGCGTACCCGGGACGGCACGTGGTGCCGCAGGCGGTGTCAGCCGCCGTATAGACGACCATCGGCAGAACCTGATCCAAGGCCGCGACCCGAACGGGCGCTGCGTGGCGGAGATAGATGCCCTCGTCGGTTCCTTCCCAACGGTCGAGCGCCGCGATGTCGGCGGCGGACACGGACCAGACCACCCCCTCTACCGTTTCTCCCGTCGCCGGGACGATGGTCGCCACGCCGCGCCGGTTGATTTGGAAGGCGTGATCGCTCAGGACACCCACCCCGATGTGGCGGTGAGCGCGGCAGCGCCGGTCCATTTGCGCCGCGTCCATGTTCGACCCGTAGGCGAAATAGAAGCGCCGCGCCCGCGATTCGGGGATGAAGGCCTCCGCGTGGCGCCTCCAGTCGCCATGCCGGATGGGCGGGAGTTCGTCGATGGCGTCGACGGTGTACAGCCAAGCGCGGCAGCCGGCCACGGTCACCTCGTGCCGGGTGTAGTGGTGGGGATGGCCTTCGAGGGCGTCGCAGGTCCGCAGCGTGGTGTCGTCGATCGCGAACAGATCGACCAGGATGCGCGAGGCAGGGTCGGGGGCCGCATACGGGAAGCCACCGCCATCGGCCATCCGGTACCCGTCGAGCCAATGGGTGCCGCGGTATTGCGCACCAGCGAGAAACCGCCGCCAGTTCCGTTGCCCGACGCGGAGGGTGCCGTAGGTGGCCAAGAGGGGTGAGGTGTTCATGGCGGCTTTGCCTTTCGTGTGTTCCGGCAGCGTCCCACGCCGCCGCAGCCGGGCCGGCGGTTCGTGCGGCATTGGGAGTATCGGCGCGTGAGGACGGCGGTCGTAGTTCGCTGCGAGCCATCCGACGGTTGGGTTGACACGACCGGCGTCCCGCTGGTGGTCGCCGGCCTTTTGCGTAGTGAGGCCGCCGTGCCCTGACCAGACAGAGCATGTCAGGTCGGGCGTTAGACAGGCGTTACACGCAGGCGGTCGAGGGCGTGATCAGGGGACCTGTGCTTGGTCGGGGCGCTGCGCACCGCGTCGGAGCCGAACGCCGGTCAGCCGCGCCCTGTGTCGCTGGGCGGATCCGCACGCCGTCGGCCCGGAATGCCAATCCTCCCGCCCGCCGCTGGCGCTCTGCCCGCATCACGCGATGGCCCCGGCGCCTGACCTCCCGGTGCGGGTGGCTCCAGATGGACGGTCGGTGCCACCCGCACCGGATCAAGCGGCAACGGGGCGACGGCGGGACCGGCGCTTGGCACGCGGCCGGGGCGGCCGCACCGCCAGCAGCGCGGCCGCGTCCTCCGTCCTCGGGCAGATCACCTTACCGGCCCCGTCGAAGGCGGTCCTGGCCTCGGCGTCGCCCGCGTCGCGCCAGGCGCGGACCGCCTCCTGGGCGGTGAGGCCGCCGACCGTCATCAGCCAGCCGATCTTGGCCTCCAGCGTGGCGCAGGCGAGGGCCTGAGCGGTGGCCGCCGCCGGACCGCCGCACTTGACCAGCCGGCGGTGCACGGCGACCAGCAACTCGACCTTGTTCGGCAGATGCTGGCCATTCACCCAGCCGAGGACGTCGGACAGGATCTTCTTGCCGCGCGGCCGGGCCAGGATGTTGCGGACGGTGTCAAAAGCGAAGACGGTCGCCAGATCGCGCAGGCGCTCGTCGCCGTCCACCGTCTTGCCACGGGTGGCGACGATGCGGACGATCATCTCCCAGGCCAGCTCGGAGGAGGCCTCGCTCCGGTGGGAGAAGGGGACGGTGGCGGTCTCGTTCGTGATCATGGTGGTCGCTCCGGGTCGTGGCGCGGCATCAGCGCCGCGGTGAGATCAGAGTACGGAGCGCGGCATCCCGGCGCCGGCTCGTTGAAAATTATCCGTAAGTCTTTGATAAAGAATACAAAATCTGAATGACTTGAGCGGTTCGATGTCTTGCGGACAGAAGCCTGACGATTCCTCGCTATTGTGCGGCCTCAGGGCACGCTCCAGTGAGACGACCGCGAGACCTCCCCCGGCTGCGGTCCGCCGCAGAATGCCGCCTCTCGTGTGAGTCTGCGAGCGCTCGGGCTGCAATGATGATTGCAGCCATCATGAGGGCGGGGCAAAATGCGCACCCCTCGGTTGGAGAGCGGCCATGCAGGCGCGACCTGACGCCCACGACGTCATCGGCTTCTATTGGACATACCCTGTTCCTGGGCGCCATCTGGCGCGCGACGTCGAAACGGCCGTCGAGCAAAGCCGGACCATTGCCCTGCATCGTGACTTGGTCCGCCAGGAAGCAACCCGCCAGGGTGGCAGGGTGGTTGCGGAATATGTCTACGAAGAGCCGAAAGGGCGGCCGACCAAACTGATCCTCGACGATCTGGAGCGCATTCTGCGCCGCCATGCCGATGCCACGGTTTGTTGGGTCGATACGTCGATGAACCACCGCTGGCGGGATCATCCTTTTCTGCACGCGCTCACGGTCGTGCGCCACCGCGTTTGCCGCATCGATGTGGACAGCGACAATGAACTCATCGCCCACTACCGACAGCACGCCCTGCTCAAGGCCGTTCAGAAAATGGGAGACCTGTACGACAAGGCTGGTCCCTACAAGGCTCCGGTGAACAAGCAGGGGCAGTCGATCGATCAAGCAGCGTTGAAATGGGCGCTCATCGAAGCGATCCACCGTCTGTACAGCCACATCGCCGACAGCCTTGGCGATGAGCGGGCCGACGAGATTTGGGCGTTGCTGCAAAAGCTCGAGGTGCCCGTTCCTCGCGGACTGACCTGGAACCGTGCCGGGTTCGAGGATGTGCGCAGACGCTTCGCTCGGTCCTACGACCCAGACTTTGACTTCCGTATCGATCGCGAGCGAACACGTTCCCACCGCGATGCTGCCGCCGCATCGTGAAGCCAAGACACCACCGCCACGATCGGCAGACCATGGTCTTGCCACCAACCTGCCCCGTTAGGAGATACCACGCCTCCGTTTCCCTTGACGGAGCCAGCAACGATCAATTTCCGCCGGCGGGAGTTCACTTCGCTTGCGGCGCGGGGAAAGGTCACAAGTCGCGCCAATCGGCCTCGCTGATGTCGTCAGCGCCGTTGGGCATGTCGCGTGCGAGCTCGTGCTTCGTCTCCAGAAGACGGTCCAGCTTCGCTTCGAAGGAAAGGAAGCCGTAGACACCACGGGCGGGCAATAAACGGTCACCGGCTTGGTCTGACCGATTCGGTATGCGCGGTCGGTGGCCTGATCCTCCTTTGTTGGATTCCAGGGCCGGATAAAGTGGATCACATGGGAGGCCGCGTGGACGTTGACGCCAAGCCCGACGGCGGTCGTGAACCGGATGATGACGTTGAACCGATGGCTTGATAGACCAGGGGAAGGACGGCATGGCTGCAGCGGCATGTCCGGATCACATCTGACACCATTGAGCCGGGCAGGGTGCCGCTCCCCTGCGGCGGCGTGGGAAGCCCATTGCCGGACGGCGCCTGGACGATCCCTTTGCGTCCGATGAGGTCGCGGAAGCCCGCCGGAATGCGGAGGGAATGGAGGCCGCTCTTGCGGTACTGACGTCCGGTGTGCGCAACCATGGTGACCCCGGCGGACGCGCGGACGAACGCCGACGAAGCCGGCTTGGGGCCGTCGCCATGCACCAGGGGCCTGCCCCATTGGAGGTTTCCTAAGCTGCTGACGAGTCTCGGGTTTATGGGGTGTCCCCACCATCGGGGCCAGCGCCTGACATCTCTGAACAGGCGCTCACGGATTGGGCGCCGGGGAGTTCAGGACATCAATTTCGACCATACCGAGAACTCTGATGGCAGGGTCGAGACGCAGAGCCTCTTTGGTCTCATCCTCAATGATCGTCTTATCCGCCGGACAATTCGCCGCACTCGCCAACATCGTCCGCGCACGCGACAACACTTGGCGGAAGAGATTGGAGGTACCATCTTCGCCGACAGCCGCGATGCGACACTTGTCCCGGGAAAGATCCCCGTGAATGCAAAGTTGGGTAATAAGGCGAAGCTCACGATTGGTTCCGGAGCGTTGAGTGGGCCGGCGACCGATCACCGTCGACTCGTTGAAGTAGCATGCTGATTTACCATGCGCGGAAAGAACGAAGTGAAGGTGTGGCCGCAGCTCTCCTTTCCGAACCTCCATTTCCGCTGCGATGAAATCATGCGGGCATCGTACGTCTGGTGAACTTCCGGCGCTGCTGATGAGGCACCAAGCGTTTGGCAGGCGCAAGTCTTCGAATGGATCGCGCAAACCTTCGAGCGATCCGTAATCGGCTCCGATGAAGTAAGCGCAAAGTTCAAGAAGGTTCACGAACTCTCCTTGCAGGATCGTGGGTTCGCGCTCTGCGAGATCATCGCGTCTATCCTCCCATGACCAAGACTTGGTGGACCGGCGGACCGCATCCCGAGCACGATCGAAAGCTTTGTATAAGCGCTCATCGAGCCGGCGCGCCTCTGTAGGATCATCTTCGAGAGCCCGAAGGCGCTGTAGCACCGGCAACCGCAGAATGAAAGGAAGCGGACCAAGGACACACGATTGCCCTTGCGTGGCTCTGTGAAAGCACTGCTCGGCTTCCTGGAGTTCGTCCTTCGCACGCGCTGTCCGCATGAGCAAATGTCCGAGCCTGTACGACGTCAGCTGGACCCAGGGCTCGAGGGCTTTTGCATGCTCTTCAGCCATTTGATTGGCCGCACGCAGACTTTCCAGTGCCTTGTCGGCACGGAATCGCACCATTTTGTCCGCCGTCCCTTGCCGCAGCAGGGAGAGGATTTTCTGGCGGCGGGTGTCCATATCATGGAACGCAGTGCTTCGATCGGTCACGCGACTGCCTTGCTCCCATATCTCATCGTCGATTCCCATCGTACGCGCGACATCCAGCCCGTAGCGCCCCGCCACGCACCTCGCCACCGGATCGTACCGGCATCCAACGGCCGCGCAACGCCGGACTTGGCATGTACCGTCTGATCGCGCAACCAGGGCACACCCCATGCGGCGTTCTGCCGGCGTCACAACCCGGAGCGACCGCCATGATCACGAACGAGACCGCCACCGTCCCCTTCTCCCGCCAGACCGAGGCTTCCTCCGAGCTGGCCTGGGAGATGATCGTCCGCATCGCCGCCACCCGCGGCAAGACGGTGGACAGCGACGAGCGCCTGCGCGATCTGGCGACCGTCTTCGCCTTCGACACCGTCCGCAACATCCTGGCCCGGCCGCGCGGCAAGAAGATCCTGTCCGACGTCCTCGGCTGGGTGAATGGCCAGCATCTGCCGAACAAGGTCGAGTTGCTGGTCGCCGTGCACCGCCGGCTGGTCAAGTGCGGCGGTCCGGCGGCGGCCACCGCTCAGGCCCTCGCCTGCGCCACGCTGGAGGCCAAGATCGGCTGGCTGATGACGGTCGGCGGCCTCACCGCCCAGGAGGCGGTCCGCGCCTGGCGCGACGCGGGCGACGCCGACGCCAGGGCCGCCTTCGACGGGGCCGGCAAGGTGATCTGCCCGAGGACGGAGGACGCGGCCGCGCTGCTGGCGGTGCGGC
Organism: Roseomonas genomospecies 6; assembly: GCF_008365375.1. GTDB lineage: Bacteria > Pseudomonadota > Alphaproteobacteria > Azospirillales > Azospirillaceae > Azospirillum. Next base: position 84,061 of record NZ_QOKW01000028.1, on the reverse strand, counting down.
CGCCCCGGCCGCGTGCCAAGCGCCGGACCCGCCGTCGCCCCGTTGCCACCCAAGCCGATCAGATCAGAGGAGGGTCCATGGTGGCCAGGAAACGGGGAAACGGATCTCGCGATGACCTCCGTAAGGAGCAGGACGGCAACCCGCGTGGTCATCGGCGGCCGCGACTCTTCAGCCTTTTCCCTCCGCGTCATGCCGCGCTCGCCTGAGGAGGGAGGGGCCGCGTCGGTCGTGGAGAGGACGGTCATGAGCGGTGGGGACGGTCCGCATCGATGCGTGCGGACGGTACATCCGGCCGTGGAACGGAATTCGGTACGGAGAAAAGCGATAGTAACGGTTTAGAACTACCAAATGGAACGGTTGAGCCTTGAAAGAACGGTCGAAGTGTACGGCTCAATTTTTTAGTAACCCGATGCGAATTTCCTTGATCGTCTATGACCAAGTGGCTATGTATATGGGCATGCCGCGGCCGTCGAGGACCATGAGACGTCATATCGGTCGCGGCTTCGGGAAATTGCTGGCTTGCGATCCGTGACGTCCTGCTCATGCGCCGTCGCATAGAGAAGGCATGGGCATCCGGGAGCCGGGTCACCAGAGTTCCGTTGCACAGAGCTGGAGAGGCATCATGCGAGGAGCAGGCGTCGACGGGCGTCTGGACACGGTCGGTCCTCCCGAACCGACAGGATCATCGCGCCGATCCGAACGCCAATACCACGCCAGGCACCCCCGGCATTCCAGGCGGCGCCGGCGAATGGGCCACCATCACAGGGGATTACGACGACATGTCCCATGACGAGACGACGGCGCTGCGGGCGCTGAGCGGCAGGACGATCGAATTGCGACGCCTCACGGTGGCGTTGCCCTTCTACAACCGCTTGCTCGATGCCGGGGAGCGCCTCGAGGCCGAGGGCGGCCAGCCGGTGAACCGCACCCAGGACCTGGCCCGGCATCTCTGGCAGTTGCGCGGCGAAACGGACTACCGGCCGATCGACATGGCGGTCGGCTTCGCACGAAATTTCTCTGCGATGGCTGAGCCGGCTGCCCTGCTGCGGATTCTGCGGCAGGCGCTCCCGAAGCGTCAGACCGTGTACGAGTGGACCGAGCAGGGCCAGCGGTTCCTCTGTTGGCTGGAGCCGACCAAGCCCGGTTGCTTGGCGTTCACCCTGGCCTGGGAGGAGATCGCCACCGGCAAGACGGCGGTGGCTCCGGCAACGTTCGCCACGCAGGTTTCGACCTTCCCGGTTCCGGCTACCGATGAGGACATCGTCGCGCAATTCAACCAGACGCTGCTCGTCCGGGCGCATGGCGACGACATCCCGCAGGGCTGCACGCTGCAGCAGGCGGTAACGGCCTACGCTTCGATGGTGTCGGTTGCCCACCTCGTCTGCGGACTCATCGGAAGCGGCATCCTCGACGTGGGAGCGGATGAGGTGCCCGATGCGGTGGGGCACGCCTGAACGGATCACGCCATTCCACCGGTCGTGGGTGATCCAGATACACCGTCACCATTCCAACGCTTGGGAGAGTTTCGTGACCGCAACTGCTCTTGTGCCCGTCGAGCGGCTGCCCGCTGCTGCCCGCATCGTCGTCGACGCGCTTTCCGCCTGGATCGCGGAAACCTCGGAACCGTTCGACGAGGTCGGCTTCCCCATCGCCGTGTGGTGCGCTGAGCAACTCCCGGAGATTGAGGACGATGTGCTGAATCGGCTCGATCGCGCCGCCGTCAGGCAGCTCCTTGGGGAGTGCTGCTTGGGTCTCCGCAATTTGCCCGATTTCGCCGAAACGATCGACCCCCACTTCGCCGAGATGGTCGATCGGGCAGTGATGCCTCCTGCGGGGAGACAGGCGACAAGGATCCGAGATGTCGTGCGGATGAAAAGGGGGGTTCTCTGGCTCGATGAGAATGGTCGTGTCCGCTTCTTCACCCAACTGGCGTTGGACGATGCCGATATCCAGTATCTGGACGACTCTCTGCTGCTGCTGGCGGCCTTGGGCTGGGTGGCCAGCCGCACGCGTCTGCACCCGTCGAAGGCGCCAGTCCTTTTTCAGCCGCTGTCGTCGATCAGGGTGAGGATGCGGATGCTGACTCTTCTCGATCGCGACGGTGTGGACACTGTCTTGGAGCGCGTCTGTCCGGATCTTTCAGGAACTGAACGCGCTCAGCTGCACGCAGCGTTGCTGGGTGCCTGAACATGGCGGAGGATCGCCCCGTCCAGACCAATGGGGAGCGCGTCGCAGGTCTGGAGTGACGTGCGCATCCGCCTGCCGATCGAGGGGATCGGCCGCTGGTTGGCTGGTTCGGACCTCCGCCTCGACGTGGCTCCCGCCACCGAGTTGGCGGCGTTCGCCACGCACAGGGATCTCGCTGCCGGCTCGTGATTGGTGCGCGCTCCTGCCCGGCGACATCGTCGTGGCGGGAGAGGCGTCCGGCGTGGTGCGCGCGGCCAGCGTCGTCACCAAACCCGACCGGCGGCTCTCCCCTTCGCATCGAGCAACGGGTCGTCATGGCGTGATCCCGATAGCGGATAACGCATCACAAGCGCTACAAGAAACTCGAGCAACGTACTATCTATGAGACATAGATTGGTGCGGCCTGGGAAGCTGCTCTGATCGGCATCCCGTCTCACACATGAGACTTAAAACCCAATTTATGGATCAGGTGTAAGACGATGAAGGCCGAAGGTGGAACCTACAAGACCAAAGGGTCGCCGGTCTATCCGGCGGTGGCTCGGGCAATCGGGAAGCTCGGTCAGGACATCTCTCTCGCACGCCGGTCCCGCCGCATTCCGGCCGAGGATTTCGCGCGGGCGATGGGCGTGTCCCGAGCGACCCTGCATCGGCTGGAGAAGGGCGATGCCGGCGTCGCGCTCAACACGCTCGCGATGGCGCTCAACGCGCTCGGCCGCCTGGATCTGCTTACGAATCTCCTCGACCAGTCGAAAGACGAGGTTGCCTTGATGGTGCTCCGCCAGGACGTGCCAACCCGCGTCTCGAAGCCTCGGGCAAAGAAAAAAAAGGGGTCAGAGCCCGACGATGCCATGAGCGGTCCCATCGTCTCCAACGACGACGTGGAGGGTTGGTGAGATGACGACACGGAAGATCGACGTCCGGCTCGGAACGAATGCCGTTCCCGTGGGAGAGTTCATCCACGAGAGCACGGGCACCCGCGAAACGTCCGCATTCACCTATCACGCCTCGTGGCTGGACAACCCGCGGGCCTTCGCCATCGCGCCCGACCTGCCGCTCCAGGTGGCTCCGTTCTACCACGCGCGGACGGCCAACGCCTCGGCGCTGCCCGGACCGATCGCCGATGGTTCCCCGGACTCGTGGGGCCGCGCCATCATCAAGATGGCGCTGGGCGGCCGCGTGGACTCGGAGCTCGACTACCTGTTGGAGGCCGACGACGAACTCCGCTCCGGAGCACTTCGCTACTTCGACAAGCCGGGCGCTGCCGGGAAGCCGCTCGCGCCACCCAAGGGGGCGGGCGAGATCTCCATTCCGCGCCTTTTCGACCTCGAGCAGATCGTGGCCGAATCCCGTGCGTTCGAGGCGGACCCCATCCACTACCGCGAGAACCGGGCGAAGATGCTTCACGGCGGTCTGCTCAAGACCGCCGTCGGATCGCTCGGCGGCGCGAGGCCGAAGGTGAACGCCCGCGATGAGCATGGTGCTCTGTGGATCGTGAAGCTGGCGAAGATGGACGATGAGTATGCTGTCGCCCGTGCCGAGGTTCTGGCGCTCCGCTTGGCTGAGCGCGTCGGCATCAAGGCGTCTACGGCCGACCTGCTGCCGACCAGCCAGCGCTTCCCCGTCGCGATCATTCGGCGTTTCGACCGCATTGCCGGCCGCGCGGCCGGTCAGCCGCACGCCCGTGTCCCCTTCATCTCGGCACAGACCTTCATGGGGCTGCGCGGTGCCGAGCCGGGCAACTACGTGGATCTGGCCCAGCGGATGCTCACGCACTGCGCGGCGCCACGGACCGACATGCGCGAACTCTTCCGGCGGGTGATGTTCAGCATCCTGATCCAGAACACGGACGACCATTTGCGGAACCACGGCTTCCTCGCCGCGCCCGGAGGAAAGTGGACCCTCTCTCCGGCGTTCGACGTGAACCCGGTTCCGGAGGAGGGCACCCTGAAAACCGCTATCTCCGAGATCCACGGCAACGAACTCAGCGTGGCCCGCCTGATCGACGCCGCCCCATATTTCGAGACGAGCGAGGACGAGGCCCGCAAGCTCGCCGTCGGCATGGCCGACGTGATTTCCGCCGAGTGGCGGCAAATCGGAACGAGACTCGGCATGACCGGGCAGGACATGCGGGCCATCGCTCCGGCGATGGAGAACCACCGGATCGAGGAAGCGGTTGCGCTCGGGCGAACGATGGCTCCGGGCGTCACCGTCTCGTAAGAGGCGCCGTGCCAAGCGCGGCGCCGCCGGCGAACATCTTCCACGTCCGCCGTGCCGACCGCGACCGGGGCCCGAGGGATGGTGGGGCAGGGGGCTCTTGGGGGCGCGGGAAGGGACGATGAACGGCGCAAGTTTGACCGGTGATACGGGGGATCCAGATACTCCGCAACGCTTACGTAAATCCAAGCACTTGGGCGGCGTGATAGCGTGGCCTCCGGTTCGTCGCCGATGCACAGCCGCGTAGGATCAACCACGGCGGGTGGGCGCTCCGAAAATGGCAGGAGTTGGCTTCAGCACCCAAATTCTACGGCCGCTCAACGGAAGCCGCTACACCCGCCAACCCCGGTGCATAATCCCGGATAGCCTTTCAACCACCGCGCATCGAGTGCAGGGACCGTTGCCGCACCCGCCGCAGACCGGGCACCTGAACTGTCCGCCAAGTTGTTGCTGGCACGGCTGCGCCCACAAGTCGCGCCCGAACACCTTGTCGGGCCAGTCGCGGTTGGGTGTCGCCTGGGGCGCAGCGATGGTGTCGAGCCCAGTCTGCGGCAAGAGAGCCCGGAACCGCGAGCCGCACCCGGTACAGGGGCGCGTGCCCCACTCGCTGCCGCAGGAGACACACTTCGCCCACCACGTCGCGTCCGAGCCGTCGCGAAGCTTGCCGGGCCGTGGCTCGACGAGGCCCTTCCCACCGCAGACGGGGCAGCAGTCCATGCCAGCGAAGGCCTCTGCGGCGCGGTCGACGAACCGCTGGAAGGCGGCCACGGCCTCGCGCGGCGCGACGGCGAACGCTTGCTTGGCCGCCTTCGCCCGCTGCGCTTGCGTGTCGAGCTCGTGCGCCTTCGTGGCAGCCCAGGAACGCGCCTCAGATGCCTCGTGCTCCGTCGGCGCGCGGAACGCGACGAGGTGGTCGCCGTCGTGGCGCAGCCAGTCTCGCTTCCCAGGCCACTCGGGCAGCGCGCGGACGGTCGTCGCGACCGGGTAGGCGGGCGCGGCGACGCGGCAGAGCCAGCCGTGGAGCAGGCGGGCCATGCGCTCCTCGGAGTCGATGCCCCAGGGCGAGCACGGGAACAGGACGGCGCGGCCCCCGATGCTCCAGCCGGACGCACGGTCGGCGTCGGCGAGCGCCACCGCGCCGCCGACGTGCGCGACCACGATCTCACCGTCCGAGCCGTCGAGGTGCTCGACCTGGGCCTGAACGGCGTCAGGATCGGACCCCGCCAGGTCGGCGCAGATCGGGAGCAGGCGCAGCGGGCGGTCGCCGTCCACACGGACCACGCCCATCGCATCCGCCGCTACGCGCACCGACGACCAGCCCGCCTTCGCTAGCGTCCAGCCGTCGCCGCTCGGCGTCGCTGACCATCCGAGGGCAGCGAAGCCGCGCACGACGAGGTGGAGCACGAACCGGTCCCATGCCGCAGCCTCGCGCTGCCGGCGGGCGGCGCGCTGCTGGGCCGTCTCCTGCCGCTTGTGCCCAAACTTCACCCAGGACCGCCAGAGCGCGGCGACCTTGCGGTAGTGCGGGTCGTTCACGAGGATGTTCGTCGGCTTGAGGGAGAGCGCCACGGTCTGCCGGCGAGGGACGCGCTGGTACAGCGGCGCGTTGAGGAGAGTCTGGAGGTCACGCTGGGCGAGTTCCAGCCACTTCATCGTCTGGGTGAGTTCCTCCTCGGTCTTGGACTCCAGCGTGTTCGACCAGAGCTCCGCGATGCGGTAGGCACGCCGGAACGAGGTCCGCCGGATCTCATCGCTGTAGTCGCGGCTGGCGTCGAGGACCTCCTTGATCTTCCGAAGCTCCTCCAGCCGCTTCGCGAGGTACGCGAGCAGGTGGTCGACGAGCCTCACCGCGACCCGGTTCTCGTACAGGTTCCACTCGTCCTGAATCTGGCGCGCGAGCACCCGCGATGGCTGGATGCTCCGCAGGGTGCGGTGCTCCCAATCGCCGGGGTGGGACACGAGGTCCGCGACCGCCCGCACTGGCGTGCGGCGTGCGCGCGACACCGGTAACCGCTCCTCCTCGACGCGCAGGTGCAGGCGCGGTCGATGGCAGACGTGCTGGAGGTGTTGGAGGTGGCGCACGATCTCCAGATCGAGGGGCAGCGGTCGCGCCCGCTCAGCGAGCTTCTGCGCCACCGGGGGGGCCTGCGCGTGCGCGTCCCAGGTTGGTTCGTCGCCGACGGCCTGCGCGAGCCGGACGACGGCATCCGTCTCCAACTCCCCAGGCCATCGCCCGAGCACACGGTCGGATTCGAGTCCGACGAGCTCGTCGCCGAACCGCAGCCCGTTGGCGATCCAGGCGTCACACAGCGCGGCTGCCGGGAGCGAGCGCACCCTTCCGTCGATGCGGGCGGTGAACGAGGTCACACCAGCTCCTCGCCCTTCTTCGCGGCGATCTCCTGTTCGATGAGCGCGATGCACCGCTCGGGCAGGTTGACCGTGTCGAGTTCGTCCCAGGCCGTCTGGAGCTTGGCGGAGAGCTCCTCCAGGGCGGCGGTGCGCACGTCGTGGCGGTCCTTGAGCTTGCGGAGGACCTTGGTGACAAGGAGGTGGTCCATCGCCTCACCGATCGACCCACCGGCCTCGACGACCACGGGCAGGTAGTTGGCGAGCTGGTTCTCCAGACGGTTGCCCCATCCCACGCGGAACCGAGTCTGGAGATCGTCAACGAAGGGGGCCGCGCGTAGCCAGGCTGTAGCCTTTTGCGTGGCCTTTGCCTGGGCATCGGCCGCGCCGTTGAAAGCCGCCTCCAGCTTTTCGTAGGACAGCGGGTTGCGAGGGCTACGCTCCTGCACGGCAAAGTGCGCCGCCTCGGTCTTGCGCGGCATCTCCATGACATGCGCGCGGTCGTAGGTCTTGTCGGCGAACTCGGCGGTGCTCTCGTCGTGGTTGGCGGTGCCCACGAACCAGACGTTCGGGGGGATCGGCAGATGCCGTCCGTCCAGCATGAGCCGGGGCGCCTGGATCAGGGGATCGTTGACGAGCGTGAGGCGTCGAGCCTCAATCGGCTGCTCCAGCGCCGACAGGAAGTCCGCGAAGAACTGCTCCGGGCGAGACAGGTTGATCTCGTCGAGCACGATCATGAACAGGCGGTCGCGGTAGGCGGGCGTACCGGCCTTGTAGAGCGCCTGGAGGAAGTTGGTCGCGTAGTAGTGGCGGTGGAAGGCGTTGTAGTAGCCGATGAGGTCCTGCCGGTCGCGCCAGCCGGCCTGCACCTCAACGATCTCGATGCCGCCGCCGACGGCGCTGGCGAACGCCAGCGGCAGACTGGTCTTGCCCGTGCCGGAGATGCCCTGAAGGAGCATCAGCCGGCTCATGGCGAGGCCGCCGAGGAAAGCCCGCACGTCACGCTCGGCATAGTACAGCGTCCGCCCCTCCACGCCGGTCGCGATGCGGTGGCGGAGGTCGTCGGCGAATTCCTTGAGCGTGGGCGTGGCACGGCCGAGCGGCGTCGTCGTCCGCGCCTCGGCCTGGAGGTCCTCCTTCTCGTCCAAACTCGTCAGCGCCGTCATCGGGTTCCGGTGGTCCTCCTGGCGGGTAAGCTCGTCCACGCGGGCGCGCAGTTCGTCCACGGCTCCGTCGAGTAGCTGCTTATGGACCTCCAGCGCCTCCTTCTGCTTCCGCAGCGCTTCGAGCTCGATGGCAGCAAGGCGCCGGGTCGCGAGCTCGCCGTTCGCCTTTGCCAGATCTCCGAGCAGGGCCGACCGCTGCTCAAGCCACGCCGACCGCTCATGCTCCAGCTCGCTGAGACGCTCGGCGGAGCGGGCGTCGGGTCGCTCGCGAAGCTGCTGGGCGAGCGTGTCGCGCTCGCGCTCGGCGGCGGTAAGCGCGGCGAGGATCTCTTCCGGGGTGCGGCCGCCGAACCGCCGGTCGAGTTCGCGCCGGGATTCTAGGTCGTTGAAGTAGGCGTCGCGCTGCTCACGGGCGTCCGCCAACTGCTTCTGAAGCGACGTGACCTGGTGGCGGAGGTTCTCGGTTCGCTCATCCACCAGACGCTCCACCTTGCGGTCGATGCCGGCGCGGTCCTCGGCGAGCATGTCCTGGGCGGCCTGGAGGTCGAATTCAGCGGCGCGATGCGCCTTCTGCCGCTCTTTCAGGGCGGCCTCGCGCTCGTCCAGGTCGGCCTCGCGCTTCTCGAGGGCGGCGGTGCGGCGGTCGAGGTCCGTCCGCCAGCCGGCCTCGGCCTCCGCTCGCTCGGAGGCGAGCAGGGCGCGGAGCGCGTCCAGCTTCTCCTGGCGTTCCCGCGCCATCGCCTCATCGAACTTGCGCCGCGCTTCGGCCTCGGCCTCGATGCGTGCGCCGTCCTCCTCGGCCCACTTCTCGGCGCGGGCCTTGGCCTTCGCGCGCATCGCCTCCTCGGCCTTCTCGCGCACTTCAGCGATCTCGGCGTCGAGGCGGTCTCGCTCCCCGCGCAGCCGCTTCACCTCCTCCTCGACAGGCTTGAGGATGCGTGTCTTCTCGGAGAGGAAGCCCTGCTCGGCGTTCAGCTCGCGCTCGGCGAGGCGCGCGCCCTGCTCAACGGCATCGGCCTCCTTGACCCGACAAGCCGACTCCCGCTCGGTCAGGGTCGCCTCGCGCTTGTCCACACTCTCGATACGCGCAAGCAGGTCAAACTCGGCTTGGTCGACCTCGCGCTTCTTCTCAGCAACCTCGGCCTCGGCCGCCTTTTTGACCGCCTCGATCTCGGCGTCGACGTCCTTCCTCTTCTGCCGGAGCGCCGCCTCCAGTTCGCGAGCCTTTTCGAAGTGGCCACGGGCGCTTTTCAATAGGTACTCGACCCGCTTTAGGCTCTCCTCCAGGGTCGCCCCTGCATGCTCGGCGACACCGTCGGTGGACGGCGGCCCATGCTCGGCGCTCAGGGCCTCGATCTGGGACACCACGGCGTCCAAGCGCTCGGTCTGCTGGACAGTGGGCTCCGTGCAGGGAGCCACCGCCGGTGCGGGGGGGGTGCGTTTCTGGCTGTGGTTCTTGTTTTTCGCCATGAGCGGGGAGTCTCGTTCAGCGTTGGAGGAGGAGGAGGGCTTCGACGGCCGCGTAAACGGTGTCGACGTGTCGTTGGACCCTCTGCGGCCAGGTCGCCGCGCCGTCGTGCGCCGCCCGGTCGCGGGCCGTGGCCAGTTCGTCCAGGCGGTGGAGCAGATCGGGCGCGGTGCCTCCTGCCCTTCGGAAGGGGTGTTCCTCGTCGCGGTCGGCGCAGAGCAGGCCGAGCACGATTAGTGGACGCAGGCTGCCCCGGCCGCCCTGCTCGGCGTGCTGGACCTTGCCACGCCGAACCGAAGAGAGCGTCATGGGCAACGGCGCGTGGAAACCGAGGTCGGCGGCCATCGCGTCGAGCAGGCGGCGGTTGAACTCCTTGTCGGAGTGCGCGAGCTTGGTGAACAGCGGCGGCCCAACGTCGCGGTGGTTCCCGTAGACGGTGTGCAGCGCCCGCTCCACGGCGCGCTGGGCCTTCACCAACACGTCGTCCCACTTGTCGAGAGGGGCGTCAGGTTCGCTCGCTTCCAGTAGGGCTCGGTGCATTGCCACGAGTCGATCGTAGATATCCGCGTTCGCTCGGATTGTGAGGGTTAGACGCTGCTCGACCTTCCACTCTGCGTCCTTCTGGTGCTGGGCTGCAGTCTTGCCCTGGGCGTCGTCCGGGCTCCCGCCACGGGCTTGGTCGATCCACGCGCGCAGGCCCTCGTGGCTGTCCAGCCGCTCCTCCAGTCGGGCGCGGAGGTCGATCGCCTCGCCGTGGCCTAACGGGTCGTCGATCATCCAGTCCCCGGAGTCGTGGCGACGCACACGCAGCGCCAGCATGTAGAGCTGAGGGCGGTCATCCACGAAGGACACGCGCTGGAGACGGGGCACGTCGCGGTCGTCGTCCACCGCGTCGTAGTCGCGCTGGCGCCGGTGGCGGCGGGCCGCGCGGAGCACGTCCCCCGCGCTCGGGCGGGCCATCAACACGCTCTCGCGACCGTACGGCAGTACGCTGAACGTCCGGTCCTTCCAGGGGTCCCCGGCGCTGCCGCTCAACAGAACGGGCCAGCCGTCGTCGTTGAGCTCCACGTCCGCGATCGGGAGGTCGCCGGTCAGGAAGCGCGGCCAGACCTTCCCGGAGAACGGGTCGGTGAGGATGTGGCCCACCTGGGCCTCGTCTGGCGGGTCCTCCTCGATGTCGTCGAGCATCTTGAGGCCGCGCGCGGTCGTTCCGCCCGCGTGGTCGAGCAACGCCATGTTCTGGAGTTCCAGTACGACGAGCGCGGCCAGGTCGGGGGCGATGAGCAGCCTGTCGGCCACGTCGCTGATGGCGGTGACCTTGGCCCGCGCGAGGCCCAGGACTGCCCGCTGGAACAGGTTGAGCTTGCACTCCTTGGGCACCGGCGCGACGACACGCCACGCGAACACCGGCCAGAGCACCCAGCGGGCGTTCGGGTCCTTGCCGTAGGTGAACCGCAGGACCGGCGTGTCCTTCTCGAACACGGGGCCGAAGCTATCGAACGACGCCATGCTGGCCTCCGCACAGGTCGGTGAAGGCGCGCAGCGCGCGCAGCGGCTTCCGGGCGTCCTCGGCCTGGACGAAGGCGAGGTCGCCGGCCGCGACAAGCATCCGCTGCTGGCGGCTCATGGCGACGCAGAGCCGGTTCTCCAGCATCAGGTGTCCGAACTTGCGGCGCTGCTCCTCGTCGGAGGTGCCCGGAAGCTCGTTGCTTCGGGTGACCGACAGGAACACCACGTCGAACTCCTTGCCCTGGAAGGCGTCGACGGTGCCGATGCGGAGACGCTCGACCTTCTTGCCCTCGTGGTTGTAGGTGGTGGACCACTCCTCGGCGATCCGCCAGTCTCTTGCGAGAGGCCCGGTGCGCTCGGTGAGTTCTTCATCGACCAGGGCTTGCCCGATCTCGTTCACTTGGTCACGGTAGAAGGCGATCACGCCGAAGGTGAGCCTCGGGTCGTGGTCGATGAGGCGGCGAACCTCCTTGGCGATCGCGCGCGCCTCGACCGGGCGGCTCTTGCTGACCCCACCCACCTCGCGGCCCCGGTCTCGGGGGACGTCGAGCCACGCGGCCACGCACGGCACGCCCTTCTTGACGTAGCCGGGCAGGTCGTGGGTGAATTGGTCCGCCGGACGGGGGCTCTCGATGGTGCCGTCGTCGTGGACCTCGTAGAACTCCCGGCTGACGTAGCCCCCGAGCTCCGGGTGCATCCGGTACTGCGCGTTCAGAGTGACCGTCCGCCGGATGCCGTCCTTCTGCTCCAGCGCGCGCAGGAGCACCCACATTCGCTCGAACAGGCTGGCCTGCACCGCGTCGAGCGTCTGCTTCTCCACCGTGCCCTGGTCGACCCCTTCGGCGAGCTGCCGTTCCACGTCGGGTTCGAGGAGGTGGGGCAACTGCCGGTGATCGCCGACGAGCACGACCCGACGCGTCGCCATGCTGAGCGGGATGAACAGGTCGAGCGGGTTGGCGCGGGCGGCCTCGTCCACGATGACGGACTCGAAGGTGGTCTGTCCTTCGTCGATGCCTCTGACCCGGCGCATCTCGCTGCCGGCGGCCTGCTGGAGCGTCGCGGCGAGCACCACCGTGTAGTGCGCCAGCGCCTTCCGAACCCCCTCGGGGTCGGACTCCAGATCGCCGAGATACGCGGCCAGCACCGATTCGTCGCCGATGCGGGTGGTGGTCAGGCGGCGGTCCACTGCGTCGAGGATCTCCAGCAGGAGGCGTTGCGTGTCGTCGTCCAGGCGCGGCTTGGCGGCGGGGGCCGGCTGCGTGAGGCGGTCGATCAGCGCGTCCCGCATCGGCCGTCCGTCCGCGAGCCAAGGCGGCACCTCCTCGGGCTCGACGGCGGAGCAGCGTTCGAGGAAGGCGCGTTCGTCGGGGGTAAGGACCGCGGCGAGGCGCTGGAGTGCGATGCGCGCCTTCACCGGTCCGTCATCGGAGAATGGGCCGTCGTCCACACGGATGCCGCGCGCGGCCTTGATCAGCTTCTCGGCCTCCTCGGGGTCACCGAGTCCGACGGGGCGCTCCAGGCTGGCCGCTCGCTCGACCGCCTTGTCGCGCAGATCGGGCGGCAGCAGTCCGTCGAGCACGCGCACGAGGTCGCGGATCCGCCCCGCCTGCTCGGAAGGCAGCGAGCGGGTGCGGACGCAGGCCAGCACGATGTTTCGGGCCTGGGACAGCCGCTCGGCCTCCGGGCGGACACGGACCCGCGCACGAAGCTGCTCGGCGCGCTCGTCCACGAACACCTGCGCGGGATCGACGCCGGTGTCGGAGCCGCGACGCCGCCGCCCGACCTTCACCGCTGGCAGCCCGAAAACCTCGGTGCGCTGCGCGACGTTCTCCACCGCGTCGTGCTGGGCGGCGCAGACGAGAATCCGGTGCGAGGGCTCCACGCCCTCGTCGGCGAGCACCGCCAGGCACCGCTCGATGGCGGTGATGACCTTGGTCTTGCCGGTCCCCGGCGGCCCCTGGATCAAGCACACGTCCGGGGTGTTCAGCGCAATCTCGATTGCTTCGAGCTGCCGTTGCGTAGGCCCTGCCGCGCCGAACACCTCGCGGATTACCGGTTTGAGCTTCGGCCCCTCGATACTGATCCGGCCGCGGCGCGCCGCCGGCGCGGGCCGCCCCTCCATGAGCAGCCCGAGCTGTGGCAGCGGGCAGTTGCCCGTCCGCAGCGCCTCCTCGGCGCGCTCCCGGCGCTTCAGCCGCGCCTCGTCTCCGCCAGTGGACAGGTAGAGCACGCCGGACGAGGGCGGCTTGGGCTGCTCGTCGTCCTCGTCGGGTCCGGCCAGGTCGATGAATCGCTTGTGGTCGCTTACGTCCACGATGGAGGCGCTGAGGCGCTGCGCCTTCGGGCCGGACTTTTTCGTCGCGGGGGTGGCGTTCGACGGGTCCCCGTCGAACATGGGGGCGTGTTCGCCGGCCTCCAGCTCGAAGCGGTCCCACTCCCCGAGCAGGGCGAGGCGCGCGGTCAAGTCCTCGACGAGGCGAAGATGGAAGCGCCACCCGCCGTCCCGCCGCCGCTCGCAGCTCGCGTACTCGACAGCGCCAAAGGTGCGCGCGCGGCGCAGGATGCTCTCGCGCTCCAGCTTGTGGTAGTCCTGCCAGATCCGCAGATAGCTGTCGCTGCCAGCCACGGCCTCCGAGAGCGTCGTCCGCACCGCGCCGTGAAGCTCGGCGGCGACCGTCGCGTCGACGACGTCCACAGTCGCGTACACCAGCATCAGGCGCGGCTTGTTGCCGTGCCCGCCCCGGACGACGCGCTCGATGCGGAGCTTTTCATCGACGCGCCGCACGTCGGCGGCGACCTTCAGCCCGTGGATGCGGAAGGCGTCGAGCCGGCCCCGTGCGTCACCCGAAATTACCATGCGCCGGAACTCGGCGGGCTCGCCCGGCGCCGGCGGGACAAACAGGCGATCCTCCAGCCACCTGGCCACGTCCATCGCCGTACCGCCAACCTTGTGACCGCGTCTCACGTCATCCATCACCTTGTCGTCGAGACCGATCTGCATCGGCTCAGAGATGCGGAGTTCCTGTGTGAAGCGCCGCGTCTCGAGGACGAGCGCGTCCGACCCGGGCTGGGCGACGTAGGCGACCACCGGCAGCCCACTTACCACCACGTCGGTGGTCTGGGTCGTGTCCGATGGGGTGACGCCCTCGACAGACCATACGTTGGCCCCATGGCGAAGGAGGGTCTGGTCACCGGAGCGAACCAGAGCAACCTCCTCTTCTCGACCGGGGGGCGGCTGGAACGGGCCACTCGTGGACTTGACGCACAGGGTCGCGGCGACGCCACCCCTGATTTCGGAGACCTTCATGCGGACCTCCCGATCACCGCGACGCGCTGCGGTTTATCCGGCTCCTCGAAGAACACCATCCAGCCGTTGGGCGGGATGATGCGTGCCCGACCGGACACGTCGTGGCGCTCCTGATCGGCCTTGCCGACCGGCGCGACCCAGGCGGTGCAGCCGGCATGGGCGCGCACGGACACGCCGCGGTCCACCGGCGCGATCTCGACGTGGGGCGTGCGGCCCGCGAGTCCGGTGATCCCCTCGGTCACGCGCCGCGGGAGGACTAGGCCCTCGCTCGTCAAGGGAAACTGGCCGAGGCGCATCGCCCCTTCCACCAGCCCTTTGTCCGGCTGCCAGCGCGCGATGCGGACGGGAGCCACCGACGGGCGCGGCTCATCGCACCAGGGGCAGGCTATCTCGGTCACCAAGTAGGCCCCCATGCACCCCGGGCACGCCACCGTCTGGTCGGCCGCTGCGTGGAGCCGGTCCACCCAATCGGATACGCTCGTTCGGCGCTTCCGATCGGTGACCCCTTCCTCGAAGGTCTTGCGGGCGAGTTCCATGAGCTTGCCGGCGAGTACGAGGTCGGCCGGCAGGCCGGTCGAACAACGGTTCCGTTCGTCGGCGCTGTGCCCGACCCACGGCAGCCGGCCGGCGAAAGCCTCCTCCTCCAACTCGGGCTCCCCATCGTTCACGAGGTCGCCGATGAACGGGTGGGTCAGGGTGAGCGTGTTCCAGACGAGCACGGCGAATGCCCAGGCGTCGGACAGCGACGTGCAGCCCGCCGAACCGGCGACCACCTCGGGGGCGCCGTAGCCCGGTGTGTAGATTGCGCGCCGGGGATCGGAATCGTGACTCAGGTTGTCAAGGTCGATCAGCCACGCTTCAGTTGCGTGGACCGGCCCGGAGACGAACACGTTTTTGTGGGACACGTCGGCGTAGACGACGCCCCGCGCGTGCAAGCCGAGCAGCGCCTCGCCCGCGTGCGCCAGCAGCCGGAGCCGTCGGCGCAGTCCCCCGGTGTCGATGTGCCAGCGCAGGAGGTCCGAGCCCGGCGCCTCCATGAGCGCCTTGATCGACACCATGTCGCCCAGGAACTCGGCGACGTAACCGACGTGAGGCGGCTTGAGGACCGCGATCGGCTTCGCCACGTGCAGGCCGCCGAGATCGAGCCGGCGCACGAAGGCGAACTGGCGGCGCAGCGCCTCGGCGTCGCTGCGCGGGTTGAGGAGCTTGACGATGCGCCGGCCGCCTTCGGCCAGCCACACCTCGCCCTGGCCGCCCGCCCCGATCTTCTTCGAGAGGGTGTGGACCGCGCCGGACTCGTCGATGACCTGTTGGATGGTGTTCATGGCTTCCACATGACGAGGAGGGTCTTGTCGTCCTGATGATGGGGGACGGGCCAGTTGCGGAGCTCGTGGGCCAGGGCACGGCCGGGTCGCTGTAGTGGACCGAAATCGTCCACGACCCAGGCCGCGAGGTCTCCAAGGCGGCCGGGTTCGATGTCCTCGGAGACGCCGTCGGTCGCGAGCAGGAGCACCTCGCCAACGGCCAAGGGTTCGACCAGCGTGAATGACCAGTCGACCAGCGTGTGCGGCGTCCCCAGTGCGAGCGTGAGCCCGAAGCCCTCGCTGCGCGTGGGGTGGACCGCGACCGCGCCATCGGGCGACCGGCGTGCGATCAGCCCGTCTCCGAGCTGGGCCTGGGCGGCGCGGCCGTGCCCGTCCTCGGCGTAGAGGAGGCAGGTGGTCGCGGCCTCGTCGGCGGGTACGCGACCCAGCCGAAGCCGCCACGCCGCCTCGACCAGTCGGATCAGGTCCTCCACGCTGCCCACGGGCGAGCGACGCCAAAGCCGCCAGGCGTCGCGGGTCGCCAGCGTCGCGGCGCGGGAGCCTTCGCGCGAACGCGTGCGGCTGCCCATGCCGTCGCAGACCACCGCAAGCGACGCGCGGGCGTCGGCGACCGCCAGCCAAGCATCCTGGCAGGGCAGACCGTCCCGCGCGTGCGACGGGCCGCGCACGCTGCTGGCGACCACACGGACCACTACAGGTCCCAGCCGTCGTTCGGCAGGCTCACCGGGGCGCTGTTCGGGTTCGCGCTGCGTGAGCGCGCCGACACGCTCATCGTGACGAGTTGGAAGAACTGGCGGATCTGGCGGGCCTCGTCGGCGCGGTACGCGCGCGCCTCGGGGTCCGCGAGGAACGCCTGGAGGACCGCGTGGTCAGCGTCCGCGCCGATGGCGAGAGCCATGCGGAACGCCTTGCCGCCTCGCTCGCTGCCGAGGAGCGCCTGGAGCGGCTGCTGCCAGGCGTCGGTAGGCTGCCCATCGGACACGAGCACGATGGTTGGGCGGTAGGCGCGGCCCGGCACGGCCGCCTTGTCCTCGACCATCTGGCGGGCGAGGTCGAAGGCCGCGCCCATCGGAGTGCCGCCGCTCGCCCCGAGGTCGGACCACGAGGCGTCGCGGGCCGAGCCAAGCGGCAGGTGGACACGGGACTGCCCGCCGAAGGTGATGACCGAGACGCAAATCTCGGCGCGCAGGTCGGACTCGTCCTGAAACGCCTCGATCATCTCGCGCACGGCGTAGTTGAGGGCCTGGATCTTGCCGTCCACTCCCATGCTGCCGCTCACGTCGGCGAGCACGATGACCGGCAGCGGTCGTGCCGACGACGTGGTGAATTCCTTGAGCTTGCTCACGTGCTTCTCCTGCTTCGGGACCGAAGTCCCTTTCCGCTGTGCGGGTGTCGCGTCTGCTTTCGGAGCACAGCGCGCGTGGTTGTCGTTGATCCAGCGGCTGACGATGTCCTCTTGGTATTTGGCCCAGCCCATCTCGTTCCTCCCAGGTGCTTGCTCAGCGAGCGTGACGGCTGCGAGCGCGGCGCGAGCGCGGGCGGAGCCCCCGGAGATCCCGGTTGCGGTAGACGGTCAGGATCGAGCCACTGTCGGTACAGACGACCTGGACTCCCTCGACTGACGAGAGCTCGATGCCGTCCCGCCGGTAGCGCTCGACCTCCTTCCGGCCGACGACGTAGATGGTCGCGCCCCGGATGCGGGCAGCGCGCCCGTAGTTCAACACCAGGCGGATGGCTGCAGGGGACAGCCCGCGCCCGCTCATCCGCTCCCACGCGTGCCGCGTGAGGCTGTACTCGCTCTGGAGGTCGATCGTCTTGTGAACCGCTTCCATGTCCTTGCTCCTCGTGGCTCATGCCGACGGCCAGTCCGTCTGCACTCGACAGCCCTAAGTGCGAGGCGCGTGCCAACGCAGGAGCAGGCTGGCCGCAAAAACCGACAAGCCCTTGACAAGAAGAAGGAATGTTGGATTTCAGCGCGGTGGCGTGGAGCGGCTCCATAGGTCAGGTCTCCTCGGATTCGGAAGACGGCTTCCGCGCGGCGGATGAAAGCTGCCGACCCTTCGCCCAGGCCCGGATCGACCTCTCTGACACGTCGCAGAGCTCGTCGACCGGCACGGCGCGGTCAGCAGCGATGCGGCGAAGTTCTGCCGCGATGAAGGCGCGGAAGTCGGCGAGGACCTCTGCTGTCGCGACCCGCCCGCCGGGATCGAGCAGATCGTCAATGGGGTTCCCGCTCGAGAACGCGCGAGCGAGGGCCATCGCCATCGACGTCGTCCGGGCCTCGCCCACCGGCGAACCAAGCAGCGCCTCCAGCCCATACTCAACGGCTTCCGCCGGAGGCATCGGAGCGTCGACGTCGTTCCGCGCGGCGAGGATCCGGTAAGCGACGCGGAAGAGGTCGCGGAGGTTCCCCGGGAGCGGGTGACGCCGGAGCTGTGCCACGACGCGGCCGTGGTGCGCAGCGCCGAGCGTGGCCCGACGCCTGGTCACGCCGGCCCGGTGCGCCGCCTCTTCGTATACGGCCTCCCACAGCCACGGGAGTTCGCCGCCGATGTCGCGCAGGGGAGGGAGCTCGAGGGTCAGGAGGCTGATTCGGTCGCGGAAGTCTGGGTCGAGCCGGCGCTGCAGCTCAAGCTCATCGATGTTGGTCGCCGTGAGCAGTCGGAAGTCGCTCTCGCGCGGCTTGTCGTCTCCAAGGGCGAAGTACCTCTTCTCTTCGATCGCCTTGATGAGAAGCCGCTGGAGATCTCGGCTGATGTCGCCAACCTCGTCGAGGAAGAGGGTGTCCCCGTGAGCCGCCGCGAGGAGGCCCTCACGGTCAGCCGTCGCGCCCGTGAATGCGCCGCGTTTGTACCCGAACAGCTCGGCGCGCATGGTCTCGGGGCTGTACTGCCCGCAGGCAACACTCGGCCACCTGGTGTCCTGCTCCTCGCGCTTGAACGGGCTGTTCGAGCGAATCCAGCCGGCGAGGGTCGTCTTGCCGGTCCCCCGCTCGCCGCGGATGAGCACCGGCACGTTGAGCTGGGCGTAGCGGCGCGCTTCGGCGTAGACCCTGCGCATGGCGTCCGTCTGGAATCGAGCTGGATCCCAGACGACGCGTTGATCCTCAGCGGCCACTTGGCGTGGGCTGGAGGCCTTGTAGACCTTGTAAAAGGTCTCGATGCCGAGCTCTACGGGGACGACGGCGGGGCGGCCCCGTCGTTCGGCACGCCGGTACGACTTCACCACCGTGAACGGCGGCTCGACGAACCCGGTCTCGGCCATCAGCACCCAGACCGTGTGCATCGACGGAGTGCCTGGGCTGATGTGGAGCACCAGCTCGCGACCCGAGAAGCGCCGACGCAGCTCCGGCAACTTTTCGCGGAGGAACTCGAACACCCCACGATGATCCGTCGGGTCGTCGCCGTCCCACGGCACGCGGCGCGCTTGAATCGAGCGCTCACGGAGCGCCTCGCTGAGCTCCGTCACCGCTCGCTCTTCGCGATCGTTCGCGCCCCCCGTCGGCGCGCGGTGCAGGAGAACAACGTCGTTGATCCGGCCGGCGTAGGGCGACTCCTCGTCGCACAGGAGCGTCAGGGTCGGCCCGGGGATGGGCGCGCCGTCGACGAGCCGCGCCAAACCCGACTGGCCGTCGCGCTCGTACGGGTCGTTGTTCACGGCGACCCAGGTGAGGAGGACTGGCGTGGCGCTCATTCGTCACCTCCACCGTCCTCGGGGCGAGCCTTCGCGTGCTCAACCTGAGCCGCGATCCAAGCGTCGATTCCGGAGCGCCGGAACCGCCACTGGCCTCGGACCTTGAACCCCGGCAAGTCGCCCGCCTGGGGCATCGTGTAGATCGTCTTCTCTCCGACCTTCAGCAGGACGGCGACGTCTCGGATGGTGAGGATCTCGTCATCGGACATGAGGCGGCTCCTGTGCCGAAGCGTGTCAAGGGACGGCAATGGATACCAAACCCCACCAGCCAGTACGTGGAATTGCCCCGGCTCGGTGGACGGCGATGCGCAGGTCGTCGTTGACGCGGGCACTCCAGAAACCGGGATCGCGCGAGCGTTCGATCCGGTGGAGGCGGAAGCCGGGCGTGGCTGGACTCAATTTTAGGTTGAACTCGGCTTCTTTGGCCAGCCGGCGCTGCGGTTGCGGCTGCTTCGCCAAGCTGTTCTGGAATGTGTTGGCGATGATGAATCGCATTGGCCGCCTTGCTGGACATTGCGCTGACGCCGGCGCCGAGCGCGCCGCCTTCCTGGGCCGATCGCCTTGGACCTGTCCGTAGCAGTGGCATATGACCGAGCGTTGAACACATCCATGTATGCGCAGCGCAGCCGAGATACGTTATCCAAGGCGACAACCATGGGTAACAATCCTATGGACGCCGCCGGCCTGGGTCAATAGTCTCAAGCGGCAGCGGAGAGGCCCGGCCGTGCGGGTCCGGAACGGGAGGCGATAGGCAGATGGGTGGCTTCCGCGAGGACGTGCTTTCTCACGTGAACCTGATCGCCGACAACGTGAGGGACCGTTACGCCAACGGCTTTCCGATTCTCAAGGAACTCGTCCAGAACGCCGACGACGCGCCGGCCACTGCGGTGGACTTCGTGCTTGCGGACGGCATCGCCGAGGCCGACAACCCGCTCCTGCGCGGCGCGGCGCTGGTGTGCATCAACGACGGTCCGTTCCTGCAGAGGCACGCGCGGGGGATCGTTCACATCGGCTTGGGCTCGAAGGCGGCGGACCAGGCGGCGATCGGCAAATTCGGCTTGGGGCAGAAGAGCGTCTTTCACCTGTGTGAGGCCTTCTTCTTCATGGCGTCGGCCGACCCAGGCGAGGACAGCGGCGACTACCGTCGCCGCGATGTTCTCAACCCGTGGTCCGGTCAGGGCCGCGATCCCGATCATCCCAATTGGGACGTGTTTTCCAGCGGCGACCAGGCCCGCATCGAGCGGCTGCTCTCCCCGGTTCTTCCGGCGTCGCGGTGGTTCGTGCTGTGGCTTCCGCTCCGAACGACCGCCCACCAGCGCGCCGGCGGCGGCGTGATCATCGAACACTATCCGGCGCCTGCGGAGCTCGACCGGCTGCTGTCGGACGCCGCTCCGCTTGCCGCACTGCTCCCTGGCCTGCGTGGCATCCAGCGCATCCGCTACCTGCGGCAGACAGCCGGGCAGGGTCTCCAGCCGGTCCGCGTAGTGGCGCTTGCTGAGGAATCGGCGCGCCTGCCGCGGCGCAATGAGACCCACCCTCCCGATGTGGGCGTGCTCAAGGGCGAGGTGACGATTTCCGGCGCCGGGCTGGAACCGAGCACGATGGTGTTTGCTGGCCGCGAAGTCCTGCTCCGGCCGGAGCAGACCGACGGCATCCGCGACTCGGAGTTCTGGCCGCGAACCCCCTACCGCGATCCCGCGACGGGGCGCGGTTCCATGGTGCCGGAGAAGGCGCTGCCGCAGGGGGCCGCCATCCTGACGCGATCGGTGGCGAGGGGCGGCGGACGCTTGGCCGTGCGCTGGGCGGTGTTCTTGCCGGTCGGCGAAACCCCCTGCTGCGAAGCGCCGTGCCCCGGCGATTTCGACTACGAGCTGTCGCTGCACGGGTATTTTTTCGTCGATTCGGGACGCAGGACCATCGAAGCGCTCGACGCGGCAAGCGCTGCGGCGCTGTCCAGCGAGGGCGAGCGGCCGGTCAGAGCGCGCTGGAACGCGCTGGTCCGCGACCGCGCGACGTTACCGAGCGTTCCTGCCGCGATCCATGCCCTTGCCAAGGCGAAGCGGATGGCGCGGGACGACATCAGGACGCTGTGCCGGGCCCTGAGTGGTACCTCTTTTTTCGTCCAGCACGCGGCGGCGCTGTGCGCGGAAAACCAGTTCGTGCTGATGGCGACGCGGGACGGGCAGGAATGGCGCAAAGTGCCCGCCGGCACGGCTGTGCGCGCGTTGCCGGAGCCACCGGAAGGGGCCGCGGCCCGGCCCTGGTCGGCCTTGCCCGCTCTGGACGACGTGCCCGAGGGCACGGCGCTGACGTGGCACGGCGCCCCGAACCTCCTTCATCCGGCTTCCAGCGACGCGTGGACGGCCGAGGAGGTCGCACGCCTGCTCGACGAGCGCGCCGTCGCCGCGTTCCGCTCTCGCAGCAGCGTCGAGTACCTCGCCGCCTTCCTCGAACAGAACCCGGCCGCGGCGAAAGCCGCGGTGGTCCGGGCCGCGCTCGTCCACCTTCTGCGCCTCGTCCTGGTGGAGACGGGGCCGGGTCCCTTGACGCGTGCCAAGGCGGGCAGTGCGTCCATCATCGCCCTGCTGGCACCGGGAAGCGTGCTCTTTCTCAAGCAGGTGACCCAAGCGGAGGTCTACCGAGCCCTTGCGGGCACGGAGGCCCACGCCCTCGTTCTGCCCGACGAGCTGCGCCGCGACGGGATCGAAGCGGCCGGCCCGGCATTCCGACCCGGCGACGCGATCCCGCTCCTGCGCCGCCTCGACGCGCTGGTCCGGGAGGACGCCGGCGTTGCCGAGGAGGCGGCACGCGCCGCCGAGCAGATCCTGGCGGCGGCAACCGCCGCCGGGGCTTCGCTGATTGCACCGGACATCCGCGACCTGAAGGTGATCCGGGCGTGGCGTGCGGCCAGCGGCCGGCGCGAAGCCTTGTCCATCGGCGAGCTTATGGAGCGCGCCGATCACGGCACGCTTTTCCGCGACCGCAACACCGGCAACCTGGATTTGGCGCGGGCCAAGCGGCTGCAATCTGCCCTGCCCGGAGCCGACGTGGTCATCGTTCGCCCCGAGGCGGCGGATCTGCTGAAGCCGCGCGACGTGCCGGCGGTCTCCGGCCCGTCGATGCTCGACGCGGTTGGCCGCGCGACCCGGCTCGGCGAGGCCGCGGTGCGCCGCGCCCTGTTCGAAGACCTGCTGAGCGACTGCGACCCGGTCGGGCACGCACGCACATTGCGCCTGCTCCTCCATGGTGATCCCGGGCGCGCCTCGGACACGTCACTCCTCTGGGGGGCGGTCGACGGCGCGTGGGGCGGGCTTGCGGAACAGCTGCTAGCGATGAACGGTGAGGCGTGGCGCCTCATCGCAGAGGATCTCGTCGAACAGCTCAGCGGGCGCCAGCTGCAGGCGCTTGGTATTCGCACGCTTGCCGGCCAGGACGTCGAAGCGATGCTCGACCGCTGCACCGACGGCGAGCTCGCACGACTCCAGCTCTCCGCCAAGCAGCGCAAAACCGTCCTCGACAGGGTGGAAAGTGAGGTGCTCTGGAAACGACTGCCGTTCCATGAAACCGTAGACGGAACACTGACGGCCATCGACGCGCTCTGCTTCGAGAAGGGGACATGGCCGGTTTCCAGGTCCATGGCCGCGCGCGTGAAGCTGCTGCGGGACGCGGACGGCATCCGGGCTTCCGCCATGCGCGAGCGCCTCGTCGCGCGATGGAGCCCGCTCCATCAGGTCCGCCTCTGTCTGGCGGCGCATCCCCCGGCCGCGTTGTACCGCGAAGTGCTGCAAGCACTCTGCCAGCTGGACCTCGATCACCTTCCCGAGGCGTTGGTGTGCCAATTGCGCGCGGTTGCGTGGCTGCCGCTGCAGGACACCAGCGCCGCAGCCCCCCAGGAGATCCTTGATTTGCCGAAGGCGGTGGCGGAAGCCGCGATGGCAGCGCTCGCCCGGCACGGCCAAGCGTTCCGGACTCCGGCCGCCTTGCCGCGGGAGACCGCCGGGCACCCGGCGCTGCAGAGACACGCCGACAGGCTGTTCAGCGGCGGCGGGGAAGCCCTGGTGGCGCTTTCGCAGCTCCTTACCGGTGCGCCGGGGCTGCGCATCGCCTTTGCGTCCGGTCCCGGATTTCCCATGGAGAGCGCCGTTCAGGTCGACGCTCTGGACGATGTGCCCGGCTGGCGGCTGCTGCGAGCCGTGGCGGAGGCGTTTGGCACGGCGGAGGCCGAGCGCCACATGGTTCCCGCTCTCAGCGGTTCGTTGGCCGCCGCCGAGATCGTCCCGCTGCTCGGTCGGCTGGCGCACGCCCACGAGGCAGCGGGTCGCGACGAAGCCAGCCCGGCGCTGCGGCTGTTCGACTATTACTTCGACGGGCTCAGTGGCCTGCCGGGATGGGGCGACACCCTTGCCGCCATCCCACTGCGCAACGCGCTTGGTGAATGGCGCGGCGCCGGCGAGCTGACCGCCGAGGTGGAAAACATCGACCCCGCTCACGTTGTCCACACACGCTACCGCACGCCGCTGCGGCAGCCACAGCCTCGGCCCGGGCATGCCGCCGGGGGCCTCGGGCATCCGCACGAGTCGCTGCACTTCGATGCCGGCGAGGAGGAGCGTGCGGCCGAGCTGCTCGAGAACTATTTCGCCGACTGGGCGAACCACGTCTCCCCGCAGGCGCTCGGGGTGCTGATCGGGCTGTTCGGCCGCGGCCCGCGCGTGCGCGCCCTGGCCGAGTCCTACTTGACCCCGCGCACCCAGGAGTGGATCGTTGACACCATAAAGGGGCTGAACCTCTACGGTTGGGAGACCTTCAGAAAGACCTTCGGGGCGGTGCGTCCGGTCGTGCGGGTGCAACGGGGCTCGCACGCCACCGTCGTATCGCTGACCGGCGAAGACATCAGTGTGCCCCTGTCCGCGCTCCAGGACGACTCGACCATCTTCGTGGGCAGGCCGCGAAACGCCCGCTTGCCGGGCGGCGGCCAGGCCACGGTGCTGACGCTGAAGCGGATTCCGCTTTCGGGGCTGGCGCCGGCGCGGATCGGCGAGCTTCTGCGCCAGTCTGCGGAGTACCTGCTCGACGAGGTGTACGTTTTCCACGCCGGAGAACGGGCAAGCATCGTCGACGCCCTGTTCGGCGCGGCGGAGGACGACGGGCAAGCGGACATTTCGGCGGCCCTGGCGTCGATCGTCGACCACATCGAGGTCCACCTGCGTCAGCTCGGCGCCGCCAAGCACTTCAGCATCCGCGACCACGTCCGAGCCATCGAAGCGGCCGAAGCGCGCAAGAACGAAGCGCCGCCGCAGGATCGGCAGGCATGCTTCCAGGAGCTGCAGTCCGCGCGGGAGAGCCTCGCCGCCCACATCGAGAACGACAACGCGGCCTGTGCCGCCGTTCTGGAGAGTGTGCGGCGGCGCCTTGCAAAGTACCAGTACCACTGCGACCGGGTGCCCTTCGAGTTCTTCCAGAACGCCGACGATGCCGCGGTCGAGCTTGCTGCCATGAGGTCGGCCATGGGGCTGGAGGCGGGCGAGGACCCGCTGCCGAGCCAAGCGCGCCGGTTCTGCCTGGAAATTGGCGAGCGGAGCCTCCGGCTGATCCATTGGGGAAGGCCAATCAACTACTTCGTCGCGCGCGGCTTCGACGGCAAGGCACGGGGCTTTCACCTCGACTTGCGCAAGATGCTGAGCATCGGCCATTCCGACAAGGAGGGAGGCAGCGAGTCCACGGGCGAGTTCGGTCTGGGATTCAAGAGCGTCCACCTTGTCACGAGTCGGCCGGCGTTCGTCAGCCGGTTTCTCAAGGCGGAGGTCGTCGGCGGCATGATCCCGCGGCGGCACGACGGCGGGGACGTGGGCCACCATTGGGGCGACCGAGCGGCGCCCCCCACGGTGTTCGATCTTCCCCTCGACAGCGGCGTGGCGCCGGGCGAGGTCGTGCGCGAGTTCGAACGCCTCCATGGCCTCCTGCCGGCGTTTGCTCGGGCAATCCGCAGCATCGAGATCACGGGAGGATCGGCCTCCGCCGTTCACTGGATGCCGGCCCCGGTTTCTGGCATCGAGGGGGCCTGCGTCGGCAGCGTGCGCGTTCCGGAGACGCGCGGCGCTCTGCGCACGGTGCGGGCACTCAGGCTATCGCAGGGCGAGACCGCGCTGCTGTTGGCGATCGGCGCACGCGGCTTCGAAAGCCTGCCCGACAGCGTTCCCACGATCTGGAGGACGGCACCGACGCGCGAGGAATGGCGGGCCGGCTACTGCGTCAACGGACCCTTCGAAGTCGACGTTGGGCGCACGCAGTTGCCGCCCGACAGCGACGGCAACCAGGCACTGATCGAGCGCATGGGGGAGGCGCTGGGGGCGCAGCTCCTCGCGCTGCACCAAGCCAGCCTGGACGACTGGCCGACCCTTGCCGATGCCCTTGGCCTGTCGGCCGATCCAGCGTCGCGCGACGAGCTCTGGGTCAGCCTGTGGGAGGTCCTGAGCAAGGGCTTTGCCAGCGAGGGCGGCAAGCTGCTCCGCTCCCTGCATGGCGACGGGCGCGGCTTGTCGCGCCTCGCCTCGGAGCGTTCCGCCGTTCCCTCCGGACTGGCGGGGCCGTTCCGCCGCCTGGTGCCCGCACACGCCGTTCGCGGGCAGGCATCGGGTCTGCTGGCCGACCCGGAGGTCCAGGAAGCGGCTGCCCGGTGGCCGTGGCTCGCGGCGTGGCTGGATCAAGGAGCGGTCGTTTCCCGCGATGTCGCCATCCGCCTCGGGCAGATCGGCTTCGACGAGCCCGGACCGGTCCGGCTTGCCGACGTGCTGCGCGCGGCAACGGAAGACGGGGTTGTGCCGCCGGCTCTCGCCGGCACGCTCGGCGCGCTGCTGACGCGCGAGTGGATCGAGGAGCGCGCCGAACCGGCGGAACGTGCGGCCCTCCGCGAGGTGCTGGGGCGGCTTGCGTTTCGGGCTCGCACGGGCGAGGCGGTTGCGGCCGGCCGGCTGCTCGCCGGTGACGGCAGCGAGCCGGAAAGCGGAGACGAGCGCCGGCGCGCCCAGTTCGCGCCGGAAGGCCGCGTGCTCGCGGCCGACTACGATGCCGCCGGGCGGGCGTTTTTCGCCCTGTGCCGCGGCGATCTTCAGGCCCTGGCGGACGAGCTGGCCACCTGGGCCGCCGCCGCGGGCACCGACGGCCAGCGACTCGCCGTGCTCGCCTACATTCTCGACGGCGATCTCGGCCATGCTGTCGCCGAGCGGCTACGCCGGCCGAGCAGCGGGTTCTGGTTGGCGTCCCGCGACGCGGTGATGGAATCGCCGCTGCTTGTCCTGTGGGATGAGCCTCGCCGTTGGACGCTGGCGACCAGGTTGTTCCCACCGGCGCGATCGGAGGTGCTGTCGCTCCACGCTCTGAGGCCTGTGGAGACGCTGGATCCGGCCACGCATCTCGAATTCATCTGGGACTGGTGGCAGACGGAACGGCAACGGTGGACGGCTTGGTACGAGTCGGAAGCCTACCCCGATGGTGCGCCGCCTCAGTCGCTCGCTGCCCCGGAGACGGCGGATGGGCGGCGCGACTGGCTCGTCCTGCTGGCGCTTGGCTCGCTCATGCGGATGGGGCGCACGCAGCGCGGCCAGCACCGGCGCTTCATAGAGATCTGCGAGGAACGTGGATGGTGGGACGTGTTTGCCGCGGTGGATCCCCGCGATGGCGCCGACCGTTGGCTCGACGTCCTCGAGAACTTCGCGGACCTCCAGGTGCAGGACGAGACCTTTGCCTTCTGGATGCGCGAGTTTGCAACGATCCACCGATTCGCGCGTTGGTTGCCGGTGTACGCGCAGATCTTCCTTCGCCTGGGAGCCCGGCGCGAGGCGTTCGACCTGTCGGTCGTGCTGGCGCCGCGTGCCGATCCCGCGCTGACCGGAGCGGGTGGCTTCGACGCGCCGCCGATCAGCCGCTCCCTGGGGCTCGGCGCGTGCTTCGTGGTGCGGGAATTGAACCGCCTCGGCCTTGTCACGGGGCCGCTCATCCATCCCTACTGCTTCGCGTCGACGGCGTCCGTGCGGCGTCTGCTCGAGCGGTTCGGGCTCAGCCTGTCCGACGGAGAAGGCGGCCCCTTCGCGCAGTCCAGGGCGATTCACGAGTTCCTCGTGTCGCATCTCGGTCCGGACCGTGCGACGTTCGCCGGCGACTTCGACCTGCCGCTGGTCGTGCTGGCCGATTACCGGAACGTTGAGACCCAGGCCGAGGTCCTCGGCACCGTCGTCGCCGACGAGGAGGACGACGAGCCACTCAGCGTCGAGATTCCTGGGGACGACGATGCGGACGCGGCCCTGGAAGAGGAAGCCATTTGATGATTCATAACCGCGTGAACGATCGACCGGCGAGGTGATCCCGATGGATGGTACAGCGTCTCAGGCACCATTCGCCTCCGGCTCCCAGGTGGTCAGCACCCAGTACGGCCGCGGACGGGTGGAGATGAACCGCGGCGACACCGTCCTGGTGCGCTTCGGCCACGGCTATGAGGAATGCCTGCTCGAGGACCTGGTTCCCGTCCGCGGTCTGGAGGACGTGATCGTTGGCGCGGCCTGGCATTCGCCGCTGTCCGCGGTCGCGCGGACGCAGGCGCTGGCCGTCCGGTCCGCCAACGACGCGTGGGGGATTTTCTCGCGCTCGCGCATTGCGCTGCTGCCGCACCAGCTGTGGGTTTGCAAGCGGGTGCGCGAGCAGTGGCCGGCGCGCTGGCTCGTGGCCGACGACGTCGGTCTCGGCAAGACCATCGAAGCCGGCCTGGTGCTGCTGCCGCTGATCTCGTCCGGCCTGATTCGGCGCCTGCTGGTGCTGGCGCCGGCCGGGCTGGTCGGCCAGTGGCAGCAGCGCATGCGCGACATGTTCGACATCCGCCTGTCCATCTACACGCCCGAGGCCGACGGCGATCGGACCGATTTCTGGGGCACCCACCCGTTCGTCGCGGCCTCGATGCACACGCTGCGCCTCGACCGCCGGAACCGCTGGCGGCGGATGTTGGAAGCGGAACCGTGGGACATGGTCGTCGTGGACGAGGCGCACCACCTCAACGACGACGACCAGGGTGGTCCGACGCTGGCCTACGAGCTGCTGCGCGAACTCAACGAGCGCCGCCTGACCAACTCGATGCTCTTCTTCACCGGGACGCCGCATCGCGGCAAGACCTACGGCTTCCTGTCGCTGCTGTCGCTGCTGCGGCCCGATCTGTTCGATCCCAAGGCCCCGCTGGACGCGCAGCTGGCGCAGCTGCGGCATGCCGTCATCCGCAACAACAAGCAGTCTGCGACGGACATGGCCGGGCAGAAGATCTTCACGCCCGTCCACGTTTCCACCGAGACCTACCGCTACTCGCCCGCCGAGGCGCATTTCTACGCCACCCTCACCGAGTTCATCCAGACCGGCAAGGCCTACGCGTCCTCCTTGTCGGCGACCGAGCAGAAGACCGTCATCCTCGTGCTCATCACGATGCAGAAGCTGGCGTCGAGCTCGGTGGCGGCGGTGCGCAAGGCGTTGCTCGGCAGGCTCGGTCGCATCCGCGACAGCCGGCGCGACCTGGGCCGGCTGCGGCGGCGGCACACGGAACTCAAAGAGATCCAGGAATACGAGGCTCTGGGGGAGAATGCCGATCCCAGCCTCGGTGACGAGTTGGCGGCGCTCGAGGAGCGGATCGCCGACATTGCCGATGCCGTGCGGCTGATGGAGGACGAGGAACCGCTCTTGGAGGAGCTGGTCGAGGCTGCCGAGGACGTGGAGCATGAGACCAAGGTCGAGCGCCTCGTGGAGATCATCGACGAGCGGTTCCCCGGCCAACAGGTCCTGCTCTTCACCGAGTACAAGGCGACGCAGTCGCTGCTGATGAACACGCTGCAGCGCCATTTCGGGCATGGCTGCGTCACGTTCATCAACGGCGACGGCCGGGCCGAGGGGATTGAAGACAGCCAGGGACGCCTGAAGCCGCTGGTCGAATCACGTGAGAGCGCGGCGGAGCGTTTCAACAAGGGCGAGGTCCGCTTCCTCGTCTCGACCGAGGCCGCTGGCGAAGGCATCGACCTCCAGGAACGCTGCCACGCGCTCATCCACGCCGATCTGCCCTGGAACCCCATGCGGCTGCACCAGCGGGTCGGCCGCCTTAGCCGCTATGGCCAGCAGCACCCCGTCGAGGTCGTCAGTCTCCGCAACCCGGACACGGTGGAGAGCCTCATTTGGGAGAAGCTGAACGCCAAATTGGAGCGGATCACGCAAGCGCTCAGCGCCGCCATGGACGAGCCCGAGGACCTCCTGCAGCTGGTTCTCGGCATGACCTCGCCGAAGGTGTTCACCGGCGTGTTCGCCGACGCGGCCGAGGTGTCGAAGGAAAAGCTCAATTCCTGGTTCGACGCGCGGACCTCCCGGCTTGGCGGGCAGGACGTCATCGATGCCGTTAAGTCGCTCGTCGGCAACGTGGCGCGATTCGACTACCGGGAGGTGAAAGCCGACATTCCGCGGGCCGACCTGCCCGACCTCGAGCCCTTCTTTCGCAACATGCTGGCGCTGCAGGGGCGGCGGGTCACCGGAGACGGCGGCGAACTCTCGTTCAAGACGCCGGAGGCTTGGCTGGACGACTTCGCGCTCCTGCCCGCCTACGAGCGCCTCGTCTTCGACCGTTCGGTGCGCGGGCGCGATGCCGCCGCACGCGTTCTCGGCGCCGGCCACCGGCTGTTCGACCGCGCGCTCCGCGACGCCATCGACCTCGACGCCACCGTGGCCGCCGTGCCCGGCCTGGCGGCGCCGCTTGCCGTCTTCCGCGTGCGCGACCGCGTCACCGGCGGTGCCAACGCCGGAAAGCAGACGGTCTGCGCGGTCGAGGCCGCCGGCGATGGCTTGACGCTGCTGCGTGACTGGGAGCTGCTGCTGCGCCTGAACGCCTTGCCGTCAAGCCGGGCAATGCGCGGAACCAGTGCCGACGGCCCGTCGGCCCAAGCGCTGTCCGTCCTGCGTTCGGCCGACGAGCACGTCGCCGCTCGGCTGCCCGATCTCAGGACGCCCTACCGCAGCCCGGAGATCGAGCCGCTGGTCCTGCTGTGGCCCGCCGAGAGCTGAACCGCCCATCGAATGAGCCGCAAGAACGACAATACGGGAGGAGACATGTCTGGCCCGAGCCTGCGCCACCTGTCGGTCCGCGTTCCCTGGCACGACCAACGCTGGAATGGTACGGTCTGCGCCAACCCCGCCGGCAACGATGCCTGCCTCGTACTGAAGGCGATCGGGCTGAAGCGCGACGACCTGACCGAACAGCGCCTGGCTGGGCAGAGCTTCGAGGATATCGAGCCTGGCCGCGTGCCGCCTTGCGTGCGTGAACGCTCGGGCTTCCTGGTTCCTGCCCAGCACGACGTGACCGTGCGGCTGCAGTATTCGGAGTGGAGCCCCGAACACAAGCACATCCTGCCCACCCCGGTGCGCGTGCCAGCGTGGGGCGCGACGCTCGTTCCGTTCCGCTGGATGCTCCGGGAGAATGCCTGGACCATTTCCGAAGAGTATGGCCTTGAGGCGAGCCCCGACCAGGAACCGGAGGCGCCGGAGTTCCTTGCCAAAACGGACTGGGTGCAGGATTGGGAGAACCAAAAAGTCCTGCTCGAGGGCTTTCGCCGGTTGTGCAAGGAGAAGGAGTCGCTGGTCTTCTTCTACGCCAAGCGCACCCCGCTTGCCGACGACGACCGCCGCGTCGTCGTGGCCGTGGCGACACTGGGCAAGATGGGCGACGTCAAGCAATACGACTACGAGGGGGGCGCTGCGCGCGGCCGCATTCGCTCCATGGTATGGGAGCGCCCGTTCCAGCACTCACTGCGCCCCCATCCCACGATCGCCGGCCAGTTCACCGGCGGCATCGTCTTGCCGTACCACGAGATCCTGGCGCGCGCCGAGACAGACCGGTCGATCGACCCAGCGCATTATCTTGCGTGCCCGCCGGATGAAGCGCGCGAACAGTTCTCCTATGCGTCCGAACACGTGACGCACGGCACGGCCATTTCGACTCTGCTCGCCTGCAAGGTGGCGTTGGAGCGGGCGGCTGAACGGCTGGAGGGCGGCCCCTGGACCGAGGGGATCGCCTGGATCGATGAGCAAGTGAACCGGCTGTGGAAACTGCAGGGTCCGTGTCCCGGGCTCGGAAGCGCACTATCGGCGCTGCAAGAGGGCTTCAACGGCACGCTCTTCGCCCTGTCGCTGTCGAGCGCGCTCGGCCCGAACGAAGACCCGTGGCCGCTCGTCGACCGCGTGCTGCGGGGCGATGCGCCGGCCCCGGCGGGCGCGCCGAGGGTGACGGGCATGCTGCGCCGGCGATGGGCGCATCTCGCCGACAAGCAGCCGCGCCGCGCCGCCTTGCTCCGACTGCTGTCGCGTTTCGAGCTGACGAAGCAGCAAGCGATGGGCGCATTCGGCGACGAGGCGAAAATCGATGCGCTGCTGGAGAACCCATACCTTCTTTACGAGGGGACGCGGACGACCGCCGACCCGGTCGGTCTCTGGACGATCGACCGCGGGCTGTATCCCGGCGACGAGGTTCTCCGCCGGCACCCGCTGCCCGCCGAGTGCGGCATAGACCCCGAGGAGCCGGACCAGCCGAGTCGGCTGCGGGCGGCCTGCGTGGCGATCCTGGAGGATGCCGCGGGCAACGGCGACACGCTGCTGCCCGCGGGGCGCATCTCGGCGGCGGCGGCCGAGCTGCCGGCTACGCGGCCGGTGCCACTCGATGCCACGCTCCTGGAGATCTGCGAGGGCGACTTCAAGCCGGAGATCGTGCACGTCCCAGTGCTGGGTCGCGGCCCCTGGCTCCAGCTCGCGCGGTACGCGGACTATCGGCACCTCATCCGCCAAGCCGTCGAGGCGCGCCTGGAGGCCGCCCCGCCGGCCGTGTCCGTTGACTGGCGCCAGCGGCTCGATATCGCGTTCGGCCCCATGAGGGAGGGTGATACGGAGGAAGAACGCGCGCGTGCGGAAAAAGCGACGGTACTGGCGACGCTGGCCGCGTCCCGGTTTGCGGTTCTCACCGGGCCGGCGGGCACCGGCAAGACGACCGTGCTCAAGCAGCTGCTCGACGAATCATCTCTGGTGGGGCCCGGCGTCGTCCTGCTCGCGCCGACCGGCAAGGCGCGGGTGCGTCTTGGGCTGCAGACGGGGCAGCCCGACCGGGCGCTGACGGTTGCCCAATTCCTGAACACGCACAAGCGCTACGACTCGCAGACCTGCCGGTACTTCCCCGACCCGCGCATGCCGCGGGCCGACGGCGCCACCACGTGCGTGATCGACGAAGCGTCGATGCTCACCGAGGACCAGCTCGCGGCGGTGGTGGACACGCTGCCGGCGACCTGCCGGCTCATCCTCGTTGGCGACCACCGCCAGCTGCCACCCATTGGCGCCGGGCGGCCCTTCGTCGACATCATTGCCCACCTCAACGGCGCGCACGGCGCCGCCGGAGTGGCGGAGCTGACCGTGCGTCGCCGGCAGGCGGCTGAGCGGGGGCCGGCGCCACGGGACCTGGCCTGTGCCGACGTGCAGCTGGCCGAGCTGTTCTCCGGCCGCGACCTGCCGCCGGGTGAGGACGAGATCCTCAACGCGGTGCTGGCGGGGCGGAGCGACGAGCGGCTGCGCTTCGTCGAATGGTCCAGCCCCGACGACCTGCGGACCCGGCTGGGAAGCGTGCTCGAGGAGGAGCTGAATCTCGACCTCGGTGACCTCGAAGGCAGCTTTGCCCTGACGCTTGGAGGGCGCCGCAGCGACGACGGCTGCGTCTACTTCGACGCCGACGGCCCGGCCGAGGCCTGCGAAGCCTGGCAGATCCTGACGCCGCACCGTGCCCAACCCGTGGGAGCCATCGACCTGAACCGTCACATCAAGGCGGCGTTTCGTCCCGGCGCTTTGAGGTTTGCCCAGGAAAGCAACGCGGGGCCCGGGTACGTTCACCGGTATCGGACGATTGCGCCGCAAGGCCCCGAGCAGATCTGCTATGGCGACAAGGTTATCTGCCTCAGGAACCACGAGCGCAACGGCTGGCTTGTCAAGGAAAAAGCCAAGCGCCCCAAGGGATATCTGGCGAATGGCGAGATCGGCGTCGTCGTTGGCGAGGACTTCAAGGGCAGCAAGAAGCCGCGCCGGCTGAAGGTTCACTTCGCCTCACAGGCCGAGTTGACCTACAGCTTCAAGAAAGGCGACTTCAGCGAGGAAGCGACGCCGATCCTCGAGCTGGCGTACGCGGTGACGGTGCACAAGGCGCAGGGTAGCGAGTTCGGTACGGTGTTCCTGGTTCTCCCGGCGCGCAGCCGTCTGCTGTCGCGCGAGCTGCTGTACACAGCGTTGACACGGCAAAAGGGGCGGGTGATCGTGCTGCACCAGGGCAGCCTCACAGCGCTGCGCAGCTATCGTTCGCCGTTCTACTCCGAGACGGCGCGCCGCCTGACCAACCTGTTCGCCGCGCCGAGCATGGTCGAAGTGGCGCCGCCCGCAAGCGCCGCGTTCGGAGCGGAAGGCGACCGTTTTCTTGAGGAGAAACTCGTGCACCGGACCGCGCGCGGCGACCTCGTGCGCTCCAAGTCGGAGATCGTCATTGCCGACGCGCTGTACGAGGCGGAGCAGAAGAACGGCATCCGCTACCGCGTCGAAGAGCAGCTGGTGGGCAAGGACGGCAGTGTGCGCTGGCCTGACTTCACCATCGAGGACGCGCGGCGCGGGACCTGGTACTGGGAGCATTGTGGCATGCTCGACCAGCCGGACTACCGGGCGCGCTGGGAGCGGAAGCTCGCCTGGTATGGAGAAAACGGCATCGCCCCTTGGTCGCCTGATCAACCGGACGGGCGCTTGATCGTTACGCACGACAGCCCGCGCGAAGGGCTGGACAGCGCTGCGATTCGCCGTCTGATCGATGGCTTGTTTGCGCCGGTCTCGCCGCCAACGGACAAGACCATCGACCCCCTGGTCCGGTAAAAGCTATGGGCGGCGAGCCGCGCTGATGAGAGCATGCACGGTGCTTTACCTTGGCTTGGCGGCTTGCCATGCGGAAGGCACTTTTGGGATGATGGTAAGGGCGCTGATGCGGCGGTGAGAGTATTTTTCAGTACCTTTCTGCAGGGAGTAGACCTTTGACTCAGGAACGCTTGATCACGCTGGTTCAGCAGGTTGAAGCTCAGATCGAAGGTAGCAAGCTGAGTGACGACATCGATGACATCACTATGGAAATCAGCCGTCTTGAAAAGGAGTTCCCCGACGCAGTCCACGGGAGTCGCCTCATGGCCATGTTCACGCGGCTCGAAAACATGATTTTGGCCGATGAGGTCGAGGAAGATTGATGGGCCAAGGGACCTCCTGACCTGCGTTTCCAGGCCCATGGGCGCATAGCCGCCGCCCTGACGTTCCGGCGACAAACGAAAGCGGAAGAGCATCGCCCACCACTTCTGGTAGAGAGTGTGCCGAACTCTGGCACGCTTCTCGCGCGCGAGGGGGGCGAGGCGGAGCTGCCGGTTCCCAGCGATCAGTTGCGGAACCCTTCCCAGCGATGTCCGCGACTGGCCGCTTCCCGGTGGATGGGCCGGCGCTCCCTGTGGTAGAAATCCAAAGTAGCTAAAATTTATTCCCAATACGCCCATTGGTGCAGGATGCCGAACAACCACGACGTTTCCAGGCTGAGGGTGCTGGTCGGCTACCTCGGCGAACGTCATCAGTCGAACTGGTGGCCTTCCTCCTTCCTCGACCGCACGAGTGAGGCGTTCCTGACGCCGGTGTTCGGCCACGCGGTGGCCAACGCCCGCGTGGTCGGTGTGACCGAGGCGGCTCGCCGGGTCCATGACGAGGCCATCGGCGTGGGGCAGGCCTTTCACCTGTTCCGCTTGCCCGAAACACTGGAGCAGGAACTGCACCGCACCCTGGCCGCATCCAAAGATGCCGCCGCCGTCGAGTCGGCTGACGCGGCGTTGGAAGAGTTGAGAACGTTGTCGTCCGGCAAGGTCGCTGCGAAGCCGGGCCCGGTGCATGTCGGCCCTCTGGACATGCTTGCCGATGCGCGGTGGATCCCCGCCGTCGCCGGCCACTACCATGTTGCGTTCACCGCGGGCGTTCCGAGCTTCCCCTACTTCGCGGGCTGATCGTGGACGCCACATCGTTCTACACCCCCCGGCTCAGCGCCGGGCTCGGCCTCGTTCCCGAGACGGGACGGCTGCTGGAACTCTGGCAGCCGGGCATGACCCCGCCGGACCTCCTGAAGGCTGCCATGGACTCGGGTGCCTTTCCGTCGATGTCCGCCCGTCGGCTCCGGAACGTGGTGGCCGAGGCGTTCGCGCCGCGTTTCCTGACCGAGGACGGTGGTCCGGCACGATTCCTGAAAGCCCTGCAAGGACGGATCGCCGCTGCCGATTTCCGCCACCTGCTCCTCGTCTATACCTGCCGGGCAAACCCCGTTCTCGCGGACTTCATTCGCGACGTCTACTGGGCCCGTTACGCCGCCGGTTTGGACATCGTGCTGAAGGACGATGCGCACGCCTTCATCAGCCGCGCCGTCGCCGACGGAAGGACGCGGGCGCGCTGGTCCGATACGACCATTCTCCGCGTCTCCCAATACGTCCTGGGGGCCTGTGCCGACTTCGGCCTGGTCGGGCCCATGCGCGGCGCCGGACGCGTCATCCTGCCGTTCCGGATTACGCCCATCGTCGCCAGCTTCCTCGCCCACGACCTGCACTTCCGCGGTCTTGGCGACAACTCCGTGGTCCAGCATCCGGATTGGATGCTGTTCGGTCTGTACCCCGAGGACACGCTGGGGGAGATGAAGCGGCTTGCGATGAAGGGGCAATTCATCCTTCAGTCGGCAGGCGGCATGGCGCATATTGCCTGGAAGTTGAAAAGCATGGAGGAGCTGCCCGATGTCCTCGCTGCAGGCTGACTTCAGCGAGCTGCTGCGCCGCGTCGAAGCGGGGCGGGAGTTCGCGCACGCGAGCTTCGAGCCGATCTTCTATCTGGTGTTCGACCCGCGGGACATCCTGGAGGTCAAGCGCCAGACCCTGGCTTGGCTGGCACGGCTGAAAAACGAGGGCTGGGACGTTCACACCTTCTCCATCGCCGACCAGATCGCCGATATCCTCGGAGCCGCGCCCATGCGCAAGGTCTGGCTGGCCGGCGACCGGAAGGCGCCGCTGGACTGGAACCGAACCAATGGAGCATTGGCCAACGCCCTGACTTCTCAAGGGCAGCTCCAGTCCCGCCTGGAGGCGTTATTAGCCGGTCTGGAGGGCAAGACGAACACCATCGTGCTGGTGACCGACCTGGAGGCCCTGCATCCCTATTTGCGGATAGGCGCCATCGAGGCGCAGCTTCAAGGAAAGTTCCACGTCCCAACCGTCTTCCTCTATCCGGGCACGCGGACCGGCAAGACTCAGCTTCGCTTTCTTGGCTTCTACCCGGAAGACGGCAATTACCGCTCTGTTCACGTCGGCGGCTGATGGTGTCGGCGACCGACCAGTCTCAACGATAAAGACCAAGGGGAAACCCCTATGACCGCGATCCGCTCTCTTTTCGATCCCAGTCGGGATATCAACCGCTCAATCGAAAAGGTCATCACCTATCAGGCCTCTCAGGAGGAGCGGCTCCGGGCGGAGATCTCTGAGTATTGGGTGACCGATCGGATCGAGGAGCAGCTTGAAAAGCTTCTCGAAAAGATGCAGTTGGCCATGGATTCGGGGGGCGTCCATGAGATTGGCGTCTGGGTGTCCGGCTTCTACGGATCGGGTAAAAGCTCCTTCACCAAGTATCTCGGTCTTGCGTTCGACGGTCACCATTTGATCGATGGCCAGCCGTTTCTGAAGCACCTGCAGGACCGCGTTCACCGCGCGACTACAAAGGCGCTCTTGAGCGCCGTCGCCTCCCGCTATCCCGCGGCGGTCGTTATGCTGGACTTGGCCAGTGAGCAGATCGCCGGCGCCACGCTGGCCGAAGTGTCGACGGTTTTGTACTACAAGGTTCTCCAGTACGCTGGTTATTCACGCAACCTCAAGGTTGCGGCCCTTGAACGCAAGCTGAAGAAGGACGGCCGCTATGCCGAATTCGAGGCTTTGTTCCAGGCGGAAGTGGGCGTCCCTTGGAGGGACCTGCAGAACGACGAACTGGTCGCCGACGGGGTGCTGCCGGGTTTGGCCCACCGCATGTACCCGACGCTCTTCCGCACCGACCATGCCTTCACCACCACCGCTAGTGACGTCATCTATCTGACGAACGAACGTGCGAAGGAGATGATCGACCTTGTCCGCGACGTCTCGGGCAAGGACAATATCATTTTCGTCATCGATGAGGTTGGGCAGTACGTCGGCAGCAATCAGAATAAAATTCTCGACCTCGATGGCCTGGCGAAAAACCTCAAAGAGATCGGAGGCGGCAAGGTCTGGGTTATCGGCACCGCGCAGCAGACCCTGACCGAGGACGATCCCAGGATCGCCATCAACTCGCCGGAGTTGTTTAAGCTGAAGGACCGCTTCCCGATCACGGTCGAGCTGGAATCCAGTGACATCCGGGAGATCTGCTATCGGCGTCTGCTTGGCAAGTCACCGGAGGGCGAGCGCCTTCTGACCGAGCTGTTCAATCGACATGGGGCGCAGCTCCGCCACAACACCCGGCTGGTGGACGCCAAGAGCTACAGCTCAGCGCTCGACCGCGACGCCTTCGTCAACCTGTACCCGTTCCTGCCGGCTCACTTCGACATCTTGCTGCACCTGCTGGGCGCGCTGGCCAAGTCCACCGGCGGCATCGGCCTGCGGTCAGCGATCAAGGTGGTTCAGGACATCCTGGTGGAGGGGGCTGGTCAGAACAAGCCTGTGGTCGACCAGACCATCGGCTGGCTGGCGACGACCGTAACCTTGTTCGACTCGCTCGACCGCGACATCCTGCGCGCCTACCCGCAGATCCACCAGGCGGTCAAGAAGACGCTGGGACGGGTCGGCGAGGACGCGTTGAAGCAGGATGTCGCCAAGACCATCGCCATCCTCCAAATCCTCAACAACCTGCCGGCCAACGCCCAGAACGTGGCCAGCCTGATGCACCCGGACGTCGATGCCGATTCCATGACCGACCGGGTCAAGGCGGCCATCGACGAGATGCTGAAGGACCAGTTCGTCCCGCTGATGGAGAAGGACGGTAATCTGCGCTTCTTCAGCGAGAAGCTGAACGACATCGAGCAGGAGCGCGGGCAGATCAACGTCCGCACCCAGGAGTTCCGCCGCATCTTCAACACCGCGCTGCGCGAGGTGTTCGACCCGCTGCCAACGGTCAAGGTGCACGACTCGCTCTCCGTCACCTCCGGCATCCGTCATCTGATCGGCGGCCAGGCCATGGCGCTGGCGGGTGAGCGGGAGGCGATCCAGACCCTGGTGGCGTTTGCCGATGCTGCGGACTACGACGCCCAGCGCACACGACTGCTGGACGAGTCCCGCGAAAAGGCGAACGAGACCGCCATCTATCTGTTGGGCCGCACGGCGCCGGGCGCGTCCGACTTGGTGACCGACATCTACCGTTGCGAGCGGATCGCGGAACTGCACCGCAACGATCCGGACCAGGAAGTGCGGGAGTATTGCGCCAGCCAGACTGAGCGCGCCGCCAAGCTGATGGGGGAACTCGGCGGCGCTCTCGCCCGCAGCCTGTCGCAGGGATCCTTTCTGTTCCGCGGGCGCGCCACCGCGGTGGACAGCTTGGACCAGGACCTCAGCAAGGCGTCCCGGGCCCACTTGGCGGAGGCCGCGGCCAGAGTGTTTGACCGTTATCCCGAAGCACCAGTGCGTGTGGAGACGGCGCTGGCTGAAAAGTTCCTGCGCCAGCCGAACCTGCGCAGCATCACGTCCCAGCTCGATCCGCTGGGCTTGGTGGAACTCGGCAGCGCGCCGAAGGTCAGGACGTCCCACAAGGGCCTGGTCAGCATCCGCGACTTCATCGAGCGCACCGGGACCGTCGAAGGCAAGAGCCTGTTGGAGGCCTTCTCCGACCACCCCTTCGGCTGGTCCCAAGACACCCTGCGCTACATGGTGGCCGCTCTGCTCCTGGCGGCCGAGATCAAGCTGAAGGTCGCCGGGCGCGAGGTTACGGTGAATGGCCAGCAGGCGGTCGACGCCCTGAAGACCAACACCAGCTTCCGGTCGGTGGGCGTCTCCCTGCGTCACGACCGCCCGTCCATGGAGGCGCTGGCCAAGGCAGCCGAGCGTCTGACGGAGCTGTGCGGCGAACAGGTGCTGCCCCTGGAGGACGAAATCAGCAAGGCGGCACGCCAGAAGCTGCCGGACCTCCAGAACCGCCTGTCGCCGCTGTCGGAGCGCCTGAGCACGCTCGGCCTGCCAGGGGTCGATACCATGGACACGATCAACCAGCAGATCGCGTCCATGCTTCAGACAGACGCCTCCGACGCGCCCCTGCGCTTCGGCGCCGCCGAGTCCCCCCTGTTCGAGGGGCTGACCTGGGCCATTGCCGTCAAGAATGCCTTCGACCAGGGCCTGTCCAGCACGATCCGCAGCCTGCGGGAGATCGCCAAGGCGGTTGCCGAACTGCCCGGCACCGGCGTGCCGGGAGAGCTGCGCGACGATATCCGGGAAGACCTCGACCTTATCAGCCAACGGCTGGCGCAGAAGGACTTCCACAAGCACAAGGCCGATCTGCAGACCAAGCTGACCGTCCTGGAGGCCCGCATCGCCGAGGCGGTGCGCGCTATGGTGGCCGCCCAAAAGGAACGCCTGCGCGATGCCGAGCGGGACCTCCGCCTCCTGCCGGAATGGATTGAGTTCACCCAGGACGAGCAGGCCGGCATGCTGAACCGGCTGCAGGCCATGGCGATCACGGTCGACGAGGATCTGGCCGGCCTCAAGCGCCTGCTGTCCCAGCAGTTCGACATCGAAGGCACCATCGGCCAGCTCAAGGAGACGATCGTCCGCGACGGGCGTGACCGCCGGCGCGAGCGCGAACGGCCCCCTGCGCCGCTGCCCGGCGGGGGCGGTCTGGAGGAGGTCATGGTCAGACAGACCAAGGTGCTGGCGCTGCCGCGGCGCATCGCCACCACCGCCCAGCTCAACGCGCTGATCGACCAGCTCCAGGAGCTGCGGGCGGAGATCGGCTTCGCCGAGTTCGACGTGACCCTGACGGACTGAGCAGCCCCATGCCCTTCGACGACAGCACCCGCGGCCGTTTGCAAACCTTCGTCGGCGCCGCCCGCGACCTCCTGGCCGAGGAGTTCGCCTGGCAGCTCCAGCAGACCTACGGCATGGACCCCGCCTCGGGCGAGGTTGCCGGGCTCGACCGGCTGGGCCATCTGGACGACCAGCGGCTGGAGACCGCCCGCATCCTGCGCGAGATCCTGGACCACTACCTCGGCGCTGCGGCCAACCCCTCGGTCCAGGAACGCCGTCACGCGCTGGACCGTATCGTGCGCGAGCAGGCCTTCACCGTGCTGAACCGGCTGGCCGCCCTGCGCCTGATGGAGGCGCGCGGCATCCTGCTGGAGAGCGTCGCCCATGGCTACCAGTCCAAGGCCTTCCAGCTCTATCAGCGGGTCGCCGGATCGGCGTTGGGGGAGACGGGGGACGCCTACCGCGTCTTCCTGTTCAGCCTGTTCGACCTGTTCGCCGCCGACCTGCCGGCGCTGTTCGACCGCCATTCCCCCTTCGGCCGCCTGTTCCCGCGCGAGGCGACGTTTCTGCGCCTACTCGACCTGCTGAACGCCCCGGACCTGGAGCCCCTGTGGGGCGAGGACGAGACGATCGGCTGGATCTACCAGTATTTCAACTCGACCGAAGAGCGCCGGCGCATGCGCCGGGAGTCCGGCGCGCCGCGCAACAGCCGCGAACTGGCGGTGCGCAACCAGTTCTTCACCCCGCGTTATGTGGTGGAGTTCCTGGTGGACAACGCGCTGGCCCGCCAGTGGATCGACATGAGCGCCGGGCGCACGGCGCTCGCCGACCAGTGCCGCTTCCTCGTCCGCCGGCCCGACGAGGTGTTCCTGGGGCGGATGAGCGAGGAGGAGGGCAGCGCCACCGCCGCCATCGCCAACGCACTGATCGGCGGGGACTTCGACCGCCTGCCGGACTTCGGCG
Organism: Roseomonas genomospecies 6; assembly: GCF_008365375.1. Taxonomy (GTDB): domain Bacteria; phylum Pseudomonadota; class Alphaproteobacteria; order Azospirillales; family Azospirillaceae; genus Azospirillum. The sequence goes on along the minus strand of NZ_QOKW01000028.1, from coordinate 42,782 downwards.
ATCCCGAAACCGGCATCCAGGCGATGATCGACTTCGCCCATTGCGTGGACGCCTACCACCGCTTCCCTGACCAGGATCAGGTCTGGGGGGAGTATTTCCAGCGCCTGCAACCGATCCTGCGCGAACAGCGTTTCGTCGAGGCGACGACGCAGGAGCTGTGGGACGGCCTGTTCCTGGAATGCCGGTCGGACCGGGCCGGCGGCAACGGGGAGATTTACGGCGAGCGTTGGTTCCGCGCGACCTGCGAGGAGATCCTGCGGCGCCTGAGGGAGCCGAAGACCGCGCTGAATCGCTACCGGCCGCTGCGCGACCCGCGCACGCTCAAGCTGCTCGACCCAGCTTGCGGATCGATGCACTTCGGCCTCTACGCCTTCGACGTGTTCTTCCAGATCTACCGCGACGCCTGGGCCTGGGAGGAAGCGGACTGGCCTGGTTCAATCTACCGGGCGGAGGATACGCCTCCAGAGCTGAAGCCGCTGCGCGAGGTCTACGCTGACGAGGCGGACTTTCTGCGCGACCTGCCGCGCCTGATCCTGGAACACAACATCTATGGCGTCGACATCGACCCGCGGGCGGCGCAGATCGCCTCGCTGGCCCTGTGGCTGCGGGCGCAGCGCGCCTGGAATGACGCAGGCGTGCGGCGCGAAGCCCGGCCAGCCGTGGGCCGCGGCCATGTCGCCGCCGCCGTGGCGCCGCCGGCCGAACTGGACCTGCGCCGCGAGCTGATGGCGGGGATGGACGAGCTGGACGCCGATCTGTTCGAGCGCACCCTGCTGCTGCTGAAGGGCCTGCCGGAGCTAGGCGTGCTGCTGCGCGCCGAACGTGAGGTCCCGGCCCTGGTGCGCCGGGTGTTCGGCAGCCACGGGCCGATGTTCAAGGCCGAGGACGAGAGGCAGTGGCAAAAAGCGGAGGCGCGGCTGCGCGAAGCGCTGGCGGACTTCGCCCGCAACGCCGCCGCCACCTACCGCAACCGCCTGTTCGCCGAGGATGCACTGGAGGGGCTTCGCCTGATCGACCTCGTGGGTGAAAGCTTCGACGCGGCGGTGATGAATCCTCCATTCGGCGCGCTCAGTGTGGGGGTGAAGGAGGAATTAGGCAGAGCCTATCCGCGCTCGAAGAACGATCTACTGGCGATCTTCGTGGAACGCGGTCTGGAGCTTCTGCGCCCCGGCGGCCGGCTGGGTGCCATCACCTCGCGCACCGGATTCTTCCTGTCCAGCTACCAGAAATGGCGGGAAGAAGTAGTGCTGGGCATTGCCCGGCCCGAGGTCGTGGCCGATCTGGGCCATGGCGTGATGGACGACGCGATGGTGGAAGCCGCCGCCTATGTGCTGGAGAAACAGGCATGACGATCTTCCTGCGCCTACTCGCGGACAAAGACAAGGCAAATAACTTAAAAAAGGTCTGTGTAGCACTATGTAACGGTTCTGATGGTGACGGGATCTTCAACGTTAATCCAGAGTCATTTCGCGTCATACCAGGAGCGCCCTTTGCCTACTGGGTCAGCGAGCGGGTTCGCAATACATTTGGTAAGCTTCCGCCTTTTGATGGAAGCAAAAGAATTGCGCGAGTAACCAATCCAGCAGGAGACGATGGCCGTTATATTCGGGTAAACTGGGAAGTCCCGCCAGATCTCAATGGAACAAACCATAAATGGATGCCCTTCTCTAAAGGCGGGGCGTACAGCCCCTATTACTATGACGTGCATCTTGTGGTTCGCTGGGATAACGAACGGCAGACCTATCATGGCTTTATCGGCACCGAGCATAGGCCGCTGGAAAAGCCGGCATGTCTGGAGCATTTCTTCCGCCCCGGCCTTACCTGGCCGCGACGCACTACAAGCGGTTTAAGCCTTCGCGCCATGCCCCGTGGCTGCATCTTTGCCGACAAAGGCCCCGCCGCCTTCGTTGCGGACGATGCCCCTGAGGCATTGTTGGCCCTGTGTGCGCTGAGCAACAGTCGGGCTTTTGCCTTGTTGGTGTCGGTGCAGTTGGCGGCAGCTGATGCGGCGGCCCGGTCCTACGAAGTTGGCGTTATCCAGAAAACCCCCGTTCCCAACCTCACCCCTGACCAGCAAGCCGCGCTTGCCGCCCTGGCCCGTTGCATCTGGTCACGCAAACGCGCCCTTGATACCACCGAGGAAACCTCCCACGCTTTCCTGCTGCCCGCCGCCTTGCGCACTCGCCTTGGTGACTACAATCCCGCGGCCGCCACGGCCGAGTTAGTCCGCAGCCAAGCCGACATCGATGCCATTTCCTTCGGCCTCTACGGCTTTGCTGAAGCCGACCACGCCGCCGCGCTCACAGGCAATGAGGCGGGTGCCGCCGAAGCCAACGGAAGCGACGACGACAATGACGAGGATGGCGCCGCTGTCCCCGTCGAGACGACCGCCGGCCTGTTGTCTTGGTCTGCTGGCGTCGCATTCGGCCGCTTCGACATCCGTCTCGCCACTGGCGAGCGCGAGGCGCCGCCCGAGCCGGAGCCGTTCGATCCGCTGCCGGCGAAGAGCCCCGGCATGCTGCCGGACGGCGATCCGCCGTTCCACGCCAACGCCGGCATCCTGGTGGACGACGTCGGCCACCCGCACGACCTGCCTGACCTGATCGACCGCGTGCTCAACCGCGTCGGCCTGGAGGTCGCGGTGGACACCCGCGCGTGGCTGCGCCGGGAGTTCTTCCCGATGCACCTGCGGCAGTACAGCAAGAGCCGGCGCAAGGCGCCGATCTACTGGCCGCTGTCCACGGCGTCGGGTAGCTACACGCTGTGGCTCTACTACCCGGCGCTGACCGACCAGACGCTGTACACCGCCGCCAACGACTTCGTCGGTGCCAAGCTGGAGCGGCAGGTGGAGCCGGCGCTGCGGGCGCTGCGGCAGAAGACCGGCCGCTCGCGCGACGAGGAACGGGAACTGGAAGACCTCCAGACCCTGCACGACGAGTTGCGCGACCTGCGGGACGAGCTGCTGCGCCTCGCCCCGGCGTGGAAGCCCAACCACGACGATGGCGTGCAGATCACCGCCGCGCCGCTGTGGCGCCTGTTCCGCCACCGTTCCTGGCAGACCGTGCTGCGCGACACCTGGGAGAAGCTGGAGGCGGGCGACTACGACTGGGCGCACCTCGCCATAGTCTACTGGCCCGAGCGGGTGCGGGAGAAGTGCCAGACGGACAAGTCGCTCGCCATTGCGCACGATCTAGAACACCTTTACGAACCGCCACCCGATGCGCCGGCCACGGCGAAGGGCGGCCGCGGCCGCAAGAAGAAGGGCTGACCCCATGGGCATCCGCGAGTTCATCCGTGACGAGGTCTTCGCGATGCTCCTGGGTAAGCGCGGTGTCCTGGTCGTCTACGACCCGGACCGCCGCTACCGGGACCTCTGCCGGTCCATGGGCGGCGAGCGCGTCACCGTGGTGGACGCCAGCGAGAGCAGCATCGAGAGCCGCGAGGCGGCGCTTGCGGCGCTGCCGGCCGCGGCGCTGAACGGGCCCAGGCAGCGGGGGCTGCTGATCTACGTGCCCACCCGTCCGCCGGTGACCGACGAAGCGAAGCAGGCCGATCCCTTCGCCGCTTACGGCACCTTCGGCGCCACCTTTCCGGAGGGTGACGGGCACGCCTATCTCAGCCTCTGCCTGCGCGCCAAGCCCGACCATGCGGCCGAGATCCGCCGCCTGTTCGACCAGGACCCGTCGCCCGCGTTCGAGCTGATCGACAACGTCGGCGGCGGGCTGAAGTGGCCGACGCTGCGCACGCTGCTGGGTGTGGAATCGACGCGCGACATCCTGTTCGCGCTGCTGGTCCCCACGCCCGCCCAAGGGGAGGCGCTGAAGGGCAACGATGCGTGGGTGACGGAGGCCCGGGCGCTGCTCGACGCCGCCCTCGGCCTGAAGCTGAAGACCAAGGGCAAGACCTGGTCCAGCGTCGCGGAGGAGCTGTGGCGCTATCTGCTGTTCAGCGAGTTCCGCTTCGACCTGCCCGTGGAATCGCCAGCGGCCCTGGCCGGCGTGCCGCACGCGCCGGACGCCGCGCGGGCGATGGTGGAGGACCTGTGCGACGGCCTGCGCGGCACCGCCAAGCTGCGGCCCACCTATGTCGAGCGCGCCGAGGCGATCGAGCGGGAGCTGAACCTGCCGGCGCTCTGCGCCGGGGTCGAGGACCTGGGGGTGCGGGACACCTTCCCGTTCGAGGAGCGGTCGGTGCTGGCCGGCGCGGTGCGGGCCCTGCGCGAGGACCGGCTGGACGCGGTTCGTGCGATCGTCCGCCGGAACGAGGGCTCCGTCTGGTCCGACAAGGGGGAAAGCCGGGAACAGTGGGACCTATTGGCGGCGGCGCTCGCCCTGGTGGAAGCCTGTGACGACGCCGACCGCCAGCTTGGTGACCACGTCGGCGGCCTGAACCCGCTGATCGACTTCTACGTCGCCAACCTGCGCCGGGTCGACCAGCTGCAGCGCGAGTTCGAGCAGGCGGTCGGCGACCACGTCGCTCCCGATGAGACCATGGCCGCAGTGGTGGACCAGGCGCGCCGCCGCTATGCCACGCTGATGGGCAAGGTGCAGCCGGTCTTCACCAGCCATCTGGAGACGAGCGGCTGGCCGCCGACCGGTCGGCTGGCGAACGCCGACGTCTTCGATCGCCACGTCGCGCCACTGCTGAAGGAGAGCGGGCGCCGCGTCGCCTTCATCGTCGTCGACGCCTTGCGCTACGAACTGGGCGTGGCCCTGGTCGGCCAACTCGGTGACGGCGATGCCGCCGAGATCGTGCCGGCGTGCACCCAGATGCCGACCGTGACGCCGGTCGGCATGGCCAGCCTGCTGCCCGGCGCCGCGGCGGGGCTTTCGCTGGCCCGCGCGGACGGTGGGATCGTGCCCACGCTCGACGGCAAGCCCCTGCCCAGCGTGACCCAGCGCATGGACGTCCTGCGCGCCCGCTACGGCGACCGCTTCGCCGAGCATGTGCTGAAGGCCTATGTAAAGGGCAAGCCGGCGATCCCGGCGACGGTGTCGCTGCTCGTCCTGCGCGACACCGAGATCGACAGCCACCTGGAAAACAGCCCGGACACGACCCTCAGCCTGCTCCAGCAGATGCTGAAGCGCATCCGCGTTGCCGTCCGCCTGGTGAAGGACGCCGGCTTCAACGACGTGGTGGTCGCCACCGACCACGGCTTCTTCCTGAATGCCCAGGCAGAAGCCGGCGACGTCTGCGGCAAGCCGGCCGGCACCTGGATCACCCTGCACGACCGCAGCCTACTGGGCGAAGGGGCGGGGGACAGCGCCAACTTCGCGATTCCGGCGGAGCGGGTGGGCATCCGGGGCGACTTCCGCGTCTTCGCCGGGCCACGCAGCATGGCCCCGTATCGTCGCGGCCTGCTGTATTTCCACGGCGGCGCCTCGCTGCAGGAAGCCATCGTCCCGGTGCTGACGGTGAGGCTGAAGAAGGAGACGCAGCCGGACGTCGCCACCGCCACCATCACCTTGGGCTACCGCAGGGGGGCGCGCCGAATCACAACCCGCCTACCGGTGATCGAGATCGCGGTGGAGAGCACCGACATGTTCTCCCAGGCCGCGGAGTTCGAGATCCTGTTGGAAGCCCAGGACAGGAAGGGCAATGTGGTGGGCGAGGCCAAAGCGGGCGGCGCCGTCAACGCGGCGACCGGCACCATCACCCTACGGCCCGGTCAGAAGGAGCAGGTCACCCTGCGCATGGCGATGGAGTTCGAGGGCAAGTTCATCGTGAAGGCGCTCAACCCGACGACGCTGGCCACCTACACCACGCTGGAGCTGGAGACCGACTATGCCGTCTGACGTGGTGTCCGACGCTCTCGACCGGAAGCTGAACGAGGTTTTCGCCGGCAAAGTGGTGCGCAAGGACCTGCTGCACCGGATCAAGAAGGGCACCAACGTGCCCACCTTCGTGCTGGAGTTCCTGCTCGCCCGCTATTGCGCCAGCGACGAGCCGGCCGAGATCCAGGCCGGCATGGAAGCCGTGCTCGCCACCCTGCACGAAAACTACGTCCGCCCCGACGAGTCGAACGCGGCCCAGTCCCGCGTCGCCATGAAGGGTAAGCACAAGTTCATCGATAAGGTCCACGTGCGCTACGTGGAGAAGGAAAAGCGCCACTGGGCCTCGCTGGAGAACTTCGCGTCCCAGCGGATCGCCATCGGCGAGCGGTTCTACCGCGACAACGACCGGCTTCTGGAAGGCGGCATCTGGGCCGAGGTGACGATCGCCCACAACGACATCGACGCCGACAACTACGCCTTCTACGTGGAGGATCTGCGCCCGGTCCAGCTCAGCCGCTTCGACTTCGGCGGCTACGGCGAGGGCCGCCGGGAGTTCACCCGCGACGAATGGATGGACGTCGTTCTGCGCTCGGTCGGCCTGGAGCCGTCGAAGCTGTCCAAGCGAGTGAAGTTCCACTTCATCGCCCGGCTGGCGCCGTTGGTGGAGTCCAACTTCAACTTCATCGAGCTGGGGCCACGCGGCACCGGAAAGTCCTACTTCTTCAGCGAGTTTTCGCCCTACTCGACGCTCATCAGCGGCGGGCAGGCGACCAAGTCGGTGTTGTTCTACAACAACGCCCGCGGCAGGATCGGGCTGGTCGGCTTCTGGGACACGGTGGCCTTCGACGAGGTCGGCGGCATCAAGGTCAAGGACCCCGACACCATCCAGATCATGAAGGACTACATGGCGAACGGCCGCTTCTCCCGCGGGGTGGAGGTGATCGCCGACGCCAGCATGGCCTTCGTCGGCAACATCGACCAATCGGTGGAGCAGATCGTCAATTCCACCGAGTACGACCTGTTCCTGCCGCTGCCGCCGCAGTTCGACCTGGCGATCATGGACCGCTTCGCCTGCTATCTCCCCGGCTGGGAAATGCCGAAGAACAGCAGCGCCTTCCTGACCGACCAGTACGGGCTGATTACCGACTACCTGGCCGAGGCCTTCCACTACCAGCTCAAGCATAGCAATCGGTACGAGGAGGTCAGCAAGCGCCTGAGGCTCGGCCGCGCCGTGGAGGGGCGCGATGAGAAGGGCATCAAGAAGACGCTCTGCGCCTTCCTCAAGATCCTGCACCCCATCGACAGCCCGACCGACGCCGAGTTCGAGGAGTACACCGCCTATGCGGTCGAATGCCGGCGCCGCGTCAAGGAGCAGATGAACAAGCGCAAGCCGGACGACGAGTTCGCGCGCATCAACCTCTCCTACATCGCCGCCGACGGCCAGGAGGTCGTCGTCCACTGCCCCGAATCGAAGAACGCCCCGGCGACCCTGGAACCCATCCGCCGCCGCCTGACAAAGCTGGATGACACCACCGCCGAGGAGCCGATCGCCCCGCCGGCGGCTCCCCGCTCCGCGTCGGCCCCAGCCGCTCCGACCACGGCCGCCGATGAGGCCGAATCCGCCGCTCCCAAGCCGGCCGAACTCACCGAACAGCACTTCACCATCCAGTACGGCGACACCGGCCACACCTACGACTCGATCTTCGGCGCTTACCTCGTGGGCGGCCGTTCAGTGGTCATCGAAGACCCCTACATCCGGGCCCCGCACCAGATCGCCAACTTCCTCCGCTTCTGCGAGACGGTGGTCAGGGTCCCGACCATCCGCCGGATCCATCTGAAGACCGGCTACGACGACAAGACCGACATGGCAATGGTCAAAGAGCGCCTGTCGGAATTGAAACAGAGCCTGCTCGAGTACGACGTCGTCCTCGACATCGAGCTAAGCGAAACCATTCACGACCGTGAAATCCACATCGACAACGGGTGGGTCGTGAAGATCGGGCGCGGTTTGGACTTCTATCAGAAGCCGGATGGCTGGTTTAGCATTGGCGTCAATGACTTCAGCCTGAGGAAATGCTTGGAAACGAAGGTCGACATCTTCAGGTAATACCCATCCACAAGGATGTGTGCCGCAGTAAGCGGCCCTTCAATATGTCGTTGCGGTGTGGGGCTCCCACGCCGGAACGGGAGCCGCGCCACGCCGCGGTCTCGTCGTCTTCCGGCCTCCAGCGGCCGCGGCCGACGCCGGCGTAGGGGAGGGCCGGCGTGTTGCAGCGAGGCGAGCGGGGCAATGGAACGCCCCAACCCCGCTGGGGTCCGGCGATGCGGACGGAATTCGGGCGTCCGAGGTCGAGCATACGGGTGCGCATGTTGTGGCCACTGCTCCGCTGCCAAGCCATTCGGCCCTCCTGTGCAATCGTCTGGATGTGACAATCGCGTTGGCTCGGGGCGGTCTCGGCGGTGTCGATAAGCACAGCGTCGCTGCGCCCACCACCAAGGCCGCGGGATGGCGCTCGTAGACCGCCGCGTAGACCCCAGTGGCCGATTGGGTGTGGAACAGCCGCATCGCGAGCGTCACGTCGGCCTCCCCGTCCGTGGGACCGGCGGCGGCCTGCGGACCGCCGGTCCCACGGACGGGATCGGCGGCGCGTCCGTTCGCAAGGAGCAGCCGTCATGTCGGTCCGTTTCACCATCGCCCGCGCCCACCAGCTCACCGATTACCTCGACGAGGACGCCGTGCTGCAGGCCTCGCCGTTGCCCGTCGCCACGCCCACCGACGCCGCGGTCAACGACACGGTCGATGCCATCGTGCTCCATTGCCACCGCTGGGCGCGCCGCGGCCGTTCCGCGCGCCATCTGGACCACATTCAGGCCCTGCTCGAGGTATTGCGTCGGCACGCGTACACGCTTCAGATCGAGCTCCGGGATGCTTTCGAGCGCGATGTCGACGCGCTGATGACGCAGGGGGCCATTTGTGCCCATCCGACCCTGACCCGTCCGGTCGTCCACTTCAGTCCGACGCGCGTTGCGTTCAGCGGACCGTGAGAGCGCGCCAAACCGCGGGGACAGGTCCGACGGAGCCGCCCCTCGCCGGACTCCCGCATTTTCAAAAGGACAGGATCATGCCGAACACCGCACCCGTCCGCACGGTCGCGGCCGATGCGGCCGCGCCGCTGCCCCCGGCCGCGGTGCTGAGCGCCAACGCCCTGATCGGCCAGGGGATCGCCCGGCTCGTCGAACGCGCCGCGCTGGCCAGCGTCGTCGACATCTGTGAGTCTCTGTGGCGCCTCGACCACGCGGTCGGGCACGGCCTCGTGGTGCTGCACGCGCCGAGCGTTGACGCCGACACCCTGGTCGACGTCGCGCAGGCGCGGTCCCTCCGCAGCGCCCCGGTGGTCGCGGTCGTGATGCCGCCGGAGCAGGGCGGGAGCCTCGCCGCGGTGATCGCCGCCGGCGCCGACATCCTCCTCGCCGGCACCGAGACGCCGGAGGCGCTGCGCGCCGCCGTGGCGAGCGTGGGCGCGGGCTTCGGGGCGGTGTCGAGCGGCTTCACGCGGACGCATGCGCCGGCGCCGGTCGTGGTCGGCCACGAGCACGCGACGATCGCCCCGGCGTCCAGCCCCCTCGCGAGCCTCACCCCACAGCAGCGGACCATCGCCGCCCTGATCGCCGAGGGATTGCCGAACAAGGCGATCGCCAGACGGCTCCACATCAGCGAAGGAACGGTCAAGGTGCACACCACCGCGATCTTTCGTGGCACGAAGGTGCGGAGCCGCACCGAGCTGGCGTGCCGCCTGCTGCGCCCTGCTTCCCGGTGAGCCGGGCCGGAGGGAGCCGTTCCCTGAGGGCCGCCGCCCGGCCCTCCCGGCGCGTTGCGGCCACCAAGTCGTCGTCTCCGTGGATTGCGGTGTGGGGCTCCTACGCCGAAACGGGAGCCGCGCCACGCCGCGGCCTCGTCGTCTTCCGGCGTCCGGCGCCCGCGGCCGACTCCCGAGCGGGGGAGGGCACCTGTACGGCCGCTCCGTCGCCGCTCGGTGCCGGGCGGACGGCAACGTCGCGTTCGGCGGTGAGACGGACGACCATCCGTTCGGCGTCGATGCGCTTGGCCTGCTCGTCATCATGGGCCTGGCGCAGCCGCACCACTTCATCGACCGCCCCCTTGGCTCGGGCCGTCGCCTCCGAGGCGGTTTTCTCCGCGGCCACCCGGGCTTCCACCATTTCGTGATTGCGCCGACGCTCGTCTTCGCGCTGGCGGCGGGCCTCCGCCAAATCGGCGCCGAGGCGCTCGAGCGCGGCGGCATGCGCCCGCCCGGCCTCGGCGAGCCGGTCGCGCAGGGCATCGGCGTCCCGGCGGGCCGCGTCCCGCTCCGCCTCGGCCGCCTCGGCGCGCGCCGTCTGTTCGCCGACGCGGCGCTGCCGTTCGGTCAGCTCGCCCTCGAGCTGGTCCTCCCGCGCCTCCAGAGTCGCGGCCCGTGACCGGAGCGTCTCCAACTCGGCGGTGGCGGTCGCCAGCTCCTCGCGCAGACCGTCGGCGGCGGCCGCCATGTCGTCGGCGTTGCGCCGCTCGTCGGCCAGCTCGGCGCGGACCGCGGTGAGCTCCATGTCGCGCGTCGCGCTCTCGGCGGCGTGCAGGGCGGCCTGCGCCTGCATGCGCTCGCTCCACTGTCCGTCGCGTTCGCGCAGGGCCTCGGCCAGCCGCCCGTCGGCGGCCCGCCGCTCGACCGCCCGCTCGCGCTGGATGCGGGCGTCGACGCCCTTGGCGAGATCGACGATCAGCGCGCGCAATGCCTCGTCCTCGGTGGCGGGCGGGAGGACCTCGGCGATCACGGCCGCGTTGCCATCCTTCGGAGTCTCGGCACGCGGCGCCGCGCCGGGGGCGGCAGCCCAGGCGGCCCGCAGCACGCGGGCGACCGGGGTGATGTCCGTGAGGCTACCGCTGCCGAGGGCTTTCCGGATTTGGTCGTTCGTCGGCCTGGTGCCGCCGTGCTCGTGCACGTGCAGACGGAAAGCCGCGAGGATGCGGCGCTCGGCCGTGTGCGGATCGGCCTTGCCGCCGGCCGGCGTGCGGGCGATTTCGGCGCGGTCGTCCTCGATCTCCGCGTACGCCCGTCCCATGGCGATCGCCTCACGCAGATCACGCAGCCGCTCCACCATGCTCTCGACGTCCTTCGCCAGCGCTTCCGTATCCATGACCGCCGCTTCCTTCCGTACGCGTATCGCCATCATACGCGCGTATCGTAACGCGTTCAATGTGTATTCCGTATTTCTGTACCGTACATTGGTGTATTTCTTGATCGTACAGTGCGCGGATGGGGTTCGCGGCCGGCACCCTGCCCCGCTCCACGGCTCTGACAGGATCGGAAACTTGCCTTTCCGATCCTGCCGGGCTACCAAGCAAGACAGCGGTAGAAAGCACGCCCAGCACAGGACGAGGCGCGAACCCCGATCCATGGCACCGTCGACCGGACGGCTCCTGGTGTGATCGGCGTTTCGGCGGCCCGCGGCGCGCCCACGGCACGGGCGGGAGGATCGAGCGACGCCAATGGCGGCAGACCCCTCTTGGCGGCGCCGTCCGGAAGGCAGGGGGAGGTCATGGTGTCGGGATCGAGGGCCGGGGCGGACGAGCTCGTCGACCGGCACATCGCCGCCGGGAGCGAACGGTGGTCCCGGGCGTGGTTGCCAACCGGCGCGGTGACCAATCGGCCGCTGGCGACCCGAGCCGACCGTGCGGGCCCATATAGATCCATATAGATAAGGTGTGACCACCATGCCCCGATGCCGACGCGTCCCTGACGAGCACCGCCATCGCACCGCTGCCTGGACGGCGTGTCGAGTGGGGCCACGCCCTCCTGGGCTCCCCGGCCCTTCAGCTCCTCCTGCTGCGCATCCTTGCCGACGGGCCCCGGCGCAAGCCGCACTCGGGCTGCAACCGCTCTACCCCCGCAGCATCCGCGAGGTGGCCACACCGAACAAGGGTGCCAAAGCCCGAGGTTCGGAGACGGCGGACAGGATCCATCTGCTATTTTAAGTTGTATTCTTTCAGCTCCAGCGCTACCTTGCTGGCAAGACTCCCCCTCCCCTACTCACGGTGACGACGATGGACGACCGGACGCCCCCCCTCCCTGCCCTGCCCGCCTCCGGCGGCGCGCTCTCCGTTGAGCGGCGCAAGGAGACGCTGAAGGCGGCCGCGCTCAAGCTGCACGCGGCATCGCGGGCATCCTCGACGCTGTCGGCCTACAGGCGGGCGTGGGCCCTGTTCGACGCGTGGTGCGAGGAAATGGGCGAGACCGCCCTGCCCTGCGCCGTCGAGACGCTGGCGATGTACCTGGCCGAGTTGGCGGAACGCGGGCTGTCGCCGAGCCGGATCGGCGTCGTGCGGGCGGCGATCCGCTGGCGTCACCAGCAGGCCGGCCTGGCCGACGACGACCCGACTGGCCACGCGGCGATCGAGGAGCTGATGGCTGGCGTCCGGCGCAGCTACACGAGCACCGAGAATCCCGAACTCCGGCGCGCCCGCGAGGAGCGGCAGCGCACGCTGCTGGCCCGAGCCGCCGAACGCCACCGCGCCCGCGAGGAGATCGTCCAGGGGAAGCGCCCGGCGCCCAAAGCCCGCCGCTATCGGCCCGAAGAGGAGAAGCCACGGCGCACCGCGCCGCTCGGCCCCCGCCTGTCGTCCCAGCGTCGCGAGCTGCTCGGTCCGCTGCCGTCGCGCGGCGGCGCCGAGCGAGCGCCGTCCGATCTGGAGCGGCTGGTCGGCGCCATTCGCCTCGACGCCGACGCGGCCGCCGACTTGAAGCCGTGGGAACGCGAGGCCCTGGAGCTCACGCTCCTGCGCGACCGCGCCCTGTTGCTGCTCGGCTGGGCCGGCGCCTTTCGCCGCTCCGAGTTGGTCGGCATTGAGCGCCACCACCTCGAGATCGACCCCGCCGGACACGGCCTGACGGTGTTCCTGCCGACGAGCAAGGCCGACCAGTTCGGCAAGGGCGCGAGCGTGGCGATCTGGCGCGCCGACCGCCTGCCGGAGCTCTGCCCGGTACGCGCCGTCCAGGAGTGGCTGAACCGATCCGGCATCGGCATCGCGGGTGGCCCGGTCTTCCGCAAGATCGAGCGCAACGGCTCGCTGGCGCTGAAGGCCCTGCACGCGACCGCCGTGACCCGAATCGTCAAGACGTGGGCCGCCGCCGCCGGGCTGCCGGTGAGCGAGATCGGGCCGCACAGCCTGCGCAGCGGCTACATCACCACCAGCATGTACCACGACAAGAACCCGACCCGCGTCATGCAGCACTCCCGCCACGCCAGCTTCGACGCCTTCCGCAAGTACGCCCGCAAGGCCGACCTGTGGCGCCAGCATCCGTCCGAAGGCGTCTACTAGACTGACTGGGCGCCTTGCATCCGATGTACGAGACGTTGGTGCACAAAGCCCGGGCTGGTGGTGGTCGGGAGGGCGAGCGGGTATAGAGGCTGCCCGCTGAAGTCGAGCCGCTGATGCCGTACTAGGCCAATGAGCCCCGCCGCCATAAGATCCCGAAGGCCCGGTACCGTGTGGAGAACTGGTCGGCCTACGATGCGGCGCTGCGCCGGCGCGGTGACCTGACGATCTGGGTGACGCCGGAGGCGGTCGCCGCCTGGACGCCGCCCGCTACGGGCCGACGCGGCCGGCCGGCGCGCTACTCGGACGTGGCGATCGAAGCCGGGCTGATGCTGCGTCTGGCGTTCAGTCGGCCGTGGCGGCAGACCGAGGGTTTGCTGGGCTCGCTCATGCGCCTGCTCGGCCTTGACCTGCCGGTTCCGGATCACACGACCTTCTCCCGGCGCAGCGCCAATCGGGAGGTCGCGTCAGCCCTGGCCAGGACGGACGGGCCGGTCAGCGTGGTCATCGACTCCACCGGGCTGAAGGTGTTCGGCACGGGCGAGTGGCACCTGGAAAAGCATGGAGGCCAAGCGCGCCGGAGCTGGAGAAAGCTCCACTTGGCGGTCGATCCCGATACCGGCGAGATCCTCGCCTCGGAGCTGACGACCACGCAGGACGGCGATGCCTCGCTGGTCGGCCCGTTGCTCGACCAGATCAAACGCCCGATCGGCACGGTGCTGGCGGACGGCGCCTATGACGGTGAGCCGGTCTACCGCGCCGTCGCCGCCCACACCCCCGACGCTGAGGTGATCATCCCGCCGCGCTCCACCGCGGTGCCGAGCGAGACCGCTGCAAGCGCGCCCACGCAGCGCGACCAGCACATCCAGATGATCGCAGAATGCGGACGGCTCGGCTGGCAGCGGGCGGTCGGCTACGGACGCCGATCGCTCGGGGAGGTGGCAATGTTGCGGTACAAGACCTTGATCGGGCGCAGCCTCCGCGCCCGGACTCTGCCTGCCCAGAAAGTCGAGGCGGCGGTCGGCTGCAAGGTCATGAACATGATGACCAGCCTCGGCATGCTGGCCTCCCGCAAGGTCGCCTGAACGACAACTTTCCAGGGCGGAGTCCGCCAACGCGCCGAGTTCTGCACCAACGTCTCGACGAGACGTACCTGAAGGTCGCCGGCCAGTGGCAGTACCTGTACCGCGCCATCGACAGCGACGGCAACTTGGTCGACGTCTATCTCAGCGCCACCCGCGACCAGGCTGCCGCTGAGGCGTTCTTCCGCTCGGCCATTGAGGTGACGGGCATCATCCCGGAGACCATCACCACCGACAAGCACGCCAGCTACCCGCCGGCCCTCGAGGAGATGTTCGGAGACGACGTCGAGCACCGAACTTCAAAGTTCAAGAATAATCATCTGGAGCAAGATCACCGCGGGGTGAAAGGCCGCACACGCCCGATGCGCGGCTTCAAGTCCTCCAGCAGCGCCGCCCGCTTCTGCCGGGCTCACGATGAGGTGCGCAACTTCCTGCGCCCGGCGACTCGGCGCAAGCAACACGTCCCGGCGGCGCGCCGGCGGGCGATCCATGTCCAGCGGATCGCCGCTCTGCGCGACATGATCCCTGTCGTGTAGTCCACGCCACCCAATTCACGGCGTCGTCTTGACCTCATTCACCCTGTGGCGCGAAACCTGACACAACCGCCTGACCAGACCGTCACCCACTTTTCCGCATTGCTCCCAGCCGGCGCCTCGCTGCAACACGCTGCCTGACTTTTGAAACTGGCTGTCAGCTAAACCAAGCGTTGGTCACGCCGGTGACACCCACCACGGTGATGGTGCTCTTGTCCAGCAGGGTGAACACCGTGTTGCCACCGACCGTTCGGGCGTTCGCCATCAGTTGGGCAAGGTCCATTCCCAGGATGCCGAAGCCCAGCAGGTCCTCGTCCGGATTGAAGCCGAACACAAGATCGTTCCCGCCATCGAGCATGAAGGCGAAGGTGTCGCGGCCATCACCGCCGATTAGCCAATCATCGCCGCCAAACCCCCACAGCAAGTCGTCGCCGGCCCCGCCGAACAGCGTGTCGTTGCCCGCTTCGCCGATGAGCGTGTCGTTTTCGTCGCCGCCGTCGATCAGGTCGTCTCCATCACCGCCGCCAATCAGATCATGTCCCGTTCCTCCCAGAATGGAGTCGTTGCCGTCGCCGCCGACGATCGTGTCGATACCCGCGTCGCCGGTCAGCAGGTCGGCCCCGGCCATCCCGAAGAGGACATCGTCGCCAGCTCCGCCGATTGCCGCATCGCTGCCGTCCTCGCCAACTAGGACATCGTTGCCGTCATCGCCGCTGATCAGGTCGTCACCGGTACCGCCGCCGATCAGATCGTTGCCGTCGCCGCCGAGCAGGGTGTCCTCGTCGGCACCGCCATGGATGGTATCGTTGCCCTCGTCGCCCGATAGCAGGTCGCGGCCGGTGGTGCTGGCCACCACATCGTTACCGCCGCCGCCACGCGTGGTGTCGTCGCCCGGCCCGAGGTTGATGTGCTGCGACGAGGAGTCGCCTATGGTCAGGCTGTTGCCGGCGCCTCCGGTGAAGGAGCCGCTGCCGACGACCACCACGACGTCCACCTCGTTGAGGATGACCGAACCGCCGGGCGCGCTGCTCATGTTGAAGATCAGCGTTTCGCGCGGAGCCCCGGTGCCGGAGGACCCGGTGATGGTGATCGCCCCCGTTCCGATCGGCGTCAGCGCCCGCACGGTCATCTGGCCGCCGTTGCCGGCTCCGTTCGCGAAGCCCTGGATCGCCTCCTTGATCGACGCGCCCTGCCCGTTCGGGAGGTTGGTCGCCAACATGCTCTCGACGATGCCGGCCAGTTGGCCGCTGTCCACAGTCGACTGCGGGCCATAGGCGGTGATGCGGCCGCCCGGCGACACCGTCGCCTGCAACAGCGGCGCATTCCCGCCATCCCGCATCAGCGCGACCGTGACGCCGTCGCCGCTGTCGTTCTGCGGCACGTCCTGGTCGATCTCCGTCTCGACGAAAGGAAGGTTGATCCCGCTGGGCGCCGTTCCCTGGCGGGTGTGGACGACGACCTCGCCGACCGTCTCGTCGCCGATCGGCTGGCTGCCGCCGCCGGTGGCGACGTCCTCGTTGCGGATCGTGCCGGTGGCGGAGGGCGTGAGGATCGCGGCACCGGTCGCGTCGCTCAGGGTGACTGTGAAGGTCTCGTCGCCTTCAACGACGGTGTCGCCCTGGAACGTCACGGTGATGCGGGCCGTCTCCTCGCCCGGCGCGAAGGTTACCGTGCCGTGGGGCAGGACGGTTCCGGCGAAATCGTCCGCCGCCGCCGGGGCCAGGCCGGAGCCCGCCACCGCATAGGCGACGGTGGTCGTCCCGGACAGGTCGCCGGAGCGCGTGACGAGGAAGGTGACGGGCGCCGTGCCCTTGTTGCCTTCGTAGGCCGCACCACCGGCCTCCGCCGCGATGG
The DNA here is from genome assembly GCF_008365375.1 of Roseomonas genomospecies 6. GTDB lineage: Bacteria > Pseudomonadota > Alphaproteobacteria > Azospirillales > Azospirillaceae > Azospirillum. The sequence goes on along the minus strand of NZ_QOKW01000028.1, from coordinate 26,170 downwards.
AGAGAGTCGTCGCCGGACCCGCGGGAACGGTGTCGTCGTTGCGGATGACGCCGACGGCGTAGGGCGCGCGGATCGTTCCGCCCGCGGCGCTCGTCAGAGTGACCGTGAACATCTCGTCGGCCTCCACCGAACCGTCCGGCTGGACGGCGACGGTGATGCGGGCGGTCTGCTCGCCCGGGGCGAAGATCACCGTGCCCTGGGGCAGGCTGCCGCCGGTGAAGTCGTTCGCCACCACCGGGTTGGGACCGGTGCCGGCCACCGCATAGGAGACAGTCGTCGAGCCGCTGAGGTCGCCGGAGCGCGTGACCAGGAAGGTCAGCGCCGCGCCCTCGTCCCCGCTCGCCACAGTGCCGGTTTCCGGAGCGATGTCCAGCGTCGTCGCCGTCTCGCCGGCGGGTGCGTCATCATTGAGGATCGTGCCGACGGCCGTCCAGCCAGTGAGGGTCGCGCCGACCGGGTTGGCGAGATCGACCACGAAATTCTCGTCCGGCTCCAGGGCGCTGTCCCCGCTGACGGAGACGGAGACGGTCTGCGAGGATTCCCCGACGGCGAAGCGCACCGTCCCGGACGGGAGCGTGCCGCCGAAGTCCGCCCCATCCGCAGCGTCGATGCCGAAGCCGGAGACCGACCAATCCACCGACGATTCGTCCGAGGTGTCGCCGCTGCGCGTGATCAGGAAGGTGAAGGTGGTCTCCCCACCCGTGCTTTCGCTCCGGACGGCGTCGCCGACGGCAATCTCCAGCGTGGGGAGGGGGATGTCGACCTTGATGTCCACGGCCCCGGTGGCTTGGCCGCCATGGCCGTCCTGGACCTCGTAGGTGAAGCGGCCGGCCGCGCGCCCGGTCTGCGCCCCGACGGTGAAGGTCAGAGCACCCAGTTCGGACGCGGTCAGCAGATCGTCGACGGCCAGGATGCGCTCGTTCAGATGCACCGTGCCGCCGGTCGGCAGGCCGGTGACCTTGATGGTAAGCTCGTCGCCGTCCGCGTCGCTCGGATAGCCGATGCGCATCCAGACGGCCGGCTGGTCGGGAGAGACGGTCAGCTCCGCATCGCCCGAGGCCGTCGGCTGGTCATTGACCGGCTGGATGTCGAAGGTGATGGTCTGGGCGGCCGCCCCGCCTTTCCCATCCCCGACGGTATAGGTCAGGGCTCCCGCGGCGCCGTTGGCGTTCTGCGACGGCGTGAAGGTCAGGCCGGCGAGCTGGGCCGGCGTCAGCAGGTCGTTGTAGGACACCGCCTCCCCGGAGGCGAGCCGGACGGTACCGAAGCCGGCGTTGGGAAGACCCGTGATCAGCACCGTCAGCGTGTCGCCGTCGGCATCGGTCGGGGCCGCGATGTTCAGCACGACCGCGGCGGAATCCTCATCCACCGTGACCTCGCGGTCGGCCTCCGCCTGCGGCGCCTGGTTGGCGGCGAAGCGCAGGTTGCCCGCCAGCGTCTGCGCGGAGAACCCGCCGCCATACCCGGTGACCGAGGCCAGTTGCACGTAGCTGCCGTTCGACAGCACCTCGACCGTCACGGTGGCCGGGCCGGCGTCGGTCAGGCGGATCACGCCGTCGCCCAGTGGATCGCTGCCGCTGTAGCCGATGCCCGCCAGCAGGGGCGTGAGGTCGATGCGGTCGCCGAAGGTGCCCGTGTCGAAGGACATGATCTCGTCGCCGCCGTCGTCGGGCGACCGGTAGACGAAGACGTCCATGCCCTCGCCGCCATAGAGGCTGTCTCGGCCGAGTCCACCGTCGAGCGTGTCGTTGCCGGTGTCGCCGTCCAGCCGGTCGTCGCCGACCGAGCCGAACAGCGAATCGTCGCCGAGGCCGCCGTTCAGCGTGTCATCGTCGGCCCCGCCGTCCAGGCTGTCGTTGCCGGCACCGCCGTCCAGCCGGTCGAGGCCGAAACCGCCCCCCAGGCTGTCGGCCCCGTCGCCACCGTCCAGGGCGTCGTCACCATCCTCGCCCTTCAGCGTGTCGTTGTCGGCCTCGCCGAACAGCGCGTCGTCCCCGGCGCCGCCGCGCAGAAGGTCGTTCCCGGCCCCGCCGAACAGGCCGGCGGAGCGGTCGCCGTAGGAATAGGCGTTGCTCGGGGCGTCGTTGCCCTCACCGCCGTCCAGGCTGTCGTTGCCGATGCCGCCCTCCAGCGCATCGCTGCCCTCGCCGCCGTCCAGGCTGTCGTTGCCGGCGCCGCCGAACAGCGTGTCGTTCCCGGCCAGCCCCTCGATGGTGTCGTTGCCGCCGACGCCATAGACGGTTTCCGCCGCCGTCGTGCCGCGCAGGGAATCGTCGCCCGCCGTGCCGCGCTGGGCGTAGAAGGTCTCTGTGAAGTCCGCGGCGGTCAGGCTGTGCCGGCCCTGGAGCTGGATCACCATGTCGCCGGCACCGATCGCGCCGTCGTCGTCCAAGTCCACGCCGATGCGGGTCATGTCGGCGCTGTCCGCGGTGAACCAGTCGTAGAAGACGTCGACCAGCCCGTCGTCCGCGGTGGGCAGGCCGGTGCTGGGCCCGCTCAAGGGAATGTCGAAGGGAATGCGCCCGGCGAAGGCGAGGTTGCCGCCGGCGACGGCGATCTTCAGCGTGTCCGTGCCGGGGGTGAAGTCGGTGATGGTCACCGGGCTGCCGGCCGGCGACACCGCCTGGAACGCGGTCGAGGCTTTGACCTCCGCCGGGGACCGGGGCTCGCGGAAGAGGAAGACGTCCGTCCCGGCCCCGCCGGTCAGCCGGTCGCCGCCGCCGGAATTGTTGACCACCAGCAGGTCGTTGCCGTCGCCGCCGTCGAGCGTGTCCGCGCCGTCGGTCCCGTAGTAACTCTGGTGAGAACCGCCGTCGAGCGTGTCGTTGCCGGCCCCGCCCAGCAGAAGGTCCGCCCCGGCGCCGCCGTCCAGGCTGTCGTTCTCCGCGCCGCCCTCCAGCCGGTCGTCGCCGAGCCCGGCGTCGAGGCGGTCCGCGCCGTCCCCGCCCAGCAGCGTGTCGTTGCCGTCGTCGCCGTAGAGCGTGTCGTTGCCGGCGCCGGCGGACAGCGCGTCGTCGCCGTCGTTGCCCGACAGGTTGTCGGCGCCGTCGCCGCCGTCCAGGCTGTCGTTGCCGGTGCCGCCGTAGAGGCCGTCCCGGCCGTCGCCGCCCAGCAGGGTATCGTCGCCCGCCCCGCCGTCGAGGAGATCGTCCTCAGTTCCGCCGTCGAGGCGGTCGTTGCCCGTCCCGCCGTCGAGCTGGTCATTGCCGGACCCGCCCATCAGAGTGTCGTTACCGGCCCCGCCGTAGAGGCCGTAGCGGTACTGCATGTTCGACCAGTAGCCATGGTCGGCACCCGCGCCGCCGTCGATGACATCGTCGCCGTCGCCGCCTTCCAGCAGGTCGATGTCGTTGCCGCCGTCCAGACTGTCGTTCCCAGCCCCGCCGACCAGCGTGTCAGAGCCGTCGGTCCCCAGGATGGTGTCGTCACCCCCGACGCCGTAGATGAGGTCGCCGGCCGCCGTGCCGAGCAGGCTGTCGGCCCCGGCCGTGCCGCGGCGGACGCTGAAGGTGTCGCGGAAATTCGTCTCTGTGAGGGTGTGGATCCCCTCCAGTTCGAACACGGCGTCGGCGGCGCCGATCACGCCGTCGTCGTTGAGGTCGACCTCGACCCGCGTGTTGCCGCCCGCGGTATGATAGGCGACGTCCACCAGCCCGTCGTTGGCGCTGCCCGCGTCGATCGTCCCCTCGCCGGCGAAGGCCAGCCTGCCCACCGTCGACAGGGTCAAGGTGAGGAGGTCGCCGCCAGCGGACTCGTCGAAATCGGTGATGACCAGCGCCGCGGCGCTGGTGGACGGGTCGTAAGGCGCGCCGGAGTTGCTGATCTGGAAAAGGTCGCTGCCGGCGCCGCCCGTCAGGCGGCCACCGCCGGTACCAGCGGCCATCAGCGTGTCGTTGCCGATCCCGCCATCCAGGCTGTCCCGGCCCACATCGGTCCACAGCATGTCGTTGCCGGCCTCGCCGTACAGGGCGTCGTCGCCCTCGCCGCCGGACAGGTCGTCGTTGCCGTCCCCGCCATACAGGCTGTCGTTGCCGGCCCCGCCGTTCAGGTTGTCGCTGCCGACACCACCGTCGAGACGGTCGTCGCCGTCGTTGCCGTCCAGCCAGTCGTTGCCGGCCCCGCCGTCCAGCGTGTCCCGCCCGTCGCCGCCGGCCAGCCGGTCGCCGCCGTCCTCGCCGTTCAGGCGGTCGTCGCCGGTCCCGCCGTCCAGCAGGTCGTTGCCGGCGCCGCCGTTCAGCGTGTCGTTGCCGGCCTCCCCGTGCAGGCCGATGGACAGGGACGAATAATCGGTGACGTAATCGTCCCCGTCGCCGCCGTTGAGGACGTCGTCGCCATCCCCGCCGCGCAGATCGTCGATGCCGTCACCGCCGTCCAGCGTGTCGTTGCCGCCGCCGCCGGTCAGCGTGTCGCGCCCGTCCCCACCGTCCTGGCTGTCGTTGCCGGCGCCGCCGTTCAGCGCGTCGTTGCCGCCGCCGCCCACCAGCGTGTCGTCGCCGCCCAGGCCGTACAGGATGTCGGGGCCGGGGCCGCCGTCCAGGCTGTCGTTGCCGGCGCTGCCACGCCGGGCGCTGAAGCTGTCGACGAAGTCGCCGTCGGTCAGGGTGAGCGTGCCGTCGAACCGGACCAGCAGGTCGCCGGCGCCGAGCGTGCCGTCGTCGTCCACGTCCACGGCAAGCAGGGTCTGCCCGTCGCGATGCTCGTACTGGACGTCGATCAGCCCATCGCCGCCGTTGCCGAGCGTCCGTCCGTCCGTCCCGAAGGAGGCCTGGCCGGCCCAGACCAGCGGCTGGGCGACGGGTGTGTTGGAATAGTTCTGGTAGACGGCGATCTTCAGGCGGTCGCCGCCGGCGACCCCGGCTCCTTCGAAATCGGTGATGAGGCTCGGCGCGTCGGTGCCGGACGCGGACAGGTCGGGTCGGGTCTGGATGTCGAACAGGTCGTCGCCGGTCCCGCCAGTCAGCGTGTCGCCGGCGGTCGCGCCGGCGCTTTGCAGGCGCAGCGTGTCGTTGCCGGCCCCGCCGTCCAGGACGTTGCCCTTGGCGGCCCCGCTGGCGTCGGCGTAGACGCCGTCGCCGGACAGGTCGTCGTCGCCCTCGCCGCCCAGCAGCGTGTCGCCTCCGCCGGCCCCCTCCAGCGTGTCGTTGCCGGAGCCGCCCTCCAGCCGGTCGTCGCCCGCCTCGCCGTACAGCCGGTCGTTGCCGGCGCCGCCCAGGACGAGGTCGTCGCCGTCATCGCCCGACAGGCGCAGGTCGTCGCCGTCGCCGCCGTCGAGCGTGTCGTTGCCGAGACCGCCGTAGAGCGCGTCGGCGCCGTCGCCGCCCTCCAGCCGGTCGTCGCCCGCCTCGCCGTAGAGGACGTCGCTTCCGGCGCCGCCGCGCACGAGGTCCGCCCCGGCGCCGGCATTGACCTGGTCGTGGCCGTCGCCCGCGTCGATGGTGTCGTTGCCGTCGGCCTCGTCGCTGGAGGACTCGCCGCCGTAGATGTTGTCGTTGCCGGCGCCGCCCAGGATGCTGTCGTCGCCGGCCCCGCCGTAGAGGCCGCCCTGGTAGCCGTTGGCCGGCGTGCCGCTGTCGTCGCCGTCGCCGCCGTCCAGCGTGTCGTTGCCGGCCCCGCCGCGCAGCCAGTCGCTGCCGTCGCCGCCGAGGAGGCTGTCGTCGCCCGCGTCGCCCTCGGCGTAGTCGTCGCCGCCGTAGCCCAGCAGGGTGTCGTTGCCGGCGATGCCGTACAAGCGGTCTGCGTCCTCCGCCCCTTCGAGCCGGTCGGCGCCGGCCGTGCCGCGCTGGGCGTTGAAGGTCTCCGTGAAGTCCGCCGCGGTCAGCGTGTGCGTGCCCTGGAGAACGACGAGCAGGTCCTTCTCGCCAAAGACGCCGTCGTCGTTGACGTCGACCGCTACCCGGGTGTTGCCCCCCTGGTGGTCGTAGATGACGTCGGCGAGGCCATCGCCCTGGTTCGGGAACTGGAAGGCGGCGGTGTTGGCGATGTCGAAGGCGCGTTCGCCCGCGAAGACGAGGAAGGCGTTGGGGACGCGGATCTTCAGGAAATCGCCGCCGGCGGTCCCGCCGCCCTGGAAATCGGTGATGGTGACCGGGTTGGTGGGGGAGGATGCGCTGGACTCCCACGCCCCATAGACGTCGCGCGTGTCGGAATAGAAGGAGAAGATGTCGCTGCCGGCCCCGCCCGTCAGCGTGTCGCCGCCGCCGACATTGCCGACGTGGAGGACGTCGTCGCCGGCGCCGCCATCCAGGACGTCGATCTCAGTCCCGCCGTCGAGCGTGTCGTTGCCGGCCCCGCCGCGCAGGGTGTCCGACCCGACTAGCCCGTAGATCCCATCGTCGGCACTATTGCCGACCAGCACATTCGCCAGCGCGTTGCCCCGCACGACGATCGCGTGGGCGCCATCAACCAGCGTCAGGTTCTCGATGTTGGTCAGCCCGTCGGCGCCCAGCGAGAAGACGGTACTGTCGGCGAGGGTCTGGGTCTGCAGGCGGATCTCGTCGATGCCCTCGTTGAAGCCATCGACCAGCCGGTCGTCCAGGCTGTCGAAACCGTAGGTGTCGTTGCCGACGCCGCCATGCAGCGTGTCCGCACCCCCGGCGCCGTCCAGGACATTGTCGCCGCCGGTTCCCCGGATGACGTTGGCGAGCGCATTGCCGGTGCCGCGCAGCGCCGACCCGACGAGCGTCAGGTCCTCGATCTCGGCGGTCAGCGTATGGTCCACGCTGGCGATCACCAGATCCTTGCCACCGGCTGGGCCGGCGTAGGCGTCATCGGCCAGATCCCCGAGGTCGTCCACGTAATAGAGATCCTCGCCGGTGCCGCCGGCCAGCGTGTCGGCGCCGGTCCCGCCGTCGAGCGTGTCGTTGCCCGCGCCGCCGGACAGGAAGTCATCGCCGCCCTTGCCGTCCAACTGGTCGTCGCCGGCAAGGCCGAAGGCGGCGTCGTCTCCGGCGGAGCCGGTGATCCGGTCGCCCGCATCGGCCAGATTCGACCCCTCGAACACCTCGATGCCGGTGAAGACGTCGCCGTCGGCGTCGCCGCCGGACACCGTCCCCGCCGCGATGTCGATGGTCACCGCGGTCGTGGAGGATTCATAGGTCAGCACGTCGATACCGGCGCCACCGTCGATGCTGTCGGCCCCGGCCCCGCCGTCCAGCACGTCGTCGCCGTCGCCGCCCAGCAGCGTGTCGTCGCCGTCGTGCCCTTCCAGGAAATCGCGGTCCGCCCCGCCGTCCAGGCTGTCGGCCCCGGCGCCGGCGAACAGGTAGTCCATCCCGGCGCCGCCCGACAGCGTGGCTGCCACCGTCGTGCCGGGGTCGAGGATGATCTCGTCGTTCTGCGCGCCGCCGTCGCCGACGATGCCCGTGACGCCGGTGAAGCTCTGCTTGCGCCCAAAGCCCTGCACCGCCACGCCTCCGCCGGTGCCGCTGATCGCCAGAGTTTCGGCGCCGTCGGTGTTGTTGCTCAAGCCCCGCTCGCCGGCGCGGGCGCCGATGTTGAGCGTCAGGAGCCCATTCGAGAGCGTTCCCAGCACCGGCGGGGGGGGCGGCTCCGTTGCGGTGGCAGTCGCCGGGTCGTCGGAGAAGTTGAACTCCGCCAGCGTGATGCGGGGCGCGGTGAAGCGCCAGATGTCGTAGCCGCCGACCTTGACGAAGGCGGCGAGTCCCGCCGTGACCAGCCCCGAGGCGTCGAAGATCCTGAAGGGGTTGGTGAGGAGCGACTGGGCCATCTCGTCCAGGTAGATGCGGCCGTCGTCGGGCGTTCCGTTGACGTGGTCGTTCAGGTCCAGGGTGACGGTGCCCTCGATCCCACCGCCGCCGCCGGCCGAGGCCACACCGATCGTGGCGTTGACGAAAAGGTTCAGCGCCGCCTTGATGACGGCTTCCGGCACGTCCACGCCGTCTCCGTCCACGTCGCTGACGTAGAAGCCGTTGAGGACGGTGGCATAGTCCGTGAGATCGCTGGCGACGAACTGGCGCAGGCCGCGGGTGTCGTAGCCGAAGGCCAGATCCATGGCGAGCCCGAGGGCGCCTTGCACCTTCACGTCCAGGCCCGCGAAGATCGGGATCGACAGCAGATCCTGGGACGGGAGGTCGAAGCTCATCGCCGGCAGGTCGAGGCTGAAGAGCTTGGCGTCGCCGCCGACGAGAAGGGAGAAGGCGCTGGCTGGGTTGGTCAGGATGGGCAGCGAGAAGCTGTCGCCCAGCAGCATGTCTTCCAGCACGTCCTGGCCGGTCTGCCCGGTCTCGGGATCGGCCTGTGTCCAACTGCCGGTGTTCAGCCCCGCCAGGAAGGCGGTCAGGTCCTGGGCGCCCTTGATGACGGTCGGCGCCGCCTCGGCCAGTTTGAACGCCGTGTCGCGGATGTCCGACAGCATTTGGAACGACCCGACATCCAGGTCGACGCTGTAGGCGTCGGGGCCGAGCTCCAGGTCGCCGAAATATTCGGCCCAGGCGACGACATCATCGACGATGCTGATGAACTGGGTCAGCGGCACCAGATTCTGGTCGGGGACGGCGATCTTGACGAAGTCGAGCAACGTGATGTTGCCGTCCGAGGCGTCCTTGCCACCGACATCGGCGCCGGCGCGGTCGAACAGCGTCTGCCATTGCGGGAGCTTCTTCAGGAAGCTGATGTCGGTGCGCAGGACCGCCAGCGCCTGGTTGATCGGCTCCAGGACCGGTTCGAGCTTCTGCAGGATCGGCTTGACGAAGTCCTCGACGACGGTGCCGAAGTCGTAATGGACGTTCTCGAATTTCACGACGGGCAGCGCGCCGAAGGTGACGTTCTGGTCCTCGACGTCGACCACGCTGTTGTTGAATGACCAATCGACCGTGAGGTCGGCGCTGGCCTTCGGTAGGGCGGCGTCGCCCATGTTCGCGTCGAGATGGACGCCGATGTCCGCCACGCCGCTGAAGGTTGCGTCGATGAAGTCGCTGTTCAGTTCCGACAGCCGCAGCTTGCCGTCGTTGTCGGCGTCCTTCAGATCGACCGCGAAGTACCCGTCCAGCGTGGAATCCCGGTCCGTCGCCGAGAAATTCATGAACCCCAATTGGGTCGAGGCGCCGAAGTCGGGCGTGCTGGCGGTCAAGCCCAGCGACAGCTCCGGCTGCGACCCGTCGGTCTGGACGAAAAAGCCGGCGATGTCGGCGCCGACCGTGAAGTTGAAATCGTAATCCAGCGACGCTGCCGCCATGCCGCCGGTTTTCAGGTTCAGCCCGGGCAGGCCCAGGTCGGTGGCGAGGGACTGTTCGTACTTGTAATGCTGATGGGTGGAGAAGGTGAGCGTGACCTCCGTCCCGTTCACCAGGGCCTGGACGGTGTTCTCGCCGACGCCCAGAGTCTTCAACGCGGCGTTGATCGTGTCTTCGACATAGGCTTCCGCGATGCCTTGGGCGTTGTCGACGACGTACAGGATATCGTTGATGGCGCCGACGATCTTGTCTTCGACCGCGCGGATGCCCTTCAGCGCGTCCTTGCCCTCCTGGAAGGCTGCGGACAGCTTGTCGCCGACGATGGGAAGCTTTTCGGCGTAGACCTGCGCTTCCAGTGCGTCCTCGATGGCGCCAAGGGCACTGTCGATGCCCGACTTGAGTGTCTCGATCTGTTCGCGCGTAATCATTCCATTCACTCTCGTCAGGCCAACAGCCGTCATGCTCCCGCGCCGGATACGGCGGGGAGGAGATCACGTTCAAGTTGTTTTGTTTGCGATGCGCCAAGCCAGATGGATAGCGCTGCGTGCATCCTTTCTCAGGATTTCATTTTTTATTTTTGAGCCGCAATAAACTTTTAATTGCATTACGAGCCTGGGCAGGCCCCGTAAAATCGCCCTTCGGCCGGCACAGAACATCCAAAGTGCCCTTCATGGCCGCCGGTATTATTATCGAGATAGATAAGGTTCTGATCATTTATCTGCCCCCACAGATAGCTGATTTTATTCAAATCAATGTTACCACTTTTGATACTTAAAGATAGATGAAAAATGAATTTGTGCATTGAACGACGTTGTTGCACCGAGGCGGCGGAGCATCTGCCGGCGTGGCCGGCGCTGTTGATTGCGCGGAAACCATCGCAAACCTGGGGGAGGCTGGTACAGCGCGCTGGGATGGCAGCGAACCTGGGGCGCAATGAAGTGGCGGGTCATAATGGAGATGACGGGCGAGGCCGGCGCGGTGACGCAGCACATGATCTCCGAGGGCGAGCGGATCGGGGCTGATGGTCAGACGGCGATACTCGGGTTGAGCTTGGCCGAGGGCAAGAAAACCCTGGCTGGCCCGCAGCGTGTCCTGGTCACGGCCCAGGCCAACGCGCATTGTCGCTTTCGGCGTCGGTGCGGCTACTGGGGAGCGTCGCGCCCCGCTTTGCCCCTTGCCGTTATGGTGTGGCCTGCCGGCGCAGCCTGACTCCGGTCGCCGAGATCATGCCCGACCGCTGCACCCCAGAGTACGAACGGATTCTGTCCGGGATGGGCAGCGCTCTGCCCTACCGGCGGGCGAGAGCGTTGCTGGCCGAGCTATTGCCGTTGGGCACGGCCCCGGAAGTGGAGACGATCCGCCGGCGCACGTTTCGGGTCGGCGCTCGGCTCGAACGGTCGGCGCTCGTCCCGCCGGACGAGGGTTCGCCGGCAACGGCGATCACGCTGGCCATCGACGCGGGGCATGTGAAGTCGATCAAGACCTACCAGATGCACTCGTTCGAGGTGATGCTCGCGCGGGTGGGCAACGACCAGAGCAAGGAGTCGTTTTCAGCAGCCTGCCGGCCGAGGCCGACTGGCAAGTGCGGCAGCTCTATCATGTCCTACGCCGTCTGGGGGCGACGGCGACCACACCGGTCACCATCCTCAGCGACGGCGCGGAAGGTCCTCGGTCGCTGGGGGCCGCGGCCAGCGACAGCCCGATCCGCAACGTTTTGGGGTTCTGTCAGGTGTCGCGCCACGCCTGAGCTGACGATGCAGGGGTCCCGGAGGCGGACAGCGTGAGTTACGCGACAGCAAGCATGTCGCGCAGGGCAGCGACCCTCTGGACATGGATCGCCCGCCGGCGCGCTGCTGGGACGTGCTGCCTGCGCCGGGTCGACGGGCGCAGGAAGTTGCGCACCTCGTCGTCAGCCCGGCAGAACTGAGCAGCACTGCCTGAGGACGTGAAGCCGCGCATCGGCCGGGTGCGGCCTTTCACTCCGCGGTGATCTTGCTCCAAACGGTTGTTTTTGTATTTCGAGGTACGGTGCTCGACATCCTCACCGAACACCTCCTCGAGGGCCGGCGGGTAGCCGGAGTGCTTGTCGGAGGTGATGGTCTCGGGGAGGACCCCGGTCACCTCGATCGCTGAGCGGAAGAATGCTTTGGCCGCGACTTGGTCGCGCGTCGGGCTGAGGAAGACGTCCACCAAGTTGCCATCACTGTCGATGGCCCGGGACAGGTACTGCCACTGGCCGGCGACCTTGAGGTAGGTCTCGTCCACGGACCAGCTCCGGCCGATCTTGCCCTTCCGGCGCTGACGCAGAGCCTCGGTGAGCAACGGCGCCAGCTTGGCTTCCCAGTCCCGCACCGCCTCATGGGAGAAGACCAGTCCGCGCAACAGCAGGATCTCGGCGAGATCACGCAGGCTCAGCTTCAGGCGCAGCCGCCACGGCACGATCAGGAACACCACGTCGGAGGGCAGCTGCGGCGGTTCAGCACCGAGCCGGTGCGTTCATTGAAACCGCGCCGGCACTCCCGGCAGCGGAAGCGGCGATACCCGTGCGCCGTCCGATCCGAACGCTCGGTCGTGCTTGCCGACTGGCAGTGCGGGCAACGCATCCCTCTCCTCCTCGCTGAGAGGGGAGATCTGGGGAATGGCCAAGCTCCCGGCAACGTGGCGCGAGCCCTGACATAACCGGCTCAGGTGCCCTTGACCTTGCGGATCAACGCCGCCATGTCCGCCCCCGAACGCGGCCAGTGGATGTTGGTGATCCGCCAGCCCGCCGGCGTTCGGGACAAGTCGATGGAAATTTTCGCCTTCTTTCCATCGACCTCGTTCACCCCGACGGCCAGAACGCGGGCCGTCGCCGCGTCCAGCATGTTGATGGTGAAGGACGGCATTTTGGTCAGGCTGTAGTCCTGTCCGTCGACGAAGACGTTGAAGTCGAAGACGCCGACATCCCCTGGGTTTTGCTTCCGGTCCAGTTCCAGAGCCTGGACGATCTCCTCGGAGAAGACCTCGCGCAGCTCCGACGGGCTGTCGATCCTTGGGTAGGTGTGGCGGCGGTTGGGGGCGAGATAGGAGCCGTAGATCGTCTTCAGCAATCGTTCGATCGCCGGGTCGGCTGGAACCTGACAGAAAGTCTGCGAGAACTGGGCGAGCGTAACCGGTTTGCGCCGGCACCACGCCGCGCAGACACGGTCGAAGATCGGACCGCGCGCCGGCCACATATCGTTGATGTACTGAACCTGCTGCATACCGGCGCGGGACATGGAATCGAGAACGTTTGCACAGTCCTTGCCCGGCTCCGGCGCGCATTCGCTTTCGATTAGGCTGTAAAAGCCTCGGCAGCTTGCGTTCGGCAATTTTGCCAGGGGGATCGGCTGCGCGGACCGGCTCAAGACGCCGTCATGGAAAGTCCAGAGGGTCGCGTTCCCCTTCTCGTTCGGCCCCTTGAGAAGGACCGCCGAACCGCTGAGCGTCGGGCGTTCGACGTCGGAGGCATAGACCTTTTCCGACAGCGTGACCGGTCCGTCCTGCCGGAACAGGGCGAAGGTCCATCCCTTCAGACCGCACCCGGACCCGCCGCATTGCCCCCAATAGGCGACGGCCACGCCGCCCGGCAGCGCCCATGGGCCCTCCATGCCGCTGTGGTCCTCCTTGGTGACACCGATGGTGGCGGCAAGCTTCCGGAACTCCTCCTTGCCCGGCGGCCACGCTGCCTTGCGATGCGTCGTCGGTGCAACGGGCACCGGGGCGGGCGCGGGAGCCGGAACGGCGACGGGCTCGGGCGCGGCGGTTGGGGCCGGTTCGATCACGGTCGCCTCCAGTGCCGAAACCGCTGCCGGTGTCGGCGGTGCGAGGCTGAGATGCGTGGCCGCCGCGCCGGCCAGCAGGGCGATGCCGGGCGCCACCAACCGGCGCCACCGTGGTACCCGCGTACCCGCTGCCGCGACGTCGCGCTTCGGCACGCGGAGCGTGTCGTAGGCGATCCAGGCCGCGTCCTCCGGGTCCCAGGTCTCGACCACCACCTCGGCGTCACCGTCGAGGCGCCCCAGCTGGCGGATCAGATCCGCAACGTCTTCCAGCGCTGCCGCCCGGATGACGAGGTCCAACTCGCCCTGCCAGATGCGCAGCCGGTATTTCGATGCACCGTCGGTCACGATGGACAGGTCCTGGAAAGCGACGTCTACGGCCCGGGCTCGACGCGGTTAGCCGTGGATCGGCTGGCAATAGCTCCATGAGCCGCGGAGGCCGTGGCAGAAGCGGCGCGCTTCGGCCGTTGAGGCGAAGCCCTTGACGATCAGCCGGATCACCGGCCGTCCCGTCACTCCCGTGTGAAGCCGGTGCGTCGTCAGCGAGCGCCCCCGAAGCCACGGGCTGCCCTGGTACTTTTCGATCACGCGGTCGACGAAGCCATCGTCGTCGTAGGACGCAAGGTGCGCGGAGACACCGCGCGCCGCGTTCGCCGCACCCTCATCGGCATGGCTGCCCATGCTTCGGTGGCGGAGCGGCGGTGCCATGCCGCGGCTCGCCCCGCCGGGCGCCGGGGTGAGGCGGGTCGGCGCGGGTGCCGAGGCGACGCGAACTTCCATATTCGTGCCGTGGCTTTCGACCGGTGCGGGGGCCGGGGTGGACGCCGCCGCCAGTTCCGTCTCAGCGGCACCGCCGTATTTCTGGGCGACGAGCTGGTTCAGGTGATCGGCGCGAGCCTCGGGGGCGGGATGGCTGGCCAGCAACTGACGCAACGCGTCGGGCGAATGCCCGTCGCCCAGCTTGCGCAGGGCAGTCACGGCGGCTGTCGGGCGCGCCTTGGCCTCCACGGCGATGGACAGGCCGTACTCGTCGGACTCCGTCTCCTCCGCCTGGGAAAACTGGGCGTTGACCACCGCTTCCGCCAAGTCGCCCAACGGACCGGCCGCGAGTCGGCCACCGGTGCCGCCCTGCGCCGCCGCCGCTTGGCGCACGCCACTTGAGGCGTAGGCGACCTGCATCTTCTTCTTGGCGTGGCTCAGCGCGACATGGCCGATCTCATGGCCGATGACGAACTTCAGCTCATCGTCGGTCATCAGGTCCATCAGTCCGGAATTGACGCGGACGCTGCCGTCCGGCATGGCGAAGGCGTTGACCTCCGGCTTCAGGTAAACCTTGAAGTGCAGCGACCGGCCGTTCACCGCAGCGTACGTCCGCGTCAGCTCCACCAGTCGCGTGGTGTAGGGGCTTTGTGGGGGCGCCACGCGATTCTGTGCATCCAACTCCACGATGCCGTCCGCGGCCATCTGGGCCATGTCGTCGTCGGTCAGAGTGGCCGCCTGGAAGAACTGGCCGGAGGCTGAGCTCAGCCCGTCGGTGACGCAGCCGGCAAGCAGAAGCGAGGAGGCCAGCACAGTGGAGGCAAGACCGGCAAGGCGCATGATCACCAAATCGTTTGTTGGTTGGCAGAGGTTGACAGGGCGCTGCCGGTCCAGTCGGCAGCGTGTGTGCGTTGAGAGTGAACAACGGGCCATCCGGTTTCAATGCCATCTGCGCATACCGCGTCAGTGTGGAGCGAATTGTCGCGCATGTATCGTTGTTCAGAATGGCAATTCCGAAAAGGATGCGCCAGAAAGGCGCCATGGATCGCCCTGCCGGCCCGCCCGGAGGTCGATCCGCCGGTCCGGAGCACACGCCTTTTGACGACCCTCAGCGAAGCTCGCGCGGCTGTCATAGCCCCCGCGACGGCCCCCTCCTCGATGGCTGCCCCCATGATCTACGTCATCGAGGGGCTGAACGGCGACGAGTGGCAGGAACTGCTGCGCACCAGCGACACCGGCCAGCTGCGGAGCGGCTGGCGCTACTGGCGCGACCGCCACGCCGCGTGCGAGCTCCGCATTCTGCTCTGTTGGCGCGCCGGCCAGGATAGCGACTACGGCCGCTACCTCGTGGAGATGTTCGAGGCCGACGGACGCACTCGCACCGGCTGGACGCCGCTGCGGACCGCGACCGGCTTGCTGGCCGCGGCGGTGGTCCTCGCCGTCCTGAACGCGCCGTCCATAACCGCATGGGCCGTGGGCCTGAAGGCCGGGCGGGCCGCCGATGCGGCGGTGACCGCCAGCCAAACCTTCCAGGACGCCGTCGAGCGGCTGGGCGTCAGCGCCGTCACCACGTCGGCCCGCACGGCGGCCGCCGCGGTGCGGGACCTGCGCTTCCCCACCGCGTTGGCGCACGCCGACACGCGGTCGGGCTCGACGCCGCCCATGGCCAAGCCTGCCGTGCCACCGTCTCCTCCCGAACCGCTTCTTCCGGAACCGCCGGCTTCCGATCCGCTGGACACGGTCATCGAAACGTCCGCGCCCATTGCCGACCCCTTTCCTCTGCCCGCGCCCGACGCCGCATCGCCGGGGGTTCTCGCGGTCACGGCCGAGGCTCCGGCCGAATCCCCTCCGCCGGTCCCGCCACGGCCTCCAAAGGTCAAGCCGGCCCGTCTCCCGGCACCGAAGCGGGCCGATGCGGACCCCGCGCCCGCGGTCGTGCCACCGCCCGCGCTCCAACGCGTTCCGCAGGCCGCCCCTGCGCCGGCCGCAACGGCGGAAGCCCAAAAAACCGTTCTGGTGTTCGGCGATTCGCTGGCCCAGGGGCTCGGCCCGAGCCTGAGCCGCCTGCTGCGGGCCGACCATGTGCGCGTGCTGAACGACGGGCGCGTATCGACCGGTCTCAGCCGCCTGGACTTTTTTGACTGGGGGGCGGAACTGGAGCGGCTGCTGCGCAGCGAGCGAATCACCGCCGCGGTCGTCCTGCTCGGCGCCAATGACCCGCAGGGCTTCGTCCACGACGATCGCCGGCACCGCGAGGCTTTCCGCACGCCGGCTTGGACCGCGGCTTATGGGCGGCGCGTGCGGGAAACCATCGGGCGCTTCCGCAGCCGCGGCATTCCGCTGGTCTGGGTCGGCCTGCCCGTCATGCGCGGCGAGACCTTCTCGCAGAACGTGCGCTTCCTCAATGACATCTATCGGCAGGCCGCAGCCGAAACTGGAACCCCGTTCGTCGATTTGTGGCCCGTGACCGTCGGTGCGGACGGAGACTATTCCGCCTACCTGGGCGAACGGGAAGGGCGGCCGTGGAAACTGCGCAGCGACGACGGCATCCATTTCAGCCCGCGCGGCTATGAGTGGATCGTGCAGGCGCTGCTCCCCGTGCTGCGCCTACGGTTGGCCGAACAGTGAAGGACACGCCCTTTCCCATGGTCCGGACACCGTCGAACGCACCCGATGCGCCGCCACGTCCCGCGCCGAAGGACCGGAAGCGGGTTGACGCCTCGACCGCGGACGCGCAACGCCGCGGCCGGCGTGTCGCCAGCCCGCCGGTGCGGTGGGCGGCCCTGCTGGTGATCGCGCTGTTGGCGCTTGTCGGGACGTCTGGCGCCTCCCCTGCCCACGCGGCCGACGGCGCCGCGCCGCGCAAGGCCGCCACTGGGACGGTGCGTCCACAGGACGGGCGGTTGGCCGGCGACGCCCGCAGCCTGGGCGCCTTCTTCACGGCCCTCGGCAAGCTCGAACGCCGGCCGGCGGGCACGCTGTCCATCCTCCAGATCGGTGATAGCCACACCGCCGGAAGCCACTTCAGCGGCACGCTGCGGGGCCTGTTTCAGGAGCGGTTCGGCAACGCCGGCCCGGGGGGCTTCCCGCCGGGACCGGCCTACAAGGGGCTGTTCTCCCCCACCGTCACGCTGGGCCCGCAGACCTGGACGCTGTCCGGCGGTCTGAACGCCAAGCCCGGCGACCGTCTGGGCATCAGCGGCTTTTCGGCCTCCTCGGTGCGGCCGGACGAGGCGCTGCGCTTTGACAGCGCGGACAACGCGCCGGTGTCCTCGATCGTCCTCACGCTGGTCGGCCGTCCGGGCGGCGGCGGCCTGCTGATCACGGCCGACGGCAAACCGGTGCGCAGCCTGGCCACCGCGCGCCCGCAGGAAGGCGGGTTTGTCGCCCGGCTGAAGCTCCCCCAGCCCGCCCACAGCATCGTCCTCAGCCCGAAGGGTGACGGCCGCGTCGAGCTGCTGCGCGTGGCGCTGCACGGTGCGGAAAAGGGCGTCTACTACGAAAGTCACGGGGTGATTGGCGCCACCGTCGGCCTGTTGCAGCGCTGGGACGAGGCGACCGTCTCCGCGGAACTCCAGGCCCTTCACCCGGCGCTGATCGTGTTGGCCTTCGGCACGAACGAGGGCTTCAACAGCAGCCTGACCGAGGATGCCTACCGGACGCTTTTCCGCGAGCGGTTGGCGGCGTTGCGGCGTTGGGCGCCGTGGGCCTCCGTCCTGGTGGTCGGCCCGCCCGACGCCAACCGCCTGCCGAAGGGCTGCCCGGCCGAGGCCACCGCGGCCTGCTCGCCCACTTCGCCACCGTCCGGCACCTGCGCGTGGCATCCGCCCGCGGAGTTGGCCATGGTGCGGGAGGTCGAGCGCAAGGAGGCGCTGGCCGCCGGCACCGCCTTCTGGGACTGGTCGGCGGTGATGGGCGGCGCCTGCGGCACCCATGCCTGGACGCGGAACGACCCGCCGCTC
The DNA here is from genome assembly GCF_008365375.1 of Roseomonas genomospecies 6. Lineage (GTDB taxonomy): Bacteria > Pseudomonadota > Alphaproteobacteria > Azospirillales > Azospirillaceae > Azospirillum. The sequence goes on along the minus strand of NZ_QOKW01000028.1, from coordinate 8,458 downwards.
GCCGCGTCCGACCACGTCCATTTCCGCCCCGACGGCTACCGCCGGGCGGCGCAGGCGCTGTTCGACGACCTGATGGGGCTTTACCGGACGGCCCGCCCTCCAGCCATATCGGAGGCCATACCGGGCGTGGCGCTGCGTCCTGCCCTCCGACCGCCGCAGTGCCGCAACACCGCCGTCCTCAACGGGACGATCCACTGCCTGCGCTAGACCACCACCACTCTCCCCCGTCCTGTCCCGGCGTTCTCCCCCATGCTCTTCCCGACGATCCCATTCGCCCTGTTCTTCCTGGTCGTGTTCGCGGTCGCTTGGACGCTGCGCGGCCGGTGGATGGCGCACAAACTGTTCCTGGCGGTGGCCAGCCTCGTCTTTTATGGCTTTTGGGACGCCCGGTTCGTCCCGCTGCTGGCCGGGATGGCGGTTGTCAATTACGGTCTGGGAGCGGTGCTGGGCACCGAACGCGGACGCCGCGGGCGCGGCTGGATCAGCCTCGCCGTGGGCGCCAACTTGGCCGTCCTCTGCCTGTTCAAGTACTACGATTTTTTCGCAGAGACCTTGGCCGGCGCGTTCGCCGCGCTGGGCATCACGGCCGCCCCACCGCTGCTGGGCATCGCGCTTCCGGTGGGGATTTCCTTCTTTACCTTCCATTGTCTGTCCTACGTCATCGACGTGCACCGGGGGCGGGTGGCGCCGGCGACCTCCGCCGTCGACCTGCTGCTTTACATCGCCTTCTTCCCGCACCTCGTCGCCGGCCCGATCATCCGCGCCTCCTATTTCCTGCCCCAGCTCAAGGCGCCGGTGCGGAAGGAGCGCATCCGCACCGCCTGGGCGCTGACGCTGATCGGCACGGGCTGCGTGAAGAAGATCGTTGTCGCCGGGGTGGTCGGGACCACGTTCGTCGATCCGGTCTTCGCCGACCCCGCCGCCTTCGCGCGCTTCGACCTCGTGCTGGCCGTCTACGGCTACGCCGTGCAGATCTACAGTGACTTCAGCGGCTACACCGACATGGCGATTGGCATCGCCGCTTTGCTGGGTTTCCGCTTCCCGAACAATTTCGACCACCCTTACCGGGCGATGTCGCTGCGCGAGTTCTGGCACCGCTGGCACATCTCCCTGTCGCGCTGGCTGCGCGACTATGTGTACGCCCCACTCGGCGGCAACCGGCATGGCCGCACGCGCACCGCCCTGAACTTGATCCTGACCATGCTGGTCGGTGGATTGTGGCACGGCGCCAACTGGACGTTCGTGCTGTGGGGCTTGCTGCACGGCCTCGGCCTGGCGGGGGAGCGTCTGATCGGCCGCAACCGCGATCCCGACGCAGCCCCTGGCCTGCCGGGCCGACTGATCCGCCGGGTCTTGGTGTTCCATGTGGTGTGCCTGGGCTGGATTCTGTTCCGCAGCCCGACGCTCGACGCGGCGCAGAGCTATGTCCAGGCCTTTGTGCATCCGCTGGAGGACGCGCCGCATCAAGCGACACCCTACACGGTCCTGCTGATCGCCGCCGTTCTGTTGAGCCAGCAACTGCCGGTCAACCAGTGGCGGGTTCTCGCCGCGCGCCAGCTTGAACGCTGGCCGGCCATGGCGGTCGGCGCAGCCTTCGCGCTGGGCCTCTGTGTGGTCGACCTGCTGGGCCCGGAAGGCGTGGCACCGTTCATCTACTTCCAGTTTTGACGGCGGCCCGGCCTGAACCGAGAAGCCGGCAACGACATGCACGCCGGGGCGATTGCCTTTAACGGTTTAGTATCTGAGGATGAACTACCGTTCCGGACATCCACTTCAAGACGATCACGCAAAACGCCCGGAAATGTATTCTCGACAGATAACCGAATCAACCTGTCGCAAAGCCTCCATCCATCCAGCTTGCGCTAACTTCAAGCTGATTGGCATTCCTTCAATGCTCCAGACATGGTGCCTCGCCGTTGCTTTTTGGATCGCCGCGACGGCGAGCCCGGCCGCGGCGTCCATGACATGGATTGGAGAGATCGGACCCTTCTCCACAACGTCCAGAGATTTTGACGTCGTTTCACCAAAGTCGGTTCTGTTCCACCCGGTTCTGCCAAAATTTTATGTGAACGCCTTGGAGTCCGGAAAGACCTTGGTCTACGATTCCCGCAGCTTGGCGAAGATCGGCACCATCACCCACGCCACCGGCCGGCGGTTCGACGCCAAAGGTTCGGGCGGCACATTGGGCAAGCCCGTCGAGGGGGTTTTTACGCACAAGGGCCGCTATCTCTGGATCACCTATTATCGACTGACCAGCGATCCGACGGGCACGAAGCCGTCCATGTTCGCGCAGATCGATACGGCAACCGATACTGTTATCGGCGTCCACGCCACTGGCAACGTTCCCAAGGCCATCGCCACCAACAGCGCGGGCGACAGGCTGGCGGTCACGCTGTGGGGGGAAAACGCGGTCTCCCTGTACGACGTCCGCAACCCGTTGTCGGTCCGCCCGCTCGGCACAGTCCGCGTGGGCGCTCCCGTCGTTGCCCGGCCGGGCACGAATCGCGACCGGACGTGCGGTCTGTGTCTCAGGGGCACCGTCTTCATACCGGGCACCCCGTATCTCGTCGTTGGCGCCATGCACGGCGGCGGCCTCGCTGTCATCGACACAACAAGTTTCAGCGTCGTGAAGACGATCGCCGGCACGCCCGCCACGCCACGGCATCTGACCATCTATGGCGACCATCTCTATTTCAGCGCGAACGTCTCCGGCACGGTCGCCCGGATACGCTTGGAAAACCTCATCGCCCATGTCGAGCGCGGCGAGGCCCTGGACATTCGAACGAAACGCGTGGGAGATGGCGCTCGGACACTGAAGATCGTCGCTGGCAAGATTTACGTGGCGCTCAACGGATCGCGCAAGATTGCGCGAATGAACCTGGACTTTTCCAACGTTGAATATACCCAGGCCGCGCCCTTTCCGGTCGGGCTCGACGTCAAGGACGATCTGCTGGTCGTCACGAGCCAAGGTCAGAACGGCGCCGGCGGGCACCGGGTCGGCGTCTACCGGATTTCCGACACCGAACCTGTCGTTGTGGAGAATGCGGCTTCGAACCACCCCGCCCCGTCGCCGGCGCGACATGACGCCCCCGTCGAGCCCCCCACCGTCGCGCGTGAGCCCGCCGGGTCCGTCGTCGCCAGCGCTGCGCCGCCTGTCGCAACAGCCGTACGGGCCGTCTCGGAGACGCCGCGAAATGAAGGCAACGGAGCTGTGCAGGCCGCCGCGGCCAACCGGCCGATCTTCATTCACCTGGAATCCCACACCAGCCGTGCGCAGGCCGAACGGTCCGTCGCCACCTTGGCAGCCGGCCCGTTCAAGGGCCTCCCATACGTGATTTCGGAGTTCCACGCGCCGCAGAGCGGCCAGACGTGGTTCCGCGTCATCATTGACGGCTACGAGTCCATCGGCGCCGCGCGGGGTGTCTGTGACCGCTTCCACGCGGCAAAACACTATTGCCTGCCGATGCGGCGATGATCCGTACGGGAACCCAAGCGAAGGGTGTCCGGCACCCGGCACAGCTTCGATACGGTCGGGACACGGCCCCCGTGTGGCCGTCGATCTTCACCGGACGCCAGGCACGTCAATTCACGATATGCAAAACCATGAAGGATCCACAATGAGCACTGCACGCTTGTGCATCGTGATTGGGGCCATTCTCGGGCTCGGACTTGGCGCCGCGGGTGCCGCTCGGGCGCAAGACTATGGCCTGAAGGTGTTCGACCAGACGCGCAGCGTCAATGTATCGGGATACTGCGGCTCCGCGGTCGTTCGTCTCATCGGGGTCGACCCTGATGGGTACGGGACGAAGTTTGACACCGACGGACGCATCATCGTCCGCACGCACGCCGGGGGAAAGCTGAAGGAACTCGACCTGAACACCACCAACTGGATTCTGTCGGATCACAACCGGGTGCGGTGCGTGCCGACCCGAAACGGCAATCGACTGGTCGTGTGGAGCAACTGCGCCGGATCGGCATGTGGGGACGACGGCTCGTACGCCATCATCGATGTCGACCGGGGAACGATCCTGAAGCCCAATCTCGACACCAAGCCCGGACAAGCCTTCGTTCCCGCCCCCAAGGAGATGTGCGATGCGGCGTGCGCGGAAAGGCTGCTGGGCGTGAAAGCCGGCACGCTGTTCAGCCGCTAAACGACCGGCTGCCGAATGGCCAGCTGGGCCGCGCGCCGAAGAGCGCTTCCTTGTCCCGGAAGCGCTCTTTCCCCGCTCAGGCCGACGCGGTCACGCCAGGGTCACCGGCGGGCCGCCAGTTCAACCTCGCGATCGAGCGCTTCCTTCTCCTTGCGCAGTGTTTTCAGGCGCTGAAGTTTCTCGGGTTGGCGGCTCAAGCCGGACGTGGCGGACAGGACACGTTATTGGCGAACAGCCTTATACAGCACATCGCCATGCCAGAACGCCGCTGTGTGGTCGTCGAGAACGTAGAAAGCGCGATACATGTCGCCCGGAATGCAGACCCGAACCCTTGCTCGCGTTGCCGTTGCCGGGACCGATGCGGGGAGCCGTTCATCCCGTGCCGTTTCTTCGCCAAGTGGTTCGGCCCCGATGACGACGGCGCATTCGGTCTTTTCCTTCTGCAGTCGCGTCCCACTTTTGTCGATCCATGCGTTAACCCAATTCCCTCCGTCGTCGATGTCAAGGGTTATCACGGTTCCAATCAGCTGCAAGGCAACCGTCTCAGACCTGACCCACGTTGGCGCCTTTGGGAAGGACATAATGCCTGCTACCGTCCAGCGTCCTTTCAACCGTTCGGGCGGAATTGGGCGAGACGCCACCGGCTGAGTGACTGACGGGCGATAGCGACTGATGCTCAACTCTCCTTCTCCTCCCGAAAGGGCAAGCAAATCCGTTCCACTGCGCACGTACAAGGTCAGGGTCTCATAACAGGAGAGTTTGGCCACCTCATAGCGCCCAGCGGGCCACCGAGACAAAGACCGAGGGTCTCCGCCAGCGTATTGTACCCACTGCCGGATCTGGTTCACATCCATAACGCTGTATTTCAGCTCGAACGCCTCCGCTTGGCCTTCCCTGCAGGTCTTTCGATCTCTCCGATAATCTTTGTCGCCAATACGCTCGATCACATGATCTTTTTTGAACGTGAGCGTGCTCCCCTGCCTGCTCCCCTGCCCGTCGCTCCACATGGCATCCGTGATCGACGACGCCGCTTTGCTTTGGTTTGTCACGGCCAAGAGAAGTGATGCAGACAGAGCCACGACGGCACGTCCAGGCACTTTCACCACGCTGCTCCCCTTCTTCACGTTGAGACCTTGTTGCATCGAGGCTGCCCGTTGCCGAACTGGGGATGAGGGCGTAGGAAGGGACATTCCGCCTCCTTCCGCGCGCTGTTCCGCCCCATGCCGTTCAAAACCAACGCGTCGCGTAGCCATCGCATCCCGAAGCAGCGGCATCGGATTCGCAACTGGGCGGAGTATGACGCCGGGCTTCGGGCGCGCGGCAGCCTGACGGTCTGGTTCACGCCGGAGGCCGTCGAGCGCTGGCGGGCGGAAACGCGGACCACGCCGGGCGGCCAGCAAACCTACTCGGACCTGGCGATCACGGCGGCCCTGACCTTGCGGGCTGTCTTCCGGCTGCCGCTGCGCCAAACCGAAGGGCTGGTCGGCTCCATTGTCCAGCTGCTCGGTATGGAGCTGGCCATCCCGGATCATTCGACCCTCAGCCGGCGGGCCAAGGTCGTGCGGTTGCCGGTCGTGCCGGCCTTCTCGGTCGGCGCCGTGGAGCTGTTGGTCGGCAGCACGGGCGTGAAGCTGTGCAGGTCGGGCGAGTGGCTGGTCGCAAAGCACGGAACCCAGCGTCGCCGCGCCTGGAAGAAGCTGCACGTCGGGCTCGACGCCGCCACCGGGCGGATTCTGGCGGCGATCGTGACCGATCACGATGTCGATGACGCCTCGCAGGTTGGCCCGCTGCTGGCTCAGATCGAGGAGCCCCTCGCCGCGTTCGTGGCCGATGGTGCCTATGACCAGACCGGCGTGACCGAAGCCGTGGCGGCGCACACGCCGGACGCCGCCGTGGTCGTACCGCCCCGCTCCATGGCGGTGCCGAGCGCGAATGCCGCGACCAACCCGACGCAGCGTGACCGGCACCTCCAGCACATTGCCGAGCACGGGCGCATGGCCTGGCAGAAATCGTCCCGGTACAGCGTCCGCGCGCGGGTCGAGGCGTTTTTCAGCCGCTGGAAACGCGTCATCGGCGATGCCCTGCGGTTCCGGACCGAGGATCGGCGGAACACCGAGATCGCCATCGCGATCCGGGTCCTGAACCACATGCTCGACCTCGGACGCCCGGACTCCGTCCGCGTCGCGTAATCAAAAGGCCGGGGAGGGGGGCTGCGGCCGAATTCACCTCGCTGCAACAAAGTCCCGGGTATCTGCTGTTGAACGCACCCTTTGGGGCAAGGATCACGCTCTGTGAGATCGGCTCTCGGGTTCCTTTCTGATCGCATGGTGTGGCGGCTACGTGCCGACCACGGACGGAAGCATGAAGCCGGCGACGTGATTCATTCGGGGGCTTGACACCCGACGGCCCATTACGGAAGCAGATACGCGTGGAGAGCGAGGCGGCAGAAAAGGGGACCGGCGCCAGAACGTCAGAAACCAACGACGTGGACCTGCCCCGAGAGGTGGGAAGCGCGAGTCGCGCTCCCCACACTCACAAGGGTTTGAGTAGGCCCTCTTAATCGTCGCGCCCGTTTAGAGAGCGGGCGGTCAGGAATATGCCTTGTTGTCATTAAGGCGCAGGAAGCCCTTCACCGTACGGTACAGGACCCAAATCCCGGCTCCGATGATGATAAAATAACCTATCACAAAAATGGCAGTCAGCACACCCACAAAAGCAAGAGCGAATCCGATCCAGAAAGTCCTGATCTGATTGGAGAAATGACTCTCGAGTACGGTACCGGCTGCGTCACTCTTTTTGATATGCGCGATGATGACACCAATAATGCCCGTAAAACCAACAAGGCACGAAAGAGCATAAAGCCCATAAACGACCATCGCAATGGTTTTGAGGCTCTTCTCTGACTCAGTTAAACCCGTCGGCAAGGTTTGATCTTGAACACTCATATTCGTTTACTCCTTGAACCTTTTTTGACAAACAGAGAAGGGATCGGGTTAAGATCCGGCGTTTCGCTTGCAGGGTCCTTGACGTCCACAATGCGGGTATCAACATACACCATTGTAATCGACGCCTCAATGGAAAAAGCCAACAATACTTTACAGAATTGCGAACACAGGGCAAGAAATAATGAAGCGAACCATATTACAAAACTGCAATACGGGCTGCCGAATTGTTTCGGTTCACGGTATTGAATTTCCATTCAATCTTGAATCTCTGTGTCTTCATGGAAAGTTCTCAGCCTGATTCCGGGTGTCGGAGTAATAGCCTTAACATTCTTTGGCAGAAATCAATTCGCGCTGAGGATTCGCCCTGCAGACGTTGCATAATGACGCCTCAAACAGTGAAATATATCATACAATCACGACCCTTGATTGCGGCGTTCCGGGTGGTAGCCGAAGGTAATGCCGAAGAACAGGGTACGGCGGACCCATTCCGTCACAGGCCAGACGACGCCCTGGGACCGCACCACCCAATCGAGCGCCTTCGCTTCCGCCCAGCCGACACAAGGGGCGCCTTCCTTCACACCGGCGAGCAGCGTCGGATAGATCGGCAACCGCGTGATGCGGTTGTCCGCCAGGAACGCGCACAGACACAGGGCCGTCACCGCAGCCAGGGAGATGCCGACGTGGCGGCGCAAGCGGGCATTGCCGGTCTTTAGCCAGAGCACGAAGTACCCGATCTTGGTGCCGTGCCAGATCAGGCCGAACAGGCTGAAGAACAGCGCCGTCGGCGGCACCAGCAGCGCCCGCAGCGCGATGCCGCTGTACACGCCGCTGGGTGGTTCCTGGCTGAACATGACCGAGAGCGTGCAGCGCATTCTCAAGCGACGGGGGCTGGCCGGGCAACACCCGACGACACCGGAGGCGATCATCGCCGCGCTCGAAGCCGCCGCGCAGGGCTGGAACGCGGCGCCGACGCCCTTCGTTTGGGGCGGGCGACGGTCCGATCGCCGCCACCGTCGTCGCCAACGCCAGCATGCTCTGGGCGGTTCCGGCGCTTGCACCCGCCGGCCATTGCTCCGGCCGCGTCCGACCGTCCTCCAGCAATGGCGATCAGCAGGTCAAGTGACCCACTAGTGCACTGACGCAGACATAGGATTCACAGCGGGCTGCTGGTATGCGATTCTGTCGGCATGGCCCAGACCGTCAGCGTCATCGTTGGAGCAGAGGATCGCGCGCGGTTGGCCGCGATCCTCGGCGACCGCAACCGCCCGCATAAGCATGTCCAGCGGGTGAACATCATCATGCTCTCGGCCGAGCGTCTGGCGGTGCAGGAGGTGGCGCGCCGGGCCGGTGTCAGCCGCCCGG
>NZ_QOKW01000027.1 GCF_008365375.1 Roseomonas genomospecies 6 | reverse complement strand
CCAGACTCTACCGAAGAACCTCGATGACCGTCCGCTGTGGATAACCGGCCCGCCTACGCCAGCTGTGAGGGGACGCTTCGGCGGGCCGGTTACCCACAGCTCCTACACCACGCGATGGGACACGACCCGCGCTGGCGGCTCTGCTCGCGGATGCGGGCGATCCAGCCGAGCAGCGCGCGGAAGCGGCGGGTCGGTGACGGGGCGATGCGGGGGAGGGCGTGCAGCGTCATGGTGGCCTCCGGCGGAGTCGATGGACCACCAGCATCAAGCCGATTCCACCATCCCGGCAAACGGGCGCTTCTCATGTCCGGATGAACGGAATTCACCCGAACCGGATCACCGCAACCGCGTCACCGGCTCTGGGTGAATTCGGTCCTCATCCAGGCGCGGAAGGCGGCGATCTCCGGGCGGCGCAGGCTGTCGCGGGCGGTGACCAGCCACCACGCGGTCTTCGCGCGCAGGCGCGGCCCCATCACCTCGACCAGTTGGCCGGACGCCAGCTCCGGATCGACGGTCGGGCGCCGCCCGATCATGACGCCCAGCCCGCGCACGGCGGCGTCCACCGCCATGTGGATGGCGTCCAGCCGCAACCCGCGCTTCAGCCCGTCGCCCAGCGCGGACGGGGGAAGTCCCGCGGCCTCCGCCCAGGCGGTCCAGTCCTCCGACACGCCGGCCACGTTCAGCAGCGGGAAGGCGGCGAGGTCGGCGGGGGAGGCGATGCGCGCGGCCAGGGCGGGGGCGGCCACCGGGACGAGATCCTCCTCCAGCAGCTTCAGCGCCGCCAGACCGGGCCAGCCGCCGCGGCCCAGCCGGATGCCGGCGTCGATGCCGTCGCGGGGGAACTCCACGACGCGGTGGACGGTGTCCAGCTCCACCGTGATGGTCGGGTGACGCTCCCGGAAGGCGGGCAGGCGGGGGATCAGCCAGCGCAGGGCGAAGGTCGGGGCGGCGCTGACCGACAGCCGCCCGCTGGGCGCGCGGCCCGGCACGCTTTCCGTCGCCAGCGCCAGCGCTTGCAGCGCGTCGCGCACGCGGGGCAGGTAGGCCTGGCCGGCGGGGGTCAGCGACAGGCTGCGGTTGCCGCGCAGGAACAGCTCCACCCCCAGCCACTCCTCCAGCGTCTGGATGGCGTGGCTGACCGCGCTGGGGGTCAAATGCAGTTCTTCCGCCGCCGCCTTGAAGCTCTGGTGGCGGCCGGCGGCCTCGAACAGGCGCAGGGTGTTGAGGGGCGGCAGACGGTAGGCCATGGCCCTTCACTCTCCGACAGGCCGCGGGGCCGCGCAAACAAAAAGCCCCGCCGGAGGGGCGGGGCTTTTCGATCGTCCGGGGAGCGCGGCTCAGAGAGCCTCGTCGACCCACGAGAACAGGGCGGTCTTCGGCAGGGCGCCGATCTTGGTGGCGGCGACGTTGCCGTTCTTGAACAGCATCAGCGTCGGGATGCCGCGCACGCCGTACTTGGTCGGGGTGCCGGGGTTGTCGTCGATGTTCAGCTTGGCGACGGTGACCTTGCCGCCATACTCCTTGGCGAGGTCGTCGAGCGCGGGAGCAATCAGCTTGCAGGGGCCGCACCACTCCGCCCAGAAATCGACCAGGACCGGACCTTCGGCCTTCAGCACGTCCTGCTCGAAGCTGTCGTCGGTGACCTTGATGGGATCGCTCATGTGACCTCTATGCCTGGGTTCAGGGGCACCGCCGCGCCGATTTTCCACCGGCGGCGGACCCATCCCTCTCGGTGGAATTTGGCAAAATGTAGGACCGTCCCCCCTCACCGGTCAAGCCGGGGCGCGAATGCGGTCTCGTCAACCCATTCCGCCGTTTCGTGCAACGCGGCGGGGGATGAAAAGTTCCGGTGACGGACTATCGCGCGCGCCTCACTCCGGCAACTCCATCAAGGCCGGGGTGTCGGTCCATAGCAGGACGCAGCGGACCCGCTTGTCCGGGTAGATGGCGCTCAGCGCCGCGCGGTAGGCGGCCATCTGGCGGACATAGACCGGTGGCACGTCCTCCACCCGGACCGGCGGCGGGCGGTTGGTCTTGTAATCGACGATCCACACCGCGTCGTCCTCGATCACCAGACGGTCCACCCGGCCCGACAGGGCGCGCCCGGTGACCAGACCGACCACCTCCACCTCCGCGCGGGAGTTGGGGCCGAACAGCCGGGCGAAGCGCGGGTCGGTCAGGACGCGCATCGTTTCGGATGCGATTTCATCCTGGCGCTCCGCCGTCAGGTCGTGCGCCGGGCGGGCGAGGTAGCGGCGGGCGGCGGCCTCCCGCGCGTCGGGCGGCAGGTCGGGCAGGGTCTGCATCAGCCGGTGGATCAGCAGGCCGCGCTTGAAGCGCGCCCCGTCGTCCTCGCCTAGCGGGGAGCGCATCGCCGGCTCGTCCCCATCGGGCCGGGAGGGGGTGAGGGGGCGTGACGGTTCCGGTTCCTCCGGCGCGCGGGCGGTCACCCAGGGGGGGGCGGCCTGCGCCGTCAGCACGCGGCCCGCCTCGGCGCCATCCGGCTTGGGAACGGCGGTCTGCGGGTCGGCCAGCCGCCAGCCCTCGCCGCTCCAGCCATCCGGGCAGAGGGTGGAGAAGTCGAAGGGGTGCGGCACGCCGATTTTCCCCATCGCGGCCTCCACCAGCTTGTACCAGCAGGCGTCCGACGGCTCCTTCTTTCCCTGGTAGCCACAGACGTACAGCCGGTCCTCCGCACGGGTGAGGGCGACGTACAGCAGGCGCCTGTACTCCTGGTCGCGGCGGCGGTTGGCGCGGGCGCGCGCCTCGGCGCACAGCGCGTCCTCCTGCGAGCGGCGGGCGGCGAAGAGCGGAACGGCGCAGCCCTCGTCCGGCCAGAGGATCGGTGGGCTCTGGGTCGGCGTGCCCAGCGTGTCGGGCAGGAAGACGATGGGCGCCTGGAGCCCCTTGGAGCCGTGCACCGTCATGATGCGTACGCGTCCGCCGCCCTGCTCCAACTCGCGCTTGATCTCCGCCTCGCTGGCCGCCAGCCAGGCCAGGAAGTTCTGGAGGGAGGGCGGTTCGGTCTTCTCGAAGGCCAGGCATACGGCCAGGAACTCGTCCAGCGGGTCCTGCGCGTCGGGGCCGAGCCGCTTCAGGATGGCGCGGCGGCCCGACCCGTCCTCGTCCGCCGGGCAGGGGGCGGCCAGCAGTCCGGCGAAGAGTTCATAGGGCGCCAGGAAGTCGGTGCGGGCCAACTGCGCGCCCAGATAGCGGCGGGCCGGGCGGAAGGCCGGGTCGTCCTCCGCCTTCGCCACCAGCGCGCGCCACAGCGTGCCGCGCCGTCCGTGGGCGAGGTCGAAAAGCTGCTCCTCCGTCAGCCCGATCAGCGGCCCCTTGAGGACGGTGGCCAGCGTCAGGTCGTCTTCCGGCAGCAGCAGGAATTCGCACAGCGCCATCAGGTCCATGACCGCCAACTGCTCGGTCAGCACCATGCGGTCCACGCCGGCCACCGGAACGGCGCGGTCCTTCAGCGCGCGGACCAGCTCCGTCACGAAGGCGGTGCGGCGGCGGACCAGCACCATCACGTCGCCCGGCTGGATCGGACGGCCCCGCGACTCGAGCGACTCGCCGCGCTGCGTCCAGTCGCGGATGGTGTCGGCGATGACCGCGGCCAGCCGCGCCGAGGGCGAATCGGCGGCCTCGCGCTCCACCGGGGGCGCCCAGGCGGGCGGGTCCGCGGCCTCCGCCGGCTTCACCGGGGGCCACAGCTCGACCAGACCGGCATGGCCGCGGCGGAAGGCGCGGTGTCGGATCACCGGGCTCGTTTCGGAAGCGACACCATCCTTGGCGCCGTCCAGCCGGAACACCGCGTCCACGGTTTGCAGCACAGTGGCGGTGGAGCGGAAGGAGATGTCCAGCTCCACCGCGTGCCAGTCGCGCTCCGCGGCCTTGGCGCGGGTCTGGAAATGGCGGCGCATGCGGGCGAATTCGGCGGGATCGGCGCGCTGGAAGCTGAAGATCGACTGCTTCTCGTCGCCCACGGCGAAGACGGTGCGCGTCACCTCCCCGCCGTTGCGGGCGCTCAACCCTGCAAAGAACTCCTCGGCGATGGAGGAGACGACCTGCCACTGTTCGGGGTTGGTGTCCTGCGCCTCGTCGATCAGGATGTGGTCCAGCCCGCCGTCCAGCTTGAACAGCACCCACGGCACGGCGGGCACGCCGTCCTTGCCGCGCAGCAGGGCGTTGGCCGATAGGATCAGGTCGTCGTAGTCGAGCAGCGCCTTGGCCTTCTTCTTCGCGTCATAGGCGTGCAGAAGCGCCTCGGCCAGCGTCAACAGGGCGGTGGTGGAGGCGGCGACCCCCGCCGACTTCACCCGTTTCATCAGCGAAACGAGCCGCTCCGCCTCGCGCTCCAGCGCTGTCAGCGCGGCGGGGAAGGATGTGGCCGGCTTCTTGGTGATGAGGGTCTTGCGCGCGCCGCCCTCTGCCGTCAGGAAATGGCGCACGTAGATCTGGAAGGCGCGGACGCGGTTCTCCGCGGCGTCCAGCCAGCCCTGGATGCCGACCCCGCGCTCCTCGTCCGTCTTGCTGCCGGTGGAGAGCGCCCGGCAGGCGTCGCGCAGGCCCGGCACGTCGAAGGCGTCGTCGGCGCAGGCCTCGCGCAGGATGGCGGCCTCGGTGATGCCGGGTGGCACGCCCAGCGCGTCGTGAACCGCCTCCACAGCGCCGTCCAACCCCTTGAACCGCTCGAACAGGCGCTGGATTCGCCCGCGCTCGCTGGCGAGTTCGGCCAGGATGTCGGCGAACTCCTCCGCGTTCAGGTCGGCGGTCAGCCGGGCCATCGCCTTGCCGAGTTGGCTGTCAGGGTCGGCGCGCCCGGCGTGCAGAACCTCGTCCCGCGCCTCGGTCAGCAGGCCGGCGGCGGTGCGCTCGTCCATCACCTCGAAATGCGGGGCGAGTCCGGCCTCCAGCGGGAAGCGGCGCAGCAGCGATTGGCAGAAGGCATGGATCGTCTGGATCTTCATGCCGCCCGGACAATCCACCACCTGGGCGAACAGCCGCCGGGCGATGGTGCGGGTCTCCGCGCTCGGGCGCTCGCCGCACAGGTCGTAAAGCCGGTCCTCCAGCGCGCCGTCGGGCAGGGTGGCCCAGATGCCCAGCGTCCGGTTGATGCGGATGGACATCTCCGCCGCCGCCGCCTTGGTGAAGGTCAGGCAGAGAATGCGCGCGGGCGCGGTGCCGGAGAGCATCAGCCGCAGCACGCGGTCGGTCAGCACCTTCGTCTTGCCGGACCCGGCGGACGCGCCCACCCACACCGACGACAGCGGGTCGGAGGCGTTGCGCTGCGCGACGTTGGGGTCCAGCGGCAATTCGCGGACGGGGAAGTCGAGGACGGTCATGGGCGGGTCGTCATGTGTGAGGCGTTGCCCCCACCCTCCCCATGCTGCGCATGGGTCCCCTCCCTCCCCCGCTCTCGGCGGACCGAAGGTCCGCCTGTCGCGTCAGCGCAAACCTTTGGTTTGCGCGAGAGCTGCGCAGGGGAGGGCCTTGATTCCCTCCCCTGCGAAAGCGGGGGAGGGTTAGGGAGGGGGCAGGAACGCAGGTCCATCACCCCTCACCCCCATCGCCACCCGCCGACCATTCCTGCACCCGCGCGAGGTGGGCGTAGTCGGTGTAGCGGGGAGCCATGGCGGGGCGGGGGCAGGAGCGGTAGGGGGTGGCGGGGTCGTCGAAATGGCGGATCAGCTCCTCCAGACCGGCGCGGGCCTCGGCGGCGAGCGTCGCCGGGTCGCCCTTCACCGCCTTCTCCTCGCCCGGCGGGTCGCCGCCGGACAGGCGCCAGAAGGCCAGCTCCGCCACCCGGTTGGCCGCGACCCCGGCGAAGCCGCCGGCCACGGCCATGGCGGCCTCCAGCGGCAATTGCGGGGCGAAGCCAAGCTCGATCTCGCGGGTGGAGGGCGGGGTGCCGGTCTTGTAGTCGATCAGGATCAGCCCCTCGCCGCCCGAATCGATGCGGTCGGCCTTGGCGGTCAGCAGGAAGGGACCGGCTGGGCCGCTCAGCGTCAATTCGCCCGACACCTCGGTGGCGAGCGGCTTCACGGTGCGGCGGCGGTCACGCTCCAGCCCGACGAACCATTCCGCGATGCGCTCGAAGCGCGGCCACCAGAAGGCCCAGACGTCGGGATGGCTGTGCAGCAGCGGACCGAAGGACTCGCGCCCCATCGCCAGCAGCCGGTGCAGCGCGTCGTCGGGAAGCGGGCCGGGGTATTCCTTCACGAAGGCGTCGAGCGCCGCATGGATGAACTGGCCGCGGTCGGCGGCGCCGGGGTCGGCGGCGATGGGGTCGAGCTTGCGCAGCCGCAGCACATGCTCGGCGTAGACGGCGTAGGGGTCGCGCATCCACTTCTCGATCTTGGTGACCGACAGCTTGCGCGGGCGGGCGGCGACGGGCGGGCGCGGCTCCGGCGGGGCGACGGGGCGCACGGCGTCCGGCTCGTCCAGCCCGCGCGCCCAGGCCAGCCAGGGTTCCCCGGCCAGTTCGATCCGCCCGTCCAGGTTCAGCGCGCGCAGCACCGTCTCCAGCCGCAGCAGCCAGCGCGACGGGACGGTCGGCGTGCCGTCCACCCGCTCCGCGCGGGTCAGCACCACCTCTTCCGCGCCGCAGGCGTGGGTGAAGTCATGGGCGGACAAGCCGACCATGCGTTCCGGGCTGGGCAGGCCGAAATCGCGGCGCATCGGGCGCGACATCCAGGGATCGGCGCCGGGGTCGGGCGGCCAAGTCCCCTCGTTCAGCCCGCCCAGGATCAGCAGGTCGAAATGCTGAAGACGGGCTTCCATGGGCCCAAGGATGTAGAGGCGCGGGTGCAGGCCGAAGCGCGGGCGCACCGGGCGCATCGCCATCAGCGCGTCGAGCAGCGCCGGATAGTCCTTGCCGGGCACGGCGGGGAAGCCGTCCGCCGCCTCCAACAGCTCATGGACGAAGGTCGCGGCCTCCTCGCCGTCGTCCTGCCGCCAGAGAAATTCCGACCCCGGCGCGTCGGTGCGCGAGGCCAGCGCCTCCGCGAAGGCGACGTGCGCCCGCACGAGGTCGCCGAGCGGGGCCTCTCCGAACAGCGCCTCCATGAAGGGCTTGGCGAGCCTCTCCACATCCTCCAGCCAGCCGAGCAGGAAGCCCTGCTGGTCGTCGCGCTCGAACCGGTCGGCGGCCTTCAGCGCGGCGATCAGCCCGGCGAAGCCCTCCGCCGGGCGGGGGCCGCGCAGGACGGTGCGCTCCAGCGCACGGGCGGCGCGGCGGAACTCCGCCGGGTCGTGCCCGCCGGCGGCCAACGGATGCTTGGCGAGCGCCAGAAGGGCCAGCGGGTGGGCGCGGCTGGCGGCCAACTCGGCGGTCAGGCGCAGGTAGGTGCCGACCGCGGTGTGGACCAGCGGCTGGCCCGCCGAGTCGTTCACCGCGATGCCCCAGCGCGTCAGCGCCATGGCGACCCGGCGCGCGAGGTTGCGGTCGGGGGAGACCAGCGCCGCCGTCTTGTCCGGCGTTTCCAGCGCGTGGCGCAGCAGAAGGGCGATGACCGACGCCTCCTCCTCCGCGGTCGGGGCGTCGATTCGGGTCAGGCCGTCCAGGGCCGTTGCGTCCAGCCCCTCCAGCTCCCGCCAGCTTTCCGTGGTGGCGGCGGGGCGCATGGCCTCGGCGAGCAGGCGGGCGCGGGCCGCGCGCGGCTCCTCCGCGTCGTTCCAGCGGCGGACGGCGGCGCGGGTGACCGACAGCCGGTCGAGCAGGTGGGCAAGGCCGTGTTGCGGGTGCGATTCGTCGGCGCGGATGGCGTCCCAACTGGCCTCGTCGGCCTCCAGGTCGAGGCCCGGAAGGACGACGGCGCCTTGCGGCAGGGCGGCGACCACCGCCAGCAGGTCGGCGGAGGCGGGGATGGAGCCGGTGGAGCCGGCGGCGATGACCAGCCCCTGCGGCGGCTCCGCCCGCCAGAGCTTCGCCTGGGTCTCCAGCACGAGGTTCCGACGCTGGGCCGGGTCGGTCAGTTCGCTGGCGCCGAGGATGGCGGGCCAGTGTTCCGTGACGATCTTCAGGAACTCCAGCGTCACCTGCCAGTGCTGGGCGTAATCCTCCGGCACCAGCGAGGCCAGCCGGTCGAAGGCGACGTTCTCCGTCCACACCGCGTCGATCAGCCGCCCCAGGTCGGCGCCCAGCCGCACCGCCTGCGCGGTGGTGGCCGACACGCCGGTCGCCTGAAGGATCAGCCGGGCCAGAAGCATCTGGCGCTTCAGCCCGCTGATCGGGTCCGGCAGCTCCAGCGGGACGCCGGGCAGCTCCTCCGCCGTGGTCAGGCTGAGGGAGGCGGCGTCCAGTTCGCCGAGCGGGCTCATGCGCGGCAGCAGCATCGGCTGCCCGCCGGAGCGGCGCAGGAAGGCCTCGCGCAGCGAGCGGCAGGAGCGGCGCGTGGGCAGCAGGACGGTCACCCCGGCCAGCGCCAGCGGGTCGTTTCCCACGCGGTCCAGGATTCCCGCCGCAAGCTGGTCCACGAAGGACACGCCGTTGGGAATCGAGTAAACCTTCGGCTCCGCGCTGCTCGTCATCGTCGTCCCGGTGGTGCGGTCTTTGGGAAACGACACCACAAAGGCACAAAGAACACAAAGATTTTCACAAAGACAGGCTCAAATCCGCGACCGCTTCGGCCACGGATTGATGCCCCTTCGTGGAATCTTTGTGCCTTCGTGTCTTCGTGGTGAAAACCCCCCACGGAACCTTGTCAGGTGGTGACCACCGACACGTCGCTCATCGACAGCATGTCCTCCGTTTCGGCGAGCGCGTCGGGGGTGCCGATGTGGAACCACAGCCCGTCATGGGCGAGACCGAAGAGGCGTCCGGCCTCCTGAGCGCGGTCCCAGATCCGGTTGGTGGAAAAGGCGCCGTCGGGTGTGCCTTCCGCGAACAGCTCCGGCTTCACGATCTGGACGCCGGCATAGACGAAGGGGGCGATCTCCATCTCGCCGCGCCGGGTCAGCCGGCCAAGCGGGTCCATGTGGTAGTCGCCGCGCCCCTCGTAACCCACCGCCTTGGTGGTCGCCATCAGCAGCAGAAGCGCGTCCATCTCGTCCGGATTCCAGTGGCGGGCCAGCCGCGCCAGGGTGGGGGAGGGGCCGTCCAGCCACAGGATGTCGGCGTTGACCACATAGACCGGGTCGGCGCCCAGAAGCGGCAGGGCCTTCTTCACGCCGCCGCCGGTCTCCAGCAGCGTGTCCTCCGGCGACAGGGTGATGGCCGGGGCGGTCCGCCCCGCCAGATGCGCGGCGATCATCTCGCCCTTGTAATGGCTGTTGACCACGGCGGCGGTCACGCCGGCCTCCTCCAGCCGGTCCAGCGCGTGGTCGAGCATCGGCTTTCCCATCACCGGGATCAGGGGCTTCGGGCGCTCCAGCGTCAGGGGGCGCATCCGCAGGCCCAGCCCGGCGGCCATCACCATGGCTTTCCGGGGTGCGGTGGCGGCGGCGGGCGTCTTCTTGGTGCGGGTCTTCTTCGAGACAGGCGACATAATCAATCCGGCTCCGGAACGACAAGCTCCGCGCGGGTGCCCGGCGGAAGATGACGGGCAAACCAGTCGGCGACCGGAGCCAGTTCGGGCTTGGCGAGCTGGCCTTCCAGAAGCCGCCAGACGCGCGGCAGGTGAAGGAGATAGCCGCGGCGGCGCTGCAACGCCAGCCGCACGAAGATCGCGACGATGCGGGTGTGCCGGATCGCGCCCAACACCGCGTAGGAGCGGCGGAAGGCGTCCCAATCCCGATCCGGGAAAGCCGCCCGGTAGCGGTCCAGCAGCACGCCCTCCAGCCCGGCGGGCAGGTCGCGGCGCGCGTCCTCCAGCAGCGACACCAGATCGTAGGCGACGGGGCCGAGCCCGGCGCTCTGGTAATCGATCAGCCCCGCCGCCCGCAAACCGGGACGGGGAAGCCGCATCACGTTGTCCACATGGTAGTCGCGCAGAAGCAGCGACTGCGGCCCGGCGCAGGCCCCCGGCACCACCGCGCCCCAGGCCGCTTCGAAGTCGGAACGGGCCTTGTCCGACAAGGGCTTCCCCGTCACCGCGGGCATGTAGACATCGGCGAACAGCGCCACCTGCTGCGTGAACAGGGCCGCGTCGTAGAGCGGCAGGTTCAGGCAGGCCGCCTCTTCCACCGGAAAGCGGCGGTGCAGCTCGATCAGCACGTCCGTCGCCAGCTCATAGAGCGGGCGCGGGTCCTCGCCCGCGTTCAGCAGGCGGGTCAAGGTGTTGTCGCCGAAATCCTCCTGAAGGGCGAGCCCCGACTCCACCTCCGCCGCCCGGATGGCGGGAACGGAGAAGCCCAGCCGGTCCAGGGTCGCGCCGATGGCGATGAAGGGCACGAGATCCTCCGCCGGGGCGGGGGTGTCCACCAGGATCACGGTATTGCCGTCCGGCGTCGTTACGCGCTCGTAACGGCGCGCCGAGGCGTCGCCGGCCAGCGGTTCCCGTTTGGCCTCCTCCAGCCCATGCCGGGCGAGGAAGGCGGCGATCTGCTGCGCGCGGTCGGTCACGGCTGGTCCAGTCCGGAGAGGTCGAGGGTGTCCAGCCGCGACCCCCAGACGCCGTGGCCGGTCAGGGTGGCGCGGCGCTCGGCCGGTCCGGCAAAGCTCATCTCGATGTCGAGACGGTCGGCGGGCAACAGCGGACCCAGCCGGTCCGGCCATTCCACCAGCAGAACGGCCTCGGCGCGGGCTTCGTCCCAACCGAGTTCCGTCACCTCGTCGGGGCCGGACAGACGGTAGAGGTCGAAATGCCAGACCGGGCCGATGTCGGTGTCGTAGGTCTGCACCAGCGTGAAGGTGGGGGACGGCACCTCCGCGTCCTCCTCCGTCACGGCGCGGATCAGGGCGCGGCACAGGGCGGACTTGCCGGCGCCCAGGTCGCCGCGCAGGGCCACGAGGTCGCCGGGCGCCAGCGCCGCGGCCAGACGGCGGGCCAGCGCGGCGGTCGCCGCCTCGCCGGGCAGCGCCACGACGCGCGCGTCGGGGGTGGATTCGGTCTGTGTCATGTCGGTCGGTGTGGGCACATCAACGGTGGGAAGTGGCCTTGCGCGGGACCGGCACGGGGGCGGGCTCCGCCGTCTCCGTCCGCTCCTCCACCAGACGCGGGGGCTTCTTGAAGTTCATGGTGATCATCAGCGTCAGGGCGCCGTTGATGAGGTACAGCAGCTTGTCGGATTCGACCGGCAGGGGAATCTTGCGCCCCATGCAGTAGGCGACCAGCGCCGCCGCCACCTCGGCCTCGTGCAGGGTCATGGTCCGGTCGTCGCCCTCGTCGCCGGTCACCTGGATCAGCGTCTCCACCCCGTTGCCGCCGGGCTGGCCGGGGCGATAGGTGACCTTGCCGACCGTGCCGTTGGGCAGCGGCTCCCGCATCCGGCGGCGGCGGTCCAGCACGGCCTTCACCACCTCCTGGTCGGTGAACACGAGGCAGCGCAGTTCCTTCATCGCCAATCCTTCATCGCCAATCCTTCATCGAAGGCCGCTCCGGCACGGGGAATCCGGCAAATTCTACTCCACCGTCACCGCACGCCCAGAAGGAAATCGGCGGGAGCGCGCCCATTTTGCGCTGGCCGCACCTGCCCAGGGCGCATGGCGGGGTTGACCGTGGCCGCGAAACCGGACAATTGAAGGCTCCATCGTCCTCATGTTCTGCACAAGGCAGCGCCTCCCATGTCGCACACCGTCCATCGCACCGACGTCGTCATCGTCGGCGCCGGCCCCGTCGGGCTCTTCGCCGTTTTCGAATGTGGCATGCTGAAGATGCGATGCCATGTGGTGGACGCTCTCGACATGGTGGGCGGGCAGTGCACGGCGCTGTACCCGGAAAAGCCGATCTACGACATCCCGGCCCATCCGGCCATCGAGGCCGCCGCCCTGATCGACCGGCTGGCGGAGCAGGCCGCCCCCTTCAACCCGACCTATCACCTGGGCCAGCAGGTCGAGAAGCTGACCCGCACGGAGGAAGGGCGCTGGCTGGTGGAGACCAGCACCGGCACGCGCATCGACACCCGGGCGGTGATCATCGCCGCCGGCAGCGGCGCCTTCGGCCCCAACCGCCCGCCGCTGGACGGGCTGGAGCAGTATGAAGGCACGTCGGTCTTCTACATGGTCCGCCGCAAGCAGGACTTCGCCGGGAAGCGCGTGGTGATCGCCGGCGGCGGCGATTCCGCCGTGGACTGGACGCTGTCGCTGGCCGACGTGGCGGCGAAGGTCTATGTCGTCCACCGCCGGCCCAAGTTCCGCGCCGCCCCGGAAAGCGTCGCCCGCATGGACGCGCTGGTCCGCGAGGGCAAGGTGGAGATGGTGGTTCCCTATCAGCTCTCCGGGCTGGTGGGCGGGAACGGGCAGTTGTCCGCCGTGCGCGTCGCCACGCTGGACGGCGAGGAGAAGGACCTGCCCGCCGACGCGCTGCTGGCCTTCTTCGGCCTGTCGATGAATCTGGGGCCGATCGCCGAGTGGGGCCTGAACCTGGAGCGCAGCCACATCGGCGTCAGCCTGCCCGGCTGCGCCACCAGCGCCCCCGGCGTCTACGCCATCGGCGACATCGCGACCTATCCCGGCAAGCTGAAGCTGATCCTCTGCGGCTTCTCCGAGGCGGCGCAGGCGGCCCACGCCATCCACCCGCTGGTCCATCCGGGCGAGGCGCTGCACTTCGAATACTCGACCTCCAAGGGCGTTCCGGGCGCCGAGTAAGCCGGTTCGAAACGGAAACGGGCCGCCGGGGATACCGGCGGCCCGCTCCGTCAGCGTATGACGGGAGGCGTGAGATCAGCCGCCGCGGGGGCCTTGGCCCTGCATCGGACCCGGACCCGGGCCATGGCCGTCGCCGTGCATCGGGCCGTGGCCGTTGTGGCGCATGCCGTGGCCGCCCATGCCGTAGCCCATGCCGCCCATTCCGCGTCCGGCGCGGTTCATGAATTGGTCGGCCTGCTTCTGCTGGTCGGGGGTGAGCTGGGCGTAGAGGTCGGTCAGCGCCGGGCGCACCTCCTGAAGCTGGGCGAGGCGGGCCGACATCATGGCCTCCATCCGCTCCAGCCGGGCCGGGGCGGCGGCGGGCATCGGCTGGTCCTTGTACTTGGTGCACAGGTCCTGGGTGTGCTTCTGGCTCGCCTTCGCGGTGTCGGCGAACTTGGTCCAGGCGGCGCGCTGCTGGTCGGTGATGTTCAGCTTCTTCTCGGCGTAGGCCAGCATGCCGGCCAGACGGGCGTCCTGGTCCTCGCACATGCGGGAGAAATACCGACCGCCGTCCGCACCGGGGCCAGGGCCGGCGCCGGGACCCGGCTGCTGCTGGGCGAAGACCGGCACGGCGAGGCCGAGGCCGAGAACCAGCGCGGCGGTGGTCATGACGACGCGTTTCATGGGGATGCTCCTTGTTTTCGAAAGGGTTCGTGCCTTCCCGATGTCTCCGATCATGGGCCGTCGACGTATCCGGTTGATGTCCGGTCTTCCGTCATTTGGTAACGCTGTGTAACAGCCGGCCTTCCCGTAACGTGGCGTTACACATTTCTTCTTCACCGCGGCGCCCATGCGTCGGATCATGCGTTCCATGGACCGCACACCTCACCTGCTGGTGGTCGACGACGACCGCGAAATCCGCACCCTCCTGTCGCAGTTCCTGACGCGGCACGGCTTCCGCGTGACCGGGGCCAAGGACGGGGTGGAGATGATGCGCACGCTGGACACGGCGCGCGTGGACCTGATCGTGCTCGACCTGATGATGCCGGGGGAGGACGGGCTGAGCCTGTGCCGCCGCCTGCGCGCCACCCCGGAGACGGCGCAGACGCCGGTCATCATGCTGACCGCGATGGGCGAGGAGACCGACCGCATCGTCGGGCTGGAGATGGGGGCCGACGACTATCTGGCGAAGCCCTTCAGCCCGCGGGAGCTTCTGGCCCGCGTGAAGGCCGTGCTGCGCCGCGCCTCCGGCCCGCCGGTGGCCGGCGGCGCCACGGGCAAGACGCTGGGCTTCGAGGGCTGGACGCTCGACCTCGCCAAGCGGGAGCTGCGCTCGCCCGACGGGGTGCTGGTGCAGTTGTCCGCCGGGGAATACGACCTGCTGGTCGCCTTCGTGGAGCATCCGCAGCGGGTGCTGACCCGCGACCAGCTTCTCGATCTGGCGCGCGGACGCTCGGCGGTGCCCTTCGACCGCTCCATCGACGTGCAGGTCAGCCGCCTGCGCCGCAAGATCGAGCCCGACCCGGCGGACCCCACGATGATCAAGACGGTGCGCGGCGGCGGCTATCTGTTCACCCCGGCGGTGACGGGGGGCTGATCGGATGGACACCGCCCGCAAGAGCCGCCTGCTGGTGGCCCGGCGCTGGCTGCCGGACAGCATCGCCTCCCGGCTGGTGCTGACCGTTGTGCTGGCGCTTCTGCTGACCCAGGCGATCAGCGCGCTGGTCTATCTGACCGACCGTCACGAGGGGCCGCCGGCCCACAGCATGCGCGTCCTGGTCCAGCGCGTGACGGCCATCGTCCAACTCGTGGAGAGCACCCCGCCGGACGAGCGGCGGCGGCTGGTGAAGGCGATCGACGACCCCGTGCTGCGTGTGGAGTGGAAGCACGAGACGCCCCGCTTCGCCAACCAGCGCGAGGGCTTTCCCTTCGACCGGCTGCGCCGCGCCATCCGCGGGGAACTGGACGATCCCCACCGCCCCGTGGTGGTGGAGGTCCGGCGCGAGCGGCCGATGCCCGGCCCCTTCCCGGTGGAGGAGCACCGCTGGGGCACCGACGTCCGGCTGTCTGTGGGGCTGAAGGACGGGTCCTGGCTGACCTTCATCGGCGGCGACCCGCTGGAGGGGCCGTTCCGGCTGCTGCGCTTCGTCCTGTGGATGGCCGGCATCGTCGCGGCGGTGGCGCTGGTGTCGGTCTGGACCGCGCGCCGCATGACCGCCCCCATCGCGCGCTTCGCCGATGCGGCGGAGCGGCTGGGCGTGGACGGCGAGGCTCCGCCCCTGCCCGAAGCCGGCCCGACGGAGCTGCGCGCCGCCACCCGCGCCTTCAACCGGATGCAGGCGCGTCTGGCCCGCTTCGTCGCCGACCGCACCCAGATGCTGGCGGCGATGAGCCACGACCTGCGCACGCCTCTGACCCGCCTGCGCCTGCGCGCCGAGCTGGTCGAGGACCCGGAGATGCAGCGCAAGATGCTGGCCGACCTGGACGAGATGGCGGCGATGATCAACGCCACGCTGGCCTTCGCCCGCGACGACGCGAAGCACGAGCCGCGCGGCCCGCTCGACCTCGCCGACCTGCTGCAGAGCCTGTGCGATGACCGTGTGGACGGTGGGCACGAGGCCGCCTACGAAGGGCCGGCGCATGTCACCGTGGACGGGCGCCCGGTGGCCCTGCGCCGGGCCTTCGCCAACCTTATGGACAACGCCGTCGCCTACGGCGGCGGCTTCACCGTGCGGCTGCGGCCCGGCGATGGGGATTGGCGGGTGGAGATCGACGACGACGGCCCCGGCATCCCGGAGGCGGAGTTCGAGAAGGTCTTCGCCCCCTTCTACCGGCTGGAGCGCTCGCGCTCCCGCGACACCGGCGGGGTGGGGCTGGGGCTGGCCACCGCCCGCACGGTCATCCGCGGCCATGGCGGCGACATCGCGCTGTCCAACCGCCCGGAAGGCGGCCTGAGGGTGACGGTGACCCTGCCGCGGTGACGTCAGGGGGCGGCCAGCTTCGAGTTCACATAGCGGTTCAGGCTGACCCTCGCCTCCGCGGCCTCGATGCTCAGGCGGCGGTGCAGATCGGGTGTCGTGCGGACCACGAATTTGCCGGAGTAATCGCGGTCGGCGAGGGGCGGCGGCACGACTTCGCCGTTGGCCCGCATATCTTCGATGGTTTCGGTCACCAGGGCGCGAATGCCGCGAATCGCCTCGACCTCGTCCCCCTCCAGCCAGGACAGGCTGGGGAATTCGGCGCAAGTGGCGACATACTCCCGATCCTCGGGCGACCAGGTGACCCGGTAACTGTAGTGGCTATTCGGCATGGTCGTCATCCCGTCCGGACGTCTTCTGCTTTTCAGTTTCCAGCTTCTGGATGGCCTGAAGCACCTGCTTGACCTGATAGGCTTTCGCCTTGCCGTCCTTCCCACGCTGGATGTTCACGCGGGGATCGCCCGGCCACGGCATTCGGTACACCCGATGGCTCGTCCCCTGTTGGCGCGGTTCGCCGAAACAATGCTCGCACAGCTTGGCGAGGTCATCGAACGGCACGTCGTGCGGAACGGTCCGCATGCGCCGGAGGATGTCGTCGATTTTCGCCATGCCGATATGATGTGATACCAATACCGATACTGTCAAGGATGGGGGCTTCCGGAATGCACCGCAACATCACTTCCGACCGGCGGTTATCCGTACAGGCCCCTCTTGACCGGAGACCGCCGCCGTGCCGCAGATCGACCGCACCCCAGCACCCGTGGACAGCCGCCCCCATGTCGTGATCGTCGGCGCGGGGTTCGGCGGGCTGGCCTGCGCGGAGGCGTTGGGCGGGACGAACATCCGCGTCACCGTCATCGACCGGAACAACTATCACCTGTTCGTGCCGCTGCTCTATCAGGTGGCGACCGCCGCCCTGTCGCCCGCCGACATCGCCGAGCCGATCCGCCGCATCCTCAGCCGCCACCCCAACATCGACGTGGTGATGGGCGAGGTGACCGGCATCGACCGCGCGGCCAAGCGGGTGAAACTGGCCGATGGGAGCTTTGTCCCCTACGACCGGCTGGTGCTGGCGACCGGCTCCTCCTACAGCTATTTCGGGCACGACGATTGGGCGGAGATCGCCCCCGGCCTGAAGACCATCGAGAACGCCCGCCGGATACGCGCGCGCCTGCTGATGAATTTCGAACAGGCGGAGATGTGCGGGGACCCGGCCCGGCAGAAGGCGCTGATGACCACCATCGTGGTCGGCGGCGGCCCCACGGGGGTGGAGATGGCCGGGGCGGTGGCGGAACTGGCCCGCTTCGCGCTGGCCCGCGACTTCCGCCGCATCGACCCGCGGACCGCCCGCGTGCTGCTGGTGGAGGCCGGGCCGCGCATCCTGTCCACCTTCCCGGAGGATCTCGGCCATTACGCCCGCCGCAAGCTTGAGGAGCTGGGCGTCGTCGTGCTGACCGGGCAGGCGGTGGAGAGCATCACGCCGGACGGGGCCACGGTCGGCGGGCGCTTCATCCCGGCGGGGGCCATCGTCTGGGGCGCCGGGGTCAAGGCGTCGCCCGCCGGGTCCTGGCTGGGGGTGGAGACGGACCGCAGCGGGCGCATCCCGGTCGGCGCCGACATGGCGGTGCCGGGCGTTCCGGACGTCTACGCGCTGGGCGACACGGCGGCGCTGGCCGGCGACGACGGGAAGCCGCTGCCCGGTCTGGCGCAGGTCGCCAAGCAGCAGGGGGAGCATCTGGGCGGCGGGCTGGAGGCCAACCTGCTGCGCGGCCAGCCGCTGGAGCCCTTCCGTTTCCGCAACCGCGGCAACACGGCCATCGTCGGGCGCAGCGCCGCCGTCTTCGATTTCGGAACGCGCAAGCTGAAGGGATGGTTCGCCTGGGTGCTGTGGGCCGTCATCCACGTCTATCTGCTGGTGAACTTCCAGAAGCGCATTCTGGTCACCATGCAATGGCTGTGGCGTTGGGCCACCCACCAGCGGGGCGCGCGGCTCATCACCGCCGACCGCCCGGCCCCGGTCACGGAAACCGTCACCTCGCCCCACGGACGGGACGCCGAACCCTTTCGGGCCGAACCCTTTCGGGACGTGAAGCGCGGCCAGGGCTGAGCCGGGCGGAAAGGGTCAGGCGGCGGGCGGAACCGGCAGGATGCAGCGGAAGCGGGTGCCGCCGCCCATCCATTCCTCGACCTCCAGCCGGCCGCCGTGCAGTTCCATGACGTTGCGGACCAGCGACAGGCCCAGCGCCGCCGCGCCGCGCGGATCGTTGCGGTCGTAGCGCGAGGGCATGGCCGACTCGTCCGGCCCCGCCCCGCTGCCCACGGTCAGCACCAGGGCACCGGCGGTCCGCTCGCCGGACAGCAGGATGCGCCGGTTTGCCGGGGGGTGGCGGATGGCGCCGACGACCAGGGTGAACAGCGCCTGCTTCAGCCGCCGGGCGTCGCCCTCCACCTCGCCCAGCGAGGACGGGGCGGTGAGGTCGAGACGCAGCCCCTCGCGCCGCGCCCATTCGCGGGTCAGCTCGGCCACCGTCTCCAGCAGGTCGGGCACGTCCACGGTCGCGCGGTCCAGCGTGGTCACCCCGGCCCCCAGGCTGGTCATGTCCACCACGTCGTCGATCAGCTCCAACAGCCGTTCGCCCGCGTTCAGAACGCCCTTCACATACTCGATCTGGCGCGGGTTCAGCTCCCCGAAATACTGGTTCGCCAGCACCTCGGCGAAGCCGATGATGCCGTTCAGCGGGTTGCGCAGATGGTGGGAGACGTTGGCGATGAACTCGCTCTTCAACTGGTCGGCGGCCTCCAGCGCGGCGTTGGAGGCGCGCAGCGCCTGCTCCAGCCGGGCGCTGTCGGTCACGTCCAGATAGCTGTTCAGCACCGCCCCGTCGGGCAGCGGCAGGGTGGAGAACTCCACGACCGACCCGTCCGCCCGCTCCAGCCGGCCCGAGCGCACGGCGCGTTCCAGCGTGGCGCCGATCATCTCGTCCTTCAGGCTGTCCCAGTCGCCGCCATTCTCAAGGAAGGGCCGCATATGCTCGAACAGGCCGGAGATGTGCGGCTCGCCCAAAAGGTCGTCGTCGTGCAGGTCCCAGATGCGGGCGAAGGCCGGGTTCGACAGTTTCAGCCGCCCGTCGCCGCCGAACACCGCGATGCCCTCCGCCAGATTGTCCAGCGTCTCCTGCTGCACGGCGATCAGCGTGTTGTAGGAGGATTCGAGGGCCAGCGTGTTGGTCACGTCCTCCAGGATCTGCATCAGCCCACCCAGCGGGTGCGGGGCGGCGAGGCTGCGCAGCGTCGTGCCGTCCGGCAGGTGCATCAGCTCCTCGACCGGCTCCAGCATGCGGGTGTAACGGCTCAGCCGCTCCCGCTTGTAGCTCTGGTAGTCGGCGTATTCGGGCAGGCGGCGGCGGGTGCGCAGCTCCTCCAGGATCTCGCCGTGGGTGGGTTGGCTGCGCAGCCAAGCTTCCTCCAGGTCCCACAGCCGGGCGTAGGCCTGGTTGAAGAAGGTCAGCCGCGTGTCGGCGCCGAAGATGGCGATGGCCGCGCCCAACCGTTCCAGAACTTCCGCATGGGCGGCGAGATGACGGTTCAGCTCGCCCCGCAGCTCCTCCACCGCCGTGAGATCCAGCGCGTAACCGACGACCAGCGTGCCGTTGCCGTCCGGGGCGGGCAGGGGGGCCTCAGTCACTTCCAGAAGGCGCCGCTCCGTGCCGATGACGGTGGAGGCCCGTTCCGACTGGGCGACCCCGCTGTTCCGCGCCCGCTCGGCCAGGGCGCGTCCGGCGTCGCCGGCGGTCAGCTCCCGGCCACTCTCCGGCACGGCGGCGGGTTCGGAATCCACGGCGCGGGCGTAGGCGCGGTTGCACCAGGACAGCTCCAGCCCGGCGCCGCGCAGCCACACCGGCAGCGGCAGGGCGTCCACCGCCGCGCGCAGTTCGGCCAGAGCCGACTCGGCGTCCCGCCGCCCGCGGGTCAGGCCATCGAGTTCCGTGCAGCGGTCGGTGACGTCCTCCAGCCAGACGACGTCCTGGTGGCCCGCGGGTTGCGTTCCGTTGCTTGCGCCGCCTGCGCGGCGACCGCTCAGCAGCAGGCGCCGCCCGCCGCGGGTCGCGGCCTCGATTCGAAAGGCTTCGCCCTCGCCGTGCAGGCGGCGCAACGCTTCGGCCACCCGCGGGGCGTCGGCGTCGGCGAAGGCGTCCGCGAGGTTCCGGCCCGGTGCCGCGCCCAGCAGCCCGGCGCAGCCCGGCGCCGCGCTGACGGTGCCGCTCGCGTCCCAGGCGCACCAGGGGTGGGGGGCCGCGGCCAGCAGCGCTTCCAGCCGCGCGACCTCCGCCGCCAGCCGGTCGGTGCGGCGGCGTTCCTTGCCGGTCCAGAACAGCCCGCCGAATCCGGCGGCGCCGAGGATGCCGGCGAAGCCCAGCATGGCGGGCGAGCCGGAGGGTTCGGCCATCAGGCCGACTCCCACAGCCAGCCCAAGCGTGGCAAGGGCGTATGATCGGGTCAGGGCGCTCACGCGGGTGAGACTAGTCCACGCCTCCCGGCGGAGCAAGGCGGGCCGGAGGTGGTGCCACTTTCGGGGGTGGTGGGCGGCCTCCGCGATCCGGATCGGTCCGGAGCCGGGAGACCCTCTGCCGGCTATGCGTTCTCTCCGATCCGCAGGGCGCGGATCGCCGCCTCCACCGTGGGAAAGGCGGCGCGCACCGCGGCCAAGGCCTGCTCAGCCCTGTCCGGGTCGCCCCGGTGGGCGGCGAGTTCCAGGGCGGAGGCGGCGCGGCCCAGCCCGTCGGCGCCCGCCGTGCGGGCCGCCCCGGCCAGTGTATGGGCGGCGCCGCGGACGGCGTCCAGGTCGCCCCGCTCCAGGGCGGCGGCGGCCTGCTCCGGCAGCGGGCGGGTGGTCTCCAGGAAGAAGTCGAGCATGTCCAGCGCCAACCCGTCGAGCGCGCCGAAGGTGGTCCGGACATGGTCGAGGTCCAGCACCCGGTCCGCCGCTCCGGCGGCCTCCGCCGCGGGCGGCTCGTCGGGGGTGGCGGCGCTGCCCTCGCCCAGCGCCCGGTTCAGAACGGCGGCGAGCTGCTTCAGGGTCACCGGTTTGGCGATGTAATCGTCCATGCCCGCGGCGGTGCAGCGCTCCATCTCGCCCGCCAGGGCATTGGCGGTCATGGCGATGATGGTGGTGCGCGGGCGCGGGTGGCCATCCGGATCGGGTCCATCCGGGCTCGGGCTATCTAAACTGGGGGAAAGGTCCGCTCCCGACTCGGCGCTGCGGATCTGGCGCGACAGCTCGTAACCGTCCATGCGCGGCATGTGGCAGTCGGTGATGAGCAGGCGGTAGGGCCGCCCCCTCCAGGCGGTCAGCGCCTCCAGCCCGTCGCCGGTCATGTCGGCCTCGAAGCCGAGCTGGCGGAGCTGGCGGAGGATCACCTGCTGGTTCGTCGGGTGATCCTCCGCCACCAGGATCATCGGGCTCGGCGGCGGGCTCGGCGGCGCGTCCGCAAGCGCGTCGGGGGCGGGCGGGCCGTCCTCCGCGGCGGGAAGCGGCTGCACGGCCCGTCCGGCCAGGGCGGCCAGCCGGCGGAACAGGGCGTCGCGGCGGATCGGACGGCTCAGATGGTCATGGAGATGGCCGAGAGGATGGTCATGAGGGTGGCCATCGGGGGCGGGAGGGCATTCGATGGCCTGCTCCCGCCCGTCCACCAGATGCAGGGTGGCGGGCGGGCGGACCCCGGCGGCGACGACGCGGGCCAGCACCGCCGCGGCGGACAGCCGCGGGTTGGAGGCTCCGGGGGCGTCCTCCGGGTGATGCTCCAGCAGCCCGTCCGACAGGACCAGCAGGTCGGCGTCGGCCAGGGTCAGCAGTTCCACCGCCTCCTCCGCCGTGGTGGCGTCGGCGACGGCGGCCCGCTTGTCCTCCAGCGCGCGGATGAGGACGGTGCGCTGCACGGGGTCCGGCTCCGCCACGATGATGGACAGGCCGCTCAGGTCGGTGTCGTCGCGCGGGGCGGATTGCGGGTCCCCCGGCGCTAGATCCACCGTGAACCAGAAGGTGGAGCCGCAGCCCGGCGCGGAATTCACCCCGATCCGCCCGCCCATCATCTCCACCAGACGGGCGCAGATGGCCAGCCCCAGCCCGGTGCCGCCGAAGCGCCGGGTGGTGGAGCTGTCGGCCTGGCTGAAGGGCTGGAACAGGCGGGCCTGACCGGCCGTGCTGATGCCGATGCCGGTGTCCTCCACCGAAAAGCGCAGCCGCAGCCGCTGCGGATCGGCGGCGGACGGTTCCAACCGGGTGCGCAGCACGACCCGCCCCGCGTCGGTGAACTTGATGGCGTTGCCCGCCAGATTGAACAGGATCTGGCGCAGCCGTCCGGGATCGCCGCGCACCGCCGCCGGCACGTCGCGGTCGACGTCGCAGACCAGCAGCAGCGCCTTCTGGTGGGCCTGCGGGGCCAGCAGCTCGGCCACGCCCTCCACCAGCTCCCGCGGGTCGAGGTCCATCTCGTCCAGGTCGAGCTTGCCGGCCTCGATCTTGGACAGGTCCAGGATGTCGTCGATGATCCGCAGAAGCGCCGTCGCGCTGTCGCGCACGGTGGTGACGATCTCGGTCTGCTCCGGGTTCAGCGGAGTCAGGGCGACCAGCTCCAGCATGCCCAGCACGCCGTTCATCGGGGTGCGGATCTCGTGGCTCATGGTCGCCAGGAATTCCGACTTGGACCGGGCGGCGACCTCCGCCTGCTCCTTGGCGTGGCGCAGGTCCTCCTCGGCGCGCTTGCGGCCGGTGATGTCGTAACTCCAGGCCAGCACCGCCGGCTCCCCTTCGAACTCCGTGCGCTGAAGGGTCTGGAGCGCCCAGACGCGGCTGCCGTCGGGCCGTTCCACCGCCACCTCGACGTCGCGGGCGACCAGCCCGGCGGCCTCGCGCCCGGCCCCCGGCGGGGAGGCGCGCCCCCGCACCGTTGCGCCGGGCAGGGCCAGCGCGTGGCGGCTGCCGACGAAGGCGTCCAGCGGAAGCCCGGCCAGCTCCGCCGCGCGGGCGTTGGCGAAGGCCACGGAACCGTCGGGCCGCCCGATGGACACGCCGACCGGGCTCTGCTCCAGGATCGCGCGCAGGCGGCGCTCGCTGTCCGACAGGTCGTGCTCGCGCGAGCGGATGGTGGCGACGAAATAGTGCAGGGCGCGCGCCATGTCGGCGATCTCGTCCTGGCCGTGGGTGGGGATGGCGACGGACCGCCCCGCGGCCGAGGCGGTCATGGCCGTCTGAAGCCCGCGCAGACGCCGCACCACGTTGCTGTGGATGTACAGGAAGATGCCGATGGCCCCCAGGATGGAGACCACGGCCATGGCCAGGATGGCGTTCTTGCCGTCGTGAATCACCCGTTCGAACTCGTCGGAGCGGGCGGCGATGTCCCGTTCGATGGCGAGGAAATGGTCGGACACGGCGCCGACCAGCCGATCGGAGACGTTCTGATTGCGGGCGATGGAGCCCTTGATGGCGCGGGCCAGCCCGATTTCCGTCAGGCGGCTGTTGAACAGGTTGTGTTCCCCCAGCCCCAGCGCCTCAAGCTCCCGGTACAGCGGCTCCATGTCGAAGGCGGGGCCGGGGGGCAGGGCGGCCACCGCCTCCGCCGCGCGGTCCATCGCGGCGCGGTAGTCCTCCCGCAGCCGGTCCACCCGCGTCTCGTGGTCGGCGCGGGAGGCGGCCAGCATCAGGACGATGGCGTGCCGGGCCTCCGCCGTCCACAGGCCGACCCGCCGCTCGGTGCCCTGGGCCTCCTCCCATTCCCCGGCGGTCCGGGGGACGGGCGCCTTCTCCCGCAGCGAGTCCTCGGCCTCGCGGATGCGTTCGGCAAGCTGCATCAGGCGGTTGACCAGCCCGCCCGTCTCCGCCGTCGCGGCAAGCTGCCGTTCCACCTGGGTGTTCAGCGTCATCAGGTTGGCGATCAGCTCGTTCTTGCGGCGCTGAAGCTCGGCCACGTCGGCCAGATCGGTGCCGCGCTCGCGCAACTGGTTCATCAGGTCTTCCAGCAGCGCGATCTGGTCGCCCAGCCGGGCCATCACCGATTCGCGCATCGACTGGCTCTGCACCGCGACCAGGGCCGGGGCGTTGGCGGCCAGCGTGCCGCTCTGCTGGGCGAGCTGCGAGGCGTTGACCAGACCCGGCACCTTGGCCGTGGCGATCTGCTCGAACCCCTGCTGGAAGTGGGCGAAGAGAGAGACGGCCACCACCCCGGTGGCGGCGGTCAGGCCGGCGATCACGGTCAGACCCGCCAGGATGCGGAACGCTACGCCCAGGCGGGGAAGCCGCATGCCCGTGCCCCATTTCTTCGTCGTGCGATTGAGATAGCACGGGCAATCGGCCCGGCGCAATTCGCACCCCCGTGGGGCGATCGGCCGCGGGAGCGCCGTGGCGGGCTTGACCCCCGCCGGTTGCCGGGCCGAAGCTGGCGGGGAGCAAAAGGGGAGTGGGCGATGGGCTTGGTCCGGTCTTTCGCGCGGGCGGCGGCGGGCGCCGCGCTTCTGGCGGCCCTTCTGCTGTCGCCGTCCGGCGGCCCGCGGGCCGAAACGCTGGAGGACGTGCGCGACCGCGGGCTGCTGCGCTGCGGCGTCTCATCCAGCGGGGTGGGGCTGGCGACGGTGGACGACAGCGGGAACTGGCGCGGCTTCTTCGTGGACATGTGCCGGGCGCTGGCCGCCGCCGTCACGGGCGACGCCGACCGTGTGGAGTTCGTGGAGACCAACTCGGAAAACCGCTTCGCCATCCTGCGCAACGGCGAGGTGGACGTGGTGATGGAGGGGACCACCTGGACCCTCCAGCGCGACGCCACCTTCGGGGTCGATTTCCCGGTGGTCTATCTGTTCGACGGCCAGGGCTTCATCGCGCACCGCACCCAGGGCCTGGCCCGCCTGTCCGACCTGCCCGCCGGCGTCTCGGTCTGCGTGATCGAGCAGACCACCACCCTGCGCAACCTGGAGGATTGGATGGCCCGCACCGGCCTGCGCTTCCGGCTGAAGCGGGTGCGCTCGACCGAGGGGGCGCTGTCCGCCTTCTTCAACCACCATTGCGACCTGTACACCAGCGACCGCATCGGGCTGTACGCCCAGCGCCTGCTGAAGGCCCCCAACCGCGACGACTACGTCATCCTGCCCGAGACGATCTCGAAGGAGCCGCTGGGGCCGATGGTGCGCCTGGACGAGCGGCGCTGGTTCGACATCGTGCGCTGGGTGTTCCTGTGCACCGTCCTGGCGGAGGAGAAGGGCGTCACCGCCGCCAACGCCGCGCGTCTGAAGGAGGAGGCGCCGGACCCGGAGGTGCGCCGCCTTCTGGGCTCGTCCCCCGGCGTCGGCTGGGGGCTGGGGCTGGACGACGGCTGGGCCTTCCGCGTGGTCACGCAGGTCGGGAACTACGGCGAGATCTTCGACCGCCATTTGGGCGCCTCCTCCCCGCTGGGCATCGACCGCGGCCTGAACGGGCTGTGGATGAACGGCGGCCTGCATTACGCTCCGCCGCTGGGGGGATGAGGCAAAATCTCACATCGGCATTTTTTGGCTTGACTGGCCTGTCGGATGCGCCACTTCCTAATGAAGCGGTTGGGAGGGCTGCGTGGCAGTCCGCCGGGGCATGGTCCCCGCCCGGCCGCCTTTTTCATGGATTTTTCCGTGTACCTTTTATACCTCGACGATGCCGGCTCCGTTAACAATCCGAACGAGCAGCACTTCATTCTCGCGGGAATCTGCATTTTCGAGCGGCAGATCCATTGGTTGAACCGTGAGATCGAGCGGGTGGCGACCGACACCGGCCATCCGCAGCCGAATGCGCTCGAACTGCATGGCAATGAAATCCTTGCCGGGCGCCATTGGTGGCGCGGCGTGGAACGGGAACGGCGACGGACGGTCATCCGCCATGGACTGGCGTCGGCTCGTGCGCTGAAAGGGGACTGGTGCCTCTTCGGCGTGGTGGTGGACAAAGCGCAGCGGTCTCCGGAAGACCCGGTCGAATACGCGTTCGAGCAACTGTGCAATCGCTTCGACCGATATTTGATGCGGCGCCATCGCAATGGCGACAGCCAAAAAGGACTGATCGTTCTCGACAAATCGACACGCGAAACACGGCTTCAATCGCTGGCGACCGAATTCCGCAACACCGGCCACCGCTGGGGCGTGACGCGGAACATCGCCGACGTTCCGTTCTTCGTCGATTCGCAAGCCACACGGGTCATCCAGTATGCCGATCTCGTGTCCTATGCGTTGTGGCGCCGGTTCGAGAA
Source organism: Roseomonas genomospecies 6 (assembly GCF_008365375.1). Taxonomy (GTDB): domain Bacteria; phylum Pseudomonadota; class Alphaproteobacteria; order Azospirillales; family Azospirillaceae; genus Azospirillum. The sequence continues at coordinate 64,557 of NZ_QOKW01000027.1, read as the reverse complement.
GGGCGACAGCGAATTCTTCGATGTGATTTCCGATGCCTTTGACCGCGAGGGTGGTGTCTGCCACGGATTGCACCACTTCAAGAACCGTGAGCTGTTCTGCGACTGTCCGGCCTGCGCCCCCACACTGTTCTCTCGGTGAGCCGGACGCTTCCCGCCCCTTGTCCGTCCCTATCCGCATCCCATCTACCGGCAATGTTCGGCGAACGCTTCAAATCCGGGCGATCCGCCGCTATGGTGGCGCCTTCCGGGCGCCGCGCGGCCCGCTTCAGGCAGTTTCCCAGGCCATGACCAGACCCAACACCTACCGTTCCGGTCCCGACGAGCGCGGGCATTTCGGCATCTATGGCGGACGCTTCGTCGCCGAGACGCTGATGCCCCTGATCCTTGAGGTGGAGAAAGCCTACAAGGAGGCCAAGGCCGATCCCGCCTTCGAGGGCGCGATCCGCGAGCATCTCAAGCAGTATGTGGGCCGCCCGAACCCGCTCTACTACGCTGAACGCCTGACGGAAAAGCTCGGCGGCGCGAAGATCTACTTCAAGCGCGAGGAGCTGAACCACACCGGCGCGCACAAGATCAACAACTGCATCGGCCAGATCCTGCTCGCCCGCCGCATGGGCAAGAAGCGGATCATCGCCGAGACGGGCGCCGGCCAGCACGGTGTGGCGACCGCCACGGTCTGCGCGCTGTTCGACATGCCCTGCGTGATCTACATGGGCGAGACCGACATCGCCCGCCAGCAGCCCAACGTCTTCCGCATGAAGCTGCTGGGGGCGGAGGTGGTTCCGGTGACCTCCGGCGCGCGGACGCTGAAGGACGCGATGAACGAGGCGCTGCGCGACTGGGTCACCAACGTCGCCGACACCTATTACCTGATCGGCACCGCCGCCGGCCCGCACCCGTACCCCGCCATGGTCCGCGACTTCCAGTCGGTGATCGGCGACGAGGTCCGCGTGCAGATGCAGGAGCTGGAGGGCCGCCTGCCGGACAGCCTGATCGCCTGCGTCGGCGGCGGCTCCAACGCCATCGGCCTGTTCCACCCCTTCCTCGACGACCCGTCGGTGCAGATGGTCGCGGTCGAGGCCGCCGGCCACGGCATCGAGAAGGGGCCGCTGGCCCACGCCGCCTCGATCACCGGCGGGCGCCCCGGCGTGCTGCACGGCAACCGCACCTACCTGCTCCAGGACGAGGACGGGCAGATCCTGGAGGGCCACTCGATCTCCGCCGGCCTGGACTATCCGGGCGTCGGGCCGGAGCATTCGTGGCTGCACGACATCGGGCGCGTCGAGTATGTCTCGGCCACCGACCAGGAGACGCTGGACGCCTTCCAGCTCTGCGCCCGGACCGAGGGCATCATCCCCGCGCTGGAATCGGCGCACGCGCTGGCGGAGATCGTCAAGCGCGCCCCGAAACTGCCCAAGGACCACCTGATGGTGCTGTGCCTGTCGGGCCGCGGCGACAAGGACATCTTCTCCGTCGCCCAGCATCTGGGAGTGAAGCTGTGAGCGCCGCCAAGGACAATGGACGCATCGCGAAGCGTTTCGCCGCGCTGAAGGCGAAGGGCCGCGCCGGCCTCGTCACCTTCATCACCGCGGGCGACCCGGATCTGGAGACCTGCCGCGCCGTCCTGCACGGCCTGCCCGCCGCGGGCGCCGACCTGATCGAGTTGGGGCTTCCCTTCTCCGACCCGATGGCCGACGGCCCGGCGATCCAGGCGGCCAGCCTGCGCGCTCTCCACGCCGGGACGACGGCCCGCAGGACGCTGGACCTCGTGCGCGGCTTCCGCGAGACGGACGCCGACACGCCGGTGATCCTGATGGGCTATTACAACCCCATTCACGCCTATGGCGTGGACCGCTTCCTGGCCGACGCGATCAAGGCCGGGGTGGACGGGCTGATCGTCGTGGACCTGCCGCCCGAAGAGGACGAGGAGCTGTGCATCCCGGCGCTGAAGGCCGGGGTGAACTTCATCCGTCTGGCGACGCCGACCACCGACGAGAAGCGTCTGCCGACGGTCCTCCAGAACACCTCGGGCTTCGTCTATTACGTGTCGATCGCCGGCATCACCGGCGCGGCCAGCGCCGACAACGCCGCGGTCGGTGCCGCGGTGGACCGTCTGAAGAGCCGCACCGACCTGCCGGTGGCCGTCGGTTTCGGCATCAAGACGCCGGAGCAGGCGGCCGACATCGCCCGCGTCGCCGACGCGGCGGTGGTCGGCTCCGCCATCGTCACGCGGCTGGCCGACGGGCTGGACGCGGAGGGCAAGGCCCGTCCGGGTCTGGCCGAGGATGTGCTGGGCTTCGTCCGGGAACTGGCCGGCGGCGTGCGCGGCGCGCGCGTCTGAAAGCGCCCGACTGAGAGCACCGGCTGCGCGGGATATCAGGAAGAATTCGATGAACTGGCTTACCAACTACGTCCGCCCCAAGATCCGCGCCCTCTATGCCCGCAAGGAGGTTCCCGACAACCTCTGGCACAAGTGCCCGAGCTGCGAGGCGATGCTCTTCCACCGCGATCTGGAGGAGAACCTCAACGTCTGCCAGCATTGCGGCTTCCACATGCGGCTGGACCCGATCAAGCGTCTGGCCTCGATGTTCGACGAGGGCGACTACCAGCCGGTCGAGCTGCCGAAGTCGGTGGTCGATCCGCTGAAGTTCCGCGACCAGAAGCGCTACACCGACCGCCTGAAGGAAGCCCAGACCAAGACGGGGCGGCATGACGCCATCGTCGTCGGCTCCGGCCTGATCGGCGGGCAGCCGGCGGTCGTCGCGGCCTTCGACTTCGGCTTCATGGGCGGTTCCATGGGCATCGCGGTGGGCGAGGGCATCTTGGCCGCCGCCCGCACCGCCATCGCCCAGAAGGCGGCGCTGATCGTCGTCCCGGCCTCGGGCGGGGCGCGCATGCAGGAAGGCATCCTGTCGCTGATGCAGATGCCGCGCACCACCATCGCCGTGGAGATGGTCAAGGAAGCGGGCCTGCCCTACATCGTGGTGCTGACCGACCCGACGACCGGCGGTGTCACCGCCTCCTTCGCGATGATCGGCGACATCCACATCGCCGAGAAGGGCGCGCAGATCGGCTTCGCCGGCGCCCGCGTGATCGAGAGCACGATCCGCGAGACCCTGCCGGAGGGCTTCCAGCGCTCCGAATATCTGCAGGAGCACGGCATGGTGGACATGGTCGTCCATCGCCGCGACCTGCGCCCGACCCTGTCGCGCGTCCTGACCCTGCTGATGCAGCCGGTCCTCGCCACCGTGGCGGAACCGGTTGCCGTGGTGCCCGCCGCCCAGCCGGAGGAGGCGCGCAGCCAGGCCGAGGCCGCCGACGAGACGCCGCCCCAGGCGGGCGCCGAGAGGACCGGCTCCGAGCAGCCGGCCTGATCCCGCGATGTCGCTCGCCGATCCGGTTCTCGACCGGCTGAAGAGCCTGCACCCCAAGGTCATCGACCTGTCGCTGGACCGCGTGCACCGGCTGCTCGCCGCGCTCGGCCATCCGGAGCGGCGCCTGCCGCCGGTGGTCCATGTGGCGGGCACCAACGGCAAAGGCTCCACGCTCGCCTTCCTGCGGGCGATGCTGGAGGCCGCGGGGCTGCGGGTGCATGTCTACACCTCGCCGCACCTCGTGCGCTTCCACGAGCGAATCCGGCTGGCCGGCACGCTGATCGACGACGACCGGCTGGCCGACCTGCTGGAGGAGTGCGAGGCCGCGAACGGCGGCGCGCCCATCACCTTCTTCGAGGTGACGACGGTCGCCGCCCTGCTGGCCTTCGCGCGGGAGCCGGCGGACGTGGTGCTTCTGGAAACCGGGCTGGGCGGACGGCTGGACGCCACCAACGTGGTGGACCGTCCGGCGGTCACCGCCATCACGCGCATCTCCTACGACCACCGCCAGTTCCTGGGCGACACGCTGGAGGCCATCGCGGGCGAGAAGGCCGGCATCTTCAAGCCGGGCGTCCCCGCCGTGATCTTCCCGCAGCCTTCGGAGGAGGCCGCCCGCACCCTGGCCGCACGGGCCGAGATGGCGGGCGCGCCGGTCCATGGCTGGTCGGCCACGCCGACCGACGGCGGTTTCCGTTTCGAAAGCGCCCGGCGCCGCATCGACCTGCCCCTGCCGGGGTTGGCCGGGGCGCACCAGGTCGTCAACGCCGGGGTGGCGCTGGCCTGTCTGGACCATCTGCCGGTCGTGGTGGACGACGCGGCGGTGCGCCGCGGCCTCGCCGCCGTGGAATGGCCCGCCCGCCTGCAACGGCTGACGCGCGGTCCTCTGGTTGCCGGCCTGCCCGCGGGCTGGGAACTGTGGCTGGACGGCGGCCACAACGACTCGGCGGGCGAGGTGCTGGCCGTCCAGGCCGCGCGCTGGGCGCAGGAGGAGCCGGAGCGGCCCCTGCTGCTGGTCTACGGCATGTTGTCGAGCAAGGAGCCGCGGGAATTCCTGGGTCCGCTGGCGCCCTTCGTCACCGCCGCCCGCACCGTCGCCATCCCCGGCGAGGAGGCGTCCCTGACGGCGGAGGACACCGCCGCGGCCACCCGCGCCTGCGGCATCGCCGACAGCGCGGCGGCGGCAGACGTGGGCGGCGCCCTCGAAAGCCTGAAAAGGCAGGATCTGAAGGGACGGTTCGATGGACCGGCCCGCGTGCTGATCTGCGGGTCGCTTTATCTGGCGGGCACGGTCCTGGCGGAAAACGGCTGAACCTGAAGGATGGGGAAGCGGGGCCTCAGCGCCCCTGCTTGCCGTCCAGCTCCAGCATGTTGCGCAGCGCGGCGAGGGTCTTGCCAAGCGCGCTCGCGTCGTCCTTGGCGGTCTTCTGTCCGGACTCCTTGGCCTCGGCCCCCTTGCTCCCGCCATGCCTGGGCTTTTCCGGTTCGCTCACCGGAAGCATCTCCACAAGGTCCAAAGGTTCGGCGTCGTCGTCCGGTTCCGGTTCGCGGCGGGCCAGCGGCTTGAAGCCGGGCAGCGGGTCCGCGTCCGGATGGGCGGGTGCGTCGCTTTTCCAGGCGGGACGGGGCGGTGGCGGATCATCCAGGTCGCCCTCGGCCTCGACCAGAGCGCGCAGGGCGCGCAACGCCTCTTCCATCTCCTGTTCCTGGGCGGACTTCCGGATGACGGGAGCGCCGTCCTTCTCGTCCGCTTCCGCCTCGTCCGCCTCCGTTTCGTCGCGGCCCCAGGAGGGTTCGCCAGCGTTGGCTTTCCAGTCCTCGCCTTCCTCCTCGTCCGGAGCGTCGTTGTCCGCGCTGTCGCCGTCCAACCTGTCGCCGTCCAACCTTTCGTCGTCCAACCTTCCGGCGACATCCTCGTCGCGGTCGGCGGCGGCCTTCTGAACCATGCTGCGCAGGGCTGCGATGGTCCGATCCAGCGGTTCGCTGCCGGTGGGGGCGGGGTCGCGCTCCCAAGGCGGCGGGGCCTTGTCCGGGTCGCGGATGGCGAAGGCCAGAATGTCGTCGTTGGACGGTTCCGCGTCGTCCGGATCGTTATCGTCCGGATCGCCGCCTTCCGGAACGTCGCGGGCATCCTCGATCGCGAAGGCCGGCGGCAGAGGAGGGGGCGGAGCGGGCGGCGGCGGTGCATCCTCCGTGCGGGCGCCGTCGCCGCGGCCGTCCAGAATGCTGCGCAAGGCCGCGATGGTGCGGTCGAAGGAGCGGGAGGCGTCGTCCGGTTCGTCCTCCTCCACCGGGCGGCTTTCACGAGCGACCGGAGCCGGCAGCGGGGCGGTGCCCTCGTCCTCGTCCTCGTCCGGCTCGCCGTCGCTGCCCTGGTCCTCGTCCCGGTCCGCGAGATTCCAGTTCCGGGGAGCCCAGTCCTCGTCGTCCCAATCCGTCTCGCCGGCGTCCTGGTTCCCGGTGCCTTCCTCGTCATCGTCATGACCGACGAGGTCGGCGAGCGAAACCGGCTCCCACAGCGGAGGGCGGCCCGACTCGGGCGCCGAACCGCCGTCCGCGACCAGCCGTTCCAGTTCCAGTTCCAGGTCCAGGTCCGGCGCGGAGGCTTCGGCCCGGGCAGCCGTCGGGATGGGCGCCGGTGCGGCCTCCGCTTCCGGTTCCTCCTCCGGCTCGTCGCGGGTCCGCACGGCGTCCAGCAGGCCTTGCAGGGCGGCCAGCGGTCCGGCGAAGGACGGGGCTTCCTCCGCCGCCGTGGCCGTGATGGACGGCGCGTAGGGCGGGGGCGCCGGGCGGCTTTCCGTGTCGCGGGAATTGCAGCGCGAGCAGCGGTAATGGGGGGCGATGGACAGGACCGGATAGTTGGGACCGAACCGCCGGTTCATGTCCGCGCGCGGCAGCACGCCCTCGTGCCCGCAGGCCCGGCAGCGGACGTGCACATCGACTTCGATGTCGCGCAGGTAAAGCATGCGTGCCATGGGCGCAGTATACGCAGCGGCGTCCCCAAGCCCAGCGGATTCGCCCGCCGCTCCGCACGCCGCGCGGTGGCTGGCGGTGACCTTTTCGGTACTCCACTCTCTCCCGCCGATGGATGGCACGTCCGCCAGATTTGGCGCTGAACCTCCCGGCAAAGCGTGCTATAAGCGGCCCGGCGCGCCCGTAGCTCAGCAGGATAGAGCACAGGATTCCTAATCCTGGGGCCGTGGGTTCGAATCCCGCCGGGCGCACCACTCTCCCTTCCGCGACCGGTTCCTCAGTCCGCCGAAGGGCCATTCCAATGACGACACCCCTGTTGCAGGACGCCGTTCTCGTCACCGGTGCGGGTCGCCGCGTCGGGCTGCATCTGGCCGAGCGGATGATGGCGCTGGGGCACCCCGTCGTCGCCCATTACCGGACGGCCACCGGCGACGTGGAGCGGTTGCGCGCCGCCGGTGCTGTGTGTCTTCAGGCGGATCTGGCCGATCCGGACGGCGGGATGCGGCTGGCGGAGGCGGTGCGGGCGGTGGCGGGGAGCCTGCGGGCGGTGATCCACAACGCTTCGGCCTTCGAGGTGACGGCGGCGGACACGGCGGACGCGCTGCGGCAACTGGACGTCTTCCACACCGTGCATGTGCGGGCACCCTTCGCGCTGAACCGCGCGTTGGCGCCGCTGCTGGACGCCTGTTCGGCGCGGCGGGCGGACATCGTCCACATCACCGACATCTACGCCGACAACCCCAACCCGGCCTTCGACGCCTACTGCGCCACCAAGGCCGCGCTTCAGAACCTCGCGCTGTCCTTCGCCAAGCGGCTGGCGCCCAAGGTGAAGGTCAACGTGGTGCAGCCGGGGCCGATCCTGTTCAAGGAATGGCACGGCCCCGAAGCGCGGGCGCGTGTGCTGTCAGAGACGCTGCTCGGCGAGGAAGGCGGAGCGGAGGCCATCGGCATGGCGGTGGACGCCATCCTCGGGAACCACTACCAGACCGGCGCCGTCATCGCGGTGGACGGTGGCCGGCGTCTCGCCTAACCGCGCGACGCCGCTGCGGCAGTCCGCAAGGGGGGCGGCGCACAGGTCGCCCTGCGGCGGCGGGACGGGGCGCCCGGTCAGCAGCGCGGCGATCTCCGCGAAGGGGGCGGCCAGATAGAGGTCCGGGCACAGAGCGTCCAGGCCGTCCGCCGGGGCGGGGTGGCCCACCCGCCCGATCAGGTCGATGTCGGCGGGCCGGTCGCGCGTCTTGCAGGCGGGGTGCGCGCGGTCGCGTCCCAGAGCCAGTTCGATCGCCACGCACACCTCCTTGCAGCGGGCCGGCTCCAACCCGCTCGGCACGAAGGCGCAGTAGTTGACGAAGGGGTGTGGGCTTGTCATGCCGACCGGGGCCGTGCGGTAGAAACGGCTGAGCAGGACGCAGCCGAAGACACCGGCCAGATGGGCGGCGATCCGGGCCGCGTTCAGTTCCGGCTCCACGTTCGTTCCGATCCCCAGGATGTAACCGGTCGGCGGCAATGGGGCGGGGGAGATCGGACTCAGGGCATCCATAGGCGTTCCGTTGATCGAACCGTGCGTGGGAAAGTGTGAAAAGCGCCGCAGAAACGATGCTGCCAAATCGTCATCGGACGGCCATTTCGCGGGGCAAATATGAACGAATTTCGATACACCTTTCCGCGGGTGGAAATTGAAGGGTCGTTTTTTACAGAATTTTCGTTGGATCGATCGCAGAAAGCAATCATGATGAAGGTTGCATGACCGAATTGCAGACGGTTAGCCGATATGGTTGATAGAGTTGTTTGCCGTCTTGTCGCCCTGGCGTTGTTTGTACTTGCCGGTGCGGCAAGCGCCGGAACGCTCCCGGCGCCGACGGAAAAGCCGATCCTGGTCGTGTCGGGTTCGATCGGGGCGACGAATCGCGACGGTGCGGCGGTCTTCGACCGTCCCATGCTGGAGGCGCTCGGCATGGTGTCCTTCACCACCGCCACCCCCTGGTACAAGGAGCCGGTGACCTTCGAAGGCGTGCCGCTCGCCCGGCTGATGCAGCATGTGGAAGCGCGCGGCGAAACGCTGGTCGCCACCGCGCTGAACGACTACACCGGCGAAATCCCCATGGACGACGTGCGGAACCGCAAGGTGATCCTGGCGCTGAAGCGCGACGGGGCCTACATGCCGGTCAGCGACAAGGGGCCGCTGTTCATCGTCTATGATTTCGATCATGATCCGGAAGCGAACCGGCAGAAGTATTTCGGACGCTCGGTCTGGCAGGTCGCCCGGCTGACCGTGAAGTGAAGGTGAAGTGAAGGCCCCCTCGTGAGTCCGCCGAGCATGACCGCGCCGACAAGACGCACGCGGCTGACCCGCCTGCTGGGCTGGGCGTCGAAGGACCGCACCCGCCGCCTCGGGCTCTGGCTGGCGATCCTCACCGGCGGATTCGGGCTGGCCGCCGCCTATCTGTCGCTGCTGGTGGTGAATTACGGCGAGGCGCTGCGCGGGGCCGCCCCCTACAACTTCGCCTGGGCCGCCGGGCAGACGGTGGGAGAGGTGACGCGGCTGGAGCAGCGCATCCTGGCCAGCGCGCTTCCGGGAGCCGACGTCGATGCGGAGGAGGTGAAACTCCGCCTGGACATCGTGCGCAACCGCATCGGCGTGCTGGGGCAGGGGCAGGCGTCCCTCTTCATGGACCGCTACCCGCAGCACCGCCGGACGGTGGCCCGGTTGGAGGAGGCGCTGGACCGCGTGGGCGTCATCCTGGCCGGCCCGTTGCCACCGGCGGACAAGGCGCTCGCCGCGCTCGCGGTGCTGGAGCCCATCGATCGGGAGCTGAACGCCTTCGCCTCCGTCGCCACCCAGTTCGGCGGGGAACTGGTGGACGAGGGGCACGACCACCTGCTGTATCTGCACGGGCTGTTCACGATGCTGGCGGCCGGTCTGGCGGTCTGCGGCGTGCTGTTCATCTCCGTGCTGCTGATCCAGAACCGGGCCATCCGCCGGGCGCACGACCGGATGGAAGCCATGGCCGGCGCCCTTCAGACCGCCATCGCCCAGGCGGAGGAGGCCAGCCAGGCCAAGACCCGCTTCCTGGCGACCATGAGCCACGAACTGCGCACCCCCTTGAACGCGATCATCGGCTTTTCGGAGCTGATCCAGGACGATGGCGATACCCGCGGCGATACCCGCGGCGATGGCCGAGGCGGCACCCGCCCCGGCGGCGGCGGCGGCGCGCCCGTGAACGCCAGGGAAAGCGCCCGCCGGGAACACGCCCAATATGCGGGCTACATCCTGAGCAGCGCCCGGCATATGCTGGGGCTGGTCATCGACATCCTGACGGTCGCCCAGATGGAATCGGGACACGCCAGCCTGACCTTCGATTCGGTGGACCCGCGCAAGGTGGTGGGCACCGCCATCGCCACGGTGCTGGGAACCCAGGCCGGGCGCGGGCGGACGATCCGGACGGCGGCGGAGGCGGTCTGGCCGCTGCTTCAGGCCGACGAGCGGGCGGTGCGGCAGATGCTTCTGAACCTGCTGTCCAACGCGGTGAAGTTCAGCACGGCCCCCTCGGCGATCGAGGTGCAGTCGTGGATGGACCCGCAGGGCGGCTTCGTCATCGCCGTGCAGGACCAGGGCATCGGCATGACGCCGGAGCAGATTGAAAAGGCCGCCCAGCCGTTCTATCAGGCGGAGGAGGGTGCGACCCGCCGCTTTCAGGGCTCCGGGCTGGGGCTGAGCATCGTGAAAAGCCTGATGGAGGCTCATGGCGGCCGTCTGCTGCTGGAAAGCGCGGCGGGGGCCGGTCTGCGGGCGTCGCTCCATTTCCCGGCGGAACGGGTCGGCGGGGTGCCGCCGCGGCAGGATCAGGCAGGCCGTGCCTAAGGCCCGCCGGAGATAAGCAAGCAAAGAAGGGATCGGGTTTTATGACGTTGCAGGCAAATGTTCTCGCCCTCGTGCAGGAGGCGATGGAGGCGCGCCGGTCGAACGAGGCGCTCGACACGCCGCTGGACGCTGCGGGCGAGGCGGCCATGATCGACGCCGCGGCGCGGAAGGTCGAAGAATTGCTCGACGTGCTGCGGATCGACCACCGCAACGACCACAACACCCGCGACACGCCGCGCCGCGTCGCCAAGATGCTGGTGCGCGAGCTTCTGAAGGGCCGCTTCACCGCGCCGCCGGAGTTGACGGAGTTCAAGAACGCCGAGGAGTTCGATCATCTGATCGTCACCGGCCCGATCGCCGTGCGCTCCACCTGCGCGCATCACCTGATGCCGATCTACGGCACGGCCTTCATCGGCATCCTGCCGGCCAAGGGCGGCAACATCCTGGGCCTGTCCAAGTACGACCGGATCGTCGACCATTTCGCCGCGCGCTTCCAGATCCAGGAGGAGCTGGTGAAGCAGATCGGCAACTTCATCGTGGAGGCCACCCGGCCCCGCGGACTGGCCGTGCGGATCAGCGCCGTGCACATGTGCAAGACCCACCGCGGCGTGCGCGCCGGCCATGACAGCCGCATGGTCAACAGCTCCTTCCACGGCGAGATGCTGAACTCGCGCGACCTGCGCGAAGAGTTCCTGATGGAGTGCACCACGCTTGAGCGCTCCGCCCGCTGAGCGGACCGTTCCGCCCGGCCTGATGGCCGGCGGAGGGGGGACCAATGGACGGGGGACCGGCGTGGCGGGGGCGGCGGCGCTGATGGCGGCGTCGCTCGCCCTGGTGCTGACCGCCGGGGCGCTGGCCCGCGAACTGGGCGCCCGCTACGGCGCGGCGGAGGTGCTTTTCCTGCGCTTCGTGCTGTCGCTGGCGGTGGTCGCCCCGGCGGCCTTCGCCCTGGCCGGGCGGCGCGCCCTGTCCGTCACCCGGCCCGGCGGCCACGCGCTGAGGGCGCTGAGCGGGGTCGGGGCGGCGCTGATCTTCTACGCGGCGACCCAGCACCTGCCCTTCGCCGATCTGGTGGCCCTGTCCTACGCCGCGCCCATGTTCGTGGTGCTGCTCTCCGGCGCGGCCATCGGCGAGCGGGCGGGGGCGGCCTCCGTCCTGTGCGTCGCGCTGGGGATGGCCGGGGTCTTCCTGATCGCCCCGCCGACGCGGCTGGAGCCGTGGAGCCTCGCCGCGCTCGCCATGGCCTTCCTGAACGCGGTGTGCATCCTGGCCACCCGGCGGACGGCCCAGGCCGACGGGCCGGCGGCCACCGGGCTGGTCTTCGTTCTGGCGGGGTGCCTGCTGACCGCCCCGGCGGCGCTGCTGACGGGTTTCCGGATGCCGGACGCGGCGGACCTGCCGGCCTTCCTGCTGCTGGGCTTCGCGGCGGGGGCGGCCATCCTGCTGAACGCCGCAGCCTTCCGCCGGGCGCCCGCGGCGGTGCTGGCGCCCATCGACTATCTGGGGATCGCCGCGTCGGCGGCCATCGGCTTCCTGTGGTGGGGCGAATACCCGTCGCCCGCCGTCCTGCTGGGCGGGGTGCTGATCGCCGCCGCCGGGCTGGGCACCGTGTGGTTCGGCGCCCGGAAGGGCTGACCTCGGGCGGAAGCGGCGGGGAGGGGGGCGCCTACCCCACCGCGATCCGCCGGACGGTCCCCCGGGTGGCGCGGGCCAGATCCGCGGGGGCCAGGGCGATCTGCAGCCCGCGGCGCCCGCCGTTGACGACCATCTCCGGCAGCGTTTCGGCGCTGGCGTCGATGAAGGTGGGCAGGGCCTTGCGCTGCCCCAGCGGGCTGATGCCGCCGACCATGTAGCCGGTGGTCCGCTCCGCCAGTGTGGGGTCGGCCAGATCGGCCTTCTTCGCGCCCGCGGCAGCGGCCAGCGCCTTCAGGTCCAGCTTCGCCGCCACGGGGATCACGGCGCAGGCCAGGGCCTTGGGCTCCAACTGGACGATCAGCGTCTTGTAGACGACCGCCGGGTCCAGCCCCATGGCCGACGCGGCGTGCAGGCCGATGGCGTCCGCCGAGGGGTCGTACTCATACTCCATCAGACGGTGGGCGATCCCCGCCGCCTTCACCGCGTTCACCGCCGGTGTGACCTTCGCCGCCATGATGACCTCGCTCCCCCGTGCGCGGAATCGCCTTTTCGCGCCGGGACCTTAGCAGACCGCCTCAGCGAGGGGGAGAGGGCGGTGGACGGGCAGGGGCCATGCCGCGGTGCACCCCTTTCGACGACGCAATTTTGCCCTAATTGCTCTGGGATTCATGCCAACGCGCCTTGGACAGACGGGCCGTCTGCCGCGATTCTGACCGCCGGCCCGCGTTCCCGGTCGGAGAGTTGGAGAATCATGGTTCCACGCACGCTGCTTGTCGTCGATGACGATCCCACCCTGGAAGACCGGGTGCGGAACGCCCTGCCGGTGTGCCGGATCGTCGTCGCGAGCGGCGTGGCGGACGCCCTGGAGGCGGTGCGCGCGCACCGGCCCCCGGTGGTGGCCCTGTCGGTCGATCTGGCGCAGCTCGACCCGCATCCCGACGGGCAAGGTTCCAACGGTGCCGGCGATGGTCTGGACGCCCTGTCGCTGATCCTGGGGGAGGCGCCGTCCATCAAGATCATCGCGCTCGTCCCGCAGGACCAGCGGGTGCTGGCGGTGCGCGCCGTGGCCCGCGGCGCCCACGACGTGTGCGGCAAGCCCATCGACGCGCAGGAACTGGCCGGGGTGGTGCAGCGCGCGTTCCAGCGCGCCGACCTGGAACTGGAAGGGCGCCGGTTGAACACGGGAGACGCTCCGCCGACGCTGCGCGTCCTGCGCGACGAGACGGAGCGGCGCGCCCTGCTCGACTCGCTCGCCCGCTCCGGCGGCAACCTGTCGGCGACGGCGCGCCTGCTGGGGGTCAGCCGCCCGACGCTCTACAGCCTGTTGCGCCAGCACGGCATCCGCGCGGAATAGCGCGGACCCGCCCTCACTCCGCGCGGGAACCGGGGTTCCCGATCATCGTCAGGAACTCCCGCCGGGTGGACGGATCGCTGCGGAAGGCGCCCAGCATGCGGCTGGTCACCATGGTGACTCCGGTCTTGTGCACGCCGCGGGTGGTCATGCATTGGTGCTGCGCCTCGATCACCACGGCCACGCCTTCGGGCTGCAGCACCTGATCGATGGTGTTGGCGATCTGCGCCGTCATCTTCTCCTGGATTTGCAGGCGCTTGGCGTAAGCCTCCACGAGCCGCGCCAGCTTGGAGATGCCGACGACCCGGTGGCGGGGCAGATAGGCGACGTGCGCCCGGCCGATGATCGGCACCATGTGGTGCTCGCAATAGGACTCCAGCCGGATGTCGCGCAGCACGACCATCTCGTCGTAGCCGTCGGTCTCCTCGAAGGTGCGCTTGAGGATGTCTTCCGGGTCGATGGAGTAGCCGGCGAAGAACTCCTCGTAGGAGCGGACCACCCGGTCCGGCGTGCCGACCAGCCCTTCGCGCGCGGGATCGTCGCCGGCCCAGCGGATCAGGGTGCGCACGGCCTCTTCCGCCTCGGCACGGGTCGGTCGGGCGTCACCGGTCGGCGTGGTGCCGGCGGGGTGGCCGGGGCCGCGGAGAATGTTGTCGGCGTGCGGGGTCTTGGGAGCCGTCACGGGGCGAAGCCTTTCGATTCCTGGTCACGTCTTGGAGGCACGTCTTGGGGTCGCGTCCTGGCCGGCGCCGCGGCATCGGATGCCAGAGCCGGCTTGTCAGGTATACATACGGCCCGCAGCGCGCCCGGATCACCGGAATGGTGGTGCGGGGCTGTGGGCAGCAGATCGGAGTATGGCGCAAGTGGGACCGGACACCCTACAGTCAAGGCGCCGGATTCGGTTTTCAAGCCCGGCCCGCGGCAATTGGTTGCAGAGCGCGGGCGGATTTTCGGCGGATTTTCAACGGCGTCAGTTCAGTTGCCGGGGCTGGTGCGGGCTGTCCAGCGAGAAGGCGGGGACCGCCACGTCGAAGGCCTCGCCGCCGCCCGTTTCGAACCGGTAGGAACCGACCATGATACCGGACGGCGTGGGCAGCGGCGTTCCGCTGGTGTATTCAAAGCTTCCGCCGGGCTCCAGCACCGGCTGCTCGCCCACCACGCCCGGCCCGCGCACCTCCTGCACGCGCCCCAGCGCGTCGGTGATGTGCCAATAGCGTGTGCGCAGCCGGACGGTTTCCTGGCCTTCGTTCTCGATCCGGACGTGATAGGCCCAGACATAGCGGCTTTCGGCGGGCACGGACTGCTCGTCGAGGAAGACGGGCTGGACGGTGACGCGGATCGCGCGGGTGACTTTCGTGTACATGGCGGCACTCCCGGCACAGAGAATAGGGGCGGGGCAAAGCGCCTGTCCAGTGGCGGAGCGGTGAACACCCCCTCCGGATCATCGCCGCGGGGGGACGGGGCCGCGGCGATGCATGCGGGACACACCGGGACGCCATGCGCGCAGGCCGGGTTCCTGCCCTTTCACGATCCCTTGAACCCCCTGTCCACTGGTGATATATGCGTGTTCCCCGCAACGGCCAAAGAGCCTTGCCCATGTCTCGTCCGCACGACATCAGCATCCGACGACGACGCCACGCCGCGCTGCGCGCGGGTGCGGCCGTCCTTGGGTCGCGTGCGGACGCTTCGGGTCTCCGCCGGCACTGATCCGGCGCTCCCCCGGCGCGGCGGCGCGATCCGCCTCCGACCAAAGTCCTTCTGCCGGGAAGCCCTTGACATGATGATCTCCCTGGAAGAGCCGCGGCACGACGCGGCGATCGAAGCCCTGCTCGACCGGTCCTTCGGCCCGGACCGCTTCAAGAAGACCGCCTACAAGCTGCGGGAGGGCGTGGCCCCGATCCCGGAACTCGGCTTCGTCGCCATCGAACATGACGAGCTGGGCAACGAAATCCTGGAGGGCACGATCCGCTACTGGCCGGTGACCATCGGCGGCACGGTGCCGGCGCTTCTGCTTGGCCCCATCGCCGTGTCGGACCGGCTGCAGGGCGGCGGCCTGGGCAGCAAGCTGATCCGGATGAGCCTGAACAAGGCGGCGGCGCTGGGCCACCGGGCGGTGATCCTGGTGGGCGACGCGCCCTATTACGCGCGGTTCGGCTTCACCCGGGACCTGACGCTGGACATGGCGCTGCCGGGTCCGGTGGATCTCGACCGCTTTCTGGGCCTGGAACTGGTCCCGGGCGCCCTGGCCGGCGCTGCCGGCATGGTGACCGCTCCGATGGCGGACGACGACTGTGCCGCGCCCACGGACAGGGACCTGCTGCCGGAGCCCAAACCCGTGGCCTTGTTCCCGCGCCTGATCACGCCCCTGGTCTCGGCTTTCGCCGCAGCTCCGCGGGAACTTTCGGAATCCCGCCTGTGGCGTGCTCGAACCGCTTGAAAGCGGCGAAAGCGTCGCCTATAAACATGCGGCGCGCGGGTGTAGCTCAATGGTAGAGCAGAAGCTTCCCAAGCTTACGACGAGGGTTCGATTCCCTTCACCCGCTCCAAAATCTCAAGAATTGAAAGTTTTCCGAGGCCCTGGCATTCAGGGTCTTTTTGCATTTTTGGGGGGTGGCCGCGGATGGTGGTCCGGCGGCCCGATCCCCCGTGCTGAAATGGTGCTCTACCGGCGCTTGCCGCTGTCCGAAGTCAGGGCGCCCACCGCGGCACCCGCCGCACCGCCGATCACGCCGCCCATAACCGCGCTGCCGCCCGTCAGGGCGCCGACCGCCGCACCGCCCGCGGCTCCGATGGCGCCGCCGGAAAGCGTACGCTGTTCACGGTGGCTGAGGTTCGAGCAGCCCGCCAGTACAAGGCCGCCAACCAGGATCACTGCCAGTTTCTTCACCATGGTCCTACCCATTGTCTTTCCTGCATTCTCGGACTCCATCAGCCCCGGAGGCCGATGGCCAAGCCTGCGCTTGTGACGCATGCTTACGGATCGAACACGCTTTTGCGTGTGACTATTCCGGGGCAGAGAAGAGCGATACTTATCCCAAATAGGGTGCGGTGAGGTCTTGGGAACCCCTCCTTTGAAACCGGCAGGCAGACTGTGCCAACCGGCGGCAGAGGTGAAGACGCTTGGGATCGCTCGAAAACACGCGCTCGTTGGCGGTGCCGCCATCTGGGCATCGAGGCACTGTTCAAATTTTGAACGATTTTCTCCTTTACATCATCCTTGCCGCGTGAAAGGTTAAGTGTCGTAACGACCTGCGCGACGCACAAGTCGCAGGCTCAATGGAAACGTTCCAGGATGCCCACCATGCTGCACCTCTCCCGGCCCCAGGCCCTTGCCGCCACCTCGCCCAGCCGTCCGAGCGACCGCCGCGAACGGCATCCGTTGCAGCCGGTCAGCGGTTATCCCAACGCTCCGATCTTCGATCGGTCGGACGTTCCGGCCCACCCTGCCGCCGCTCCGGCGGTGCAAGCCCGTCCGGCCGCCGCCGACAACGCGCTGGCCCGGGTCATCCACATGGCGACCACCGGCGTCTGGGTGATGAGGCGCCATGGCCGGATGCTGGAAATCGACGGGCGGTGCCATTGGAGTTGCCAGCGCGAGTTGGCCGCGGACGCCCGGCGCGCCGGCATCGCCCTGTCCGATTTGGTCGTGAACACCGGCAGCCACGCCTGATCCGGCGGTGGAGCCCACAAATGGAAAGAGCGGCGCTTGCGGGCGCCGCTCTTCTTGTGTCGGGAGCCGAAGAAGGCCGAGTCAGCGCTCCATGGTCACGGCCTTGATGGTCTCCACGCGGATCTCCTCGGTCAGCCGTTCCTTGTAGGCGGCGAATTCCGGGGTGGTCTTGACCTTGTAGGAGCGGGGGTGCGGCAGCTCGATGGGGATGTCGCACTTGATGCGGCCGGGGCGGGCCGACATCACCACCACGCGGCTGGCCATGAAGATGGCTTCGTCGATGTCGTGGGTGACGAACATCACCGTCTTGCGGTCGGCCTCCCAAATGCCCAGAAGCAGTTCCTGCATCAGCTCGCGCGTCTGGTGATCCAGCGCGCCGAAGGGCTCGTCCAGCAGCAGCATCTTCGGGTCGTTGGCCAGCGCGCGGGCCAGCGCCGTGCGCTGCTGCATGCCGCCGGACAGTTGGGCCGGGTGGTGGTTCTCGAATCCCTTCAGCCCGACCTGGGCCAGGAAGCGGTCGGCGATCGCCAACTGCTCCGCCCGTGGCAGGCCGCGCTCGCGCAGGCCGAAGCAGACGTTGTCGCGCACGGTCAGCCAGGGGAACAGCGTGTAGGACTGGAACACCATGCCGCGGTCGGGACCGGGGCCGGAGACCGCCTTGCCTTCCAGCAGCACCTCGCCGGCGCTCGGCGTCTCCAGACCGGCGACGATGCGCAGCAGCGTGGACTTGCCGCAGCCCGACGGCCCCAGGATGGTGATGAAGTCGTTGTCGGCAACCTCCAGGCTCGTCGGCTCCAGCGCGCGGGTGGGCGCCGTGTTGTTGCGGCTTGGGAAGGTCTTCTCGACGTTGCGGATGGACAGCTTGCTCATGGCCGGCGCTTATCGTCCTTTGGCCCACGGGAAGAGACGGGCGTTGAGCGCCCGGAACAGCAGGTCGGTGATGAGGCCGATCACGCCGATCACGAAGATGCCGAAGATCATCTGGCCGGTGTCCAGGAAGCGCTGGGCGTCGATGATCATGTGGCCGATGCCGCGCGACGCGCCCACCAGTTCCGCCACGATCACGTAGGTCCAGGCCCAGCCGAGCACGAGGCGCAGCGCCTCGAAGATCTGCGGGGCGGCGGCGGGCAGCAGGACGCGCAGAACCACGCCGTCGCGCTTGGCGCCCAGCGTGTAGGCGGCCTCCACCAGATCGGTGCGGATGCCCGACACGATGACCGTCACCATGATGACGAGTTGGAAGACCGAGCCGATGAAGATGACCAGGATCTTCTGCAACTCGCCGACGCCCGCCCACAGGATCAGCAGCGGGATGAAGGCCGAGGCCGGCAGGTAGCGGGCGAAGGACACGAAGGCCTCGAAGAAGGCCTCCACCGGCTTGAAGGCCCCCATCAGGATGCCCAGCGGCACCGCCAGGGCGGCGGCCATGGCGAAGCCGGCGAAGACGCGCCAGACCGTGACGGCGATGTCCTCGGCGAAGCCGAACTCCCGGAACAGAGCGATGCCCGCCGTCAGCGTGTCGCCGGGCGAGGCCAGGAACAGCGGCTTCACGAAGCCGCCGTAGGTGGCGATGCCCCAGCCCAGGAAGAACAGCACGAAGCAGGCAATGCCCAGCACCGTGCGCAGCGCCGGAGCGACCGGCTTCAGCGGAGTGAAGAGGGGGGACATGGGATTGGTGGACCGTTGTCGGGTTTGGAAGGCGGTGCCCCCTCCCTGACCCTCCCCCGCCTTCGGCGAGGGAGGGAACTTAACCCCCTCTCCCGCGAAGCGGGGGAGGGTTGGGGAGGGGGCAAGAACTTACTTCACGAAGGACGCGTCGGTCATGCTGTCCAGGCTCGGAGGGGCCTTGCGGATCAGCTTGGCCTCCAGCATCACGTCCTGGACCTCCTTGATGAAGGTCGGCATGGTCTTGGTCAGATACTCGATGTTGCCGGCCTTGTCGTACCAGAGCACGGTCTTGGCGGAGGTGGCGAACTGTTCCGGCGTCTGGTTGACGTCGCGGGCCATGATCTCGAAGGCCTTCTTCTCGTCCTTCTTGATCTCGTCCAGCGCCTCGAACCAACTGTCGACGAAGGCCTTCACGACCTTCGGGTTCTTCTGGATGTAGTCGGGCTGGAAGGCCAGCGTGTCGATGATGACGCCCGGCGTCTGGTCGGACGTGACGATGATCTTGCCCTTGGCCTCGCGCACCTTGGACAGGTACGGCTCGTAGGTCACGGCGGCGTCGAACTGGCCGGCGACGAAGGCGTTGGCGGCGTCCGACGGCTGGAGGTTGACGGTCTGCACGTCGCCGATCGACAACCCGTTCTTCTTCAGCACATAGGCCAGCCAGAACTGCGGCACGCCGCCATACTGGACGGCCACCTGCTTGCCCTTCAGGTCGGCGAGGCCGCCGATGGCGTCGCGCACGACGATGCCGTCGCCGCCGTGCGAGCTGTCGAGCACCAGCACCTGCGTCACGTCCACGCCGGAGGAGGCGTAGAGCAGGTGCGTGTCCACCGTGGTGGTGATCGCCTGCACCTCGCCCGCCGCCATCGCCTGGTGGCGGTTGGAGGTCGGCATCTTCTTGATCTCGACCTCGATGCCGTTCTTCTTGAAGATGCCGGTTTCCTTGGCCAGCGTGATCGGCGCGAAGCCGGTCCAGCCGCTCATCGCCACGGTCACCTTGGTCTGCGCCGAGGCCGAAACCGCGCACAGCCCGGCGACGGCCGCCGCCAGGGCTCCGGCCATCCACGACGTCTTCCTCATGATTCCCCGCTCCCCGTTCTGAATTGCCTTTCGATCGCGTCGGGAGGCGGTTCGCCGCCCACGCATCCGTGTGCCGCATTGTGCACGCGGGCGGGGCGGGTGGGAAGGGATGGGCGGCATTGGAAGCGCAAGCCTGACCTTCGTTGGATGGGCCGAAGGGAAGCCCTTGCCGCCAAAGGCTTATTGGGATGCTTCGGTGCCCAATCCATATACCAACTGAACAAACGGTAACGGGTGTATGCCGTTCTTTTGAGCAGCACGGAAGGGAGGCCGGACAGGATGCGCTCGATGGACCCCTTGATGAACCCCCCTGTAAACCCGATGACCCCGATGGACCGCCAGCGGACGCTGGACTATTTCGAACGACTCGGCCGGGACAAGGTGCGGCTGTACAGCGCCATCGACTGCGACCGTTACCTGGGCGGCTGGCAGGTGCGCGAGCTGGCCGACCAATGGCTCGCCGAGAAAGCCGCGGAGGAGCGCCCGGTGCCGCTGTGGCGGAGGATCGTCCGGCGGCGCTGATTTCCCCTCACGCCGCCCCGGCGCTGGCCATCATCTTGCGCAGGTCGTTGGGAAAGACCGGCTTGTGCAGGATTCCGAACCCGTTGCGGCGGGCCTCGTCCAGCCGTTCCGGGGCGGTGTCGCCGGTCAGGATGATGCCCGGCACGTCCTTGCCGACCAGACCCTGCACCGCCGCCAGAGCCTCCGGCCCGGTCCGCCCCTGCTGGAGCTGATAGTCGGCCAGCACGATCTGCGGGCGGCGCCCGTCGGCGCGCAGCCGTTCCAGCGCCTGATCGCCCGACCGCGCGGTCAGCACGCTGTAGCCCCAGCCCTCCAGCATCGCCTTCAGGCCCAGCAGGATGATGGCCTCGTCGTCGATGACCAGCACCATGCCCTTGGTCGCGCAGTCGTTGGCGGCCTGCCGGAAGAGGTCGATGCCCGCCGGGGGGATGGCGGCGGCGCGGGGCTTCTCCGCCACGACGCGCGGCATCTCCACGGAGAAGACGGAGCCGATTCCCTCCTTCGACCGCACGCGCACGCGGTGGTCCAGAAGCTTCGACAGGCGCTTGACGATGGCGAGGCCGAGGCCCAGCCCGCGGTCGCCGCTGCCCTGGATCTGGGTGAACTCCTCGAAGATGTCCTCCAGCCGGTCGGCGGGGATGCCGATGCCGCTGTCCCACACCTCCACGCGCACACGGTCCGGGCCGCTGCGGCGGCAGCCGATCAGGATGCGGCCCTGGCGGGTGTAGCGCAGCGCGTTCTCGATCAGGTTGCGCAGGATGCGCTCCAGATGCGACGGGTCGGTGCGCACCCAGGCCCGCGTCGGCACGGCGCGCAGCTCCAGCCCCTTCTGGGCGGCGCGCGGCGCGTATTCGGCGACCAGCCGGCCCAGGACCTGACCCAGCCGGACCTCCGCCGGGTTGGCGGCGATCTTGCCGGATTCCAGGCGCGACATGTCCAGCAGCCCGTCCAACAGACCCTTCAGCGTGTCCAGCGCCTGACGCATGTTGTCCAGCAGCGGCAGGCTGGGGTGCCCGTGCAGGCGGTCGCCCAGGGCGGCGGCGAAGAGGTAGAGCGACTGCACGGGCTGGCGCAGGTCGTGGCTGGCGACGGCCAGGAACTTCGACTTTGCGGCGGCGGCTTGCTCCGCCTCCTCCCGCGCGCGGCGCAGGTCGGCCTCGGCCTGCTTGCGGCCCGTCACGTCCACCGCCGCGCAGGTGATGCCGGCCAGCGCGCCGTCCGGGCCGCGCAGCGGGTCGATGGTCAGGTCGTAGAAATACTCCTGTCCGTCGTGGCGGATGCGGACCTCCTCGCGCACGCCCTCGCCGGTGTCCAGCACGCGGCGCTTGATGGCGGTCAGGGCCTCGGCGTCGGCGCCGTCCTCGAAGACCTCGACGTCGGTCTTGCCGACCACCTTTTCGGCCGTGTAGCCGAGCGCGGGGTTGTGCATCCAGGTGTAGCGCAGGGCGCAGTCCTGGTTGAAGACCACGACGCCGGAATTGCGCAGCGCCGTGCGGAAGCGCTCGTTGGTGACGCGCAGGGCCTCCTCGGTGCTCTTGCGTTCGGTGATGTCGATGCCCGACACGATCAGGTGGGTGATGCGCCCGTCGGTTCCGCGCATCGGGGTGACGCGGACCTCCATGATCGCCGGCATGATCGCCGGATGATCCCCGGCGGCGTGGACCACGGCGTCGAAGCGCGAGGATTCGCCCTGGGCCGCGCGCTCCACCGCCGCGCGCAGGCGGTCGCCCGCGGCGCCGGGGAAGGAACGCCGGCAGGCCTCGTGGAAGGGGCGCCCGACGATCCGCTCCACCGGCAGGCCGGCGGCCTGGACGGCGGTGTGGTTGACCTGAAGCACGTCGCCCGCCGGGCTCAGCACCCCGATGAAGGTGGGCAGGGTGTCGAGGACGGCGCGCAGATGCTCCTCCGACCCGCGGAGCGCGCGCTCGCGCGCCTCCAGCGTCTCGGCCATGGCGTCGAAGGCGCGGCCGAGCTGGCCGATCTCCGATTTGCGGTCCACCAGACCGGCGCGGGCGCTGGAGTTGCCGGCGCTCCAGCCCTGGGTCGCGCGGATCAGCGCCTCCACCGGGCGGCGGATGAACACGGTCCCGCCGATCCAGGCGGCCAGGATGGCGACGACCAGCCCGGTCAGCGTCATCAGCAGCCCCTGGCGGGTCGCGCGGTCGATGGTGCCGGCCGCTGCGGTGTGGTCCAGCCCGACGCTGACGAACAGGTCGCGCGTGCCCTGGCGGGACGGCGAATAGGCCAGCACCCGCGCCACCCCGTCCATGCCCGGCAGGGTGGTGACACCGCCGCTCGGGGCGTTCAGCAGGTCCAGATAGGGCTTCGGCATGCGTTCGCCGCGCTGGGCGATGCCGTTGGGCAGCTTGACCAGAATGGTGCCGTTGCGGTCGCTGACCAGCAGGCTGGCGTTCTCGGGCAGCGGGCGCGCGGCGAAATTCGTGCTCAGCCAGGGCAGGTCGAGGCCGAGCGTCACCGCTCCGGCGACGGCGCCGGACTCGTCGCGGAAGGGGACGGCGAAGGGAAGCATGGCGGTGCCGGGCTCCGCCGCCGGGCCGGGGGCGGTCCATTCGCCGACGACGAAACGGCCCTCCTCCATCGCGCGGCGGGCGTGCGGCAGATCCGCGATGGCGGGGGCGCCGTCGGGCGAGGGGCTGCACAGAACGGCGCCGTTGCGGTCGAGGACCTTCAGGTTGCGGTATTCGGGCGCGCGGCGGGCCAACCGGATCAGATGGGCCTGGCACTGGGCGTGGTCGCCGGACCGCAGGGTGGCGGATTCGGCGATGGAGGTGACCATCAGCCGCGCTCCGTCCACGATCCGCGCCTGTTCGCCTTCGACCAGATGCAGCAGCCGTTCGGCCTGGACCGCGACTTCCTCGGCGCGTTCCGCACGGAATTGGAACACGCTGTAGGCCTGGATGCCCAAGGCCGGCAGGACGGCCAGAAGCACCAGCAGGAAAAGGCGGGCCAGCAGGGTCATCGTGTCACAGGCTCCCATCGGGCGGGAAAGCAGCCGGAATGAAAGGCGGCAATCGCTTCGCCTGTGTTCGGGATAACCTTTGCATGGTTAAATCGCAGTTAATGCAGTGGATTTATTTTCTTGAAGCTTTGCAGTCATTAGAAGTTTGTGGAGCGATAAAGAGGTATGCGGTTCGGGTAGGAGGCGAAATCATTTATCTGTTTTCAAAAAAGTCACGAAAATCTTTTGATCGAAAGGGGTAATTCTTGGGGTGGCGGCAGGACCTCGCGCTGTTCATGGCGATGCGCGGACGGCGTTCCCGTCCCGGCGGAACGGAGCGCTCCCGCCGGGTCCGATGCGGCCCCCCGCGGCGACTCCTTTGCGGGCTCCCGAAAAATATGTTCCTCAACCATTTCGCGAACGACTATCTTCGGTGGATGGACGCGACGCCCACAACCCATGGTCAATGCAGGATGCGCAGGACCGCCGAACCGGAACCGCCGCTTCCGGCGTCGGACGGGCATGGTACAGTGCGCTCCCTGCCGATCTGGAAACCCCGCGTGCCAACGAAGTCCTACCACCGTCCGCTGTTCCTTCTGGTGCTGGCCGCGCTGTTGCCGCTGGTCGTCCTGTCCGCGCTCCTGGGCGGTGCCTGGCTGCGCGAGGAGCAGAGCGCGATGGAGGCCAGCGCGGTCGCCATGGCGGATCGGCTGTCCGCGCTGGTCGACCGTGAACTGTCCGCGCAGATGGACGCGCTGAAGGTGGTGGCCGCGTCGCCTCTGCTGGACGGGCTGGCTGCGGGCCGTGAACTCGATGCGGCGGCCTTCTTCGAATACGCCGAGCGGGTGCAGAGCGCCCTTCCCCTGTGGACCACCATCGTGCTCAGCGACCGGGAGGGAAACCGGCTGGTCGACGCTCCCTTCCTGGTGGGCGGGACTCCAGGCACGGTGCTGGAGATGGACAGCCACCGGCGCGTGGTGGACACCGGGAAGCCGACGGTCGGCGCGATCCTGCGCGGCCCGCGCGACCAGCACGCCTTCCCCATCCGCGTGCCGGTGACGCGCAACGGCGCCACGGTTGCCGTCCTGTCGGCGGTGGTGATGCCGGAAGGCTTCCAGAGCCTGCTGTTCGGCGACAGCCTGCCGCCGGGCTGGATCGCCGCCATTGTCGACGCCGAGGGGCGGATGGTGGCCCGTGCCGGCGGAGACCCGGGCATGATCGGGCAGCAGGCCAGCGGCTCCGCGCTGCGCGCCCGCCGCGCCGCCGAAAGCGGCGTCTATGACGGGATGAGCCTGGAAGGCCTCCCGACGGTGGTCGCCTTCCGCATGCTGCCCGCCCATGGATGGTCGGTGCACTTCGCCATGCCGCGGGATGCCTATCTCGCTCCGGTCAGAAGCGCCCTGTGGCTGGCCGTGGCGGGGGCGCTGATCAGCCTGACCATGGCCGGCGCCTTCCTGTGGCTTCTCGTGCGCGAGTTGCGGTTGCGCCGCCGCGAGGAGGCGGCGCGGGAGGAAAGCCTGCGGCTGGAGGCGCTGGGCCGCATGACCGGCGGCGTCGCCCACGACGTCGCCAACCTGCTGACCATCGTGATGAGCAGCATCGCCGTCATCCGCAGCCGCCTCAACGACCCGGAGCGCGTGACCCGCGTGCTGACCGAGACCGAAACCGCCGTGGCGCGCGGGCAGGCGCTGATGCGGCAGATGGCCGCCTTCGGCCGCCGATCCGTCTACGAACCGGTGCCCTTCCTCCTTCAGGAGCGCAAGGCGTCGCTGGAGGCGCTGCTGGCACGCTCCGCCGGAAGCGCGGTGGACACCGCCCTGATCGTTCCGGACGACCTGTGGTCGATCATGGCCGATCCGGACGCCATGGAGGTGGCGCTGCTCAACCTTGCGGTGAACGCGCGCGACGCCATGCCGGACGGCGGCACGCTGACCGTCACGGCGGAAAACCGAACCCTGTCGGGCCGGCGGGGAGGCGAGACCGGCCTGACCGGCGACTTCGTGGCGCTGGCCGTCCGCGACACCGGGACCGGCATCCCGCCGGAGCATCTGCGCCGCATCTTCGAGCCGTTCTTCACCACCAAGCCGGCGGGGCAGGGGACCGGTCTGGGGCTCAGCCAGGTCTTCGGCTTCGCCCGGCAGTCGGGGGGGACCGTCACCGTGACCAGCACCGTCGGAGCCGGCACCACCGTGACGCTCTATCTGCCGCGCGCATCCGAAGGCGCTTCGGCAACCGACTGATCATAGCCGGTCGATTCCGGAGACGGCGGGAGCGGCGGGGAACCGCCGTGCGGCGCGCCGTGTTGAACGGGCGCCATGGACACAGCATTCCGCACGCCCCCCCATTCCACCACGACGGACGGCGCCCAGCGCACGGTCGGCGTGGAGGTCGAGTTCGCCAATCTCGACGCCCCCTCCGCGGCGGCGGTCGTGCGCAGCCTCTACGGCGGCGCGCTGGAACCGGAAAGCCCGCACCGCTGCCGGGTGACCGGCACGCGGCTCGGCGACTTCTCGGTGGAGCTGGACATGCGCTCCGCCCATCCCGGCAAGCCGAACGGCGACGAATCCGGAGCGGTCGGCAAAGCGATCGATGGCGTGGTGGAGGCGCTGCGGCCCTGGTGGGGCAACATCGGCAGCCTCGTCATGCCCTTCGAGATCGCCGCTCCGCCCGTTCCCATAACCCGGCTGGCGGAGCTGGAGCCCCTGTTCGCCGCGCTGCGCGCCCAGGGCGCCGCCGGCACGGACGCCAGCCCGCTGTTCGCCTTCGGGCTGCACCTGAACCCGCAGGTGGCGCGCACCGACGGGGATTACCTGCTCGACCACCTGAAGGCCTTCCTGCTCCTGGCCTCCTGGCTGCGCCGCGAGATCCGCGTGGACCCGACCCGCCGCCTGACCGGCTTCATCGCGGCCTTTCCGGTGGACTATGCGGTGAAGGTGGTCGATCCCGCCTACCGTCCGGATCTCGACGGGCTGATCACCGACTATCTGGAGACCAACCCGACCCGCAACCGCGAGCTGGACCTGTTTCCGCTGTTCGCCCATCTCGCCCCGGAGACGATGGCGGCCAAGCTGCGCGACCCGCATGTGCGGCCCCGCCCGACCTTCCATTACCGCCTGCCGAACGCGCGGCTGGGCGATCCCGGCTGGACCCTGGCCCAGGACTGGAACCGCTGGGTGGCGGTGGAGGAACTGGCGGCGGACCGCGGCCGGCTCGACGCGCTGGGGGCGGACTTCCGTGCCTTCGCCGCGCGCAAGGCGCTGGACGGCTGGGCCGCCGAGGCGGGCCGGCGGCTGGCCGTCTGATGGCCGCCTTCATCGGGAAGGAACGCCCCCTGATCGGGGTCACCGCGTCGGTGCACGGCAGCCGCATCGCCTGGTGGGCGAACCGTCTGGCCCTGCGCCGCGCCGGGGCGCGGGCGGTGCGCATCACGGCGCGCGACCCCTTTCCCATCGAGCGGCTGGACGGGCTGGTGGTCGGCGGCGGTGACGACATCGACGCCGCGCTTTACGGCGAGGCCGCCCTTCCGAAGATGCGCATCGACCCGGAACGCGACCGGCTGGAACTGAGCGCGCTGGACGGCGCGGCGGCGCGGCGGCTGCCCGTGCTGGGCATCTGCCGCGGATCGCAGATGATCAACGTGCACCGCGGCGGGTCGCTGCTCACCGACATCCACGAGGTGTACGAGGAGGCGCCGCGCCTGCGCACCGTCCTGCCCCGCAAGCGCATCCGCATCGACCCGCGCAGCCATCTCTACCGCATCCTGGGCATTTCCGAATGCCGGGTGAACGCGCTGCATCATCAGGCGGTGGACCGGCTGGGCGATGGGCTGCGCGTCGTGGCGCGCGAGACGGTGGGGATCGTCCAGGGGATCGAGGCGGTCCGCCATCCCTTCCTGATCGGGGTGCAGTGGCATCCCGAATATCTCGTCGCCGACCCGCGCCAGCAGGCGCTGTTCCGCACTCTGGCCGCCACCGCCGCCGGAACCGCCAGCCTGGAGGACGCGGCGGTTCCGTAGGGGTATCCGTATCCTCGGACTGTTCGGCATACCACCATTTCCCCGTCGCGCGGAAGCGGCTATCCTGACGGCCTGGGCGCCGCAACGCCGGAGGGGCAGCGGGTGACGGGAAAACGGGATGGCCGGCGGCTTCGGCTGCACACGGTGACGATGCTGACCGCGCTGGCCACGGCGTTTCTGATGGCCGGGCTGACCTTCGGGGTCGGCGGGGCCTTCCTGCGGGTGCTCGACCTCGCCGAGGAGGCCGACCGCGCCATCGTTCCGCAAATCACCCGCCAGCACGAATACGCCGTCTTCGCCGCCCGCATGGGCCAGTTGGCCGAGGCCGTCCTGCGCTCCCGCTCGCCGGAGGAGCGCGCCGGCGCTCTGGCCGAGGTGGAGGAGGTGTCGCGGCGCTTCGAGGCGGCTCCGGCCATCCTCCAGCGGCTCGAACAGGCGATCCAGGCGGTGCGCCGCACGGCGGAGCGGGCCGATTCCATCGACGCCCTGGCGGCCCGGGCCACGGCCCTGCGGGAAAAGGGGGACGAGGCGTTCCTGCATCTTCTGCGCTCCGGCGCGCCCCTGCCGGTGCAGGAGCCGTTCCACCGCGCGCTGGAGGCGCTGGCGGGCGGCTTGGCAGCGACGGACGCGAACCAGCTTGCCGCCCAGTCCGACCGCTTCCACCGGCACGCGGCGGAGGTGGTGAACGCGCTGATCCCGCTGGAGCCGGGGGCGCGGGCGCCGCTGGTCCGCGCGGCGCGCGACCTGGACGGGCTGGGCGACCTGTTCACCCTGCGCCGGACCATCCTGTCCGAGGCGGGGCTGATGGGGCTGGAGACGGAAATCGCCCACGGCGTCCTGAACGACCTCAGCGCCAGCCTGACCGACGCCGCCACGACCAGCACGCGGCGAATCGCCGGCACGCTGACCGGGCAGGCGCGCAGCGGCCTGTGGATCGTGCTGGTCGGCTTGGGGGTGGCGTCGGCGGTTCAGATCGTCCTCTACGTGCTGCTGCGGCTCCATGTCGTCCGCCCGATCCGCCGCGCCTCGCGGGCGCTGGCCATGGTGCAGCAGGAGCGCCGGTCCGTCCGGCTGCCGCCCGCCCTGTTCGCGGAGCTTCAGGCCATCTCCACCAGCGTGGAGCGCTTCGGCACCGCGCTGGTCGAAACCCACGCCTACGCCGAGGCGCTGAAGGCGGGGGAGGGGCGGATGCGCGCCATCCTGGCGGCCTCGCCCTTTCCCATCGTGATCGCGCGGCGGTCGGACGATTGCGTCCTGTTCGCCAACCCGCAGGCCGAGGCGCTGTTCGGGGCGGAGGGGACGCGGCTGACCCTGACGCGCGACGGGCGGTTCTTCGTCCACCCGTCCGACGCGGCCCGCCTGTCCCGATTGGTGGCCGAGCGGGGGGCCGCGAGCGACCTGGAGATGGAGATGCGCACCGCCGGAGGCCGCCCCTTCTGGGCGATGATCTCCGCCGTGGAGATTTGCGACGTGGACGAGCCGGCGATCCTGGTCGCCGTCAACGACATCACGCTGCGCAAACGGTCGGAGGAGGAGACGGAGGCCGCCAAGCGGCGCGCCGAAGCCGCCCTGGCGGAGCTTCGCGAAACCCAGGCCCATCTCATCCAGGCGGAGAAGATGGCCTCGCTCGGCGGGATGGTGGCGGGGGTGGCGCACGAGGTGAACACCCCCGTGGGCATCGCCCTGACCGGCATCACCCATCTGGCCGACCAGACCCGCCGGGTGGTCCGCGGGGTGGAGGCCAACACGCTGCGCCGGGCCGACTTCACCGGCTATCTCGCCACCGCGGGGGAGGCCTGCCGGCTGATCGAGACCAACCTGAACCGCGCCGCCGAACTGATCCAGAGCTTCAAGCAGACCGCCGTGGACCAGACCAGCGAGGAGCGGCGCAGCGTCGATCTGGCCGCCTATCTGGACGACGTGCTGACCAGCCTGCGCCCGCGGCTGAAGCAGACCCGCCACCGGGTGGCGGTGGAATGCCCGGCGGGCCTGTGGGTGGACAGCTATCCCGGCGCTCTGTTCCAGGTTCTGACCAATCTGACCATGAACGCGGTGATCCACGCCTATCCGGACGGGCGGGCCGGCACGCTGACCGTCGCCGTCACCCGCCCCAACCCGCAGGAGGTCGAGCTGCGGTTCTCCGACGACGGTTGCGGCATTCCCCCCGCCGATCTGGGGCGCATCTTCGACCCCTTTTTCACGACACGGCGCGGCGAAGGGGGAAGCGGGCTCGGCCTGCACATCGTCTACAACATCGTGGCCACCCGCCTGCGCGGCAGCATCCGGGTGGAAAGCCGGCAGGGCGGCGGCACCTGCTTCGTGCTGCGCTTCCCCGCGGAAGCCCCGGCGGCGGAGCCCTGCGAGCCCCCGGAGGTCCGGCCGGAACCGGTGGCCTGAACCCGGTGGCCTGAACGAGAAACGGGCGCGCCGGTGGTCCCGGCGCGCCCGTTCCCTCAAGTCCGGCTGGTCCTTACTGGCTGCCGTCCGGACCGCAATTCGGGGTGCCCGGCGGGCAGTGGGTGCCGGTGGAGGTCTGGTTGTCGCGGGGCACGGTGCTGCTGGTGGCGTTGCCCATGCCCGAGGGCGCCACGGTCTGGCCCGACCAGTTGCCCGACGTCCCGCTGCCCGACGTCCCGCTGCCCGACGACCCGCTTCCCATGCTGCCGCTGCCCACGGTGCTGCCCGACGTGCCCGGCATGCCGCTGCCCATGGTGCCGCCGCCCGGCATGGTGTTCATGGTCCCGGTGGAGCCGGGGGTGCCCGGCGCGGTGGTGCTGCCGGGCGCGGAGCCCGGGCCGGAGGTGCTCAGTCCGGTGGACGGCGAGGTGGTGGTGCTGGGAACGGTCGGACTCACCGTGTTACCGCCCGTCTGGGCGATGGCGGTGCCGGCCATCAGGGCGAGCGCCGAAGCGGCGCCGATCAACAGGGTACGCATCCTCATCTCTCCATCTGGTGGCGGCGCCCATTCAAAGGCGCCCTGGTTCGCGGAGGTTCGGACCGGCGCCCTGCGGCGTGTCCGTCCCCCATTCGCCACCCCCAACAGGCCGGCGCCGACATCGTTGCGGCAAAACCGGACGGATCATTTCTCTTCCGGGGCAGCCCGGCGCGCGGTGGAACAGGCCGCCGCCGGAAAGGGTTGACCGAAACACCGCTACGGCACGTCGAGGCAGCCATGGACCCGAGGCAGGCATGAACCATGATGGGGATGCGGCGGACCTTCCGGGTTCGGGGTCGGGTGCGGGGTCAAAGACGCGGCCCATCCTGCGCCCCGGCGCCACCTGCTGGCGGACCGAGCGGGCGCACCGCGTGGCCGTCCTGGTGGACGGCGCCGCCTTCTTCGCGGCGGTGCGCGCCGCCCTGCTGAGGGCGCGGCATTCGGTGATCGTTCTGGGATGGGACATCGACCCGCGGATGCGCCTCGATCCCCACGACCCGGAAACGCTGGGCGACTTCCTCACCCATCTGGTCCGCAGCCGGCCGTCGCTGCACATCCACGCGCTGAAATGGGACATGCCCTTTCCCATCTCGCTGGAGCATCCCCACGGGCCGCTGGAGCGGCTGAACCGGCGCACCGGCCCGCGCCTGACGCTGGAGCTGGACGACGCCCTGCCGGTGGGTGCGGCGCAGCACCAGAAGCTGGTGGTGATCGACGACGCGCTGGCCTTCTGCGGCGGCATCGATCTGGCCGGCGACCGCTGGGACACGCCGGAGCATCTGGACAACGATCCGCGCCGCCGCTGGCCGACCGGCGAGCTTCACGCCCCGCGCCACGACGTGATGATGGCGGTGGACGGCCCCGCCGCCCGCGCGCTGGGGCGCATGGCCCGCGAGCGCTGGAGCCACGCCACGGGGGAAGTCCTGATGCCCCCGCCGGAAAAGCCCGCCGATCCCTGGCCGGAGGGGCTGCATCCCCTGCTGACCGATGCGGCGGTGGGCATCGCCCGGACGCTTCCCGACTGTCTGGCCGGCTGGCCCATCCGCGAGAACGAGGCGCTGACCTTTGCCGCCATCGCCGGGGCGCGGCGCAGCATCTATCTGGAAAACCAGTATTTCGCCTCCTTCCGGGTGGCCGAGGCGCTGGCCCGGCGTCTGCGGGAGCCGGACGGGCCGGAGGTGGTGGTCGTCGTCCCGATGGAAAGCCCGAGCTGGTTCGACCGCATGGCCATGGACACACCGCGCGGCGTGGTGCTGCAGGAGCTGCGCGCCGCCGACCGCTACGGGCGCCTGCGCGCCATGACCCCGCTGACCGGGGGCGGCAACGGCATCGTCGTGCATTCCAAGGTGATGGTGGTGGACGACCGGCTGCTGCGCATCGGGTCGAGCAACCTGAACAACCGCTCCATGGGCTACGACACGGAATGCGATCTGGCGGTGGAGGCGGCGCCCGGAGATTGGCGCACCGCCAACGCCATCGGCGCGATGCGCAACCGCCTGCTGGCGGAGCATATGGGGGTGGACCCCGCGGACCTGACCGCCGCCGTCCGCGCCGCGGGCGGTCTGGTCGCCGCCATCGACCGGCTGAACAGGCCGTCCGGACGCCGTCTGATGCCGCTGCCCGACACCGACCCCGGCCTGACGGAGCAGGCCTTCGCCGCCCTGCGCATCGCCGATCCCGACCGTCCGGAGGAGGCCTGGGCCGTCTGGAAGCGCATGCCCCCGGCCCCGGCGCCCGCCCGGTCCCTGACCCGCGCGGTTGGGGCGGCCCTGTTCACCGCCGGGGCGCTGGCCGGCGTCTACGCGGTCGCGCGGGCGATGGCGGAGACGGAGAGAGAGGACCGTTAGCCGGCGCGCCGCCGCCCGGCGGACAGGCCGCGCAGATCCTCTTCCAGCCCGCCCAGCCGCGCCAGCCCGCCGCTGATCGCGTCCAACTCCCGCCGCAGCCCCTCCGGAACGCTCAGGTCGCCGGCCAGGCCGGACAGGGTGCCGGCGAGGGAGCCGCCGAGCCGGTCCAGTTCGCTCATCAACTGCCGCTGGTGCCCGGCGACGTCCTGCTGGCCGGCGCTCAGATCCTGGAGCCGGTCGGCCAGGGCGGTCAGCAGTTCATGCTCGGCGGCCACCTTCGCCTGGGCGTCCTGGCCGGCGATCTGCTGGGAAATCGCCTGCTGCATGCGGTCGATGCCCTTCTGGATCACCTGGATGGCCTCGTTCGACTGGCGGGCCAGATCGCGCACCTCGTTCGCCACCACGCGGAAGCCGTGGCCGTACTCCCCGGCCCGGGTCGCCTCGATGGCGGCGTTCAGAGCCAGCATGTTCGTCGCCGACATGATGCGGGTGATGGCGTTGACCGAGTCTTCGAGCGCGCGGGACTCCGCCACGATCTGCTCGAACCGGGTCAGGTCGGAACCGGCCTCCGCCCGGCGGCGGTCGAGATGCTCCTGCAGGCTGGCCAGAAGCTCCCGGTTCTCCGCCGCGCCGCGCTGGACGCCGTCGTGCCGGCCCGTGGTCTGGTGTCCGCTGTCGCGGATGAAGCCGACCAGCTCCGCCACCGCGTCCTGCGTGGCGGACAGGCGGGCGCGCACGGCCTGCGCCTCCCGCTCCGCCTGGTCGAGCGCGGCGGCGACGCGGGCCTTGGCCTGCTCCACCGCCCGAGGCACCTCGGCAATGGCGCGTTCGGCCTCCGGCGGGATGCCCTGGGGGCGGCGCGCGAAGGCCAGCCGGGCGGCGCACAGGCTGCCGAACTCGTCCAGCGGGCCATCCATCCCGTTGTCGCGCAGCAGGCGGCGCCACTCCTCCGAATCCCGGTGCAGGGTGACGAACAGGCGGTTCGCCTCGTCCGTCGTCAGGGTCTCGCCGTCGAAGGTCAGATGCTCGTGCGGGATGAAGTTGAACAGGCTGGTGACCATGGTGCGCCGCGTTTCCAGCACCCAATACTGGACGACCATCACCACCATGATGGTGACGATCATGCCGAGCGCCGCCGCCGGCCCTTCCGGCACGCCGAAACGGTGGAGCGTGGCGTTCCACAGCGGGTTCAGCAGAACCACGGTCAGGATCACCGGAACGCCGATGATGAGGAGAAGCAGGGCCTGCGCCTTCAAGAACCCCTTGCTGAGCATCGCTCCCTCGTCACCCTGTCCAGTGGTCATTCCGCTTCCCCGCGCAATCGAAAGGACGTCCCGTCCCCCCATATGCGCGCATGGTAAAACCACACACCACAAAAGGTAAAGAAACATTGATATTGTCGGGCATTCTCCACAAATTCTCCGCGGGTGCGCTGTTTCGGCGCAATGGAAACGGGCGGACCGTTCAGGCCCGCCCGCTCTTTCCGCCGTCGATGCGCGTGACGTCGCGGCGGCGCGCGTCAGTAACGCGTTTCGGCCACCGACCCCGGATCGGAGATCACGATGTCCACGCGCCGGTTCTGCTGGCGACCCGACGCCGTCTCGTTGGACGCGACGGGCTGCGCGGAGCCCAGGCCCTGGGCCATGATGCGGCTGGGATTGACGCCGCGGGCGGTCAGCGCGTCGCGCACCGCCATGGCCCGCTCCTCCGACAGCCGCAGGTTGGTGGCCGATGAGCCGGTGGAGTCCGTGTAGCCCTCGATCCGCACCGTGCGTTCTGGGTTGCGCTGAAGGAAACTGGCGAGTTCGCCCAGCCGCGCGTCGGCACCGGAGGTCAACCGGGCGCTGCCGGTGGAAAACAGCACGTCGCCCAGCGACATGACCAGCCCGCGTTCCGTCCGCTCCGCCTGGAGGGCGCGGATCTGGTCCTGAAGGCGGTAGGTCTCGGCGTTGGCGACCACCTGCTGCGCGCCTTTCATCGCCGCCACGTCCTGAGCGATCTGAAGCTGGCGGTTGGCGAGATAGGCCTGATGGTCCATTTCCGCGGGGTCGCCGTCACTCCGCGCCCGCTCGCCGCGCTGGAGCGCCTCCTCGGCGCGGCGCAGCTCCAGCGTGGCGTTGCTCGCCAACTGCGGGTTGGCGGCGGCGGAGGAGTAGGACTGGCGCGCCTGGGCCAGGGCCGGCGTGTCGTCCGGGGTGGCGCAGGCGCCCAGCGTCAGGGCCGCCACGGCCAGCGACGCCAGGGCCAGCCGGTTCTTCGCCGTCCGTGCTTGCTTGTCGGAAGCGTTCATCACGGCGTGCCCTCCTGCGTGCGCGGGCTGTCCCAGGTGGAGGTCCCGCTCATGACCGGCGGGGTCACGGGGGCGGCGGCGGAGGCGGCGGGCGCCCGCCCCGGCACGGAGGCGTTGGGGCTGGCGAGGGTGCGCACCGCGCTGGCGGCCTGCTGCGCCGTCGCCCGCTGGGACCGCACGGTGGCGAGTTCGGCGTCGGCCTGCGCCTGCTCGGCCAGACGGCGGGCCTTGGTCCGCTCGTCCTCGCGCATCGCGGAGTCGGCGGCGGCCAGCTTCTCGCGGGCGGACTGGAACTCCGCCGGGGCATGCTCCAGGGCGCCGGCCCGTTCGGCCTGCTGGATCGCCTGCGCCGACGCGCCGAGCTGGGCGGTGGGTGGCGGCACGCTGCCGGCGCAGGCGGCCAGTCCGAGCGACGCAGTCAGGACGGCTGCACCGCGCCATCCCGCCCCGTGCCACCCCAATGTCGAAATGCTGTCGCGGTTCATGCTGCGGGTTCCCCGAATGGCCGCGGCGCATGGCCGCGGGAGAGTGAACGCCGCTCCAACGCGCCGTGGAATGGAAGGTTCCTTTTCGGCACATCCGCGCCGGGAAACCGCCCTTCCGGCGCAAAAAGGACGGCCGGGGGGATGCCCCGGCCGCAAGGTCTGCCTGGATGGGAGGGAGGATGGGGGAGCCTTACTTCTGGATGCCGGTGACCTGCTGGCTGGCCTTGTTGCCGATGCCGGCGGAGAGGTTGGAGACGGTGCCGAGGTTCTGGTTGAAGAGGGCGCCGGGGGCACCGAACTGCATGGCCTTGACCTGCTGGTTGGCGGTGTTGCCGATGCCGACCGCGCTGTTGCTGACGGTGCCGGCGTTGCTGTTGAAGCCGCCCAGCGCGAAGGGCGTCTTCACCCCGGCCCCGCCGGTCTGCACGCCGCCGGTCTGCATGCCGAAGACCTGCTGCTTGGCCTTGTTGCCGACCCCGGCGGCGAGGTTGGAGACGTTGCCCAGGTTGGAGGCGGTGCCGAAGGGGCCGGTCAGCCCGCCGCCGGCCTGGACGCCCATCACCTGCTGCTGCGCCTTGTTCTGGATGCCCGCCGCGGTGTTGGAGATGACGCCGAGGTTGGAGACGTTGCCCATCGGGATGCCCCCGGTCATCAGGTCGCCCGCGAAGGCCGAGGAGACGGTGGCGGCGGAGCAGAGGACGGCGACGGCGGTGGCGATCAGGGTGGTGCGGCGCATGGTGTGGTTTCCTTTCGGTGTCTCGGGAGTGGCTGCCGGGGCTGTCTGCGTCGCGTCCCGGCCTGTTCGATGACTGGACGGTACGCCCAGCCGCCCGTCCCCGCTGTGGCCTGCGCCACACTCCGCCACGGTTTGCCTTCTGCGTCTTTCACCACAGAGGCACAGAGACACGGAGGGGTGGGAAGGCCGGTTCTCCGTGTCTCCGTGCCTCTGTGGTTCACCATCGTCAGGAAACCGACCGCTTCCCCATTCCATGCTTGATGTTCATCAAGACTCCGCCGGGCAAAGCGGTGTTTTCTCTCGCCCCATGACCACCGATCTTCTCCTCGCCGCCCTGTTCCTGTTCGCCACCCACGCCGTGCCGTCCTGGCCGGGGGTGCGGCCACGGCTGATCGCCCGGCTGGGGCGGGGCGGGTTCGTCGCCCTGCATTCGTTGGGGTCGCTTCTGGCGCTCGGCCTGTTCGTCTGGGCCTACCGCGAGGCCGGAGGCGGAGAGCCGCTGTTCGTTCCCGCCGCCTGGGCGGCGCCGCTCGTCGTCGCGCTGATGCCGCTGTCCTTCCTGCTGATCGCCGCCCGCATCACCAGCAAGGCCGGCGAGCCGGAGGCCCCGAATCCGCCGAGGGGCATCTTCCGCGTCACCCGCTTTCCCGGCAGCATGGGTCTTCTGCTGTGGGCGCTGCTTCATCTCCAGGCCACGGGCGACGGGCGGCGCGTCGTCCTGTTCGCCAGCATGGCGGTCATCGCCCTGTTCGCCATGGTCAAGAACGACTGGGTCCTGCGCCGCAGCGAGGCCGGACGGGCCTACCGGGCGGAGACCTCCGCTCTGCCCTTCGCCGCCATCCTGGCCGGGCGCCAGAGCGTCCACGCCGGAGAGATCGGCTGGGGCCGGGTGCTGGCCGCGCTGGCCGCCTACGCCGCGATGATCGCGGTCCATCCCTGGCTGTTCGGGGTCAGCCCGCTCTATTGGCTGTAGCCACGGGGAAACCGGGCACGCCGGTGCGGTCCGCCTGTTGACGGTCTTGAAGGATCGGACCGCAGAGGAGGGACAGCGCCATGGAGCATCACACCGCACCCGACGACCCCCGCATCCGCGAGCGCGCCTACGGCATCTGGGAGCGGGAAAACCGTCCCGAAGGGCGCCACATCGACCATTGGCGGCAGGCCACCCGCGAGATCGCGGAGGAAGACGCCGCCCTCGGCCCGGAGGCCGGTTTGCAGACTCCGGACAGCGCCAGCGAACGTGCCCTTCACGAGGCCGCCGAGCATCTGCGCGGCGTGGACGCGCACAGCCGCAACCGCCAGTCCTCTCCGGCGGACGGCTGAGGGCGGGTCTTCAGTCCTCGTCGTCCAGGGACAGTTGACGAACCTGGAGCCGGGGATCGGGCTGGGGCAGAGGGCGTGGCTCCGGTGCGGCGCGGGCCGCCGAGGGCGGCGGCGCGGGGCGGGGCGGGCGCAGCGGCTTGTTGACCGCGCCCTTCGGCCCGATGCTCGGCTCGTCGCCGAAGTCGGGCAGGGGCGGGCAGCGGTCCATCACCGCGCGCATCAGCGCGGCCACGCGGTCCGTCTGCTTGCGCAGCCCCTGCCCGCGCTCCCCGTCATAGAGCGGGTCGTCGAGGAACTTGCGGATCTCCATCAGCGCGCGGAGTTCCACCCCCACCGTCTCGTGCGTGCCGATGGGCAACGCCTTGACCCGCGCGAAGGTGTTGAAGAAGCCGGCGCTCTCCTCCACGAACAGGATCACCATGCGGGCGTGCAGGCGCTCCAGCGCGGTGGTCATCGGGCCGATCAGCTCCTCCATCTCCGACGGGGCGGCGTCCAGACGCTCCTGGGTCACCGCGGCCAGCGAGAAGAAGTCGCGCACCTTGCGGGAGAACTTGCGGTAGCGGCCCATCCCGCCGACCGACACGCGCTCCCGCGCCGCCGCCGCCAGATCCGCGCACTTCTTCAGCATGTCGTCCAGCCGCATCAGCATGCGGGCGACTTCGCGCTGGCGCTGGGCCGCGCTGACCATGGGGGCGGGCGGGGCCTGCCGGCGGGGGGGCGGGGGGCGTCCTCCGATCATCCGGGTCTAGTTCGCCGTGCGAACGTTCAGGACCCGCTCGCTGCCGCCGCGCAGGATGGTCACTTGCAAGGGCGTGCCGGCCCGCACCAGCCCCATGCGGTTGCGGAAGTCGGTGGCGCTGCGCACGGGCCGTCCGCTCACGGCGACCACCACGTCGCCGCTGCGGAAGCCGGCGCGGTCGGCGGCGGACCCGCGCTCCACCTGGGTGATGACGGCCCCGGCGTCGCCGGACAGGTTCATGCTGTCCGCCAGATCGGGGGTCAGGTCCTGGATGGCGACTCCCAGCCGTCCACGCCGCACCTCGCCATACTCCACGAGCTGCTCCATCACGGAGCGGACGATGCTGACCGGGACGGCGAAGCCGATGCCGACCGACCCGCCGGCAGGGCCGATGATGGCGGTGTTGATGCCCACCAGCTCCCCCTTGAAGTTCACCAGCGCGCCGCCCGAGTTGCCGGGATTGATGGAGGCGTCGGTCTGGATGAAGTCCTCGTACCCCTCGATCTTCAACCCGCTGCGCCCAAGCGCCGAGACGATGCCCGAGGTCACCGTCTGGCCCAGCCCGAAGGGGTTGCCGATGGCGACCAGGAAATCGCCGACCTTCAACTGGTCCGAATCGCCCCAGGGCAGGGCGGTCAGGTTCTCCGCCTCGATCTTCAGAAGCGCGATGTCGGTCGCGGCGTCCCGCCCGACCAGACGGGCGCGCAGGCGGCGCCGGTCCTTCAGCGTGACGGCGATCTCCTGCGCGTTTTCCACCACATGGGAATTGGTGATGACGTAGCCGCGCCGCGAGTCCACGATGACGCCCGATCCGGCGCTGACCTGCGGGCGGGCCTGCTGTTCGGGGACGTTGAAGAAACGGCGGAAGAAGGGGTCGCGCAGCAGCGGGTTCTCCGCCTGCGGCGCCCGAGACAGGACGGCGATGTTGACGACCGCGGGGGTCACCTGCTCCAGCATCGGCGCGATGGTCGTCACCCCGGTGGCCCCGGCGGGCAGAGCCGCCGCCGCCGGAACCGGCGCCAGCCCGGCGCCGGGCGCGCCGAACGCCAGCAGCCCGGCCACGCATGCCGCCGACGCGACCCGAACCGTCCTCCTCATCGGCTTCTCCTCTCCCGCTTTCCGAAACCCGCCCGCAGGGTGCGGCGCGGCTGATTTGGGCGAAAGGCGCGGGCGGGTCAAGCCTGCACGCGCCTTTCGCTCCCATCCAGCCGCAGCATGGCCGGCCGCATCCTGTTAGGATGGCGGAGTATATGCCACCGGCGCCCAACGGAGAATCCTCTATGCCCACCCGCCGAAACCCCGCCGTCCCGCCGCTGCCGACGCCCGCCGCGCTGTTCGACGTGGGGCGGACCATGGCCGGCCTGTGGCCGGCGGTCTGCCTTGCCGCGGCGTCGCCCTTCTTCTGGGCGCCGCCGCTGTGGGTGCTGGCTCTGATGGCGCCCGCGGGACGGGCGCCGGAGGAGGCGAAGGGGTGCGACATGGCGCGCCACCCCGGTCGCCATTAAGACTTTGTTCAGCGGGATCTGCGACCCAGAGATGCCAGGGATTTGTCTGAAATCCAGGCCTCGTCTGGTGTAACCTTGGTTTTCCAAAGACGTGCTTTTCTCCATGGCGGACGTTCGACTGTGGCCCGCCGACGGTGACGATGATGAGCGATGTTCCTCTGCTGGAACTGACCGAGCATGAATACCTCCAGATGGAGGAGGCGCTGTCGCAGACCGCGCGCGGGCGCGCGTTCCTGCGCATGCGCGACCGGCGGTCCCGCGTGGTGGCGGCGGACGAGTTCCACCGGCTGGCCGGGGCGCTGGAACAGCAGGTGAACCGGCTGCGCGGGGTGGAACCCGGCGCCTTGGCCCGCGCCGCGCCGGCGGCCGGGGTGGCCGACGGCTTGAAGCTCCAGCAGGAGCTGATGTCGATCACCCAGGTGGTGCGGGAGACTCGCAGCGACATCGCCGCGCTGCGCCCCGCCGACACCGGGTCCAACCGCATCGAGGCGGCGACCGGCGAACTGGACGAGATCGTGGCGGCGACGGAGCGCGCGACCACCGACATCCTGAACGCCACCGAGAAGATCCAGGAGATCACCCAGAGCATCCCGCGCGACGATCCCGACATCGCGGAGATGGTGGACGCCATCGACGCCTGGAGCATCGAGATCATGACCGCCTGCTCCTTCCAGGACATCACCGGCCAGCGCACCACCAAGGTCGTCAACACGCTG
Organism: Roseomonas genomospecies 6; assembly: GCF_008365375.1. Lineage (GTDB taxonomy): Bacteria > Pseudomonadota > Alphaproteobacteria > Azospirillales > Azospirillaceae > Azospirillum. The sequence continues at coordinate 24,875 of NZ_QOKW01000027.1, read as the reverse complement.
CGCTACATCGAGCAGCGCGTGAACACGATGATCGAGATCTGGGGCGTGGACCGCATCGCCAGCGCCTCGGAAACGGCGGGCCTGGGGGCGGGCGACGTGTCGTCCCACCGCAAGCTGGGCGACACCCGGCCCGACGCGCATCTGCTGAACGGCCCGCAGCTCGGCGGGCCGGAGGTGAGCCAGGACGACATCGACGCCCTGTTCGACAATCTGGCCAGCCACATTCCACAAGTGATGGAGCGGGCGGAGCCGGCGGACGCGCCGGCAGCCTCCCCGCCGCCCCCGCCGCCTCCTGCCGCCGCTCCGAAGCCGGCCCCGCGTCCCCCCGCACCGGCGCCGGAAGCGTCGGACGGCGGCGGGATTTCGCAGGCCGACATCGACGCGCTGTTCGCCTGAGGAGCCCATGGCGAACGACGGCTCCCTCAAATCCCGGATACGCCTGAGCCAGGAGCAACTGGACCGGGTGTGCGAGCGCCACGTCCGCTTCACCGAGGGGCGGCCGAACGGCGCCCGCGCCAACCTGCCCTTCTTCGACCTGACCGGCCTGGACCTGTCGGGCCGCAACCTGACCGGCGCGCATCTGTCCGGCGCCATCCTGCGCGACGCCAAGATGCGCGGCACCATCCTGGACCACGCCGACCTCTACGGCGCGGACCTGCGCGGCGCCGACCTGACGGAAGCCCGCCTGTACCGCACCGACATGCGCGGCGCCAACGTGCGCGGCGCCACGCTGGACGGCGCGGTGATGGTGGAGGTGGACCTGCGCGACGGCAGCGTGGCCAACCGCAGCGCGTCCGGCGAATTGAAGGTGGTCGGCTTCGAGCCGGGGCCGGCGGACATGGCCTCGGCCAAGCTGACCAACGCCGACATGGCGCGGGCCAAGCTGTCGGGCAGCTTCGCGCGGGCGGCGGACTTCTCCAACTCCCGCCTGTCCGGCGCGCGGCTTCAGCGCACCGACCTGCGCGACTGCAATTTCTCCGGCGCCGACCTCCAGGGGGCTGACCTGAACGGCGCCGACCTGCGCGGGGCCAAGCTGGACGGCGCCAAGGTGTCGGAGCTGGACCTCGTCACCTCCATCCGAACCGACGAGGAGGCGGAGGTCGCGGCCCAGGCGCCGAAGGCGGCGATCCTGGAACCGGACGAGGAACCCGTGGCGGAGCCCGCCCGCCCGGCGCCCCCGACCGCGGAGATCGAGCAGTTGCTGCGCCAGCATCTTCTGTGGCTCGGCACCAGCGGCCAGCAGGGGCGGCAGCTCGACCTGACGGGCCTGAACCTGGACGGGGCGGACCTGTCGGGGAAGGTGCTGACTCTCGCCAAGGGGTCGGGGGTGCGGCTGCGCAACGCCCGGCTGAACGGCGCCCAGTTGCAGGCGGCCCAGTTCGACGGGGCGGATCTGCGCTCCGCCGATCTGCGCGGCGCCGACATGCGCGGCGCGAAGCTGGACCGCGCGATCCTGATCGACGGCTGCCTGGACGGGGCCAATCTGGGGATGCTGCTGATCAGCGCCGGGGCGAAGGTGATGCGCGCCTCGCTGGTGCGCGCCCGCATGGCCGGCGCCTCGCTCAGCGCCACGAACATGAAGGGCTGCGACCTGACGCTGGCCGACCTGACCGGCTGCGACCGCAGCAGCGCGAACCTCGACGAAGCCATCCTGGACGGCACCCGCATGGGCGGGGCGTAGGTCCGGGGCCGAAGGGCGGTAAAGTTTCTCGATTCACCACAGAAACACGGAGACACAGAGAACGGAGCGTCTCTGGTCTTGCTCTGTGACTCCGTGTCTCTGTGGTTTACCGTCCCCCGCAAAAAGAAAGCCCCTCCCCGGCGGACCGGGAAGGGGCTTTTTCCTTAATGCGACCAAGGCGGGACTAGGTCGCTCCCTGGGGAGCGATCTGGCCGCCCGGTGCCATGCCCGGCTGGCCGATGACGGGTTCCGCCGCCTGATGGGTGATGGCGGGAGCGGACTCCGGCGTCATCAGCGACAGGCTCACGGTCGGAGCCTTCCATTCCAGGCTGTCGAAGGCACCGCAATGGCCGCACAGGCCGCCCCAGCTCGGGCTGACCGCGTTGCAGGCCGTGCAGGTCCAGGCCGCGTCCGCCGGGGCGTTGGCCGCCTGGGCCAGCCACGCGCGCGCCGCCTCCTCGTCCTGCCGCTCCGCCCGCTCCAGCTCGGCCAGGAGTTGGAAGACGCGGCGGGAGGGCCGCATCTCCAGCGCCTTGGTCAGATGGGCGCGGGCTTCGCCCCAAAGCTGCGCGTCGAGGGAGGCGCGGGCCACGGCAAGCAGCGACTCGACGTCGTTGGGGGCGTGGTTGCGCAGCTTCTCGAACAGCTTCACGCGGGTCATCGGATCGTAGCTGGAAACCACCTCGCGGTAGGCCGAGGTCAGGTCCGGGTGCGGGTTGACGCGCCAGCAGCGCTCGATGGTCTTGGCCGCGTTCTTGTGCTTGCCGACCGCCATCTGCAACCGAGCGGCGCGGGCCGCCGCCGGGACGAAGCCGGACAGCAGGTCGTGCGCCGCCTGGGCGTGGGACAGGGCCGAATCGGACCGGCCCCGGCGCTCCGCCTCGAAGCTGCGCTCCAGAAGCAAGGTGGCGCGGTGGCGGCGGCCCAGGTCGGGGTTGATGGCGCCGGCCTGGACGGCTTGCTGCAGCGTGCCTTCCGCCGCCGCCCATTCGCCGGAGCGGGCTTCCAGGTCGTACAGGGTGCCGAGCAGCCACGGCGTGTTCGGCTGGAGCGACTGGGCGCGGCGGGCGAGCTGGAGCGCCTCCACCCGATCGCCGGCCTTCAGCGACTGCGTCAGCAGGCCACGCAGGCCGAGGAAGGCGGTCTCCGGCCGGTCGAGCATGGCGGTGAAGTATTCCTTCGCCGCGCGGTCGTCGCCCTGGAGCTGGGCGGCCTGGGCCGACAGCAGCATGGTCAGGGGCGGCTCGTTCAGCAGGCCGTCGGCCTTGCGCGCCATCTTGCGGGCGGTCGTGGCGTCGCCGGCGGCGACGGCGACCATGCCGCGGGTCAGCGCCTGATAGCCGCGCTCGCGCCGGCGGGACCGGCGGTAGCGGCCGAAGCTGCGCGGCGCCCCGATGATGGCGCGGGCGAGCCGGTACAGCACGATGACCGCCGCCAGGGCGGCGACGCCGATCAGCACGGCGATGCCGAAACCGGTCTCGACGACGTAGCCCTGCCAGTTGATGGCGACCGTGCCGGGGTGGTTGGCCAGCCAGACCGCGATCGCGACGACGATGGCGACCTTGATGATGAACCAGATGGCGCGGGTCATTGGGCCGCTCCCTTGACCCCGGCGGACTGCGACAGCAGGCCGATGGCGCGGGAGGTGAGCTGCTGGCCGGCCTCGTTGGCGGCCAGACGGGCCTTGGCGTCGGCGATCCAGGGCGCGGCGACCTGCGCCGCCGGACCCTTCAGGGCCGACAGCTCGTTGACCGCGCCGCCGAGATTGCCCGCCTGAAGGGCGGCCTCGGCACGGGCGACCACCGCCGATGCGCCGTCGCCGACCACGCCGCCGCCCTGGCGGCGGACGGTGACCAGCGTGGCGATCTTGCCGGTGACCTGCTCCACCCAGTCGTTGCCTTCGCCCTGGTTGTCGGCGCGCACGATGTCGGAGGCCATGGCCGTGAAGCGGTCGGTGAGCTGCGGCTGGGTCGGCACGCCCTTGGCGGCGTAGCCGGCCACCGCGTCCAGCGGCTGCGTGACCTGCGCATCGTCCGACCCCACGGCGCGGACGGCCTGGAGTTCCTGCTGGAAGGGCTGTCCGGCAGCCAGAGCGGAGCGGAGCTGCCCGGCGGCGAGCACCAGCGCCTGGGCGGCGGTGGCGGCGTCGCGGCGGGTCTCGACCGCTTGGTTGACGGCGGCCAGCTCCTGCTTCAGCGCGTCCACCTCCTGGCGGACCTGTCCGGCGGCCTGGGCTTCGTTGCCGACCGCCTCGACGCGCTGCTGAACCTGGCTGAGACGTTCGGTCAACTGGGCGACGCGCGGGTCGGGCTCGGCGGAGCCGGCGGCAGCGGCCTGGGGACGCTGCTCAAGCTCCTGGATGCGGGCGGAAAGCTGGCTGACGGCGCTGTCCAGCGTCTGCTGGTCGACGCCGCCCGCGGCACCACCCGCAGCGGCGCCGTTGGCCGGAGCGGCGGGGCGCTGCTCCAGCTTGGCGAGACGCTCGGTTAGCTGCTGGATCTGGTTGCGCAGGGCCGGGTCCGGCTGCGCGGCGGGCGCCTGGGCGACCGGAGCGGCGGCGGGGGCGCCGGCGGCGGGCCAGCCCGGAACGCGCGGACCCCACCAGGGCTCCGACAGGGCGGCGGCGCCGACCAGAAGGGCGATCAGCGAGACGGCGGTGGCGAAACCGGCGCCGGACCGGCGCTCCTCCCGCGGGGCCTCGTAGCGGGGCGACTCATGGGAGGCGTCGGTCGGGAACGTACGGGCCGAGGTGGAGGGTGTGGAGGCGGTGCCGTAGGCGGGCGTGACGGGCTCCACCGGAGGCGGGGTCTCGCTCCTGACCTCGTCGGACTTGACCTCTTCCGTCTTGAACGGATCGGCCTTGGTGTCCTCGATCCTGGGCTCTTCGGCCTTGATCTCCCCGGCCTTCCCATCACCGCCCGGCAGCGTGTCGGCGGCACCCGGCAGGGTGTCCGCGACGGGCGGCAGGGTGGTGGGGGGCAGGTCCGCGGTGGGGATGGGGCCGCCGCCCGGCGGGGTGTCTTCGGCCAACCCCGGCTCGGCCTTCTCGGGTCCGGATTCGAAAGGTCCGGCCTTGTCGGGCTCAGGGCCTTCCGGAAGATGGGTGGGAGACGCGATGATGGCGGCGTCGGTCGGCAGCGGAGTCACCGAATCGGCGGCGTCGGGGGCGTTGCGGTCCTCGCTCGGCGTGGCGGCTTCCAGGTCGGCTTCGCTCAGCTTGATCCGGTGCTTGGCGGCGGAGGCGCGCAGGTCGGCGTGGCGGGCCAGCGGAATGGCGCCGCGCTTCTTCCAGCCCTGCACCGTGGTGACTGGGATGTCCAGCTTGTGCGCCATGGGGCGGATGCCGCCGAAGCGTTCGATGATGCGTTCGACGGCGGGGCCGCCGGAGGAAGCCTGGTTCTGGTCGGACGGCGTGTGGCCGTTCGGGTCAGCCTCGTGTTCGGAGCCTGGGCGAGGGGTCATTGGGTGCCTTCTGGTCGCAGTTGTTCTCGACGAACGCCACACGAGCCCCCAAGCGGATGCGCTCAAACCCGGCCCGTGCCGCCGGATGGGTCCGGCAGCAGGCCGAGCAGAGACTCCTGCTCCGGCCGTGGCGCCACCCGTACGTTGTGCCACGGTGTCACTCCCAGCTCACCGTACGCGCGGGCGGCCTCCGCGACCGCGGGGCTGAGGCAGAGCGCGTCCACTGTACGACAGCGGTCGATGAGCCCGGCCTCGGCGACAAGCCTAACAAACGAACGGGCGGTACGGGGAGAGAAAAACAACACGGCGTCCAGTGTTCCCGTACGCAGCGCTTCCGCGGTGCCGTCCGACAGGCGTTCGGTCGGAACGGCGTCGTACAGCGTTTCCCGCAGGATGGAAAATCCGTCCTCCGCCAGCATGCCCGCCAAGTCGCCCGCGAGCTTGGTTCCCGCGACATGAAGCAGCGGGCCGGCTGTTGCGGTGCAGCGTGCGCGCACCAGCGCGGCCAGGGCGTACACGTCGCCGGATGCGCTCTCGACCCGCGCGAATCCGGCCTCCCGTGCGGCGGTGGCGGTGGCGTCGCCGACCGCGTAGACCGGGCGGTCACGCCGGCTCGTACGTCTGGTGTAGCCCCGTACGCCGTTCGCGCTGGTGAAGAGGAGGGCCTGTACGTTTTCGACGTCCGGCTCCGGCCCGTCCAGCCAGCGGATTTCCAGCATCGGTTCCACCGACACGGCGAACCCGAGCGCGCGCAGCCGCCCGGCCAGCGGTTCGGAATCCTCCGCCGGACGGGTGACCAGAAGGTGCGGCCCTGCCATCTCCTTCAGCTCTGGAAGAAGTCGGGCGGCAGCACCGCCTTGATCTCCGCTCCGGCGTCGGCGCCGATGGCCGCCGCGTCGCCGTCGCTGCCGCTGCGCTCCGCCCGGAAGACCTGCCGCCCGTCGTTGGACAGCACCTTGGCCTTCAGATGCAGCCGGTCGCCGTCCAGCGTGGCCAGGGCCGCGATGGGCGTCCGGCAGGAGCCGTCCAGCACGGCCAGCAGCGAGCGCTCCGCCGTGACGCGGGCCGCCGTGGCGGCGCAGTTCAGCGGGGCGAGCAGGGCGCGGGTGGCGTCGTCGGCGCTGCGGATCTCGATGCCGATGGCGCCCTGGGCGACGGCGGGCAGCATCTCCTCATGCTCCAGCACGGCGGTGATGCGGTCGGTCAGGCCAAGGCGGCGCAACCCGGCGAGCGCCAGCAGGGTGGCGTCCACCTCCCCGGCGTCGAGCTTGGCGAGGCGGGTCTGCACGTTGCCGCGGAAGGGCACGACCTTCAGGTCGGGCCGCCGCTCCAGGATCTGGGCCTGACGGCGCAAGCCCGCGGTGCCGACGACGGAACCCGCGGGCAGCGTGTCCACCGTATGGCCGCCGCGCGAGAAGAAGGCGTCGCGCGTGTCCTCGCGCGGCAGGAAGGTGGAGACCTCCAGCCCCTCCGGCATCCAGGTCGGCACGTCCTTCATCGAATGGACGGCGAGGTCGGCGCGCCCTTCGAGCAGCGCGTCCTCCAGCTCCTTCGTGAACAGGCCCTTGCCGCCGGCCTCGGCCAGCGTGCGGTCCAGGATGCGGTCGCCGGTCGTCTTGAAGACGACGATCTCGATGGCGCCGGGGGCGGCCAGATGCGGGTGCGCCGCGATCAGCCGGTCGCGGGTCTCGTGGGCCTGCGCCAGCGCCAGCGGGCTGCCGCGCGTGCCGATGCGGAGCGGTTGGGTCATGAGGCCAGTGTTCTAGGCGATCCACCGCGGTTTGCAAGCCCTGGTGACGGGCGTGCTACTCTTTGGTGAAGGGGGAGGCGGTGAAGGAAGAGGCGCGCCGCGCCGTGACGACCATGCGGCGGCTGTCCACGGTCCAGGGGGCGTCCTCGAAATCCCCGACCAGCCGCTCCAGGACGAATCCGGAAGCCTCCAGCATCAGTTCCAGCTCGTAGCGGAAGATCATCCTCCAGGTGAAGCCGTACTCGGTCACCGCGATCTTGCCGTCGGGCAGAAGCTCGTCGTACCAGCCGTGAATGCGCTGGCACTGCCGCTCGTCCAGGCGGGTGGCCATGGTGTTGCGGACGTAGCGGTTGCCGGTGTGCGGGCTGCGCCGCGGTTCCGACGGGCTGGGAGTCGTCTCGGCGTCGAGCGGCAGGGTCAGCGGGTTCATCACGTCCAGCGCCAGCATCCCGCCCGGCGCCAGATGCGCGGCGACGGCGGACAGCGCACGGCGCTCCGACGGCAGATCGGGGATCAGCATCAGCACGTTGAAGGGAATGGCGGCGAGCCGGAAATCCCGCATCGGCAGGTCGAGCGCCGTGGCGTCCTGCCGCACCGCATGGACGCGGGCCCGCACCTCCGGCGCCTCGCGCGCCAGCTTGGCGCGGAGCTGGTCCAGCATGGCGTCGGACACGTCGACCGCCCAGACCTCGTGCCCGGCGCGGGCCAGCGGGATGGTCAGCCGCCCGGTGCCGCAGCCGATCTCCAGCACCGGCCCGCCGGTCTCGTCCGCGCGATCCCTGTAGAAAGGCACGTCGCCCAGCATGCCGAGGCGGGCCAGCGTCGCGGCGTGCTCCGCCCGCGCCTCCCCGATCTCCAGCGACGGGTAGTCGCCGTCGTAATAGAGGATGCTGGCGTCGTCGTCGGGCACATCGCTGTTCATGGGGGGCGGAACCCTGAAAGATCCGGGAGAAATCCGGGCCAAGACCCTATACCAGAGCGGCGGAGACGGCTAGTTTGACGGCCATCATGATCGTTCTTGGAATCGAAACGAGCTGCGACGAGACGGCGGCGGCCATCGTCACCGACGCGCGGGAGATCCGCGCCGACGTGGTGCTCTCGCAGTTGGACGACCACACGCCCTATGGCGGGGTGGTGCCGGAAATCGCCGCGCGCGCCCATCTGGAGCATCTGGACGGGCTGATCCGCCGCGCCCTGGACGAATCCGGGCTGGGCCTCGGCGACATCGACGCCGTGGCCGCCACCGGCGGGCCGGGGCTGATCGGCGGCGTGATCGTCGGGGTGATGACGGCCAAGGCCATCGCCGCGGCGCGCGGGCTGCCCTTCGTCGCGGTGAACCATCTGGAAGGCCACGCACTGACCGCCCGGCTGACCGACGGCGTGCCCTTTCCCTATCTGCTGCTGCTGGTGTCCGGCGGGCATTGCCAGCTTCTGGTCGTGGAGGGGGTGGGGCAATACCGGCGGCTGGGCACCACCATCGACGACGCGGTGGGGGAGGCGTTCGACAAGACGGCCAAGCTGCTCGGCCTCGGCTATCCCGGCGGGCCGCTGCTGGAAAAGGCGGCGGCGCAGGCGGTGAATCCGGGCCGCTTCGATCTGCCGCGCCCAATGGTCGGGCGTCCCGGCTGCGACTTCTCCTTCTCCGGCCTGAAGACCGCGGTGCGGCGCCATGTGGAGGAGTTGGGGACGCCGCAGTCGGCAAAGGCGCTGTCGGCGGAAGACCGGGCAGACCTCGCCGCCGCCTTCCAGGCCACGGTGGCGGAGGTGATGGCCGACCGCTGCGCCCGCGCCATGCGCCGGTTCAAGGAGATGCACCCGCAGGGCGGCGCCCTGGTGGTGGCCGGCGGCGTTGCGGCCAACAAGACGCTGCGCGCCCGCCTGCAAAAGCTGGCCGACCGGGAGGGGATGCCCTTCGTGGCGCCGCCGCTGCGGCTGTGCACCGACAACGCGGCGATGATCGCCTGGGCGGGGATCGAGCGCTTGCGGCTGGGCCAGACCGACCCGCTGGACTTCGCCCCGCGCCCGCGCTGGCCGCTCGACCCCACGGCGAAGCCCGCCATCGGCAAGGCCGGCGTGGGGTCCGGCGTGAAGGCGTGACCGTCCGGCTTGCGGAGCGCGGAGGCTCCCCCTAAACAGGCGGGCGACGGAACGGGAGGGGGCATCCATGGCGGAAGCGCGGTATCGGCGGATCGGGGTGATCGGCGGCGGAGCCTGGGGCACGGCGCTAGCCCTGGCGGCCCTGCGCGCCGGGCGGGAGGCCCTGCTGTGGGCGCGCGAGCCGGCGGTGGTCGAGTCGGTCAACGGCGCGCGGGAGAACCGCGACTTCCTGCCGGGCGTGCCTCTGCCTCCGGAGTTGCGCGCGACCGGCGATCTGGCGGAGGCCGCGGCCTGCGACGCCATCCTTCTGGTGACACCGGCCCAGCATCTGCGCACCGCCTGCGCCGGCCTCGCCGCCCATCTGCGGCCAGGCACCCCCGTGGTGATCTGCGCCAAGGGAATCGAACTGGACAGCCACGCCCTGATGAGCGAGGCGGCGGAAACCGCCCTGCCGGCGGGGACCCCGCTGGCCGTGCTGTCCGGCCCGACCTTCGCGGCGGAGGTGGCGCGCGGCCTGCCGACCGCGGTGACGCTCGCCTGCGCCGACGCCGCGCTGGGCGCCCGGCTGGTCGAGGCGCTGGGGAGCCGCACCTTCCGCCCCTACCTGTCCGACGACGTGGTCGGCTCGCAGATCGGCGGGGCGGTGAAGAACGTGCTGGCCATCGCCTGCGGCGTGGTGGAAGGCCGCCGGCTGGGCGACAACGCGCGGGCGGCGCTGATCACCCGCGGGCTGGCGGAGATCACGCGGCTGGCGCTGGCGCTCGGCGGGCGGGCGGAGACGCTGATGGGCCTGTCGGGGCTGGGCGACCTGACGCTGACCTGCTCCAGCCTGCAATCGCGCAACATGTCGCTGGGCGCCGCGCTGGGCGCCGGGCGGACCCTGGCCGAGGTGCTGGCGGAGCGCCGCTCCGTCGCTGAGGGGGTCTACACCGCCGCCGCGGTGGTCGGGCTGGCGGGGCGGAAGGGCGTGGACATGCCGATCTGCGGCGCCGTGGACGCCATCCTGAACCGCGGTGCCGGGCTGGACGAGACCATCGACGGGCTGCTGTCGCGGCCGTTCCGTGAGGAGGGGCGCTGAGGGGGCGTTTTTTTTAACCACAAAGACACGAAGGCACGAAGACTTTCACGAAGGGGTCCGGCATCGCCCGGATGGCGTCGGGGGTGCCGGGGTTCTTTGTGAAAAACTTTGTGTCTTTGTGTCTTCGTGGTGAACCGGCTCCCCGTTCGCCGCACCTTCCGCAGCGGACGCGCCTGCGCTAGGCTCCCGCCCGACCGAACGGGAGAGTCACCCATGCTGTACATGTTCCATTGCACCGACAAGGCCGGCGCCGCCCAGGTCCGGGCCGACAACCGCCCGGCCCATCTGGCCTATCTGGAAGCCCACGCCGACCGTCTGTTCGCCGCCGGCCCGCTGCTGTCCGACGACGGCCAGGGCATGGCCGGCAGCCTGCTGATCGTGGAGTGCGCCGACGAGGCCGCCGCGAAGGCGTTCGCCGCCGACGATCCCTACGCCAAGGCCGGCCTGTTCGAGACCGTCGAGATCCGGGCGTGGCGCCGGGTCTACCCGAAGTCCTGACCGGGGGCGGACGGCGATGGCCCGCTGGCTTCTGAAGTCGGAGCCCTTCAAATATTCGTGGGAGCGCATGGTCGCCGACGGCACCACCCATTGGGACGGCGTGCGCAACCACCAGGCGTCGAACAACCTGAAGGCCATGAAGGTCGGCGACCGGGCCTTCTTCTACCACTCGAACGAGGGGCTGGCGGTGGTCGGCGTCGTCGAGATCGCGCGGGAATACTACCCGGACCCGAGCGACGAGGCGGGGCGCTTCGGCATGGTCGACGTGCGGGCGCTGCTGCCCGTGAAGACGCCGGTCACGCTGAAGACCATGAAGGCCGATCCGCTGCTTCAGAACATGGCCCTGGTGCGGCAGTCGCGCCTGTCGGTCTGTCCGGTGACGGACGACGAATGGGCGCATGTCTGCGGGCTGGCCGGGATCGAGGCGTGACGGGTTCTTGAAAGGGCGGTCGTCCGCGGCGGGAGATTATTCCGCCGGTTCGCGGATGACCGCCTGGAAATCCTGCGTGGCCTGAACCATCCGCCGGGCCAGCGCCTGCATCTCCGCCGCGGCCCCGGCGAAGCCCGCTTCCTGACCGAAGGGTGCCAGAGCGGCGCAAGCAGACGCTTCCGAACCGGCCAGAGACGCCGTGCGCAGGGCCGCGTCGATGACCATCAGGCTCGTGCGGCTGCCCATCTCCGACAGGCGTCCGGCCAAATCGGCGCCGGAGGTGGAGCCGTCGTGGGTCGTGCCGTCCGCGTTGGTCGTGCTGGCCATCCCGGTGTCCCGCTGGTGGGTGAACGCCATGCACGCTAACGATACGGCGGTTAAGGGCGGGTTAAGCGGGTTCCGCCGGTGCCTCGTCATGCTTTCGTGCTATGCGCGACAAATAGTCGCGCTGAGGCGCCGCCCACGAAGCGGGTGAATTCAAAAGAATGAGCGGTGCGCCGCAACAAAGTGGAACGGAAAGCTCCGATGGAGGTGACGGACAATCAGCCGTTCTGCTTGTGGAGACGGGAACTTGTGTGGATAATGACCGGCAACAGGGGCGGTCGGAAACCGCCCTCCAACAGCCCTTCAGGGCGTAACCAGAAGCACTACGGGGGAATCGCGAGCCAATGTCCGACAATTCGTTTTTTCCTGTTAAGCCGGAAATCGCCAAGACCGCTTATGTGGACGAAGCCGCCTACGCCCGCCTGTACGAGCAGTCGATCAACGATCCTGAAGCCTTCTGGGGCGAGCAGGGCAAGCGCATCGACTGGATCAAGCCCTACACCAAGGTGAAGGACGTCAGCTACACCGGCGATGTTCACATCAAGTGGTTCTACGACGGCACGCTGAACGTTTCCGCCAACTGCGTCGACCGTCACCTTTCGACGCGCGGCGACCAGACCGCCATCATCTTCGAAGGCGACGATCCCGGCGTTTCCAAGCACATCACCTACAAGGAACTGCACGAGCAGGTCTGCCGCCTCGCCAACGTTCTGAAGAAGAACGGCGTCAAGAAGGGCGACCGCGTCACCATCTACCTGCCGATGATCCCCGAGGCCGCCTATGCCATGCTGGCCTGCGCGCGCGTCGGCGCCATCCATTCGATCGTGTTCGGCGGCTTCTCGCCGGACAGCCTGAAGGACCGCATCGTCGACTGCGACAGCCACTTCGTCATCACCTCCGACGAAGGTCTGCGCGGCGGCCGCAAGGTTCCGCTGAAGGCCAACGCCGACAAGGCCGTCGCCGGAGCGCCGGGCGTCAAGCATGTGCTGGTCGTGAAGCACACCGGCGGCAACGTCGCCTGGACCGAGGGCCGCGACCTCTGGTACCACGAGGAGATCGCGTCGGTGTCCGCCGACTGCCCGCCGGAGGAGATGAGCGCGGAAGATCCGCTGTTCATCCTCTACACCTCCGGTTCGACCGGCAAGCCGAAGGGCGTGCTGCACACCACCGGCGGCTATCTCGTCTACGCGTCGATGACCCACCAGTACGTCTTCGACTACAAGGACGGCGAGGTCTACTGGTGCACCGCGGACGTGGGCTGGGTCACCGGCCACAGCTACATCGTCTACGGTCCGCTGGCCAACGGCGCCACCACGCTGATGTTCGAAGGCGTCCCGACCTATCCGGACATCTCCCGCTTCTGGCAGGTGGTGGACAAGCACAAGGTCAACATCTTCTACACCGCCCCGACCGCCATCCGTTCGCTGATGCGCGAGGGCGAGGGTCCGGTGAAGAGCACCTCCCGCGCGTCCTTGCGCATCCTGGGTTCGGTGGGCGAGCCGATCAACCCGGAAGCCTGGCTCTGGTACTACAACGTGGTCGGCGAGGGGCGTTGCCCGATCGTGGACACCTGGTGGCAGACCGAGACCGGCGGCATCCTGATCACCCCGCTGCCGGGCGCCATCGGCCAGAAGCCGGGTTCCGCGACCAAGCCCTTCTTCGGCGTGAAGCCGGTCGTCGTGGACAACGACGGCAAGGAGCTGGAAGGCGAGACGGAAGGCAACCTGTGCATCGCCGATAGCTGGCCGGGCCAGATGCGCACGGTGTTCGGCGACCACGAGCGCTTCGTCCAGACCTACTTCTCGACCTTCGCGGGCTACTACTTCACCGGTGACGGCTGCCGCCGCGACGCGGACGGCTATTACTGGATCACCGGCCGCGTGGACGACGTGATCAACGTGTCGGGCCACCGCATGGGCACGGCGGAAGTGGAAAGCGCGCTGGTCGCCCACCCGAAGGTGGCCGAGGCCGCCGTCGTGGGTTACCCGCACGACCTGAAGGGCCAGGGCATCTACGCCTACGTCACGCTCAACGCGGGCGAGCAGCCGACGGAAGAGCTGCGCAAGGAGCTGGTGGCCTGGGTCCGCAAGGAGATCGGCCCGATCGCCACGCCGGACCTGATCCAGTGGTCGCCGGGCCTGCCGAAGACCCGTTCGGGCAAAATCATGCGCCGCATCCTGCGCAAGATCGCCGCGAATGAGCACGACAGCCTGGGCGACACCTCGACGCTGGCCGATCCGACCGTCGTGACGGATCTGATCGAGAACCGCATGAACAACGCCTGACCGCGGCGTTCATCGGACCTGTCTACGGACCGGGGGCCTTCGTGGCCCCCGGTTTCGTTTTGGAACCGCTATTTGGGAGAGGGGTCCGACTCGCCGGAGGCGCCGCTGCCGGATTGGTTCCTCATGGATTCGGCGGTGCCGGGTTTCAGGCCGGAGTCGCCGCTCGCCGCGTCGGGAACGGAGCCGACGCGGCCCTGCGCGCGGGTCTCCACCGCGTTCTTCTGCTTGTCGGTCCGGCGCTCGCCCAGGGTGGGGTCCTGGGCGCCGGTCGATTCCATCCAGGCTTCGCCCTGGGACGGCGGGGCGGCGCCGAGGCCGCCCTCCATCGTCTTGGCGTCCTGCGCGACGGCGGCGCCGGACAGGGCGAGGCTGGCGGCCAGCAAGGCGATGGCGCCAGGGACATAAGCCGAAACCTGAGTCGTCATGGTTCGCTCCTCCTTGGTGGGAGGGGCAACAGCGGAGCGAGACGGCGGGTTCCCGATTCGCCAACCGGTGGAACCGGATTAGCCCGTGCTCGTCCCATCGCACCAGGGCTGGCGCCGCTCGCCGTGATAGGGACGGGCAAGCCCCGCCTCGATCAACGCGGCCGACAGGTCGGCGCCGCCGGTGGTCAGCACCCGGGCGCGCACCCGCCCGCCGTACTTGTCGGCCTGGACGTCGAGCAGCCGGACCGGGGCAGCCCCGATCAGGCGGCGCGCGTGGTCGCGGGCGGACTCCGCCAGTTCCCGCTCGCGCGGGCAGCGGGCGCGCATCTCCGGAGCGTCCAGCCCGTCCACCCGGACATGAGTTTCCACGACCTGCCCCAGCCAGATGGTGGCGCGCACCAGCAGCGTGTCGCCGTCCAGGACCTCCAGCACCTCCGCCGGGATCGGGCCGGGCAGGGCGGGCGGAGCGGCCTGGACCGCGCCGGGAAGGACACACAGCAGAAAGGCCAACCGCAGCGGAAGGCGCGCCGCGGCGGGGCGGTTCGGACGTCGGTCGGCGGGCGTGTGCGTTCCCATGGCGCGGGCTCCCATGGCGCTGACCGGTGGCGGTCTTGAGCCGGCCACAGAGTAGCGCGCGAACAGGAACGCATCAAGTACAACCTAGGTATGATATCCTGAACACATTTGTATTCACGCCGAGAGCGGCGTTGTGCAGGCACTTCGTCCTAGATGACGCTCAAAAGTCGGAGCAGCGGCCCTTGAACTCCCAATCGCCGAAGCGGGTCGGCTCCGGCCCCTGCGGGCCGCCGATCTCGCCGGGCATCTGCTCCGGTCCCTTGGCCGTCTCTTCGGCCTTCGTCTCCGGAGCTTTCGTCTCCGGGGCCTTCGTTTCCGGGGCCTTCGCCTCCGTGGGATCGGCCCCGGCGGCGGGCTTCGGGGCGGTGGCCGGCGTGCTGCCGGTGGTCGTGGTCTCGGTCATGGCCGTCCTCTTGGGATCGGGTGCGGTGGCTCGCCATCTTGAACGATGCCTTGCGCCAAGCCCATATCACCAGACAGGCCCGGCGGAAAGCCTCCGGCGGCCATCCATAGCCCTCAGCAACAGCAAAGCCATCCAGAAGATCGCCCGGAAGATCGCCATGACCAGTTATGTGAAGACCACCATCCTTCTCGCCGGCCTGACCGCCCTGTTCATGGGCGTCGGCTATCTGCTCGGCGGCAAGGGCGGCATGATGATCGCCTTCGTGGTGGCGCTGGGCATGAACCTGTTCAGCTATTGGAATTCCGGCGACATGGTGCTGTCCATGTACGGCGCGCGGGAGGTCGACGCCTACACCGCCCCCGAATATTACGGCATCGTCCAGCAACTGGCCGAGCGCGCCGGCCTGCCCATGCCGCGCGTCTACATCATGGAGAACGACCAGCCCAACGCCTTCGCCACCGGGCGCAACCCGGAGAACGCCGCCGTCGCCGCGACGACCGGCCTGCTGCGCCTGCTCAGCCCGGAGGAGGTCGCCGGCGTCATGGCGCATGAACTGGCCCATGTGAAGAACCGCGACACGCTGATCATGACCGTCACGGCGACCATCGCGGGCGCCATTTCCATGCTCGCCAATTTCGGCATGTTCTTCGGCGCGTCGCAGAGCAACAGCCAGAACGGGCAGGGCGGCAATCCGCTGGGGCTGATCGGCGGCATCCTGGTCGCCATCCTGGCCCCCTTCGCCGCGATGATCGTCCAGATGGCGATCAGCCGCACCCGCGAATACGAGGCCGACCGCATCGGCGCGGAGATCTGCGGACGCCCGCTGTGGCTGGCCGACGCGCTGACCCGCATCCATGGCTATGCCCACCAGATCCCGAATTACGCGGCGGAGTCGAACCCGGCCACGGCGCATCTGTTTATCGCCAACCCGCTGCACGGGCGCAGCTTCGACAGCCTGTTCTCCACCCATCCGAACATGGAGGAGCGGGTCCGCCGCCTGCGCGGCATGGCCGGCGCCTCCTTCATGCCGCACAGCCCCTGGGGGTGAGCCGCCCCCCACGGTTCCCGGCCATACGGTTCCCGGTTGCACGACGAAAGGCGTAAGACTACTTTCGCCCCTGCTTGCCGATTGTGGGGCGATCAGGGGGGAACCGCATGTCCGACGTCACGAAATACCGCCTCGTCACCCGGTCCGATTTCGACGGGCTGGTCTGCGCCGTGCTTCTGAAGGAGCTTGGCATCCTCGACGAGATCAAGTTCGTGCATCCCAAGGACATGCAGGACGGCAAGGTCGAGATCTCCGAGCGCGACATCACCACCAACCTGCCCTATGTGCCCGGCGTCCATCTGGCCTTCGACCATCACCTGTCGGAGACGATCCGCGTCGGCAAGCGCGACAACCACATCATCGAGGCCGAGGCCCCCTCCGCCGCCCGCGTGGTCTACAACTACTACGGCGGGAAGGAGCGGTTCCCGACCATCTCCGACGAGATGATGGCCGCGGTCGATCAAGCCGACTCCGCCCAGTACGGCATCGAGGACATTCTGAAGCCGCAGGGCTGGACCCTGCTGAACTTCATCATGGACGCGCGCACGGGCCTGGGCCGCTT
Source organism: Roseomonas genomospecies 6 (assembly GCF_008365375.1). GTDB lineage: Bacteria > Pseudomonadota > Alphaproteobacteria > Azospirillales > Azospirillaceae > Azospirillum. The sequence continues at coordinate 8,256 of NZ_QOKW01000027.1, read as the reverse complement.
CCGCGATTTCCGGATTTCCAATTATCAGCTCATGATGGAGCTGATCGATTGTTGCCGGAACCACAGCATCGACGAGATCCTGGCCCTGCCCGACGTGAAGGAGCGGGTGGACCTGTATGTCGAGCACGAGGCGAAATTCTCCAACCAGCTCGCCCGGTGCAGCACCATGCGCGGCAACGTCGTGGTCATCGACCTGCGGCGGGAGGAGACCATCTACGCCGGCAACCGCTTCATGATCTACGCCATGTACCCGGAAGCCAACGTGTCGATCCACGTCCTTTGGGGGTTGAAGCAGCAGAACACGGTTCTGGCCTGCGGCAAGTCGATCATCAACCGCAGTTCCAGGACCAACATCGGTCCGTTGATGCTGGAATACGGCGGCGGCGGGCACGAGGCCGCGGGCACCTGCCAGGTGGACAACGACAGGGCCGACCAGGCGCTGGAGGAGATCGTCGCCCGCATGCGCGCGGACGGCTGACGGACGCTCGCATCAGAGGCGTGTGGCCCCGCAGCAAGGTCTGCGAGGCCACGGAATTCAATATCCTTGCTTTTCAGTCGCTGAGGGAACGGGCTTTGCGGGTTAATGCCGGTGCTCTTGGCACCGGCAGGCGGTGACGAACCACCCAAGGTGCCCGTTGCCGCCGTGCAGCGGCGTGTATTCAAAGCCGTTGCCTTGGCAAAAGGAGCACTCCGGCTCCGGCAGCCTCAACGGTTCGACGATTATCGGGGTTGGCACGGACTTGGCGTTTGCTGTCCGCCGCCTATCGAGTCGCCGAAGCAGCATAACGGCCGCGCCGCGCAGTACGAAGGTGCGCTTCTTCTCGTGATGATCTACGGACGAGCGGCTGTTGCGGGATCGAGACGAATCATCGGACATCACCATCTCCATCGCTATGTCATGGATTAGGGTGCAGAACCGGATCTGCCGGCAACGACTATGGCCAGTCAATGCTTGTTGAAATAAGGTATCCGCAAACGGTGTGGCTCGCAACAGGAATGAATCGAAAGGATCATCCCAGAAGAAATATATGAGCGCACGAGGGTAATGTCTTTTCTGATTGTTTGGCATCGCGAAGAATATTGTGGGAGGTGATATGGATACTTTTCCAAAGAAAACTGACTACATGTGCATGAAGAAGGAATTTTTCTGAAAAAATTGGCATAAATGGCTTTGTTGATGGAAAAATTGGGAAAATCGTGTGTAATTTTCCCAAACGGCTTCGTTGCTTCGACTCATGGCAGCGTATGAGGGAGGGGGTGCGGCTATGGATGTGGCGCAGCATGATTTAAGGAAATCCATAAAGGACGCGAAAAGTAAAAAGCATATAAAAACTTATGCGTGGTTGATTAAAGAGGCAAGCCTATCGATTAAACAATCTGAATTTTCAAAATGGCTTAATGGAAAAGCAAACATAAAAAATGAGGATCGTAATAAGTTATACCAATTTCTTAATGAGAGAGGGTGGCTTTGTGATTCTGGTGCGTTTGTGCCGGATCGAAAGAAGAGTTATGAATTCTTTTCTGCGTACTTAACCTACATGGGCTACGACCTGTACTCTGATAGCCATATGGAGAGATGCCGTAGTACGGAGGGAGTCTACGAATATTTCAGAGAATCCGAGATTTATGAAGGAAAGATACTCAGAGGGATGATGGTTATAGAGCTTGAATATATCAATATTAATTCGGGAAAGGAAATCCCCGCTCTATTTTGCTTTGACAAACAAAAGGTGGGAGGCTTGCAAGAAAGTAACGTTGGGTGTTGTTTTGTGTTCAAAAGAAATAATATACATATAATACATCGAAGTAGCGATGACAAGGATGGGCACTGTGATGCCAAGCTAATGGTTCTGAGTGGTCAGCTTGGAGAAGGAAATATCATCAGTCGTATGAGTGGAAGATTGATAAGTATTATCAGCGATGTCGGGGGTGCAAAGAATGGTGAAGACAAACATATTGTGTTTCGTCGGTGGTCAGGGGAGAAAGAGGATCTTGTGAGCATCCTTGGGGTATTCGATGATGATGATTTCTCGAAAGAAGAATTGAATGAAATAGGAATAATAAGAAAGAACAACAAATCATCAAAAAAGAAAAAATAATAAGCCACAAGATGAGTGGTTAATGGTGCTGCATGACTTATGCGTAATGCGATTTGGAAGGCGCTTTTTTGAAAATGAGTGGAGTTCATGCGTCCGGACCACCCGGTGTCGGTGGACTGGCGGGAAATTGCAGCATAACGTGAATGGGGCCGATGGTATCATCGCTCGAAAACACATTTGATAGAATGCCGTGACCGCCACCTTCACCGATTCGCTCCACACTACCGCCCTGCTGTCCAGCGCCCCGCTGTTCGATGCGGGCTGGCTGACCGTTCCCCCCGCCGCCCCCCGCGACGACGTTCTCCTCCGCATCGCGGAGGCGGAGCACCGCGCCGAGGCGGCGTTGGAGCAACTTGCGCGAACGCTGGAGCAGCGCACCGCCGCGGCGGACCGCGACCGGCGCATCGACGCGCTGCTGGCGCTGGAGACGCGCGGCATCCCCGCCTCCGGCACCGCGGCGGACGGGGCGGTGGAGCGCGTCATGACGGAGGTCGGCTTCCGCAAGCGCGACCTGATGCCGCGCTTCCACGAGCTGGCCGAGCATTGCCGCGCCGTCCACCGCCGCGCGCTGGCCCTGGTGCGGGACGCGCGCTGGGCGCTGATGCTGGAGCGCGCCGCGGCCGATCCCGGCGGGCCGTCCAGCCCCATCCAGGGGGCGGGGACCCGCTACGTGAAGAGCGACCGCTATGACGCCCGCGCGGCGCGCAGCCTGCCGCCGGACGACCGCGTCCGCGCCGACCGTTTCCTGAAGCGGCTGGGCGAGGACCCCGTGCCGCCGGAGCTGGAGTTGGGTGCGCTCGAGGGCACTGGCCTGTGGGCGATGAAGGCCGGAAACGGCAACCGCTTCGTCCTGCGCCGGGGCGAGGTCCGGGGCGTGGCCTGTTTCGTCGTGGAGGATGTCGGCCCCTATCCCGACCACGAGGGCGGACGGCGCGGCGCGCTGGCCCGGTAGAGCGTCCGATTCCACGCTGTCCCGCGCAGCGGCTACTCGACACCCGCGGCCCGGCGCGCTACATCCAGCGGCATGTCCGACGCTTCCCTCGCCGCGCGCTCCGCCGCGCTCGATCTGCTGCGCGATGTGCTGCGCAAATCCATTCCCTTCGACGATGCGTTCGACGCGCATCCGGAGTTGCGGGGGCTCGACCCGCGCGACCGCGGCTTCGTGCGGCTTCTGGTCGCCACGGTGCTGCGCCGGCTCGGCCAGATCGACGCGCTGATCCAGGGCAGCCTCGCCAAGCCGGGCCTGCCCAAGGCCACCGTGCACGACATCCTGCGTCTGGGGGCGGCGCAGCTCGTCTTCCTCGGCACGCCGCCCCACGCCGCCGTGGACACGGCGGTGGAGCTGGCCGCGGCCAGGGGGGCGGAACCCTACAAGGGCCTGATCAACGCCGTCCTGCGCCGCATCGGGCGCGAGGGGCCGGAACTGGCCGCGCAGCAGGACGCCGGGCGCCTGAACACGCCGGACTGGCTGTGGCTGGCCTGGCGGCAGGCCTACGGCATCGGCCGCACCCGCGGCATCGTGGAGGCGCACCTGCACGAGGCGCCGCTGGACATCACCGTGAAGGCCGATCCCGCGGCCTGGGCGGAGCGGCTGGAGGCCACGCTGCTTCCCACCGGCACGCTGCGCCGCTCCAGCGGCGGCAACGTCACGGAACTTCCGGGCTTCGCCGAGGGCGCATGGTGGGTGCAGGATCTCGCCGCCTCCCTGCCGGCCAAGCTGTTCGGCGACCTGGCTGGCAAGCGCGTCTACGACCTGTGCGCCGCGCCCGGAGGCAAGACCGCCCAGCTCGTCGCGCAAGGGGCGCAGGTGACGGCGGTGGACCGTTCCGCCAAGCGGCTGGAGCGGGTGCGGGACAATCTCGCCCGCCTGAACCTGTCGGCGGAGGTGCTGGCGACCGACGCCGCCACCTGGACCCCGGACCAGCCCGCCGACGCGGTGCTGCTCGACGCGCCCTGCTCCGCCACCGGGGCGATCCGCCGCCACCCCGACATCCTGCGCGTCAAGGCGCCGGAGGACATCGCCAAGCTGGCCAAGGCCCAAAGCCGGCTGCTGGCCCACGCCGTCGATCTGGTGAAGCCTGGCGGCACGCTGATCTACTGCACCTGCTCCATCCAGCCGGAGGAGGGCGAGGCGCAGATCGACCGCATCCTGTCCCGCGACCCGCGGGTCGAACGTCTTCCCATCACGCCGGGGGATCTGAGCGGCGGTCATGCGGGGGATGGCAATTTGGCCGAATTGATCAACGAGCGCGGTGAGGTACGATCCTTGCCGGGCATGCTCGGGGACCTCGGCGGCATCGACGGGTTCTTCGTGGCAAGGCTGAGACGGTTGCACGATTAGGGCACCATCGGCTTGCGGGGGTTGAGGCGAATTTGATACGACAACAGGATGCATCCCCCCGATCGCCCGACCTTCTTCATCGAAGCACCGGCCATCGCCTCGCCCTGCCGTGTGACGGGGTGAGCCGATGAGCGCCGGGCGTGGGAAAATGGGCCGCTTGCGGGACGGCGTCGCGCAGATCGCCTTCGGCAACCCGATCTACAAGCTGACGCTGGGAGGCCGCGCGCCGACCGCCCTGTCCATCGTGCCGCCGGACCCCTGGCCGGGCGACGCCGGGGAAGGCTCGGCGGTCCTGGCCGGCGTCTTCCGCTTCGGCGGGCAGAGCGCGGCGGCGGACGCCCATGGCGCGCCCAACTGGCGGGCCGGCAACGCCGCCTGGCAGGGCGCCCTGCACGGCTTCGAATGGATGCGCGACCTGCGGGCGGTCGGCGGCGACGCGGCGCGGCGGCGCGCCCGCGCGCTGGTGCTGTCCTGGCTGGAGCACAACGGCGGCTGGAACGCCCAGACCTGGGCGCCGGAGGTGTTGGGTGCCCGCATCGCCGCCTGGATCGGCCTGCACGATTTCTACTGCGCCTCCGCCGACGACGAGTTCCGCGCCGCGGTGTTCGACAGCCTCGCCCGGCAGGTCAAGCATCTGACCCGCGTGGTGCCCGGCGCGCTGGACGGCAAGGCGCTGGTCACCGCGGCCAAGGGCCTCGTCTATGGCGGCTTCTGCCTGCCGGAGAACCAGCGCACCGGCCAGGACGCGCTGAAGCTGCTGGAGCGCGAGCTGCCCCGCCAGATCCTGCCGGACGGCGGCCATGTCGAACGCTGCCCGTCCGTTCAGCTCCGCATCCTGCGCGACCTGATCGACGTGCGGTCGGTCCTGCGCGCCGCCCGCGCCGACGTGCCGGAAGCGTTGCAGCACGCCATCGACCGCATGACCCCGGCCCTGCGCTTCTTCCGCCATGGCGACGGCGGCCTCGCCCTGTTCAACGGCGGGCGGGAGGAGGACGCGGCGCTGGTCGACACGGTGCTGGCCCAGGCCGACGCCCGCGGGCGCCCGCTGAAGAGCGCGCCGCACACCGGCTTCGAACGGCTGATCGCCGGGCGCACCATGGTGCTGATGGACACCGGCGTGCCGCCGGTCACCGGCCTGGACGCCACCGCCCACGCCGGCACCCTGTCGCTGGAGATGTCGGTCGGCAAGGAGCGGCTGATCGTCAATTGCGGCACGCACCCGGTGAAGACCGGCCCCTGGCGCGCCGCCCTGGCCGGAACCGCCGCCCATTCCACCGTCGTGCTGGCCGAGACCAACTCGTCGGAGGTGATCGAGGACGGCGGGCTGGGCCGGCGCCCCTCCCATGTCGGCTGCGAGCGGCAGGAGAACGACGGGGCGGTGCTGGTCGTCGCCACCCACAACGGCTACAGCCGCAACTTCGGCTATCTGCACCGCCGCCGCGTCTATCTGGCGGAGAACGGCGAGGACCTGCGCGGCGAGGACATGCTGGAACCGGTGATCGGCGCCACGCCGGAGCCGCGGCCCTTCACCATCCGCTTCCATCTCCACCCCTCGGTCCAGGCGACGCCGATCCCGGGCGGGACGCAGGTGCTTCTTCGGCTGAACAGCGGGGCCGGCTGGCGGCTGCGCGCGTCGGGCGGCACGCTGGCGCTGGAGGAGAGCATTTACCTGGGCAGCGGCGACGAACCGCGGCGGACCACCCAGATCGCCATCACCGGGCAGACCGGTTCCGACATCAAGACCGTGAAATGGGCCTTGCGCCGCGAGCGCAAGGGGGGGTAAACCGCGCGCATCCGCGGCGGATGGGCCGTGGGAATACGGAACGGTGCCTGTCTTTCGAGTCTGTGGAGTTGTCGCCCTGCAACCGTGATCCCCGCCCCGGCGGGGGTGGCGAAGCGGGGTGTTTCGCTTTTCCGCCTTGTTGAGTTCCGTCTTCCTCCGTTCCGTCTTCCCAAGTCCCGTCCGCCGCAGCCGGTTCCATGACAACCAGGATGCCCCGATGAGCCCGCCGAACGTCGCCCACTCGCCCGCCCCCGATCTCGTCCGCATCACGCGCGCGCTGATCTCCGTGTCCGACAAGACGGGCCTCGTCGCGCTCGGCCAGGCGCTGGCTGCCAAGGGCGTGGAGATCCTGTCCACCGGCGGTTCCGCCCAACGGCTGGCCGAGGCCGGCATCCCGGTGAAGGAGGTCTCCGACCACACCGGCTTCCCGGAGATCATGGACGGGCGTGTGAAGACGCTGCACCCGCGCGTTCACGGCGGCATCCTGGCCCGCCGCGACATCCACGCCGAGGCGATGACCACCCACGACATCCCGCCGATCGACCTCGTGGTGGTGAACCTCTATCCGTTCGAGGCGACGGTGTCGAAGGGCGCCGACTACGCCAACTGCGTGGAGAACATCGACATCGGCGGCCCGGCGATGATCCGCGCCGCGGCCAAGAACCACGACTTCGTCACCGTCGTCACCGACCCCGAGGATTACGAGGCGGTTCTGGACGAGCTGGCCACCCATGACGGCGCCGTCACGCTGAAGCTCCGCCGCACCCTGGCCCAGCGCGCCTACGCCCGCACGGCCTCCTACGACGCGGCCATCTCCTCCTGGCTGGCCGGCCAGCTCGGCGAGACCTTCCCGCCGCGCACCACCCTGTCGGGCAAGCTCAGCCAGACCCTGCGCTACGGCGAGAACCCGCACCAGCAGGCGGCCTTCTACGTCACCGGCGAGCAGCGTCCCGGCGTGGCGACGGCGATCCAGCTCCAGGGCAAGGAGCTGTCCTACAACAACCTGAACGACACCGACGCCGCCTTCGAGCTGGTCGCCGAGTTCGAGCGCCCCGCCGTCGCCATCATCAAGCACGCCAACCCCTGCGGCGTGGCCGAGGGTGCGAACCTGCTGGACGCCTACAAGCAGGCCCTGCTGTGCGACCCGGTCAGCGCCTTCGGCGGCATCATCGCCGTCAACCGCCCGCTGGACGCCGCCACGGCGGAGGAGATTTCCAAGCTGTTCGCCGAGGTGGTGATCGCCCCCGACGCCGACGACGCGGCCCGCGCGCTGCTCGCCACCAAGAAGAACCTGCGCGTCCTGCTGACCAAGGACGTGCCGAACCCGGCGGAGCCGGGGATGATGGTGAAGCAGCTTTCGGGCGGCTTCCTCCTGCAGAACCGCGACAACGGCCGCATCACCCCCGCCGACCTGAAGGTGGTGACCAAGCGCGCCCCGACGGAGCAGGAGCTGGCCGACCTGCTGTTCGCCTTCCGCGTCGCCAAGCATGTGAAGTCGAACGCCATCGTCTACGCCAAGAACGGCGCCACGGTGGGTGTCGGCGCCGGCCAGATGAGCCGCGTCGATTCGGCCCGCATCGCCGCCATCAAGTCGGCGGAGGCCGCCAAGGCCGCCGGTCTGAGCGAGCCGCTGACCAAGGGCTCGGTGGTCGCGTCGGACGCCTTCTTCCCCTTCGCGGACGGCCTGCTGGCCGCGGCGGAGGCGGGTGTGACGGCGGTGATCCAGCCCGGCGGCTCGATCCGCGACAGCGACGTCATCGCCGCCGCCGATGAGAAGGGCCTGGCGATGGTGCTGACGGGGATGCGGCACTTCCGGCACTGAGCCGCCATTGAGGACGCGCTTGCCCCCTCCCTAACCCTCCGCCGCTTCGCAGGGGAGGGGATCAAGCTCCCTCCCCCGCGAAGTCAGGGCTATCGCATGTAAGCAAAGAGTTCGAAGAAGAATTCTTGGCTGATCATGGCCCTGAACATTTTGAGGCTCATCGACCGGTCCAAGGGGTGCGCCCGCAAGATGTTCTGAGCCAAGCGCCGGA
>NZ_QOKW01000026.1 GCF_008365375.1 Roseomonas genomospecies 6 | reverse complement strand
GAACAGCGGCTCCACGAGCGACACTCTGACCAGCGTCGCGGCACCGGTCATCACGGGGAGCGTGGCCGAGGCCGGCACCGTGATCCTTTATGAAGGTGCTACGGCGCTCGGCACGGCGACCGTGGCCACAGCCGGAACCTGGACCATTGCCGCCGCTTCGCTGGCCGATGGCGCGCACACGGTGACCGTCACGGTGACCGACACGGCGCACAACACCTCGCCTGCCTCCGCTGCACTGACGGTGACCATTGATACCACGGCGGCCACTCCTTCGGGGCTCGCCCTGTCGGCATCGTCAAACAGCGGCTCGACAGCGGACACGCTGACCAGCGTCACGAGCCCGGTCATCACAGGCAGCGTGGCCGAAGCGGGCACGGTGGTGCTGTATGAAGGCGCCACCGCTGTGGGCACGGCGACGGCTTCCGCTCCCGGCGCATGGACCGTCACTGCGGCCTCGCTGGCCGATGGCGCGCACAGCCTGACCGCCAAGGTGATCGACACGGCCGGCAATACGTCCTCAGCGTCGACCGCGCTGACGGTGACCATCGACACGGGAGCGCCGTCCGTCGCCATCGTGCTGAGCAAGACGACGCTCGGGGTGGGAGAGACGGCGACCGTCACCTTCACCTTCAGCGAAGCGCCGGTCGGCTTCTCCGCCGCAGCCGTCACCACGCCGAACGGCACGCTGTCGAACCTGTCCGTCCTGCCCGGCAGCAATGGGCTGATCTACACTGCCACGCTGACACCGACCGCGGAGACCGTCTCTGCCGACAGCCGGATCACCGTTGCCACGGGCTGGAGCGATGCCGCCGGCAATGCCCCGGCGGGTGCGGCGACCTCGGCCGGCTACGCCATTGACACCCGGAGTCCGCCCAGCAACACGGCCCCCGTCATCGGCGGCGCCGTGGCCGGCCAATCGGTCGACGACACGGCCAGCCGGCGGCCCTTCTCCGCTCTGACGGTTTCCGACGCCGAGGCCGCCCAGGCCCAGACCGTCGAGGTGACGGTGCGCGACACGGTCGGCACGGTCGGCGATGCCACCGGCGCCTTCACCCAGGCCAGCCTGACCGCCAGCGGCTTCACCAAGTCCGCCGCCGGCACCTATCGCCTGACCGCCGGCTCCGCGGCGGCGGCCCAGGCCGCGCTGCGGCTGCTCGACTTCCAGCCGGCGTCCAACCGCACAGCGCCGGGTGGGCAGGAGGCGACGGCCTTCACCATCACGGTCACCGACGCCGACGGCGCGTCGGTGACGAACACCGTCACGAGCATCAGCGCGCTGTCGGTCAACGATTCGCCGCTGCTGGCCCAGGCGCTCGGGACCCGCTCCGTCGACCAGGGGCAGGCCTTCTCCTACACCGTCGCGCCCGGCACCTTCACCGACGCCGACACCGGCGACAGCCTTACCCTGAGCGCGGCCAGCGGCGACGGCTCGTCCCTGCCCAACTGGCTCAGCTTCGACGCAACCACCGGACGGCTGTCCGGCACGCCGGGCAACGCCGACATCGGCACCCGGACGGTGCGCATCACCGCCACCGACTCCTCCGGCGCCGCGACCTCGGACCTGCTGACCATCCAGATCGCCAATATCAACGACACGCCGGTCGCGGCGAACGACGCGGGCGGCACCGACACGCGCACTCCCGTCACGGTGACGGCGGCCCAGGGCGTGCTCGCCAACGACAGCGACCCCGACGTTGGCGACCAACTGGTCGTCAGCGCGGTGGCCGGCGACGCTGCCAGCGTCGGCAAGGCCATCACGCTGGCCGGCGGCGGCAAGCTGACGCTGAACGCCGACGGCGGCTACAGCTTCGACCCGGCCGGCGCCTACGCCACACTGCTCTATGGCCAGACCCGGCAGGAAACGGTCAGCTACACCGTCGCCGACCGGGCCGGCGCGACCTCCACCGCGACGCTGACCATCACCGTGCGGGGCGCCAACACCGCCCCGGCCGTGCAGGAGGCCAAGCAGGTCGCCATCGACCAGAACTCCAGCCGTGTCGGCCTGTCCATCGACAAGCCGGTCGATCCGGAAGGCGACCCGCTGACCATCTCCGTCACCGGCCTGCCCACGGTTGGGACGCTCCAGCGCTACGACGGCACGGCGATCGCCGTCGGCGACACGCTGACGCCGGAACAGCTTGCCGCGGTGGTCTACACGCCGCCCTTCGGCGCCACCGGGGCCGCCGGCGCCTTCAGCTATGCCGTCTCCGACGGGACCAGCCTGGTCAGCCGGGCGGTGACGATCAGCCTGACCCCGGTCCAGTGGCTGGGGATCACGCCGTCCAGCCAGTCCGTTGCGGAGGGCAACGGCGGCACCACCACCCTGACCTACACGATCACCCGGCGCGGCGACACGTCGGGCAGCACCACGGTCAAATGGCAGGTCGACACCGGCGGCCTCGGTGGGGGCCTGAGCGGCAGCCTCGCCGACGCGTCCGATTTCGGCGGCACGCTGCCCAGCGGCACCATCACCTTCGCCGCCGGCGAGACCAGCAAGACCGTCAGCGTCCCGGTCAGCGGCGACCGGCTGGTGGAGGGCAACGAGCAGTTCCGCGTCCTGCTGTTCTCCCCCTCCACCACGGTGGCGGGCGCCAAGATCACGGTGGAAAGCGCGTCGGCGCTCGGCACCATCCTCAACGACGACCGCGCCGCCACCATCACCAACGTGACCGGCCCGACCCCCGGCCGCTATCTGGCGGCGCGCGGCGACACGCTGGACTTCACCGTCGCCTTCAGCGACGCGGTCAGCGTCGCGGGCACCGGCTCCCCCCGGCTGGCGTTGACCATCGGGACCCAGACCCGCTATGCCGGCTTCGTCCGCGCGGAGTCGGGCAAGCTGGTCTTCCGCTACGCCGTCGCCGCGGGCGACCTGGACAGCGACGGCATCGCCCTGGCCGGTTCCATCGACCTGAACGGCGCGCAGATCCTCGACAGCGCCGGCAACACCGTCAGCAGCCTCGGCTTCGGCACCGTGGCGCCGGCCACCAGCAAAGTGCTGGTCAACGTCCGCGGCGGCCACGCCATCGATGGCTACATTGCCGGCGCCACGGTGTTCGCCGACGCCAACGCCAACGGCCAGCTCGACAGCGGAGAGGCGTCCGGGACGACAAACGCGGTGGGCAACTGGTCGATTCAGGGTGGTTCCGGCCCGATCGTCATGGTGGGCGGCACCGACATTTCGACCAACCTCGCCTTCACCGGAGTGTACGAGGCGCCGGGCGCGGCATCGGTCATCACGCCGCTGACCACCATCGTCATGGGCATGGCGGGGCTCGCCGGGACCGACGCCGAGATCGCGGCGGCGGCGACCGAGCTGAAGGCCAAGCTCGGCCTCGACGCGGGGATCGACCTGCTCACCTACGATCCCATCGTGGCCGTGACCACGACGGGAGCGGACGCCGCGACCATTGCGACCGCGCTGAAGACGCAAGCGGCGGCGTCCAGCGTCGCCAACGTGATCGTCCAGGGCAGCGCGGTGCTCGCCGGGGCGGTGACCGGCACGCCGCCGGCCAGCGGCGTGATCGGGCGGGCGCTGGTCGGCGCCATCGCCGACGCGATCAAGGCCCTTCCCGCGGGCGGCACGATCGACTTGGCCAACCCCACCGTCCTGGCCGCCATCCTGGCCGCCGCCGGAGCCCGGATCGGGGCCGTGGACAGCGCGAAGCTGGCCGCGGTGACGAGCGGGGCCGCCAACGTCATCGCCGCCTCGAACGGCGCGGTGATCACCGCCGGCACGACCAACAGCGGCGGCCTGGACGGGCTGACCCAGATGGCCCAGGCCCAGGTGGTGGCGCAGGGCACGGCCGCCACCGAACTGCGCAGCGGCACCGCCGCGGGTGACGTGACCGGCGCGGTCACCGCCTTCACCGGCACCAACCTCCAGCAGCAGATCAGCACCGCCCAGGTGGCCGTGGTGGTGCCGTCGCGCCTCGCCATCGCCGCGACCGACGCCGACAAGCGGGAAGGCGACACCGGCACCAAGGCCTTCACCTTCACCGTCACCCGCGCCGGCAACACCGGCGGCGCGCTGACGGTCGACTGGGCGGTCGCGGCCAACAACGGATCGGGGGGCAGCACGCTGAACGCGGCCGACTTCGGCGGGACGATGCCTTCGGGCACCGTCGCCTTCGCGGACGGCGACACGACGAAGACCATCACCATCCAGGTGTCCGGCGACACGGACATCGAGCCGGACGAGACCTTCACCGTCACCCTGTCCAACCCGTCCGTCGCCGCGACGTCGATCGAAACCGCGTCGGCCTCCGGGACCATCCGCAACGACGACCCGATCAACCCGACGCTGACCCTGCCGGCCGCCCAGACCGTGGTGGCTGGGACGTCTGCGGCGGTCAGCGGCCTCCGCGTGGCCGATGGCGACAGCGCCACCGTGACGGCGACCCTGACCCCCGGCAACGGCAGCCTCGTCCTGGCCGGGCCGGCCACCGTCAGCACGGCCGCCGACGGCACCGTCACGGTCGGCGGCAGCGTGGCCGACGTCAACGCCACCCTGGCCACGCTGGTCTTCACCGGCGCCCGGGGGGAGACGGCGGGCAGCGTCGCGGTGACACTGGCCGACGACGACTCCACAACGCCCGACGCCTCGGGCACGCTGTCCTTCGCCATCCAGTCGCCGCCGGCCAACACGCTGCCGAGCAGCCCGACCATGGTCGCCGGCAAAGCCGCCGAGGTGCTGGGGCTGGAGATCACGGACACCGACGGTGGCACCATGACCGTCGTGCTGACCCCGACCAACGGCACCATCACGCTGCCGCTCTATGGCGCCGCCACGGCGACCGACCTCGGCAACGGGACGATCCGGCTGGCCGGTACGCTGGACGACGTGAACCGGACGCTGCAGCAACTGGAGTTCACCGCGTCCCGCAACGTCACCAGCGCGTCGATCCAGTTCCAGACATCCGACGACCAGCCCCTGACCCCCGACACCGACAGCCTGCTGGTCATCGGCGTGCTGTCCTCGCCGGAGCAGACCGTGCCTGCCACCCTGTCGGCGGTCGCCGGCGTGACGACCGCGGTGAGGGGGCTGTCGGTCGGCGATTACGACAGCGCGACGTTGCAGGTCACGCTGACCCCGACCAGCGGCACGCTGGCGCTGACCGCGCAGGGCGCGTTGACGCTGACGCAGCCATCCGCGGGGGTCTGGCGCCTGCTCGGCACGCAGGCGGACATCGCGGCCACGCTGGCGACGCTGACCTACACGGGCACGGCGGGCCAGACCTCCGGCACGATCCGGGTAACGACCAGCGATCTCGGCACGCTGACGACCGACGCCGACACGACCATCGCGGTGACCATCGTCGACCCGGTGACGCTGGCCGCCCCGACGCTGACCCTTCCGCAGCCGGTCACCCTCGACCAGGGCCTGAACACCGCGTTGACCGGCATACAAGTCGCCGATTCCGACAGCGGCACGCTGACCGTGACGCTGACCCCGACGCAGGCGGCCCTGAGAGCCACGGCGGCGGGGCAGGCAGCCGTCGCGACGGCCATCGACGGCACCGTGACGATCACCGGCTCGGTCGCCGACGTGAACGCGACCCTGGCCAACCTGCGCATCACCGGCGGCACGTCCGCCACGGCGACGGTCGCGGTGAGCGTGAGCGACGGCGCCACCGCCCCGGCGACCGGCACCCTGACCCTGCCACTGGTCGACCGTACGCCGCCGGGCAGCCCGACGATCACCGCGGCCAGCGGCGATGCCGCCGGTACGCGTCCGCTGACCATCACCAACCATAACCGGCTCTATATCCGCGGCACCGCGGAGGCCAACAGCCACGTCGTCCTGTCCGACACCGGGACCGCGGTGGCGACGGTCACCGCCGACGCGTCCGGCGCCTGGATCGCCGACCTCAGTGCCGCGCCGCTGGCGGATGGCACCCACGCCTTTACCGCGCGGGCAACCGACGCGGCGGGCAACACCAGCCCGCCGTCCGCCGCCCTGTCGGTCACCGTCGACACCCTCGCCCCGTCGACGCCGTCGGTCGCCTTTACGGGCGGCACCATCGACCGCGCCCAGCAGACCAGCGTCGGCTTCGTCCTCTCCGGCGCGGAGGTCGGGACGACTTACCGCTGGACGCTCTCCTCCTCGGGCGGCGGCAGCCCGCTCTCGGGGACGGGAACGGTCGCCACCGCCAGCAACACGGTCGGCGGGCTCGACGTCTCCGCCTTGGCCGATGGTACCTTGACCCTGTCGCTCACGCTGACCGACACCGCGGGCAACGCTTCGGCAGCCGCGGCGGCGACCGTGGCGAAGGCTGCGGGCGTGTTGGTGGACGGTGCCCAGGTCCAAACCTCCGCCGCGCAGGCCAACGGAAAATCCATCAGCACGGTGATCGTCCAGGCGCCCACCGATGGCCGCGCGGACGATCCCGGCACCGCGAACGCCGGTTTGGCCGATGTCCCGCTGGTCCAGGAAACACGGACCGACCCGACCAGCGGCGCGACCACCCTGGCGACCACGTTGCAGGTCGGGCTGCCCACCGGAGTCGGCGTGACGGCGAGCGGCCCGACGAACCGCGGGGCGCCATCCTCGACGCTGGCCGACCTGATCCGCGAGATCGGGGCGCGCACGGCGGCCGGATCGGCGTCGCGCGCCGATCTGGAAGGCGGCGGCACCAGCTTCCTGAACGCGCTGCCGCAGCAGGCGTCCCTCCTGCTGCGCACGCTTGCCTTCACCGCGCCCGGCACGCCGGGGACGGCGGTGCATGTCACCGGAACCACGCAGACGGCCACCACCCCGACGGCTTTGGTCATCGACACGACCGGTGCCGCCGGGCCGCTGACCATCCAACTCGACCGGGTGGAGTTCGCCGCGGTGATCGGTTCGGCGACTCTGACCGGCGGTGCTGGCAACAACGTGGTCTATGGTGACGCCAGCAGCCAGTCGATGATCCTCGGCCCTGGCGACGACCTGCTGTCGGGCGGCGGCGGCAACGACACGGTGGCGAGCACGCTCGGCAACGACACGCTGTACGGCGATGCCGGCGACGACCTGATGAACGGCGGCGACGGCGACGACCTGATGGACGGCGGCACCGACAACGACACGATGGGCGGCGGCGCCGGCCGGGACACCATGGGCGGCGGTGCCGGCAACGACGTCCTGATCGGCGAGGACGGCGACGACGCGCTGTTCGGCGGGACCGGCAACGACACCCTGTTCGGCGGCGACGGCAACGACGCGCTGTTCGGGCAGGAGGGCGACGACGTCCTGGCGCTCGGCGCAGGTGCGGACATCGCCGACGGCGGCGACGGCAACGACACCCTGTTCGGGCAGGAAGGCGCCGACACGCTGTTCGGCGGCGGCGGCGCCGACATCCTGGCTCTGGGGACGGGCAATGATCTGGCCGACGGCGGGGCGGGGAACGATACTCTGTTCGGCGAGGACGGCAACGACACCCTGTTCGGCGGCGCCGGGGACGACCTGCTGTCCGGCGGGGCGGGGGACGACCTGCTGTTCCTCGATCAAGGGGCCGACACGGCGTGGGGCGGCGCGGGGGCGGACTGCTTCGCTCTCGGCGGCTCGTCCGGCGGTGTGGTGGTGATGGACTTCACCGCCGGCACCGACCGGCTGGCGCTGTTCGATCCCACGCTCGATCTCAGGAGTGTGATCGCTTCGGCGCGCGTCGTGAGCGGCAACTCCGTGCTCGACCTGCGCCCGGGCGTCAGCGTCACCATCATTGGCCAGACCGGCGATGTCGCCAAATGGTTCGCCTGACGGAGACTTTGGCGCACGAATCGGCGCGAGGGCGGAGTCCACCGCGGCCAGCGGTTATCAGGCCCTCTTGCGCAAGACGGGCATGCCAAAGCTGGTCGTGATGTTTCATGACCTTGCAAGCGACGGCGGCCTCGACTTTCTGGGTCGGCAGACTCCGAGCCCGGAGGCTACGGCCGATCAATTGCTTGTAGCGCATCATCGCCACCTCGCCCAAGGAGCGGCGGCCGTACTGCACCGCCCGCTGCCAGCCCTGCCGTCCACGCTCGGCGATCCTCTGGATATGACGGTCGCGTTGGCTGGGGGCGCTCCCGGCTGTGTCGCTCGGCACCGCGGTGGAGCACGGCGGGATGATCACCTCCGCCTCGGGGCTGTGGGCGGCCACGGCGCGGTAGACGGGCTCGCCGTCGTAGGCCCGCTTCGATGGCCACGTCCGAGCAGCGCGCTGGCCGACTGCGTCGGCCCGTCCTGGGCGGTGTCCAAGCGGCGATCGCCTCCGGTGTCACCCAGATCGTCAGGTTACCGCGCCGGCGCAGCGCCGCATCGTAGGCCGCCCAATTCTCCACCCGGTAGCGGGCGCGCGGAATCTCGTGGCGCCGCCTCTCATTCACTTTGTACGGCATCGCTGGTTCGGCTTCAGCAGCCCTGCTTTCCTACCCCGCTATCCTGCCCCGGCCAACCTCCCGCCAATTTATGCGCCAAGGTCCAGTCCAGGCGCTTCCGGCCATTTTGGCCTCTGCAAGGGCGAGAAGTTTGCGGATGGTCACCAT
The DNA here is from genome assembly GCF_008365375.1 of Roseomonas genomospecies 6. GTDB lineage: Bacteria > Pseudomonadota > Alphaproteobacteria > Azospirillales > Azospirillaceae > Azospirillum. Next base: position 83,272 of record NZ_QOKW01000026.1, on the reverse strand, counting down.
GTCGGAGTGGTTCCGCGAACTCTACGGGTGATGGCAGTCAGCGATTCCGGCGCCTTTCCGGTTGCGTCCGTCAGGAGGCCGGTCAGGCACCGAACACGTCCGGCCAACGCGCCAGTTGCTCGTCCAAAGGGCAACCGGCGTCAATGGCGATGACCCGGAAGCCGCGCTCCTCAAGCATGCGGCGGATGCGGCGATCCTCGGCCGACCGCTCGGGCCGCCGATGCGCGTCACCATCGACGAACACGCACGCGCCAGGGCCGGAGGGCGCCCGGTAGAAGAAGTCGGCCTGTGCCGGGACCTCCTCCGCCGGGCAATGCTGCGCGAAGTCGGGCAGGATGTGTCCGTTGGCGTGCAGATGGTCGAGCAGCCTCCGTTCGGCAGGAGATGCGGTGTCGGTCCGCTCGCACAGCCAGGCGTACTGGTCCTCCCGCGAACGCCCGGACGGGCCGGTCTGCACCGTCGCGCGCGTCAGTTCGAAAAGGAAGGGCGTGATCAGGCGCCGGTCCAGGAAGCGGTGGTCCAATTGATTGGAATAGCTCATCAGGCAGTGATAGCACGCCCGTGAACAACGGCTGTCCCAATCGGGCCGGGCGATTCCGGTGTCCGGATCGGCGTGGCAAAGCGCCAGCGCCAAGCGCGCGGCGCTTCCCAGGGCTTCCGGCGCATCGACCAGGCGTTCGGCGATGCCGATCCCGCCTTCCGCCGCTTCCCACAGCAGGATACGGCGATGACGGCCGCCACCAATCAGTTCGACCGACAATTCCTGCTCCTCCACCTGAAACTGGACCTGGAGCGCGCGGCGCAGCGCATAGGCGAGCGTCAGCAGGAAGCCGTCGTCCACGTCCGCACCCGGCAGCGGGCGCAGCAGCAGCAGATTGCGGGTGTCGGTCACATAAGGGCGGATGCCGGACAGCGTGGCCCCTTCGTTACCGTCCGCCCCATCGTCGTCCCGCGTCCGCCAGCGCCCGGTGGAGGTTTCAACCGAGAAGCCATGTTCGGACGCCGAACGGCGCCATCCATGATTGATCCGCCAAAGCTCGGCCTGGGTAAAGGCCTGCGCCTCCAGAAGCACCGGGCCTTCCGGCACGGAAAGGCGGACGGTGCGGGGGACGGCTCCGTCGATCAGGCGGAAATGGGTGGTGATGCGATAGCCTTCCCGGACCCGCTCCTCCTCTTCCGACGAGATCCGGTGCCAACGCAGGGCCCGCACGGTGGGCTGCGGCAGCAGCGCCTGCGGATAGGTGTAGCCGTCGCGCTCGAACACCGATCCGCAATGCCGGCAGGCATCGTCCCCGCATTCGGGGCCGGTGTGGACATAGCCGCAAACCCCGCACAGCTTGGCGCGGGTCAGTGCCCCTTCGATCCCGCCGGGCGGAAGCAGGCACTGGGCGATGCGATGCTTGCGCCCCTCGTGATAGATCAGATTGCCGGGGCCGAATTCGGCAAGTCCCAGGAAGCGAGGCCGCACGATGACGTGGCTCTCGCCCGACACCGACGCGAGCGCGCGCAGTGGAAGGCGCGGAAAGTTGTAGCCGGGGATGAACCCCTCGTTCGCAAGATAGCGGTAGGTGTAGAATTCGGAGTCAACGCCGCTTCCCTGGTTGCAGAGCAGGGCGATTTCCCGCTTCGCCTCCCGCTCGCGCTGGTCGGCCCTTTGCCTTTCCTCCTTGATGCGGGTCCTGTCGCCCAGACGGCGCGCCGCGTCGCGCTGGGCAACGGCGGCGCGGTACAGCTCGCGCCAGCGGTCGAAGGCATCGTCGAACATCTTCGGCGCGCCCTGGGCGACCGACCGAAGCCAGTCGCCGTTCAGCCAGGACGGCGTCTCCGGCGCATCCAGGGTGCCGACGACGTCCCGGAACGCCTGCAGGGTCCGACCGATGGTGCCAGCGCAGCGCTCCACGTCGGCGGCGATGTCCGCCTTGATCGGCAGGGCCGGGTTGTCGAGGTCGAGGACGTCGGCGATCGAGCCGTCCAGCTTCAAATGATTGGCCGCCATCCAGATGGAATGGAGGTGCGCCTGGACGAGGTCCCGGTTGGTCAAATCCAGCCGGGGTGCGGCGACCGCCCCGGCGATCATCTCCCCCCGTCGGCGGAAGTAGTATTGGTCGTGGTCGTTGCCGTACTGGGCAAAGGCCAGAACCAGTGCCGGCCGCCCGCCGCGCCCGGCACGGCCGCTGCGCTGGGCGTAGTTGGCCGGGGTCGGGGGTACGTTGCGCATGTGCACCACGCCCAGATCCCGGATGTCCACGCCCAGTTCCATGGTGGGCGAGCAGAACAGGATCGGAAGCGAGCCGTCCTTGAACCGCTCCTCCCGCTCGACGCGCAGGTTCTGGGGGACCTGCCCGGTGTGCTCGTGGCCGTGCAGGCCGGCCATCGCCCCGGCCAGTTCACGATAGAGCTTGGTGAAATAGGCGTTCGGCGCCGGGGCGGCGAGGTCGCGACGGCGCAGGTGCAACGAGCGGGAGCGGACCGGATCGGGCGGCAGCGGCTGCCCGATTCCCGGCCGCCAGATCAGGGCATCCACCTTCAGCCGAACGCCGTAAGGGGCGCCGCCACGCTCCTCGACCGTCAGGAACTGCTTGCGCAGGGCTTTGACGATGGCATGGACAAGCTCCTGCCCCTCCTCCTGCGTCAGGTTCTCGTCCAGGTCCCAGGTCCGCCGCGACCGCAGGTAACGCCCGACGGTGGAACGGGGCCCGAGGCTCAGCACCGGCCCGAACGCGTCGGCCCCCTCGGGCCTCCGGTCCGGCAGCAGGGCGATGGTCGCGGTGCGCGGCCGGTCCAGTTCGTCGAAGGCCCAGGGATCGGCGATGGTGTGGGACACGCGGCGGACGAGCGCGCGCAGGTGCTCCTCCTTCAACGCGTCGGCGTCCAGTGCCAGTTCGCTGCGCAGATGGTCCAGGATGGCGCGCAGGACCGCTTCCCGCCGTTCCGGCCGGGCGGCGGCGATGACGGGTGCGCCCGCCCACCGCCGGTCGTCCGCCGCGAATTCCGCCAACCCGTCGTAGTCGATCCGCAGCAGCCCGCACTGCTCCAGGTTCGGCTGCGCCACGCGCCATGCCCGCGCCAAATCCTCGAAGGCACGGTAGGCCAGCAGCTCCCGCATGGCGTCGGCCGCGCGGTTGTAGCCGGGACCGGCGGCCACCGGGTCCTTCATGAAATGGTCGGGACGCAGCTTCAGGGCCCCGAACACGGCGTCGCCGATCGTGTCGTGCCTGATTTCCCCCGCTTGCCCCAGCACGGTGCACAGCGCCCCGCGGAGTTGGACGACCTGGATGAAATCGTTCAGGTGTCCGGCCTGGAGCGAGGCGTCTTGCCGGTTGTCGGTGAAGCTCAACAGCTTGCGCGCGTCCGCCGGCACGTCCGGGCTGGCGCGCAACCCCAGTATGGCGGCGACGCCGGTGATGGTGGTGGCGGTGGAACGGCCGGTCTGGCTGAGCGTGACCAGCTTGCGGAAATCCCGCTTCTCGCGCAGGTCGTAGGACGCGCGGCAACGCAGGCACAGCATGAAGGGTTTGGGTTGCCACCACGCGGCAAGCTTGCCACCCTCGCCGTCGCCCTCTGGGCCGCCGCTTTCCCCGGGATCGAGCCGGCCATCGGGACCGGTGCGCAGCAAGACCGGACGATGGTCCACATAACGCGCCTTGATCTGCCAGCCGCCGCGCTTGTGTTCCAGCCAGACGTCCGGCAAATCCTCGTCGTCGCTCCACATCCCGTCATGCTCGATGGCGAGGTAGCCGGGCACGCCCGGATTCTCGTCGTCCGGCGTGCCGAGCAGCGGGGAGCGGGGCACCAGCCGGGTGCCGGGGAGAGGCCCGTCCTGGATCAGCGAGGCCATGTAGTATTCCTGTCCGCATTCCCGGCAGAAGGCGAGCGGGAACATCGGGCGGTCACCGGTTCCAGGGGCGAAGGCCTGTCCCTCGGTGCCGAGGGTGCGGCGCTCGGGCGTCTCCAGCGTGGCGTAGACGCTGCCGCCGGAGGCCAGGAACTGGTGCAGGCGGAAGGCGAAGACCGGCTCGCCGGTCGGCAGACGGGCGGCGTTGCCGATGTCCAACACGGCGCGCAGGCGTTCGCGGCACAGCGCCTCGCCAAGCCCGGTTTCCTCGGCCAGCCGGCGCAGCCCCTCGTCGAAGGCGACGGGGCTCCGGCGCACCAGCCGCCCCTCTTCCTCGACGATGCCGAAGGTCTGCTCGGCCCAGGCGGCGAGCGGGTGATGCGACACCGCTTCGGCCGTCGCGGCCGGGGGAGGCATCTCCACCGCCGCGCGCAACGCCGCGCGGCCGGTCGGAACCGGAACGGCGGCGATCCGGCGCAGCGTTTCGTCGATGACGTTGTCCGGGCGGACGGGCACCCCGAACAGCCGGCTGCCGACCTCCGCGATGCGGTCCAGCCGTTCCGCCCGGCTGCCGCCCGACACGAGCGTCGCCGAGGTGCCGGCATGCAGGAAGCCGCCACGTCCGGCACGCTGGCGCAGGCGCCGCATCAGCATCGCCACGTCCGCCCCCTGGCGCCCGCGATAGACGTGCAGTTCGTCCATCGCGACCATCTCCAGCTCGCGCGTCGCACTGTCCACCAGGGTCCGCTCGTTCGGGCGGATCATCATGTATTCGAGCATGACGTAGTTGGTGAGAAGGATGTGCGGCGGATCGTTCAGCAGGGCGTTGCGGGCCTCCCGATCAATCTGGCCGGTGTGCTGGCCGAAGCGGATGGGACAGCCCGGCCCATAGCCGTCGCGGAATCGGGCGAGCGCGTCGAGCTGGCTGTTGATCAGCGCGTTCATCGGATAGACGATGATGGCGCGCACCGACGCCCGCTCCGGCCCGTTGCGGAAGATGCGGTCGACGATGGGGATCAGGTAGGTCAGGCTCTTGCCCGACCCGGTTCCCGTCGACACGACGTAGGATTCTCCCCGCGCGGCCACGCGCAGCGCCTCCTCCTGGTGACGATGCAGCCGCAGGCCGGGACCGAAGAAGCGGGCGGTCTCAGCCAGGATCAGCCCCTGATCGGCAAGCTCGGCCAGGGTGGGGCCGGGCACGTAGGCGGGGTTGAGCTGGAGCACCGCATCCGGCCACAAATCCCCCTGATCCAGGGCGTTTTCGACATGCGCCCTGATCCGGCCGTCCAGGATATGGACGAAGCTTCTCACATAGGACTGGTATTCGGAGACGACCCGCTGGCGCAGGGCGAAGACGTCGAAGGACATGCGGCGGACTCTGGAGAGGAGGAGGTGTAGGGGCCGTCTTCGGGGGTCGATCACGCCGCGCCGCGGCCACGGCCACGGCGGGCCGCCGACTGCGCCGGCGCGGCCGCTGGAGTGGCCGGTGCGGTGCGGGCCAGCAGGTCGTTGAGGCCGGTGACGATGGTCTCGAAGGCGGCGAACACCTCGCGTGTCCGGCGTTCCGGCCGAGTCACCCAGGCGGCGAAGCGTTCCTTGAAGTCGGGATGGGGAGCCCGCAAGTCGAACCGGGCGTCGTCGTCCGGCGGTTGGGCGACGATGCCGGCGATTCGGCGCGCGAGTTCCGGGTTGGTGAACAGATCCGGCTGCCCGTCGCCCGACAAGGCATAGGCGCCCTCCGCCTCCGCCTGACGGCGGATGGCGACGGGGAAGGCGGTCTCCACCGTGAAGGGCCAGTTCGCCTTCGGCACGTTGAAGCGCTCCATGGTCGCGCGGAACGCGTCGGTCGGCTTCAGCAGGCAGATGTGGACGCCGTTGGTCTGGGCCTTCCAGACGCCGCCCTTGTGCAGGTGGCCGTCGGTCCACAGGTTCCGCCCCTCGCCGTCGTTGTCGGCGAGCGCCAGGACCAGCCGGCCGTGCAGCAGGTCGCGCAGGGCCTTGCCGGGCGCGGCGAGGCTCTGCATCTGCTTCGTTCCTCCGGCCGACACCACGGCGAAGGGCAGCGGATCGTTCGGGAAGAAGACGGACCACGCCGCCTCGACCACCGGACCGTCGGAGGCGCCCTCCACGAACAGCGTCGGCTTGGACTGGGCATCGACGATGGGGACCAATTCGGCCAGCACCTGCTCCAGTTCCTCCACCCGGCCCCGGACAACCATCAGGTTGCGCCGCATCGCCTCGGCGCTTTCGGGGCCGCGCAGACGCAGCGGGTCGAAGGTGCCGTTCTCCACGAACCGGTCCCAGGCCGCGAGAACGAGGCGCTTGGTGCGGTACTCCCCGAACTGCCGTTCCTCGCTCTCCTTCAGGACACGGAAGGTTTCGGTCGGGTAATCGGCCCCCATCACGTCACCCGGTTCCAGGATGAAGTTCAGGTCGCGCCGGGTCAGGCCGTAGAGATAGCCGTAGTAGGCGTCCAGATCCGCCCGCAGCAGCGCGCGCCGCTCCGGTTCCCACGGGAACGGAGCCCCGTCATAACCAAGGTCGCGCGCGAACGGAGCAAGGTCGTGGGTCGTGTAGGTGAGTTCGAGGATGCGGGGGATTATGAAGCCCAGCGCCGCCTCGTCAGCCAGCACGCTCGGCGGCTGGCAGGCGATCTGCTTCAGGACGAAATATTTCAAAGCCGTTCCGCTCAGCTTTTGCCGGCAGATATAGTCGAACACAAGGCTGTTCATGCAGCCATAGAGGGCTGCGGCCCTACGCGCACCTACGGAAGGAAACATCAGCAGGAATTTATCGTTTACCCCCTGCCGTGGTACGATGCAGGCAATCGTGGTTCGAATATCCACACTTCGCGCAACATCCCGCCACCCCAGTAGCCAATTCGGCGCGCGCGATGCAATGAGACTCCACGCCACGCCACCAATCGACCCGCCCGCGTTCCGGATCGCGTCGAGATCGGCGTCGGTCAGCGGGGCCTCGGTGTTCAGCACTGGCCCCAATTCCCGGATGGCGTCCCGGTTCGCCTCCAGGTCCGGCAAGGCAAGGCGGCCCTCGGCGAACAAGCCGCAGGCCTGCGCTTCCCAATCCTCCTCGTCCCGTTCGATGGCGTGTCCGGCCAGCCATGTGAAGACGGCCAGGGTCAGCGCGTCGGGCTTGCTGTCCTTCCAGGACTTTCGGACCACTTTCGGCGCGCGGCTCGTCTTCAGGCGGACCTGGTCATCGGGAACCCAATAACGCGGTTCGATGTGGAAGTCCGGTGCCTGCTTTTCCTCAAGCCGCACATCGCGCGTCTCTTCCCCGGCGGCGTCATAGGTGGCCCAACGATGGTCGAACTGGTGGACCATCTTGGCTTCGATGAGCGGCACCCAGAGGTCCCCGCCGGAATCGCGCCAGTTCGGCCCTTCCCGCACCGCGCCCTGGGCCGTGAGATCGGCGGCCGTCCGGAACAGCCCGCTGTCGTTGGCCATGTCGAACATGCGCAGGAAGCGGATGCCCCACGGGTTATTCGACATCCGAGTCCTCCAACTCGGCGATCAGCACGGGCACGCGTTCGTAGATCCCCCGGACGAGATCGGCGTCGGCCCGAGTGCGGAAAACCGGGGCGTTCCGGGTGTTCGGGTTTATGCGGGCAATGTCCTCGGCAGTCATGGTGAACCGCCGGCGCGGATCGGACAGGGCTTCTGGACTGCGCAGGTAGAAGGCGAAACGCATCTCCTCGGCCGGGCTCGCCGTACCCGAAAGCGTGAGGAGGGAGAACTTGTACGCGTGATGGACCGCCGGAAAGATGAACTCTTCATTTTCAAAGGAAATCAGACTTTCCAAGCGGCGGCTGGAAACGATGCTTCCAAAGAAGATTTTGGTCGTATCGTCGGTTGCAATGCCCGTGGGCACGATCAGTCCGGCATGCCCAAAAGCGTGCACGAGCTTGGAAAACATCTCCGCGAACAGGGCGTAGGTGTTCATGTCGCCGGTGGCGGTCAGCGGGAACCGGCTGCTTTCGCGGATGAACAGGGCCGCCCCGTCGGCGCCGCGTTTGGCGGCGTCGAACTCCCGGCCCAGCTTCCGCTTGGCTTCCGGGGCGTCCGGTTCGTAGAGCCTGGCGATCAGCAGCGCGCGTTCGGCCTTGTTGCGGGCGCGGGCGATCTCCAGATCGCGGACGGCGAAGAACTCCTGCTCCTGAAGCTTGATGCGCTCCCATGGTGGGTTGCCCAGCACCACGTCGAAGCCGCCGGCCTTGAACACCTCCGGGAACTCCAGCGGCCAGTGGAAGAAACGCAGGTCGCGGGCAAGCGCCTTCGCCGTCCTGGCGACGGCCTCCGGCGCTCCCCCCTGCCCCATGAGCGCTTCGCGGACATGGCGGGTGGTCGGCACCCGGCGTTCCGTCTCCCCGGTCAGCGGGGCGAAGAAGGCCGCGCTCCACAGGTCGCACGCGGTGCGCAGCCGCAGCCAGTCCGGATCGCCGCCGCGGATTTCATTGTATCGCCGCTGCTTGTCGTGCACGGCATCCGCGGTATCGTCACGCACGGCGGCCACGGCGCCGAAACGGGCGGACAGGGAGTTTTGCACCTGTTCGGCGTCGAACACGAACAGATCCTGCTCGTCCCGCTCGACCCGGTTCAGCCTCTTCACCCGCCGCGCCACCTCGGGGTCATCGCCACCAAGCGTTTTATAGGCGCCGTCCGGCACCCCGCCGCCCAGCACCGCGAGGTCGAACACCCCGACCAAGCTGTCACCCCAGCGCACGCGGTGGTCGAGGAAGCTGAGCGGCAGGCCGGCGCAATGCCCCTCGATCCACAGCGCGACCTTGCACAGATCGACGGCCAGTTGGTTGCGGTCCACCGCGTAGATGCAGTTGCGGATCACGTCGCGCACCGCGAGGCGGTAGTCCTCCGGGGACGGCTCCCGGTCCTCGCCGCGCACCTGCGCCAGGGCGCGGCCGATGCGCCGCGCCGCCGCCAGCACGAAATGGCCGGACCCGGCGGCGGGATCGCACACGGTCATGGACAGCAGCGCCGCCTCCCGCGCGCCCCGGCCGGGGCCGGCGGCGTCCAGCCGCCGTCCGATCGCCGGAACCAGGGCGCTGTCGATCAGTTCGCGCACCAGGGCCGGCGGCGTGTAGTAGGAGCCGGTGGACTTGCGCTCGCTGCCGGGAATCAGGTCGAACTCGGCGGGGTCGAGCGAGACTTGCGGGTGAAAGTCGAGAAGGCTTTCGTAGATGGAGCCCAGTTCCTCCACGTCCAGCCCACCGTAATGGACGCGCCGGCGCACACCACGACGCCCGCGCCCGGCGTCCTCCTCAAAGGTGGACAGGGCGTGGATGGCCTTCAGCAGCACGTCGTTGGCGATACCCGCCTGCGTTTCCAGATGCTTGCAGGACCGCTCCCCGAACAGTTCGCCGTTGAGGACGCCGAGGCCGAAGGCCCCCGCCGCCTCCGGCTCGCGGAACAGGCGGAAGGTCTGCGTCAGCCCCACCCACAGGTCGCCGTGGGGATCGCGCGGAACGCGGCGGTCGGCCCGTTCGCGCAGGGCCGTCACGCTGTACCAGCGGTCGTAGACCGACCGCCGCGTGGCTGCATCCGCACCGCCGGGGAACAGCAACCGCCGCTCCTCCGCCACCATCAGGAACAGGATGCGGTAGATCAGCCGCAGCAGTTCCCGATAGAAGGACAGCGGGTCGAGCCGGCCTTCGCGCATCGCATCGCGCAGACCTTCGCTCGCCGGATTGTCGAGGAAGCCGGTGCCGAGAATCCTCAGCGCCTTCTCCACCCCCTCGCGCAGGCGTTCGCGCACGCGCCCGCCTTCCTCGATGCCCTGCTGGTAATAGCGCTCGATCTGGCACCGATGCTGTTCGCCCATGCGCTCGGGCAGACGGGTGCGGTGGATCAGCCGGTAGAACAGCACGAACTCGTTGTAGAGGTTGCCGTCCAGCATCGCTTCCAGGTCGAACTCGACGTAGGAAGGGCGGGTGATAAGCGCGCTGTCGCGCAACAGGCGCAGCCTGCGCCCGTTGGTGACGATCCCCCACAGGGCGTCGGATCGGTTCAGGTATTCCTGCACCAGGGCGTGCGGGCTGATCTTTCCGCCCTCGGTCTTTCCCAGGTCCTGCTGCCACGACACCACATGGACCGGCAGGATGGCCATGTCGGCCGCAGCGCGGTGGGAAATGGGATAGCGCACGCCACCGATCTCGGCGGCGGAGCGCTGGAAGTCCAACTCGTATCTCAGCCGTCCGAGAAGCTGGCTGACCCACACCTGACGGGTCAGCGCCGTCAGGTTCTCGCTGCCGCGCTGCCGCCGGGCCTGGAACGTCGTCCAATAGGATTTCAGATCGGCGAAGGCCGCCTGAATTTCTTCGGTCAGACGAGGACCGAAATAGCCGAAGTCGTGCCCGCGCTGGCCCTCCACCCCATCCGGCGCCGCCCCCAGCCGTTCCAGCAGATCGGCGGCCAGCAGCCCGCCTTCGATGGTGATGGCTACGAAGCTCACCGCACGCCTCCCGGCAGAAGGACGAAGCAGCCCAGGATGTCGGGCTCGTACGTCTCGATGGCGAGGTCGGGCGCCGCCCTGTCGACCATCCGGCGAAGACGGCGGTGCGCCTCCGCCAGGGCATCCCGCCGCCGCTCGACCAGGGGCGCGAACCAGCCGGGCTCCGCCGTCAGATCGCCGAGCACACTCTCGATCTGCTCCCGCTTCTCGGCGGGCGCGACGTTGCCGGCGGGACGGACGGACGCCGCCAGGTCCCGGCCGGCGGACTCGATCGGGTCCAGCCAGACCAACCGGCCTTCGTCGTCGCGCTGGGTGGCGGCGAGCACCACCTCCTCCGCGAACTCCTGCACGCGCTCGCGCAGCAGATAGCGCAGGCGGACCAGCAGGAGGACCGTGCGCCGCCGGACCTCGGCGGTGCGCATCACGCCCACGCGGGGAAAGCGTTCGTCGGAATCGGGCGCGAAGGTGCGTCCCAGCACGGCCTCGCACAGGGCCGCCACCACCGGATGGGTCCGCCCGACGTAAAGGGCGTCGGGGTCCGCGCGCCGGTCCAGCGTTATGGTGCAGGGGAAGTCGGCGCCGGTGGCGCGGCGCAGGGCATCCCTGAGATCGCCGGCGTGCAGCTCGTGGATGTGCGGCGCGGCGACGGTGCGGAGCTGGCCGCCGAATCGCATCGACGCCTCGCTCAGGAAGCGGAGCACCGCGCCGCTGTCGCCCAGCACGCCGTCGGTCGCCGCGATCTCGCGCGCGACCTCGTCGGGACGGATGCCGCCTTGTGCGAAATGGGCGCCGTCGCGGCGTTCCCGCTCAGCCGCCTCATCCCAGGCGCGGTGCAGGCGGCTGATGTCGCCGGTGTCGAACGCCAGTTCCAACTGCACGGTGGCGGCGCGCCCTCGGCTTCGGCTCCGGTGCATCAGCACCGTATCCACCACGGTCTGCACGACCTTTTCGGCATCGGCGGGCACCGGCACCGACACGTTGAGCGTATCGCGGATCTGGCGGGCCTTGCGGATCAGAACGTCGAGCACCACCAGATCGACCTGATTGTCCGCCCCATAGAGCAGGAGCGTCCTGACCCTGTCCTTCGGTTGGCCGAACCGGTCCACGCGGCCCTCGCGCTGTTCCAGCCGGTTCGGATTCCAGGGCAGGTCGTAATGGATGACGGCATCGAAATGCTCCTGCAGGTTGATGCCCTCGCTGAGGCAGTCCGTGGCGATCAGCAGGCGGCGCTCGCTGCCGGCCAACTCCGCGATGGTTTCCCGCCTCTGTTCGTCGCCCATCTCCCCGGTGACCACGCGCAGGTCGAGCCCCCGCCGGGCCTCGCCCAGCAGCGCCGGCAGTTGTTCGCCGAGATAACGGGCCGTGGGAATGAAGCGGCAGAACACGATGGGCCGGCAGCCGCCGTTCAGCAGTTCCTTCACGGCCTCGGCCAGCCGGGCCAGCTTGTGGTCGCCGGCCCGGCCGCGCAGGGTCTTGGCTCGGCGCAGGAAGTCGGTCAGACGCCGCTGCTCCGCGTCCGTCCAGTCGGCGTCCTGCAAGGGACCGGTGGGAGCGTAATCGACGGCGGCACCGTCGGCCATGCCGTCCAGAACCTCGCCGCCGTACCGTTCATCGGGCACGGCATCGGGAGGCACGGTGTCCTCCTCCAGCCGGCGGCTGCGGTTGGCGAGCACGGCCTCGGCGGCACCGGGGCTCGACAGCACACAACGCAGCAGCGCGATGGCCGCCCAATGGCGGACGCGCTGGCGGGTGCTCGGCTCGTCCGGATCACCGACGGTCTCCCGGCAATAATCCAGCACGTCATCGAACAGGCGGCGATAATCGCGCGAAAGATCGTACGAGATCTCCGAGGAGTCGCGGGACGGAAACGGGGTTTCGCTGCCCAGCCAGCGTTCTACGTCCCTCCTTCGGCGCTGCACGACGTGCGGCATCACCGCCCGGTGATTCAGCGGAGCGCCGGGGTTGCCTTCCAGCGCCGGCTTCAGCAGGCCCAGCAGAGATCGGAAGCTCTCCTCCACCCCGCTGTGCGGCGTCGCCGTCACCAGGATCAGGTGCCGCCGCGAATCCTCCATCAGGGCGCGCAACAGCTCGAAGCGCTGGTGCTGCGTCCGGTCACCCGCATGGCCGGGGCGGGCGGCGGTGTGGGCTTCGTCCACGACGATCAGGTCCGGAGCACCGGAGAGGAAAGCCGGACGATGCCTATCCGACTTCAGCAGGTCGATGCTGGCGACGAAGTGCTGGAGATGCGCGAAGAGCGATATGTCCTGGCGCGGCAGGGAACGCTCCAACCGGCTGAGGCGCGAGTGGATCACCAGTTCGGCTTCGATGGCGAACTTCTCCGACAGTTCGCGCTGCCACTGGTCGCACAGGTGAGCGGGACACAGCACGGCCAAGCGTTTGGCCAGGCCCCGGTCCAGCGCCTCGCGCGCGATCATGGCCGCCTCGACCGTCTTGCCCACGCCCACGTCGTCGGCCAGCAGCAGGCGGACCGGATCGAGGCGCAACGCCATGATCAGCGGCACGAACTGGTACGGTCGCGGCACCACCGAGATCCGCCCCAGAGACCGGAACGGAGCCGCACCAGAGCGCAATGCGAGGCGGGCCGCGTCGAACAGGGTGAGCGCCCCGGCGGCGTCACCGATTGTCTCAACGCCCGGAGCGGGGAAGCGGGCGACATGGATGCCCTCGCCCTCAATCGGCAGGAAGATGCCGATTTCCTCGCTGGCTCCGGCCGTCACCGACCGTAGGCGGAGCACGTCCGGTTCATCGGGCGGAAGCACGATCCAGTCACGGCCGCGCGCGGTCACCAGCGATCCGACGGCATAATCCGTCCCTCGCCGTACGATCGGAGCGCTCATTCCCAATCGGCCCGGTAGCGGTCAACGTCCATGGGCGACGGAGGTGGCGAAATGCAGCAAGCCGCGCCAGCCAGTGCACGACTCTGAGTTGGCAAGCGCTGGAAATCCGGAAAAGCAACGGCTCCGGGCAGAGGCTTCTGAAAGCGTGAACGCCACGTCCCGCCGCGATCAACGGGCAAATGCCTCAGACAATTCTTATAGCTTCTGTCTTCCAGGCCAGTTGAATACATAAGGATGCAGCCCTTCGTCTCTAATCTCCCTGAGACCGCCGGCGCGCCCTGGCTGGATTCTGCGGCAGCAAAAGACGATAACTAAGAATTATTCACTGAGCAACGAAAACAATGACTTACAATTGTGTGTATCTGTCAGCGCACACGGGAGCCGGACGTTTTCGCTCACTGCATACACTCGCATCCAGAGTGCGAGCCAAAAATACCTAGACTGACGGGCACAAATCTCTACCTCAGATAGCGCATTGGGAATTCTTAGTTATCCACCTCCTTTCATGCGGGCTGCGGCCCGGCCGATCGCCGCCTTCAGGCTCGTATCAGTGACCGCAGTGTAGATCTCCGTGGTTGAAATGCTCTGGTGACCGAGCAGTCTCTGGACGAGACGGATGTCCAGGCCGTTTTCCAGCAGGCGCGTCGCCGCCGTATGGCGCAGCATGTGGGGGGTGATCCGGCGGGCGATCCCCGCGTTCCTCGCCGTTTCGCGCAGGAGGGACCGGACGAACTGCGTCGTGCCGGGGGCGCCGGACGCCGTCACCACGAGCCGGTCGTGTTCGCCGCGCCGCGCCGCGGTGGCCGTGCAGTGGGCCGAGACCAGGGCCGCCGTTTCGTCGTCGGGCAGGAAGACCCGGCGCTGCCGACTGCCCTTGCCCATGATGGTGATGACACGCTCGATCAGGTCGATGTCCGGCACGCGGATACTCACCAGTTCGCCGACGCGCAGTCCGGTGCACAGCAGCACCTCCAGCACGACCAGTGCGGTGAAGGCGTTGGGGTCGGCGCGCTTGGCGACGCGCAGCGCCTTGGCCTCGGTGATGCGGCCCGACAGACCCGCCCGATCCAGAGCAGTACGACACAGCCGGCGCACCTCGTCGTCGGTCAGGTTGCGCGGCAGGCGCTTGGGCAGACGGATGCGCGCGTCCAAGCGGTGGAAGGGGCTGATCGGAATGACCTCATCCAGTTCCAACCAACGGAACATCACCTTCAGGCAGGCGATGCGGCGCTTGACGCTGGTCTCCTTCAGGCCGCGGGTCTCGAACAGGTGGCTGAGGTAGCGGCGCAGCAACTGACGATCGATGGCGGCGACGGAGGTGCCGGGAGCGGCAAAGCGCTCGAACTCCTTCAGGTCGATGGCGTAGGCGCGCAGACTGTGCGCCGACAGGTTCTTGGCGACCCGGCAATGGGCGAGGAAATCGGCGCAGGCAGAGGCGACATTCATGGATGACCATCCGGGAGCACGAGCTCAGGGCGTGGCGCCACGCCATGGCCCGGCAAGGACATGGCTCCTCGCAAGACATGCATTCGTGTGCCAACGGTGACGCCGGATGATTAGAGGACCAACGTTTTGCGTACAAGGCCAAGCCCACGCTTGCTTGATCATGGACGGCTTTGCGAGGCTGGAACTTGCACGGGTGAAGGCGCAAAGTGCGTTCCTCCACCATGAGGGTCATGGCTGACCGCTGCGGCAAGGGTGCTGGCGGATTGGATCACGCCAGCGCGCCGAACCGGCGGGTTGCTCCCTTTACGACGCGTCACCGGAGACCGTTTCGGTCTCGCGCGTCAGGTCCAGCAGCGTCCCGACCACCGGCATGTGGATGAAGCAGCCGCGCACCGGGCGGCCCGTCGCCGCCTCCACCATGCGGCGGTAGAGCGCTGGCAGCGGCGCGTGCGTAAGGGCGCGGGCGATCCACTGGTCGAAGCGCGCAAGGCGGGAGAAACCTCCGGTCCCGCAAGCCCGAGCCGGATTTCCAGATGCCACCCGAACAGTATCCGCATGGGCCCATCCCCGCGTTGCGCGTGCAGGAATGGTGGATAGGGTGGGATGAATAAAAGGTTTAGGGAATGGGATCTAGAAAACCTGAAGAGAAAACGTTAGCAAACTTAACATACATGTGAATGCATTACTGCTTCGGATTCCTCTGCCCTCCGCCTGAAAGGCAGATCCCCATCAAATTTTCGTCTTCTAGCGGTCGATTAGTGAAAAAGGGCCTTGACGGACACGCTGTTCTGCGTCAAAAGCGAAAAGCCACTAAACACCCCCGAGGCGCCAACCATAGGGGGGTGTTCAGTGGCTTCAATCACCTAAAGAGGTAAAGCATGGATAAACGCCTTCGATCGGTGCCCACCCATACGCCTCCGTCCGGCCAACCCGCCGGGCGCAGTCTGTATATCATGCTCTCCATCACAACGCAAAGGTGGCGTTTGCTGGTGAAGCTTGTGTCTCAACGCTTTAAGCTCAGGTTGATTTTTGAGTAACGATGTGGTGAAACGGCCCTCTCCCCCTGGGGAGAGGGTTGGGGGAGGGGTTTATGCCCGGCAGGGAGATAATATTCTGCTATCGAACACGGGACAAGCCTTCGACACCTCCTCATCCTAACCTTCTCCCCAGGGGAAGAAGGGATGGAAGTTGCATCGGGACTCTTCGTTACTCTGAGCCTCTTTGAAGCTAGCGTTCGATCAGTGGTGTCGACTAAGTAGCGGCCCACCTCCCGTGCGCTTCTGGACGGTCTCCGGTTGGAAGCGCATAGGGCCTCGTTGCCACAACCCTCGCGACGGAATACGTCGCGAGGGTTGCGCCTTAAATGGAACAAGGTCACAATATTCGCAACCCTTGCCGTTGCCGCAGCGCGCCCTTTCGCATTCTGTTGGCAATCCAGCGTAAGGGCTCGCGAAAGGTAACGACGTGACCTCTTTCGACTCCTTCTTCGCCCGCGCCATGGGCGAATCGAAACACACGCCCTACGAATACCAACGGCGCTTGGCGTTGGAACCCTGGCCGGAGGTGCTGATTGCCCCGACGGGCATGGGCAAGACGGCGGCGGTGGTGCTGGGGTGGCTGTGGCGGCGTCGGATCGCGCGGGAGGACACGCCGCTGCGGCTGGTGCTGTGCCTGCCGATGCGCTCGCTCGTGGAGCAGACCCGCGACCGCGTGCGCGGCTGGCTCGATAATCTTGAGGCTCACAAGCACGATGCCCTTCCCCACCCGGAGAGCGGTGTGGTCGTCCTGATGGGCGGCGGGGAGCGGGAGAAGGAACCGCCCTCTTGGGTGCGGCACCCTGAACGCCCGGCCATCCTGATCGGCACCCAGGACATGCTGCTGAGCCGGGCGCTGATGCGCGGCTACGGGATGAGCCGCTTCCGCTGGCCGGTCGATTTCGCCCTGCTGCACAACGACGCGCAATGGGTGTTCGACGAGGTGCAGGCGATGGGCGCCGGGCTGGCGACCTCGGCCCAGTTGCAAGGGCTGCGGGACGCAATGGGGACGGCCCGTCCCGCCCGGTCGCTGTGGCTGTCGGCGACGCTGGACCCGGCATGGCTCGTCACCGTGGATCACAAGGAGCCCGGGCGCGTCCTGCGCGTGCCCGACGACGTGCCGGAGGACTTCGCCGATCCCCGCGTCCGCCGGCTGCTGGTCGATGCCCATAAGCGCGTCCGCCCCGCCGCGTCACGACCGGGGGGTGCGGGCGCCAAGGACGTCGACGCCTACGCGACGGCTCTGGCGGGCGAGGTGCTGGACGCGCATCGGCCCGGCCGTACCACCATCGTCATCCTGAACACCGTGGCGCGGGCGCAGAAGGTGCACAAGGCGCTGAAGAAGTGCCTGGGGACGGAGGGCGAGGACCGGCTGCTCCTGATCCATAGCCGCTTCCGCCCGGCGGACCGGAAGGCGCAGTTGGAGCGCCTGACCGGTTCGAAAGCCACACCGGACCGCATCGTCGTCGCGACCCAGGCCATCGAGGCGGGCGTGGACGTGTCCTCCGCCGTGCTGTTCACCGAGCTGGCGCCGTGGCCGTCGCTGGTGCAGCGCTTCGGGCGCGTCAACCGGTATGGCGAGTGCGAGGACGGCGCGGAGATCCGCTGGATCGACCTGCCCATCACAAAGGAGGACGACCCCAAGGGCGAGCTGGCCGTGCCCTACGCGGCGGAGGACTTGGCGGAGGCGCGCGTCCGGCTTGCCGACCTTCCCGACGCCGCGCCAGCCAACCTGCTGCCGCCGGACCGCGCGCCGCCCGTGCGGCACGTCCTAAGGCGCAAGGACCTGCTGGACCTGTTCGACACCGATCCCGACCTGACCGGTTTCGACATCGACGTCAGCCCCTTCATCCGCGACACGAAGGACACCGACTTCCAGGTGCTCTGGCGGAACTTCGCGACCGTGAAGCCGTCCGACCAGCCCCTGCCCCACCCGGACGAGCTGTGCAGCGTGCCGATCCGGCGTGGGGAGGAGCTTCTCAAATCCCGGCAGGGCTGGCGCCTGAACCCGCAGGCGAAAGGAACGGAATCCACTTGGACAAGCCTGGACGGCAAGCCTTGGCCGGGCCTCGTCGTCATGCTGGACGCCGCGCTCGGCGGCTACGATCCGGCAACCGGGCTGGCGCCGGAGATCACGGACAAGACGGTCGCGACTCCCGACGCGCCTCCCGCCCCGGAACCCACGGCGCCCGATCCCGTCACCGAAAGCCTCGACGACGAGCGCGACACGCGCCAGGACCGGCCGGTCCCGCTGACCGACCATCTCGTCCATGTGGCAAAAGCGGCGGAGGATCTGTGCGCCGCGCTGGGCGAAGGCCATCCGCTGCGTCCCGAAGAACGCGCCGCCATCGCGACCGCCGCCCGCTGGCACGACGTGGGCAAGGCGCATCCCGCGTTCCAGGAGCGGATGACGGAGCCCGTGCGCCCGGACGGCGCGCTTCTCGCAAAGGCGTCGCTGTACGACCGCAAGAAGGGGCGCCCCTATTTCCGGCACGAGTTGGCCTCGGCGCTCGCCTACCTGCACCAGAATGGGGACGCCGAGGGGGCCGATCTGGTCGCCTATCTGATCGCCGCGCACCATGGGAAGGTGCGGCTGTCGCTGCGCGCCCTTCCCCAGGAAAGCGCACCGGCCGGCGTGCTCCGCTTCGCCCGTGGTGTCCACGAGGGAGACGGGTTGCCGGCTGTCGATCTTGGCGATGGCACCCGTTCGGCCCAGGTGTCCCTGTCGCTCGGACTGATGGAGATGGGCGAAAGCGATGAGGCGGGACCGAGTTGGGCCGCCCGCACCGCGCGCCTGCTGGAAGACCGCAAGCCCTTCCGTCTCGCTTGGCTGGAAAGCCTTGTGCGCATCGCCGACTGGCGCGCCTCGGCGGATGAACAGGACGCCGATGAACAGGACAGGGCTGGCCAGGAGGACGAGCATGGGCAACGGTGAACGGCACGAACACGCCCTGAAAGGCTGCGCGCCGGTTCCGCTGGCGGGATACCTGAAAGCGCTGGGCGTCCTGCGCCTGCTCGCCGAACAGGCGGACAAGGACGTTGCCGGCTGGTGGCGGGACGAGGCCTTCCACCTCCGCACCCGGCTGAGCGGCGAGGAATTGCTGGCCTTCTTCCTGAACGACTACCGGCCGAGCGCGGTGGTGGCGCCATGGAACGGCGGCAGCGGCTTCTTCACGGGCGACAACCGCGACGGCTTCACGCCGTTGCGGGACAGTCCGGCGGTGCGCTTCGCCGGCCTGCGTTCCGCGATGGAGACATGCGAACGGGCGCTGGCCGACGCCGGCCTCGTCGAACGCCCGCAGGGGGAGGCGAAGCTGGCCTTCGTGCTGCGCCTGCGCGGGCAATTGCCGGACGAGGCGCTGACCTGGATCGACGCGGCACTCGCCCTGTCGCGCGACGACCTGCTGTTCCCGCCCCTGCTGGGCACCGGCGGCAACGACGGGCGGCTGGACTTCACCAACAATTTCATGCGCCGCCTCGTGTCGTCCAAGACGCCCCGCGGGCTGTTCGACGCGGAAAGCGGCGCGCACCGGCCGGAGGCCGCGCCGATGCTGCGTGCCGCCCTGTTCGGCGATGCGACGGACGGGCTGACCGACGCGGCCATCGGCCAGTTCGCTCCCGGTGCGGCGGGAGGCCCGAACTCCACGGCGGGATTCGAAGGCGCGCCCAACCTGAACCCCTGGGACTTCGTCCTGATGATCGAGGGAGCGCTGCTGTTCGCCGGCGCGCTGACCCGCCGGAACGAAAGCGCGCGCCAGTCCGGGGCCAGCTTCCCCTTCACCGTGAAGGCCACCGGCGCCGGATGGGGCGGCATCGGGGTGGAGGATGAGGACGACGCGCGGGCGGAATTCTGGGCGCCGCTGTGGTCCCGTCCCGCCACGGCGGCGGAGATCCGGCAGTTCCTGGCGGAAGGCCGCGCCGTGCTGAACGGCCGCACCGCGCGCGACGGGCTGGAATTCGCCCGCGCCGCCGCGACGCTCGGCACGTCGCGCGGGATCGACACCTTTCAGCGCTACGGCTTCGTCATGCGGGCCGGCAAGGCTTATCTCGCCACCCCGCTCGGACGCCGCGGGGTGAAGGCCGTCGCGCCACCGACCGTGGCGCTGATCGCCGATCTGGAGAGCGGGCACTGGCTGGAGCGGGTGCGCAAGCACCTGCGCAAGGGCGAGGAAGGGGCGCGCGCCCGCACCCTGGCCCGGCGCCTGGACGACGCGCTGTTCGCGCTTGCGGAACCGGAGGCCGGGAAGCCGGCGGTTCAGGCCGCGCTGATCGCGGTGGGCGCGGTCGCGCGCTATCTCGCCGTCGCTCCGAAGGCGCGGGAATCCGTGCCGCCGCCCCCGGCCCTGTCGCCCCGTTGGCTGGGGCAGGCCGACGACCATTCGCCGGAGTTCCAGGTGGCTGCCGCGCTGGCGAGCCTGGGGCACCCGCCGGGCGCCGCCGCCGGAGACGAGACGGAGCGGGAGCCTCCGATTCTGCCCATGGCCGCGCACTTTGCTCCGCTCGACCTGACCCACCCGCTGAAAAGGGACCCGGCGTGGTATGACGAGAAGCGCCGCAAGACCGGCACCCGCAACGGTCGGCTGGAGGTGGTGTGGGGCGATGGCGACCTGACGCGCAACCTGATCGCCGTTCTGAACCGCCGCCTGATCGACCGCACCGGGCGGGAGGAGGGCGTGAACGACCCCCTGTGCGCCGCCATGGGCGCGCCGCTCTCCGCCGTGCTGGCCTTCCTGGACACGTCCTCCTTCGACGACGCGCGCTGCGCCGCCTTGCTGGCCGGCTTGGTTTGGGTGCGGCCGGGACGGTGGCGCCTGTCTTCGCCTGGGCGGGCCTCGGCTGGACAGGATTCGGCTGGACGGGATTTGGCTGGACGGGATTTGGCCGCCATGCCACTGCCCTACGCCGTCCTGAAGCCGCTGTTCACACCCGCCGACCGGCTGCACCAGGAACGGACGATCGGGGAGCGCCGGCGCAGCCTGCTTCCCCGCGACCATGCGCTGCCCATCCCGCCGGGGCTGGTCGCGCGGCTGCTTCGCGGTGATGAAGTGGGACCGGCGGTGCGCGATGCGCTGCTCCGCGCCCACGCCTCGGGCATCGCTTCGCCCTTCATGGACAGCCGGTTCCGCGACGGGACCTTCGCGAACGGAGCCGTCGATCCCCGCCGGCTCGCCGCCGCCCTGCTCACCCCCATCGACGACAACGGGTTGGATCGCGTGATCGAGCGCGCCTACCCGCAATCCAACGCAGACGCCAACGCCGATCCGGAGACCGCCGACCATGCCGCTTGACCTCTCCCTCCTCGCCACCGCCCCCCGCCTGCTGATCAAGGCGGAACTGAAGCCGCTCCAGGGCAAGCGTTTCCAGCCGACCGGCTTCCCCAACCTCGGCCACGCGGTCTTCGCAGCACCGGACGGCAACGGGCGCATGATCCTGGTGGAGAGCGCCCAGAGCATGGCGAACCGCCTGGAAACCGTGTGCTGGGACGAAACCGCCGACGACTGGCAGCAGCCGCTGTCGGGCCTGCCGCTGGTCAAGGTCATCAATGCCGACGGCGAACCGCTCACCAACTCCGTGCTGGAGGCGCACCGGCTGAATTCGCCCTACATCCTGGAGGGCAAGGACAGGACGGTCTTCGAACTCCTGAAAGCCGAACTCGCGGCGATGGAGGAGGGCCGCGTCGACCTGCGCAAGCTTGCGCGCGTGGTGCTGAAGCTCGACACCAACGCGCTTCTGCACGGCCTGTTCCTGGCGAAGAAGGACTTGGCTGGCGGGCGTCTGCGTCTGCCGCGCGCCCTGTCCTCCTTCATCGAGGCGGAGAACGTGCGCGAGGCGGTCAGCGGCGGCGTGAAGAACGACAGCGTCAGCCCCAGCGGCGACACGGCCAAGGGCTTCGGCAACGTGCCCTTCGCCCGCGACGAATGGGTCGCCGAACACATCTTCGCCTACTTCAATCTGGATCTGCAGCAGATCCGCGCCTTCGGTCTGGGCGTGACGGCCGAGACGCTGCTGGTGGTTCTGGCGCTCTACAAAATCCGGCGCTTCCTGGAGGGCAGCCTGCGGCTGCGCACCGCCTGCGACCTGGGGTTGGACGGAGATCCCCGCGTGACCGCGCCCGTGGGCTTCGCCCTGCCGCCGCTGGCGGAACTCGAAGCGGCGCTGCCCGGCCTGATCCGCGCGGTGGCGGCGGAAGGTCTGTTCAACGACCCGCCGGCCCTGACCGTCACCTGGCGCAAGTGAGCGGACCATGCTGGCGCTCGTCTTCACATTTCCGGCCGGGCGCTATCACGCCACGCCTTGGGGCCGCCACGTCAACGAGGCGGACGTCGCCTGGCCGCCGGAGCCCTGGCGGATTCTGCGCGCCCTGGCCGCGACCTGGTTCCGCAAGGCGGATCGCGATGCCTTTTCCGAGGACGCTCTTGCCGCGCTGATCGACCGTCTGGCCGAACGGCCACCCGACTACGCACTGCCGGTGTCGGTCGTCCACGCCCACAGCCGGCACTACATGCCCCAGGCGGCCGGGGACACCAAACTGGTGTTCGACGCCTTCGCCCGCTTCCCGGCCGCTGAGCCCATCGTCGTGGAGTGGCCATACCTGACGCTGGAGGACGACGCGCTCGCCCTGCTGCGTCATCTGGCGGAGCGCATCGGCTATCTCGGCCGCGCTGAAAGCTGGGCCGTGTGCGAGGTGCGCACGGAAAAGGGACCGTGGACCATCAATTGTCGGGCCTCGGCACCGCACGACAGCGGTGAGGACGATGGCAGTGAGGACGATGGTGGTGAGGACGATGGCGGTGAGATGGACGAACGGGCTGAGACCGTCCGGATCATCGCTCCGCTGCCGCCCACCGAGTATGCGAAGGAACGTGCCCGTCTGCTGGCTGCGGCGGAGGCGCGGGTGCTCGCCTCCTGGACGAAGCCCAAGCCGCCCACCGACAAGGCCATGGCGAAGCTGATCGCCCCGACCGCGGCCATCCTTCCGGAGCGGCTTTTCGACGCGCTGGCCTTGGACACCGGGGACTTCCAGCGCCAGGGCTGGAACCGCCCGCCGGCCAGCAAGGACGAGCTGTACCGCCGCGTTCCGCTGTCGCCCCTTCCCCGCCGTCGTGCTTCCCGGCCGGACAAGGCCGAGACGACGGGGTTCACCGTCGCCCGTTTCCTCTTGGCCGGGCGTCCGCGCCCGCGCATCGAGGACGCGGTGAAGATCGGCGAGCTGATGCGGCTTGCCACGCTGGCCCGTTGCGGCTGGAACACCGACCCCGCAACGGGTGAGCGGCGATCCCGTGCCCCGCAGGTGTTCCTGGGCAAGGATGCGGACGGCCGCCCGCTGGCCGACGATCCCGCCCACGCCCACGCCTTCTGGCTGCCGCAGGACGCGGATGGGGACGGGTTCATCGACCATGTGGTCGTCTATGCGCGAAACGGCTTCGATGCCCAGGCCCGCGCTGCCCTCGACGGGGTGACGCGGTTGTGGCTCCGGGAGCGCGGCCGCCGCTCCGAAGAGGACGAGGCCCCGGACATTCGCCAGGAATGGCGACTGGCGCTGGAAGGGTTCGGCACCCCCGAGTCCTTCGAGGCCGACGTTCCGTTTCTTCGTACAAGCCGCACATGGGTCAGCGCCACCCCGTTCCTTGCGTCCGGGCACCTGAAAGGCGGTGGCCACTGCGCGGAGGCGCGGCGCCTGCTGATCCGCCGGGGAATCGTTCCGGCCGACCAAGCCCACCGGCTGGAGGTGACCGAGGAAAAGGCGATCCGGATCAACGGGCGCGACCGCCTCCCCCTTCACTTCCACCGATTCCGCGCCAACCGAGGCGAGGCCCAGCTCGACACCGCCGGCACCTTCCTGCGCATCACCTTGCCCGAGGCGTGGCAGGGGCCGCTGGCGCTCGGCTACGCCTGCCATTTCGGTTTGGGCCTGTTCATGCCCGCCGACTCAGAACCAGACGACTGACCTCCAGCATGGAGCCGCCGCGATGACCGACCAGTTGACCCTGCCCCTTCCCGCCCCGCCGGAGACGGACCCCGACCTGCTGGTGCCGGCGCGCATGGTGAACGAGTGGGTCTACTGCCCGCGTCTGGCCTATCTGGAGTGGGTGGAGGGCGCCTGGGCGGCCAACGCCGACACCGAGGAGGGCTAACGCGCCCACGCCCGCGTCGCCAGGAAGGGCGATCTGCTGGTCATCTCCGCCGAGAACGAGCCGGACCGCGAGGTGCCGGTGGGCGAGGTGTCGGAGCTGGTGCTGGCCGGCCCGGTATCGCTGCCCACCCCGGCCCTGCACGCCCTGGTCAAGGAGGAGATCCCCATCGCCTGGATGAGCAGCGGCTTCTGGTTCGTCGCCATCACCGGCGCGCGGGGGCCGCGCAGCGCCCATGTCCGCGAAGGCCAGTACGCCGCCCGCGCCGACGCCTTCCGCCGGTTGCTGTTCGCGCGCGATCTGGTGCGTGCCAAGCTGCGCAACCAACGCACCATCCTGCGCCGCAACTGGCGGGGCAACGAGGCCGAGCGCGACCACGCCGCGGAGACGCTGAAGCGGCTGGCCGACCGCGCCACCAAGGCCGCCGGCCTGCCCGAGCTATTGGGCGTGGAGGGTGAGGGGGCGGCGGTCTATTTCCGCGCCCTGCCCGCGCTGTTCACCGACAAGGTGGCCGACCTGCCCGCCTTCTCGTTCGAGCGGCGGTCGCGCCGTCCCCCGGCGGACCCGGTCAACGCGTGTTTGTCGCTGTGCTACGCCCTGCTGACGCGGGCCTGCGCCACGGCGCTGGAGATCGCCGGGCTGGACCCTTGGGCCGGGCTCTACCACGCCGACCGCCCGGGCCGCCCGTCGCTGGCGCTGGACTTCATGGAGCCGCTGCGGCCGATCCTGGCGGACAGCACCGTGCTGACCGCGCTGAACAACGGCGAGCTGGCGCCGGGCGACTTCATCACCGCCGGGCCGGGATGCAACCTGACCGCAGGCGGCCGGCGCACGCTGATCCGGGCGTTTGAGCGCCGGCTGGACCAGGAGGCGTCGCATCCGACCTTCGGCTACCAGATCTCCATGCGCCGCATGCTGCACGTCCAGGCCCGCCTGTTCGCCCGCCACCTGCTGGGCGAGATCGACAGCTACCCGCATTACTGCCCGCGCTGAAGCCCGCTCTGAAGAGGAAAGGGAGGTTCGCATGGCCGGCAACGAACGCCTGTACATCGTGACCTATACGACATCGGCGACCAGAAGCGCGGGCGGCGGGTGTTCAAGGCCATGGAGGCCTATGGGCGCTGGCTGCAGTTCTCGGTCTTCCAATGCCGCCTGACGCCCCGCCGCCGCGCCGCTCTGGGCGCCCGGCTGGACGGCATCATCAAGCCGTCGGAGGATCATGTTCTGATCATCGACCTCGGCCCGGCAGACGCGGTGGACCCCCGCGTGGAAAGCCTGGGCCGCCCCTTCGAAAGCATCAAGCGCGAAGCGGTGGTGGTGTGATACGCGGGAGACGTGTAGAGTACAGCACTGCCGGGTGCCGCGCGAGCGGTCCAGCGCACGCGGAAACCCGGGACCCGCTCGCATGGCGTCGAGCCATTGATTCCGCAGGGTTTTGGGACGGCGTGAAGAACGAAACGTAACCGCCTTCGGCGGCTCGCGCCGCACTTTCCACGGACCGCTCGAATCCGAGCCGATTTTCGGCTATGAATCAGGAGGGTACAGGCTACCCTCTCTTCCCGGGCGGAAACGCCCGGGCCTCATTGAAGCGACCTTGGCGGGGTCGGCGCCTTCCTCCAGGAGGTGCCTCTTCCCGGGCGGAAACGCCCGGGCCTCATTGAAGCGACGAGCTGGAGTTGATGGACGACCACGCCCACACGTCCTCTTCCCGGGCGGAAACGCCCGGGCCTCATTGAAGCCACGTCCACCGGCCTCAGGTCGTAGCCAACGATCTCGCGGCCTCTTCCCGGGCGGAAACGCCCGGGCCTCATTGAAGCCCCGTACGAGCGGGAAGCGGGACGATGTTGTTTCGCTCTTCCCGGGCGGAAACGCCCGGGCCTCATTGAAGCAGGCTGTCGGCCAGCCCCTCGACGGAAAGGCCGAGCTTCTCCTCTTCCCGGGCGGAAACGCCCGGGCCTCATTGAAGCTCGCCGCCCTGAACGCCGCCCCACCCGCCGCCAGGGCCTACTCTTCCCGGGCGGAAACGCCCGGGCCTCATTGAAGCTCCGCCACCGGGTTCGGCTCGAACCGGACGTGGTTTCCCGCTCTTCCCGGGCGGAAACGCCCGGGCCTCATTGAAGCGACAGCATGGCGACAGCCATCCGAAGGTGCGCGACGGCGTGCTCCTGGCCGCCAGGGCCAAGGTGCTGGGCAACATCGAGGTGGGCCACCACGCCACCACGCCGCCCGCCGCCGGGCGCCGGGGAGTGGCGCGGCGATTGCCGGTCACGCCTTCCGTCGTCGCGGTCACGCGGCCCGCCGTTCGCCATCGGTCTCGCCGGCTTTCCGGCTGCCGCGGGCCAGCGCCGCGGCGATGCGGGCGTACTCCCGGCCGCAGTCCGCCGACCCGCGGTCGCGCGGATAGGGCAGATCGACCGTCAGATCCTCGCGGATGACGCCCGGCGCCCATCACCACCACCCGCTGGGCGAGGAAGACCGCCTCGTCGATGTTGTGGGTGACGAACAGGACCGACACCCCGGTCTCCCGCCACAGCCGCAGCAGGTCCTCCTGCAGGGTGGTGCGGGTCATGGCATCGACGGCGAAGGGCTCGTCCATCAGACCACCTCCGGCTCCACCACCAGGGCGCGGGCGACGGCGACGCGCTGGCGCAGCCGCCCGACAGCTCGTGCGGGTAGCGGTCGGCGGCGTGGCGCAGCCCGACCCGGTCCAGCGCCCGGCGGCGCCGGACGGGGGCGGAGACGCGCTGCATGCGCAGGCCGAACTCGACGTTCTGCCGCGCGGTCATCCTCGTCGACACGCTCGGACTGCTCCTGAACGTCGCCGTTCATCGTGCCGATGTCCAGGACCGCGACGGCACGGCCCTGGTTCCGGACAAAACCACGCGCTCCCGCTTCCCATTCCTCCAAGTCATCTTCGCCGACGGCGGCTACCAAGGGAACGTCGCGGCCACCAAGGTGAGGGACACCGGTGACTGGCGGTTGGAGATCGCGTCAAGCGCTCCGATCAGGCCAAGGGCTTCGTCGTCCTCCCCAAGCGGGGGCTCGTCAAGCGAACGCTGTCATGGCTCACCCGATGCCGTCGCTTGGTACGCCATTACGAATGGTGCGTGGCGACATCCGTCGCCTTCATCCGCATCGCCATGATCCGGGTGATGCTTCGGCGCCTCACGCGGAAATAATCTTTCAGGACAGACTCTCAGGTCTGAGGCGGCCTCACGATCATCCAAAGAGATGGATTGCAAGGAACAGAATCCCATATCCAATACAAAAATAAACATACAAATGAATATCATAAACGTCGCCGAGCATCATCAACACACAATAGCATGACAACCGGTAACATTATTCCAAAACCTGTTGACTGCTCGAATATTTCAGCGGTACCACCATACGAAGCTGAATGAATTTCCATTTCATGATAGCCGCGCAACACAGATGTATTGATTGACAAAAATGACGCATCGACACCGATCATCTTATTCGGATTGCCTTCCAATTTGGCAGGCCCCCAGAATCCATAAAGATTTTTGGTTGTTTCCCGCCTACCGCGCGGACCGTGTTTTCCTGGCGGTTCCCCGTTCCGTGGAGCTTGCCAGCCGCGCGGACCAGTCGCCCGATTTCTTCCTGGAGTTCTTTTCAGACGAGAACGCGCCCGATGACGATCAGTCCTTGTCGGCAAGCCTGCACATGGGCCTCGTTCGTGGCGGCGACCACGCCAGCCTCCGGGACGATCCTTCTCTCTTTCCGACCGGTTCCGCGCCCAATTCCGCGCACGGCCCCGTGGTGTTCCCCGCTTCGCTGGCTCCCGGCGCCACCTGGTATTTCGAGTGCGGCGCCCATCGCGCCAGCGCCCCGGCCACCTGGGACGGCGCGCAGCGCGCGGCGCTGGACGTGCGGCTTCCGGCAAAAACGGCGGACCTTCTCTACGCCCAGCTCGCGCAAGGCACGCTCGTTTCGGCGCGCATGGCCTTGGAATGCGCGGTCGCGGGCTTTCTGCCGATGGTCGCAGCGACGGCCACATTCGATCCCGGCGTCCTGATCGCGCATCTGCGCGCGCTCCATCACGACGCTCCCAGCCTCCCCTTCGGCGATCTGGTCGCGGCCCTGGAGAGGCCAGCCGGCCTTGTCGGTTTCGAAGCGGCGGAGCCCGGAATTCCCACCCGCGACCGCGCCCTGGCGCTTGCCGGACGGCTGCTGCGCCACTTCGGCGGTCCGGCGCCCTGCCCGCGCGTTTCCGACGGCCCGCATGTGGCGTTGCGCCCTCCCCCGGAGGGCACCGGCCCGCTTCGCTGGGATTTGCGCACGCCCTTCCTGATGGAGATGCCGCAGCTTCTGGCGCTCGACCCGTTCGCGCCGATCGTCGCGGCCGGCGGACGCGACCGCGTGACCGCCTTCACCCGCGTCGGCCCCTTGCCGGAGGACCGGCTGACGATGCGGGTGGCGGTCGCCTCGGGGTTCCCGGCGAACATCCGCAACTGCGACGCCATCGACGTCACGCTGCGCGTCGACAAGTCGCTGTCCCGCTCCGGGATGACGACGGCGCAGGCGGTGACGCTCGATCCGGGCGACCGGCGGAGCCAGACCGTCGCGCTCGCCTTCCGAAAGGGCACGGGACAGGCCTACAGCGCCCGCCTCACCCTCGTCGTCGATGGGGAGGTGCTGGAATTTCCATGGTTCGACGGTCCCGGAGGCTATCTCCATCTCGGACCCGCCGACAGTCCCCTGGACATTCTGACGGTCCGGGCGGCGCCGGCGCTGCTGGCCCAGGCGGACATCGCCGTTGCCGTGACCGGCACGCCCCACACGGCCGGACTGACGCCGGACCAGCCATCGGCGAGCGTCCTCCTCCGACCCGGCGGCGATCACCGCCTCGCCGTGACGGCGCGCGACCGGAGGGGAAAGCGGCCTCCCATTCACCTCGACCTTCCCGGCCAGTCCGTCAGCAGCCGCCCGGTCGAACTCGACCTCTGGAGCTTTCCCGGCTACGGCCCGCAGACCGTCCGCGTCCACGTCGCCTTCTCCCCCGGCGTGCGCGAGGCCCGGTTCGAGTTCCGCCGCGAAGCCGCGCCCGACGACGCCGACGGGTCGGTCATCCTCGACGTCACGCCCGAGCAGCCGACCGCCAGCGTCCATTACGTCTCCGATCACCTCTTCGACAACCGCTACCGCCACCGCCGCCTGCTGGACGGGGGCGGCGCGACCGCATGGTCCGACGGCCTGCCGCCGGGCGAGGACCTGGAACTGGCCGCCACCGAGACGCACGACACAGGGAGAACGCAGAATGTCCGAAACGCCTGATCTGCCACAGGGATTCCTGGCCGGGGGCCTCTACTGCTACCCGACCGGGGACTCGGACGCGGGGATCTTCGAATATGTTCCCGGCCTCCCCCGCATCGATCGGGAGGACGGGCGGCTCCGGGCCACGCTGATGCAGCTTCCCTCCGGCGCCGTCTTCGCCTGCGAAACCGTCTGGGCGGCGACGGAGGAGGAGGTCGCGGCGGCGGTGGAGGCGATCCGGGCGGCGCGCCCGGATCTGGACTACATCAACCTGCAGATCGCCGACCTCGGCGAAACCACCGCCACGCTGGTCATCACCCCGGACGACGGCGACCCCGCGACGCTCGGGCCGAGCACGAGCAGCGGCTGGACGTCCTACCGCACCGTGTTCCAGGAGACGCTGAGCGCCGCCCAGGCCGAGGCCGTGGCGGCGGCGCTGGAGGGCAAGGCGGGCGTCCTGACCCTCGAATACAGCGGATCTCTGGAATTGCGGGAGACGGCGGCGGTGGAGATCGCCGGCGATCTCGCTCCTCTGTTGCGGGCCCTGGCGACCAAGCCGCCGCCCGCCCCCGACGCCTTCGCCACGGCGGTGGACCGGGCGCTGGCGGACGGAACCCTGACCCTGACCCTCCTGAGCGGCGCCGGCATCCCCGAGGCGCGGCTGCGGACCCTCCACGCCAAGGCGCGCGCCGCGATCGCCCAGGATCTGCGCGACCGGCTTCCGGGCTTCCAGACCGCGCCCCAGGCGGCGGGCGGCTTCATGGTCAGGCGGAAGTTCTCCGAACGGGTTCGGGTCGACTTCGACATCCGGCGGACGGCGGACCTGGGCGCCGCCTGACGCCCGCCTCCGGACCGCCGCATCCCTCAAAACTCAGCCACCCATCTGAACAGTTCGGAGAACATCATGCTCAAGATCTCTCCCGCCATATCGGTCAACAACGTCCCCGTTGGGAGCAGCAAGAACAATTACACCCTGTTCCCCGATGACGAAGATCAGAATCTCTATTATGCCATGGCGGAGCGCCCGGATTTCTTTCTCAATTCGGAAGGGAAGCCGAGCTTCAACATGACCTGGTATTTCGGCGGCGGCGCCACGCCGGGCGGCATCTGCACGATGACCCTCGCGCTTCCGATGCCGGACATGAACGTTCAGGGGGTTCGCGACCAGCTCGCGGCGGCGGTGAACAACAACCCCACGATGAGGAAGATCGCCCAGCTCACCTTTCAGCTCTGTCAGGCGATGGTGGCGGGCGAGACCGAGCGCGTGACGCAGTTGAAGGGCGAACTCGGCTACACCGACGAGGTCGCGGCGTCCAAGAAGGCGGGCTTCGACCCGAACCGCGACTGGGCACAGTTCCTTCCGAACCGCGACGCCATCGACATCCGTCCGATCCCCTTCACCAAGGGAAGCGTCACGGTCAAGGCCTTCGCCGGCGAGCAGAACTACATCGAAAACAAGCCCGAGGTGTCGAGCGGCGAGCTGAAGACGACCCCCTCCCTGGTCAACAGCAACGCCGCGGTCGTCACCTTCAACCTCAAGGAAATCGGCGCGAACCTCTTCTGGCACGGTCTGGGCGGCCCCAAGCTGGACAAGGGCTCGCAACCGGACGGCTACGACGCCCAGAAGGGCGGCGACAGCATCATCTCCGTCGTCTACAACGTCAGCTTCGAAGGTCTGCTGCCCCACGCCAAGGCGGTCGTGACGCTCGACAAGGCGATCTATGCCAAGCTCGAGGTCGGATACAACATCCGCCGGGGAACCTGGGGAACCCACTACCAGGCGGTGAAGCGCGGCGAAACCTACAACAACTTCAGCGACGGCACGATCGACATCACGCTGCCGTCGGTGGCCTCCAAGGACGACAAGAAGAGCGTCGAGGAGATCCTCACCACATGGGCCGCGAGCCAGCTCGAGAACATGGTCCAGACGCAGATCCCGGACGTCAAGCTCGAGGATCTGACCATCGAAGGGCTGCACAAGCTCGAACGCGGCAGCAAGCAGACCCGCACCTACAAGCTGACCAAGGCCATCGAGGTCGCCAAGACCCCGCAGGGACAGCTCGCCAAGCTGGAGAAGCTGGTTCCGCAAGCCGAGCTGACCAACTACTTCCACCTCATCGACCTGAACAAGACTCCCTACTTCCACGCCGACGTGACGGTCAACCCGCCCAGCTTCGGGCGTATGGCCAACCAGAAGGTCGAGCGCTTCGTCGTCACCCAGCTCTCCTACGCCAATGAACGGCTGCGCGACGAGTCCGGCAAGGAAGTCACCATCCTCGAATACGTGACGCCCACCCCCCAGAAGGCGCAGGGCAGCCAGCCCCTGGCGCCGAAGCTGAAGGGAACCTTCAGCAAGCAGTCCCCGAACAAGGATATGGAGTACGAGTATCTCATCACCTATTCCGACGGAACCCGCTCCCTTCAGGCGTCCGGGGCGGTGCGGAACAACGGCGACGACAGCAGAAACCGGAATTACCTCAATCTTTCCGACGTCGATCTGGGCGTTCTCAGCGTCAAGCTGGACAGCACCGATCTGCCCTGGGACATCATCGGCAGCGCGTACGTCACCCTCAGCTACGGCGATTGGGAAAAGCGCGTCACGCTCGTGAGGAACGAGGTGATTTCCATCGTCCAGCCGTTCGGCAAGGCGATGGAGGGGATGGTGGGCCACCAGCTCACGCTCAACCTGAACACCGGCGCCCCGTTCGTCGACATCCCGCGGCAGAGGAGGCTGAAGGACGGCAACGCCGAGATCATCCTGGTCAACCCGCTGGGCGACGCGACCTACGAGGTTCACGTCGCCCTCGATCCGGGCGTGACCAAAGCCCAACTGCGCATGGAGTACGTCTTCAAGAGCACCGGACCGGATCGGACCTTCGTCCACACGGTCACGCTCGACGCCGCCACCATGAAGCCCAACGAGCCGGTGTGGAAGGTGCCCGGCTTCCGCGACATCCCGTCGTCGTTCCGGGTGACCAGGGCTCGCGTCACCACCAGCGCGGGGGCGACCGATCTGAAGGACCTGAGCGGCGGCACGATCGGAGATGTCAACGCCGGCTTCGAGATCACCGTCTCCAAGGACTCGCTCTCCAACTTCTGACCGGCGGGGCGGGCATGCTGACCGACGACCACATCATCGAACTCGCCGGTGCCGAGGGGCTCCTTCTCTATGGGGACTCCGCCGTGCCCGAGCAGTTCTATTACGCGGCGACCCGGCCACGCATCGCCCGCGACGCGGACGGACACCGCTTCACCCTGGTGCGTTACGACCGGCCGCGGGACGGACAGGCGGGCATGCTGTCCTTCGTGGTCGATCTGGCGCCCGACCCGGCGGAACTCGCCACCGCGCTCGGGACGCTGCGGCGCCGGACCCCCGGCGCCCAGCTCAGCCCCGTGCCCTGGCTGTCCGGCACGGTCACGGCGGCGATCATCGGGGGCGATCCGGTCCACACGGTGCCGTCCCTTCTCAACGACAACAGCGCGGTCGTCTGCCTGGGCCTGACGACGGAGCAGTATCTGCTCCTGAAGCATTCCCTGGACGACCCGTTGTCGGTGCCGATCTCGGTCGTCTACGATCTGAGGTTCGAGGCCCTGCGTCCGGCCTACAGCTTCTCCATCCGGTTCGACGAGGAACGCTTCCGCGACTGGCTCCAGAAGAAGAAGAAGGCCGGCCTGCTCTTCTTCAGCGTCGAGAAGATCGAAACCTTCGAGGAATTGCGCCACAGCGGCGCGATCGAGATCATCTTCATCGACGAGCGCGAGGAGGAACCGCCCACGGCGCTGAAGCGGGCTTTCCTGCAAAGCCTGAAGGCCCTGCTGACGCCGTTGCCGGCCTTCACCCGCCCGACCGGGGACGACGACGGCGGCTGGGAGATCGGCTATTCCTCCAGCACGCTGCATGAGATCCAGACCTACACGCGGAAGCTGGACCTCAACATGACCATGCGTGCCGCCGTCGCCCGTTCGATCCACGTCCAGGGCGCGCTGACCGATCTGGCCGACGCGCTGAGCAGCAGGCCGGTGGTCGAGTTGCCGACGTCGGGAAGCTTCCTGCAGGACGTCACGATCCGCTGCCACGGGCCGTTCGACGGCGACCCGCTGGAGGCGCTCAGTCTCTCCGTCACTCCCGCCGCCATCCAGCCCTCGGCCCGCGTGTTCGGCGCGCGGGGCGGCGGGGAGTGGCGGGTCAGCCTGCCCCACAACCCCTACCGGCCGGTCGAATACTCCTGCAGCTGCGACCTGGACTTCGTGGGGGAAGGCCGGGCATCGGCCACCGGCGCCGCCGCCATCCGGCGCGACCAGGCCTTCGTCGACATCCTGCCGTCGGCCTTCTACACGTTCCGCCGCTACCACGTCACCGTGGCCGACGATTTCCCCTGGCGCCTGATCCGGTCCGTCACCGTCCGTCTTTGCGGGATCGACGGGATCGATGGGATCGACGTGTCTCCGGCCACGCTGATCCTGAACGGGGCGCGGCCTTCCGGGACGATGGAGCTGTTCGCGCCGGCGCCGGTCGATCTGGACGAGGTGTGGTTCGAGGCGGTCCACAAGGCCGTCAACGGAATGCTCCACACGGAAGGCGGCTTTCCCTCGGGCACGGCCATCTTCCTGAACCCCTTGCGGCAGCGCCGCGTCACCTTCGCGGCGTCGCCCAGCGTGGACTGGGGGCGCTGCCGGACGATCGCCGTGACCCCCAGGGGCGGGCGCGCCTTCCAGATCTGGGACCCGTCCCAGAAGATCGCCCTGACCGCGGCCGCTCCACGGGCGGCCTTCACCTACTGGTTCACGGACGACGGCACGCTCTCCTGCCGCACGACCCTGGTCCTGACGGCCGGCGGCACCGCCCCCGGCCCCACCATCGCCGGCGCCGGCCCCCGCATCGCGGTGTCGGACCGCAACGAACTCCCGGAAGAGGAAACCTGACATGCTGCTGATCGGCTCCACGAAGTACACCGTCGACGGCGTCGACGTCTATCCGGACCACGCGTCTCCCTTCCAGTACTGGTACATCCCGGGCCGGGTGCGTCTGGCCGAGCGGGACCGGCGCAAGGTCCTGTCCTACCTCTGGTACACCGACTCCGCCGCCGACGCGGAGGGGACCGGCTTCCTCAACTTCGAGGTCAACACGGCCGTGCCGCCCGCGACCCTGGAGAAGATCCGCGGCGAGATCGCCGGGCGCACCGGAATCAGCGCCTCCAAGATCAATCTGGCGACCGTTCCCTACAAATCCGGCGCGGTGAACTTCTCGGTCCTCGGGCCGCTCGCCACGCAGGCCGCCGGTGCCAGCGAGGCGAACCCCTCGGTGCTCTACCAGAGCACGGAACAGGTCGTGTGGTCGGCGGGCTCCTCGTCGCTGGTCGGCGACAACGCCGCCGTCTGCTCCGTCAAGTTCACCAAGGAAGGCCGGCTCGCCGCGGCGATGAAGGAGGCGATCCTCAGCCGCTCCAACATGATCGCCGCGCTCTACCGCCTGGAATTCCTCTCCATGCGGCCGTCGGTGACGTTCCGGGCCACCGGGTCGTTCGAGAAGGTGGTTTCCGATTTCCAGATCAGCATCGGCGGCCAGATTCCGCTGCAGGCCCTGCTGCTCGACGTCGGCGTCAACGGGCACCTGCAACGCATCATGCAGGACGCCGGCATCAACATCGAGGTCATCAACTTCACCGGCGAGGAGGAGGAGGGCCAGAAGTGGGCGATGCAGTTCCTGATCGACTATTTCATCGCCAACTTCTTCCAGGTGCAGCTCGACAACAGCAGCGACTGGAAGCCGGTGTCGGAGGCCCCGCAGGTGGCCGAGGCCATCGAAACCACCCGCGCGATTGAGGACGCCGCCGCCGAGCAGGCCGAAAGCGAGGGCCTGCAAGGGGAAGAGGCCGACAGCGCGGGCAAGGAACTCGTCAAGACCGCGACCTTCCTCATTCCCAAGGTCAGCATCCGCGCCGCCATCTACCATGGGCAGCAGGTCAACACGATCGACTTCTACTACTCGGAGATGAAGGCGCGGCCCACCGTCGTCCTGCCCCAGTCCCTGGTGCTGGAAGGTTTGGATAATCCCGCCAGCCACGTCACGCAGGTCAACCGTTCCCAGGACCCCTTCGGGCGGCCCTACAACGTGACGGTGGCCCTGCCCCCGGCCGCCGACCTGACCGACGCCGGCCTGCAGGCGATCAACGTGCACGCCCGCTACCCCGCCGACGCGCCGCCGAACAAGCAGACCACCTGCACCATCACCCTCGACGACGGCAAGGTGAGCGGCGCCAACCCGCTGCCCTTCCAGTACGACGCGCGCGGCTCGGCGGACGTTGCCTACACCGTCGATTACGTCTTCAAGCCGGGTGGCGACTGGAGCGCCGAGACCCACCAGTATTCGGTCAGCGGCCGGCAGGACCGCGGCCTGATCCCCGCGATGCCGGAAGCCGTCGTCGAATTCCTTCGGCTCGACGTCCTGCTCGACAGCGATTTCGTGTGGGAGGACGCCAACCAAGTGGTGGTCACGCTGACCAGCCGGAGGTGGACGGGCGAGAAGCGCGTCGTCTTCCTGAGCGGCAAGGACACGGCCCAGACGCTGAAGATCCGCAACGACGCCGCCTTCCGGAACGAGCCCATCCAGTACAAGGTCGAACTGCGCAAGGGCACCCGGGTGCTTCACGCCCGCGGCCCGGAAACCGCCTTGGACAAACGGCAGATCGTCATCTACGACCGCTTCGCCGGCCATGTCCCCGTCGCCTTCAAGGCCGGCTTCGCCGAGGAGAGCGCCGATGTCGTGCTCTTCTACCAGGACGGCGACTTCCAATGGGAGGACGCCTTCACCCTGGAGAACAGGCAGACGGTGACGCGCATCGTGCCGACGCTGAAGCCGCTGCGGGCGAGCCAGCTCAAGTTCAGCTACGAGGTGACTCCGATGGACGGGGAGACCTACAGCGTCCCGTCCGCGTCGGGCGGCAGGACGGTCAGCGTCAAGTCGGCCCTGTGACATGACGAGGACCCCGGCCCTGGATGACGGCTTGCCGACGGAAGCCGCCGGCGCGATCCGCGCGATCCGCGCCGGCGCGCCGGACGTGGCGCCGGAGGCCGCGCGGACGCTGGCCGTCCTGTTCGACGGCCACGTCCCGGTTCCACCCTCCGAGGCGGCGCCCCTGAACATGGGCGGCGGACCGGTGGAGTTTTCCTGCTCCGGCGCCGATCTCCGCTACACGGTGGACATCGGCGGGCCGGTGGAGACCCGGCTCGCGCGCATCCGGGACCGCATCCGCGTCCTGGACCCCGCATGGGCCTGCCCGGCGCTCGACGGATGGGAGCCGGGCGGCCCCCTGCGCTGGGGCGCATGGCTGGGCGTCCGCCATCGCGCGGGCCGCCCGCCGGGCTTCAAGATCTACGTCGAGACGCCCCCCGGCGCCGCATCGGGGGCGTCGGGCGGTTGGACCGTGCCATGGCCCGGCGGCGGCGACCGGCGCCTGTCCCCGACGCTTGCCGGATTCGAAGGCACCCATATCGAGGGCAGCGGCGAGGGCGGCCGTCGCGAGGTCTACTTCGAGATGCCGCGCCACGGCATGCCGGCCGCGTGGCTGGAGCGGATCATGGCGGAGGTCGGCCTGGAGCGGCGCGCGGCGGAGCTGATCGCGCTGGTCGACGCGTTCGAGTTCCGCCATCCCGGCGGGGCGCTGCCCGACGCCCGGCTCGGCTTCAGCTACCGCCTGGACCGGCATGGACGGGCGCCGGTCTTCTCGCTGTTCGCCTTCGCCGCCGATCTGGTCGGCGACGACCGGGCGATCCGGCGGCAGATCCTCCGGCGCGCCGCCGTCCGGAACATCGACCTCGGGCCTTACGAGGCGCTGACGGCACCCCTGGCCGAAGGGCCACCAGACGCCGACGCCCACACCGACGTCCACAACATCATCGCCTTCGTCATCGACGGGGCCGCCGCCCCGACCCTCCAGATCACCTTCCGCCCTCCCGGAACGCCGGGTGAAGGAGCACGCCATGATTAGACCAGTCGTCAGAGTGATACGATCCCGCGCGCGCCGGCACGAACTCGGCAGCGCCCTCATAACGCCCCTGCCATCCCTGACGAACGCGGCGGTGCTCGAAAGCGCCGCCGGGGGCCGCTACTATCTGCCCGCCTTCCAGACCGCGGTGCAGACGGCGGGCGGCCGGGAGACCTTCCGGACCGACCTGTCGGACGACGGGACGCTGACCCTGTATCTGAGCGCCGAACCCCCCACCGGGCTCGCCGGCACGGTCGGCACCGCCAGCCCTTATTTCGACGGCCTCGGTTTCACGCTTCTGCTCGACGCGAGCGGCGGCGGCACGCGCATCCCGATGGCGGCGACGCGTGAAGGCGGCAACCTGTGGCGCCTGACCACGGTCCTGTCCGGCACCGACCTGAAGCGGGCGCGCGAGGCCCTGTTCGACAGCACGCCCAACGTCGCGCTGGACATCACCCAGCGCCTGCACCTCGCCGCGCAGCAGACCCAGGCCTTCATCGACGAGAACTGGTCCGACGCGGCGATCCGCCAGGGCCTGCTCGACGCCTTCGGTGGCATCCCGATCGATTCGCCGGGAACCTTCTTTTCGATGGTCTCCTCCGGCGATCCGGAGTACCCGCAGCAGTTCACCGTCCTCGACGGCACCTACACCGCCCGGATTCCGGTGCCGCCGCTTCCCGGCTACCGGCAATGGCAGGTCGATTGGAAGGGCCGCGCCTACAACTACTACCAGGACAACCAGGACCCGGCGCGCGTCTTCTACGCGCCGGAGGGTTTCGAGCTGGCGAAGGGTCCGGCCGGCGTGCCGACGGTGTCGCTGCTGCAATTCTCGCTGCCGGACGGCGACGCCCCGGTCGATCAGGCGCGGGCCACCTTCCGGGTCTACGGCCTGCCGGTGGTGGACTTCGCCCGCATCGAGAACGCGGCCCAGGCCCTGAAGGGCAGGCTGGGCGTGACGCCGCGGATGGTGTCGCTCCAGGACGCCCACACCGTGAGGACCAGCTTCACGCTGTATTTCCCGAACGCCCAGGCGACCGCGAGCAGCCCGCTCGTGCAGCCCGACGCGGCGATCGACCTCGGTGCCGGCCTGCGCAACGAAATCTCCCTCAATTTCACGCAGTTCCGCGCCCTGTGGGCGGCGATCTTCAGCACCGCGCCGGAGAACCCGCTGTTCCGCGGCTGGGTCGACGTCGACCTGCTCGACGGCCGGTACAAGGAGCGCATCGACTTCAACGGGCGCCTGCCCAAGGATCTGGAGGCGGCCTTCTTCGACGACATCCTCGACACGGTCACCGACAGCACCTACCCGGCGCGGTTTTCCGTGCGCACGGTGCCGAAGGCCTTCGCCGGTCCGCCGGAGATCCTCGAACTGGACGTCATCTTTCCCGGCAAGGCGGTCACGCTCACGCCGTCCAACCCGCGGGTGGACGTCGTCATCGAGCGGTCGATCCGCGACATCGTGATCGGCAAGCAGAACCCCGAGGATTACCCGTACCGGCTGCGCGTCGTGCACGAGGACGGGTCGGTGACCTGCTGCACCGGCACCGCGCGCAGCGACACCCCGAACCTGTGGCTGTCGGTCGATCAGGTCGCCGGCTGCACGGGCGCATGCGCGTGACCTGAAATCCACATCGAGAGCTTCGGCGGCGGCATCACACTGGGAGACGAGCATGGCAGGCAGAAAGCTGTTCACCAACCACAGCCCTTACGGAATGACCGTGACGCTCATCGTCCGGGCCAGCGACGACCCGCGCAACCAGGCGGGCACCAAGGAGTTCTATCTCGGTCCGAGCCAGTCCCAATGGCAGGAATACGGGAACCACATCGACATCTACCTGAACGGAATCCGCCTCGCCGCCGTGTACAACGGGCAGATGATCGGCCAGCAGTATGTGGTCATCATCCGCGGCTCGTCCCTGGACGACGCCCTGAACCGGAACAACGGTGTCGATTTCAACGTGCAGGGGCTCAATTTCAGCCTTTCCACTCGACAAGTGTCGTGAGCGGGCCACAGGAGAGGAACACACCGATGCAGACGAAGACGCTGATCAACAAGACCGGGCATCCGCTGACGGTCACCCTGACGGTCCGGATGGGCGACCATCCGACCCGCTCGTCCGGCGAGGTCACGATCGACCTGGAGGCGGGCGACACGCAATCTCCCGGCTTGCGGGAGGTCACCTACGGCGACGAGGACGACGTCCACCTCAACGCCATCACCGCCGAGGCGTTCGCCGACGGCGCCACGCTGTGCAAGCGCAGCGTCACGGTGGAGCGCGGGTCCGGTCTCGACCGCGCGGTCTACGGGAAGGACGCCATCGAGTTCCTGTTCGACGGCGACACGATCCTGATCTCCTGCGTCGATCCCGAACCCCCGTCCTTCTCCTTCATGCCGGACAACGGCGACGCGGCGTGATCGACGTTTGGTCCTTGATAGCGGGTGAGACCGCCGCCACCGGAACCCGCGGACCCGTTACAGGGTGACGAACTGGCCAGCCTGTGAGGCCGGGCTGCGCCAGCGTGGCTCCTTGACCATCTGGTTTTCGCAAGAGGCCATCGCGGCGTGGACCGGCTGCCCAGCCCGCGTCTGGTCCACTGCCGCTGTCAGGCCACGGCCCGCAAAACCTTCAGTCCGTTGACCGAACTGCCCTCGGCGGCATGATACAGCTCGCCATGGCAAGCCTGCTGCTTCGCCACGTCCGTCGCTGAACAGTTTGCCGCGCAGATCCTTAGGAATGGAAGTAATCGATAAGATTTCTCACTTTCGTGCGCC
The DNA here is from genome assembly GCF_008365375.1 of Roseomonas genomospecies 6. Taxonomy (GTDB): domain Bacteria; phylum Pseudomonadota; class Alphaproteobacteria; order Azospirillales; family Azospirillaceae; genus Azospirillum. Next base: position 43,446 of record NZ_QOKW01000026.1, on the reverse strand, counting down.
ACTATGATGACAAAATGCCGCGATTTTAGCCTTATGTTGCGATGGACTTGGTCACTTTACCTGCCCATCATAAACGAACATGAGCAAATTATTTTGTATGCCAATCATCTCATGGGGCAATATGCGATATTTCGTTGCTCCGTATGGAATTTATTTTAACGACACAATGGAATACGGGACACATCTTTTCATAATCAACTTCAAATCCCAATGCCATGACCGTAAATATTTCTATTTTCGGTCAGACCCCGATGGCGTTGACCTCCGGAAGTCGGATTTAGAAAATATCGTGCTGCTTATGCACGAGGGTTATTGCAAGAACCTTGCACCTGCGGGACTCGGCGAAAGGCTCGCGATCTTCATGAGCATCGGGGAGATCGCCAGGTCCACGGTGCTGCTTTGCTTCCGCGTCGTGCGGGAGGACGGAACCCCCATCTCCTGCGGATACCAGCGGATCACCGTCATCGACAGGTCCGGCACGGAAATGCTTCGAACTGGAATTTGCGGAGCCGTCGCCGCGGAGCTTTCCGCACCCCCGATGATCGGCACCGAAGAGTTGATGGCCACTGTGCGCGAGGTCTTCGCGGAGACGACGCGCTACCCCATCGACATCCTGGAGCCGGACGCCGGCCTGGAGAGTGACCTGGACATCGATTCGGTGAAGCCCGGGGAGATCCTGGGCGCCCTGCGGACCCGCTTCGCCGTCACCGCCAAGGTCGAGCCCGATCGTCCCCGCGCATCAATCCGCCGAGGTGCAATGTGCAGTCGTTCGTTGAATTCGTGATCAGGAACCGCATCACGGTGTTGGTGCTGACGGCCCTGGTGACGCTGGCGCTGCTCACCCAGCTCAGGAATCTTTCGGTGATCATCGATCCCGACGAAACCCTGCCGCAGGGCCACCCGTTCGTGGCCGCCACCAACCGGGTCGAGGCGCTGTTCGGCAGCAAGTACACCGTGGTCATCGCCGTCTCCCCGCGCAGCGGGGACGTGTTCCAGGAGCCGGTGCTGGCCAAGGTCAGGGGAATCACCGCCGATCTTCTCGCCGCGCCCGGCGTCGTGACGTCGAGCGTGGCGAGTCTGGCGGCCCGCCGGGCGAAGAGCATCACCGGCGCGGACGACGGCCTGTCGGTGCGGCCACTGATGGACAAGGTGCCGCGATCGGCGGCCGATCTGGAGGCGCTGCGCCGCCGTCTGGACGCCAATCCGGTGTTCGCCGACATGATCGTGTCCGGCGACGGCGCCACGGCCGCCATCATCGTCGAGTTCCGCAAGGCCGACGACGGCTTCACCGGGATCGAGAGGACGGTGCGCGGCCTCGTGGCCCCCTACGCGGACGAGACGGTCGACATCGCCGTCGCCGGTCAGCCGCTCTTCCTGGCGTTGCTGGAGCGCTATTCCGGCCGCATGGTGTTCCTCGTCCCGCTGTCGATCCTGATCATCGGCCTGATCCATTTCGAGGCGTTCCGGACGCTCCAAGGGCTGGTCCTGCCGCTGGTCACCGCGCTGTTCGCGCTGATCTGGGCGCTGGGGCTGATGAGCATCGCCCGCGTGCCGCTGGACGCCTTCAACGCGACGACGCCGATCCTCATCCTGGCGATCGCCGCCGGCCATGCGGTGCAGATCCTGAAACGCTACTACGAGGAATACGCGATCCTGCGGCGTGACACGGCGCTCGACCCGGTCGAGGCGAACCGGCTCGCCGTCTTGCGGTCCATCGGCAGGATCGGCCCGGTCATGATGGCGGCCTGCCTGGTGGCCGCGGGCAGCTTCATGTCGCTGGTCGCCTTCGACATCAAGACCATCCGGACATTCGGCGTCTTCAGCGGTGTCGGGGTCGTCAGCATCCTGATCATCGAACTGACCTTCATCCCCGCCCTGCGATCGCTCCTGCCGCCGCCGGGACTGCGCGAGACCGAACGGCAGGGCGCGCAGACGCCCTGGGATCGGCTCGCCTTGCGGATGGCGGGCTGGATGGCTCCGGCGGGACGGCGCCGGATACTGCTGTTCGCCGCCGTCTTCACCGCGGCTGCGGCGGGGCTGGGCAGTCAGGTCGGCATCGACAACGCCCTGCGCACGAACTTCTTCGCGGGCCTGGACACGCGGCAGGAGGACGTGCGGGTGAACGCCCGCCTTGCCGGAACCAACACGCTGTACGTCCTGATCGAAGGGGCGGCGGACGACGCCATCAAGGCCCCCCGCGTCCTCAAGGCGATGGACGCGACCCAGCGCTTCCTCGCCGACGACCCGAAGGTGGGCAAGAGCGTGTCGATCGCCGACCATGTCCGGCGCATCAACCGCGCCATGAACGGCGACGATCCGTCCTTCGACACCATCCCGGACTCCGGCGATCTGATCTCCCAGTACCTCCTGCTGTACGCCATGTCGGGGGAGCCGGGAGACTTCGACTCCTACGTCGATTACGGCTATCGCAACGCGGTGATCGCCGTCTACGTCAAGGACGAGGATTCGGCCTATGTGGAGGGGCTGATCGGGCGCCTGCGGGCTTTCGTCGGCGACCGCTTCGGCCCCGACGTCCGGGTGAGCATCGGCGGCAACGTCACCGCCATGATCGCGCTGACCGAGGTCATGGTGCGCGGACAGATCGAGAAGATCGCCGTCATCGCCTCGATCGTCTTCCTCATCTCCTCCATCCTGTTCAGGTCGCTGTGGATCGGGCTGCTGATCCTGGTGCCGCTGGTCATGACGGTGCTCGCCAGCCTGGGGCTCATGCAAGTGGCCGGCATCCCGCTCAACGTCGCGACGTCCGTGACGCTGGCCCTGGCGGTCGGCATCGGGGCCGACTACGCCATCTATCTGACCTACCGGCTGCGCGAGCATCTCGCCCAGGGCGAGTCCGAGGACGAGGCCGTGCGGAACACCTTCGTCTCCGCCGGCAAGGCCATCCTGTTCGTGGCGACCGCGGTGAGCGGGGGGTACGCCGTGCTGCTGGGCTCCTACGGCTTCCACATCCACATCTGGATCGCCGTCCTGATCGGCACCGCCATGCTGATCAGTTCGCTCAGCGCCATGACGGTCTTCCCGGCTCTGCTGCTGACGGTCCGTCCCGGGTTCGTCTTCGGCGGGGCGAAGGCGTCGGTCCGCCCGGCGACGCTCGGGGTTCTGATGCTTGCCGCCGGGCTGTCGGTCATGGCGCCGCCCGCCCGGGCCGAGGCTCCCACCGCCGAAACCATCGCGAGGATGAACTTCGCCGTCGGCCGCGTCCTCGACAGCGGCTTCACCGCGACGTTCCGGCTGATCAACGGCAGCGGCCAGGAGCGCCTGCGGGAAACCCGCGGCCAGACGAAGCTTCGGGACAACGGGGTCGACTCCATGCGCCTGACCCGGTTCCTGGCGCCCGCCGATGTGAAGGACACCACCATCCTGATGATCGAGAACTCGGATGGCGAGGACGACATCTGGATCTACCTGCCGGCCTTGAAGAAGGTGCGCCGCCTGGCGGCGGCCAACAAGCGCGACGCCTTCGTCGGCACCGACTTCTCGTTCGGCGACATCATCGGGCACAAGGTCCAGGACTGGACGCACCGGGTCGTCAGGGAGGAGGCGGTCGACGGGCAGCCCTGCTTCGTCATGGAATCCGTGCCCGTGACCGCCGACGTGCAAAGCAGCAGCGGCTATTCCCGGCGGATCGGGTGGATACGCAAAGACAACCACGTCACCATCAAGGCGCAGTTCTTCGATGAGGCCGGCCAGCTTCTGAAGACGTTCGGGGCGTCGGACGTCCAACTCGTGGATGCCGAACGGCAGCGCTGGCAACCCATGCGCATGGAAAGCCGGAACGAGCAGACCGGGCATCGGACGATCATCGAGATGCGCGACTTCAAGGCCAGCCAAGGCATCGACCCCGCCGTCTTCAGCCTGCGCTCGCTGGAGCGGCTTCAATGAGGCTGCGGTGGACGGCGCGGGTCTTCGCGGTGGCTGTCTGTGCGGGCGCCACCCTTGCCCAGGCGACGGAGCCCGCCGAGGCCCCCCTTGCCTCGGCCACCCTGGACACGTCGTTGCGGGCGGGCTTCTGGAGTTCGAGCCGCAGCCTCGACGAGCGGCGCGGGATCGGCACCGCGAACGTCTGGCTGCGCACCGCGGCGGATCTTTCGGAGTCCGTGCGCGTCAAGGCCGAGGGGTGGGCCGCCACGCCCCGCATCGCGGGCGACGACCGGTGGAAGGGCGAGTTGCGCGAGGCCCACGTCACATGGAGCGGCGCCGACCTCGACCTGCGCGCCGGCCGCCAGATCGTCGTGTGGGGGCGCGCCGACCAGATCAACCCCACGTCCCATCTTGCATCGCGCGATTACACGCTGCTGTTCGCCGAAGACGACGACCAGCGGCGCGGGGTGGCGATGCTGCGGGCCAACCGCTATCACGGTGACTGGACCTTCGGCGCCTACTGGGTGCCGGAGTTCCGTCCGAACGTCTTTCCGAGGCCGCTCCTGCCGGCCGGGGTTTCGTACGCGGACGACGACCAGCCGGACGGCGTCCGGCAATTCGGGGTCAAGCTCGACCGCAGCGGAGGCGCCGTGGACTGGTCCGTATCGGTCTTCGACGGGTGGGACGACAATCCCGATACGGCCGTCGTCAGCGCCGGGCCGGGCGGCGTGGTGCTTCAGAGGCGCCATCACCGCATCCGCTCCCTCGGCGCGGACGCGGCCACCACGGTCGGCAGCTACGGTCTCCGCGCCGAGGCGGCGTACGTCTTCACCGAGAACGCCGGCGGCACCGACCCGTTCGTGCGGCCGCCGTCCTTCGGCCTCGTGGTCGGGGGCGACCGCAACCTGTTCGGCAACACGAACGTCAGCATCCAGTATGTGCTCCTCCACACCCGGAACTTCCGCGATCCGCGATCCGAGCCCATTCCCTACGTCCGCGCCGCGGCGGTCCAGACGGCCCTGGACGGGAACCAGATCAACCGGACGCAAATGGGTGCGACGCTCAAGCTCACGTCGAAGTGGCTGAACGACACCCTCGAAGGCGATGTCACCGGCGTCCTGTACAAGCCGGACGGCGACTGGCTGCTGTCCACCCGATTGCGCTATGCGTTTTCCGATGCGTGGAAGGGGATCGTCGGTGCCGAGTGGCACGGCGGGCAGCCGGACAGCTATTTCGGCCGGCTGAGGGAAAACAACCTCGTGTTCGTTGAGGTGAGGCGCGGCTTCTGAGGCGCGGCCTCCGAGGCGCAGGATGTCCGCGCCGCATCCACGACGATGTTTGGAATTCCACATGGAACAGATCAGAAGGCTTCACCGGAACGCGATCTCTTCGACCGACGCGGTCCCCCAGGCGATGGAACTGGTCGATGCGCGTCTGAGCGCGCGTCCTGCACCGCGAGGGGGAACAGGCGGCGGCCGATGCCCGTGTCGCTGAAAAAGCATGGTTCCAAAGGTAGAGCTTCGATCCCACCGCATAGGAAGCAGGAGAGCCGTGATGCATAAAAAGAGACTGGGGCTGGCGGCGTTGATGCTGGTGGGTGGATTCTCATCCGCCAGCGCGGGAGATTTGTGTGTGACCATAAGGAAGGTGATCCCGCAAGGGGGCACGCTCATGGTTGCTCTGTATGACAGTGCACAGTCTTACAAGGCAGAGAAGTATATGATGGGGCAGCAAGTGGCGCCGAGTACCAAGGAGGTGAACACCTGCTTCAAGGATCTGCCATCCGGAAACTATGCGATTGCCGCGTTTCAGGATATCAATGGAAATGGGGTTCTTGAAAAGACGCTCTTTGGCGAGCCAACAGAACCGTACGGTTTCAGTCGTGACGCCAGGGCCCTGTTCGGACCACCGGATTTCGACAATGCCGCAGTTTCTCTTGGTACCGGGCGAGTGGACACTGTTTTGACACTCAAGAACTGAGACGGACTTTGAGCCTGTCCACGAATTTGTTGACGCACGATGGGTACGGGATCGGGCGGGATCGGGCCAAGTCCGCACGCACGTTGTTTCTGCACCACCGTCGCGGCTCATCGCTGTTGCCGCGCCAGTGGAACGCCGGCTTTGGATGTGGACGGATAGGCGCGCCCCCGCCACTCCGCCGGACGGCCCCGGCGAGCGCGCAGCAGCGCCGACCATTGGACCGCCAGCAGGACCACGATGCCCACGGGATGCAGCAGCGCGCCGACAAGGCTCTGACGGAAGCGGACGGCCAGCAGCAGCCGGAACGACACCCCCGCCGCCACAGCCAGCGCCGCCATGACGACCGCCGCACCCGGCAGCGGGGCCAGCGCCGCCCATCCCAGCAGCAGCCAGGGCAGGACATGGCCGCCGAACAGCAGCAGGGTCCAGACCGGCAAGGCGACCGGAGTCGCCATCCCTTCCGTCGCGTTCTTCGAGAATCCGGACCAGACCTCCCGCCAGCCGCGATACATCCGGCAGCGGGCGAGGTCCGTCGCGTCGAACAGGTCGGTCCCCTGCCTGGCCCGTCGGAAGGCGCGCGGCAACGCCACCCCGTCGTGCAGCGACGCCGCGATGGCCGCGTGGCCGCCGGCCTTCCCGTAGGCGTCGCGCCGGACCGCGATCAACTGGCCGCAAGCGGCACCGAAGCTCGGGCTGAGCGACCACCGCATTCCCACCATCGGCAGATAGCCCAGCAGCAGCACATGGATCAGCGGGATCACCAGCGCCTCGGCCAGGGTGCCTGTCTCCTGGCGCGGGAAGCCGCTGACGAGCCCCGCCCGCCCCGCCAGCAGCGCGCCGCAAGCACGCCGGGCGGCGTCCGGAGCCAGCCGCACGTCGGCGTCCTGGAACAGCAGCACCGGGTGCCGCGCCAGCGTGGCGAGCGTCCGGCAGGCGTGCTGCTTGCCCGACCAGCCCGGCGGCAGCGGCGGGGCCTCCTCCAGCCGCAGGCGGGGGTCGTGGACGGCGAGGGAGCGGACGATCTCCGCCGTGCGGTCGGTGGAGTGGTCGTCCAGAACCACCACCTCCACCGTCACCCCGCGGCTGCCCAGCGCCGCCTGCACCGCGGCGGCGATGTTGGCTTCCTCGTTGCGGGCGGGGATCAGGATGCTGACGGCGGCGCCCGGCGGCGGTTCGGCCTTCGGGCGGCGGTAAAGGCACAGGTTGACGAGGCCCAACCCCAGCGGCAGCAGGGCGAGGCACAGCGACAGCGCGGCCAGCAGCGTATCGGCGCTCATGGGCGAGGCGCCCCTCCGTTGTCCGGCGCGTCGCCATGGTGCGGGGTGAAGCGCCGCCCGCCGGCCCAGAGGCGCGCCCGGCGCCACAGGTCGTAGACGCCGCCCACCCCCGCCCTGCCCTCGGCCAGAGTCAGGAACCGCTCCGGGTCGCGGCTCTGCGCGTCGAGCGCCAGCGCGTCCATCGTCGCCTCCAAGTGTCCTTCAAGCGCGGCGGCGATATCCGGCACCGGCTGGCCGGCGAAGGTGGATGCCTCGATGGGGGTACCGAATTTGGCGAGGGCCTCCGGAGTGCTCTCGTTCCAAAAGGGGTACTCCAAAGAGAGAGGCACCACCAGCGCCGAGGGCGCGCGCCGGACCAGATGGGCGATGCCCGGACGCAGGCGGACCGGGCGGCGGCGCGGATCGGTGAAGGCGCCCTCCGCCGTGATCCACAGCATCGAACGCGGGTCCTCCAGAATGCGCAGCCCGGTGCGCAGGAAGGCGGCGGCCCCCGCCCGGCCCGGCTCGATCCCGAACAGCCCGATGCGCGCCATGAAGCGGTAGCGGCGCAGCATCGCCGCGTCGATCGGGCCGTAGCTGGGCCGGTCGCGGTAGCGGGTGGTCCCCATCACGATCAGAAAGGCGGGGTCCCACCAGGACGGGTGGTTCAGACAGACGATCGCCGGGCGGTCGGGCGGCAGAACCGGCCAGCCGGGCCGGGCCAGCCGCACCGCGTGGAAGTCGCGCCGCATGCGCCGCGCCATGATGGCGCCGAAGACGCGGTAGAGCAGCGGCGAGCGCAGCGCGACCGGATCGTCCTGCAAACCATCGTCCCGCATGCCGTCATCCCGTATGGCCCGCCCACCCATCAGGCGACGGCGCGCAGATCGCCGTCGCGCGCTCCGCTCCTGAGGTCGCGGTCCAGGCTGTCGGCGGCGATCCAGCCCGACATCAGCACCATCGGCATGCCCGGCCCCGGATGGGCGGCCCCGCCGGCCAGATACAGCCCCTCCACGTCGCGCGAACGGTTGCCGGGTTTGAAGGCGCCCAGGAAGCGGCCATGGCTGGCCAGCCCATAGATGGCGCCGTTCAGCACGCGGTAGCGGTCGTGGATGTCCTGCGGGGTCAGGACGCGCTCGACCCGGATGCGGTCCTCCAGGTCGGGCATGCCCGCAGTGCGCTTCAGCTTGTCGAACACGATCCGGCGGTAGTCCGGCAGCATGCGCGTCCAGTCATGGTGCGGGCGCAGATAGGGGGTGTGGACCAGCACATAGAGCGCCTCGCCCCCCGGCGGCGCGACGCCGGGTTCGGTGCGCGCGGGGGCGGCGATGTAGCAGGTCGGGTCGGGCGCCGGTTTGCCGCGGCGGTAGATCCAGTCGAACTCCTCCGCCGGGTCGCGGGAGAAGACGAAGTCATGGTGCAGCAGATGGTCATAGGCCCGGTCGAGCCCCAGATAGAAGACCACGCCCGAGCAGGCGGCCTCGTAACTCCGGCGCTTGCGGAATCGCTTGGCCGGCTCGCCGCCCACCAGCTCGTCGTAGGTGCGGATGGAATCCATGTTGGACACCACCGCCGCCACCGGGATGCGCTCCCCGCCATCGGTCTCGACGGCGGCGACGCGCCCGCCCGCCACCTCCAGCCGGCGGACCCCGGTGCCGGTGCGGATCTCGACGCCGAGGCGCCGCGCCACCCGCTCCAGCGCCACCGGCACGGCGCGGGTGCCGCCCATCGGGTACCAGACGCCGTCGTTGGTCTGCATGTGCGCGATGGCGCAGAGCACCGCCGGGGACCCGTAGGGCGAGGAGCCGACATACTGGGTGAAATGGTCCAGCATCTGGGCGGCCCGCGCGTCGGGGACGTGGCTGCGGATGGTGCCGGCCACCGTGCTGCCCATGCGCAGGGCCAGCACGTCCGACAGGGTGCGGGCGTTCAGGCTGTCGCGGACCTTCAGCGTGTCGCCCAGGTCCTCCACCGACTTCCAGAAGAAGAAGCGTTCGGAGATGCCGTGCAACCGTTCCGACAGGGCCTGGAAGCGGCGGTAGCCCTCCCCGGCGCCGCGGCCGGGCGACAGCCGGTCCAGGTCCGCCGCCATCCTGCCGATGTCCTCCGACAGGTCCAGCACCGTGCCGTCGTCGAAGAAGCAGCGCCATTGCGGCTCCAGCCGGACCATCTCCAATTCGCGGTCCAGGTCGCAGCCGGCCTCCGCCAGGATGCGGCGCAGGACCCGCGGCACCGTCAGGATGGTCGGCCCCATGTCGAAGCGGAAGCCGCCTTCCTCCAGAACCGCCGCCTTGCCGCCGACCCAGCCGTTCTTCTCCAGCAGGACCACCTTGTGGCCGCGCGCCGCCAGAACCACCGCCGACGCGAGCCCGCCCAGCCCGCCGCCGACCACCGCGATCCGATCCGTCATGCCATTCCCCCCGCAACGGCCCGCTTCGGCAGGCCGGATAGTCCCATGGCCTCGCTGCGCCAGGGCGTCGGCAGCCCCAATTCCTGGGCCAGCAGCCGCGACGTGATGCGCGCGCCTTCGAAGATCACCGGCAGGCCGCTGCCGGGATGGGTGCCGCCGCCCACCAGATAGACACCGTCCAGATCCTCGAACCGGTTGCGCGGGCGGCGGTGAAGCATCTGGTCCAAACTGTGCGCCAGATTGAATGTGGCGCCGCGATGCACCGCGAACTGGCTTTCCCACTCGGCGGGAGTCACCACCCGCTCCACCCGGATGCGGCGTTCCAGATCGGTCAGGCCGAACCCGGCCAGCCGGTCGAGCACGAGACGGCGGTAGCGCGGCGCCTCCGCCCGCCAGTCGATGTGGCCGCGCTGGTGGCCGACCGGAACCAGGATGTAGAGGGTGCTGCCCCCCGGCGGAGCCAGAGCCGGGTCGGTGACGCAGGCGTTCTGGACATAGATCGAGGGGCGGCGCGGCAGCTCGCGGCATTCCTCGATCTCCGCGAGGTTGCGGGCGTAATCCTCCGCCAGATAGACGGTGTGATGGTCCAGCCCGTCCACCCGGCCCTCGATCCCCAGATAGAGCATGAAGGTGGAGCAGGAGAATTTCTTGGTGGCGATGCGGGCGTCGCTCCAGCGGCGGCGCAGATCGTCGGGCACCAGCGTCGTCATCGCGCGGGCGAAGTCGGCGTTGATGACCAGCGCGTCGGCGGGATAGTCGCCGGCCTCCGTCCGCACCCCCACCGCGCGCCGGCCCTGGAAGCGGATGTGGCGCACCGTCTCGTTCAGGCGCACGGTGACGCCGAGCGATTCGGCCACCCGCCGCATCGCCTCCATCACCGACTCGGTGCCGCCGCGCGGGTGGAAGACGCCGTGCTCATGCTCCAGGAAGGAAAGGATGGTGAACAGGCTGGGGCAGCGGAAGGGCGACATGCCCAGATACTTGCTCTGGAACGAGAAGGCGAGACGGATGCGCGGGTCCTGGAAATGGCGGGACAGGTCGCTGTCGACCGAACGGTGCGGCGCGAGCTTCCCCAGCGCCTTCAGCATCGGCAGCGACGCCAGCGCCCAGGGATTGGAGTAATCGGCCTCCAGAACCGGGAGGAAGCGCTCCATCTTCGCCCGGTTGTCGGCCAGGAAGTGCGGCAGCCCCTCGGCGTCGCGCGGGCTGAGGCGCGCGATCTCCGCCATCAGCGCCTTCATCTGGGCGTGGACCCGAAGCTCGTCTCCGCCCTCGAACACCAGCCGGTAGAGCGGGTCGAGCCGGATCAGATCGACCTCGTCCGACAGGCGGCGCCCGCAAGCCTCGAAGATCTCCTCCAGGATGCGGGGGTAAAGGAAGAAGGTCGGGCCGCTGTCGAACCGGTACCCGTCGAGCGCGAACCCGGCCGACCGGCCGCCGATGCGGTCCTGCCGCTCCAACACGGTGACCTTCGCCCCGGTGAGCGCCAGCAGCATCGCGGATGCCAATCCGCCCGGCCCGGCGCCAATGATGACGACTTGTCGTTCCATGCGCTTGTCAAATGCCCCCGAGCTGCCGACTTGTGTGAAGGCAGTTACGAGCATGGGCTGGAAATGGATCACAGCAACAGTCCCACCACTCAAGGCGTAACCCCTTGGATGAGCGGGAGCGACGATCCATTTTCAATGGCTCGCAGCGCGTGGGCCGCGTGCAATACAGCCCGAAGACTGTCCATCGTCCGGAGACTCCGCCAGCGGATCGCGGCGGATGCCGAGGAACTCGTGCGCGCCTTGGCGACCCGCCCCGGACGCGGCATGGCCGAGAGTTTGAGCGCGGAGATCCTGCCGCTGGCCGAAGCCTGCCGCTTCCTGGAACGCGAGGCCGCCGCTCTGCTGGCGCCCCGGCGCCTGGGGCGGCGCGGCCGTCCGGTCTGGCTCTTCGGGGTCGCGGCGGAGGTGCGGCGGGAGCCGTTCGGCAACGTTCTGATCGTCGGCCCGTCCAACTACCCGCTGCTTCTGCCGGGGGTGCAGGCGCTTCAGGCTCTCGCCGCCGGAAACGCGGTGCTGGTCAAGCCCGCGCCCGGCTGTTCCGCGCCGATGGAGCGGCTGGGGGACTGGCTGGAAGAGGCCGGGCTTCCCGCCGGCCTGTTCCAGGTGCTGCACGAGTCTCCCGGCGCGGTGACGGACGCCGTCGCCGCCGGCATCGACAAGCTGGTGCTGACCGGATCGGCGGACACAGGCCGGGCGGTGGCCCGCCAACTCGCCGCCGCGCTGGTGCCCTCCACCATGGAATTGTCGGGGAACGACGCGGTGTTCGTCCTGCCGGGCGCCGACATCGGCACGGTCGCCCGCGCGCTCGCCTTCGGCCTGCGCTTCAACGGCTCCGCCACCTGCATCGCGCCGCGCCGGGTCTTCGTGCCGCAGGCCCAGGCGGCGGCGCTGGAGGACGCCTTGACGCGCAGCGTGGCGGCGATCCCGCCGGCGGCGGTGCCCTTGCCGGTGCGGCGCCGGCTGGACGGGCTGGTCCGCGCGGCGGTGGCGGAGGGCGCCCGCCCGCTCGGCGTACTGCCTGAAGACGCGGACCCGGCGATGGCGCCGCTGATCCTGGCCGACGCGCGGCCCGGCATGGCGCTGCTGCGCGAGGAACTGTTCGCCCCCATCCTGTCGCTGGTGCCCGTGCGCGACATGGATGAGGCGCTGGACGCCGCCGCGCAAAGCCCCTACGCGCTCGGCGCCTCGGTCTTCGGACCGGAGGAGGACGCCTATGCGCTGGCCGGGCGGCTGGACGCGGGGACGGTGACGGTCAACGACCTGATCGTGCCGACCGCCGACCCCCGCCTGCCCTTCGGCGGACGCCGCTCCAGCGGCTGGGGGGTCACACGCGGGGCCGAAGGGCTGCTGGAGATGACGCGGGTGAAAACCGTCTCGGTGCGGCGCGGCCAACGGCTTCCGCATCTCGACCCGCCGCGTGACGGCGACGCGGCGTTGATGCTGGCGGCGCTCCGCCTGCTCCATGGCGGGCACGGCATCCGCATCGGAGCGCTCCGGCGGCTGGCGCAGGCCCTTCTCGGGCGCCGGAACGACTGATGCGGAGACCGTCCCGATGATCGCCCTGCTCCTCGCCTTCCTGATCGGCGCCGTCGCCGGCTCGCGCACCTTGATCGCACCGGCGGCGGTCGCCTGGGCCGCCTATGGCGGCTGGCTCGACCTGTCGGGAAGCTGGCTGTTCTTCCTGGGCCATCCGGTTTCGCCCTGGGTCTTCACCGCGATGGCGGCGGTCGAACTCGTCACCGACAAACTGCCGGGCACCCCCAGCCGCAAGCGTCCCTTCCCTTTCGCCAGCCGCATCGCGGGCGGGGCCATCGCCGGGGCCGCCATCGGGGCGGATGCGGGGGTCTGGATCGTCGGCCTGATCGCGGGCGGGCTCGGCGCGGTCGCCGGCACGCTCCTGGGTTATGCGGCGCGCCGGCGCATGGCTGCCGCCTTCGGCCGCGACCGCCCGGCCGCGCTTCTGGAGGACGCGGTGGCGCTGACCGTCGCTCTGCTGGTCATCGCGGCGGCGTGAGCGGGCAGAGGCGCTGAAGGGTCGAAGCCTTCGCAATCTGTTGCGGTATGCCGCCCGGCGGTTTGGAGAGATGGACCCCTTCCGCTGTTGTTACAGGGAAATGGGAGGGCAGAGGTTTGGTCATGGTCAAACCGCCTTGGCCGCTCAACGAACTTGCGCGGCTCGATGCGCTGAAAAGTTACGGCGTACTCGACACGCCGGCTGAGGACGTGTTCGACCGGATCACGAGTCTCGCAGCCCGCCACTTCGACATGCCCATCGCACTCGTCAGTTTGGTGGACGAGACCCGGCAGTGGTTCAAGTCCCACCATGGACTGGGGATATCCTGCACGGAACGCCGTCTGGCCTTCTGTGCCTACACCATTTTGGAAGAGCGGGTGATGGTGGTGCCCGACGCAACGCTCGACGAGCGTTTCGCCGACAACGATCTCGTGACCGGAGCGCCCCGGATTCGCTTTTATGCCGGCGCTCCGCTCGTCACGCAGGGCGGACATCTGCTCGGCACCTTCACCGTGATCGACCAGCGCCCCCATCAGGATTTCGGCCCCGATCAGCAACGCGACCTCGTCGACTTCGCCCGGTTGGTCATGCACGAACTGGAGCGACGCCGCGCCTTGGTCCAAGCCCAAGCCGCCAAGGCCGAGGCCGAGGCCGCGCGGTTCGAGGCGCAACGGGCCAACAGCGCAAAGACGCGCTTCCTCGCCGCGGCCAGCCACGATCTGCGCCAGCCTTTCCAGGCGATGGAACTGCTCTCCGGCGTGCTCGCCCAGCGTCTGCGGGATCAGGCGGACAACCTGGCGCTGCTCGAACGCGTGCAGGAGGCACTCCATTCCGGTCAGGGCCTGCTCCATGGTCTGCTCGACATCGCCACGCTGGAGGCCGGTACGGTGGAGCCGACCATCTCGGACTTCCGGATGTGCGGCGTGGTCGAACGGCTGGTTCGCGAGATGTCGGCTTTGGCGGAGCGTAAGGGGCTCGATTTGGAAGTCGCCGATTGCCGCCGGTTGGTGCGCAGCGACCCGCTGCTTCTGGAACGCATCCTGCGCAACCTGATCAGCAACGCCGTCGCCCACACGGAGCGGGGACGCGTGCTGGTCGGCTGCCGGCCGTCCGGCCCGAGGCTGCGGGTGGAGGTCTGGGACACCGGTCCAGGCATTCCGCCGGACCAGATCGATCTCATCTTCGAAGAGTTCTACCAGATCGGCAATCCGGAGCGGAACCGCCGCAAAGGCCTTGGCCTCGGCCTCGCCATCGTCCGCAAGACGGCCGAGTTGCTGGGGCATCGCGTCGGCGTGAAGTCCACCGTCGGTAAGGGAACGACCTTCTTCATCGAGGTGCCGCTGGCGCAGAGCGGGGCCGAGCCGGCCGCAGTCCCGGAGGCGTGGACGCAAACCGATTTTTCCGGGCGCACCGTCCTGGTGGTCGAGGATGAGGAGCAGCAGCGTGGCGCGCTCGCCATGTTCCTGGAAACCCTGGGTTGCCGAACCATCGTCTCCGGCTCCGTCGCGGAGGCGGTCTCCCGTGTGAAGGTGGAAGGGTCTCCGCCCGATGTGGTGGTAAGCGACTTCCGCCTTGCCGGGCAAACCACCGGGCTGCAAGCCGTTGCCGCCGTCCGCCAAGCGGTCGGGCGGCGGGTGCCGGCGGTGCTGGTTACCGGCGATACCGCCCCCGAGCGGCTGCGCCAAGCCAAGCGAGCCGGTTACACATTGCTGCACAAGCCCTATCTCCCGGAAGACCTGAAGCGAGCCCTGGCAGAAGCCTTCACCAGTCCCAGCGGGCGGACCCGGACGCCCCATTGATCCCGGTGCGCGGATCGACCGCGTCCCCAGCCCGACAAGAGGCACAAAGCGACGACGATTCAGCTCAAGCAAGGCAGATGAGTCATGAACGCAGGATCGCCCCAGCATGACGGAGACCGCGCGGAGCGGTCCGCCGCCCCACCGACCTACCCGCCGCCATCCCCCGGCTTGAGCGGCGTGCTCGAACGGAACATCCAGGCGTTGCACCAACGCAGCGTGCGGGAGGAGGTCGAGGCGACCGCGGAAGAACGGATCGCCGACGCGATCACCCGCTTCACCGGCAGCATGACCTTCGTCTATCTGCACCTGGCCTTCTTCGGTTGCTGGATCGTCGCCAACCTGGGATGGGTGCCCGGCGTTCCGCGCTGGGACCCCTCCTTCGTCGTCCTGGCCATGATCGCGTCCGTGGAAGCCATCTTCCTGTCCACCTTCGTGCTCATCAGCCAAAACCGCATGTCCAAGGTCGCCAGCAAGCGAGCCGATCTGGATCTGCAAATCAGCCTGCTGACGGAGCACGAAATCACCAAACTGGCCGCTCTGGTATCGTCCATCGCCGATCACATGGGGGTGAAGACGGAGGTCGACTCCGATCTGGACATCATCAAGCAGGACATCGCTCCCGAAGCGGTGCTCGACCAGATCGAGGCCGGGAAATCTCCGGGCAAGCCCGCCGACCGGCCGCAGTGACGGACCGCTTGCAACCCGAGGGCGTTCATCGACGGTTCGGCGCGCCGTCACCATGCGCCGGACTGATCAGGAGCAGAAGGTCTCCAGGTTGAATGATGTGGCGGTGGCGGTCCGTGAAGGGAATGGTGCGGCCATTGCTGTGAATCTGCACAACCACGCCGGCGGTCGTCTCCGCCATGGTCTTGCCGATCTCGTCCCGCGCCGCCGGGCGCTCGGTCAGCACCATCTGACCGCCCACCGACATCAGGTCGCACAGGAACGGGGTTGCATGGTCGGTTTCGACGGCATCGGCCATGAGATAGCCGCCGATCTTGGGCGGCGACACCACCAAATCGGCGCCGCTCAGCTTGGCCAGCTTGATGTTCTCCTCCTGCTTGATGCTGCCGACGATCTTGGTGCCGGCGGACAGATGGCGGACGGTCAGGATCACCAGAATGCTGGTGTCGTCCCGGCCCGAACTGACGATCACCGCCTTGGCGCTTCCCACACAGGCCCGGGTCAGCATGTCCTCGCTGGTGGCGTCGCCGAGCAACCCGATGAACCCCGCCTCTGCCGCCAGCCGGATGCGCTCCTCCGATTGATCGATCACGACGATCCGTTCGCCGGGGTGCCCCTTGGCGATGGTCTCCTGCGCGGCGATGAAGCCGCTGTGCCCGAAGCCGCACAGCACGATATGGCCTTGCAGTTGCTTTTGAATTCGGCTCATTCGGAAATCCTCGATGATCCGCTGCACAACGAATTCGTAGGCAGTTCCCAGGAAGATGAACCAGATGAAGATGCGAATGGGCGTGACCGCGAAGGCGTCGATCAGCCGCGCGGTCTGGCTGACCGGAACGATGTCGCCGTAGCCGACGGTGGTGACGGTGATCATCGCGAAGTAAAGGATGTCGGGAAAGCTGACATGCCCGTCGATCTGGTCCTTCAATCCATCGCGGTCGAACCAAAACACCGCAATGACCAGGGAGATCAGGCCGAAGACGAGCCCGACACGAAGGCCGAGGGTCTTTTCCGCCGACATCCTGGAGCGGACATGAAGGATACGGCCACGTCGAAGCGGAGATTTGATCCGCCACGTCTCACTGCCGTTTCGTTCGCCGAGCTTCGGCATGGGCCATCCATCGGATCAGACACTCTCGGCCACTATAACGGCGATGTCCCGCCCTTCGCTCCACAAGCCGCCTTGAGACGGGTGTCGGTGACTGCGGTATAGATCTCCGTGGTGAAGATGCTCTGGTGGCGGAGAAGGCGTTGGACGAAGCGGATGTCCAGCTCGTTTTCCAGCAGGCGCGTCGCCGCCGTTTCACGCAGGAGGGACCGGACGAACTGCGTCGTGCGGGGGGCACCGCAGGGCAACGAGGTCAGGTTGATTTCTGTCCCAAAGGCATCGAATAACCCTCTCCCCCCTGGGGAGAGGGTGGCCCGAAGGGCCGGTGAGGGGGGAACGTTGCTCCATGCAGGGCTTTTCCGGCCTTCGGCCGCCCCCTCATCCCGACCTTCTCCCCAGAGGGGAGAAGGAGTGGGCGTCGCTCTGACTGAACCTATTAACCTGACCTCGTTGCCCTGGGGACACCGAAGGCCGCCGCTCAGACCGGTGCACAACAACACCTCCAGCACGACGCGCTTGCGGACAACCGCCTTGAAAGATCCGGGAAGGTTCGCCGGGTCGAACCCGCTACCGGCTGCCGATGGCCTTCACCACATGGAAATCGGCGGTTACTGGCGGCGGCGACGGACGCAGGGTCACGCCCTCCTCGTCGATGCTGACGTCCGCTTCCGGATAGACGGCCAAGGCATCCTTGAGCGCAGAGGTCAGCATCGGCCGGAACATGCGCGGATTGCTGATGGGGCCGCCGCCGAACTGCTCCTGAAGCAGGGACCAGCGCAGCTTGGTCGGCTTGTCGACCGATCGGAGCCGGTATGCCAGCCATGTGTATGCGTCCAAAGCCCAGCTCGACCCTTTCAGCTTGCCGATCGCGTCTTCACGGAGAAGCACCTTGTTGTCGAGCAGATGCTCGTAGAACTCCGCCGTCAGTTCGATCTCGCGGACCCAGTTGAATTTACGCCGCCGTTTGGGGGGCGGAGCGTCGCCATCGAACAGGGGAATCTGTTGCGGGCCGGTGTCCTCGTCGTCGTCCTGAGCGAACAATTCCAGGCCCTGGACCAGATTCTGATCGCGCACCCGGCTTGCTTTCCCGTTGGCGCTTTCCTCGATGAATGTAAACGCGCAGCGGGCGATGCGCTGGGCCTGTTCCTGAACCGCGTTGATCGTCCCCTTCCCGCCCCCGGTCACCTGCAGGCCGAGTCGGCGGAACCATTCGCTCATCGAATCCCCGAGCACGACGCGGCGGGTCCGGTGCCGGTAGGCGTAGGTCTGCATGTACATCAGAATCAGGCGGGCCTTCGGACCGTAAGGAAGCCCGCTGTACTCGACCTCGTTGGTTCCCTCCTTCGTCCCGATGGGGGCTGGACGGAGGATCAGCGTAAACCGGCCGTTCTTCAGCACATGCTCCGCGGTCGCCGTCTTCGGCTTGCTGTGGGGCAAGGCGACCATGCAGAGTCCGGCGTGGAGGTACCAGCGTTTCGGGTTCTCGACGCCCATGACGGACGCGGCCCATTCGACACGGCGCCGGTCGTCGTCGCCGTCGAAGAGCTGCAGCGTCTGTTCCCGGCCGATGCGGCCGATCAGGTCGTGAATCTCCGCCATCGCACGGCTCCCGTCTCTCGCTTCGCCGACCTTAGCAGACACAACGGCCGATGCACGGGGTCGGAAGGCGTCCTGTCGAAAATAAAACGCAGAATCGTTTACGCGGTTTTTCCTGAGGTTTTTGAATAGGGATTCTCTTTAGGTTTGGTAAGCGATCCTGCGTGGATAGGCCCGAGTCGCGTAAATCATCCTGCGCGGGAGTGCCGAGTCGCCGTAAATGACTCTGCGTGAACGAGTAAAGCTTTCTGCGTGGACGAATCATTTCGTAAACGATCCTGCGTGGAGAAACCGGGCCACGGCATGTAAACGATTCTGCGTAAATCCGGCTCGGCTGGCCTGTCGCGTAAACGATCCTGCGCAATCGAAGCCGAATCGGAGACGTCCGGACGGCATGAACGGCTCCGCACACCCCTGTCAACGGCATGGGTCCGCGGGCTGCGCAGGATCGTTTACGTCAACCTGGGGGAGCCGCGTCCTACGCGCCAACTTGCTTCCCAAGGAATGAAGGACGTTTCGGAAGCGCACCCACTGTAGAAAAGCCGTCTTTCCCGCGAAGGCGGGGAACCGGGAACTCCGCAAACAAGTGCCTGAACGGACTGTATTCCCGCCTCTCGCGCGGGCAAAGCCGGCACTAACTGTGTCGGGCGGATCGGAGATCCGCCGAAGGCCTTCGGGAATGACGATGAACAGGGTCTTGAGGTTTCCGCACTCCCATATTCCAAGACGTTAATATCAGCGCAAATGGGGAGCAGCCCCCGGGGTTGGAGCGACCTTGCGCAGAATCGTTTACGCGCCCTCCCCTCCCCCGCTCGCTTCGCTCGTCCACTCCGGCCTGTTGCGCAGAATCGCTTACGTCGATGCGGCGGCTGTTCGGAGGCCCGGTTCCGGCAACTGCGCGGGCGTCCGTTGACAAAGTTCCGGCAACTTGCGCAGAATCGCCGAAACCGAATGAAGGGGATGCCGATGCCGCCGCTTGGTGGGGACGACATGCGCCAACTGCGCGAGCGCCGTGGGGAAAACCAGACGCAATTCGCCGATTGGCTCAACGATCAGCTTGGCCGCAGCTATACGAAGGCGAAGATCAGCCGCTGGGAGGGCGGGGCAGAGCGAATCCCCCAGCAGGTGCAGGATTTCCTGGCCGACCAGACCACGGAAGACCGGCCGCGCTCGGCCACCTTCCTGGCGATCGCCAACCAGAAGGGGGGCGTGGGCAAGACCGCCACGGCGGTCAACCTCGCCTATGCCCTGACGGAAGGGGGCGCGCGGGTGCTGCTGATCGACTGCGATTCCCAGAGCAACGCGACGGTCCATGTCGGCGTCGGCAACGCGGCCATCGTCGATCTGGAACAGCGGCGCAAGACGCTCTACTTCGTGCTCCGTTCCGACGAACCGATCTCGTCGGTCATCGTTCCGACCGGCGAGCGCGGTCTCGACCTCGTTCCGGCCGGCCTTTCGCTGGCGGATGCCGATGTCGAACTGGCCGCCGATTCCACCGGTGGGCTCGTGCTTCGTGAAAAGCTCGACGAGGTGCGCAGCACTTACGACTTCGTGGTCATGGACTGCGCGCCGAACCTGGGGCTGGTGACGGCCAACGCGCTGTCGGCCGCGGAACTGGTCGTCGTGCCGGTTCAGACGGAAGCGCTGTCTCTGCTGGGTGTGAAGCGGCTGGTGGACACCATCACCCGCATCCGGCGCCGCGTGAACCCGCGGCTGAAGATCGCCGGAATCATTCCCACCATGTACAACGAGCGTCTGACGCAGGACCGCGCGACCCTGCTGGAGCTGCGCGAATCCTACGCCGATCAGGTTCCGGTGTTCCCGCCGATTCCCCGCGCCACCGTCTATGGCAAGGCCGCCGCCGCCGGCATGATCACCTTGGCCGGCGACCCGGGCGCCCCGGGTGCCGAGACGTTCCGCGAGGTGGCGCGCCAGATCCGCGCCTACGCCACGCAGCGGGAGACGACCCATGTCGCGTAAGTTCGAGCGCAAGACGAAGGAGTTGCTGGGCGGTTCCCCCACGCTCTCGGTCGGTACCGACAGGCTGTTCGGGACCTCGGCGGGCTTTCCGCATGTGGTCGAGCTGGACATCGACCGCGTCCATCGCAACCCCGACCAGCCGCGCCGCCATTTCGACGAGGCGGAACTGCGCAGTCTGGCCGCGTCCATCGACCGCTATGGATTGCAGAACCCGATCCTCGTCCGCCCTCTTCCTCAGGGCGACTATCTGCTGATCGGCGGAGAGCGCCGGATACGCGCCCATGAAATCCTTGGCCGCAAGACGGTCTTCGCCATTCTCACGTCCGGCGATCCGGACGAGATCGGGCTGATCGACAACGTCCAGCGCGTCGATCTCAACGCCGTGGAGTATGCCGCCGCCCTCGCCCGGCTGGTGGAGAAGCACGGCTACACCCACGACGAACTGGGTGCGGTCGTCGGCAAGGACCGCTCCGACATCACCAAGCTTCTGGCCATCCTGTCGTTGCCGGCCCATGTGCTGGAGGAGTATGCGGCGTCCTGCACGCATGTGTCGCGGTCGGTGCTGATCGAGATCGCGGCGGCACCGGACGAATTGCGGCCGGCGCTGTGGGCGCAGGCAAAGGAGGGCGCCTCGGTCAAGGCTGTCCGCCAGGCCAAGCGCGACCACGCGCAAGGCGCTTCCGCCCGCGAAGCCGGGCCGCACGATCCCGAACGGACGCTTCAAGCGAGCGTCAAGCGCATCATCCGCGATGTCGCCGTCGTTCGCGAACAACGCCATCTTCTCGATCCGGCGCATCGTGAAAGCCTGCTCCAACTGCGCGCGGAAATCGACGCGATCCTCGAAGGCGCCGGTTGAAGGGCCCGAAGCGTATATGTGGGACGTCCCACATCGACGGATCGGAGCCCTCGCACATCCGGCGGCGCGCATGTGGGACGTCCCACATGCGCGGTATCCCGCCGCGTTGGAAAGGCTGTCGTTCGAGTTCCTGTTCGAGATCTCAGGAGTGCCGTCCATATGATCGATCCACAGTCGTTGCGCCGCTTCTTCGATCATGGTTCCTTCGAACGTGGCCAGCGCTATGAGCATGAAGGGCGCGTGCGGGCGCTCGAGGTGGTGGTGCGCAGAAGGGGCACCGTTCTGATCACCGCGGAGGTCCAGGGCTCCGAGCGCTATCCCTACACGCAGGAGGTCGAGATCGCCCTGAGGAACGGTGCGGTCAGCGGCGTGTACGGCGACTGCGACTGTCCAATCGGAGAGAACTGCAAGCATGTCGCCGCTGCGGTGATCGCCTGGGTGCGGCGGGAGGAGACGGAGGAGCGGACCGTTGAACCTCTGCCCATTTCGGCGCCCTGGGTCCAGCCTCCCACCGCTCCGCCGGTCATGGCCTCGCCTCCGCCGGTGTTCTCTCCCTCTCTTCAGACGCTGCTCCTGCGGCTGAACGAAGCGGCGGAGCGGGACGCCGGGGACCATTATCCCGAGACGGTGCGCAAGCGCCTGCTCTACGTCCTGGGGCTGGAGGACGAGGCGGACGGTGGCCGGCGGGTGGCGCTGCGCGTTCTGTCGGTCTCGCTGCGCAAGGGCGGCGGGTTCGCCAATGACGAAAAGGTTTACGTCGGCCATCAGCTCGCCAACATGCCGACGGCGAAATTCATCACCCCGGCGGATCACGCCATCGCGTCCGCCGTAGTGCAGGGATCGCACCGTCTTTCCTCCGGCGCCTTCGGCCTGAAGGCGGATTGGGCGCCCTGGCTGATCGAGCGGATGCTCCGCACCGGGCGCCTCTATTGGGGCGATTTCCATGATGGAGTGCCCCTGCGCTCGGGTCCGGCGCTTCTGGGGACGCCGCGCTGGGACCGTGACGGTGTCGGGCGGCAGCGCTTCACCGTCGCACTGGACACACCCTCGGCTGTCGCTCTGCCGACCGTGCCGCTTCTCTATGTCGACCCGGGCAGCGGAACCTGCGGCCCCATCGAGACGGGCATGGCGCCCCATGTCGCCGCGACGCTTCTGGAAGCGCCGCCGCTGGCGCCGGGGGAGGTCGCCACCTTCCGCGCGTCGGTGGAGCGGATCGGCGACCGGCTGCCGGTCCTGCCGGAGTCGCCCGCCCGCACCGAAACGCGAACGGTGAAGCCGCGACCGATCCTGCGCCTGCGGCTTGCCCGCCGAATGCCGATCTACGGGTACGGCTATGGCTTCAATTATGGAGCCGGCGCGCCCGTCGATGTTCCCGCGGCGGAACTGGCCTTCGAGTATGGCAGCGCCCGCGTCGCTCCGGGCGATCCGGCGGGGCCTCTGCAATGGATGGAGGACGGCGTGCTGGTCACCGCCTCCCGCCAGCCGAAGGACGAGACGAAGGCCGCCAATCGCCTGCGCAAGGCCGGCCTGGCCCTCAACGCCCAGGCGATGAGCGTCGCCGGGGGGCCGCCGCTGCTGAGGGCCTTTCATGTCGTGCCCGACAACGCGCCGTCGGATGAACGTTCCGTCTGGCTGGAGCTGTGCCACACCCTCCTGCCCGCCCTGCGGGCCGAGGGCTGGGGCATCGAGACCGACCCGGACTTTCCCTTCCAGATCCTGGATGCCCCCACGAACTGGTCCCTGGAGGTCGGCGACGGCACGGGGATCGACTGGTTCGGCCTGTCGCTGGGCGTCGAGGTGGAGGGCGAGCGCATCGACCTGCTGCCCGTGCTGCGGGCGGTGATCGACGCGATGGGCCGTGTCGCCTTCCATGGTCCGGATATGGAACTCGACCTGTTGCTGGATGCGATGGCGCCGCAGGGCGTCATGTTCGTCCGGCTGGACGAGACCCGCTTCCTGCCGCTGCCGGTGGAGCGCCTGCGCCCGCTGATCGGCGTGCTGATGGAACTGTTTGGGCTTCAGCCGGGCGATGCCGGCGGATTGCGCATCGGGCGGACCCATCTGGGCGACCTGAGCGCGCTGGAGGACGCCGCGTCCGCCGCGGGCATCCCGCTGCTGGGCGCCGACGCGGTGCGCGGCATGGCGCGGGCGCTGCGCGAGGCCGGCGGGGTGCCCGCGGCGGTGGTGCCGGCGGGCTTGCGGGCGACCCTGCGCCCCTACCAGAAGACGGGGTTGGACTGGATGCAGTTCCTGGCCGCGCACGGGTTCGGCGGCATCCTCGCCGACGACATGGGGCTGGGAAAAACGGTGCAGGCGCTGGCGCACCTGTTGTCGGAGAAGGAGGCGGGGCGGCTCGACCGGCCCAGCCTTCTGGTGGCGCCGACCAGCGTGCTGGGCAACTGGCGGGCGGAGGTGCAGCGCTTCGCGCCGGAACTCCGGACGCTGGTGCTGCACGGACCGCAGCGCAAGGCGGCGCATGGATCGCTTGCCGAACACGACCTCGTGGTTACCTCCTACGCCCTGCTGCCGCGCGACCGCGAGGCGCTGGAGGCGCAGCCCTGGCATCTGGCGATCTTCGACGAGGCGCAGTATCTGAAGAACCCCACCGCCCAGGCGGCGAAGGCGGCCCAGGCGCTGGAGGCGCGGCAGAGGCTCTGCCTGACCGGCACGCCGGTGGAGAACAATCTGGACGAGCTGTGGGCGCTCTTCGCCCAGGCCGTGCCGTCGCTGCTGGGCGACCGCACGGGCTTCCGCCGCCAGTTCCGCACCCCGGTGGAGAAGCACGGCGACGCCGAGCGGCAGCGGGTGCTGGCCCGGCGGGTCCGCCCCTTCCTGCTGCGCCGGACCAAGGAGGAGGTGGCCGCCGACCTGCCGCCCAAGACCGAGATCGTCGAGACGGTGGAGCCGCAGGAGGCGCAGCGTGACCTATACGAGACGATCCGCCTTGCCATGGACCAGCGGGTGCGGGAGGAGTTGGCCCGCAAGGGGTTGGCGCGCAGCCACATCACCATCCTGGACGCTCTGCTGAAGCTGCGGCAGGTGTGCTGCGATCCGCGGCTGGTGAAGCTGGAAAGCGCGCGCAAGAAGGTGGCGAAGGGGGCGGCGTCGGCGAAGCTGGAGCGGCTCCTGGAGATGCTGCCCGAACTGCTGGCCGACGGGCGCCGCATCCTGCTGTTCTCGCAGTTCACCTCGATGCTCGACCTCATCAAGCCGGAGCTGGAGACGCGGGACATCCCGTTCGTGGAACTGACCGGCGACACGCGCGACCGCGACACCCCGGTGCGGCGGTTCCAGGCCGGGGAGGTGCCGCTGTTCCTGATCAGCCTGAAGGCCGGCGGCACGGGGCTGAACCTGACGGCGGCGGACACGGTGATCCACTATGACCCCTGGTGGAACCCGGCGGTGGAGGATCAGGCGACCGACCGCGCCCACCGCATCGGCCAGGACAAGCCGGTCTTCGTCTACAAGCTGGTGACCATGGGCACGGTGGAGGAGCGCATGGTCCAGCTTCAGGAGCGCAAGCGCCAACTGGGCGAGGCCGTCTATGACGAGGCGGGCGGCGCGGAGGGCCTGCTGACCGCCGAGGACGTGGACTTCCTGCTGGCGCCCATCGACGCCTGACGGCTCGGCAAGACGACCAAGGCCCGCCTTGAGAGGGCGGGCCTTGGCGAGGCGGCAGCGTTCAGGGACGATCAGTCGTCGCCCGATCAGTCATCGCCGTGCCCGTGGGCGAGCGCCCCGTTGGACGGCACCGCCGCCGCGGTCTTCCCCGCCCCGGCCATCATGCGCAGCAGGACGTAGAAGACCGGCGTCAGCACCAGACCGAATAGGGTGACGCCGATCATGCCGGAGAACACCGCCACGCCCATCGCGTGGCGCATCTCCGCCCCGGCCCCGGTCGAGGTCACCAGAGGCACCACGCCCATGATGAAGGCGATGGAGGTCATCAGGATGGGCCGCAGCCGCAGGCGGCTGGCTTCCACGGCGGCCTGTACCACGCTGCGCCCCTGGTGCTCCAGCTCACGGGCGAACTCGACGATCAGGATGGCGTTCTTCGCCGACAGGCCGACCAGAACCATGAAGCCGATCTGGGTGAAGATGTTGTTGTCGCCCCCCGTCAGCCACACCCCGGCCAGCGCCGACATCAGGCTCATCGGCACGATCAGCAGGATGGCCAGCGGCAGGGTCAGGCTCTCGTACTGGGCGGCCAGCACCAGGAAGACGAGAAGGATGCTGATGGGGAAGATCCACAGCGCCGCGTTGCCGGCCAGGATCTCCTGATAGGTCAGGTCGGTCCATTCGAACCGCACCCCGCGCGGCAGGGTCTCCTGCGCGACGCGCTCCGCCGCGGCCTGCGCCTGTCCGGAGGAATAGCCGGGGGCCGGGCCGCCGTTGATGTCGGCGGCGGTGTAGCCGTTGTAGCGCACGACCATCTCCGGCCCGTAGCTCTGCTTCACCGTGACCAGGGAGGAGAGCGGCACCATGTCGCCCTGGGCGTTGCGGGTCTTCAGAAGGCCGATGTCGGCGGATTCGGCGCGGAAGGGCGCGTCGGCCTGGACGCGGACTTGGTAGACGCGCCCGAAGCTGTTGAAGTCGTTCACATAGAGCGAGCCCAGATAGATCTGCATGGTGTCGAACACCTCACCGATGGGAACGCCCTGCTGCTTGGCCTTCACGCGGTCGAGATCGACGTCGAGCTGCGGCACGTTGATCTGGTAGCTGGAGAAGCTCGGCCCCAACTCCGGCGTTTCCATGGCCTTCTTCAGGAAGGCGCCGACCGCCGCGTTCAGCGCCTCGTAGCCCAGCGCGCCGCGGTCCTCGATCTGCATCTTGAAGCCGCCCAGCGTGCCCAGACCCATCACCGGGGGCGGCGGGAAGATGGCGACGAAGGCCTCCTTCAGCCCGGCGTAGCGCTTCTGCAAATCACCGGCGATGGCGGCGGCGGACAGCGACGGGTCCTTGCGCTCGGCGAAGGGCTTCAGCGTGACGAAGACGATGCCGGCGCTGGAGCTGTTGGTGAAGCCGTTGACCGACAGGCCGGGGAAGGCGACGGCGCTCTGCACGCCGGGGCGGGCCAGCGCGATGTCGGTCATCTCGCGGATCACCGCCTCCGTCCGGTCGAGCGAGGCGCCGTTGGGAAGCTGGGCGAAGCTGATCAGGTATTCCTTGTCCTGCGCCGGGACGAAGCCCATCGGCACGGTGCGGCCCAGCAGCACGGTGACGCCGAGCAGCCCGACATAGACGAGCATCATCAGCCCCTTGTGCCGCACCACCCCGCCGACGCCGCGGCCATAGCCGGTTGAGGCCCGGTGGAAGACGCGGTTGAACAGCCGGAAGAAGCCGCCGAAGACCGTGTTCATCGCGCGGGTCAGCCAATCCTGCGGCTGGTCATGACCGCGCAGCAACACCGCCGCCAGGGCTGGCGAGAGCGTCAGCGAGTTGAAGGCGGAGATGACGGTGGAGATCGCGATGGTCATCGCGAACTGCTTGTAGAACTCGCCGGTCAGGCCGCTCATGGCCGCCAGCGGGACGAAGACGGCGACCAGCGTCAGCGCGATGGCGATGATCGGGCCGCTGACCTCCTGCATGGCTCGGTAGGTCGCTTCCTTGGCCGACAGGCCGTTCTCGATGTTGCGCTCGACGTTTTCCACGACGACGATGGCGTCGTCCACGACGATGCCGATGGCCAGCACCATGCCGAACAGCGACAGCGCGTTGATCGAATAGCCCAGCGCCAGCATCAGCGAGAAGGTGCCGACGATGGACACCGGAACCGCCAGCAGCGGGATGATCGAGGCGCGCCAAGTCTGAAGGAAGACGATGACCACCAGAACGACCAGCGCGACCGCCTCCAGCAGCGTGTGGATCACCGCGTCGATGCTGGAACGGACGAACTGCGTCGGGTCGTAGACGATGCTGTAATCGACGCCGTCCGGCATGTCGGCCTTCAGGTCGGCCATCGCCGCGCGGATGGCGTCGGAGATGGCAAGCGCGTTGGCGCCCGGCGACTGGTTGATGCCCAGCGCCACCGCCGGCTTGTTGTCCAGAAGCGACCGCAACCCGTACTGCGCCGCCGCCAGCTCCACGCGGGCGACGTCCCGCAGCAGGGTGACGCCGCCCTGCTCACCGGTCTTCAGGATGATCGCGCCGAACTCCTCCGGCGTCGTCAGGCGGCCTTGCGCGTTGATCGAGAGCTGCAACGGCGTGTCGGGCAACGACGGCGAGGCGCCGATGACGCCCGCCGCGACCTGCACGTTCTGCTCGCGGATCGCCGCCACCACGTCGGACGCGGTCAGGCCGCGCTGGGCGACCTTGTTGGGGTCGAGCCAGACGCGCATGGAATAGTCGCCGGCCCCCCACACCTGCACCTCGCCGACGCCGCTGATCCGGCTCAGCCGGTCCTTGACGTTCAGGATGGCGTAGTTGCGCAGGTAGGTCATGTCGTAGCGGTCGTTGGGCGACAGCAGATGCACGACCATGGTCAGGGTGGGCGAGCTTTTGACCGTCGTCACGCCCAGCCGCTGCACGTCGGACGGCAGGCGCGGCAACGCCTGCGACACCCGGTTCTGCACGAGCTGCTGCGCCTTGTCCGGGTCGGTGCCCAGCCGGAAGGTCACGGTCAGCGCCATGTTGCCGTCGCTGTTGGCCTGCGACTGCATGTACAGCATGTTCTCGACGCCGTTGATCTGCTCCTCCAGCGGGGAGGCGACCGTTTCGGCGATGACCTTGGGGTTGGCGCCCGGGAACTGGGCGCGGACGACGACCGACGGCGGAACGACCTCCGGATATTCGGAAATGGGCAACTGGAACAGCGAGATCGCTCCCGCCAGGAACAGCGCCACCGACAGCACGCCCGCGAAGATCGGGCGGTCGATGAAGAATTTCGAGATGTTCATGATGGCTCTCCCGGCGGGGCCTCTCTCATGGTCCGAGGATCAGGGAGCGTTGGACGCGGTTTCGACGGTATCCGCCGGCGTGCCCATCGCCACGGTCTTCGGGCTGATGCGGGCGCCGGGGCGGGCGTGCTGGATGCCGTTGACGACGATGCGCTCCCCGGCCTTGAGCCCGCTCTTCACCACCCGCAGCCCGTTCTGGGCCGCGCCGGGGACGATCTCGCGGTATTGCACGGTGTCGTCGCCACCGACCACCAGAACGAATTTCTTGTCCTGGTCGGTGTTGATGGCGCGGTCCTCGACCATCAGCGCGTCGTGCGGGGTGCTGCCGCCGACCTTGACGCGGGCGTAGAGGCCGGGGACCAGCATCCCGTCGGGATTGTCGAACCTGGCGCGCACGCGGATGGTGCCGGAGACGGAGTCCAGCCGGTTGTCCACATGCTCCACCGTGCCGCCGCGCGAATAGCCGTTCTCATTGGCGAGGCCGAGCTGGACCGGCACGTCGGCGGCGTCCTTCACGCTGGCGATGTGGCGCAGGTAGGTCTGCTCGTCCACGTCGAAGGACGCGTAGATCGGCGAAACCGACACCAGGGTCGTCAGCGGAGCGGCGGAGGCGCCGGACGCCACGACGTTGCCGACCGTCACTTCGGCGCGCGAGACGCGACCCGAGATGGGAGCGGTCACCTGGGTGTGTTCCAGGTCGATGCGGGCGAGGTCGAGTGCCGCCTGCGCCGCCTTCAGGTTGGCGACGGCCTCGCGGGCAGCGTTTTCCTTCTCGTCCAGCGTCTGGCGCGAGACGGTGTTGTTCTGAACCAGCCGCTGGGCGCGGTCAAGGTCGGCGGCGGTGAAACGCACCGATGCCTGCGCGGCGGTGACCTGGGCCTCGGCGCGGGCAACCTCGGCGACGTGGGGGCGCGGGTCGATGGTGAAGAGCGGATCGCCCTTCTTGACCAGGGCGCCGTTGCGGAAATGAACGGCGGTGATGGCGCCGGACACTTGCGGGCGCACCTCCACCCGGTCCACCGCCTCCAGGCGGCCCGAATAGGACTGCCAGTCGGTGATCTTGCGGGCGACGACCGGCGCCACGTCCACCTCGGGCGGCGGCGGGGCGGCGGTGGCCGCGGGGGCGTCGGCGTGGCCCTGGGTGGCGACGACTCCGGCCACACCAGCGGTCGCGGCGCCAACGGCGAGAAGAAGGGCGAGCTTCGAAGGAGACAACGACATGGGACCAATCTCCTGGGGAGTCAGACGGGGGCGCCGCTGCCGTCCGCGGGGGACAGGCGTCGGCGGAGGAAATCGGCGACCGCCAACAGCGCCGGGCGGTGGCCCGGCAGGGCGGCGTGCGAAATGGCGGGGAAACGGGTGACCTCGGTGGGCACGCCGGCTGCGATCAGGTTGGCGGCGTACTGCTCCGCCTCGATGCGCAGAACGTCCCGCTGCGCGGTGACGATCAGCGTGGGCGGCAACCCGGCCAGCCGGCGGGAATCCAGCGGTGCCGCGTAGGGGTGCAGCCGCTGCGCCGCGTCTGGCAGATAGGCGCGGTAGCAGCGGGCGTAGGCGGTCGCGGGAATGTCGGACTGCATCGCCTGCGCGTCCCCCGCTCGTGTCATGCTGGGGTCCAGCATGGGGCCGAGCAGGGCCTGCGCGCGGATGTCCACGTCGCCCTGGTCGCGGGCCAGAAAGGTCAGCGAGGCGGCGACGTGGCCGCCGGCATCGTGCCCGGCCACGCCCAGCCCGCTCTTGGCGATGTTCAGCTCGCGGGCCGCATCCAGGGTCCACAGGGCGGCGCGGTGGGCGTCGTGGGCCGCGGTGGGGAAGCAGTGGGCGGGGGCCAGCGAATAGCCGACCGAGACGACCAGGGCCGGTACGCTCTCCGCGATGGCGGCGGCGGCGGTGTCCGCCTCCTCCAGCGAGCCGGAGGTGAAGCCGCCGCCGTGCAGGTACAGCAGGGCCGGGACGGTCAGCCCGATCAGAGGCCGGTAGAGCCGCAGCCGGATGTCCTGGGCGTGGCCGGCGATGGTCCGGTCATCGACCGACAACGGGCACGGCGGCGCCCCGGTTTTGCGTGTCTTCGACTGTTCCGATGACCGGCCCATGATCCGACGGTGCCCCGGCACCCCTCCCGCATTGCAACAGGAGGGAGTGTGGGCGCCCGGCGAACCGGAATAAATACGCGGTCAACGGCAACACAATTCGGATCGGACGAACAATCGGCGTCACACGACGCAGAGGCGCGCACCCTCCGACTCGACGGCGGGAGCCGGCGCGGTCTTCTCCCGCTCCGGGCACTCGTAGCCCTTGATCTCCTCGCCCTGCATCAGTGGGCAGCCCTCGAACAGCTCGGCGACCCAATCGACGAAGGCGCGGACCTTGGGCGACAGGTGGCGGTTGTGCGGGTAGAGCGCGGAGATCGGCATCAGGGCCGGGCGCCACTCCTTCAGGATCTCGACCAGCGCCCCGCTGCGCAGATGGGGCAGCGCCATGAAGCGGGCCGTCTGCCCGATGCCCAGCCCTTCCAGCGCGCAGGTCACGTAGGCGTCGGCGTCGTTGACCGAGACGGGGCCGTTCAGCCTCACCTCGTGGATCACGCCGTCCCGCTCGAAGCTCATCTCGTGCATCTTGCCGGTGCGGGTGAAGTAGTTGACGGCGGTGTGCCCTTCCAATTCCTCGATGGTCCGGGGCGTGCCGTGGCGGGCGAGATAGGCGGGGCTGGCGACGGTCACCGGGCGGAAGGCGCCGACCCGGCGGGCGATCAGGCTGGAATCCGCCAGATCGCCGACCCGCAGCACGCAGTCCACCCCCTCCTGGATCAGGTCGATGGGGCGGTCGCTCATCCCGATCATGATCTCGATGTCGGGGTAGCGGGCGTGGAATTCGTGGATGGTCGGGATGATGATCAGCCGCCCGACCGAGCCCGGCATGTCCACCCGCAGCCGCCCGCGCGGTGTCTTGCGGGCGCTGGTGAAGGAGGTCTCGATCTCCTCAAGGTCGGACAGGATGCGGGTGGCGCCTTCCAGATAGGCGGCGCCGTCGAGCGTCAGGCTCAGCTTGCGCGTCGTCCGCTGCAGCAGGCGCACGCCGAGCGCCGCTTCCAGATTCTGGATGGTCGTCGTCACCGAGGCGCGCGGCAGGCCCAGCGTGTCGGCCGCCTTGGTGAAGCTGTTGGCCTCGACGACGCGGACGAAGACGCGCATCGCGTGCAGTTTGTCCATGGTCGGTCCATCGACGCAGTGGGGCTGGCCTTCGCAAGCAAAGCGGGCCGGGCTGCGCCTATCTAAGCACAACCCGGCCCGGAGTCGATGGGGCTTTGGTGGGCGGCGATCACTGCACCGTCAGTCCGCCGTCGACGTTGATCGACTGGCCGGTGATGAAGGACGCCGCGTCGGAGCACAGCCAGACCACCGTGTCGGCGACCTCGCGCGGCTGTCCGACGCGCCCGACCGGGTGCAGCGGGCCGAGCGCCGCGTTCACCGCCTCTTCCCCGCCGAAGGAACCGGCGCTCATCGGTGTCTGGATGATGGCCGGGCAGACGGCGTTGACCCGCACGCCGGACTTGGCGACCTCGATGGCGACGCTGCGGGTCATGCCCTCCACCGCCGCCTTGGTGGCGGAGTAGACGCCATTGCCGGCCAGCCCGATTTGGCCCAGCACCGATCCGGTGGACACGATGGCGCCCTTGCCCTGCCGCAGCATGATCGGCAGCTCGTGCTTCAGGCATAGCCAGACGCCTTTGATGTTCACGGCAACCATGCGGTCGAAGTCGCTCTCCGTCGTCTCGGCCATCGAACGGTTGAAATGAATGCCCGCGTTGTTGAAGGCGTAGTCGAGCCGGCCATGGTCGCGCTCGATCCGGGCGAACAGGGCGGCCACCTCCTCGGCATCGGCCACGTCGGCCTGGACGAAGACGGCGCGCCCGCCCGTTTGACGGGCCAGTTCCACCGTTTCCAGCCCCTCCGCCTCGCGCCGCCCGGTGACGACCGCCGTGGCGCCCGCCTTGGCAAAGGCCAGCGCGGTCGCCCGCCCGATGCCCGAAGTGCCGCCGGTGACCAGGGCCACGCCGCCGCTCATGTCCGCCATTGTCCTCTCCATGTTCCGTAGTTTATGATGATGCCCATCATGAATGGAGTTATTGATGACGTCCATCATGTATAACGGCGGAAGCCCCCTCGGTGGAGGCGTGGCAGCCATGCGCAGGGTGAGGACGTGAAGGTTTCGAAGGAAAAGGCGGCGGAGAACCGCACCGCCATTGTGAAGGCGGCGGGACGCCTGTTCCGCGAACGCGGGTTCGACAAGGTCGGGGTGGCGGAGATCACCAAGGCCGCCGGGCTGACCCACGGCGGCTTCTACGGCCATTTCGCGTCGAAGGACGCTCTGGCCGCCGAGGCGTGCGAGGCCGCCTTCGCGGAAGCCCTCGACCGGCTGCCCGCCGTCGAGGAGTCTCCGGAAGGGGCGCTCGACTCCTTCCTGACGGGTTATCTGAGCGAACGGCACCGCGACCAGCCGGACGCCGGCTGTCCGATGGCGGCCTTCGCCGGCGACGTGGCGCGGCAGGACCCGGCGGTCCGGGAACGGTTCGGCGCCGGCGTCGTGCGCTTCTTCGACGTGATCGAGGCCCGTTTGCCGGATCGGGAAGGGGAGGGCGCCGCCGACCGCCGCGCCCGCGCCGTCGCCATCGTGTCGGCCCTGATCGGCGGCATGGCGCTGGCCCGCGCCACCGCGCAGGCCAACCCCGAATTGTCGGCGGAGATCCTGGAGTCCCTGCGCCGGCAACTCGGCGCCTCGGGCGGAACGAGCCGCTCGGGCCCGGAGCAATCCACCCGTGCTGGAACACGCCACCGGTGAGCATGTTACGCCTGGGCATCCTTGCTGCATCGGAGGCGTGCCGTGTTGCTGGTCCTGCTGTTGCTGCTGTCCATCCTGTTCATCGTGTTCGCCACCGCCCGGCTGAACCTGCACCCGTTCCTGGCGCTCCTCATGACCGCGTTCGGCTTCGGCATTCTGTCCGGCATGCCGCTGGCCGATGTCGTGAAATCGGTGAACGAGGGCTTCGGCGGCACCATCGGCTCGATCGGGATCGTCATCATCGCCGGCACCATCATCGGCGTCTTCCTGGAGAAATCCGGAGGCGCCTTCCGGCTGGCCACCAGCATTCTCCGCGTCACCGGGCAGAGGAACGCGCCGCTGGGCATGTCCATCATGGGCTATCTGGTCTCCATCCCGGTCTTCTGCGACTCCGGCTTCGTCATCCTGTCGTCCCTGAACAAGGCGGTGGCGCGCAAGGCCGGCATCAGCCTCGCCGCCACGGCGGTCGCGCTGGCGCTCGGGCTCTACGCGACCCACACCATGGTGCCGCCGACCCCGGGGCCGGTCGCCGCCGCCGGCATCCTCGGCGCCGACCTGGGGCTGGTCATCCTGTGGGGCATGGGCATCGGCGCCATCACCGCCGCCGCGGGCTGGCTGTTCGCCATCCTGATCGCGGCCCGCGTGCCCATCGAGCCGTACCGCCCGGACGAGGATTCCGCCCAGGCCGGACCGCAGGTCGATGCGGACGCGCCCTCGGCTGCCAAGTCGCTGGTCCCCATCGCGGTTCCCATCCTGCTCATCGTCCTGCGCTCCATCGCCGAACTGCCGGCCAAGCCCTTCGGCACCGGCGGCGTCGTGCCGCTCCTGTCCTTCCTGGGGCAGCCGGCCGTGGCGCTTCTGATCGGCGTCGGGCTGGCGCTGATGCTGCCGAAGCGGTTGAACCGGGAGATGCTCTCCACATCCGGCTGGGTGGGGCAGGCCGTCGTCGACGCGGCCATCATCATCACGATCACCGGGGCCGGCGGCGCCTTCGGCAAGGTGTTGCAGAACTCCGGGATCGCCAAGGTCATCGGCGACAGCCTGGCGAGCGCCAACCTCGGCATCTGGCTGCCGTTCCTGGTCGCGGCCGGCATCAAGACGGCGCAGGGCAGCAGCACCGTCGCGATCATCACCACCGCCGGACTGATGGCTCCGCTGCTGCCCGCGCTGGGGTTGGACGGCGAAACGGCCAAGGCGCTGGTCACCGTGGCCATCGGCGCCGGGGCGATGGTGGTTTCCCACGCCAACGACAGCTTCTTCTGGGTGGTCACGCAGTTTTCGAACATGACCACGCGCGAAGGCTACCGGCTTCAGACGCTCGGAACGCTGGTGCAGGGAACGGTCGGGGCGCTGGCGGTTTGGGCAGCCGGGGCGCTGGTGCTGTGACGGGCATGAGCGCCGACCACCGGAGCAGGCGGTAAACGCCCATCTGCCGTTCTTGCCGACGTTGGTGCACAAAGCCCGGGCTGATGCTGCGTCTGGCGTTCGGTCGGCCGTGGCGGCAGACCGCGGGTTTGCTGGGCTCGCTCATGCGCCTGCTCGGCCTCGACCTGCCGGTTCCGGATCACACGACCTTCTCCCGGGGCAGCGCCACTCTGGAGGTCGCGTCAGCGCTGGCTAGGACGGACGGGCTAGTCGGCGTGGTCATCGACGCCACCGGGCTGAAGGTGTTCGGCACGGGTGAGCGGCACCTGGAAAAGCATGGAGGCCAAGCGCGCCGGAGCTGGAGAAAGCTCCACTTGGCGGTCGATCCCGATACCGGCGAGATCCTCGCCTTGGAGCTGACGACCACGCAGGACGGCGATGCCTCGCTGGTCGGCCCGCTGCTCGACCAGATCGAGCGCCCGATCGGCACGGTGCTGGCGGACGGCGCCCATGACGGTGAGCCGGTCTACCGCGCCGTCGCCGCCCACACCCCCGACGCCGAGGTGATCATCCCGCCGCGCTCCACCGCGGTGCCGGGCGAGACCGCTGCAAGCGCGCCCACGCAGCGCGACCAGCACGTCCAGATGATCGCAGAACGCGGACGGCTCGGCTGGCAGCGGGCGGTCGGCTACGGACGCCGATCGCTGAGGGAGGTGGCCATGTTGCGGTGCAAGACCTTGATCGGGCGCAGCCTCCGCGCCCGGACTCCGCCTGCCCAGAAAGTCGAGGCGGCGGTCGGCTGCAAGGTCATGAACAGGATGACCAGCCTCGGCATGCCGGCCGCCCGCAAGGTCGCCTGAACGACAACTTTCCAGGGCGGAGTCCGTCAACGCGCCGAGTTCTGCACCAACGTCCCGCCCGCAGGCAAACTTTGCAACAGAGCCGTCAAAGAGTGTTGAGCGTCCGCATCCATTGCCGGAAAGTGCGGTCCATCGTCCCGTCGTGCTTCAGATTGGCAAGCCGATGGAGGCTCGCGGCGGCTTCCCGCGCTTCCCGAGGGGACATTCCGTAGGCGGCACGGAAAGCGCGGCTGAACGACGCTTCCGATCCGAAGCCCCAACGGAACGCGATGTCGGTCACCCGCTCACGGTGCTTCTGGGGCGAGACCAAGTCGGCCAGCGCACGGGACAGGCGCCGTTCACGCACATGGTTCGACACACCGCCCAGAGGCTCGAACAGGCGATAGAGGCTTGCACGCGACAAGCCGAATTCGCGGCAAATCAGGTCGCTGTCCAGTTCGGGACTTGCCAGCCGTTCGTCGATGAACCGCCTGATCCGGCGGATCAGCGCGCTGCGCAGCTCCGCCCCCGTCGTCTCACAGGCATCCAGTGCCGGGCCGGCGCAGGCGGCGACCAACCCGGCTGTGCCTCGGGCGACCTCGACCGCCTCATGGACCGTCAGGTTGGGAATCTGCCGGTGAAGCGACTTCAGATGATCGCCGAGCAGAGCGCCGGCTGCGGACGTGCCCGGCAGGATCAGGCCATGCAGGCAATCCGGAGACTTGACCAGCGGGGCCAAGCTTTCGCGCGGGATGACGACGGTTATATTCGCGAAATCGTTGGCCTGCGTCGCCAGCGGCTGCGTCATGTCGAGGATGCAGACATCCCCGCTCCGCATCTCGACCTCCCGCCGGCCGATGACCCCGCGATAGCCGCCGTCAAGGTAGATCTGGACCAGATAATGGTCGATGGAACTGCGCGCGATGGTCGCGCCGTCGCGGCGGAAACGCACGCCCGAACCGGACGTCCGGGAAATCAACGACCCGCCGAGGTGGTAGGTCGTCATTGATCCATCGAACTCCCGATCCTCTTCCCGGTGGGTCGGGTCCACGTCAAAGACGATGGACAGAAGATCGCGCCACGCCGTGAAACATTCGGCACCGGACAGTTCACCCCGTGCGAAGGAAATAACCGGAAGTTGCGGGGTATCTAT
Source organism: Roseomonas genomospecies 6 (assembly GCF_008365375.1). Lineage (GTDB taxonomy): Bacteria > Pseudomonadota > Alphaproteobacteria > Azospirillales > Azospirillaceae > Azospirillum. The sequence continues at coordinate 7,239 of NZ_QOKW01000026.1, read as the reverse complement.
AACCGTTCCGGTGTTTCGCATCTTACAATCCGCCCGCAAATAGTGCGTTCAATAACGACAGTATCGCCCATGGGGAAAGCGGGAGTTCTGTATGAAAATAAAGCCAGAGATAAGGGTGTAACGTCAAGCCTCTATAAGCGTCGAGATCGAGCGGACACCCCCATCGCACACTGTTGGCACCATAACATGGGGTGATCCACGCGAATGAGACGAAATGTCATGTTTTTGAGACGGGGCGGCGGGCGGGAAGGCCGGGCGATTCGCTACCCTTTGGCTTAATCCTCATGGGAGCATCCGCGATGCGGGTGCTGCATCAATGGGGCGGGGACGCCATAGGTCATCACAGAGTCCGGTGCGATGGGAAAGCGACAGTTTACCAAGGCGCGGTTGCATGCGACCGGGCGGATGATCGGACGCGGTGGGCTGGCCTTCGCATTGCTGAACGGAACGGCACTTACTCCGCTCCATTCCGCGGCCGCCGGCGAAACCCTGCCTGTGGGCGGGCACTTCACCGCGGGTTCCGGACGGATCGAGAATCAGCCGGGTGCCATGCGCATCGAGCAGACCTCGCGCACGGGCATCGTCGAATGGCAGGGCTTCTCCGTCGGCGCCGGCAAATCCGTGCATGTGGAGAACGGCGCCGGCGCCACCCTCAACCGTGTGACCGGCCCGCTGCCGTCGCGGATTGACGGCGCGCTGACGGCCACCGGATCGCTCTATCTGGTCAACCGGGCCGGCATTGTCGTCGGCAAGGAGGGGCGCGTCGACACCGGCGGCAGCTTCTACGCCTCCACCCACGACATCGCCGATTCCGCTTTCACCGCGCAAAAGGACCAGCTCTTCGCCGGGCAGTCCAAGGCCGCGGTCGTCAATATGGGCACCATCGCCTCACGGACCGGCGACGTGGCGCTGATCGCCCGATTCGTCCGCAACGAAGGCAAGATCGCCGCGCCGAAGGGCACGGCGGCGCTTCTGGCCGGCTACGAGGTGCTGGCGAAGGAAACGGCCGATGGCGACGGACGGTTCGCGGTTCGCGTCGGCGGGGCCGATACCGACGCTGTCAACACCGGCACCATCGACGCGGCCAATGCCGAGATGAGGGCGAATGGCGGCCACCTCTACGCGCTGGCCGGCAACACCGGCGGCGTGATCAAGGCGACCGGCGTCGCCCGGAAGGACGGCCGCGTTTTCCTGACGGCGGGCGAGAGCGGGTCGGTAACGGTCGAGGCGCCGGTGTCGGCGCAGCGCCGGAGCGATGAAAATGCCTCGCCCCCGGCCGGAAGAACCAAGTCCGAGCGGACGAAGGCGGATCGCACCCAGGCCGATGCGGCGCCGAAGGAGGCCGCGCGGCGAACGCCACCATCAACGCCAACGTCATCGGCAACGCCGACGCGCCGGCGGGAACGGTCGGGCGGCGACATCCGCATTTCCGGCGGGACGGTGACGGTCGGCGGATCGGTGAGCGCCGCGGGCCGGAATGGCGGCGCGGGCGGGACCCTGGTGGCCACCGGCGCATCGGTGGTGCTGACCGGCAAGGCGGCGCTCGATGTTTCGGGCGCGACGGGCGGCGCCCTGCTGGTCGGCGGCGATTTCCAGGGCGGGGGCAACCCGGCGACCCGCATCCTGGGCGAGAGCGTGGCGACGGCCCGGACCGTCACGGTGGCGGACGGCGCGCGCCTGTCCGCCGACGGCACCGACGGGCGGGGCGGCCGCATCGTCGTGTGGTCCGACGGCGACACTCGTTTCGCCGGCATGGTTTCGGCCCGTGGAACCACCACCGGCGGCGACGCGGAGGTGTCGGGCAAGGCCCGGCTGGCCTTCACCGGCAGGGTGGATCTGTCCGGCGGCGCAGGCGGCTTCGGCACGCTGCTGCTCGACCCCCACAACCTGACGATTTCCGATGCGGCGGATTCCGGGCTGTCCGGCTTCTCCGCCAACGCCGACGACAGCGTTCTGAACGTCACCACGCTGACGACGGCGCTGGCCACAGCGAATGTGGTGGTGACGACCGGCACCAACGGCACGCAGGCGGGCGACATCACGGTGGCGGCGCCGGTGTCCTGGACCTCCGGTTCGACGCTGATGCTGTCGGCGTCCCGCGACGTGGTGGTGAATGCGGCGCTGTCCGGAGGCGCCGGGGCGAAGGTGATCCTGCGGGCCGACAGCGGCGGCACCGGCACCGGCACCGTACGGATCGCCGACGGGGTGACCGCGACGGCGACGGGTGGCGTATCCGTCTTCTACAATCCCACCGCCTACACCTCGCCGGTCAGCTATGCCGCCCTGGCCGGGACGGGCACGGCGGTGACCGCCTACATGCTGGTCAATTCGGTAGAGAATCTCCAGGCAATCGGTGGCAACCTGGCGGGGACCTACGCCCTGGGGCGGGACATCGACGCCGGCTCCACCTTCCTGTGGAACCAGGGCGCCGGCTTCACGCCGCTGGGCAGCGCCGTCACGCCCTTCACCGGCCTGTTCGACGGCCAGGACCACAGCGTGACCGGGCTGGTGATCAACCGCCCGCAAAGCGACGATGTCGGGCTGTTCGGGGTCGTCGGCGCGGCGGGCACCGTGCGCGACGTGCGCCTGCTCGGCGGCACGGTGGTGGGGGCCAACCGGGTCGGCGCGCTGGCCGGCACCAGCGCCGGAACCATCAATTGGGCGTCCGCCACCGGGCCGGTGACCGGGCAGGGCAGCGCGGTCGGCGGGCTGATCGGCAAAAGCACCGGCACCGTCGGCCAGTCCTTTGCCACCGGTGCGGTGAGCGGCCAGGGTGACGGCGTGGGCGGCCTGATCGGCGAGAGCGGCGGGGCGGTCGCCCAGCTCTATGCCAGCGGTGCGGTGACCGGGCAGGGCAGCGCGGTCGGCGGTCTGATCGGGCGGATGACCGGCGGATCGCTCAGCCATGCCTATGCGCTGGGGGCGGTGACGGCGCAGGGCGGCAAGGCGGGTGGCCTTGCCGGCGAGGTGGCCGACACCGTCACGGTCACCCAGACCTATTCCACCGGTGCCGTGACGGGCGCCAGCGAGGCCGGCGGTCTGATCGGGGTCAACGGCGGCACGGTCACGCTGTCCTATTGGGACACCCAGACCAGTGGAAAGGCCGCGGGTGCGGGCAGCGGAAACGCATCCGGCATGACCGGCCTGACGACGCAGCAGGCCCGGAGATGGCGCACGGACAGCAATTTCGCTTACCAGGGGTGGGATTTCGACAGCACCTGGTCCAACGACTCCTGGATCATGATGAAGGAGAACAACAAGGTCGACATGCGCCCGATGGGCAAATGGGAGTCCGCCCGGACCGGCGTGGATGGCGTCGCCACCGTCACCAACCTCCACCAACTTCAGCTCATCGCCAACGAAACTTTGGCGGGGCGTCGCCGCGACGTCCGGCTGGGTGCCGACATCGATGCCAGTGAGACGGACGGTGCGTCAGCGGCGGGGATTTGGTCCACCGCCGGTTTCGCACCGTTGGGGACCGAAAGTCTTCCGTTCCGCAAGAATTTCGATGGTCAGGGCCATGTCATCCGGCAGCTTTTCATCAATCGCCCCGACCGGATGATCGGTGTCGGCCTGTTCGGCGTCACGTTTGCTTATAATGGACTCGAAAAAACCACGATCCGCGATGTCGGGGTCGTCGGCGGCAGGATAAAGGGCTATTACAGTGTCGGCGGGCTCGTCGGTACGGCCTACAATACGGACATCATCAATTCCTACGCCGCTGTCGATGTCGAAGGGCAGGCGGCCGTTGGCGGACTTGCTGGAGACATCAGCCAGTTTTCGTCCATCGTGCGATCCCACGCCACCGGCACTGTCACCAGTCTCATCCAGCAGGACAGCAGCGCTGTCGGCGGCCTCGTCGGCGTGATATACGGCGCGGTCCGCCAATCCTATGCCACCGGTGCCGTGACCGGCTGGTCCGACGTTGGCGGTCTGGTCGGGATTGCCGCATCGGAGTCCAGCATCGACCAGAGCTATGCGACCGGCACCGTGACCGCTCAGGGAGATCGGGTGGGCGGTCTTGCCGGGAGCCTCAACAGAGGGGGGAGCTTGGCAACCTCCATCGCCCGCTCCTACGCCACCGGCGCCGTGACCGGTCAGGGACAGTCCATCGGCGGTCTTGTCGGTGAGAGCAGCGTTTCGTTGGGCAACACCATCCCGCCGACCATCACGCACTCCTACGCCACCGGGAAGGTGACGGGCGCTGGAACCGCGGTTGGCGGGTTCATCGGCACGAGTGCCGGCGGCATCACCGATTCCTATTGGGACAGTGAAACCACCGCTCAGACGACGGGGGTCGGCAGCGGGCCGACCACGGGCGTCAGCGGCCTGACGACGGCCCAGGCGCGCCAGTCGGCGTCCTACAGCGGATGGGATTTCACCGCCGACTGGTATCAGACCGCCGATCTGCGGCCCGTCGGGCGCTGGGAAGCGGCGCAGGCCGGGGCGGACGGCGTCGCCACCATCACCAATGCCCGGCAGTTGCTGCTCGCCGGGGTGGCCCCGGCGGGCTCCTATCGGCTGGCCGCTGATCTCGACGCCGCGGCCACTGCCGGAACCGACACGGCGGGGATCTGGGGCAGCGGCGGCTTCGTTCCGTTGGGCAGCAGCGCAAACCCCTTCACCGGGCGGTTCGACGGGCGTGGCCATGCGGTCAAGGCGCTGACCGTGAACCGGCCGCTGGCCGACGATGTCGGCCTGTTCGGCGTCGTCGGCGCTGGGGGCGTGGTCAGCAACCTCGCCCTCACCGGCGGCTCCAGCCTGACCGGCGGCAACCGTGTCGGGGCAATCGCCGGCAGCAACGCCGGGACGATCACCCAGTCCTATTCCACCGCCGCCGTGACCGGCCAGGGGCAAAGCGTCGGCGGGTTGGCCGGTACGAACAGCGGCACCATCACCCAGAGTTATTCCGACGGCGCGGTGTCCGGCCAGGATCGCGCCGGCGGTCTGGTGGGAACCAACAGCGGCACCGTCCTTCAGACTTACGCCACCGGCGCCGTCACGGCCCAGGTCGGGGATGCCGGCGGGCTGGCCGGACGCAATGACGTTGGCGGCACCATCGGCCAGAGCCACGCTGGCGGTGCCGTGACCGCGCAGGGCAGTGCGGGCGGTTTGGTCGGCGACAATGCGGGCACGGTCACGGCCTCCTACTGGGACAGCGACGGCAGCGGACAGGCGGCGGCCACCGGCAGCGGCGCCGTCACCGGCATGACCGGGCTGACCGCCGCGCAGATGCGCGATGCGGCCAGTTTCGGCGGTTTCGACGCCACCGTTTGGGCGGCGGCCAACGGCACCGTCTCGCCCCGCCTGTTCGGCGTGTCGGGGGTGGTCGGCCTGGCCCACGGCATCCGGTATGGAGACGACCCGGAGGCAGCCCCCATCACCCTGCATGGCGCCTCGGTGTGGAACAGCGTCAGCGGCCTGGTTTCCAGCAGCATGGCCGCGACGATGAACGTGGGCGCTTATGCGAATGCCCTCGACACGTCGGGTATTGCCGGAACCTTCAGCGGCGCCGTCGCCGCGCGGGTGGTGAATCTGGGTGGGGCGGTGACCCCGGCCCCACTGACGGTGACCGCCGGTAACGGCACCATGGCCTATGGCTCTACCGTTCCGACCCTTGGCTATACCGTGTCCGGCTGGAAGAACGGGCAGGGCGACAGCCTGCTGACCGGCGTGGTGGTTTCGACCGATGCCACCGCTACTTCGAATGTCGGCAGCGGCTACGTTAGCACTGCGAGCGGCGGCACGCTGGGCGGCGCGGCGGCGAACAACTACACGCTGAGCTACGTCGCGGGCGCCTTTTCCGTGACCCCGGCCATCCTGACGGTGACGCCCAACGGCACGATGGTCTACGGCTCGACCAGCCCGAGCTACGCCTTCACCGCCAGCGGCTGGAAGAACGGGCAGAGCGACGCCAACCTGACCAGCCTGTCCTACGCCACCGACGCCACTGCGACCTCGAATGTCGGCAGCTACGCCAGCACGGCGAGCGGCGGCACGCTGGCGGGGGCGGCAGCCGGCAACTACACGCTGAGCTACGCCGCGGGCGGCTTCTCGGTCACCCCGGCCACCCTGACGGTGACCCCAAGCGGCACGATGACCTACGGTTCGACCAGCCCGAGCTTTGGCTTCACCGCCAGCGGCTGGAAGAACGGGCAGAGCGACGCCAACCTCACCGGCCTGAGCTACGCCACCGACGCCACCGCGACCTCCAACGTCGGCAGCGACTACAGCGCCACGGCGAGCGGCGGCACGCTGGGCGGCGCGGCGGCGGGCAACTACACGCTGAGCTACGCCGCGGGCGGCTTCGCGGTCACCCCGGCCGCGCTGACGGTGACCCCGAGCGGCACGATGGTCTACGGCTCGACCAGCCCGACCTACGCCTTTACCGCCAGTGGCTGGAAGAACGGGCAGGGCGACAGCCTGCTGACCGGCGTGGTGATTTCGACCGATGCCACGGCCACCTCCAACGTCGGCAGCTACAGCGCCACGGCGAGCGGCGGCACGCTGGGCGGTGCGGCAGCCGGCAACTACACGCTGAGCTACGCCGCGGGCGGCTTCGCGATCACCCCGGCCGCGCTGACGGTGACGCCCAACGGCACGATGACCTACGGCGCGACCAGCCCGAGCTACGCCTTCACCGCCAGCGGCTGGAAGAACGGCCAGGGCGACGCCAACCTGAGCGGCCTGTCCTACGCCACCGATGCCACGGCCACCTCCAACGTCGGCAGCTACGCCAGCACGGCGAGCGGCGGCACGCTGGGCGGCGCGGCGGCGGGCAACTACACGCTGAGCTACGCCGCGGGCGGCTTCTCGGTCACCCCGGCCGCGCTGACGGTGACCCCGAGCGGCACCATGACCTACGGCGCGACCAGCCCGAGCTTTGGCTTCACCGCCAGTGGCTGGAAGAACGGGCAGGGCGACAGCCTGCTGACGGGCCTGAGCTACGCCACCGACGCCACGGCCACCTCCAACGTCGGCAGCTACAGCGCCACGGCGAGCGGCGGCACGCTGGGCGGCGCGGCGGCGGGCAACTACACGCTGAGCTACGCCGCGGGCGGCTTCGCGATCACCCCGGCCGCGCTGACGGTGACCCCGAGCGGCACCATGACCTACGGCGCGACCAGCCCGAGCTTTGGCTTCATCGCCAGCGGCTGGAAGAACGGGCAGAGCGACGCCAACCTGAGCGGCCTGTCCTACGCCACCGACGCCACCGCGACCTCGAATGTCGGCAGCTAC
>NZ_QOKW01000025.1 GCF_008365375.1 Roseomonas genomospecies 6 | reverse complement strand
CCAGACTCTACCGAAGAACCTCGATGACCGTCCGCTGTGGATAACCGGCCCGCCTACGCCAGCTGTGAGGGGACGCTTCGGCGGGCCGGTTACCCACAGCTCCTACACCACGCGATGGGACACGACCTTTGGTGATCGCCTTGAAAGCCGTCTCGTACTCCTCAGCGCCGATATCAGGCTTGAACTTGTTTAGCTGTTCAAGGCTCTTGGCATACTCGGCATGCGCTTTTGCAATCGGGTCGTTCGCTTCGATGATGTCTTTCGTACCGCGCTTGGCAACGCTGACACGCTGTTCCCAAGCCCGGTTGTCCGCATCGATGGTGGCTTGTCCGGCGTCTACGGCAGCGCGGACCATATCCGTCTGAACCGCGTCCAGTTCCCTCACAAGCTCAGCACGTTGGTTCTGAAGCCCTTTCCGCATCCAACCGATAGGGTTCCGAGCAATCTACGAATCCAGCCTTGCAATCTACCCCTGAAGGTCAGCAACCCGTTCGGTGGGCTTGGGACCGGCAAGCATGTTGTTCGCCGCCTGAAGTGCCTTTTCCAGTAGCTACAAAAAGAACTTGTACAAGTCGCTCAGGCGCAACTTGCTATCCAAGTTGATGAGAAGCTAATCCCACTGATTGCTGATAGCGGTGTTGATCTGTTCAACGGTGCGGGGGATGCTGGCGAAGTCCTTGTTCACCTGATCCGTCATGTTGCGCAGCGCCTTCAACACGATGTCGGTGGTGATTAGCCCAGCGCTGGCAAGCCCTTTCAACTCCCCTGTCGTCACGCCCATCGTGCGGGCGATTTCGCGAGTCAGGGCGGGCATGTTCTCGGCAAGGGACCGGTACTCGTCCCCCTGAAGCCTACCGCTGGCAAGAGCCTGTGACAGCTACGTCAGGGAGGAAGCCGCTTCCTACGCCGTCTGACCGGACACCTTGCCCAACTTGAGGAAGGTTTCGGTAAGGCTGGAAACGTCGCTGTTCGCCAAGCCGATATCCTTACCGACACCCGCGAAACGGGCCATGGCCGAACCCACGTCACCCACGGCCACGCCAAGGCGGTTCGCGATGGCGACCGTATCGGCGTAAAGTACTTTGGCCGATTCCATACTGCCGGTGGAGGCGTTCAGCTTCCCGATCAGCAGGTTCATGGCATCAACCGGCCTTGCCATTGCCGCGCCCGCTGCGAGGGCCGCTACACTCAGTGCGGTGAAGCTCAAGGCAACCCCGCCGACAACACCCACAGCCGCACCAGCGGCCACGCCAGCGGCGCGTAGGCCCGTTGCAACCGTGCCCACGTCTCGCGCCACGCCGCCCGCCGCAGGGGACAAGGTACCAAGCGCGGAGATGACTCCACCGAAGCCCCGGTTCAGGGTCGGTAGCAAGCCGTTGGTGCGCGCGATCTCATGGTTGAGGGTGTTCATGCTGCGGGCGAATTCGCCCTACGCCTTCGCGCCTTCCATGGACCGGGCACCGAACGTCTGGAGGGTGCTGTTGTAAGAAGACAGGGCTGCGCGGGCGCGGTTGATCATATCAGCGTTGCCGTCCATCTGCCGCCCGATGCGCTGAACCATCGATTCGGTACGGGTCAGAGCGGCCTGATAGGCGCGCTCATTGGCTATGGCTTGCCGTGCAATATCGACGGCGTTGCGCCCGGCATTCGAGCCGCCCGAGATGCCAGGACGGGAATTGGAGCCGCCCGGCGCGTTGGCGCGTGCCAGGATATCGGACAGGCGTTTGACCTTGCGTTCCGTCTCAGCGACGAACTTGTCTACCTGCTTCTATGCGCTGACGAAGTCGATACCGGCTGTCAGAACGAAATCGGTCATTGCTTTTCATCCTTGGTTTTTGGGGATGTCGGGAAAGAGATGGCGCGTTCGCGTAGAAATTCAGACGAGATATAAATTTCGCCTCCCCGCCCGCGCCCTTGGCGCACCGTATATCCGGCGAAGAAGCCTTTTCGATATGCACGGCGGACGGTTTCGACATGCAAGCCGATGATGCGGGCAAATTCTCCAACGGGAATGAATTCTGGTGTGGTGGGAAGGTTGTTGAACGATGTCACATGCATAGCCAACGCTCCTTATGAATGGTGGACAGGATACGGAAGAGCAAGCGCGTTGCGTTTTACTCTTCCGCCCCGTCTAGAGGTGTTTTATGGCTTACCAAAACAATTTCAATATTATACGACAAGTTGTTGAATAATGCAATATAGCGGCTCAAAATAAAAGCGCCACCGCAAGATGCAAGTGGCGCTTTTATTAGGATTGAAGAACAGGGATGACGTTATGGTGTATTATAGCATAAGCGGCGTTTAATTGGTAGGTTGTCGCCCCTTCTATTGTTTCTGAAGCGCCCCACGATGTGGTGATTTGTTATGAGAAGGTCAGAGGCGGGACCAGCGGGGACTTGCGGGGAGTGCAGGGACTTTTGCGGGAACTCTTCACCGGGGTCCCCGCAAGAAAAACTCTTCATTATCAATGACTTATACGCTTCCGCGGGGACTGCGGGGACTTGGCCCCGCGTTTTACACACACACTTCGCATTTTTTTCTCGCGTGATCGATTGCTATGCGTGTGCTCAAAAAAATTTGATTTGCATACTCAGAAATAGGAGAAAGTCCCCGCACTCCCCGCAAAGCACTCTAAACCATTGAAAAACCTTGGTTTTTCTTGCGGGGAGTCACGCGGGGAGTCCCCGCACACTCCCCGCAGGCCCCCGCACTACCCGCCGGTAGGGCGGGAGATGAACCACCCCCCCGCCGCTTCACTGCCGCTCAAGCCGCCACCCGGCAACCTTCTTATGCGCGTTCCCGACACCATTGACCACTTTGACCGTGATCGTCTCGCCTCCTTCCTCTGAGATTTCAAAGAGTTGGTCCTTCATCGCCCTTACCAGCATGCCGAGCGACCGTCTCCGCGCGGTGTCCGTCCCACCCCGGATGTCGAGGGCCGGTTCACTGTCGGACGCGATGTCGAACAGGTCGTCGCCTGTGGTGACGTTGCCTCCGCCATAACGATCCCACCACGCCTGAACGAATGCTGTCTTCGCCTGAAGCTCTTCGTTCCCGTCCTTCATCATCGTCGAACGGTTCGCAAGGAAGCCGTCAATCCCAGCGGACGCGAGAATCCCGCCCATGACGCTGCTCCAAGCCTCGAAGGACGCCAGGGGCTTCCCGTCGAACTTCCGCTTGCCTGACGCGATCCAGTGTTGAATCAGCGTCAAACACGCCCAAACCAGTTCGCTGCGGTTCTCCTTCACCCATGCCTCAAGGTCTGGGTGCTTGAACCCCGTCCGCGTGGTCGGGTCTGCAAGCCCCGCGTTGATGAAAATGCGGACACAGCGACGCAGAAGTTCACCGGACATCGTGACGTTGTTTCCCGTCATGATGAACTGGCACTTCACCGGAACGTTGACTTCGTCGTTCGATCCAAGCAATCGGTCACGCCAGAAACGCTGAGTGATCACGGACGCCAGCGCTCCCGAGTCCAACGGATAGTTCACGTTGTCGAGGAAGAACAGCGGTGAACCGGACAGCATTGCCATTGTAATCTTCTTGCGCCAGCCGTCTTCGCTGCGTTCTTCGGTGATGGCCTCGGCATCGGTCCCCACCGCAAGAATGGAGACGGTGTTGATAAGCTTCCCCGCTCCGGTTCCAGGCGCGGGCTTGTGGACCCAGTACACCGGCGTGGGGCCTTCGATCATCTGGCGCACGAAGGGCTGGAGAAGCATCGCGACCGCGTGCGCCCGCTCCGCCTCAACCATTCCGTAGAACGGGAAATCCACCAGCACATCGTCAAGGAGGAGTCCCTTTGCGCGGGCGACTTCTTCGGGAGACGGCTTGTCTGACACCGGCGGTAGCACGAACCCGTTGGATGGGAAGTAGTAGATTCGTGACACCTCGTCGTAACCCGGTGTTTGGTGCAACCGCCCGTCCTTCGTGAAGAAGGGAGTCCCCACGACACCATCAAGAACCGGGAACGGGAGTTCATTAGGAGGTGTCGCCAGAATATCCTAAATCACGTCCATCGGCGGAGCGACTTCACGGAAGTCATCCCCATCAGACGGCTTTAACCACCTGACCACTTGAGAGGATTCGCGGCGCAACTTCCTGTCATCGAGCGGGCGGATCGACAGTTGGTCGCGGTCAAGACGCTCGACGCGGGACAGGGTGCTGTTGAACTTGAACAGGCGTGGGGGCGTGTTCCCCTCCACCAGCACCGAAAGTACTTTGCCCACGGCCTCGCGGAAGTCCGCATCCACGAACACGGTTGGTCGGGTGTCGCTGTTCGCCTTCTTGTCGGACGCTCGCGTCGTCGCCTTCGCTTCGTCCTTGATCTGGCGGTAGAGCCTTCTCCAATCCGTCTTGGTCAGTCCCAGACGCTTCCCCTTCTCCGCAAGGGTCTGGCACAACGCGATGGCCTCGAAGTCATCGGCCCCGCGCCGCACCAAGTCCGCCAGCGCCGCGCGTCCATAGTCCAGCGTGATCCCGTCGCCGCTTTCGAGCGCGGTCCCGCCGTCGAATCCTTCGGTAAGCCGGTCAAGCACCGTCTCCCCCAACAGGGTCGCGCGCAGGTCCCCGAACTCCAGCCCCTCAACGTCGAGATACCAACGCGGGTCGGCCATGTCCGCGAGGGTGAACCAACCGTCCCGAAGCATCCCTTCGACGAAGTGCAACCGGTCACGGTCGGCGCAATGCCCGTGCATACACTTCACCACGAACCCGGCAGAGGTGTTTCCGTCGCCCGCGTTCATGACGAAGGTCCCGCCTCCTTTGGTCGGGTCGGTGTGTTCATCGGCATAGGGACATTCGATGTGCCGCTTCGCCGCGTCACGGTCGAACTCGCTCCGCAGCCGGTCGGGCGCACACTCCGCCAGGAAGTCGCCCATCAGGAAGGCATTGGCGAAGCCCGCCCCCGCCCATCGCCGCAAAGTCTGGTAGGTCTCGCCTTCGCCCGTTGCAGCCCCCATCCCCTTCGCTGCGTCAAGGTAGGGGTTCGCCCCGCCGCTCGTGGGCAGCGCGAAGATATCGACCGCGCGCCCTTCGTGAACCTTCGTTTCGAAGGGTGCGCCCTCGGCGTGACGGGGGAGGTAGAAGAGGCGTGCGACCTCGCTACAGGATTCATCCACCTCGATACCCAACCACGCCGCAAACGCCTTGTATGCTGATTTCCAGGCTTTCCGTGCCTCATCCTGCGTCGGGTAGTCGGTCACAGCCCACGGCCTCGCCAGCACGAAAATCACCCGGTTCTTGTCCATCGGTGCGTGCGTCACCCGCATCACGAGACCGTTCGCGGTCATGGCCTCATCCGTCGCGGCGATGGAGTCGAGGATGGGGGAAAGATAGCCCTTCTTCGTCGCCAGATACTCCTGCACGCCTGCACCGGGGTTGTCCCGCTGGAAACGGACAAGGTCATCCTTGCGCACCTCGGTCACGTCGCGTCCGTGGGAATGGGTGGTGTAGCGGATGGCGAACAGCCCGCGTTCGGAGATGATTCGATCAATCTCCGCACCCGGCATGCCGTTATCCACGTCGATGCCGACGATGAACAGGCGACTCATGGCGCTGTTCAGGCGGATGCCTTCGGCGCACTCACCTTGAAGAAAGCAAGGCCCGTCTTTCGCGCCGACTTTATGCGTCGTCAAGCCCTCGATAAGCTGATGACGGTTAATAGAGTCGTTCTTCCATTCGCCTTTCTTGGTGTCTTTTCCAGAACCAAAGGCAAGAGTTGCCGTCCAATCGGCGGAAATGGCCTAGTGAAAATCAAACGTCATCTTGTTCATCCTTACGTTATCGGTTAACGAATTGAGTTCACGGTCGCCACCTGCCGCTTAATGGCTTCTTCGGGCAACTCCAGAGTAACGCCCCACATCTTCAGGGCAGCGGCCTTATCGACATAGGCTTTCTTCGCGTACATCACGCGAGGGATCGCGTAGCGGCATACTGCGGCCTTGACGCTGTCCGCCTGAATGCCGAGCAACTTCGCAAGTTCCTCATAGGTGGCGAAGCGTGATGGATCAGGCTCCATCAATACCCTTTCACGTACTAGCATCGTTTTGTCCTTTCTCAGATGTGATGTTGACTCCATTTTTCGAAACAATTCGCAGAATTATACTACAGTTCATCACGTTTGTACACGAGTTGAACAAAAAAAGTCCAAGCTAAGGATGATCTTGCTTCATTCGCACTCAACGCTGGACATTATCACGCCCCACCCCCACCACCTGCGGCCTTTCCCAGCGGGAGGGGATACTACCCCTTGTGGGTCCCCTCGAAGCATTACCCAAACCATTGCGGCACCCCATGCGATGGCTTTCCACGGCTTTGCGAAAACGCTTGATTTCCAGGGTCAAACGTTGCGCGAAAACCGGCCTTCAACGCCATTCCGTTAGGTTTTCCGCCACTTTCACGCCCCTGCAACGCTCCCGAGAGGCTTTGCAGAGCATTGAATTGAGTAGTGCGGCTCAGCAGACTGTACAGCCAAGCTGCGAAATGGCTAGGATAAAATAACTCTCCATGGGAATGAATGGCCTGTTGTGGATAGGTTGCTAAAAATTCAATAATCACAAGTGATTAGGAGCGCTTTGAGCAGCCGGTTTGTCATAATGGACCTTAGGCGATTATTCGAAAATGGGACTTGAGACAGGCAAAATAGGGATTCTGCCTCTCGACGTGGCGTGATGTCTCGCGGCGGAGAGGGTATACAAGATGTTGCGAAGCGACGCACTACATTTTGCGTCGTGATATTCAGGCATCAGCCTCGTAACATCTTGTAGCTTTGCGATATATTCGCGGTGGCGGGTGCGTCAAAGAAATTTCATCTCTTATGATTTTCGTGTACTATGCAAATCTTGTTTCAACATTTCCTCATACTCTCCAGGCTTCAGTAGTTTGATGTATCTGTTAACTACCTCAAGAATCGCTTCCAAGTAATCAGACATACTTATTTCTTGCGTTGATCCAATAATATATGGCTTCCGCCCGTGAGAAACATGGTCGCGATCAATAATTAGCTTTCTTAATATATCTTTTATCTTTCCTGATGCGAGAATGCTGTGCTCAAGTAGCTTTTTGTTTGACGAATGTGCGCGCCCCTTGTCTAAAATTTGCCTCTTGCTCTCCAATATTTCGAAGCATATAGCAAGGTTGAGAATGCATCGCTCGTCGTCCTCTGCTTTGTAGTGACAAATTGCATCAATAAATGACATTATTCCTGTTTCTACTTTCCATTCCAAGGACGCATCAATAACGCACCGATGCCATATCTCAGGAGTTATCAGACGCTCAAATCCGAATAAGGACTGCGTTTGCCGTGCTGTGAACCACGTACCCTCAATAGATTGCGCTCCGCTGTATCTCATCATCTCGCGGACCCCGTGATCTTTGTCTAGCTCGACAACAAAGCGGAGTGGACCATGAAATGGCGTATCGGGTGACCTAAGCCACCACTGAAATGCATTCTGGGCAACATGGTCGCTGAAGAGCTTCAGGAAACTTGAAACTTCAAATCCTTGTTCAGCATCAATACGAATTCCATGGCATTGCTTATCTCCATCGGATGACTGGTACTGAGTGCTGAGACCACCTATTGCATGCGAAGGTAGCTGTGTGCCTGACGTATGCGGAAACGACAGGCGATTTGGTATCACTGCGTCCTTGAAAGCACCCGCGATTTCTTGAGGCTCATTAATTTGGAACGGAGGATAAATAAAGGCGTCCTTTCCTTTCCAGGAAATTTTACAGATTTTTGGACACTCATTCGACATCAGAAAAGGGTTTGGCAGCTTAAATATGAAAGCTTCCCATCCAAGCATTATATTGGAATTATGCTCCTGTATTTCTTGGATACTTCTTTTAGGCCACATAATTCCTTCGTTTGGTTTCTCACAGAACGTCGGTCGAACGGCATAGAATTGCCAATGACGATCCCAGTTTATTGTCATATGTTTCCTACCTCTAATGATTGGACTTACATCCAATGTGGAAAATACGGCTACCTCGTCACAATGCGGTCGAATATATCTACCGTACTGTTTTCCCCTCGTTGCTCTCACTAACGTTTATCCGATGCGGGCGTAGCGGTCGAGAGCGAAGCCGATGGCTTCGGCAGGTGTCGCGGCGAACCGCGCTTCGGTGCGCCAGTATGCGAAGTGCTTCGCCAAAGAGAATGTAATTCTCTTCGCTTCCGCTGATGCGCTTGTTGTACTTCCGCACGCGGGCGAAAATCTCTTCCTTGGTCAGGCGGTGATCGTTGGTGGCCAAATCCTCAAGCACTGCCGTGGTTGCAATCTTGATGTCCTTGTAACTTGCCATAGTACTGAAAAGCTCATAGTTTGGTTGACCTTGCAAAATGACCCGCCGGTTATGGCGGGTCTTTCTGGTGTCAGTTCTTGGATTTGTTCTGTAGGGCCTTCAGCGCCGTTCGGCGTTCTTGCAGGCTGCTGCTGCGGTAATCCAGCACGCGCTGAAGCAGCTTCCCAGAGGTCGGGTCGTTCAGCACCTTGTTTGAATCCACCTGCTTCATGAACGAAGCCATGGCCTTGTTGCTCGCCTCGATGAGGATGGCATCGATCTGCTCGCGCAGCTTTTCCTCCGCCTCACGAATGGTCTGCTGTGCCAGGGCGATGGCGTCCTCGGCAGAGCATCCAGCGCGAAGTTCGTCCAGAAGCTTCGTCTTTGCCAGATCCACGAAGTAGTCCGGTTTGGCGTTCTTGACGAAGTCCTGAATGAACAGGTCACTGGTCATTTCGCACCTGATGTTGATCAGGTTTGCGACTTCGGCCCGGAACTCACCTTCCTCGTCGCGCTTTCTGTCGAATATCCCCACCGTGTTCGTTTCCCCTTCGTTGTCGTTCTCAGCAACGTTGGAGGTTGTATCCGGCACGGTCGGTGCGGTCGAGGTCTTCGGCGGGTCCACATCGAACGGTACGTCGTCGCTCGCGTCCTCGTCCTCGTCCTGCGGCGCAGGGGAAGACGTGCGGGCATCGCGGGCATCGCGGGCATCGCGGGCATCGCGGGCATCGCGGACATCGCGGGCATCGCGGGCATCGCGGGCATCGCGGATCGCGCCTTTCACGTCCGAGACGGTCATGCGGGTGCCGCTGGTGATGCTGGCCTCGATCTGCGCGCGGGTGTCCGCCGGGGTCGAGGGCGCGGCCAGTTCGTAGAGGATGGAATGGGCAAAGCCCGCAAGTTCGGACGGATCACGGTCGCCGTAGACGCGGGCGACGTTCATCATCTGCGACAGGACGGTGCGTCCGTGGGTGTGTTCGAAATTCGAACGCACCCACTTCCCGAACCGCGCGTCGGGGTTCGGCCCGTCGATCCCGCACTTCGGGTCGGCGGTCAGTTCCTTGGCCTGGAGCAGCAGCGTCCCGATCTTGATGACCGTTTCGACTGTGCGTTTCATCTCCACTTTGATCGCCTGGGCGATGCCGGTGAGTTGGGCCTCGATGTCCGGTTGGGCGACGGTCAGGTCACCCTTGGAGGTTGGCACCGCCAGATCGACGGTCGCCTGTTCCGCGATAGCGGTGTCAAACATGGTGGGGGGTCTCCTAAAGTACTTTGCTCAAAAGGCCCGCCGGGATGGCGGGTTTGTTCGAGCGCTGGGCCACACGGCGGACTGCCGTTGCGTTGATGAACAGCGGAGGCCGACCGGGGGTTTTAGCTATGGCGTAGCTTTTAATCTCGTCAGGCTTGATGCCGTGGTACTTGACGTAGCTGGTAGCGTCCATCTGGACTCCGAGAGCGGCTGCAACGTCCTTGACGCAGAACCACATCTCGCCGTTGCCGGTGACGGTGCGGCGTTGGATCATCGTCTCTATGAGGAAGGGAATTAGCGCCGCTCGGTTGTCGCTCTACGAGGAACCGAGTTAGCCGGGGGATGTCCGTCTTCTATGAGGAAGGGAATTGGACCCTCGCGCAGTCGGGCCATAGGTGGGGTGAGAGTCCGCAACCTTTCCGCTTGGGATGTTAACCTGAGTTTTGGCGATCAAGCGCCGCGTCTTGTTCAAGCAATCGCCCTTGCGCGACTAAAGTACTTTGGTCATGAGATCCCCGAGAATGCGGCTTAGTCGTGCGCTTGAATGCACCTTTCCCCTGCAATGAAGAAGGAAGCTAGCAAGCTTCTTCGCACGGCCCTTAAACGCGCTTTGGATGCTGTTTTTTAGGCTGCGCATGTTGAGAATGCACATTCTTCGGTATTGACATGACGTCCTGTTTTTGTATCTTTTCCCCGTTTTGTGGTTGTCTGACGAGGTTGTTGGTTATGAATACCTGCGAGCTTGTTGACTCTGTCAACCGCCTGATGAGTGAGGTCATGCGTGGTGAGGTGAATGCGGCTGACGCGCTCACTGGCATTTTGGCGATCATTTCGGACATGCTCGACTTGATGAGCAAGGACGAGTCATTTTCCTCCCCCCGCACGTAGGCGCACTCGAGAGACAGAGGCGCAACGATGTATTTCGTTTACGATGGCGACACACTGCTGAGCGTTCATGCCTCAAAGCGTGCTGCGGATCGGAAGGCACGACGAATGGGAGGCTGGACGAGAGGTTATTTCGTAGTTTGGTAGGGGGATCGTCTACCGAAGCACAAAGCACGGGGGGCTTCTAGCCCCCCTTTCTGTTAGGCGCTTGCAATTGCACATCCACTGCATTTCAGAGGTGTGACCCGCCAGTCAATCCCGGCATTTCTGCCGGGATATGTCGGGCATGAATGTAAAAGTCAAAATGAAGTCATATAAAGCATAGATATTGGACGTAGAGATTACTGAAATCGCACATATTGTGGATTGTAAAGACAAAGAAATAAATCGTCGATACTTACCCTCCGAAGGCAGAGGCCGATGGTTCGAATCCATTCGGGTCCGCCAGTTTTCTCAAGGGCTTAGCCTGATACGGGCTGAGCTCTTTTCGTTTTTGCCCCGTTCGCATTCCAGCGTTCCTGTCGCGGCACGCCGTCAAAACCGGTGCTCCCGCTCACACCTACCAAATACGCCGCGGTAACCCCCGTCACCCCTCCCCACACCACATGGGCGGCCAGCATCAGGGTGTTGCGGGCGCGCGGATGGCGGGTCGCGGGGGTCAGGATGCGCATCGCGGGAATCCATCCCAGATAGCTGGCGCCCCAGACCGCAAGGCCATAGCCGATTCCCGTCGCCACCACCGGCCCGCCGATCCGCTGTGCCACCGCCGGATAGAGCGCCCCGGCGGCGGCGCCATAGCCGTAATGCAGGGCCAGCGTCAGATCGCGGCGCTCCGGTTCGTCCAGGGCGTCCATCAGCCCGGTCGGGCCGACGACGCGGTCCGTGATGAGGCGCGGCGGCAGGGGATAGCGGTCCTGTTCCGGCAGGGCGCGGAACATCGCGCGCATGGCCGCCGTCATGGCGGCGGTACCGGCCAGACCGGCGATGGCTCCGGCGACGTACGGGTTCATGGGAGGTGGACCAAGGGTTGTTGTGGGAGGCCACCCATCAACAGAACCGCACCTTTCGAGGTTCCTGACGAGGCTCTTCGGGCGGTCGCGGTTGCGGGTCATGGAGCGCCGGCGAAACCTCCGGCCCGGCCAGGCGTTGACGGACTGGGGCTTGGCATCAGGCAAGGGGGCAGCACATGCGTCGCTTCCTGCGGGACAACGGGTTGTCGGTCGCCTTGTTCGGACTGTTTCTCGTCTCGATCATCGGGCAGGTGCTCGCCGGATGGCGCGCTCTGGCGGAGGAGCTTCGCCTCCACGCCCAGCCGCCCGTCGGATTCCTCGACTATCTGACCACCGGCCATTTCCTGTCGGCGACCTTCGAGAACTGGGAGAGCGAGTTCCTCCAGATGTCGGTCTATGTGCTCCTGACCGCCATCCTGGTCCAGAAGGGCTCCTCTGAGTCCAGGAAGCCGGGGGAGGCCAACCCGGAGGACGAGGCGCCCGAACGGCGGCGCGGCGACCCCGACGCGCCCTGGCCGGTGCACCGGGGCGGCCTCCTGCTGCGGCTCTACTCCCATTCGCTCAGCATCGCCCTGGTGACCCTGTTCGTGCTGTCCTTCACCCTGCATCTGGCCGGCAGCACGCGGCGCTCGAACGAAGAGGCCGCGTGGCACCACCAGCCGACCAGGTCCATGGGCGAAACCCTCGCCGATCCGGAATTCTGGTACGAAAGCTTCCAGAACTGGCAGAGTGAGTTCCTGTCCATGGGCGTGCTGGTCGTGCTCGGCATCTATCTGCGCGAACGCGGCTCCCCCGAATCCAAGCCGGTCGCCGCGCCGCACAGCGAAACCGGCGACTGAGATTCCGGCTCTCCGCGGCTGGCCTTCCGGCGGCGTCGGGCAGGCTCGACTCTCGGGCCGCCTTCGGCCATGGTATCGCCCCGAAGGGAAGAGGCCGCACCATGTCCGACGACAAGACCACCGACACGCTCCAGACCGTCACCGAAGCCCCCGCACCCGCCGGGGACGGCAGCGGCCTGTATCTGGTGGACGGGTCGGGCTTCATCTTCCGGGCCTTCCACGCGCTGCCGATGCTGAACCGTCCGGACGGCACGCCGGTGAACGCGGTGCTGGGCTTCTCCAACATGCTGCTGAAGCTGCTGGCCGATCTGAAGGCGTCCGCCGTGGCGGTGGTCTTCGATTCGAAGCGGCTGAACTTCCGCAACGAGTTCTATCCCGAATACAAGGCCCACCGACCCGAGCCGCCGGAGGAGCTGAAGCCCCAGTTCGCCCTGATCCGCGAGGCGACGGAGGCCTTTTGCCTGCCCTGCCTGGAGTTGGAGGGCTACGAGGCCGACGACCTGATCGCCACCTACGCGCGGCTGGCGAACGAGGCCGGACGCGAGGTCACCATCGTGTCGTCCGACAAGGACATGATGCAGCTCGTCCGCCCCGGCGTGCGGATGCTCGACCCGCTGAAGAACAAGCCCATCGGTCCCGACGAGGTGTTCGAGAAGTTCGGCGTCGCCCCTGACAAGGTGGTGGACGTGCAGGCTCTGGCCGGCGACAGCGTGGACAACGTGCCGGGCGTGCCGGGCATCGGCGTGAAGACCGCCGCGCAGCTCATCACCGAATACGGCGACCTGGAGTCGCTGCTGGCCCGCGCCGGGGAAATCAAGCAGCCGGCCCGCCGCCAGAAGCTGATCGACTTCGCGGAACAGGCGCGGATCTCCCGCCGCCTCGTCCTGCTCGACGACCACGCCCCGGCGCCGAAACCGCTGGAGGAACTGCGCGTCCGCGAGCCCGACCACCAGAAGCTGATCGACTTCCTGAGGGCCCAGGGCTTCCGCACCATCGTCAGCCGCGTCGAGGCGGAAATGCGCAAGGACGGCACCATCGCCGACGGTGCGCTCCCCTCCTCCACGCCGTCCGCGGCTCCGGTGAAGGACGTCCCAACCGCTTCGGCGGAGCCCGCAAACGCGCCGCGCAGCCGCCCCGCTCCGCCCACCGACGTGGAGCAGCGGTACGAGCTGGTGCAGGACCTGGACGCCCTGGCCGTCTGGCTGGAACGCGCCCGCGCCACCGGCATCCTGGCCGTGGACACGGAAACCGACTCGCTGACCCCCGCCACGGCGACGCTGGTCGGCATCTCGCTCGCGACGGAGCCGGGGCTGGCCTGCTACATCCCCCTGGCGCATCAGGCCCCCAACGCCGCAGCCAGCGGGGAGCTGTCCTTCGAGGCGCCGGAAACGCCGAAGCAAATCCCGGCGGAGGACGCGCTGAAGGCCCTGCGGGAGGTGCTGGAGGACCCGGCGATCCTGAAGATCGGGCACAATTTCAAGTTCGACCATCAGCTTTTCGCCCGCCACGGCGTGCGCGTGTCGCCCATCGACGACAGCATGCTGATCTCCTACGTGCTGGAGGGCGGCGCCCACGGCCACGGCATGGACGAGCTGGCGGAGCTGCATCTCGCCCACAAGACCATCCCCTTCAAGGAGGTCTGCGGCAGCGGAAAGAGCCAGATCACCTTCGACCGCGTGCCGCTGGACAAGGCGCTTGCCTACGCGGCGGAGGACGCCGACGTCACGCTGCGGCTGTGGCGGGTGCTGAAGCCGCGGCTGGTGGACGACCGGATGGTCACCGTCTACGAGACGCTGGAACGCCCGCTGGTCCCGGTGATCGCCGATATGGAATCCTGCGGCATCCGGGTGGACCGGGCGGCGCTGGCCCGCCTCTCGCAAGACCTCGCCGTCCGCATGGCGGAGATCGAAAAGGAGGTTCACGGGCACGCCGGGCGCAGCTTCAACATCGGCTCGCCCAAGCAGCTCGGCGAAATCCTGTTCGATGAGATGAAGCTCGGCACCGGCAAGAAGGGCAAGACCGGCGCCTACTCCACCGACTCCAGCGTGCTGGAGGAGCTGGCGGAGCAGGGCCACGTCATCGCCCAGCGCGTGCTGGACTGGCGGCAGTTGGCGAAGCTGAAGAACACCTACACCGACGCGCTCCAGGCCCAGATCGTGGAGGGGACGGAGCGGGTGCACACCGCCTTCGCCATGGCGGCGACCAACACGGGCCGCCTGTCCTCGACCGATCCGAACCTGCAGAACATCCCCGTCCGCACGGAGGAAGGCCGCAAGATCCGCCGCGCCTTCGTCGCCGCGCCGGGGCACAAGCTGATCTCCGTCGACTATTCGCAGATCGAATTGCGGCTGGTCGCGGAGATGGCGGACATCGCCGCCCTGAAACAGGCGTTCCGCGACGGCATCGACATTCACGCGGCGACGGCCAGCCAGGTCTTCGGCGTGCCGCTGGACCAGATGACCTCGGAAATCCGGCGCAAGGCCAAGGCGATCAACTTCGGCATCATCTACGGCATTTCCGGCTTCGGGCTGGGCCGCCAGCTCGGCATCGCGCCGGGCGAGGCAAACGCCTTCATCAAGGCCTATTTCGAGCGCTTCCACGAACTGAAGGTGTGGATGGAAAGGACCAAGGCCTTCGCCCGCCAGAACGGCCATGTGGTGACGCTGTTCGGGCGGCGCTGCTACATCCCCGGCATCCACGAGAAGAACGCGGCGCGCCGCGCCTTCGCGGAACGTCAGGCGATCAACGCCCCGATCCAGGGCACCGCCGCCGACATCATGAAGCGCGCCATGGCCCGCGTGCCCGACGCCCTGAAGGAGGCCGGATTCGACGACGTGCGGATGCTGCTTCAGGTCCACGACGAACTGCTGTTCGAAGCCCCGGAGGATCAGGCCGAGGCCGCCGCCAAGCTGGTGCGCGAGGTTATGGAGGGAGCCGCCACGCTCGGCGTTCCTCTGGTCGCGGAGGCCGGCATCGGCGGCAACTGGGACGAGGCGCATTGAGGGTTGCGGAGACTGTGGATCGGGGGACTGTGGACCGAAGGGCCGGTCCGTAAGGGCGGCGTCATCCTTCGCCTGAAAAGGACAAGCCCTCGTTCCCCCACCGGCGCTCCCGACATCGCTCTGACCTCATGTCAGCGCGTATGGCAAGGTTGGCCCCCCTCACCTTCACCTTCACCTTCACCTTCACCTTCACGGGAGAACAACCGCCGAAGGCCGGTCTCCGCCTCATTCGGGGTGGGGCGCCGAATTTTTGCGTGCCCGGCTGGTGGCTGACAGGTTCATGACAGGTTCGCCTGTTAAACAGTTGGAATAGCCAACCACCGTCCTGGAAAGCCCACCATGGCGATCGAACCCGCAGCCAAGAAGCCGGCGGACACCACGGCGAAGACCGAACCGGCGGATGAACGGACCCTGCCCTTCCATGGCGCCGCCTGCGGCGCGGGGGCCGGCGGTTCCGTCATCATCCACGAGGCGCGTCCGCGGCAGCCCACCGCCAAGGCCCCGTAAGGCGCGCCAAGCGCCACGCCAAAAAAGCAAAAAGCCCATCCGGAGGAAACACCATGAGCCTCGGCAACCCCGCCAAGGGGATGCTGGCGGCGGCCGTGCTGGCCGCTGCCGCCCTGTTCGCCGCACCCGCGTCCGCGGAGATCAAGAATCTGGAGATCATCGCCCCCGCCAACGCCGGTGGCGGGTACGACCAGCATGCGCGCGCGATGCAGCAGGTCCTTCAGGACCACAAGCTGGCCTCCAGCGTCCAGGTGGTCAACATCCCGGGCGCCGGCGGCACCATCGGCCTCAGCCAGTTCGTCACCGCCAAGAAGCGCAATCCCGGCCTGATGATTTCCGGCCTGGGAATGATCGGCGCGATCCTCATCAACAAGTCGCCGGTGACGCTCGATCAGGTGACTCCGCTGGCCCGGCTGACCGGCGAATACCAGCCCATCGTCGTGGCCGCGGATTCGCCGCTGAAGACGCTCGACGACCTCGTCAGGAAGTTCAAGGCCGATCCCGGCTCCGTCTCCTGGGGCGGCTTCGCGGTCGGCAGCCCCGACCACATCCTCTACGCCCTGCTGGTCAAGGCGGTCGGCGGCGACGTGTCCAAGATGAACTACATCGCCGCCGGTGCGGGCGGCGAGATGATGGCGTCGGTGCTCGGCGGCCACATCACCGTGGCGACCGGCGGCTACAACGAGATGGCCTCGCAGCTCCAGGCCGGGAAGCTGCGGGCGCTGGCGATCTCCGCCCCGCAGCGCGTCCCCGGCGTGGACATCCCGACCTTCAAGGAGCAGGGCGTGGATGTGGAACTGGTCAACTGGCGCGCCGTGATGGCGCCGGGCAACCTTAAGGCGTCGGAAAAGCAGGTCCTGGACGACGCGGTCGGCGCCATGGTCCGCACCGACGACTGGAAGCGCATCGCCGCGGAGCGCGGCTGGATCGACCTCTACCTGCCGCCCGACCAGTTCGCCGCCTTCATCAAGGACGAGCGGACGCGGATCGAAGGCGTCCTGACGGACCTCGGCCTCGTCAAGCCGTGATTGCCGCAACGATAAACACATCCATGGAGCGAAACGCCATGTCCATCCGCATGCCGGGCGCCGTGAAGGGCGTCCTGACCGCCGCCGTGCTCGCCACGGCCTCCCTCGCCGCCACCCCGTCGCTCGCCGAGATCAAGGGCCTGGAGATCATCGCCCCGGCCAGCCCCGGCGGCGGTTGGGATCAGCACGCCCGCACCCTCCAGCAGGTTCTTCAGGACCAGAAGCTGGCCTCCAACATCCAGGTCGTGAACATCCCCGGCGCCGGCGGCACGGTGGGCCTCGCCCAGTTCGTCACCGCGAAGAAACGCACGCCGACGGTGCTGGTCGGCGGCCAGATCATGCTGGGCGCCATCGTCACCAACAAATCGGCGGTGACGCTCGATCAGGTGACCCCTCTGGCCCGGCTGACCGGCGAATACACCGCCATCGTCGTTCCCCCGGAGTCGCCCATCAAGACCTTCGACGACCTGATCCGGAAGTTCAAGGCGGACCCCGGCTCGGTGTCCTGGGGCGGCGGCTCGGCGGGCGGCAGCGACCAGATCCTGGCGGGCCTGATCGCCAAGGCGGTCGGCGTCGATCCGAACAAGGTCAACTACGTCGCCACCGCGGGCGGCGGCGAGCTTCTGGCCTCCGCGCTCGGCGGCCACGTTACGCTCGGCATGGGCGGTTACAGCGAGTTCGCCCCGCAGTTCCAGGCGGGCAAGCTGCGCGCCATCGCCGTCTCCGCCCCGCAGCGCCTGCCGGGCTCCGACACGCCGACCATGAAGGAGCAGGGCATCGACCTGGAGTTCGTGAACTGGCGCGGCGTCTTCGCCCAGTCCTCCGCCAAGCCGGCGGAGCTGAAGGAACTCCAGGAGGCCGTCGCCAAGGCCGTCGCCAGCGACGAGTGGAAGCAGGCCGTGAAGCAGCGCGGCTGGATCGACCTCTACCAGCCCTCCGCCGAGTTCGCCGCCTTCCTGAAGCAGGAGCGCACGCAGATCGAAGGCACGCTGAAGGATCTCGGTCTGGTGAAGTGAGGGTGCCCGGCGGGCGGGTCTACGGCGCCACGCCCGCCGGTTCATAAGAAAACACTTTGGGAGGATGAACCGATGACCACCGGTCGAAGCATGCGCGCCGGAGAGGCGGTGCTTGGCGGCGGGCTGATCGCGCTCGGGGGCCTGATCGCGGTCGAAACCATGCTGACCCCCTCCGTCGGCCGGGCGGTGGTCGGCCCCGCCCTGTTTCCCTATCTGATCTCGGGCGGCCTCGCCCTGGTCGGCTTGTCCCTGCTGCGCGAAGCCTTCACCGGGGCGGTCGCCCATGCGGAAGGGCTGGAACTGGACCTCTGGGCGGTGGCGCTGGTCGCGGCGGGTCTGGCCGCCCAGTTCCTGCTGCTGGAGACGCTGGGCTGGATACCCTCCACCACCATCCTGTTCGCCGCGGTCGCCCGCGCCTTCGGGGGGAGGCGGCTCGCGGTCAATCTGGCCATCGGCCTCGCTCTCGCCGCCTTCACCTTCGTGACCTTCAATTACGGGCTCGGCCTGAACCTGCCCGAGGGCAGCATCGTCGAACGGCTCACGTCAGCCGACGCCGAATAAGCCCCGCTTCGGGAAGGAAACTGCACAATGGAAACCCTTGCCGCCCTGGGCCACGGCTTCCTCGTGGCGCTGACACCCTACAATCTCCTGTGGTCGGCGGTCGGCGTGACGGTGGGCACCGCAGTCGGCGTGCTGCCCGGCATCGGCCCGGCGCTGACCGTGGCGCTGCTGCTGCCGGTCACCTACGGGCTGGAGCCGACCTCCGCCTTCATCATGTTCGCCGGCATCTATTACGGCGCGATGTACGGCGGCTCGACGACTTCGATTCTTCTGAACGCGCCGGGCGAGTCCGGCAGCATCGTCACCGCCATCGACGGCCACGCCATGGCCCGCCAGGGGCGCGGCGCCCAGGCGCTCGCCACCGCCGCCATCGGGTCCTTCATCGCCGGCACCATCGCCACCGCGGCGCTGACCTTCGTCGCCCCGCTGATGGTCAAGCTGGCTCTGCTGTTCGGCCCGGCGGAGTATTTCGCGCTGATGGTTCTGGCACTGACCACCGTCACCGCCGTCCTGGGAAGCTCGCTGGCGCGCGGTCTGGCGAGCCTGTTCCTGGGGCTGGCGCTGGGTCTGGTCGGCATCGACATGCAGACCGGTCAGGCGCGTCTGGCCTTCGGCGTTCCGGAACTGCTGGACGGCATCGACACGGTGGTGGTCGCGGTCGGCCTGTTCGCGGTCGGCGAGACTCTCTACGTCGCCTCCCGCCACCGCTTCGAGACGGAGGAGATCTACGCGCTCAAGGGCTCCAAATGGATGAGCCGCGAGGACTGGAGCCGGTCCTGGAAGCCGTGGCTGCGCGGCACCTTGCTGGGCTTCCCCATCGGCACCCTGCCGGCGGGCGGCAGCGAGATCCCGACCTTCCTGTCCTATCTGGTGGAAAAGCGTCTGGCGAAGAAGCCGGAGGAGTTCGGCAAGGGCGCCATCGAGGCCGTCGCCGGTCCGGAGGCCGCCAACAACGCCTCCGCCGCGGGCGTTCTGGCGCCGCTGCTGGCGCTCGGCCTGCCGACCTCGGCGACCGCCGCCATCATGCTGGCCGCCTTCCAGCAATACGGCCTGCAACCCGGCCCGACGCTGTTCGACAACAACCCGGAACTGGTCTGGGGCATGATCGCCAGCCTCTACATCGGCAACGTGCTCCTGCTGGTGCTGAACCTGCCGCTGGTCGGCTTCTGGGTGAAGCTGCTGCTGATCCCCCGGCCCTGGCTGTACGCCGGCATCCTGGTATTCTCGTCGCTGGGCGCCTACACGCTGAACAACAACATCGTCGATCTGATCATCCTGTGGGTGATCGGGCTGGTCGGCTTCGGCATGCGGGTGCTGAACGTGCCGGTGGCGCCCTGCGTGGTCGGGCTGATCCTGGGGCCGCTGGCCGAACAGCAGTTCCGCCGCGCGCTGGCGATCAGCCAGGGCGACCCGTCGGTCTTCCTGACCCACCCGATCTCGGCGGTCCTGCTCATCATCGCCGCCCTGCTGGTGATCGGCCCGTTGGTCCTGCGCCACCGGAAGAGCACGGGCGGCGACACCGGCCGCTCGTCGCCGTCGGGCACCCATCCCGCGACGTAAGACCTCCATCCCTCGAAGGACATTTCCATGGAAAGCGTCGATCTCTGGTCCCAGCTCGCCGCTTTGGGACAGGTCATCGCCATCGACCTCGTTCTGGCCGGCGACAACGCCATCGTGGTCGGCATGGCCGCCGCCGCGGTGCCCCTGGAGCAGCGCCGCAAGGTGATCTTCTGGGGCATCGGCGCGGCGATCCTGCTGCGCATCTTCTTCGCCCTCATCACCACCCAGCTTCTCGCCATCATCGGCCTGACCCTGGCCGGCGGCATCCTGCTGCTGTGGGTCTGCTGGAAGATGTTCCGCGAGCTGCGCTCCCACGGGGCGGACGAGGTGGCCCCCGACGAGGCGCTGGCGGCGACGGGGCCCGGGGACGCCGCGGTCGGCGCGGCGGTGGCGACGACCACCTTCGGCGCGGCGGTGTGGCAGATCATCGTGGCGGACGTGTCGATGTCGCTCGACAACGTGCTGGCGGTGGCCGGTGCCGCCAAGGATCACCCGACCATCCTGGTCATCGGCCTGCTGTTGTCCGTGGTGCTGATGGGGGCCGCGGCCAACATGATCGCGCATGTCCTGCACAAGCACCGCTGGGTCGGCTGGGTCGGTCTCCTCATCATCACCTATGTGGCGCTCGACATGATCTGGCGCGGCAGCAACGAAGTCCTGATGCACACCACCGGCCTATCGTGACGGAGCGCTTGCGATGATCAAGAAGATACTCGTCCCCCTGACCGGCCGCCCGCTGGACCACCGCGCCATCGCCACGGCCTTTCTGCTCGCCGACCGCTTCCGCGCCCATGTGGAAGGGTTGAGCGTCATGCCGCAGGTCGAGATCCGCACCTCGGTCGAAAGCGCCGCCATTCCCAAGGCGCTGGTCGAGCAGCTCATCCGCATCGGACAGGAGGATCAGGCGCGGGTGGTCGGGGCTGCCCACGACCTGTTCGAGGAATTCCGCACCCGCTTCGGCGCCGCGGAGGCGGACAGCCTGGCTGGCGGCGGCGAGGATGCGGACGGCTTGTCCGCCTCCTGGCAGCAGGCGACCGGCCCGCTGGCCGAAACCCTGGCGGAGGAGGCGCGGCTCGCCGATCTGGTGGTGATCGCCCAGACCTCCGACGGCACCAACGCCATGGGTCCGGCCATCGAGGCCACCCTGTTCGGCTCGGGCCGCCCGCTGCTGCTGGCTCCGGCAACCGAACCGGCGTCGGTCGGCTCCGCGGTCGCCGTTGCCTGGGACGGCGGGGCGGCGGCCTCGCGGGCGGTCGCCGCGGCGCTGCCCCTTCTGCAACGGGCCGGCAAGGTGGTCGTCCTGTCGGCGGAGGTCGCCGATCCCGGGCGAGCCGCAGACCCCGACCGCCTGTCGGCCTACCTCGCCCTGCACGGTGTCGCGGCATCCATCCGCAAGGTCGCGGCGTCGGGCCGCGCCGTCGGGCGGGCCTTGCAGGATACGGCGGTGGAGGCCGGCTGCGATCTGCTGGTGATGGGCGCCTACGGCCACAGCCGCGTGCGGGAACGGGTGTGGGGCGGCGTGACGCTGGACGTGCTGCGCGAACCGCCCGCCATTCCCATCTTCATGGCGCACTGATTTGTGCATTACGGTGCCCCGGCACCGGGAGACGGACCATGCGCATACTCGTCATCGAGGACACCGAGGATCTGGCCGACGCCATCGTCCACCGGCTGCGCAAGCTGGGCTACGCCGTCGATTGGGCGCCGACCGGGGATGAGGCGGAGGAGCTGCTGCGCCAGGAGGCGTACCAGCTCGTCCTGCTCGACATCATGCTGCCGGGGGTGGACGGGCAGACGCTGCTGAACCGCCTGCGCCAGCGCCGGGACGCCACGCCGGTGCTGGTGATGACCGCCCGGTCTCAGGTGAATGTGCGGATCGATCTGCTCGACCTCGGCGCCGACGACTTCATCGTGAAGCCCTTCGACCTGCGGGAGCTGGAGGCCCGCTGCCGCGCCCTGCTGCGCCGCTCGCACGGGCTCGCCTCCTCGCGGACGCAGTTCGGCAATCTGGTCTTCGATTCCGCGGCCAAGAAGGTGCTGGTCGATGGACGGCCCGTCGATCTGGGGGGCCGCGAGTTCCGGCTGCTGGAGCTGTTCCTCAGCAACCTGAACACCGTTCTGTCGAAGGAGGATCTGATGGACCGGCTGTTCAGCCTGGACCAGCCCACCGCGCTGAACGCCATCGAGTTGTATGTCTCCCGCCTCCGGCGCAAGCTGGAGGGCGCGTCGGTGGAGATCCGGACGGTTCGGGGGCTGGGTTATGTGGCGGAAGTGTGTGCCGAAGGCTGAGGGGTTCTCGCTGCGGCGGCGGCTGTTCATCCGGCTGCTCGGCGTGCTCGCCGTCCTGACCGCCGGCCTGTTCCTGTTCGTCAGCGCCTACGCCCAGCGCGCCGCCGACGCCGCCTTCGACCGGCTGCTGATGGCGTCGGCCCTGTCGATCTCCGACACGGTGCGGGTGGAGGACGGGCGCTTTTCCGTCGACCTGCCCTATTCCTCGCTGGGCATCCTGGCCCAGGCCCGGCGCGACCGCGTGTTCTACCGGATCACCGCGCCGGACGGCGAACTGGTCACCGGCTACCACGACCTGCCGGTGACGGCGGCGAGGACCGGAAGCGACGATGCCACCCGGTTCGGGAACGCCGTCTTCCGCGGCATGCCGGTGCGGGTCGCCGTCCTGAAGCGCTTCGCGGCGCAGCCGGAGCTTGGCGGCTGGGTCACCATCGCCGTCGCCCAGACGCGGGAGGAGCGCGGGGCGCTGGCCCGCGACATCCTGGCGAACGCCTTCCTTCCCATCGCCTTCACCGTCGTCGCGGCGGGTGGGCTGATCTGGTTCGGCGTGCGGCAGGCGCTGGCCCCGCTGGGGTCGCTGGAGCGGATGATCCGCGAGCGGCAGCCCCACGACTTCTCCCCCATCGCCATGCCGCCGCCGCAGGAGGTGTCGCAGCTCGTCCAGGCGATCAACCAGCTCATGGCGCGGCTCAAGGCCAATCTCGACACCATGCAGACCTTCCTGGCGGACGCCGCCCACCAGATCCGCACGCCGCTGGCCAGCCTGCGCCTTCAGGCCGAACTCGCCATCGACGAGGACGATCCCGACGCCCTGCACCGCATCGCCCAGCGCGTGCACCGCAACGCGGTCGAAGCCAGCCAGCTCACCAGCCAGCTTCTCAACCACGCCATGGTGATCCACCGCAGCGAGGCGCTGAAGCCGGAGGACGTCGATCTCGGCGCCCTTCTGGAGCAGGTGTTCCAGCGCGCCCGGGCGGTGGCCGGCGACACGCCGATCCGCCTGGACATCGACCGCGCGGCGGAGCCGGCCACCGTCCCCGGCGACGCCATCAGCCTGCGCGAGGCGCTGACCAACCTGCTCGACAACGCGGTGAAGTACGCCGGCCCGTCCGGCCCCATCGACCTGACGCTGGCGCCCCTGCCGGACGGGCGCGGCCTGCGCGTGGAGATCGCCGACCGCGGCCCCGGCGTGCCGGACGCGGAGAAGCGCCGCGTGCTGGAACGGTTCGGGCGCGGCAGTTCCGCCGCGGGGGTGGCGGGCAGCGGTCTGGGGCTGGCCATCGTGACGTCGGTGGTGGAGGCGCACGGGGCGGACTTCGCCCTGCTCGACCGCCCCGGCGGCGGGCTGATCGCGCGCATCGACTTTCCGGTGGCCGAGAGCGCCGCCGCCGTGGCGGGGGGAGGCGCGGGCCGGACCCTGCTGCCCCTGCTGGTCCTGTTCGCCCTGCTGTGGGCACCCTGGGCGCAGGCGGCGCAAGTGATCACCTACCCGGCTCCCGGCGGCGAGCGGGAGCGGCTGCGCATCCATTCGGCCACCGACCGGCAGGCCATCGAGCCGCTGGTCCTCGACTTCCAGCAACTCCGCCCGGACGTCACGGTCGAGTACAAGGACATGGACACCGCCGACCTCTACGCCGAGGCCATCCGGCAGCCCGCGGCGGAGAAGCCCGATCTGCTCATCAGCTCCGCCTCCGACCTTCAGGTGAAGCTGGTCAACGACGGCTACACCCAGCCCCACCGCTCCGCCCTGACGGACGCGCTGCCGGACTGGGCCAACTGGCGGGACGAGGCGTTCGGCTTCACCTTCGAGCCGGCGGTGATCGCCTACAACCGCGACCTTCTGGCCGCCGATCAGGCCCCGCGCACCCGCCCCGCCCTGATCCGCCTGCTGCGGGACGATCCGGCGCGCTTCAGCCGGCGGGTCGCCACCTACGACACGGCCGCCAGCGGCATCGGCTATCTGCTGGCCGCCCACGACGCTCTGCTCTTCGGCCAGTACTGGCAACTGGTGGCGATGATGGGCAACGCCCACGCGCGGCTGGCCTGCTGTTCCGGCGAGATCCTCGACATGGTGGAGCGGGGGGAGGTGCTGATTGCCTACAACGTTCTCGGCTCCTACGCGCGGGCGCGGGCCGCGGCGGGAGCGCCCATCGGCATCGTGGTGCCGGAGGACTACACGCTGGTCATCTCCCGCGTGGCGGTGATCCCCGGCACCGCTTCCCGCCCGCAGCTCGCCGGCCAGTTCATCGACTATCTGCTGTCGCCGCGCGGCCAGGAGGTGGTGGCCGACCGTTCCGCCCTCTACGCCATCTCTTCCGGCATCAAGCGGGAGGCGTCGGCGTCGGGCCTGCGCTCCAGCACGGCGGCGCCGCTGCACCCCATCGCGCTCAGCCCGGCCCTGTTGGTCTTCCTGGACCGGCTGAAGCGGGAGCGGTTCCTGCAACAGTGGCAATCGGCCATCCTGCTGCCCTGACCCGCCGCGAAGCCTTTGCGGGCGGAGCCTGGAGCAGCGGCAAGGAAAAAGAGCTTCCCTGAAGACATCACACCCGAAGGCAGGGCTCGGTGAAGCATCTCTGCAACCTTAAACGGAAATCATCGACCTTTTTTTGCGGACGGCGACGGAAACAAATCAACCGGCCGCAATGTTTCACACCGAAGAACGACAACTGATACGGCGCACGTTACATACGTATGCCATTCAAGGGAGCCGTAGCCGACCTGATTAATTACAAATACGCGATATCCGCTTGAGCGGCTCCACAACCATCACTATGATACACCCGGGTATGCAGGAGGGGCGCATGGCGGGCCTGTTGCAAAAGCTTACGGGGTGCGCTGCGCACGCGAATGCAGCCTTGGCGGTTTGCCCATGGCGGTGGCCGGATCATGCCGGACGCCGCCGGTCAGGACCTCTCCCGCTTGAATTCGGCCCCGCTTCCCGGTGACCGCCGTTTCGCCGCGGACCACGGGCCGGCCTCTTCGGGCAGAGACGTTTGAAGTGAAACACATCCCCTTCCGAAAAGGATCATTCAGCATGAACGACAACCGCGAACACGCCTCGACCGTCCAGCCGGCGAACCTCGACCTCTCCTTCATCAACAAGCGGCTCGAAATGGCCGGCTACACGTCGGAGCAGGCCACGGAGTCGGTCGAGGCCTACCGCCAGTTCCTGGTCGTGGTGGCGGCGAAGCCGAACCTGATCCTGGTGCCGACGAAGGCGGCGGATGCGGCGTGGCACGAGCACATCCTGTTCATGGACCGCTACGAGGCGGACATGATGCGGCTCGTCGGCGGCCGGGTCCACCATCACCCGGACGCCCCGGACGCCAAGACCTGGGAAAAGGCCGTCGCCAACACCCAGGACGCCTTCCGTGCGACGCTCGGCGTGGAGGTCCCGGCGGAGGAACTCGCCGCCTGCTATCTCACGGTCGAGGCGGCCTGATCGTCATACCATCGTATTGACCGTTGCATAATGCGGCCTGCTTGTTGCTAAATTCGATGGAGCGGCGGGCCGTCCCGCAGCCGCCCCCCTGATGGACCGTTCCGGCCGCCGTCAGGGGGAGCGGCCCGTCAACCCTGGTATCGGGAGGGAGGGATTGATGTCTGAGTTGTTCCAAGATCTTTCCAGCCGCGCCAGGGACATGAACGCCGCTCTGACCGTCTTCGACAAGAGCGACACGCTGCTGGCGACCAACGACAAGCAGAAGACGATCTATCCCTTCATCGATTTCTCGAACTCCGTCACGTTCCGGGACATCGTGTGGGAATGCGTCAAGCACAAGAAGTTCCGGTCGGACGCTATCTATTCCGACCCGGAGCGGTGGATCGGCTATGCCGAGGACGTGCGCCGGTTCAACCGGTTCTGGCAGTCCTTCACGCTGCATTCCGACGGGCGGATCATCCAGATCACCTACGAGAGGCTGGATGACACGGACGGCTGGTGGTACCAGATCCGCCGCGACGTGACCAACAACGTGATGGACAGTTTCCGGGGCGGCTTCGACAGCCTTCTTTCCCTGAACAGCGGCGTTCTGCCGCAGCCGAACCAGCCCTCTTTCGTCGTGCGGCTTCTTGACGCGCTGCCCTACCCGGCGGCGTTGCTGACGCCGCGCTGTCAGGTCATCGACGGCAACCGGTCCTTCGTCTCCATCGTGTCGCGGGGGGATGGGCTGGCCGTCCTGGGCGGTCGGCTGTGCATCCCGGACGCGCCCGCCGAGCAGGCGGAGCTGACCAAGCGGGCCGCCGGATTCTTCCGCCGCCGCACCCGCACACCGGTCACGCTGCGCGTGTCGCGCATGGACCAGCCCGCGCCCTATTTCGCCACCCTGTCGGAACCGCCGGCCCCGAGCGTCGGAGGCAACGGCCCGATGGACGGCATCCTTCTGCTGACCCTCGTCGATCCCGACGCGCTGCCCACCGTGTCGGCGCGCGCCGTCTCCGACCTGCTCCAGATCACCACCTCGGAAGCCGAGATCGCGCTGGCCCTCTGTTCCGGGCGGAGCGTGGACGAGATCGCCGAGGACCGCGGGGTGGAACGGCGCACCGTCTACAACCAGGTCTCCTCCATCCTGGGCAAGACCGGACTGCGCAACCAGCGGGAATCGTGCGTCAGGTGACGATGATCTGCTGGCATTTCGGGTCGCGCATCTGACGGAATCCGGTTATCCTGCCCGCCACGACACCGGGCGCGTGAATATCTGGATATGGCCGCACGCTTGTGCATACATATGTCGGACGTCCGGCGCCGCTCCGGCTCCGCCCTGGCTTGAAGCCGCGAAGGAGACGGGCGCGTCCGGTTGTCCCGCCACCGGTCCACGAGCCGCGACGTTCCGCCCATGTCCCTGTCCACGCTCCTGCGCCTGCTCCTGATTCTTCTGGCCGCCATCGGTGCCGGTGCGGGCGGCGTCGCGCTTCCGGCGAAGGCGGGAACCCTGCGGGCCAGCCTGTCCGACGACCTGACGACCATCGACCCGTTCGTCTTTCCCGGTCTGGTTACCGCGGGGGTCCTGCGGCAGGTCTATGAGGGCTTCACCGCCATGGACGCCGGGGGCAACGCCGTTCCGGCGCTGGCCACCGGCTGGGAGACGCCGGACGGCGGAAGGACCTGGCGCTTCACCCTGCGTCCGGGCGTGCGCTTCCATTCGGGACGGGAATTCACCGCCGCCGACGTCCTGTGGACCTGGGAACGCCACCTGACGCGCAAGCCGCAGCCCGGCTACAGCGCCTTCTATCTGCGTGGAATCGAGGGGGCCGCGGCGTTGCAGAAGGGGGACGCCGCATCGCTGGCCGGCGTGTCCATTCCCGATCCCCACACCGTCGTGGTGCGGCTGACCGAACCCGACGCGCTGTTCCCGCTCTACCCGTTCCTGTTCGTCGACCGCGGGATGGAGGCCGAGTTCGGGGCCGCGTGGCACGAGCGGGCGTCCGGCGGCACCGGCCCCTTCCGCCTTCTGTCCTGGCGGCGGGGCGATTCGGTGCGTCTGGAGGCGCACGCCGGCTACTGGGGCGGCGCCCCCGCCGTGGACGGGGTCTCGCTGGCGGTTCTGCCCGATGCCAACACGCTGCTGGCGCGCTATGACGCCAAGGATCTCGACGTAGCACCGCTTCCCGAGAACGTCGTGCGCACGGTGGTGCGCCAGCCCCGCTACGACGGGCAGGTCCGGGCCTTCGCCCGCGCGCAGGTGCGCTACCTCGCCCTGAACCAGAGCTTGTACCCGCCCTTCCGCGACCGCCGCGTGCGCGAAGCGATGCGGCACGCGCTCGACCGGGCGGCCACCCTGGACGGTCTGTACGCCGGGCGGGCCGTGCTGGCGAACGGCTTCGTCACGCCCGGCCTGGGCGGCTACCGTCCCGACGCGCCGACGCCGGCGCCTGACGATCCGAACCGGGGCGATCCGAACCGGGCCGATCCGAACCGGGCCAAGGCTCTGCTGGCCGAGGCCGGCTACGCCGACGGGCGCGGCCTGCCACCGCTCCAGATCGCCGGCGCCCCCAACGTGCGGGAGGAGGCGACCTACGTCGCGGCCCAGCTCGGCGCGGTGCTGGGGATACCGGTCGGCGTGCGGATTCAGGAGCGCGCCGTCTACGTGGCGGCGATCAACGAGGGGCGCGAGGCATTGTTCATCAACGGCTGGACGGCGGACTTCCCCGATCCCGTGGACCAGCTCGCCAGCCAGTGGCACAGCGCCAGCCCGACCAACCGCAGCCGCTGGCACAACGCGGATTTCGACCGGCTGATGGACCGGGCGCGCGGCCTCGCCGATCCCGCCGCCCGCGGCGCGCTCTACCGCGAGGCCGAAGACCTGTTGCGGGAGGAGGCTGTGGCCGTGCCCCTGCCGGTGCCGCAGTTCGTCGCGCTGGTCCGCCCGGGCGTGACGGGGATGGTGATCCGGCCCGACGGCACACCGGACTACCGCTCCACCCGGCTGCCGTGACGGGACGCGGGGTCACCGGGCGCCCTCCCTCTCGGCGCCGCCTGCCCTGGCGGTTGGTCCGGCGCCTGCCGGGGCTGCTGATCCTGTGCGGGGCCGCCGTGCTGGCGAGCTTTCTGGCGTCCCGCGCGTTGCCGGGCGATCCGGTCATGCTGATGGTGGACGGTGGGGCCGCGGACCCCGAGATGGTCCGTCGGCTGCGCGAGGACGCCGGTCTGGACCGGCCGTTGGCCGCTCAATTCCTGTCCTACGCCCTTGCCCTGCTGCGGGGCGACCTCGGCCAGTCTCTGCGCTACGGCGGCGTGCCGGTGACGGAGCTTGTGGGCGAGGCCCTGCCGGTGACGCTGGGTCTGCTGGCGGGCGCCGCCGCGCTGGCCTTGCCCGCCGGCCTCGCCCTGGGTCTCGCCGCGGCCGGCGGACGGCGGTCGTGGCCGGGCACGGCCCTCACCATCGGATCGGTGCTGGCCTTGTCCGTGCCGCCGCTGGCGCTGGCGACGTGGCTGATGCTGGCCGGCTCGGGCACGGCGCCATGGGCCGTCGCGGCGCTGGCCCTGCCGGCGGCGGCGATCGTCGCCCGCCTGACGCATACGCTGGTGACGGACGTGCTGGGGCGCGATTTCATCCGCACCGCGCAGGCAAAGGGGCTCGGGCGGGCCGCCGTTCTGATGCGCCACGCCCTGCCGAACGCGCTGGTGCCGCTGACGGCGGGGATCGGATCGGTGACCGGCACGATCCTCACCACAACGGCGGCGGTCGAGGCCGTCTTCGCCCTGCCGGGGATCGGGCGGCTGACCGTCCAGGCGGTGCTGGCGCGCGATCACCCGGTGGCCGGCGCCGCGGTCCTGGTCTTCGTCCTGATGCAGGTCGCCGTCAGCCTGACCGCCGAACTGCTGATCGGCCTCGCCGACCCACGGCTGCGCGACGGCGGGAAGGCGCCGTGACCATGGCGCGCTCCCTTGCCGGGCGCGCCGGCCTTCTGCTCGCGGCGGCGCTGGCGGCTGCGCTGGCCCTGGCCGCGCTTCTGCTTCCGCTCGATCCGTCCGCCATGGATCTCGGGCGGGCCTGGGCCGGGCCGTCCGCCGCCCACCCGCTGGGGTGCGACGGGCTGGGCCGCGACGTCGCGGCGCGGCTGATCGCCGGGACGGGAACCTCCTTCGCCATCGCCGGGCTGGCGCTCGGCCTTGCCGTGGGGCTCGGCTTCGCGCTGGGCGGGGTGGCGGGCTGGATCGGCGGGCGGGTGGACGCGGCGGTTCTGCGGCTGGCCGATCTGCTTCACGGCTTTCCCGAACTGTCGCTCGCCATTGTCGCCTCGGCGCTTCTGGGGCCGGGCACGGATGCCGTGGTGCTGACGCTCGCCTTCGCGGCGTGGCCCTCGCATGTCCGCTGGTGCCGGGCGCTGACCCTGTCGAACCGCACCGCCGAGCATGTGGCCGCCGCCGCCGCCCTCGGCGCGGGGCCGCTGCACACGGTCCTCCATCATTTCCTTCCGGCGATCGCCGGGCCGGTCGCCATCCGCGCCGCCCTGTCCATCGGTCCCGTCATGGTGGCGGAGGCCACGCTGAGCGGCCTGGGTCTGGGCATCCAGGAGCCGTCGGTGTCGCTGGGCACCCTGATCCGCGACGGTCTGGCCGACCTGCGCGGCGCCCCGCACCTGATCGCCGCGACGACGGTCACCGTCGCCGCCATCGCGCTTTCCATCAACCTGCTGGCCGAGAGCCTGCGCGAGGGCCTCGACCCGCGCGGAACGCCGTTCCGATGGCCGCGGCCCTTCCGGCGGCGCCCGTAGCGGCCCGGCCCCTCAGCGCCGCTGGAGCGTCATGGTGTAGCGGAAGCCGGCGCCGGGATGGGTGTTGACGGCGATCTCCACCAGACGTCCGTCCTCGGTGAAATAACGCCGGGTGATGACGAGGATCGGCGACTGCGGCGGGACATGCAGGCGCGAGGCGACGTTCAGGCTGGCCGGGGCGGCCTCGATGTCCTGCATCACCTCGGCGATGCGGACGCCGTAGCGCTGCTCCAGCACCGTGTAGATGGCGTACTGCACGACGTCCAGGTTGCGCACCACGTCGGAATAGGCCGCGTCGATGTAGACCTCGACGTAGGAGAAGGGCTCCGACGTTTCGCGGGTGCGGCGCAGCGCGCTGACGCGGAACCACTGCGTCTCGGGACGGCAGCCCAGCCGGCCCGCCAGTTCCTCCTCCACGATGATGCGGTCCACCGAAAGGATTTCCAGGCGGGTCGAGGTGGCGTACTGGACCAGCTCGTCCAGGGTGCTGATGGAGTTGACGAAGCGTCCGTCCGCGCGGCGCGCCGCCAGGACCGATCCCGATCCCTGCCGGCGCAGGATGTAGCCCATCTCCTGAAGCCGGCGCAGCGCCTCGCGCACCGTGTGGCGGCTGACGGCGAAGCGGCTGCACAGTTCCTGCTCGGTCGGCAGGCGGTCGCCGACGGCGTAGGCGCCGGCGTCGATCTCCTCCAGCAGGGTGCGGACGATCTCCTGGTAGAGCGGGGTTTCCGCCCTCTCCGCTGCGCTTTCGCCGCCGCCTTCCCTCACGCCGTCCGCTTCTTCCGACATCGCGTCCCCCATGATGCCGGAAGATGGACGAGCCGGCGCGCCGATGCAACCGGCGTGCGAACGCAGACTACGTCAGCAGGACCAGCGACAGGGCCGGGAAAGCGTTGATGGCGACCAGCGCGACCAGCCGCATTCCGTAGAAGGGCAGCACGCCCTTCACGATGGAATGGAGCGGCATCTTGGTGATGCGGCTCATCACGAACAGGTTCAGGCCGACCGGCGGCGTCAGGGTCGCCACCTCCACCAGCGCGGTCATGATGACGGCGAAATGGATCGGGTTCACCCCCACCGCCTGCGCCATCGGGAACAGGATCGGCGACAGCAGGACGATCATCGACACGCCGTCCAGGAACATGCCGATGACGAGCAGCAGCAGGTTGACGGCCAGCAGGAACTCGAAGGGGGAGACCTGCGCGTCCTTCAGCATCGCGGTCAGTTCGGCGGACAGGCCGAGGCGGGTCAGCACCGCCGTCAGCAGGCCGGACCCCAGCAGCACGCCGTAGATCATCACGGTCTGGAGCACCGACTCCCGCGCCGTCTCCCACACCGCGACGAGGTTGGCCGTGCGGTAGACCAGCGTCACCAGGACCACCGCGTAGACGGCGGCCAGCGCCGACACCTCCGTCGGGGTGAACCAGCCCATGTAGATCGTGCCGATGATGAGCACCGGCATCATCAGCGCTCCGGCCGCACCCGGCAGGCGCTGGCCGAAGCCCTTCCAGTCCGGTCGCTCCCCGACATGGCCGTAGCCCTTGACCCGGCTGACGATCAGCGTGGTGATGCCGAGCAGCAGCGCCTCGAACAGGCCGGGCACGATGCCGGCGATGAACAGGTCGGTGATCGGCAGCCCGACGATGGAGCCGATCAGGATGAAGGTCAGCGACGGCGGGATCATCAGCCCCAGCGTGCCGCAGACCGCGACCAGCGAAGCGGCGAAGCGGGGCGGATAGCCCTCGTTCGGCATCAGCTTCACCGCCGCCGGGCCGAGCGCCACGGCGCAGGCCACCGACGACCCGTTGACCGCCGCGAAGAACACGCTGGACATGGCGAGCGCCAGGGCGATGCCGCCGCGGAAGTAGCGGATCAGCGTGCCGACCAGTTCCAGGATGACCAGCGCGAGGTTGCCGCGCGACATCAGGTTGCCCGCGAAGATGAAGAACGGAATGCAGACCAGCGCGTATTTGTCGACGGAATCCCAGGCCATCTGCGCGACCAGGACGACCGGGATGTTGAAGTTGAAGGTCAGCAGCCCGACCGCGATGACGCCCAGCGCCAGGGCGATGTGCACGCCCGCGGCCACGAAGAACAGCAGGCTGACGACGGCGATGACGGTGGTCATGGTGTCTCCTCTCCCCTTTTCTGGCCCTTTTTTGGCCCTTTTATGGCCGGCGCCTACAGGTTCTCGCCTTCGGCGGGCGGGTCGGGGTCGTGGCCGCGCAGCAGCAGGACGATGTTGCCGAGAAAGGCGAAGCCGTACAGCACCCCGCCCAGCGGCAGCACCAGCCGCACCAGCCACAGGGGCAGGTCGAGGTTGGATTCCGTGAACATGCCCACGGCCTGAAGGTGCGAGACCTCCTGCACGCCGGCGATGACCAGAAGGACGCTGAAGGCCAGCCCGATCAGGCTGTTCAGCCAGGCGAGCGCCAGCCGCGCCCGGCGCGGCATCAGGTTGAGCAGCAGGTCCATGCGGATGTAGTGGCCGTGGCGCGTGCCGACGCCCAGCGACAGCAGCACGCTCCACACCACCAGGAAGCGGACCAGTTCCTCCGCCCACCAATGGCTTTCCGACAGGAGGGAGCGGCTGGCCGCCTCGTAGAACATGAAGCCGATCGCCGCCATCATCAGAATGGTCGCGACGTTCAGGAGGATGCGGTCCTCGATGAAGCTCCACCAGACCGGCAGGCCGCGGCCCGGCGGCGAAGCGGCTGCCGGCCGCGCGTCGGCAGCGGCGGCATGGCCGTGCGGAGGCGCGGAGGTCAATGTATCGGTTCCCGGCATGGGCGGAACTCCCTTCACGAGAAGACCTGTGTCTTGGGGACGCGGCGCAGCCATCCGGCGGCGCGTTCATGGGCGTCGGCGATGCGCAGAAGCGTGGCCTCCGCGTGCGGGCGCCCGATGAGCTGGAGTGCCACCGGCATCCCGTCCGGGTCGAAGCCCGCGGGCGTGACGAGCGCCGGCAGGCCCAGATAGGAGACCGGGCGGGTCAGCGCCGCCACCCCGGCGACCACCGCCGCCATCGCCGGCCCGGCCCCCACATCGGTCTGCGCGGCGGTCGGCACGCGGCTCCGCAGGGCGGGAACGAACAGCGCGTCGCATTGGGTGAAGGGGCCGTCGATCATCGCCCGGAGGTGAAGCGCCCGGAGCTGCTTCGCCTGGAGGTAGGTGGCCGCCGGCACCATCAGCCCCTGCAGCAGGCGGGCGCGCACCTGCGGGCCGTAATCCTGCGGACGCTCGCGCAGCCAGGGCGCATGGATGGCCGCCGCCTCCGGCGTGAAGACGAGGTTGGCGAGGTCGCCGTAGGGTTCGTGGTCGGGGATGTCCACCTCCACGAAGCGGGCGCCCGCCCGCTCCAGCACCGCCCGCGCCTGTTCCAGCGCGGCGGCCACGGCGGGGTCCAGCCCGTCGCAGTAGAACCGGTTCGGGATGCCCAGCCGCAGGCCCTCCACCCCCTGGCCGATCCCCTCCGCGGCGTCCGTCCGCCCGGTGATGAGCGAGAACAGCGTCGCCGCGTCCTCCGCGCTGCGGGCCAGCGGGCCGACGCAGTCCAGGCTTTCCGACAGCGGCATCACGCCGTCCATCGGCGTCGCCCCCTGCGTCGGCTTCAGCCCGACCACGCCGCAGAGCGCCGCGGGAAGCCGCACCGATCCGCCGGTGTCCGACCCCAGCGAACCGAAAGCCAGCCTCGCCGCCACCGCAGCGCCGGACCCGGAGGAGGAGCCGCCGGTGATGCGGTCGGGGTCCCAGGGGTTGCGGCAGCGCCCGAGATGGGCGTTGTGCCCGGTCGGCCCCATGGCGAATTCGGCCATGTGCAGCGTGCCGAGAGTCACCGCCCCCGCCGCGTCCAGCCGCTCCAGCACCGTGGCCGTCCGCTCCGGGCGGAAGCCGCGGCGGATCGGGGAGCCGCAGGTGCAGGGCTTCCCGGCGCGGTGGAACATGTCCTTGTGGGCCAGAGGCACGCCGTGCAGCGGCCCGCGCAGCCGCCCGGCCCGAATCTCGGCATCGGCTCGGCGGGCGGCGGCCAGCGCCTCCTCCGCCTCGACCGAGAGGAAGGCGTTGAGGGTGGGGTTCAGCCGGGCGACGCGGTCCAGGCAGGCGTCCGCCAGGGCCTCCGCGCGCAGGGCGCCGTCGCGGACCGCCCTTGCGGCCTCCGTCAGGGTCAGCGTGGCGGGATCGGTCATGCCCGCTCCCCGGCGATCAGCGCCGTGTGGGCGTTCGGCGGCACGTCGAACAGCGGGCCGCCGGGATGCGCCGCCGCCAGGATGCCCGGCACGGCGGCCAGCAGGCGCCCGCACAGGGCGGCGTCCGCATCGTCCAGGGCCACCCCCTGGAGCGCGGCCAGGGTCCGCGCGCAGGCGGCGCTGTCCCCGATGGAGTGTTCCGTCATTCCTTCCCTCCCTTCCGGTGCTGCTCCCGCGCGGCTCTTCCGGCCGTTCTCCGCGGGTGGGGCCTTTGGCGGCCCCCGTGTCTCATCCGGAGCGTTGAAGCGTCATTTCATAGCGGTATCGCCCGGCGGCGTGGCTGTTGACCGCCACCTCCAGCACTTTTCCTTCGGCATCCAGATAATGCCGGATCACGACCAGGATCGGGGTGCCGACCTCCACCGACAGGCGCGAGGCCAGATTGGCGTCCGCCGAGGTGGCCTCGATGGACTGCACCACCTCCTCGATCCGCAGGCCGTACCGGTTTTCCAGAACGGCGTAGACGGCGACCGGAAAGGTCCCGATGGCCTGAGCCACGTCGTCGAAGGCGGCGGGCAGGAACACCTCGGTGTAGCAGAGCGGCGTCCGCTCCCCCGGCTGGCGGCGCAGCGCCACGACCCGGACCCAGGGCGTGTCGGGCGGCGACTGGAGCAGCTCCGCCGTCCGCCCTTCCACCAGGATCTTTTCCACCGCCAGCACCTCCAGCCGGGTGGAGGAGGCGTACTGCCCGATCTCCGCGAGGCTGGACAGCGCGTTGTGGAACCGCCCGTCGGGCCGGGCGGCGGTCACCACCGACCCTGAGCCCTGGCGGCGCGCGATCAGGCCGAGATCCTGAAGCCGGCGCAACGCCTCCCGCACCGTGTAGCGGCTGGCGGAGAAGCGCAGGCAGAGTTCCTGCTCGGTCGGCAGCCGTTCGCCGATCCCGATCCGCCCGTCCGTGATGTCGGCGCGCAGCGCCTCCAGGATTTCCTGGAAGCGCGGCCCCTCCGGGGCGGACGGGCGGGCGGTGGTCTGGCGAACGGCGGTCTTCACAGCGCCCCCTGTTCCCGCAGGGCGGCGATGCGCTCCGGCCCGATGCCGATGCGGCCGAGCACATCCTCCGTGTCGGCGCCCAGAGCCGGGGCGGGGCGGGTGGGAAGCGTCTCGCCGCCGATGCGCACCGGCCCGGTCAGCATCCGCACCGCGTCCGTTCCGTCCGGACCGGTGAAGTCGGCCACCCGGTCGCTCTCGCGGACGAAGGGATTCTCCAGCGCCTGGGCGATGTCGAGGACCGGAGCGGCGGGAACCGCGCCGCCGAGGATCTCCACCCACTCCGCCGTGGTGCGGTGGCTCAGCGCCTCGTCCAGCAGGACGGTCAGCGCCTCGCGGTTGGCCAGCCGGTCCTTGAAGCTGCGAAAGCGCGGGTCCTCCGCCCATTCGGGCTTGCCGATCCGGTCGCAGAGCACCGGCCAGAACTTCTCCTTGTTGCACATGATGAAAAGCCAGCCGTCCCGCGTCCGGTAAAGCTGCGACGGGGTCAGAGAGGGGTGCGCGGAGCGCGGCTCCCGCCCCTGGTTGTGACCGCCGTTCAGGTACCATGTGGCGAGATAGGTCATGTTGTGCAGCGCCGTGTCGAACAGGCTGACGTCCACGTCCGTGCCCTGGCCGCTGGCCCGCGCCCCGACCACGCCGGAGACGAGGCCGAAGACGGTCATCAGGCCGGTCATCATGTCCACCACCGACATGCCGAAGCGGGCGGGCGGGCCGTCCGGCTCGCCGGTCACCGACAGGTAGCCGGCCTCCGCCTGCATCAGATAGTCGTAGCCCGGCCATGCCCGCCGCGGCCCCTGCCGCCCGTAGGCGGACAGATGGGCGCAGACGATCTTCGGGTTGACGGCCTTCAGATGCTCGTAGGTCAGTCCCAGCTTGTCCGGCAGGTCGCCGCGCAGATTGTCCAGCACGGCGTCGGCGTGGCGCACCAGCTCGTGCAGCACCGCCATGCCTTCGGGGTGCTTCAGGTTCAGGGTGATGCTGCGCTTGTTGCGGTTGAAGGACTGGTAGAAATGGCTGTTGCCGGGGCCGAAGTAATGGGGGCCGACATGGCGGCCGATCTCCCCGCCCTCGGCGGGATTCTCGACCTTGATGACCTCGGCCCCGAGGTCGGCCAGAAGCATGGTGCCGAACGGGCCGGCGCCGTATTGCT
Organism: Roseomonas genomospecies 6; assembly: GCF_008365375.1. Taxonomy (GTDB): domain Bacteria; phylum Pseudomonadota; class Alphaproteobacteria; order Azospirillales; family Azospirillaceae; genus Azospirillum. The sequence goes on along the minus strand of NZ_QOKW01000025.1, from coordinate 55,465 downwards.
CCACGGCGATGACGGTAACGCCTTCGAGGGGTAGCACGCGGTGTCTCCCTGGTGGGGTGTGCGGGGTGTGGGGAGTGGGCGTGGTTGCGTCGGGCCCCCACCCAACCCTCCCCCACCTTCGGCGGGGGAGGGCTTAACTCCTCCCCCCGCGAAGTGGGGGGAGGCCGGGAGGGGGGCCCAGTTCAGGAACGCCCCCTCACACCGGATTCTGCTCGATCAGCCGCTTGGCGATGATGATGCGCTGGATCTCGTTGGTGCCCTCGCCGATGCACAGCAGGGGGGCGTCGCGGTAGAGACGCTCCACCACGAACTCCTTGGAATAGCCGTAGCCGCCGTGGATGCGCATGGCGTCCATGGCGTTCTCCACCGCCGCCTCCGACGCGAACAGCTTGGCCATGCCGGCCTCGTAGTCGCAGCGTTCGCCGCGGTCGAGCGCGTTGGCCGCCTGCTGGACCAGAAGCCGCGCCGCCGACACGCGGGTCGCCATGTCGGCCAGCTTCATCGCCACCGCCTGATGCTCGTGGATCGGCTTGCCGAAGGTCTTGCGCTGCTGGCTGTACTTCACGGACTCGTCCAGCGCCGCCTGGGCCACGCCGACGCCGCGCGCCGCCACGTTGACGCGGCCAAGCTCCAGGCCGGAGATGGCGCAGGCCATGCCGCGGCCCTCCACCCCGCCGATCAGCCGGTCCGCCGGGACGCGGTAGTCCTCGAAGACCAGCTCGGCGGAATCGATGCCCTTGTAGCCCAGCTTCTCCAGCTTGCGGCTGACCGTGAAGCCCGGCCCCTTCTCGGCCAGGACCATCGACATGCCCTTGTGGCGGGGCTGCGCGGTGGGGTCGGTCTTGACCAGCAGGGCAAAGCAGCTTCCCTGGATGCCGTTGGTGATCCAGGTCTTCGAGCCGTTGATGACGTAATCGTCGCCGTCGCGCCGCGCCACCGTGCGGATGGCCTGAAGGTCGGTTCCGCAGTCCGGCTCCGTCAGAGCGAGGCCGCCGCGCAGCTCGCCGGTGGCGAAGCGCGGCAGGAAGGCGGCCTTCTGCTCCTCCGTTCCCGTCTTGTTGACGATGAAGGCCATGATGAGGTGCGAGTTCATGATGCCGGTCAGGGACATCCAGACCGTCGAGATCCGCTCGATCATCTTGGCGTAGGTGGAGGGGCGCAGGCCCAGCCCGCCATACTCCTCCGGGATCGTGGCCCCGAACAGGCCGAGTTCCTTCATCCGCTCGACGATCTCGTCGGGGTAGATGTCGTCGTGCTCCAGTTTCAGGGCGACCGGCTTGACGTGGCGGTCGAGGAAACGGTCCACGCTGTCGAGGATCAGGCGTTCCTGCTCGTCGCGTTCCGCGTCGGTCATGGTGGCAGTGGTGGCGCTCATGGGCAGCTTCCCCGGATAGGATGGTCAGCGGACGGACGGCGACAGGACGGACAGGGAGTCCGCCGCGCGCGGGGCTTGGTCGAGGCCGAGGACGGCGTCCTCGATGCGGGAGGCGGCGGTCTCGTGGACGGCCATGGCGGCGTTGCCGCGGTACTTGTCCACGATGTCGGCGTTGGACAGCGGGCGGTCGGCGGCGCCGCGGTTGATGTGCTCGCGGTGGCGCAGCTCCCGCCCGTCGTCGAGCGTGACGACCAGCTCGCCCGAATAGGCCTTCGGGAAGGGCGAGTCCGGGTCGTGGCGGTAGGACACCTTCGACGCCACGTCGAGGATCGCCGCGTCGCCCAGCGCGTCGTTCTCCAACTCCGCCAGGGTCAGGCGCCCGCGTACCAGCGCGGCGGCGACCAGGAAGGGCACGCTGAACTGCGCGTCGTAGGAGTTGGCGGGGCGCTTCTTGTTGGCCTCCGGCTCGCAGACGGTCTTGACGACCTGTTCGGGGACCAGCGCCTCGATCCGGCGGATGCGGGCGACGTCCAGCCCGTCCCGGCGCAAGGCCAGTGCCGCGTCCACGCAGGCGTGGGTGAAGTGGCAGGCCGGATAGGGCTTGATCGCCGTCGCCATCAACTCCCACGTCTCGCCGAGGCCGGCGGTGGCGATGCCAAGCTCGGCGCGCCCGGCCTCCTTGCCGAGATAGGCGTTGAACAGGCCGAAGCGGCCCTCGTAGGGGCGGGTGACGCCGACGAAGCCCTCGCGGGCCAGCGCCGCCGCGGTGATGCCCGCCGCCGCCGCCCAGCCGGGATGCAGCCGCTTGTTCCAGGCGCCGTCCTCCAGGAATTCCAGGCTGCCGCTCGCCATCGACAGGGCGATGCCCTGGGCGGCGGCCAGTTGCGCGCGGGTCAGGCCGAGCAGCCGCCCCGCGGCCAGCGCACAGCCGAACACGCCGATCATGCCCGTGGGGTGGAAGCCCACCTGGTGGAAGCCGCCGCGAGCCACCGAGCCGAGCCGGGCCGCCGCCTCCACCCCCAGCACATAGGCGCTGACCACCGACCGCCCGTCCGCACCGGTCATCGCCGCCGCCGACAGAACGGCGGGAAGCACGCTGGCGGTCGGGTGGATGACGCCGCCGATGTGCGTGTCGTCGTAGTCGAGACCGTGGCAGAGCAGCCCGTTGACCGTCGCCGCGTCGCGGGCGGGCAGCGAGGCGGGCATGCCGATCACCGGCACCGGCCCCTCCCCCGCCAGCCCGCGCAGGGCGGTCAGCGTCTTGTGGGCGAAGTCGTAGCGGGTCGAGGCGAGCGCGATGCCGACCGCGTCCAGCATGTGGTGCGGCGCGCGGCTGCGGACCTCTTCCGGGATGGCGTCGTCGGGGGTATCGGCGACGAAGGCGGCCAACGTGGCGGCAATGGATTCCGTCGTGGGATCGGTGGCGGGCATGGGTCCTCCCTTTTGTTCTTCTCGAATTGTCCGGATCAGTCGCCGATGCCGTGACCCCGCTTGGGCACGAGGCTGGCCCGTTCGAAGGTCAGGAAGACCGTGCCGTCAGCCTTGTAGCCCTCGGTGTAGGTGGTCACGATGCCCTGGGTCGGACGCTTCCTGGATTCGCGCACGTCCAGCACCTTGGAGCGCGCGTAGACCGTGTCGCCGGGGAAGACCGGGGCGACCAGCTTGATCTCCTTCCAGCCGAGATTGGCGACGGACTTGTAGGAGACGTCGTCCACCGTCATGCCCAGCACGATGGCCAGCGTCAGCCCGCTGTTGACCAGCGGCTTGCCGAACTCCGACTTTTCGGCGAAGGCGTGGTCGCAGTGCATGGGGTGGCGGTTCATCGTCAGCAGGCTGAACTGGATGTTGTCCGCTTCGGTGATCGTCCGGCCGGGGCGGTGTTCGTAGACGTCGCCGACGGTGAAGTCCTCGAGGTAGCGGCCCAGGTCGGCGACGATGGTCCGCGGTTCCAGAATGTCAGGCATGGGCGGGCATCTCTTGTCTGCGGATCGAAGGGGATCGGCGGTGGACCGGATCATTTCAGGGTGACATGATCCAAGTCTGTGATAGCATGTTGTACGTACAAATAACACGCCCCTCCAACCTTGGAAAGCGTTTTCATGGCCAACAATCCGCAATCCCCCGCTCCGGCCCCCGCACCGGCCTCCGCCCACCGTTCCTACCTGTTCGTTCCCGGCGCCCGCCCGGATCGTTTCGCCAAGGCGCTGGCGGCGGGTGCCGACGCGGTGATCATCGATCTGGAGGACGCGGTGGCCCCCGCCGACAAGGACGGCGCCCGCGCCGCCGTCTGCGCCTTCCTGCGCGAACGCCCGACGGAGTCCGGCCCGGCGGTTTTCGTTCGGACCAATTCATTGCGCAGCCGCACCGGCCTCTTGGACATACTGGCCCTGACGGACGGCGGGGCGCCGGGCTGGGCGGGCATCCTGCTGCCGAAGGTGGACGGGGCGGAGGATGTGCGGCTGGCCGCCGGCCTTCTGGACGAGCAGGGCCTCCCCGGCACGCTCGGCGCGCTGATCGAGAGCGCCGCCGGCCTGGAGAACGTCATGGCGATCGCCGCGGCCTCCCCCCGCCTGTCCTTCCTGATGTTCGGCGGGGCCGACCTGTCGGGGGAGCTGCGCGTGCCGCTGGAGTGGGAGCCGCTGCTGTTCGCCCGCAGCCGCGTCGTGCACGCAGCATCCCGCTTCGGTCTGGACGCGCTGGACATGCCCTGGATCGCGCTGGACGACGAGGAGGGCTACCGGCGGGAACTGGCGCGCAGCGTCCTGCATGGCTTCACCGCGCGTTCGGCCATCCACCCCAAGCAGATCGCCGCCATCCACGACGCCTACACCCCGTCGCCGGAGGCGGTCGTCCAGGCCGGGCGGGTCCTCGCCGCCTTCGAGGCCGCGGGCGGCGGCGTCTGCACGCTGGACGGCAAACTGGTCGAACGCCCGCTGGTGCAGGGGTCCCATCGCATCCTGGCATTGGCCCGGCGCGCCGGAATGCTGTAGGCCCGGAATCGCCTGCCCAGGATCGCCCGTCCAACCGCCTGCCCATCAGCGCCGCGCCCCCGCCACTTGTCCGGACTCCCATGCCCACGCAAGAAACACCGCCCGCCCCGTTCCCGCTCTTATTGGCGGAAGTCACCAGCGTGCAGACCGTCGCCACCCTGTCCGTCCTGACCCTGGCGACCGTGGCCCCGCTGGCCGCGGCCTCGCTGGGGGTGGGGTCGGAGGCGGTCGGCTACCAGATCAGCGTCATCTATGGGGCCGCCGCCTTCGTCTCGGCCTTCGCCGGGCTGGTGGTGCGGCGCTGGGGGGCCGGGTCGGTGGGCATCCTGGCCATGGCCCTGGGGATGGTGGGGTGCCTGGGCATCGCCACCGGCCTGCTGTGGGTCGCCGCGTTGGCGTCGGTGCTGATCGGCATCGGTTATGGGCTGGTCAACCCCTCCTCCTCCCACCTGCTGAACCGCTTCACCCCGCCGGCCCGGCGCAACCTCGTCTTCTCGCTGAAGCAGACGGGCGTGCCGCTGGCCGGCGTGCTGGCCGGGCTGCTGCTGCCGGGAATCGGGGAAATGGCGGGATGGCGCGGGGCGGCGGTGGCGGTGGCCGGGATGTTCGCGCTGCTGCTGGTCATCTACACGCCGGGGCGCCGGATGTGGGACGACGACCGCAGCCCCGGCCTGCCGATCCGCGGCAACCTGATGGAAGGGCCGCGGCTGGTCTGGCGGGTTCCGGCGCTGCGCGGCTTCGCGCTGATGGGCTTCTGCTTCTCGGCGATCCAGCTCTCGCTGATGGCCTTCACGGTGAACATGCTGGTCCATGACCTGGACTGGTCCATCGTCTCCGCCGGTCTCGCCGTGTCGGTGATGCAGGCGGCGGGGGCGGCGGCGCGCATCGGCTGGGGCCTGTTGGCCGACCGGCTGCGCTCCGGCGTGGCCGTCCTGGGCGGGATCGGGGTCCTGTCCGCCGCCGCCGCCCTCGCCACCGCCACCCTGGCGCCAAGCTGGCCGGTGCCCGCGGTGCTCGCCATCCTGACGGTGTTCGGCACGGCGGCCATCGGCTGGAACGGCGTGTTCCTGGCGGAAGTGGCGCGGGTCGCCCCGCCGGGAACGGCCAGCACGGCGACGGGCGGGGCGTTGATGTTCACCTTCTCCGGCGTGGTCGTCGGGCCGGCGCTGTTCGCCACCCTGTTCAACAGCGTCGGCAGCTACGGCGAGACCTTCGCCCTGATGACCGCCTTTCCGCTGGCCGGGGCGGCGTCGGTTCTGTGGTGGTCGCGCCGGACGGCGTGACGTCGGAGGTGATAGGCCCTATCGCGTAGAGTTGTCCGTACAATAATGTTGGCATCGCCCATTGTTTTGCCCTATGATCGTTCGGACAAGCGGGCCAGAAGCGTCCGAACGCAGCCATGGGAGGGATGCCAATGTTCGATCCGTCACGATTCAAACCGTTTGTGGCAAGGACGGTGCTGATCGGGTTGACGGTGGCCGGGTTGGCCGCCGGAGCGCCGGAGCAGGTCCGGGCGCAGACGGCGGCGCCGATCGAAATGGTGATGACGGACGAGATCGCGACGTCGCACTGGACCGCCAAGATGATGGACGAGTATGCGGCCATGATCGAGGAGCGCTCGCAGGGCCGCATCAAGCCGAAGGTCTTCCATTCCGGCACCCTCTACAAGGACAAGGACGCCGTCGCCGCGCTGGGTTCCGGCGCCGTGCACATGGTCTGGCCGGTCAGCGTGCAGCTTGAGAGCATCGCGCCGCAATACGGCGTGGTGAACCTGCCCTTCGCCGTCACCGACGAGGCCATGTCCAAGCCGGAAACCGCCAAGGAGGTCGCCAAGCTGCTCTCCGGGCTGGTGGCCGACAAGGGCATCCGCGTCATGGGGCTGATGCGGACCGCCGACCTGATCTTCCTGTTCAAGGACAAGGAGGTCGACTCCATCGGCGACCTGAAGGGCAGCAAGGTCCGCCTGACCGGCGGGCGCGTCCTGCAATCGCTGATGCGCGAGTTCGGGGCCAGCCCGGTGTCCATGCCCGCCTCCGAAATGGCGGCGGCCCTGATGCAGGGGGCCATCGACGGAATCTACACCTCCGCCGGCGGCTGGGAGATGGTCGGCACGAACGCCGCCAAGGTGGCCTCCCTGGTGCCGGGCATGAGCCTGCTGACCTATTCGGTCCTGGTGGACGACAAGTGGATGAAGGGCCTGCCCGACGACCTGCGGCAGGTGGTGGAGACGACCACCAACGAGATCGTCGCCAAGCAGTGGCAGCGCGCCATCGACGCCGACAAGAAGACCATGGACCAGATGATCGCCCAGGGCGGACGGCTGGCCGTGGCTCCGGAGACCGAGCGGGCGAAGTTCCGCGAGATCGCCACGAAGGTGAACCAGGAGTATGTCCGGCGCTATCCGGAAATCTGGAAGCAGTATCAGAGCATCGTCGGCAACAAGAGCTGAAGCGTCCCCCGCTTCGCCCTGCGGCGCGGGCGGCGGTCCGGTCCGGACCCCGCCCGCGCCGTTCTTTTCAAAATCCGCTCACACGGACCGGGACAGGCCGCCGTCCACCCGGATGTTCTGCCCGGTGATGTAGCCGGCCCCGTCGGAGGCGAGGAAGGCGACGGTCGCCGCGATCTCCTCGCTTTTGCCGTAGCGGCCCATCGGCACGCCCCGGCGCCGTTCCTCGGTCGCCGGAAGGCTGTCGATCCAGCCGGGCAGCACGTTGTTCATCCGCACATTGTCGGCGGCGTACTGGTCCGCGAACAGCTTGGTGAAGGAGGCCAGCCCGGCCCGCGCGACGGCGGAGGTCGGGAACATCGGGCTCGGCTCGAAGGCCCAGGCGGTGGAGATGTTGACGATCGACCCGCCCTTTTGGCGCACCATCACCGGGGTCACCAACCGCACCGCGCGGACCACGTTCAGGAAATAGACCTCGATCCCCTTGTGCCAGTCCTCGTCGGTCAGCTCCAGCAGAGGCTTGCGGGGACCGTGGCCGGCGCTGTTCACCAGCGCGTCGATGCGGCCCCACCGCTCCATCGTCCGGTTCACCAGACGCTCCAGATCCTCGGCGGACTGGTTCGATCCGGTCACGCCGATCCCGCCCAGCTCCTCCGCCAGGGCCTCGCCCTTGCCCGAGGAGGACAGCACCGCGACCTTGAAGCCGTCCGCCGCCAGACGCCGCGCCGCCGCGGCCCCCATGCCGCTGCCGCCCGCGGTGATGATGGCAACCTTATCGCCCATGGTTCTTCATCCCTCTCCTGCCGGAACGGTTCCTCCGTTCCTTCCCCTCCTGTATCGCACCGGATGGACGGGCGAGGGAAGCCGGCGGTCAGAGAGGGTGCGGTCAGAGGGTGAGGAGAAAGGCCACCGAAGCGACCGGCGCCACCGTGACGAAGCCGACTGCGACGACGCGCTCGACCGGGCTCCAGGACGCCCAATCCCGCTGAAGCGAGGACAAGAACGACTTCATGTTCCCTCACGAACCGACCGATGTTGCAGTGCGAATAAGATACGGTTTGTCGGGCCGTTCGTGCCAGGGGCGTGGTTTCCATATCGCAAAATATCGGGGGGTGATGCAGGCCCGCCACACAACGGAAAGCGGCGTTTTTGCTGGGTTTCGTCATCCCGGCACCGCCAAAGGTTGCTTGGCTGCCACAGGGATGGGAGGGTGCGGTCGAACGGGGGCCTTTACCGGCTGAACAGTTCAAGGATTTGCGACGCCGCCCGATCCGGAGGGATCGACGCGATGCAGTGCGCCTCGGCCGCCGTGCAGCTTTCCGCCGGGCAGGGCGGCGATGCCCCGGCGGGCCGCAGCACCAGCGCCCGCGGGCTCCAGGGGCGGAATCGCTCCGGCGCGTGGTAGTGGTTCGGGTTTCCGCCCTCCGGATGGCAGGAGAAGACGGCGACCGGCACGCCCACGGCGGCTCCCAGATGGGCCGGACCGGAATCCATGGCGATCAGCCCCGCCGTCCGCTCGATCACCGCCGCCGCCGGACGCAGCCCGGTCCGCCCGGTGAGGTCGGTCACCCGCCCCGGCAAGGCCGCGGCGATGAGGGCGGCGGCCCCCCGCTCCGGTTCGGTGCCGAGAACCGCCACCCGCGCGCCGAGCGCTCCGGCCACCATGGCGACCACCGCCGCCAGCCGGTCCGGCGGGTATTCGCGGCGCGAGGCGGCGGCGCCCGGCGCCACGGCGATCACGCGCTCCCCCGCCGCGCCGGACAGCAGGCGGGCGGCCTCCGCCCGGTCCTCCGCCGTCAGGTGCACCTCCACCCCGGCATCGTCCGGAACGCCGCCCGCGAAGCGCAGCAGGGCGAGGGTCTGCTCCACCTCGTGGCGGCCCGGCGGGGGCCTCAGCGGGTGGGTGTAGGCGCGGTCGAAGCCCGCGTTTCCCGACGCCTTCCAGGGGGTGACCGTCTCCGAGAAGCCCAGGACGGCGCGGGCGCGGCTGTTCGCGGCCAACGCCGTGGCGCCATGCCGGTCGAAGTCGTAGCGCGGCACCAGCGTCAGGTCGAAACCGGCCCGGAACGCCTCCGCGAAGGACGCGGCGGCGCCCGGCGTGACGGCGCGCAGGTCGATGCCGCCGTCCGGCTTCGGGTGCGGCGCCACCACCGCATCCACATACGGGCAGGTCGCGGCGAGGTCGGCCACGGCGGGGCGCACCGCCAGCAGGATGCGCGCTTGCGGAACCGAGGCCCGCAGCCCGCGCAGGAAGGGCGTGGCGAGCACGAAGTCCCCCACCTCGTCCAGCTTCACCACCAGGATGCGCCGAGCGGATGAAAGGTCGAACACGGCGTCCGTCATGCCGCGCTCATGTCGATGCGGGCGGGCGGCAGACCGGCGCACCAGCGCCGCCACGCCATGCGGTAGCCGGCCTCGACCGCCGCAGTGTAGCCCGCCTCGTCCATCAAGGGGGAGCGTGCCATCCTCTCCCGCAGCCCGGCGCGTTGCGCCTCCAGAAAGGCGCGGTCGGTGGCCAGCCGGACGGCGAGCGACAGATAATCCTCCTCCCGCTCCACCAGCAGCGCGTCCAGCCCGACGCTGCCCAGCATGGTGGCACCCCAGCGGGAAATCATCGCCTCCCCCGCCAGGGACAGCATGGGAACCCCCATCCACAGCGCGTCGCAGGTGGTCGTCCCGCCGTTGGCAAAAACGGGGTCCAGCGCGCAGTCCAGCCGCACATAGTCCTCATAAGGGTCCGGGGTCGTGCCGCGCAGCAGCAGCCGCGATTCCTCCACCCCATGGGCGGCGAAGGCGTCCAGCACCCGCCGCGCCACCCCGCCACCCGACAGCCCCCGCCATTTCAGCATCAGCCGCGCGCCGGGCACCGCCGCCAGCACCCGCGCCCACAGCGCCAGGGTGGAGCCGTTCAGCTTCGTCAGGTTGTTGAAGGAGCCGAAGGTGAACACCCCCGCCGTCTCCACCGGCGGGCGGGCGGGAGGTGCGACGGCGGACTCCGCGGGGCGGTAGCAGAGCACGCTTCCCGGCAGGCGGATCAGCTTTTCCGTATGAAGGGCGTCGGCGCTCTCCGCGGCGAAGCGATGGTCGGAGAACTGGTAGTCCATCGCCGTCAGACCCGTCGTGTTCGGGTAGAGCGGCAGGCTGACCTGGACCGGCGCCGGGCGGCGGATGAACAGCGGCATGCGGTTGCGCGACATGTGCCCGCCGCAGTCCACCAGCACGTCGATCCCGTCCGCGCGGATCAGGCGTTCCAGCTCCCCGTCCGGCATGGCGGCGACGTCGCGCCAGCGGTCGGCCAGCGCCGCGAAGCGGGCCGTCGCGGCGTCCTTCGGCAGGTCGGCGTAATAGCAGGTGACCTCCACCGCCGCCCGGTCGTGGCGTTCGATCAGCGGCAGCAGGAAGTGATAGCCCGGCCCCGGATAGCGCTGGAAATCCGGGGACAGGTAGCCGACGCGCAGGCGGCGGTCCGGGTCGCGGTCCGTGTCACCGAAATGCTGGGCGAAATGCTGGGCAAAGCGCGGGGCGGCGGGCGGCACCGGCATCACCGCCTGTTCGAAGCGCCGATGCTCCGCGAACACCGCGCCGAGGTCCGCCGCCTCGTCGAAGCACAGGCAGAACAGCAGGTTGGACCGCACCTCCGCATCCTCCGGCGCGCGGTCCAGGGCGGCGCGCAGGGCGGCCACCGCCTCGCCATGGCGGCCCAGCGCCATCAGCGCGACGCCGAGGTTGGAGCTTGCCAACGCCTCCCGCTCCGCCGCGCGCAGGGCCAGCGCCCGGCGCAGCAGCGTGACCGCCTCGTCGAAGGCGCCGGCCTCGATGGCGTGGGTGCCGAGGTTGGTCCAGCCGGCGGCCCCGTCGGGCTGCAAGGCCACGGCGCGCCGGAACCAGGCCCGCGCCTCCTCCCCGCGCTTCGCCCGGTGGAGGACAGACCCGGCGTTCAGGGCGTGGCCCGCCTCCTCCGGCACCATGAAGACGGCGCGCCGGGCGGCGGTCGCCGCCGCCTCCATCCGTCCCAGGGCGGACAGCGCCATGCCCAGCCCGGTCAGCGCCTGCGCCGAATCCGGGGCCAGCGCCAGCGCGCGTCGGTAGCAGCGCGGGGCCTCCGCGGGATGCCCCCGCTCCTGCCACAGGTTGCCGAGCACCAGCAGGGCGTCGGGCGCCGGGGCCAGGACCGACGCCCGCTCCAGCCACGCCGCCCCCTCCAGCCAGGGTCCGACGGCGGCCAGCGCCGCGCCCAGAATCTTCGCTCCTTCGGCGTGGCCGGGCTCCAGCGCCATCAGACGTCGCCCCGCCTCCGCCGTTCCCGCCCCGTCGCCCAGCGCGTGGGACAGCCCGGCCACCTGCTCCAGCGCCTGGACCAGCAGCGGCGCCAGCCCGGCGGCCCGGCGGAAGGCGGCGAGCGCATCGCTCGGACGCCCCGCGTCGCGCAGCGCGGCCCCCTGGTTGTAGGCGGCGAGCACCTGACCGGGGCCGAGCGCCAGCGCCCGTCCGTACCAATCCGCCGCCGGGCCGGGCCGCCCCAGGTCGTACAGGGCGTCGGCCAGCGCGTTGGCGGCCTCCCCATCCTCCGGCGCCAGGGCCAGCAGGCGGCGGAAAGCGCGGGCCGCGTCCTCCGTCCGTCCCAGCTTGGTCTGGGCATTGGCCTCCAGCCGGTGGTGACCGGGGTCCAGCGGGGCGAGGCGGGCGGCGTGGCCGTAGGCGTCCGCGGCCTCCGCCCAGAGCCCGACCGCTTCCAGCACGCGGCCCAGGTTGAGGCGGAAGACCGGCTGCCGGCCGTCCTTCGCCACGGCCTTGCGGATCAGCGCGATCCCGGCGTCCGGCTCACCGGTCTGCGCCTTCAGAAGGCCCAGCAGATGCAGCGCGTCGCTCTGGTCCGGCGCTTGACGCAGAACCCGCTCATAGAGGGGACGCGCCTCCGCCAGCCGTCCGTTCTGGTGATGGACGACGGCCTGCGCCAGCGTCTCCTGAAGTCTGGAGGGGGAAAGGTCGCGGCTGGCGCTCATGACGGTCCGTGTGTCTGGCCCGCGGGCGGGGGTTCGGGACGCGCAGTGTAGCGCGCCCGCGCCGCCGCGGGTACGGATGCGTCGGTCGCACCGGGGAAATACGGGTCCGCCCCACCGGAGACCGGTTCAGGCGGCTTCCCCGCCGGCCCCCAACCGGGCGGCGGCGTTCGCGGCGCCCATGGCGAGCGCCGCCTCGCGGGCGGTCAGGCCGCGCGTGTCCCGCGCGCCGGGGTCGGCGCCGCTGGCGAGCAGGAAGTCCACCATCTCCACCCGGTCGAACATGGCGGCGGTCATCAGCGCCGTCCGCCCGTCCGGCCCGCAGCCGTCCACCGCCGCCCCCTCCTCCAGCAGAACGCGCAGGACCGCGCCGTCCCCCTTGAAGGCGGCGGCGGCCAGGGGCGTCTGGCCCCGATCGTTCGCCAGCTCCGGATCGGCGCCATGGCGCATCAGGGCGCGGGCAAGCTCCGCATGGCCGTGGTAGCTGGCCAGCATCAGCAGGCTGTCGCCCTTGTCGTTCCGCAGGTTGGGCGGCAGGCCCATCTCCAGCAGTTCCGTCAGCTCGGCGGTGCCGCCGCTCCGCGCCCAATGGAACAGCTTCCCGGCGAAGGCGATGGTGTCCTCGTCCAGCTCCGGGCGTGGTTCCCGTTGCGGTTCCCCCTGCGCACCCATGGCGGCGCTCCCCCGGTCAAGGCTTCGGCTCAAACCGGTGAAACAGCCGCCATGCCGCTTTGTTGCGCCACCCCCTCCGGCGCGTCTTCAGCAACCGGAGGGACCGTTCACGGTTGCCGATAGGCGCTGCCGTCCTCGGCCCTTGCGGGATTCCGGACGTATTTCCCCTGCTCCGGCACGGCGATCCGGTCGAAGTCGCGGGCGAGGTCGTGGAGCGCCGCCCGCATCCCGGCCCCCCGCATGGCGGGACCATGCCCCGTCACCGCAAGTTCGGGTTCGAGCCCCGCCAGAAGCGCCACCGACTCCCGCGCCTTTTCCCAATCCGTCGTGTAGTACATGGGTGGGCCGTGCATCTCCGGGTCCTGGACGGCCACGGCGTAGGCCGATTCCTGACGCGTCGTGATGAAGGCGTCGCCCGCGATGACGGTCCGGTCCGCCTCGCGCCAGAAGGAGACGTGACCCGGGCTGTGCCCCGGCGTCGCGAGCCAGCGCCATCCGGGCATCCCCGGCACGCCGCCATCCTCCGGAAGGCCGCGCAGCCAGCGCTTCACGTCCACCGGCCCACGGGGATAGAGGGGCGCCATCAGGGACATCAGGCCGCCGCCCACCGATGGATCGGGCGGCGGGTAGGAGGCGCTGCCGTCGAGATAGGGATGCTCCAGGCCATGGGCGTAGACCGGCGCCTCCCAACGGTCCGCCAGTTCCTCCAGAGCGCCGACATGATCGAAATGCCCGTGGGTCATGACGATGGCCGCAGGGCGCGAGGCCGGCCCGAACCGTTCCTCCGCGGCCTTGGCGATGAGGCCCGCCGTGCCCATGACCCCGGCGTCGATCAGCACCCACTGCCGGTCGCCCGCTCCGGGCGCGCCGACGAAGACCACATTGACGATGGCGAGGCGGCGGTAGGCCAGATCGGGAGCGATCTCATGGGTGCCGTCGTCGCGCGCCCGGTCCCGCCCCGGATCGTCGGCACGCCCCGCGGAATCGAGAGGGATCTGCCGCGCCATGCCCCATCCTCCTTGCTGCGACCGGTGAGGGGCGTGCCCGCTCACCATTCGTAGGCAAACTGAGGGTGCCTGCGATGGTTCCCCGTCACGGAGCGCAGGGGACTATTCCATCGGATGATCGAGCGGGCGCCCCATCGCCGCTCCGGCGGCGGCGCCCAGCGCGCAGCCCAGCGCCGTCGCCGGGCCGGTCGCCGGCAGGGCCGCCCCACCGGTCGCAGCACCCGCCGCGACGGCTCCCGTCGCCCCCACCGCCCCACCGGCCAAGCAACCGAGCGTCAGCCCCGCCGCCGTGTGCCGGTTCTGATACAGCAGGGCGCCGCCCAGGATGATCGCGCGCTCCGCCCCGTCGCGCAGCCCGTCCGTCTTGCCGGACAGCCAGCCGCGCCAGTCCGACGCGGGGGGAGCGGCCTGAGCCGCCGTTGTCGCCGTCATGGCCGCCAGCGTCGCGAGAAGAGCGGCGGCGAGGATTCGGCCAGTCGTGTGTCGCACGGGAACCTCCATTTCCGGGAGCCGCAGGATACGCCATCGCGGCGCGCGGGGTGCCCCCGAAAGACGGGAAGAGTACCACTGTCCGGGCTACCCCCTCCGCGTCCGGCCTGTAGTAGATACTTACTGCCACGCCAACAATCAGCATGACTAGCATTCAGGCTGGAGCCACCCACCGGAACGGAGCCAGCCCCCATGGCCAAGGCCATCCACATGATGATCCGGGTCCTCGACGAGGAGCGGTCGCGGGACTTCTACGCCCGCGCGTTCGGCCTGGAATGCGCCGACCGCTACGCCTTCGACGGCTTCACCCTGGTCTATCTGCGCAACGCCGAGAACGACTTCGAGATCGAGCTGACCATCAACCACGGACGCACCGAACCCTACGCCCATGGCGACGGCTACGGCCATCTGGCCGTCTGCGTGGACGATCTGGACGGGGAGCACCGGCGCTTCACCGCGCTCGGCTACGGCCCCAACCCGATCAAGGAGTTCGCGCGGGACGGCGCGCTCATGGCCCGCTTCTTTTTCGTCCAGGACCCCGACGGCTACAAGATCGAGGTCCTCCAGCGCCATGGCCGCTACCGCTGACGCGGCCACCCCGAAACAAGAATCATCAAGAATCATAATGGTCATGGGAGGAAGCGATGCCTTCTTCGACGAACCCAGCCTCAAAGCCCGCCCCAAAACCCACCATGGACCGGCGCGCCTTCCTGGCGGCCTCGGCCACCGCCGCCACGGCGGCCGCCATCCTGGTGTCGGGCGGGGCGATCCTCTGCCCGCGGGAAGCCTGGGGCTATGAGACCAAGGCGCTGGCGCCGGACACCATGCGCTCGCTGATCCGGGTGTCGCGCGACATCTACCCGCACGACCGGCTGGCCGACCGCTTCTACGCCGTCGCCATGAAGGCGCAGGACGAGAAGGCCGCCGCCGACGCCGCCTTGAAGGATCTGTACGAGGCCGGCATGGCGAAGCTCGACCGGCTGGCCAAGGCCAAGCACGACGCGCCCTACGCCGACATCGGCTGGGAGGCCGACCGGGTCCGCCTGCTGCACGAGATCGAGAACGATCCCTTCTTCCAGGCGGTGCGCGGCGGGCTGGTGACCGGCCTCTACAACAACCAGGAGGTCTGGCCCCTCTTCGGCTACGAGGGCGAGAGCGCGTCCAAGGGCGGCTACATCGACCGCGGATTCAACGACATCGAGTGGCTCTGACCACCGTCTCAGGAAGGATGCTTCAGCCATGGCAGCGAAATTCGACCTGAACGACGACGGCGTCGTGGTGATCGTGGGCTCCGGGGCGGGCGGCGGCACGCTCGGCACGCAACTGGCGCTGAAGGGCATCAGGACGGTGATCCTGGAAGCCGGCGGACGCCACAACATGGAGGATTTCCAGAACGACGAATGGGCAAGCTTCGCCCAGATCTCCTGGCTCGACCCGCGCACCACCTCGGGAAGCTGGCGGGTGGCGCGGGACTTCCCGGGCCTGCCGGCCTGGATCGTCAAGGCGGTCGGCGGCTCCACGGTGCATTGGGCGGGTGCCGCGCTGCGCTTCCAGCCGCACGAGTTCAAGACCCTCACCACCTACGGCGAGGTCGCGGGCGCCAACCTGCTGGACTGGCCGATCACGCTGGAGGAGTTGGAGCCCTGGTACGCCATGGCGGAGGACCGCATGGGCGTCACCCGCACCAACGGCATCCCCGGCCTGCCCGGCAACAACAACTTCAAGGTCCTGAAGGCCGGCGCCGACAAGATGGGCTACACGGAGTGCCACACCGGCAACATGGCGATCAATTCCGAACCCCGCGACGGGAGGGGGGCCTGCCAGCAGATCGGCTTCTGCTTCCAGGGCTGCAAATCGGGGGCGAAATGGTCCACCCTGATCGCCGAGATTCCCAAGGGCGAGGAAACCGGAAAGCTGGAGGTCCGCGCCAACGCCCAGGTGCTGAAGATCGAACATGACGCGAAGGGCAAGGTGACCGGCGTCGTCTACGCCGACAAGGACGGGGCGATCCAGCGCCAGAAGGCCCGCATCGTCGCGGTGGCCGGCAACTCCATCGAAAGCCCCCGGCTGCTTCTGAACTCCGCGTCCTCCATGTTCCCCGACGGGCTCGCCAACTCCTCCGGCCAGGTGGGGCGGAACTACATGCGGCACATGACCGGCTCGGTCTACGGCGTGTTCGAGAAGCCGGTGCGCATGCACCGCGGAACCACCATGGCCGGGATCATCCGCGACGAGGCGAAGAACAAGCCCGACCGCGGCTTCGTCGGCGGGTACGAGATCGAAACCTTGTCGCTCGGCCTGCCCTTCATGGCGGCCTTCCTCGATCCCGGCGCCTGGGGGCGGGAATTCACCTCCGCGCTCGACGGCTACGACCATATGGCCGGCATGTGGCTGGTGGGGGAGGACATGCCGCAGGAGAGCAACCGCGTCACCCTGCACGCCGACAAGAAGGACAAGTACGGGATGCCCGTCCCGAACGTCCATTTCGACGATCATCCCAACGACGCCGCCATGCGCCGGCACGCCTACCGGCAGGGCATGGCGCTGTATGAATCCGTGGGTGCGACCCGGACGTTCCCGACGCCGCCCTACCCCTCCACCCACAATCTGGGCACCAACCGGATGAGCGGGAATGCCCGCGACGGCGTGGTGAACAAGTGGGGACAGACCCACGACGTGGCGAACCTGTTCGTGTCCGACGGCTCGCAGTTCACCACCGGCGGGGCGGAGAACCCGACCCTGACCATCGTGGCGCTGGCGCTGCGTCAGGCCGACTACATCGCCGGCCAGATGGCAAAGAACGCGATCTGATCGCTGCCCTGTCCCAGTATTCGGGATAACGGTTTCTCATCAGCCCCTCTCTTCCGGACGGAGGAGGGGGGCCTTCTTTTGCTCTCACACCGTCTCGCGTTCTTTTTCAGGGGCCGCCACCGAGGCCGGAATTCCCGCCGGAAGGGCGGCGGCGGCCACCGCGGCAAAATCGGTGCGCGCCTCCCGCTCAAGCTCTTCCACGCAGGGGCGGTGGCCTTTGACCTCCTGGGCATAGGTCAGGCAGGCGCAGCGCAGCAGGCCGGCAAAGTTGCGCCGCTCCACCCCGCGCGCCAAGACTTCATCGTGCAACTTTGACAGGAAGCGCCCAAGCGACACACCCTGCATCGCCGCGATTTCCTCCAGCGTGCCCCAGAAGGCCGCCTCCAGGCAGACGCTCGTCGAATGACCGCTAAGGCGAACCCGCCGGGTTACCATGCGGAAGCGTTCAGGGTCCTGACCGGCGAAAATTCGGCACATCCCTTGTCTCCTTCCAGACTGCCCCGGCTCCTTGACTGCACTATGCACTGAAAATCAGCATGGCGCATCAAATTACCGGGACTGCCACCTCTCTGGGTTGAAGACATCGTAGTATTGATTGGCAAATACGGGTGCGCGGAAAAGGCTCGGCGACGCCAAGTCTTCCCTTGATACCACCCCCGCCCGCTGAAAGAAGCGCTTACCACGGCCAACCCGCCGCAAAAGAACTAGCCATGAGAAATCGGGGAACCGTTTGCGCAGCGCATTTCTGTCACGGAACCCGCCCTGCATGACCCCGTTATTGGTTTCCGGTTTACGACGTCAATCCGCTGCGCCGCAAAAATCCAATGTATTCGTGGCGAACTCCCGGCAGCATCACTGAAGAGAGGACGGAAGCATGAGTTGGGCCGGCCAACATCAGTTCCCTATCGGCAGAAACCGAAAAAGAACCAGCCAGACCGCCGACTCTCCACGCTCCACGAGCACCGATCATCCCCGGCAAACCCTGATCTGCTTTTCACACCTGCGTTGGAGCTTTGTTTATCAGCGCCCCCAACATCTTATGTCGCGGTTCGCGCGCGACCACCGCGTTCTGTTCGTCGAGGAGCCGATCCACAACGACACGCCGGAGCCCTGGCTGGACGTGCGCGAGGATGAGGGCGTCCATGTCCTGGTCCCCCGCCTTCCCGCCGGCATGGATGGCCAGGAGTCCGAAACCGCGCAGCGCCAACTGCTCGACCGCCATCTGGCGGAGGAGGGCGTGACCGATCCGATCCTCTGGTACTACACACCGATGAGCCTCGGCCTGTCCGGCCATCTGCGCGGGGCGCTGGTGGTCTACGACTGCATGGACGAGCTGTCGGCCTTCCACGGCGCGCCTCCGGAACTGATCGAGCGCGAGCGGCAATTGCTGGCGCGGGCCGATGTGGTGTTCACCGGCGGCGTCAGCCTGTACGAGGCCAAGCGCGGCCTGCATCCCAACGCGCACGCCTTTCCCAGCAGCGTGGACGTCGCCCATTTCGCCGCCGCCCGCGGCATCGCGGAGGAACCCGCCGACCAGACGGCCATCCCGCACCCGCGCTTGGGCTTCTACGGCGTCATCGACGAGCGGCTGGACATCGCCCTGCTGGACGCCGCCGCCGCGGCGCGGCCGGACTGGCAGTTCGTGCTGGTCGGCCCGGTGGTGAAGATCGACCCGGCCGACCTGCCCCGCCGCCCGAACATCCACTATCTCGGCCCGAAGAGCTACGACGACCTGCCCCATTATCTGGCGGGCTGGGACGTCGCCCTGATGCCCTTCGCGCGCAACGAGTCCACCCGCTTCATCAGCCCGACCAAGACGCCGGAGTATCTCGCCGCCGGGCGCCCGGTCGTCTCCACCTCCATCACCGACGTGGTGCGCGGCTACGGCGGCAGCGGCGTCGTGCGCATCGCCGACGCTCCCGAGGATTTCGTCGCCGCCGTCGAGGCCGCCCTGGCCGACGCCGCGGACCCGGATCGGCTGCGCGCCACCGCGGACCATGTCCTGCGCGACATGTCCTGGGACAAGACCCAGGGCCGCATGAAGGCGCTGATGGATCAGGCCCGCCAGCGCGGGCGCGCCGCACCTCCGGCCCATCGCCCGGCACCGGCGATTCATCCGGTCGGGTATCCGGCCAAGCACGTCAACGGGCGCGCGGCGGGCCGCAGGTCCGGCTTCGATTACCTGATCGTCGGGGCGGGCTTCGCCGGCAGCGTGCTGGCGGAACGTCTGGCGGCGGGGCTGAACAAGCGCGTCCTGCTGATCGACCGGCGCCCGCACATCGGCGGCAACGCCTACGACCATTACGACGACGCGGGCGTGCTGATCCACCGCTACGGCCCGCACATCTTCCACACCAATTCGCAGCAGGTGGCGGACTATCTGTCCCGCTTCACCAAGTGGCGCCCCTACGAGCACCGGGTGCTGGCGCGGGTGGACGAGCAACTCGTCCCCATTCCGATCAACCGCACCACCGTCAACCGGCTCTACGGCCTGGACTTGGACGAGGCCGGCGTCGCCGCCTTCCTGAAGAGCCGGTCCGAGCCGGTGGCCGACATCCGCACGTCGGAGGACGTGGTGGTCGGCGCGGTCGGACGGGAGCTGTACGAAAAATTCTTCCGCGGCTACACCCGCAAGCAGTGGGGCCTGGACCCGTCGCAGTTGGACAAGGCCGTCACCGCCCGCGTGCCGACGCGGACCAACGACGACGACCGCTACTTCGCCGACAGCTTCCAGGCGATGCCGCTGCACGGCTACACGCGGATGTTCGAGAGCATGCTCGACCACCCGAACATCAAGGTGATGCTGAACACCGATTTCGACGACGTGCGGGACGAGATCGCCTATGACCGCATCGTCTTCACCGGCCCCATCGACGAGTATTTCGGCCACCGCTTCGGCAAGCTGCCCTACCGCTCCCTGTCTTTCCGGCACGAGACGGTGGACCGGGAGTGGTTCCAGCCCGTCGCCGTGGTAAACGAACCGTCGGAGGGGGTGCCCTACACCCGCGTCACCGAGTACAAGCACCTGACCGGGCAGCGGCATCCGAAGACCAGCATCACCTACGAATACCCGTCCGCGCAGGGCGATCCCTACTATCCGATCCCCCGCCCGGAGAACCAGGAGCTGTTCCGCAAGTACCAGGCGCTGGCGGACGGCACGCCGGACGTGATCTTCCTGGGCAGGCTGGGCACCTACCGCTACTACAACATGGATCAGGTGGTGGCGCAGGCGCTGGCGGTCTACGCCCGCATCGAGAAGGAGGAGCAGCAGAGCCGCGGTCTGGCCGCCGCTGCGCGGGCCTTCGGCTCGCTGGGTGCGGAGCGGGAGGTGCGGGTCGCGGGGATGGGGGATTAGCGGGAGCGTCATCGCACTTGCCCCCACCCTTCCCACTTCGTGGGCCCCTTCCCTCCCCCGCCTTCGGCAAGGGAGGGAGTTATCCCCTCCCCTGCGAAGCTCTCGCGCAAACCTTTGGTTTGCGCTGACGCGGCAGGCGGACCTTCGGTCCGCCGAGAGCGGGGGGAGGGTTAGGGAGGGGGCAAGACTCCGCACATCCCAAACGCCCCAAAAACACAGAGCACCCCTATGCACATCCCCACCCTGTTCGACAGCGTCTTCCTCGGCGGCTTCGAGTGCTCGACGCACCGGCGGCACGACGGGCGCCGGCTGGACCTGATCGCGGCGACCGGTCACGACCGGCTGGCCGCCGAGGACTACCGGCGCATGGCCGCCCATGGGCTGCGCACCGTGCGCGACGGCGTGCGCTGGCACCGGATCGAGACCGCGCCGGGCCGGTACGACTGGTCCAGCCTGCTCCCCATGGTCCGGGCGGCGCGGGAAGCCGGGGTCCAGGTCATCTGGGACCTCTGCCACTACGGCTGGCCGGACGACATCGACATTTGGCGCCCCGCCTTTGTGGAGCGCTTCGCCCGCTTCGCCGGAGCCACCGCGGCCTTGCTGCGGGATGAGGGCGTGGAGGCGCCCGCCTACTGCCCGGTCAACGAAATCTCCTTCTGGGCCTGGGCCGGCGGCGACATGAAGCGCTTCAACCCGATGGCCGAGCGGCGCGGGTTCGAACTCAAGCATCAGCTTGTCCGCGCCAGCATCGCGGCCATCGACGCGATCCGCGCCGCCGATCCGCGCGCCCGCATCGTGCAGGTCGATCCGGTCATCCACGTCCTGCCCCGCCCCGACCGCAAGGGCGACGCCGGAGCCGCCGAGGCCGCCCGGCTGGCCCAATACGAGGCGTGGGACATGATCGGCGGCTATGCCTGGCCGGGGCTGGGCGGCAAGCCGGAGTATCTGGACGTGATCGGGGTCAACTACTATTCCGACAACCAGTGGTTCCTGAAGGGCGGCACCATCGGGCGGGACGACCCGCGCTACCGCCCCTTCGCCGACATCCTGGGGGCGGTGCACGAGCGCTACGGGCGCCCGGTGCTGGTGGCGGAAACCGGGGCCGAGGGCGATGCCCGCGCGCCCTGGCTCGACTATGTGACGGAGCAGGTGGTGACGGCTCTGCGCGCCGGCGTGCCGGTGGAGGGACTCTGCCTCTACCCGATTCTCGACTATCCCGGCTGGACCAACGATCGCCATTGCGAGACCGGTCTCTACGGCCTGTGCGACGAAAACGGCGGGCGTTGCCTCCACCAGCCGCTGGCCGCCGCCCTGAAGCGCGGGCAGGCCCGCATCGGTGCCCTGCTCGGCCAACGGGAATTCGGGCAGCCGGAATTCCAGGCGGCTCAATGAGCGGCTCCGACACGGACGCCATCCCGGACCGTCCGGGCCGTTTCCTGCTGCGTTACATCCGGCGGCGGCCCTGGTCCTTCGGCGGGCTGTTCTCGGTGATCGTGGCGGCCGCCGGCTGCGCGGTCGCCGTCCAGTACGGGATGAAGCTGCTGATCGACGCCATGGCCTCCCCCGACCGGGCGGCGGCGGACGTCTGGACGCCGCTCGGCCTGTTCCTGGGCTTCATCGCGGCGGAGAACGTGCTGTGGCGGCTGGGCGGCTGGCTCGGCTGCCGGACCGTGCTGGCGACCGGCGTGGACATGAGGCTCGACCTGTTCCAGCACCTGACCGGCCATTCGATGCGCTACTTCTCGACGCATCTGGCCGGATCGCTGGGCAACCGCATCGCCGCCACCGAGCACGCGGCCACCACCATCTTCCGCACCCTGACCTGGAACATCGTCCCGCCGGTCACCGACTTCCTGGGGGCGGTGCTGGTGCTGCTGACCATCCATTGGGGCATGGCGGCGGCGCTGGTGCTGTTCGCCCTGGTGGTCGCCTTCGCCATCGTCGGGCTGGGGTTGCGCGGCCGGGCGGTGCACCACGCCTTCGCCGAACAGTCCGCCCGCACCAACGGCGAGCTGGTGGACGTGGTGTCCAACGTCTGGACGGTGAAGGCCTTCTCCGCCCGCGGACGGGAGCGCGAGCGCCTCCGGCGGTCCTTCACGGTGGAGGCCGGGGCGCACCGCCGAAGCTGGATGCATCTGGAGAAGACCCGCGTCGTCCACGACATCTGCCTGTGGGTGATGGCCGGGTCGATGCTGCTGTGGGCGCTGCTGCTGTGGCGGGACGGGACGATCACGACCGGCGACGTGGTGATCGTCAGCGCGCTGACCTTCCGCATCCTGCACGGCTCCCGCGATCTCGCCTTCGCGCTGGTCACCGCCACCCAGCAGGTCAGCGCCATCGACGAGAGCCTGCGGGTGATCGCCCGCCCGCACGACGTGCTGGACCCCGTGCCGGCCCAACCCGCCGTGCCGGGCGGCGGCGCCATCGCCTTCGACGCCGTGTCCTTCCGCTATCCTGAAGGGCGCGGGGTGCTGGAGGATTTCAGCCTGATCATCCCGGCGGGGCAGAAGGTCGGGCTGGTCGGGCCGTCGGGGGCAGGCAAATCCACCATCATCAGTCTGATCCAGCGGCTGGACGACGTGCAGCGCGGCGACATTCTCATCGACGGCCAGCCGCTGACCGCGCTCGCCCAGGACGACCTGCGGGCCAAGATCGCCGTGGTCCCGCAGGACATCGCGCTGTTCCACCGCCCGATCCTGGAGAACATCCGCTACGGCCGCCCCGACGCCAGCGACGAGGAGGTGTTCGAGGCCGCCCGCCACGCCTTCTGCGACGGCTTCATCCGGCAATTGCCGGAGGGCTACGGCACGATGGTGGGCGAGCGGGGCGTGCGGCTGTCGGGCGGGCAGCGGCAACGGCTGGGCATCGCCCGCGCCTTCCTGAAGAACGCGCCGATCCTGATCCTGGACGAGGCGACCTCCGCGCTCGACACCCAGTCGGAGCAGGAGATCCAGGCGGCGCTGGCCGATCTGGCCCAGGGGCGGACGGTGGTCGCGGTGGCGCACCGGCTGTCCACGGTGTCGGCCTTCGACCGGGTGCTGGTTCTGGTGGACGGGCGCATCGCGGAGGACGGCCATCCCTCCGAGTTGCGGCGGCGCGGCGGTCTGTTCAACTCCCTGTGGCAGCTCCAGGCGCAGGGATTCGCGGCGGATTAGCCAAGGGACGGGGATCTGCGGCCCCCGAAGCGTGGCACGGGGGCCGCACCAGCCGGATCGGCCAGGGACGGCCGCCCTTCGACGGGGTATCTTTCCGGGCGTCCTGTGTTAAGACACCAGACGCAACCCCCGCCGCGGCCCGAAAGCGCAATGAAAGCCCTGACCGACGTCAGCCATTCCAAGCCCCTGCCCAAGCCCCTGCCCGCCGTTCCGTCCAAACAAGCCGGAGCCGGCGCATGACGGATCTGCCGGTGACCGGCGGCGACCTGGATTTTCTTTCCGGCGGGGGCGAGATGGGCGAGCGGATGCGCGCCCATGATTGGGCGTCCACCGCGCTCGGCCCTCCCGAAGGCTGGCCGCAAAGCCTGCGCACCATCGTCAGCGTCGTTCTGTCCTCCCGTCAGGCGATGTTCGTCGCCTGGGGGCCGGAGCTGTCCTTCCTCTACAACGACGGCTATGTGCCGATCTTCGGGGCCAAGCACCCGGACGCGCTGGGCCGCCCCTTCGCCGAGGTGTGGTCGGACATCTGGCACCAGATCAGGCCGCTGGTCGACCGCACGCTGGCCGGCGAGGCGTCCTGGTTCGAGGATCTGCTGATCCCCATGGAGCGCTACGGCTTCCGCGAGGATGCCTGGTTCACCTTCTCCTACACGCCGGTGCGGGGCGAGGACGGGCGCATCCCCGGCATGTTCTGCGCCGCCACCGAGACGACCGCCCAGGTGCTCGCCGCCCGGCGCACCACCTTCCATTTGGAACTGGAGGCCCGGCTGCGCCAGCTTTCCGACCCGTTCAAGGTGGCGGCGGCGGCGGAGGAGGCCCTGGGCCGTCATCTGGGCGCCAGCCGCGTCGGTTATGGGGTGGTGGACGAGACCGCGCGCTTCTTCACGACGGAGCGGAACTGGACCGACGGGACCGTCGCCCATCAAGCCGGCACCCACGACCTGCTGGCTTTCGGGCCGGAGATTCTGGAGGCTCTGCGCAGCGGCGAGACACTGGCCGTCGACGACACCACGGCGGACCCGCGTTGCGCGGCGCCGGACCAGTTGGCGTCCTTCGCGGCGCTGGAGGTCGGCTCGCTCGTCACGGCCAGCCTGCTGAAGAACGGGCGGATGGTCGCGGCCCTCTACGTCCACGACCGGAAGCCCCGGCGCTGGCACCCGGACGAGGTCCGGCTGGTGGAGGAGGTGGCGGAGCGCACATGGTCCGCCCTGGAGCGCGCGAAGGCGGAGGAATCGCTGCACCGCGCCAACGCCCGTCTGGCCGCGGAGGGGGAGCGGATGCGCACCCTCTTCCGTCAGTCGCCCAATTTCATGTGCGTGTTCCGCGGCCCGGATCTTGTCTTCGAACTGGCCAACGACTCCTACCGGCGGCTGGTCGGCGATCGCCCCCTGATCGGCAAGCCGGTGCATGAGGCCCTGCCGGAAGTCACCGGCCAGGGCTTCTTCGAGCTGCTGGGCCGCGTGTTCGACAGCGGGGAACCCTTCGTCGGGCATGCCCTGCCGGTGCGGATCGCCCGGCACCCCGGCGCGCCGGCGCAGGAACGCTTCATCACCTTCGTCTACCAGCCGATCAAGGACGCCGACGGGCGGGTGACGGGCATCTTCTGCGAAGGCAGTGATGTCACCGAGGCCAAGCGGGCCGAGGAAGCTCTGCGGGACCTGAACGCCACCTTGGAGAAGCGCGTCGCGGAACGCACCGCCGACCGCGACCGCATGTGGCGCCTGTCCACCGACATCATGCTGGTCGCCGGATTCGACGGCGCCATCGGAGCGGTGAATCCGGCCTGGACGAGCCTGCTGGGCTGGACGGAGGAGGAGCTGCTGGGGCGCAGCTTCTACGATCTGGTGCATCCGGACGATCTGGAGCGCACGGGGGCCGAGGCGGCGCGGCTGGGCGCCGGGCACACCATCCCACGCTTCGAGAACCGTTACCGCCACAAGGACGGGCACTATCTGTGGCTGTCGTGGATCGCCGTTCCGGACGATCATTTCATCCACGCCGTCGGGCGCGACATCACCGCCCAGAAGGAGGCGGACGCCGCCCTGCGGCAGGCCGAGGACCAGCTCCGCCAAGCCCAGAAGATGGAGGCGGTCGGCCAGTTGACCGGCGGCGTGGCGCACGACTTCAACAATCTGCTCCAGGCGCTCGAAGGCTGCCTGTCGATGATCGCGCGCCGCACGGAGGAGCCGCAGGTCCACGCCCTGCTCGGCGCCGGGCAGCAGGCGGTGGAGCGCGGGGCCAAGCTGGTGCAGCAGCTCATGGCCTTCGCCCGGCGGGACAGCCTGCGTCCGGAGTCCATCGACGTGCGGGACCGGGTGCTCGCCATGTCGGCCCTGCTGGAACGGGCGCTGCGCGCCGACATCACGCTGGATCTCCGCTTCGGCAAGGATCTCTGGCCGGTCGAGGTGGACCCGACGCAGTTCGAGCTGGCGATCATCAACCTTGCCGTCAACGCCCGCGACGCCATGCCGCTCGGCGGACGGCTGACGGTGGAGGCGGTCAACGCGGTCCTGCCCCACGGCGACCCGCGGGGGGTGGAGGGCGACTTCCTGCGGCTGTCCGTGTCGGACACCGGGAGCGGCATGCCCGCCGCGGTGGCCGCCCGCGCCTTCGAGCCATTCTTCACGACGAAGGAGGTCGGCAAGGGAACGGGGTTGGGGCTGGCCCAGGTCTACGGCCTCGCCCGGCAGACCGGCGGCACCGCCTGGATCGACAGCGCGCCGGGCCGGGGCACGACGGTGCATCTTCTGCTCCGCCGTTCGGGGCTGGTGCCGGCGGCGGTGGAACCCGCCTGTCCCCCGGCCGGACTTCCGCCGTTGATCCGTCCGCGGCGCAACGGCCGCGTGCTGGTGGTGGAGGACGACCCCATCGTCGCCATGACCCTCAGCACCGCGCTGGAGGACGCCGGCTTCGCCGTGCTGTCCGCCGCCACGGCGGAGGAAGCCCTGCCCTATCTGTCGGACCAGGGGGTGGACGTGCTGTTGAGCGACGTGGTGATGCCCGGCGGGATGAGCGGCATCGACCTTGCCCGCGAGGCCCGCGACCGGCGGCCCGGCCTGCCGGTCATCCTGGCGACCGGCTACAGCGAGGACATCGCCCGCGCCACGGGCATCCCGGTTCTGGCGAAGCCCTACCGGATCGACGATCTGGTCGGGCGGATCGACGCGATCCTGGCGGGGGAGGAAACATGAATCCCTCCCCCACCGAAGGCGGAGGAGGGAGGGGACCCGACGCGACCACCCGCCGGGTCCCGCGCCTGCGGAGGCCTCAGATGTGGTCGGAGGACAGGATGGCCTCGGCGTCGCCGCCGGTGCCGCGTCCGGGCAGGACGGCGTTCAGCAGCACGCCCATCAGTGCCGCCAGCGCCATGGAGGAGACGACGAATCCGCCGTCGCCGAACTTCAGCGACGCGCCGCCGATGCCGATCACCAGGATGGTGGAGGAGATCAGCAGGTTGCGCTTGTCCCCCAGATCCACCTTGCCCTCGATCAGCGTGCGGATGCCCGAGGAGGCGATCACGCCGAACAGCGCGATGGACACGCCGCCCATCACCGCCGTGGGGATGCTGGACAGGAAAGCCGACAGCTTGCCCACGAAGCCCAGGACGATGGCGAGCGTCGCGGCCCCGCCGATCACCCACACGCTGAACACGCGGGTCACGGCCAGAACGCCGATGTTCTCGCCGTAGGTCGTCGCCGGGGGACCGCCCAGCGCGCCCGCCACCATGGTCGCCACGCCGTCGCCGAACACCGAGCGGTGAAGCCCCGGATCGGCGATGAAGTTGCGGCCCACCACGCGGCTCAGCACGATCTGCCCGCCGATGTGCTCCGCGATGGTGACCAGGGCCACCGGCGCCACCAGCAGGATCATCGCCCAGGCCGACACGCCCTCCTTCATGCCGGAGAACAGCAGATGGAAGTCCGGCATCCGCAGGAACGGGGCCGCGGCGACCGGTCCGAAGTCGACCATGCCGAACAGCACGCCCAGGACGTAGCCGGTCAGGATGCCCAGCAGGATCGGCACCACGGTGAAGAAGCCGCGCAACACGATCGAATAGAGGAAGATGCTGCCCAGGGTCGCCAGCGCCAGCAGGAAATGGGGCAGGCTGTACTCCCCGCCGCCCGCGGTGTTCTGCGCCATGCCGACCGCGACCGAGGCGAGACCGAGGCCGATCACCACGATCACCGGACCGACCACGATCGGCGGCAGGATGGCCAGCAGCCAGCGGACGCCGAAGGCGCGGATCAGCAGGGCGACCGCCACATAGACGGCGCCCGCCGCGCAGGCACCGACCAGCGCGCCGCCGGTGCCGCCGATCTGGGTGGCGGCGACGATCGGGCCGATGAAGGCGAAGGAGGAGCCCAGATAGGCGGGCAGCCGCCATTTGGTGAAGGCCAGATAGATCAGGGTGCCCAGCCCGCTGGTGACCAGCGCCACCGACGGGTCCAGGCCGGTGAGGATCGGCACCAGGACGTTCGCGCCGAACATGGCGAACAGATGCTGGAGGCTGAGCAGGAGGAAAGTGGCCGGGGGCGGACGCTCGTGGACGTCCAGCACCCGGTCGCGCGGTGCTGTCATGAACTGCGGTTCCTGTAACGATGGTTGCAGGGCAAGGGTTACTCCGCGGCGGCATGCCCGGTCAAACGCCACCATGCGGAATTTCTCGGCAAATCGCTTACGGCATGAACCGCCTTCTCCCCGAACGGCCCCTCACGCAGGCCGTGGCCCCACGCCGCGCCTCGGGAGAAGACGAAGCACTCGTTCATTGCCTCGGCATCGGCTTTCTATTAGGCTTGGCCCTAATAAAAGCACTCGTTACTGGGTTTGACGTTGCGCCGCCGCACGCACCGCGGGAACGGCGCGCCGGCATTCTGGAATGGCTGATCCGATGGCTGACCAACTGTTCGCTCAACTCACCGACACCCTTTCGTCGGCGAAGACCGTGGAGGAGCTGACCCGGCCCCTGCTCTCTCTGCTGGAGCTGGTGACGGAGCTGGAGGCCACCTACCTCACCCGGATCGAGCTGGAACACGGCATCCAGCGCATCCTCTTTTCCTGCAACACCAAGACCTTGAACATCCCCGAGGGGCTGGCCGTCCCGTGGGAGGGCACGCTGTGCAAGCGGGCCTTGGACGAAGGGCGGCTCTACAGCGACGATGTGCCCGGTTGCTGGGGCGACTGCGAGGCGGCGGCGGCGCTCGGCATCCGGACCTATGTCAGCACCCCGGTCCATCTGGACGACGGCAGCCTGTTCGGAACGCTCTGCGCCGCCAGTTCGGAGAGCAAGCCGCTGACGCCCAAGGGGGAGCAGGTGCTGCGCCTGTTCGCCTCGCTGATCGCCCTTCACATCCAGCGCGAGCAGCTTCTGACCCAGTTCCGGGAGCTGAACGCGACCCTGGAATCCTACTCCTACACCGACGCGCTGACCGGCCTGCCGAACCGGCGCGCCGTCGTCACGGAACTGCACCGGCTGTTCGCCGTGGCCGGACGGGCCGAACAGAGCGTGCTGATCGGCTTCATCGACCTGGACGGCTTCAAGGCCATCAACGACACCCACGGGCACGAGGCCGGCGACGAATTCCTGATCGAGGTGGGGCGGCGCATCGGCGCGGGCCTTCGGGCGGGCGACACGCTGGGCCGGTTGGGCGGCGACGAATTCGTCGTCGTCGGCATGGGCGCCACGCCCGGCGCGGCGGGGGACGCCGCCGCCGAGTCGCTGCGCGACCGGTTGGCCCCGCTCATCCAGGGCCGCTACAGCCTGAGCGGCTGTTCCTTCGACTATCCGGGGGCCAGCCTCGGGGTGGTCAGCGCCGACCCCGCCTCCACGACTCCGGACGACTCGCTGCGCGCCGCCGATGCCGCCATGTATGTCCAAAAGAAGATCCGGCGGTCGGTCGTCGCCTGACGGCCCGCCCCTGCGGGTCTTCGTCCCTTACGGGCCGGCGGCCACGCTCCAGGGGTCGGGCGCGGTCACACCGTAGGGCTGGGCGATGCCGCCCATCGACAGCGCGTGCACCGAATTGCTGGTGAAGCCGCAGACCTCCTCCGGCTTCACGGCGGCGTTGGGACGGAAGGCGTAGGGACGCGGGGCGTCGCGCGACACGGAGATGTTCTTGGTGCGCACGATCAGGCCGTGACCCGCCGGAGCGCTCTGTTCCACCCACATCCACAGGACCTGCGGGTCGTCGCGGAAGCGGGCCAGCAGCGTCGACAGCTCCTCCGTGCAGGCGGCGTGGTCGAGCTGGTGGGCGCCATGGTCCACGATGGCCGAGGCCGCCCCGGAAGACGCCGCGTCCGCGGGATTCCATGTGACGGCCATGAGACCCGACAGCGCGATGCCGGCGATGGAGGTTCCCCAGAGGACTCCGGATTCGAAAACGGAGTCGTCATGGCGGCTGGAATGATCGCGCATCGTGGTCCCTCTTACAAAACACTCAATCGCTGCAACCGGCGCTGCAAACGGAGTCTGTCGGACCCCGTCTTTTTGCCACGGGCATCGGCCCTTGACCTTGATCCAGAACAAGCGCCCTTGGCGCCTTTCCGGCTCTTGAGTTATTGTGCACCGCAGCATTCGCCCGATCAACACCCACCGGAAGCATGGCAGGGCTGATTCCGCGCGTTTTCACGCCCGCGGGGCGAGGAACGCGGCAATTTGCCGCTCCTCCGTGCCGGAGTTCCATGGAGACCGGCGGCAGAGGCGCCGACGGCCATCAGACGTCCCAGACAACGGGCCGGACAGCGGCATGGTTCCCTGCCGCCATCCAAAATCAGCCTGGAAAGTCAAACAATTAGGATTGCGAACAGTTGGGCTTCGATTGATGCCCGCCGGTCAATCCAGCGTCCAGCGGCTCATCCGGGGAAAGGCCGGCAGGCCGTTGTTCTCGACATAGGCGAACATTCCGGAGAAGCCGGTCATCCCGGCGCGGGCCAGCGCCGCCGGACCGATGTGCGTCCCCTGCTCCAGCCACGCCAGCATCGGGTGCGTCCCCTCATACTGGTCGTATTTGTAGGAACCGGGGAAGAACAGGCAGTCCATCGGCAGGTTCAGGTGCTGGACGACGGCGTAGGACCAGGCCTGGGACATGAACTCCCCCTGCCGGGCCGCCATGGTGAGGATCGGGTCGGGGCTTCCGTCCGGACCGGTCTCCTCCCGCAGCAGGGTCTCGATGTCCTCCTGCAGATCCGTCCCCAGCCGGGACCAGTAGCGGCGCGGGACGACGATCATATGCCCGGCCTCGTGCAGCAGGTCGCCCGGGCCGAGCAGAGTCTCGGGATCGACCCAAATCACCCCGCCGTGGATGTTCACACCCGGCAGAAAGCCGTTGTGGGCCCGCTCGCCATACTCGATTTCCATGCCGATTCCGCGCAGGAAGCCGACGATGGGCTCCAGAGCCTCCGGGTGATGCATCCGCCTTCTCCATTTGATCGAAATCCGGCGCGCATATTCGCGCATTCGAAGCGGTCAGGCAACACGGACGCCATTCCCGTTCGCCCGCGCCGCCGCCGCGCGCTATGGTGCGTCCCGTGGTCGCCGGACCGGCAAGAGTCCGGGCCAAACGCCTCAGGGCACACAAGAAATCCGGAAGGGACGAGCATGAGCGACGAAACCCCCAGCCGCCGCGCCGCCGCGGCCTTCGCGCAGACATCCACGACCGCCGCCACGCCGGTCGCCTTCGGCGATCTGGTGGCTCTGCTGGAGCGCGTCTTCCTGCGCCACGGCACGTCGGAGCGCGTGGCCGCCATCCTGGCGGAGAACTGCGCCTCCTGCGAGCGCGATGGCTCCACCAGCCACGGCGTGTTCCGCATTCCCGGCTATGTCGGCTCGCTGAAGAGCGGCTGGGTGGACGGGCGGGCCGAACCGACGGTGGAGGAGGCCGGCCCCGCCTTCCTGCGCGTCGATGCCGCCAACGGCTTCGCGCAGCCCGCCTTTCTTGCCGCGCGGGACCGGCTGGTCGGGATGGCGCGGGCCAGCGGCGTGGCCGTGATGGCGATCCGCAACTCCCACCATTTCAGTTCGCTGTGGCCGGATGTGGAGCCCTTCGCGCGGGAAGGGCTGGTCGCCCTGTCCTTCGTCAACAGCTTCGCCTGCGTCGTTCCGCCGGGCGGCAGGTCCGCCGTCTACGGCACCAACCCGATGGCCTTCGCCACCCCGGTGGCCGGCGGCGATCCGATGGTCTTCGACCAGGCCGCCAGTTCCATGGCGAACGGCGACGTGCGCATCGCCGCGCGGGAGGGGCATTCCATTCCCCCCGGCTCCGGCGTGGACCGCGACGGCAAGCCCACCACCGACCCGAAGGCGGTCCTCGACGGCGGCGCGCTTCTGCCCTTCGGCGGGCAATCCGGCGTCCACAAGGGCGGCTCCATCGCCTTCATGATCGAGGTTCTGGCGGCGGCGCTGACCGGCGGCAAATTCTCGCGCGAGGTGGACTGGTCCGCCCATCCCGGCGCCGAGACGCCCTGCACCGGCCAACTCTTCATCGTCATCGACCCGGAGCGCGGCGGCACCGGCGCCTTCGCCGACCGCGTCGCCGGGCTGATCGGGGACGTGAAGGAGGCGGGTCAGGACCGCATGCCGGGCGAGCGCCGCTACGCCCGCCGCGCGCGCAGCCTGCGCGACGGCATCCCGCTGGACCCCGCCCGTCTGGCCGAGCTGCGCGCCCTGGCCGGCGACTCCTGACGTACCGCCCCTCCTTCGAAACCGGTTGGTTCACGCCATCATGACGACGCCCACCATTTCCACCCTGTCCCGCCAGCTCGACGCGGGCGCCACCACCAGCCGCAAGCTCGTCGATTCCGCCCTCGCCGCCATCGAGGCGGGGGGCGAGGAGGCGCGGAAGACCTTCACCGCCCTGCACGCCGAACAGGCCCGCGCGGCGGCGGACGCCCAGGACCAGCTGCGCCGCGCCGGGCTGCGCCCCTCCCCGCTGGCCGGGCTGCCGATTTCCGTCAAGGATCTGTTCGACGAGGCCGGGCGCACCACGCGGGCCGGGTCGCGGGCGCTGGAGGGCGCGCCCCCCGCCACCCGCGACGCCGACGCGGTGGCTCGGCTGCGCGCCGCCGGGGCGGTGGTGGTCGGGCGGACCAACATGACGGAGTTCGCCTTCTCCGGAGTCGGGCTGAACCCGCATTACGGCACCCCCGGCAACCCCGCCGACCCCACGCGCATCCCCGGCGGCTCCTCCTCGGGCGCCGGGGTGTCGGTGGCGGCGGGCTATGTGCCGCTGGCGCTGGGCACCGACACGGGCGGGTCGGTCCGCATCCCGGCGGCGCTGTGCGGCATCGTCGGCTTCAAGCCGACGCAGCGCCGGGTGTCGCTGCGCGGCACCGTTCCGCTGTCCTGGTCGCTGGACTCCATCGGGCCGCTCGCCCGCACGGTGGAATGCTGCGCCATCGCCGACGCCGTCCTGGCCGGCGAGGCGGAGTGGGTGCCGCCGCCGGTCGGGCTGGCCGGACTGCGCTTCGCCGTGCCGCAGGCGGTCGTGCTTGACGGCCTGGAGGAGCCGGTGGCCCGCGCCTTCGACGCTGCCTGCCGCCGCTTGTCGGAGGCCGGGGCGCGCATCGTGGAAATCCCTCTGGCGGAGCTTGAGGAGATCGGCCCGGCCAACGCCAAGGGCGGCCTCCCCGCGGCGGAGGCGGCCCACTGGCACCGCACCCTGCTGGCCGAGAAGGGCGGCCTCTACGACCCGCGCGTCCGCGTCCGGATCGAGCGCGGCCATGCCATGAGCGCCGCCGACCACATCGAGGTGACGCAGCGCCGCGCCGACCTCATCGCCCGCACCGACCGGGCCACGGCGGACTACGACGCGCTGCTGATGCCCACCGTGCCGCTGCTGGCGCCCCGCATCGACGCCTTCGCGGAGGACGCGGAGTTCACGCGGCTGAACCTGCTGCTTCTGCGCAATTGCGCGCTGTTCAATTTCCTGGACCGCTGCGCCGTCAGCCTGCCGATGCAGCGTGCCGGCGACCTTCCCAGCGGCCTCATGCTGGTGGGTGCCGCGGGGGCCGACCGCCGCCTGCTGTCCATTGCCGCGGCGGTGGAGCCGGTGGTGGGGCCGGAGGCGTAGAGAGAGGGGGGCGAGACTTCGCGTTTGGCCCCCACCCGCCTCAGAACCCCAGGGCGCAGCCGTCCTTGCGCGAGTCCGAACCGCCGATCAGCAGGCCCGCCGCGTGGTCGATCCAGATCGCCTGCCCGCCGCCCAGCGGCTCGCTCCGGCGGACCACCGCGTGGCCGCGGCGCGCCAGTTCCGCCGCGGTATCCTCCGCCACGGAGGGTTCGATCTCCAGAACGCCGTTGAAGGCGAAGCTGCGCGGCTGGTCGATGGCCGTCTGGACGTCCAGCCCGCGGTCCAGCACCGCCGACACGAAGGCCCCGTGCCCCGCCGCCTGATAATGGCCGCCCATCACGCCGAAGGGGCAGACCGCGCGCCCGTCCTTGCGGATCAGGCCGGGGATGATGGTGTGCAGCGGGCGCCGCCGCGGCGCCAGGGCGTTCGGGTGCCCCTCCGTCAGGCGGAAGGAGGTGCCGCGGCTGTGCAGAAGCACGCCGGTCGCCGGGTCGAGCTGCACGCTGCCGAAGCTGTGGAAGATCGAGTTGATGAAGGAGATGGCGTTGCCGTCGCGGTCCACGACGCAGAGATACACCGTGTCCTTGTGCTCCGCCTCCGTCCACAGGGCGGGCGCCTGGGCGCGGGCCGGATCGATGCGGCGGCGCAGGGCCGCCGTCGCCTCCGCCGACAGCAGAGAGGCCGCCGCGTCCGGCCCACCCTCCCCCACCAGGACGTCGCGGTGGTGGTAGGCGAGCTTGGTCGCCTCGGCCTGCAGATGGTGACGGTCCGCGTCGCCGACCGACGGCGACAGGTCGAAGCCGCCCAGCGCGTTGAGGATCATCAGCGCGGCGAGGCCCTGGCCGTTCGGCGGGCATTCGAGGATCTCATAGCCGCGGTAGTCGGTGGCGATCGGCGCCGCATACTCCGCCCCGTCCTCCGCCGCCGCGAAGTCGTCCAGCGTGTGCAGCCCGCCGCGGGCGCGCAGGAAGGCGACCAGCGAGTCCGCCGTGGCGCCCGTGTAGAAGGCCGCCGCCCCGTGGGCCGCGATGTCGCGCAGCCGTTGGCCGAGCAGCGGCTGCGCGTGGCGCTCCCCGGCGCGCGGCGCGCGTCCGCCGGGCAGGAAGACGGCGCGGCAGCCCTCGTCCGCGGCCAGCAGGGGGACCGCCGCCGCCCAGTCCCGGGCCACCCGCGGGGCGACGCCGTAGCCCTCCTCGGCGTAGCGGATGGCGCGGAGGAACAGCCGGTCCAGCGGCAGCCGCCCGTGATCGGCGTGCAGGCGCGTCCAGGCGGCGACGGCGCCCGGCACGGTGACGGCATGGGCGCTGTGGCGCGGAATCTCGCCGGTGACGCCCAGCCCGGCCAGACGCTCCACGCTGGCGGCGGCAGGCGCGCGCCCGCTGCCGTTCAGGGCAACCACCGGCCCGTTGGCCGGGGCGTAAAGGACGAAACAATCGCCGCCGATGCCGGTCATGTGCGGCTCGACCACGCATTGCACCGCGACGGCGGCGATGGCCGCGTCCACGGCGTTGCCGCCCACCGCCAGGATCTCGAGCGCCGCAGCGCTCGCCAGCGGGTGGGATGTGGCCACGGCGGCCTCCCCCGCCACCAGCGCCGACCGCCCGGGCCGGCAGAAGTCACGCATCACGATGGGAACCTCCGGGCCGGGGAATGGGTCAATGAAGAGATTAATGCGGGCTGCGGCGCAGCGGCACCACGCGGCGCCCCCGTCCCTCCGGCTCCTCCGCGCCGTGGGCGTGCACCTTCTTGAGCTGGATGACGTAGCGTTCCGCGCCGTTGACCATCACGGCGATGACGGTCGGCCCGTTCGCCCAATCGCAGGGCACGAGGTGAAGTTCCTTGATGCGCGCGGTTCCGGCGGTCAGCTCCGCAAGATCGAGAACCTCATCCCCGGCGCGAAACCCCAGATATTCATCGACGATCATGGCGTCCGGCGGCAGTGGCTTGGCAGCAGAGTCCTCAGCCTACCAGCACCGCAGCCGGCGGGCCACCGCCCAGGCTGCCGCCCGGCGCTTTTTCATAGAGGCGTCAGATGCCGCGCGTCATGTGGCGATGCGCGTCATATGGCAAAGCGCGTCATATGATTGTCCCAGCGGAAATCGG
The DNA here is from genome assembly GCF_008365375.1 of Roseomonas genomospecies 6. GTDB lineage: Bacteria > Pseudomonadota > Alphaproteobacteria > Azospirillales > Azospirillaceae > Azospirillum. Next base: position 19,998 of record NZ_QOKW01000025.1, on the reverse strand, counting down.
CGAGCCGCAGACCGTCGCCGGGCAGAGCCGGCGCCGTGCCGACCGTCCGGAGGTCGCCCAGCCCGCTGCTCGCCAGGAAGCCGTCGCCGTCCGGAGCCAGCCCGCAGCCGTCGGGCAGAGCCGCCGCCCCCAGCCACGCGCCCGTCGCGTCGTCCCACAGCCCGACGATGCCGCCCTTGGGGGAGCTGGCCGCGACCTTGCCCCGGTCCGCCGCCACGCTGCCGATGTAGCCCTCGAAGCGGGACAGCGCGTCGTCCGGCGTCTCGAACAGGCGCACCGCGCCGCCGCCCGGACGGTGCGTTCCGGTCAGCGGCTGGAGCATCCCGATGGGCCGCTCGTCCTGCGCGCCGAAGGCGATGCCGCCGTCCGCCAGGGCGGCGATGTGGCGGATGCCGAGGTTCGCGTGCTCCTCCGGCAGGCGCGCCTGATCGAGCAGCCGACCGGTCGACGCCTCCACATAGGTCAGGGAGGAGTCCATCTCGTCCAGGTTCAGCTTGGCGCGTCCCGTGTCCGGATGGGTGATGACGCCGCCGTTGGCGACCGCCAGGACCGTGCCGTCCGCGATCATCAGAAGCTCGTGCGGTCCCAGCCCGTGGGTCGGCATGGCGCCGACGCGGCGGTAGCCGTCCATGGCGTCGTACACCCCGATGGACCCGGCCTCGCGCGGCACGTCGTCCTCCGCCACATAGAGCAGCCGCCCGTCCGCGGAGAAGGCGCCATGGCCGGTGAAGCGGCGGTCCTCCGGCGCGCGGATCACCGGACCCGGACGCCCGTCCACCAGCGACAGCGGCATGAACCACCGGCCCGGACGGCGGGCGAAGGCGACGGCCTCGGCCCGCGCCGGGTGCGGGACGACGCCGTGGGCGCGGCCCGGCGTGGGGGTGGCGAAGCGCACGTTCCCCGCCCCGTCCAGCGCCGCCACACCATAGTCCGGCGAGGCCGCCGCCGTGGCGTAGGCGTTGAGGAACAGCGTCCCCCCGGCGGTATCCGCCCGCGCCGGCCCCAGGAGGGCGCCGAGCAGGCCGCCGCCAATCAGGAGCAGGGTGCCCCGGCGGGTCGCGTCCATCGCTCAGTCTCCGTCCAGCTCGTTGAAGCCGATGCTGATGTCCAGCAGCGGCGCCACCGTGCCGGTCATCAGGGTGCGCACGTCCTTCACCCGTTGCAGGGCGGTCTCCACGGTCTTGCGCATCGCCGGGTCGGCGACGGCGACGTTGATCGGGGCGGGGATCGCCTCCGCCGCGCGGATCGCGGCGGTGAAGCCTTCCTCCAGCGTGCGGCGGGCCTGGACCCCGGCATCGCCGGAAGGCAGCAGCGCGGTCAGGCCGGGGCCGCCGCCCTCGCCCAGCATCAGGGCGCGCAGGGCCTCCAGGTTGATGCGGACGTTGCGCGCCGACTGGCCGCTGCGAAGCGCCTCCGCCACCGCGGGCTTGGCCTCCCCGGCGTTGGGGCCGAGCGGGGCCAGAAGCTTCTGGTCGGCCACCACCTGCAAAGCGGTGAGCGCGCTGGAGAAGAGCGCGTTGACCGCGGCCCCGGCGTCGGGACCCAGCGGAGTCGGCTCCCCGGCGGTCAGCGGCACCTCCAGCGCCTTCCAGCCGTCGCGGACCTCGCGGGTGATGGCGAGGACGTTCTGCGCCACAGCGGCGGCAAGCGCGCCGCGGAAGCGCCCAGCCTCATCACCCCCAGAGGAGGCCCCCTCGAACCCGGCGGCGGTGACGCCCTCGTCGAACAGCAGCCGCTCCAGCACGGTCAGCCCCTGCACCGCGGCGCTTTGGCGGGCCAGCCCGCCCGGCTCCAGCAGCTTCGGGTCGCGGGCCTTCAGCATGGCGAGGATTTGCCGCTGCACCACCCCGGCGCGCTCCGGCCAGAAGGCGATGCGGTCGGCGCGCAGCTCCGTCGAGAGCGGCCCGACGCGCAGATGCTGGGCGCCGGCCCAGGCGTCGTAAACCGCGCGGTGGGCGGCGCGGCACCCCTCCAGCCCGTCCGCCGTCGGCGCGGCGGCGAACCGCCCTAGCCGCTCCGCGTAGACTCCGGCGGCATCGGCCAGCGCGTCGAAGCGCGGCAGGATGTGGGTGCGGACCAGGCCGCCCAGAACGGCGGCATCCCCCGCCGGCTCCCGCGCCGCCAGGGCGAGCCGCCCCGGCAGGAGGATCGACAGGGCGGCGGCCGACATCAGGCCGATCATGCGGCGGCGTTGCATTCTCATCACCTATGCCATTCAAACAGTACGGTCTTTACAGCCCCAGGACGAAGCGCACCAGCCTCTCGCGGTCGCCGCGCGGCAGGGCCATGAAGGCGCCGCGCGCTTTCTCAGCCTCGCCGCCGTGCCAGAGGATGGCTTCGGTCACGCTGCGCGCCCGCCCGTCGTGGAGAAGCGCCAGATTCCCATCGGAACCGGCCAGCCGCTTCATGCCCCACAGCGGCGTCGTGCGCCAGTCGCGTCCCCGCGCCTCGCCCATCGCCACGCCGTCGGCCAGATCGTCGCCCAGATCGTGCAGAAGCAGGTCGCTGTAGGGGAAGATGGTCCGGCGGGACAGGGCGGGATGCGCCGCATCCTCCGCCGTCGTGAAGGAGGGACGGTGGCAGGCGGCGCAGCCGGCGGCGGCGAACAGCGCGCTCCCTGCCTCGTCGCGCGGCGGCTCCAGCCCGCCGTCCGGCGGCAGGGTGCGCAGATAGCCGTCGATCAGCCCGATCACCGTGGAGGGGATCTCCAGCCCTTCATACTGCGGCGAGTCGCCGTGCGGCGCGTTCCGGCAGTCGGTCTGCGCCGGGGTGCAGTCGCCCCAGGGGTCCGGATAGGCCGGGGTGGACATGCCGATGTCCAGGCTGAAGGCTTCCGAATTCTGGCGGTGCAGCGTCGGGTGGACGGCCTTCCAGCCGAAGCGCCCGAACTGCCGCGCGCCATCCGGCGCCACCCAATTGGGGCGCCCGGCGATGCCGTCGCCGTCGCGGTCCTGCGGATCGGCGCCGGCCAGGATGTCGGCCTCGGGAATGCGCTCCAGCAGGCCCATGCCGCGCACCGATGGGGCGACACGGGCGGAGATGGCCGTCGCCTCGGCCAGCGGCCCGTAATTGAGGTCGGCGACGGAGAGCGCCGGGCGGCGCAGCGTCGCCGTGTCTCCATCGGGGAAGCGCACCGTCTCCTCGCGGTAGGTCAGGACGGGCCGCCCCTCGACGGCGAAGCCGAGCACCGCGTTGGTCTGGAGCTGCCGCCCGTAAACGGGGTCCCCGCCAAGCTTCACCGCATAGCCGACGCCGCGGTCGTCGGGGGCGGCGGGATCGGGCGGGCGCCCCTGGCGGGCCGCCGGGTGGCAGGCGGCGCAGGAGCGCGCGTCGTAGAGCGGACCGAGCCCGTCGTTGGCGTGAGTCACCGTCGGGGCGCTGACCCACATCCGCCGGAACAGCTTCTCGCCGATCCGGACGTCGAGGTCGCCCGCCACCGCCGGCAGGGCCGGCAGCAGGGCGAGCAGGAAGGCGAAACGGGCTTTCATCGGCAAGGCATCGGTTCCGGCGGTCCGCCCCATTCCATGACGGCAAGAGCCGGGTCGCGCCCCCTCCTTCCACACCGGAAGGAAAGGGCGCGGCCCGTGGTCCGTCGGCTTACTTGCCGACGGCGGACGGGTTGTCGAGGCTGTCCGAACCGGCCAGATCGACCGAGACGCCCAGGGCGGCGACGACGCCTTCCAGGGCCTTCTTCTGATCGACCAGACGATCCACCGCGGTGGCGACGATCGCGTTGCCCTCGGCGTTGTCGGTGCCGATCATCTGGTCGTAGGCCATCTTGCCGCTGTCGGCGGTGTCCTTCATGACCTTCATCGCGGCGGTGGTGGCGGTCATCGCCTCCTTCACCTTGGCGTCGGCCTCCGGCGCGGTGGCGGCGACATACTGCGACAGCGACGGGCCGGTCACGACCTTGCCGTCCACGCGGGTGTAGCTGCCGTTGTAGACGTTGACCATGCCGATCTGGTCGTAATAGTGCGAGTTGTGCGTGTTGTCGGAGAAGCAGTCATGCTCCTCCTCCGGATCGTGCAGCATGAGGCCGAGCTTCATGCGCTCGCCGGCCAACTCGCCGTAGCTGAGGCTGCCGAGGCCGGTCAGGATGCGGGCGACGCCCTCCGATTCCTTGGCCTTGGCGATGGAGGCGCGGGCCTTGCCCTTGGCGCCCCAGGCCTTGGCCATCTCCTCCAGATCCTCGACCAGCATCTGGGTGGCGACGGTCAGGAACTGGGCGCGGCGGTCGCAATGGCGGTTGGTGCAGTCCTTGCCCTTGGCGAAGTCGGTGGCCTTGCGGTCGCCGGCCCCCGGACCCGTGCCGTTCAGATCCTGGCCCCACAGCAGGAATTCGACGGCGTGGTAGCCGGTCGCCACGTTGGCCTCGACCTTGCCGGCCTCGTGCAGTTTGTCGGCCAGCAGTTCCTTGGTGATCTTGCGGGCGTCGATGGTCTTGTCGCCGGCCTTGATCTTCGGGTTGGCGATCACGTTCGCCTTGGCGAAGGGGTTGCTGTCGCCACCGGCGTAGCCGTCGTCCACGTAATCGATCAGCCCTTCGTCGAGTGGCCAGGCGTTGACCTTGCCCTCCCACTCGTCGACGATCGGGTTGCCGAAGCGAAAGGCTTCGGTCTGCATGTAGGGGACGCGGGCGTTCAGCCAGGCCGTGCGGGCGGCGGCCAGAGTGGCGTCCGACGGGTTGGCCACCAGCGCATCGACGGCCTTCTTCAGCGCCTTGGCGGTGCTGGCGGCGTCCTCGTAGCTGGCCTGGGCGATGTCCGCATAGGTCTTCACCACATCCTTGTAGGCGGGCTTGGACGTCTGGGCGTCGGCGGCGAGCGGCGCCAGCGCGATGAGAGCCGCGGCGGCAAGGCCGGAGGCGTGCTTGAACATGAAGGTCTCCTCAAGCGTCGGTGAGCGGTGGCGTCAAGCCATGATAGTGCGAAGCATTCTCAACATGCGCCGCTAATCACTCTCATTGTCAAGATGGAATTGTCCGGTCGGGCGCGCTTTGCCGCTTCCGCCCCCGCCGGCCCGCCCCCCTACTTCAGCAGCGGCTCGTAGCGGGCGTCGGTCAGCGTCTTCATGAAGGCCACCAGCGCCTTGATCCGGCGGTCATCGAGCGCCGGGCCTTCCTCCAGTTCCTTGATGGAGAGGGTCTTGGCGACCTCCGGGTTGCCCCAGGGCTTTCCGGTTTCGGGGTTGATCTGGTCCGCCGGCTTGGTGCTGTTGTACGTGTTGTAGAAGCGGACGACGGTTTCCAAGTCCTTGAAGACGCCGTTGTGCATGTAGGGGCCGGTGACCGCGACGTTGCGCAGGGTCGGCGTCTTGAACTTCCCGTCATGCGCCTTCTGGCCGTTCACCGCCGGATTCCCGGCCAGCCCATGGTCGATGTGCGTCGCCGCCACCCCGTTTGCCGCCCGCAGCTCCGCGTTCACCGGGACGCCGATGTTGTGGTACTCGTAGTTGGTGAAGACCTCGTTCTTCGCCGCCGGCATGGCGTTCAACTGGTGGCAGACGTTGCAGTTGGTGAACTGCTGCGAGAAGAACAGGGTCATCCCCAGCTCCTCTTCGCCGGTCATCTTGTATTCGCCGCGCAGATACCGGTCGTACTTGGAATCGAAGGGTGAGAAGACGTCGGTCTTCTCGAAGGCGGCGATGCTGTCGGTCATCGCGTCGTAGGCCCGGTCGGCGTCGTCCAGCACCCCCGCGCCATAGAGCGCGACGAAGCGCCGCGCGTAGTCCGGGTTCTCCTTCAGCCGCTCCATCACCTCCGCCTTGGAGGCCATGGCCATCTCGGCGGGGTTCAGCGGCGGGCCGCCGGCCTGCTCCTGGAGGGTGGCGGCCCGCCCGTCGTGGAACTGCCCGCCGAAGGGCGTCCCGTTGGCCTTGAAGCCGAAGCGCGGGGCGAGATGGGCATAGGCGGCGGTCGGCGCGTTGCGGTCGCCCAGCGATTTTCCATCCGCCCCCACCGATGCGGCGCCGCGCGGGTCGGCAAAGCCGAAATCGGGGTTGTGGCAGGTCGCGCAGGACTGGCTGCGGGTGGAGGACAGGTTGTTGTCGAAGAACAGCGCCTTGCCCAACTCGGCCTTGGCCTTCTGCGCCTCCGCCGGATCGGCCGCAGCACCGGAAGCGCCGGCGATCAGCAGCGCGGCCAGCGCCGCGACGGGCAGATTGTGTTTGCCGAACAATGACATCCTATGCTCGCTCCTCGACGGCAGCGGTCCCGGGGCGACCCTTGAGGGGGCGATCCGAAGCGGGACCCGCCGACAGTATCCATGCCCTTCGGCCTGCATGATAGTTATTCTCATTATCACGAAGGTGCGACCTATTGCCACTGGTCGTAGGACCGGAGGGATTAACCCGCCGCTGTCGTTCGTCCTGCGCGGTTCCCGGATGGTCGATCCGATCCGGTCGCTTTGGAACGACCGATAGGGTACCCCGCTCCGGCTACCGATTCTGCCTCGCCGACTGGAGGGCTTGCCGCCATTCCGGGGTGGAGCGGCACCACCGGCGGGAGTCCAAATGCTCCGCGCGCGCCGGATGGAGCGAACGATCACGGGTTCGGTTTAGGCCGATAATATTTCCACTTTCCGGGCAATTTCCTTCAAAGCAGCCCAGCGGTCATTCGGTTCCTCTTACGGGTGATCATTTCCGCGTCTTTGTGGCCGCGCCTTTGCTCATGCCCTCCCCTGCGCCTTTGCATGGAAGCGACGCGGAAAGTTGCATCGTGCATTGCGAAGACAACGCAGGCTGCCCGCCGGACTACCCCTATCGATAGGTTTATTAAAAAGCCGTGCTTGGACATGCTTCCAATCACAAACGCCGTGCATTCCCTGAAAATCAGTAATCGATCCCCGCTGCTTCGCAAGATCGAAGCGGAAACCCTTCTTAGCGCAATTATCGACGGAGACAAACAATGACCCTGTTCGCCAACATCCGCGCGATTCTCTCCCCCGTCCGCAGCGCCGCCAAGGACCGCAAGGGCATCACGGCCCTCGAATACGGTCTGGCGGCGGCCCTGGTCGCTCTCGTCATCATCGGCGGCGCCCGCACCTTCGGCACCAACGTCAGCGCCCTGTTCACCGGGATCGGCGGAACGGTCAGCGGCACCTCCACCTCCATTCCGTAAGCGCTGCCGGCTTCCCCCCTCCCACGCAAAGCTCCCGCCATGGAAACGATCGCCGGTTTCGATCCCTCATTCCTGGCACTGCCCATGGCGGGGCTTGCGCTGGGCTGGGCGGCGGCGGACGACCTGTGCCGGCGCACCATCCCGGACACGGTGTCCATCCTGCTCGCCGCGCTCGGCCTCGCGGTTCCGCTGTGGCAGGGCGCGCCCTTTCCGTGGGCCGGCCTTGCCGCCGCCGCCGCGCTGTTCCTGGGCTTGTGCGTCCTGCACGGACGGGGCTGGCTGGGCGGCGGGGACGTGAAGCTGGCCTCGGCCCTCCTGCTGCTGGTCGGGGTGGAGCGGGCGGCACCCTTCGCGACCGCCACCGCGCTGGCCGGCGGGGTTCTGTCCCTTCTCTATCTCGCCGGGTGGCTGGCCCTGCGCAACGCGCGCCCGGCGCGCCGGCTGCTGCGCCGCTTCGGCGGGCGTCCCAAACCGGCCCGCGTCCTGACTCATCTCCTGGCGGCGGAGGCGCACCGCATCGCCACCCGCCATTCCGTGCCCTACGGCGTCGCCCTGGCCGCCGGCGGGCTGCTCACCCTTTCCAACCCCACCGGAGGAGCGGCATGGTTCTGAGAGTGCTATTCCTGTCCCTGCTGCTCGTCGGGCTGTCGCTGGTGGGCTACGTGTCCTTCTCGATGCTGCCGGCGCCGGCCCCCGCGGTCGCGGTCCCGGCCCCGGCGGCGCCCATGGACTCCGTGCTGGTCGCCGCCCGTCCGATCTCCACCGGCATGCTGCTGCGCGCCGAGGATCTGCGCTGGGAACCCTGGCCGCCGGGCCGTCTGGGGGATGGCTACATGGTGCGGGGCCGCGTGGCGGAAAGCGCCTACAGCGGCGCCGTCACCCGCCGGTCCTTCGCGTCGGGCGAGCCGATCATGGCCGGGCACATCGTGGCGCCGGGGGAGCGCGGCTTCCTCGCCGCCGTCCTGTCGCCGGGCAGCCGGGCCGTGTCGGTGGCGGTGGACGCGGTCAGCGCGACCGGCGGGCTGATCTGGCCCGGCGACCGGGTGGACCTGATCCTGACCCAGAATTTCGAATCCCACGCCGGGCGCGACCTGCGCAGCCGGGCGGTCGGCGAAACCGTGCTCCAGAACCTGCGCGTCATCGCCATCGACCAGCAGTTGGGCGAGGCGTCCATGGGGAAGGGCGGCCCGGAAGGGCGCATTCCCCGCACCGTGACTTTGGAGGTCACCGCCCGCCAGAGCGAGACGGTCACCGTCGCCGCCACCATGGGCAAGCTCTCTCTCGCGCTGCGCAGCCTGCTTGCCGACGAAAGCGCCGGGACCGGGGAAGCGGACCCCACCTCCGCACCCACCTGGGCCGAGGACGTGTCGCCGGCCCTGCGCCAGCTTCCCGCACCCCACAACGCGGAGGCGCCCGCCGCCCGCCGGCCCACGCTGCTCATCATCCGCGGGTCCAAGACGGAATCACTCGAACGCTGAACCGGCGCGCCGATCCAGGGGGGACGAAGACCATGACGATGACGATGACAACCACCATGGGCCGGGCCGCAGCTTTCAAAATCGCCGCGACCGCCCTCCTCGCCGGGCTGTTCGCGGCGCTGGCCGCGGCGCCCGCCCAGTCGCAGCAGCGCCCCCGCGAGATCACGCTGGAGGTCGGCGGCGGGCAGCCGGTGAACCTGCCGGCCCCGGCGGCCAGCGTCTTCACCTCCGCCCCGGAGATCGCCGACGTGCAGGCGTCCGGCCCGCAGGCCTTCTTCATCGTCGCCAAGGCACCGGGCCGGGCCAGCGTCTATGCCCTGTCGGCGGACAACAAGCCGCTCGCCTCCTTCAGCGTCGTGGTCACCATGCCGGTGAGCGATCTGCGGTCGAAGCTGGTCGCCCAGGTGCCCAACGCCGCCATCGACGTGCAGAGCACCGGCAACGGGATCACGCTGACCGGCACCGTCTCCTCCCCCGCCACGGCGCGGCAGATGGTGGAGCTGGCCGAACGCTACGTCGGGCAGGGGCAGACCGTCACCAACCGCCTGACCGTCGCCGCCCCCGCCCAGGTCAACCTGCGCGTCCGCGTGGCCGAGGTGTCGCGCCAGGTGACCAAGGAGCTGGGCGTCAATTTCGAGAGCATGTTCAACATCGGCTCCTTCGCCTTCGGGATCGCCACCGGGCGCCCCATTCTGGACGCCGCCGGCAACCTGATCCGTGCCATCCCCCCCACCAACTCCTTCGGCGGCAGCTACCGCTCCAGCAACGGGCGGGTGGACATCAACACGGTGGTGGACGCGCTGGCCGAGGACGGGCTGATCACCGTGTTGGCCGAACCGAATCTGACCGCCCTGTCCGGCGAGACCGCCAGCTTCCTGGCGGGCGGCGAGTTCCCCATTCCCGTCGCCCAGTACGACCGCACCACCACCATCCAGTTCAAGAAGTACGGCGTCAGCCTGGACTTCACCCCGACCGTGCTGGGCGGCGGCCAGATCAGCATGCGCGTCCGCCCGGAGGTCAGCGAACTGACCAACAACGGCGCCGTCGTGGTCGACTCCATCCGCATCCCCGGCCTGTCGGTGCGCCGCGCCGAGACGACCATCGAACTGGCCAGCGGGCAGAGCTTCGCCATTGCCGGCCTGCTCCAGAACAACACCTCGGCGACGCTGGACGGCGTGCCGGGGCTGGGCGACGTGCCGGTTCTGGGGGCGCTGTTCCACTCCAGCAAGTTCCGCCGCAACGAGACGGAGCTGGTCATCGTCGTGACTCCCTACCTCGTCCGCCCGGTGTCCGCGGCCAACGCGCTCTCCGCCCCCACCGACGGCTTCGTCGCGGCGACCGACGTGGAGCGCATCTTCCTGAACCGCGCCCAGAGCCTCCAGCCCCCCGCGGGCGGCGGCAGCGCCGGTGGCGGCGCCGCCCCCCTGACCATCGGGCCGGGCGCCACCCGCCTGCACGGCGACGCCGGCTTCAGCCTCCAATGACCCCTTTCGCGGAGCACAGCGCCATGCCCAGAGCCATGCTTTCCAAAGCCATGCGAACGCCGACGCTGCTTCTGCCGCTCCTCACGGGTCTGCTGGGCGGCTGCGCCGTGCCGCAGACGCCCCCGCCGATGCCCACCGCCGAGGTGCCCGCCGTGAGGGCCATCGGCAACGCCGTCCCCTTCGCCATCGACCCGCGCAGCGGCGCCATCGCGGCGGAGGAGCGCGCCCGCGTGACCCGCACAGTGGCCGGGCTGGGCCGCGACACCACCCCCCATGTGGCGGTCACCGGCCCGATGCTGGGCGCCCCGGCGCGGGCCGCCGTCGCCTCCCTGCTGGGCGAGGCCGGGGTGCCGCCGGAGAACGTCACCTTCGCCCCCGACCAGACCGGCGCCCCGGCGCTCCAGGTGACCACCTACGTCGCGCTGGCTCCCGACTGCCAGGCGTGGAGCGACATCTACAGCGGCTGGTACCAGAACAGCCCGACCGAGGCGCTGGGATGCAGCAACCAGCGCAACCTCGCTTTGATGCTGGCCGACCCGCGCGACCTCCTGCAGGGCCGCGAGACCGTTCCCGCCGACGGGCAGCGCATGGCCGGCGCCGTCCAGCGCTACCGCGCCGACAAGGTGAAGCCCTTCGTGAAGGGCAACAGCACCAGCGCCTTCATCCTGTCCCCCGCCATGAACGGAAGCCAGGAGGACCAATGAGCCTGCTCGCCACCCTTCTCGGCGACGCGCCGTCCCAGGCCGACGCCGCCCGCGCCGCCGGCCCCCGCCTGCTCGCCTACGTCGCCGACGCGGCCAGCGCCGCCCTGCTGAACCGCACCGCCCCGTCCCTGCTGCCCTGCGAGGTGCGGACCGGCGACATCCGCAGCGCCGCCCGCGACCTGGAGCGCCAGCGCTCGCCCGACCTGCTGCTGGTCGACATCACCGGCGTCGCCGACCCGCTGGCGGCGATGGAGGCCCTTGCCGGGGTCTGCGACCCGTCCGTGCGGGTCATCGCGGTCGGCGACAGCAACGACATCGGCCTTTACCGCGACCTGCGCCGGATCGGTGTCACCGACTATCTGTTCAAGCCGCTGTCCCGCGACCTGCTGGAAGGCGCGCTGCGCGCCGCCTGCTCTGGAACCGCGGCGGACGACGCGGCGGGCCGGCTGGGCAAGCTGGTGGCGGTGGTCGGAGCGCGGGGCGGGGTGGGAACGACCACGGTCGCGGTGCATCTGGGCTGCTGGCTGGCCGACGGAGCGCGCGGGCGCACGGCGCTGGTGGATCTGGACCTGCAAAGCGGCACCGTGGCGCTGGCCCTGAACCTGCGGCCCGAGCCGGCGCTGCGCGAGGCGGTGGAGGCGCCCGACCGGGTGGACGACGTGTTCATGGAACGCGCCATGGTCGCCGCGTCGGACCGGCTGTCCGTCCTGGCGGCGGAAGAGCCGGTGGAGGACGTGATCGACATCGCCCCGGCCGCCGCCCTGTCGGTGCTGACCCGGTTGCAGGCGCGTCACAATTACGTGGTCGTGGACGCGGGCCGCGCCCAGGGCGGGGCCGCCCGCGCCGCGTTGGAGGCGGCGTCCATCGCCGTTCTGGTGGGCGACGCCAGCGTGGCGGGGCTTCGCGATCTGGTGCGGCTGCGCGCCGCCGTGGGGCGGCGGTCCGGCGGCGGGCGCCTCGTCACCGTCCTGAACCGGCGCGGCGCACCGGGAGAGCTTCCGGCGGCGGACCTGATGCGCACGCTGGGCGAACCGCCGGAGCACGCCCTGCCCTACCGCCCGGTGCCGCTGTCGGTCGCCGCGGGCGTCGGCGAGCCGGCCTTCCGCCATTGCCGCCGCTTCCGCGAAGCCATGGAGCGTCTGGGCGCCGATGTCGCCGGGCGGCCCGCCGCGCAGGACGGCCTGTTCCGCCGTTGGGTGCGGCGATGAGCACGCTGTTCGGCCGCAAGGCCGCACCCGCGCCTCTGTCCGTGGCGAGTCCGCCGCCCGAGGAGCCGAGGCCCGCCCCCGCTCCGGTGGCGGCGCCCTCCCCGCCGCCCCTGGCCGCGGTGCGCCCGGTCAACCGCTCGCTGAACGACATCCGCACGCAGGTGCTGGCGCGCATCGACCCGGCGACCATCGCCGACATGCCGGCGGAGACCCTGCGCCCGCTGGTGGAACGGCTGATCGACGACATCGCCACGGCCAGCCGCAGCCAGTTGAACGGGCGCGAGCAGGCCACGCTGGCGACGGAGCTGGTCCACGACATGATCGGGCTGGGGCCGCTGGAACCGCTGCTGGCCGACGACGGGATCACCGACATCATGGTCAACGGCCCCTCCCGCACCTTCGCGGAGCAGCGCGGCAAGCTGGTGGAGATGCCGGTGCGCTTCCGCGACGCCGGGCATCTGCTGAACATCGCGCAGCGCATCGCCTCGGCGGTCGGGCGGCGGGTGGACGAATCCAGCCCCATGGTGGACGCCCGGCTGGCCGACGGCAGCCGCGTCAACATCGTGGTGCCGCCGCTGGCGCTGGACGGCGCCTGCATCTCCATCCGCAAATTCGCCCGCCGCACCATCGGCTTCCGCGAGCTGGTGGAGTTCCGCAGCATGTCGGAGCCGATGGCCCGCGCGCTGGAGATCATCGGGCGCTGCCGGCTGAACGTCATCATCTCCGGCGGCACCGGGTCGGGCAAGACAACGCTGCTCAACGCCATGTCCCGCCAGATCGAGGAGACGGAGCGCGTCATCACCATCGAGGACGCCGCCGAACTCCAGCTCCAGCAGCCCCACGTCGTGCGGCTGGAGACGCGCCCGCCCAACCTTGAAGGCCAGGGGCAGGTGACGCAGCGCGACCTCGTCCGCAACGCGCTGCGCATGCGGCCCGACCGCATCATCATCGGCGAGGTGCGCGGGGCGGAGGCGTTCGACATGCTCCAGGCCATGAACACCGGCCATGACGGGTCGATGTCCACCATTCACGCCAACAACCCGCGCGACGCGCTGAGCCGCGTCGAGAACATGGTGCTGATGGCCGGCATGAACCTGCCCAGCCGCGCCATCCGCCAACAGATCGCCGGGGCGGTGAACGTCATCGTCCAGGTGCAGCGCATGCGCGACGGCGTGCGCCGCATCACCCACGTCACCGAGCTGGTCGGCATGGAGGGCGACGTGATCCTGACCCAGGACCTGTTCACCTTCGAATTCCGCGGGGAGAGCCGCGACGGGATTCTGGAGGGGCGCTACGCCGCCACCGGCCTGCGCCCGCGCTTCGCGGAGCGGCTGGCCTATTTCGGGCAGGAGGCGGCCTGGAACGCCGCCACCGCCGGCCTGTAGGGGGAGGAACCCGCGATGGACCGCATCCAGGCCCTTCAGCTCGCCACCCTCCTCCTCGGCGTCGGGACTCTGCTGTTCGCCCTGTCCACGCTGCGCGCGTTCCGCCGCCGCAAGGCGCTGCGCCGCCGGCTGGCCGCCCTGTCGGCGCAGGCGCGGGCGGTGGTCGAGGACGGCAGCCCCGACATCACCGGCGCCGGTTCCCTGACCTTCGCCGACCGGGTGAAGCGGCGCATGTCGCGCTTCTACGCCCGGCGCCAGACCGTCTATCTGCCGCCGGGCATCCGGCTGTGGCGGGCGCTGCTCGCCGCCGCGGTGGCCGCCGCCCTGTGCTGGTGGCTGGGCGGGCCGGTGCTGGGCGAGGCGGGCGCCATGACCGCCGCCGCCGTGGCCCTTCTGGTCACCCCGCGCGTGGTCTTCGCCGCCAGCCGCCGCCGGACGCTGGAAGCGCTGATGAACCAGCTTCCCGACGCGATCAGCCTCGTCGTCCGCGCCACCCGCGCCGGCATTCCGGTGTCGGAAAGCCTGCGGATGGTCGGCAGCGAACTGCCCGAGCCCATCGCCCCTCTGTTCCGCCGCATCGTGGATGAGACGGCCATGGGCATCGACCTGGAAACCGTTCTCGGGCGCGCCGCCGCCAACGTGCGCCTGCCGGAGTTCCGCTTCTTCGTCGTCACCCTGCTTCTTCAGCGGGAGACCGGCGGCAACCTGACGGAACCGTTGGAAAATCTGGCCGACATGATCCGCCAGCGCCGCCGGGTGCAAATGCGCACCCGCGCCCTGACCTCGGAGGCGCGCAGCTCCGCCGCCGTGCTGGCCGCCCTGCCTTTCCTGGCCGGCGGCGGCATGGCGATGCTGAACCCCGATTACGCGATGCGGCTGATCGACGAGCCGAGCGGCCAGACGATGCTGGCGGTGGCGGGCGGGCTGCTGCTGGTCGGCGTCGGCTCCATGCAGCTCCTCATCCGGAGGACCCTGTCATGAGCGGGGGCGGTTTGGGCGGCCTGATCCCGCAGCCGGTCCTCCTCGGCTTCGGCGTGCTGATGATCCTGACCGGCGTCGCCGGGCTGCGCTCCTGCGCGTTGCGCGAGCGGCTGCTGGCCCGGCTGGAGCTTCTGCGCGCCGGCACCGCGCGGCCCGCCGGTCCGGAGACGGAGCGCCAGGGCTTGCTGCGCCGGGTCGGCTCGTGGCTGGCGCGCACGCCGCTGGTCGGGTCCGCCGACCGGGAGCGGATGCGCCGGAGCCTGATCGCCGCCGGCTACAACCAGCCTGGCCACCTCTCTTCCCTTCTCGGCATCAAGCTGCTGTGCATCGGCGCCGGGATGGCGCTGGTCCCGGCAGCGGCGGGCGACCTGCTGCCCTCGCTGATCGGCGCGCCGGGAGCGGCGGCGCAGATCGTTGCCGGCGCCCTGCTCGGCTGGCGGCTGCCCGATCTGGCGCTGGGCCGGATGCGCGACCGCCGCCTGGAGGAGGTGCGCAACGGCCTGCCCGACGCGCTCGACCTGCTGGTGATCTGCGGCGAGGCCGGTCTCGGCCTGGAGGCGGCGGTGGACCGCGTGGCCCGCGAGGTGGCGACCGCCTATCCCGCGCTGAGCGCCGAACTGTCGGCCACCGCGGCGGAGATGCGCGTTCTGTCCGACCGCGGCGGCGCCCTGACCAATCTGGCCGCCCGGCTGGACATGGAGGGCGTGCGCGGCATGGCGACGACGCTGATCCAGGCCATGCGCTACGGCACGCCGCTGGCCCAGGCGCTGCGCGTCCTGGCCGGGGAGATGCGCGCCCAGCGCCTCGCCCGGTTCGAGGAGAAGGCGGCCCGCCTGCCGGTCCTGCTGACCCTGCCCATGGTGGTCTTCATCCTGCCCTGCGTCTTCATCGTCGTCGGCGGCCCCGCCATGCTCGACGTGTCGCGCAGCTTCGACGGCACCAGCACGAACCAGCCCATCCACTCCAGCCAGACCAGCAAGGGAGGTCAGCCATGATCGCCATCCCGTCCCACAAGCGTCTTTCCGGGAAGCGCCTCTCCGGTCTGGGCCGCGCCGCGGCGGCCGTCCTTCTGCTGCTGTCGGTCAGCGCCTGCGCGTCCGCGCCGGGGGGCGGGCCTGTGGGGTCCAGGAGCGGCCCGACCGCGAACGCCACGCTGGACGACAAGGCGCGCGTGCAGCTCCGCCTCGCCCGCGCCGCTCAGGAGGCGGGGAACACCGGCTCCGCGGTGCGCTTCTACCGCGCGGTGCTGGATCAGGCGCCCGGCCATGTCGGCGCGCTTCTCGGGCTCGGCGAGACGCTGTCGGAGAGCGGCGCCGCCGCCGACGCGGTGGTCGAGCTTCAGAAGGCCGCCGCCGCCGTGCCCGACAATGTGGAGGTGCAGACGGCGCTGGGCCGCGCGCTGATCCGCGCCAACCGCCCGGCCGACGCGCTGAACCGCTTCGACGCGCTTCTGCGCCGCAACGACGACGACCGGCGCGCCCGGCTGAACCGCGGCGTCGCCCTCGACCTCGCCGGGCGGCACGCCGAGGCCCAGGCCGAATACCGCAACGTCCTCCAGGCCGAGCCGAACAACGTGACGGCCACCGCGAATCTCGGCCTGTCGCTGGCGCTGAACGGCAACGCGGAGGGGGTGGCGATCCTGGAGAACCTCGTCCATGGCGGGGTGGATTCGCCCCGCGTGCGCCAGAACCTCGCGCTGGCCTATGGGTTGAAGGGCGATCTGGAGGCGGCGGCCCGCGTGGCCCGGCTCGACCTCGACGACGCCAACGTGCGCTCCAACCTGGCCTTCTACGAGTCGGCGCGCCACCTCGTCGCCGCCAAGCCGTGAGGCGGCCCCATGCGCAACCGCTTCCCCCTTCCCCGGGACCGCCGGGGCGCCACCGCGCTGGAGCTGGCGCTCGTCTCGCCGGTGCTGATCGCGGGCATGATCGCCCTTGCCGAGGTCGCCTACACCCTGACCGTGGACGGGCTGCTGAACCACGCCGCCCGCGCCGCCGCCCGCAGCGGCTTCACGGGGGAGCTGGCGGCCGGCTTCACCGACCGGCGCTCCCAGATCTGCGACACGGTGCATCGGCTGACCCATCGCGTGCTCGACCAGCGCCGCCTGACGGTGCGCAGCCACAGCTACGCCTCCTTCACGGCGCTGGGCCAGATCAACGGGGGCATCCCGCCCTCCACCGCGCTCACCGACCTGAATTGCGGCTCCGCCAACTGGGACGCCGGGCAGACCGGGGCGGCGCTGGGCGGCAGCGGGCAGGTCGTCGTCTATGCGCTGCGCTACACACAGCCGACGCTGACCGGGCTGGGCGCCGTGGTGCTGGGCCGGACGGAGATGGTCCACGAAGCCCGGCTGGCCGTGCGCAACGAACCCTTCATGGTGGAGGAGTGACCGGCATGGCGAAACCCCGTCCGTTCCACCGGACTCCGTTGCGCGACCGGCGCGGCATCGCGGCGCTGGAGATGGCGCTCCTGGCGCCGGTGCTTCTGGTGCTGGTCACCGCCACGGTGGACGTGGTGCGCTACGTCGGCATCACCCTGACGCTGAACCGCACCGCCGCCAACGTCAGCGACATCGCCACCCAGTTCGACAAGCTGCGCGCCGGCATGACGGTGGTGAAGGGCAACGAGGTCGGCGTGCTGTTCCTCGCCGCGACGGAGGTCGCCCAGCCGCTGGACCTGTTGGCCGGCGGGCAGGTGATCGTCTCCTCGGTCGCCAACATGGGCCAGGGGTCGCGCGTGATGTGGCAGGAGCGGGCCGGCACCGGCTCCGCCACCAGCCATCTGGGTGCTGCGGGCGGGGTCGCCACCCTGCCACCCGGCTTCACCCAGCAGCCCGGCGACAACGCCATCTTCACGGAGCTGTTCTACCGCTTCACCCCCTATCTGCTGAGCGGACCGTGGCTCGGCAACGCCGGAACCTCCACGACGCTCTACGCCAGCGCCGTCTACCAGCCCCGGCTCGGCACGCTCACCACGCTGGAGACCGGGCCATGAGGACGTTGCTCGCACCGGTTGGCCGCCTTCTCACCTCGCTGGGTGCGGTGCGGCGGGACCGGCGGGGGGCCACCGCGCTGATGTTCGCCGCCGCCGCGGTGCCCCTGCTGGGCATGGTCGGGCTGGCGGTGGATTACGGGCGGGCGTTCCTGATCCAGTCGCGGCTTCAGACCGCCATCGACGCCGGGGCGCTGGCCGCCGGCAAGATGCTGAACTCCACGGCGGAGGCGCAGCGGGACATCGCCATGTTCGTCGCCGCCAACCTGCCGCCGGGCTTCATGGGCGCCACCATCGGCACCCCTGCGGTGACCCTGGACCAGACGAACCAGCGCGTCGGCGTGACCGTCACCGCCACCCTGCCGACCACCTTCCTGCGCGTCCTGCGGGTGAACCAGCTCACCATCTCCGTCACCAACGAGGTGCAACGCGCCAACGCCGGGCTGGAACTCGCTCTGGTTCTGGACGTCACCGGCTCCATGGCCACCAACAACCGCATCGGGGAGCTGCGCACCGCCGCCACCGACCTCGTGAACATCCTGTTCGGGCCGGGCACCACCCCGCCAAAGAACCTGTGGGTCTCCATCGCCCCCTACGCGGCGGAGGTCAACATCGGCAAGACCCGCACGAACTGGCTGGCAGCGGGCAGCTACGACGCCACCAAATGGGCGTCCCAGGGCTGGCGCGGCTGCGTCCTGGCCCGTACCCAGCAGTCGCAGGACCAGACGGACACTCCGCCGTCCGGCGCCCCCTTCAAGCCCTTCTGGTACCCGAACAACCAATACAGCGGGAACAACAACGACAACCCCTGGACCCCGAACAACATCACGGACGACGGCACCTACCGCCAGACCAATGACATGGCCGGCCCGAACCTGGGCTGTCCGCCGCCGATCATGCCGCTGACCAACGACCGGTCGGCGCTGCTCGCCAAGATCGCCGGGCTGAAGCCGGTGAACCGCGGCGGCACCATGGCGAACCAGGGGCTTCAGGCGGGGTGGTTCACCCTGTCGCCGAGATGGCGCGGCCTGTGGGGCGGCACGACGCCGAACACGCTGCCGCTCGATTACGGGACGCCCGACATGACCAAGGCGGTCGTCCTGCTGACCGACGGCAACAACGAGTGGTTCAAGTACAAGCCGCAGGGCGACTACACCAGCTACCAGCGCATCGGCGACGGGTTGCTGGGCACCACCAACGCCAGCCAGGTGACGACGGCGATCGACAACCGCATGCTGGCCCTGTGCAGCAACATGAAGGCGGCGGGGATCACCCTGTTCACCATCACCGTCGGCGACAGCGCCAACAGCGCCACCCGCGCCCTTTACGAACGCTGCGCCTCTCCCGGCCCGAACCACTATTTCGACTCGCCGACCTCCGCGGAGCTGCAGACGGTGTTCCGCACCATCGCCGGCCAGCTCAGCAACCTGCGGATCATCCGTTGAGCGGAGGCGGAACGGCGGGTTGGAGGACGGATGGGGGTGGCGGTTTATGACCTATTGCGCATTGGTCCGCCGCCGTCCGATGGGCTACAGGATTCGGGACCGTGCACACGAAAGGCCCGCCCGCCATGTCCCAGACGTCCGCCCAGACCTTCCATGTGATCGTTGCCGAAGACGACCCGGTGGTGGCGGTCACCATTGCCGAAACCCTGGAGGAGCGCGGCTTCCGCGTGAGCATCGGGCGCAACGGGTTCGATGCCTTCAAGATCGACCAGAACGATCCCGCCGACATCCTGATCACCGACCTGCGCATGCCGCATTTCGACGGCACCAGCCTGATCGCCCGCATGCAGGAGCAGCGCCCCGAGCTGCCCATCCTGGTCACCACCGGCTACAGCGACAACCTGCCCAAGGAAGAGCCGGGCCAGCTCTCCGTGGTCCAGAAGCCCTTCTCCGAGGACAGCATCGTCCGGGCGGTGCAGGCCCTGCTCGGCGTCGCCTGAGGAGGCTGCCGGACGGAAGCGGAAAAAAATCGCCGACCGGTGAAGTTCCCGCTTGCGCTCCGCCGCAGAGAGCCGTATAAGCCGGCCTCCGTTCCGGATTAGCTCAGTCGGTAGAGCAGCGGACTGTTAATCCGCGTGTCGCTGGTTCGAGTCCAGCATCCGGAGCCATATTGCGGGTGTAGCTCAGTTGGTTAGAGCGCCGGCCTGTCACGCCGGAGGCCGCGGGTTCAAGTCCCGTCACTCGCGCCACATTGCGGGCGTAGCTCAGGGGTAGAGCACAACCTTGCCAAGGTTGGGGTCGAGGGTTCGAATCCCTTCGCCCGCTCCAGTTTCGAAGCACTTCCGAGTGTCTTCAAGGGCCGCTTGTCCAACAAGCGGCCCTTCTTCATTTCAGGCTCCCCGCCCCCCAATCCCCGCCCCCGCCGAAGGTGAGGAAGGGTCAGGGAGGGGACCCAACTCCAGCCCCCTAGCACACGACGAAAAGCCGGCGCTTCCCTTGCGGAGAAGCGCCGGCTTTGTCGTTCATGAAGCCGATTGTCGCGTGACTGTACAATGTTCCGCTGCGTCCGGACCGGTTTTGGTCTGGCGTGTGCCGTGGTGACCTGGCGGCGACCTACTCTCCCACGTCTTGAGACGCAGTACCATCGGCGCTGAGGCGTTTCACGGCCGAGTTCGGGATGGGATCGGGTGTTGGGAGCCTCGCCA
>NZ_QOKW01000024.1 GCF_008365375.1 Roseomonas genomospecies 6 | reverse complement strand
GAGTCGTTCAGCACGTAGCGGCCGAAGACCTGATAGAACACCACGCCCACGATGGCCATCAGGCCGACCATCGCCACGCACATCCCCGACCGCGCCAGCCGCGCGTTCACCCGTGTCAGCAGGCCCGGTGGGGCAAGAGGTCGGACCTCTTCCAATTCCAGTTCGATGCTCATGATGCCGTCCTTCCCGCGGGTTCGCGGCGCCGGCCGGGGCAGGCGGGCGCCGCGACCGCGCGGCTTACTTCGTGTCTTGGATGCGCTGGACGAGGCCTTGCAGCTTCGGCGTGTTCGCGAACTTGGCGAACACGGGCTTCATCGCATCGATGAATTCCTGCTTGTTCGCCACGTCGCCGATCTGGGTTCCGGCCTTCTCGACGATGGCGCGGGACGCCTCCTCGCGCTCCGCCCACAGCTTGCGCATGTGGGGGACGGAGTCCTTGGCGGCCTTGCGGATGGCGGCCTGGTCATCCTTCGACAGCCGGTCCCAAGAGGTCTTCGAGAAGACCAGCACCTCCGGCGCCATGGCGTGTTCGGTGCGGGTGTAGTACTTGGCGGCCTCGAAATGGCGCGAGGATTCATAGGAGGGGTAGTTGTTCTCCGCCGCGTCGATGATGCCGGTCTTCAGGCCGGTGTAGACCTCGCCCATCGGCATCGGCGTCGGGTTGGCGCCCAGCGCCTCGATCATCGACACGAAGAGGTCCGACTGCTGGACGCGGATCTTCATGCCCTTCAGGTCGGCCAGCGAGGACACCGGCTTCTTGGTGTAGAGCGAGCGCGAGCCGCTGTCGTAGAAGGCCAGCCCGATCAGCCCCTGGCTTTCCATGGCGGCCAGGATCTCGTCGCCGATGGGGCCGTCCAGGACGGCGTGCATGTGGTCGGTGTCGCGGAAGATGAAGGGCAGGGCGACGACCATCGTCTCCGGCACCACGTTGTTCAGCGGCGCCACGTTGATGCGCATCATGTCGAGCCCGCCGATCTTGATCTGCTCGATCGTGTCGCGCTCGTTGCCCAGCGCGCCGTTCGGGTCGACCTTCACGCCGAGCTTGCCGCCGGTCCGCTCGCTCAACAGCTTGCCCATGTATTTGACCGCCTCGACGGTCGGGTAGTCGGCGGGGTGGATGTCGGCGGACCGGAAATCGCGGGCCGAGACCGGCGCGGCGAGCAGCGCGCCCGCGGCGCAAGCGGCGAGCAGCGCCATGCCGAGGCGACGGAAGGGAGTCTTCATGGACCGTACTCCTGCCTTAGGAGAATTGCCTGTTGGAGCGGTGGCGGATCGTCGTGCCCGCCGAAAATGGACAAACGAAATGTCTCGAATGCAAAAGGTTTCCCCGCCTTTTCCTCGGCGACGCCTTCGATAACAGCGCTGCGAAACATGAGTAAAAAATAATCCCGCAAGGGATGGGCGAAAAATCCCGAGGCCATCGGCGTCTGCCGACGGGCTGAATGTGTGGTCTTCCTTTTTCCTTTTTCCGGATCGCTCGCGGTCTTCTTCCACGCAGCGCATGAATTGTTGTTCGAGGAGCGGTCTGCGCTGGGCCGTTCGAGTCCGTGCCGGGCTCCGCTGAGCTAGTTATATTAATATATCAGATGAGAGCGCAAGCACAAAACGGGGGTTCGGAACGGTCGGCGCTAAAATGTCGCAAGCGGGTCGGGGATTAAAACCAGGGCAGCGTTTGCCGCCCCGCGCCGGCTGGGCGGTCTGTGAAACAGAGCGGTGCGACGGCGCGCAGATCGTCGATGGTCAGCCCCAGCCCGTCGAGATGGGCTCCCAGCGCCAGGACGCTCGCCTCCTGGTCGTGGGCGGCGATGGCGTCCACGATGGCCTCGTGCTCGGCGATGACCTTGGCCATCTGGCCGGGGACGGGCAGCGTCAGGCGGCGGCAGCGGTCCACCTGCACCTTCACCTGCCGCACCAGCGCCCAGAAGCCCGGGAAGCCCGCGATGTCGGCCAGCAGCGCATGAAAGCTCTCGTCGGCCTCGTGGAAGCCGTCGCGGTCGTCCGCGGCGCAGAGTTCGCGTTGCCCCTCCAGCGCCGCGCGCAGCCGTGCGACGTGGCTGGCGGTGGCGCGGGCGGCGGCCATGCGCACCGTGGCCTCCTCCAGCGCCTTGCGGATCACGCCGGCCTCCGGCAGTGCGGCGATGGGGATCAGGGCCACGTAGGTGCCGGATTGTGGAAAGACGTCGATCAGCCCTTCGTCGGCCAGCCGCAGGACCGCCTCGTGCACGGGGGTGCGGCTGACGCCGTAGGCCTCGGCGATGCGGGCTTCGGCGATGGGTTCGCCGGGCCTTCGGCGCATCGACAGGATGTCGTTCCGCAGGTCGCGGTAGATGGGAGAGGCGGAGCGCTGCGCGGGCCGGACCGTCGCAAGCCGGC
This sequence comes from Roseomonas genomospecies 6, assembly GCF_008365375.1. Lineage (GTDB taxonomy): Bacteria > Pseudomonadota > Alphaproteobacteria > Azospirillales > Azospirillaceae > Azospirillum. The sequence continues at coordinate 101,980 of NZ_QOKW01000024.1, read as the reverse complement.
GCTGCCGCGGCGGGGCCGCGGCGGTAAGGGTGTCCGATGGCATGAGCCACCTCGTCGTACGAGCGGGTCGCCCACGCACAGAGCGGCGCCCCAAGAGATTCGCTTCCGCTAATATATTAGTGTTTGCGCCCGTTGCTGAGGGGCAAAGGTGGGGACAGTCCAGGCAAAGTGTCGCAGCCTGGAATGCCCCCACCCCAGCCGCCGTTCAATGCGCCGTGCGGCGGCTCGGGCGGCGGTAGATGAACCAGTAGACGGCGCCGACCAGCACCGCTCCGCCGAACCAGTTGCCCAGCGTCACCGCGGCGAGGTTCAGCAGGAACTGCCCCACCGGGATGACCGGCGCGGCGCGGCCCAGGTCGGACCAGAAGGACGCCGGGGCACCCCACTCGATCAGCAGGCCCAGCGGCACGAAATACATGTTGGCGACGCAGTGCTCGAAACCCGCGGCGACGAAGGCGCTGACCGGGAAGACGATGGCCAGGATCTTGTCGGTCACGCTGCGCGCGCCGAGCGCCAGCCACACCGCCAGGCAGACCAGCACGTTGCACAGGATGCCCAGGAAGAAGGCCTGTCCGGCGGGAAGCCCCGCCTTGGCGGTGGCGAAGTAGAGCGCCGAGGCGCCCACCGCCCCGTGGCCGAAACCGTATTGCCCGGACAGGAAGACCAGCAGCGCCGTGCCGGCGGCGCCGACGAAGTTGCCGATCCACACGATCGTCCAGACCTGGAGCATCCGCTTTGTCTTCACCCGCCCGCTGGCCCAGGCCATCACCATCAGCGCGTCCCCGGTGAAGAGCTGCGCGCCGCCGACGATGACCAGGATCAGCCCCAGCGAGAAGACCAGACCGCCGAGCAGCCGGGTCACACCGTAGGGCAGCATGCCCTCCGCCCCCGACACGGCGACGGTGGCGAACAGCCCGCCCAGAGCGATGAAGGCGCCGGCCAGCACCGCCAGGGCGAACAGCGTCGCGGCGTCGTAATTGGCCTTCTTGACGCCCAGATTCTCCGCCGCGAGCGCGATGGCGTCGGGCATCAGCGCGTCGAGGGACGGGGTGGGCGGAGCGGCGGGGGAGGCGTGTGCGGGAGCCTCCGGAAGGGAATGCGTGTCCATGGATTGGGTCCTCATCTCATACGGCGTCTCACACGGCCTTCAGGCCATGCGCCCGGAAGATGCCGCGCACCCGCTCGGTCAGCTCCGGCGGGGGAGGTTCGGTGCCGGCCAGCGTGTAGGGCAGGCCGAGCTGCTTCCACTTGAACTCGCCCATCTTGTGGAAGGGCAGGACGTCCACGCGCTGCACCACGTTCAGTCCGGCGGCGAACTCCGCCAGCCCCTCGATCTCGTCGAGATGGTCGGTCAGGCCGGGGACCAGCACGTAGCGCAGCCAGATCGGCTTGTTCAGAAGCGACAGCCGCTCCGCGAATTCCAGCGTCGGGCGCAGCGGGACGCCGGTGACGGCGCGGTGGGTGGATTCCTTGAACGCCTTGATGTCCAGAAGCACCAGATCGACGTCGGCCAGCAGATGGTCGTCGGCGTGGCTGCCCAGGAAGCCGGAGGTGTCGAGCGCGGTGTGCAGGCCCAACGCCTTGGCGCCACGGTAGATGGCCGCGCAGAAGTCCGGCTGGACCAGCGGCTCGCCGCCGCTGATGGTCAGCCCGCCATGGGCGCGGCGCAGGAAATCGGCGTAGGTGGCGATGTCGGCCAGCACGTCGGCGGACTGGGCCGGCGACCCGTCGTGCATGTGGCGCGTGTCGGGGTTGTGGCAGTACTGGCAGCGCAGCGGGCATCCGGCCAGGAACAGGACGTAGCGCAAGCCCGGCCCATCGACCGTTCCGCCCGTTTCCACCGAATGAACCCAGCCGCGGACCGATGCGCCCGTCCCGGCGGAATGCGCGGGGTGTGGGGTAATCGGGCTGAGCATGAGGCACCTCGTGAATGGGCGCCGGTGCCCGCTTCATTGCGGCACCGGCGCTGTGTGCCATCCTACGTCAGGCCCCGGCGTCGGCCATGACAGGGGTCAATTGATCGGACGGGGCCTCCTGCGCGTCACGCGTGTACCCACCTGCCGGAAGGACGGGGCGCTCCACCCAGGCGATGCGCAGGATGTTGGTCGAGCCCGGCATGCCGAAGGGCACGCCCGCGGTGATGACCAGCCGCTGCCCGTCCTCGGCCAGACCATGGGCGTAGGCGATGCGGGTCGCCTTGTGCACCATGTCGGAGAAGTTCTGGATGTCCTCGGTCAGCACGCTGTGGACACCGTAGGCCAGCACCAGACGGCGCGAGGCGGCGACGGTCGCGGTCAGGCAGAGGATCGGCACCTCCGGCCGCTCGCGGGCGGCGCGCAGGGTGGTCGAGCCGCTGGTGGTGTAGGTGACGATCGCCGCCGCGTGGATGGTGTGGGCGACCTGCCGCGCCGCCGCGGTGATGGCGTCCGCCGCCGTCTCCTGCGGGTCGGCGTGCTGGGCGTCCATCATCTTGCGGTAGAGGTCGTCATGCTCCACCCGGCGGGCGATGCGGTCCATCATCGACACCGCCTCGATGGGGTAGGCGCCCGACGCGGTTTCCGCCGACAGCATCACCGCGTCCGCCCCGTCGAAGATGGCGGTGGCGACGTCCGACGCCTCGGCGCGGGTCGGGGCGGGGGAGGCGATCATCGATTCCAGCATCTGCGTGGCGACGATGACCGGCTTTCCGGCCTTGCGCGCCTCGCGGACGATGCGCTTCTGGATGCTCGGCACGTCCTCCGGCGGCATCTCCACGCCCAGATCGCCGCGGGCGACCATCACGCCGTCCGACAGTTCCACGATGCGCTCCAGATGCTGGATGGCCAGGGGCTTCTCCAGCTTGGACATCAGGGCGGCGCGCCCGGCAATCAGCTTGCGCGCCTCCGCCACGTCCTCGGGCCGCTGCACGAAGGACAGGGCCACCCAGTCCACCTCCTGGTCCAGCGCGAAGACGAGGTCGGCGCGGTCCTTCGCTGTCAGGGGCGACAGGGGCAGAAGCACGTCGGGCACGTTCACGCCCTTGCGGTCGGACAGGCGCGTCCCGGCCACCACGATGGTATCGGCGTGGTCCGGGCCGCAATCGACGACGTGCAGGCGGACCTTGCCGTCGTCCAGCAGCAGGTCGGTGCCGGGGCGCAGGGCGGCGAAGATCTCCGGATGGGGCATGCCGACGCGGGCGCCGCCGCCCGGTTCGGTGGAGAGGTCGAGGCGGAAGCGCTGCCCCACCGTCAGATCCACCGCGCCGTCGGCGAAGCGGCCAAGCCGCAGCTTCGGCCCCTGGAGGTCGGCCATGATGGCGATGGGCCGTTCCAGCTCGCGCTCCAGGGCGCGGATGGCGCGCACGCGGGCGCCGTGGTCGTCGTGCGAGCCATGGCTGAAATTCAGGCGGAAGACATCCACGCCTGCCTCGAACAGCGAGCGGATCATCTCCGGCGAGGAGGAGGACGGACCCAGCGTGGCGACGATCTTCGTCTGCCGGAAGCGGCGGATCGGGGTGGCGGTGGTCATATCGAAGCAGGCTCCGCAAGAAGAGGACGGGACGGCGGTCGGGTCGCGCGCGCGCAGGGCGGGCGCATGACGGTAAGACCGGCGCGCCGGCACAGGCGTGACGCGCGGGGCACCTCAGGCCGGTCGCGGAGGTGTTGCCGCGCCGACCGGGCCGCGCTTCTGTCCCTCTCAAATAAAATACTAGTATATTAGATCGAAAGGCAAGCCCGTTCCGCGGGGCGGCGCCTGCTGCTGCCAAAATGTCGCATGACGACGCGGGGGACGGTGGCAAGAAGGGGCATAGTGCCTTCCGCCGAGCGGTGCCGAGTTGGAGAAAAGGCGTTTCCGGATTATTTCACATCGGCACCGTGCCGCACCGCTAGGCCCGGATGTCGGCAAGGGCGATGTTGGCAAGGCTGGCAGGATCGTTCATCGTGAAAAGGCCGGCGTTCCGCAGTGCACGGTATAGTTTACGAATGAGTGGGACGCATGGCGATGGTGGCCGAATGACGGGAGCAGGGCGACGATGACCGGTGGCGTGGACTTGAGCAATTGCGACCGGGAGCCGATTCATCTTGTCGGGTCGATTCAGTCTTCCGGATTCCTGATCGCGCTGTCGACCGATTGGATCGTCAAGCACGTCTCGGCCAACATCGGCGCGTGGCTGGGCGTGGAGCCCGACGCCCTGCTGGGCCTTCCCCTGACCGGAGTGATGGATGAGGAGGCGCTGCACGCCATCCGCGGTCGGCTTCAGCTTTCCCTCATCAACGGATCGGTGGAGCGGCTCTTCCGGCTGAAGGTGTCGGCCGGCGCGCTGCCCCTGGACATCGCGGTCCATCTGTCCGGCCACTCGATCATCATCGAGGCGGAGCCGAGCGAGCCGGAGGGCGACCTGGACGTCGGCTCCATGATCCGCGCCATGATCACGCGGCTTCAGCGCACCGCCGATTTCGGCACCTGCTGCCGGGAGGCGGCGCGGCAGTTGCGGTCGCTGACCGGCTACGACCGGGTCATGGTCTACCGCTTCGACCGGGACGGGGCGGGGGAGGTGATCGCGGAATCCGCGGTGCGCGGCGTGCCCTCCTACCTCGGGCTGCGCTATCCGGCGTCGGACATCCCGAAGCAGGCCCGCGCCCTGTACGAACGGAACTGGCTGCGCTGCATCGACGACGTGAGCGCCCCGCCCGCGGCCATCCTGCCGCCCGTCGGGCCGGAGGGCGAGCCGCTCGACCTGTCGATGAGCGTCCTGCGCAGCGTGTCGCCCGTCCATTGCGAGTATCTGCGCAACATGGGGGTCGCGGCCTCGCTGTCGGTGTCGATCCTGCGCCGGGGCAAGCTGTGGGGCCTGTTCGCCTGCCACAATCTGGTGCCGCGGCGCCTGTCGCTGGAACGGCGCACGGCGGCGGAGCTGTACGGCCAGATGTTTTCCTTCCTGCTGGAAAGCGTGGAGCGCGACCGGGAGGAGGCTTACGAGGCCAAGGCGCGTCTGCTTCACACCCGCATCATGGCGGTGATGGCGGACGGCGCCTCCTCCATGGAGAATCTGGAGCGGCTGAGGGGCGAGGTCGGCCACTACATCCGCAGCGACGGCTTCGCCATCGTGTTGGGTGGGCAGACCCTTCTGGAGGGCAGCACCCCGACGCAGGAGGAGCTGCTCGGGCTGGTGCGCATGCTGAACCGCACGCACGCCAGCCGCGTCTTCGCCACGAGCGAGATCGGGCAGGTCCACCAGCCGGCGGCGGATTTCGCCGAGCGCGCCGCCGGCATGCTGGCCATACCCGTGTCGCGCAAGCCGCGGGACTACATCATCTTCTTCCGCAAGGAGTCGGTGCGGACCGTCATCTGGGCCGGCAACCCCGACAAGCCCGTGGAATCCGGCCCCAACGGACGGCGCCTGACCCCGCGCAAGAGCTTCGAGGCGTGGAGGGAGACGGTGCACGGCCAGTCGGAACCCTGGAGCGAGGCCGACCAGCGCATCGCGGATTTCCTGCGGATCACGCTGATGGAGGTGGTGCTGCGGCTGGCCGATCAGGCGGAGGAGGAGCGCCGGATGGCCCGCGAGCGGCAGGAGCTGCTGATCGCCGAACTGAACCATCGGGTCCGCAACATCCTGAGCCTCGTCCGCGCCCTGCTGACCCAGAGCCGGGCCGGCGTCACCCGCGTGGAGGAGTTCGCGGAGATCGTCGGCGGGCGCATCCAGGCGCTGGCGCGGGCGCATGACCAGTTGACGGCGGAGAACTGGAAGCCATCCCCCCTGCGCGCCCTCATCGCGGCGGAGGTCGAAGCCTATCTGGGCAGCCGGGCGGAGCGGGTGGTCCTGACCGGGCCGGAGGTGCTTCTGTCGCCCCCCGCCCTGTCCGTCATGGCGCTGGTCATGCACGAGCTGGTGACCAACGCCGCAAAATACGGCGCGTTCATCGACGGCGGGGGCCGGGTGGTGGTCCGCTGGAGCCTGGACGAGCAGGATGCCCTCGAACTCTGCTGGGAGGAAAGCGGCGGCCCGCCCGTTCAGGCGCCGGTGCGCCAGGGCTTCGGCACCACCATCATCGAACGCTCCGTCCCCCACGAACTGAAGGGCGAGGCGACGGTGACCTATGCCCTGGCCGGGCTGAAGGCACGCTTCTCCATTCCGGCCATCCATGTCAGCCTCGCGCCGGAGCGGGCTGCGGTGACGGAGGCGGCAGTGACGCCCTGCGCGGCGGCGGATGTTCCGCTTCGCGGCACGGTGCTCCTGCTGGAGGACAACATGATCATCGCCATGAGCGCGGAGGACATGCTGCTGAGGCTGGGCGCCGACCGGGTGGAGACGGTGGCGAGCGTCCGCCAGGCGCTGGTCGCCATCGCCGAGGACCCGCCGGACGTGGCGCTCCTGGACGTCAACCTGGGCATGGAAACCTCCTTCCCGGTGGCGGAACGGCTGCGCGAGCTGGGCATCCCCTTCCTGTTCGCCACCGGCTACGGCGAGTCCGCGATCTTCCCGGAGGCGTTCCGCGACGCGACGGTGCTGCGCAAGCCCTACGATTCGGAGCAGGTCCGGCGGGGGGTGCTGGCGGTGCGGGGGACGTAGACGGGCGGGCCGGGGTTCGGGATTCTCGGGGGCAACCTCCCCAGATGCCGCATCCACCCCACACCGAGCCGACGGCTCACGCGGCGGTGCCGGTCTGGCGGGACAGGGCTTCCTGGAGCAGGCGGGCGGTGACCGGTTTGAACATCAGGCCGATTCCGTGCCGCTCGGCCTCCTGCATCACGTCGGGGCCGGAATCGCCGGTCAGCAGAACGGCGGGGACCTCTTTCCCGGCCAGTTCGCGGATCTTCAGGATCGCTTCGGTGCCCACCTTGTGTTCCCGCAGCCGGTAGTCGGCCACCATCACGTCGGGCCGCCGTCCCGCCGCCCGAAGCCGCTCCAGCGCCTCTTCGGTGGAGGAGGCGACGATGGTGTCGTAGCCCCAATCCTGGAAGATCGACCGCAGGCCCATCAGCACGATGACATCGTCGTCGATCAGGACGGCCAGCCGCCCGCGCGCCGGTTCCCGGGAAGCGGGAGGCGGGGCCGGGCTTTCGGCGGCGGTGCCGAGGGGCACGGTGATGCGGAACACCGATCCCTTGCCGAGTTCCGAGCGCACCTCCACCGGGTGGTCGAGCAGGGCCGACAGCTTCTGCACGATGGCGAGGCCGAGGCCGAGCCCCTGGTTGCGGTCCCGCTCGGGATTGCCGACCTGATAGAACTCCTCGAAGATCCAGGACATCTGGTCGCCGGAGATGCCGATGCCGGTGTCGCGCACCATGATGCCGGCCTGCCCGTCCAGGAGGCTGCATTCCAGGCGGATCACTCCGCGCTCGGTGTAGCGGATGGCGTTCTCCACCAGATTGCGCACCATCCGGCCCAGCAGGTTGCGGTCGCTGCGCACCGTGATGTCGCGGTGGTTCATCACCTGGAGATCCAGCCCCTTGGCGGAGGCGAGCGGGGCGTAGGCGGCGCCGATGTCGTCGAGCAGCGGTTTGAGCAGGAAATCCTCGATCCGCGGTTCGATCACTCCGGCGTCGAGCTGCGAGACGTCCAGAAGGCTGTCCAGCAGCCCCTTCAGCGTTTCCATGCCCCGTTCCAGCATCGCCAGGGCGTCGCGCCCGCGCGGGGAATGGACGTGGCTGTGCAGGGCCTCGGCGAAGAAGAACATGGATTGCATGGGCTGGCGCAGGTCGTGGCTGGCCGCGGCCAGGAAGCGGCTCTTGGACCGGTCGGCCTGCTCCGCAGCGTCGCGCGCCATGCGGCTTTCGTGCACGTCGACGGCGGTGCCGACCCAGGCGATGATCTGACCGTTCTGGCGCATCGGGTTGATCCGGCAGACGTGCCAGCGGTAGGCCCCGTCGTGGCGCCGCATCCGCAGGTCGAAGCCATAGGGTTCGCCCGCGGCGATGGCGCGCTCGCGGACGCTGCGCATCATGGGATGGTCGGCGGGGTGGATGTGGGACCAGCGCTCATCCTCCTCCATCCGCTGTCCGGTGTAGTCCCGCCACGCCGCGTTGTAGAATTCCCGCCCGCCGTCCGGACGGTTCACCCACATCATCACCGGGGTGTTCTCGACCAACTCGCGGAAGCGCGCCTCGCTGCGGCGCAGAGCCTCCTCGCCGGCCTTGCGCTCGGAAATGTCGGTCAGGGTGACGACGGCCAGGGTGATGCAGCCGTTGGGATCGCGCACCGGCTCGGCATCGGCCAGACAGGTGACGGGACCGGCGGGGGTGTCGCGGCGGAGTTCCTCCTGCTTCACCACGGCGCCGTCGCGCAAGGCGCGGACCAGCGGCAGTTCTGTCGAGGTGCCGGGCGGTTCCTCCGGCGAACCGCCGTCGCCACCCTTTGTGAAAGGGCTGGGATAGTCCTCGATGCGGGCGATCTTGCCCAGCGGCTTGCCGATCAGCCGCTCCGCCGCGCTGTTGTGCAGCAGCACCCGCCCGGACGGCGCCTCCGCCACCACCACGCCGGAGGGCAGATGCTCCAGCACGGCCTTGAGCATGGACCGCTCCGTCTCACGCTGCCGGGTCAGGCGCCCGATGACCCAGGCGGTCCCGATCAGAGTCAGCACCAGGATGATCAGAAAGGGAGCCCATGACCGTATGGCGGCACGGTCGATGGCATGCAGGGCGGCGGAGCGGTCGATGCCGACGGCGATGGCGAGGCCGCTGCCGTTCGCGCCGGGCGGGGAATAGGCGGAGATGCGGGACACGCCGTCCGCCCCTTCGATCACCGCCGTTCCCGTGTTGCCGCCGTTCAAAAACAGGTCGAGCCGCTTTGGCAGCGTCTGGCCGATCAGCCCGGGAAGTTCCGGTACGCGGACAAGGACCGTGCCGGCGCGGTCGGCCAGCAGGACGGCCGTGTTCGGCGGAAGGGGCTTGCGGGCTTGATACTGCCGCAGCCAGTCGAGGTCGAGCAGCGCGGTGACGACCGCGGGATCGGGCGGGCCGCCGCCGTCGATGCGGCCATGGGGCGCACCGTCGCCGCCTTGGGCGTAGGGCAATGCAAAGGGCAGGACGTGATGGCTCAGCCCTTCGGTGACGCTGTATTCCCCCACCGCGAATCGGCCGGTGGACAGGGCTTGCTGGATTTGCAGCTGTTCCGCGATCCCGGCTCCGACGGTCCGCGGGTCGGTGGAGCACAGGACGGTGCCGGAACGATCCGCGAAGCCCAGCGTCAGATAGCTGGGCAGGCGCTGCCTCAGCCGTTCCATCGTCCCTTGGCAGGCCGGGCCGGCGATGTTCGCCTCCGCCAGCGTGGTGAGGATGTGTTCGACATCGGCGATGATCCGCTGCTGCTCGGTCTGGACCAGATCGAGCAGGCGCAACGCCTCCTGCCCGATCTCGGCCTCCCGCTCCGCCCGCAGTTTGGCATGGGAATAGATCTCGAACCCGATCAGGGGAGCCAGGGTGAGCACGAGCAGCAGCAGCCAGCGGACCATGGACACGATCGACCGTCCCGGCCCATGGGCCATTGGGATGAATGCAACAATCGTGAGAAACCTAGCATACTGAAGTATGTTTCGGTGCCTGTCCTTCTGTCCTAACGCTTTCCTTTGCGCCGCGACGCCGTCAGCCTTCCGACGGAGGTCGGGCGCCCGCCAGGAAGAGGGCGACGACCCGCCCGACGTAGCGCTCCATCTCCTCCATGGCGAGCGATTGATCCGGCAGGATCAGGCGGCGCAGCAGGATGTTGCCGGTGATCATGCCGATGAAGCCGCGGGCGGCAGCCTCCGGCTCCGCGACGCGCAGGGCACCCGCGGCGGTCTGCCGCTCCAGATAGTCGGCCAGACGCCGCTGGGCGGTTTCCGGTCCGATGCGGAAGAAGGCTTCGGCGATGTCGGGGATACGCCCGCCTTCCGACACCAGCACGCGGACGACGGCGATGGTGCGGTCGTCCAGCAGCGCCCGGACGAGGTGCAGGGCGAAGCGGGTCAGCCCGTCTTCCGGCGGGGCCTGTTCGTCGGCCTGGATGGCGGCCAACCCGTCCTGGATGCGGGCGCTGTTCTCCTCCATCATCGCGCGGAACAGCCCCTCCTTGTCGCCGAAATGCTCGTAGAGCGTGGCGCGGGAGCCGCCGGCGCGGCTGATGATGTCGGTCAGCGTCGTCTTCTCGAAACCCTTCTCCACGAACAGCGCCGCCGCCGCGTCGAGCAGGGCCTGCCGCCGCGCCCGTCCGCGCGGGCCGACCGTCGATGTGTCCTTGTCGGTCAATTCCCTGGCGTGTCCTTGGTGTGGTGGTTTCTTGCCCGCGCGCTGGAACCTTTGCCCCCTCCCTAACCCTCCCCCGCTTCGCAGGGGAGGGAACGGACGCCGCTTCGCAGAAGGCACCCTCTCCCGCGCAGCGGGGGAGGGCCGGAGTGGGGGCAAGGGTGCTATGCCGGACGACGCTCCCCGATGCAATGAGGCATGACGTCCGGGGGGTCCCGTCAGGGCCGGGTCCCCTGAAGGAACAACCGCACGGACTGGCGGACGTAGCGCTCCAACTCCTCCATGGAGACGGATTCGTCGGGAAGGATCAGCCGCTTGGTCAGCAGATCGCCGACCACCATGCCGATGAAGGCGTGGGCCGCGGCCTCCGGGTCGTCGATGCGCAGGCGCCCGGCCTCGGCCAAGCCGCGGAATCCGTCGGCGAGCCAGCGCACGGTCTTCTCCGGCCCGACCTGGAAGAAGGCCCGGGCGATGTCGGGGATGCGCCCGCCCTCCGACACCAGGATGCGCAGGATGGCGGTGGTCTCCGGCATGGTCAGCGTGCCGGCGATGTGCAGGCCGACGCGGAACAGGGTCTCCTCCAGCGCCTCGGACATCGCCGCCGGTTCGCCGGCCTGCATGGCCGACATCTCCTCCAGCACGCGGTCGCAGTGACGCTCCATCACCGCGCGGAACAGCCCCTCCTTGTCGCCGAAATGCTCGTACAGCGTGGTGCGCGACCCGCCGGCCTGCCGCAGGATGTCGGACAGCGAGGTCAGCGCGAATCCCTTTTCCACGAACAGCGCCGCCGCGGCGTCGAGCAGCGCCCGGCAGCGCGCCTGGCCGCGCGGGCCGAAACCGGGCGTGTCGAAGCCCCCTGAACCCAACCCGGCGGAGCCAATTGCGGCGGTGCCGTCACGGAACGGTGTGGGTGCCCCCTTGTCGGGCATTGCGGTTCCCCCTTGCGCAAGCGGTCGCTCTGAATGTATCGTCCAGTACAGTGTACTGTATGAGACAGTACGGATAAAGGGGTCTTTTCGCACCGTCCGCGCGCACCGGTCTTTTCCGCCGGTTCCCAACGCCGGGCGGGCAGCGGAGGCCCCGGCTCTTTTGAACATTTCATCGCCGCATCACGGCGTTTTGACGAGGAACGGATGTTCAACAGGAACGCATTGCTGTCTCTTGCCGTGGCGGCCTCCCTCACGGTGGTGCTGGGCGCCTGCCAGGACAAGAAACACGCTGCCGGGGGCCAGCCGGCGCCCGGGCCGGCGGAGGTGGCGGTGGCGACCATCCAGCCGCAACGCCTGTCCGTCACCACCGAGCTGCCGGGCCGCACCGCGGCCTTCCGCGTGGCCGAGATCCGGCCCCAGGTCAGCGGCATCGTGCTGAAGCGCTTCTTCACGGAAGGCAGCGACGTCAAGGCGGGCGACCAGCTCTACCAGATCGACCCGGCCACCTACGAGGCGGAGCTGGCCGTCGCCCAGGCCGACATCCAGAAGGCGGAAGCCAACCTCCAGGCCGCCCGCAACAAGGCCGCCCGCTACGGCGACCTCGTGCGCAGCAGCGTCGTCAGCAAGCAGGACTACGACGACGCCATGGCCTCGCTGAAGCAGAACGAGGCGCAGGTCGCCGCCGCCAAGGCCGCCTACAATCTGGCGCGCATCAACCTGGACTACACCAAGGTCTTCGCTCCCATCTCGGGCCGCATCGGCAAGTCCGCCGTGACGGAGGGCGCGCTGGTCACCGCCAATCAGGCGACGGCGCTCGCCACCGTCCAGCAGCTCGACCCCATCTATGTGGACGTCACCCAGACCGCCTCGCAGCTCATGCAGCTCCGCCAGGACATGGCGAGCGGCCGCATCCGCCCGGCGGAACCCGGCAAGATCCCCGTCTCGCTGGTCCTGCACGGGGCGGAGGCTCCCTATCCGCAGCGCGGCGATCTCCAGTTCTCCGACGTCACGGTCGATCCGGGCACCAGCTCCGTCCAGTTGCGGGCGGTCTTCCCGAACCCGGACCTGAACCTGCTGCCGGGCCTGTTCGTGCGCGCCCGCGTGGAGCAGGGCGTGGCCGAGAACGCTCTCGCCGTGCCGCAGGAAGCGGTCCAGCGCGGGCCGGACGGGTCGGCGCGCGTCTGGGTCGTGGGCGACGACAACAAGGTCAACCCGCGCACCATCAAGACCGAGCGGGCGATCGACAACGCCTGGCTGGTCTCCGACGGGCTGAAGCCGGGCGAGCGCATCGTGGTCGAAGGGCTTCAGAAGGTGAAGCCGGGGGCCGAGGTCAAGCCGGTGGCGCCGCAGAGCGCCGTGGCGGCCCTGCCCGCGCCGCAGGCGCGCTGATGCCGCAGGCGCGCTGATAAAGGACCCATCCATGTCGAAATTCTTCATCGACCGGCCCGTCTTCGCCTGGGTCATCGCCATCGTCATCATGCTGGCGGGTGGTCTGGCGATCCTGGGCCTGCCCGTCGAGCAGTACCCGAAGATCGCCCCGCCGACGGTGTCCATCACCGCCAGCTATCCCGGCGCGTCGGCGAAGACGCTGGAGGACACGGTCACCCAGGTCATCGAGCAGAAGATGACCGGGCTGGACCACTTCCGCTACATGTCGTCGAACAGCGATTCGTCGGGCAACGTCACCATCACCCTGACCTTCGAGCCGGAGGCCAACCCGGACATCGCGCAGGTCCAGGTGCAGAACAAGCTCCAGCTCGCCGTGCCGCTCCTGCCGCAGGAGGTGCAGCAGCGCGGCCTCCAGGTGTCGAAGGCCGGCAACGACTTCCTGATGGTCGCCGGCTTCGTGTCCAGCGACGGGCGGCTGAGCCAGGGCGACATCGCCGACTATGTGGCCTCCAACCTCCAGGACACGATCAGCCGCGTCGAGGGCGTGGGCGACATCACCGTGTTCGGCCCGCAGCACGCCATGCGGATCTGGCTGGACCCCGACGCGCTGAACAGCCACCAGCTCACCACCATCGACGTCACCAACGCCATCCGCGCGGAGAACGCGCAGGTGTCGGCGGGCCAGCTCGGCGGCGCCCCCGCGGTGCCGGGCCAGCGCATCAACGCCACCATCATGGCGCAGTCGCGCATGCAGACGCCGGAGGAGTTCGGCGCCATCCTGCTGCGCGTCAATCCCGACGGCGCCCAGGTGCGGCTGCGCGACGTCGCGCGCATCGAGATCGGGCAGGAAACCTACGAGATCACCGCCCGCTACAACGGCAAGCCGGCGGCGGGCGTGGGCGTCAAGCTGGCGACCGGCGCCAACGCGCTGGACACCGCCGCCGCCGTGAAGGCGCGCATCGCGGAGCTGTCGGCCTTCTTCCCCGAAGGGCTGGAGGTCTTCTACCCGTACGACACGACGCCCTTCGTCGAGCTGTCGATCCACGAGGTCGTCAAGACGCTGATCGAGGCGATCATCCTCGTCTTCGCCGTGATGTACCTGTTCCTTCAGAACTTCCGGGCGACGCTGATCCCGACCATCGCGGTTCCGGTGGTGCTTCTGGGCACCTTCGGCGTGCTGTCGCTGTTCGGCTTCTCGATCAACACGCTGACCATGTTCGGCATGGTGCTGGCCATCGGCCTTCTGGTGGACGACGCCATCGTGGTGGTGGAGAACGTCGAGCGCGTGATGAGCGAGGAGGGGCTGCCCCCGCGCGAGGCGACCCGCAGGTCGATGGACCAGATCACCGGCGCCCTGATCGGCATCGCGCTGGTGCTGTCCGCCGTGTTCGTCCCCATGGCCTTCTTCGGCGGCTCCGCGGGCGCCATCTACCGCCAGTTCGCTCTGACCATCGTGTCGGCCATGGCGCTGTCGGTGGTGGTGGCCCTGGTGCTGACCCCGGCGCTCTGCGCCACCATCCTGAAGCCGGTGGCGAAGGGCCATGGCCACGCCAAGCGCGGCTTCTTCGGCCTGTTCAACCGCGGCTTCGACGCCAGCAGCCGCGTCTATCTGCGCGGCGTGCGCGGGGCGGTGTCGCGGCTCGGGCGCTACGGCGTCGCCTACATGCTGATCGTCGGCGGTCTGGCCTACCTGTTCCTTCAGATGCCGTCGTCCTTCCTGCCGCAGGAGGACCGCGGAACCATGTTCGTGCTGTGGTCGGCCCCGCCGAACGCCAGCATCGAGCGCACGATGGAGACCACCAAGCAGGTCGAGACCTATTTCCTGGAGCAGGAGAAGGACAGCGTCGAGGGCTTGTTCACCATCGCCGGCTTCAACTTCGCGGGCCGCGGCCAGAACGCCGGCATGGCCTTCGTCCGGCTGCGCGACTGGAGCGAGCGCGAAACCGCCGACCGCAAGCCGGAAGCCATCGCCGGGCGCGCCATGGCCGCCCTGTCGAAGGCCAAGGACGCGGTGGTCTTCGCCTTCATGCCGCCCTCGGTTCCGGGCCTCGGCAACGCCACCGGCTTCGACCTTCAGTTGGTGGACCGCGGCGGCGTCGGGCACGACCGGCTGATGCAGGCGCGCAACCAGTTGCTGGGCATGGCGGCGCAGAACCCCAAGCTGGTCGGCGTCCGCCCGAACGGGCTGGAGGACACGCCGCAGTACAAGCTGACCGTGGACCGCGAGAAGGCGAGCGCGCTCGGCCTGTCGCTGACCGACATCAACACGACGCTGGCGGCGGCCTGGGGGTCGTCCTACGTCAACGACTTCATCGACCAGGGGCGCGTGAAGCGCGTCTATCTCCAGGCCGACGCGCCCTACCGCATGCAGCCGAGTGACGTGGACCGCTGGTATGTGCGCAACGCCACCGGCCAGATGGTGCCCTTCTCCGCCTTCACCACGGCGGAATGGACCTTCGGCTCGCCGAAGCTGGAGCGGTACAACGGCCTGTCTTCGCTCAACATCCAGGGCGCCGCGGCGCCGGGCGTCAGCTCCGGCGAGGCGATGGCGGAGATGGAGGCGGTGATGGCCAAGCTGCCGCCGGGCATCGGCTTCGAATGGACCGGCCTGTCCTACGAGGAGCGGCTGAGCGGTTCGCAGGCCCCGGTGCTCTACGCCCTGTCCATGCTGATCGTCTTCCTGTGCCTCGCGGCGCTCTACGAGAGCTGGTCGGTGCCGGCGTCGGTCATCCTGGTGGTGCCGCTGGGCGTCATCGGCGCGGTGATCGCCGCCACGCTGCGCGGGCTGCCCAGCGACGTCTACTTCCAGGTGGGCCTGCTGACGACCATCGGCCTGTCGGCGAAGAACGCCATCCTGATCGTGGAGTTCGCCAAGGCGCTCTACGACGAGGGGATGGAGCTGAAGGAGGCCGCCATCGAGGCGTGCCGCCAGCGCCTGCGCCCGATCATCATGACCTCGCTGGCCTTCGTTCTGGGCGTGCTTCCGCTGGCGACCAGCAGCGGCGCCGGCTCGGAAAGCCAGAACGCCATCGGCGTGGGCGTGATGGGCGGCATGATCTCCGCCACCGTGCTGGCGATCCTGTTCGTCCCGGTCTTCTTCGTCGCGGTCTACCGTCTGTTCGGCAGCAAGCGTGCCGGCGCCCTTCCCCCGCCGGGTGCCGAGCCGGTGCCCGCCGGCGACTGACGGTTCGGCTGCGGCTGGAAGCGGAAGGCCCGGTCCCGGAAACGGGGCCGGGCTTTTTGCTGGAGATGCTGGCAGCGCGTCCTGCGGCAAAGTGTCCGGTCGCACCAGTTTCGGTGCGCCGCAGCGTCCTTCCTGCTAATATATCAGTATACAAGAAGACGCTCATAGAAGAAGACGGCAAGACGCGCTTCCCATTCAGCAAGGCGCGCGCCGGGAGGGATCGGCTGAAACGGGCAGCGTCATGCCTTTTTCTCTTATCCGGAGTGTTCTGCAATGACTGCCAATGGTGAATCCAGCGGCGACCTCGGGGCGGCCTCGACCGAGGCGGTCCCGATCGAGAACGTCACCTTCGACGAGATCGCCGTCGGGCAGTCCGCCAGCATCGCGCGGCAACTGACCGTCATGGACGTCGAGCTGTTCGCCACCGTCTCCGGCAACATCGATCCGGTGCATCTGGACGCGACATTCGCCGCCGACAGCCGCTTCCAGAAGGTGATCGGCCATGGCATGTGGTCCGGCGCGCTGATCTCCGGCGTGCTGGGAACTCGGCTGCCCGGCGCCGGCACCGTCTATGCCGGCCAGGACCTGCGCTTCCGCCGCCCGGTCGGGCTGGGCGACGTCGTCACCGCCACCGTCACCGTGCGCGAGAAGCGGGCCGACCGGAACATCGTCGTCTTCGACTGCCTGTGCACCAACCAGGACGGCGAGGTCGTGGTGACCGGCACCGCGGAGGTGGTGGCACCCACCCGCAAGGTCCGCCGCGTGGCCCACGCGCTGCCGCAGATCCAGATGATCCGCCACGACAAGCACGACGCGCTTCTGCACAAGTGCGACGGTCTGGAGCCGGTCGCCACGGCGGTCGCCCATCCCTGCGACGAAAGCTCGCTGAAGGGCGCGGTGGAGGCGGCGGAAGCCGGCCTGATCGATCCCATCCTGATCGGCCCGGCGGCGAAGATCCGCGCGCTGGCCGCCGCCCATGGGCTGGACATCGCCCGCTACCGCCTGATCGACGTGGAGCACAGCCACGCCGCCGCGGCGGCCGCCGTCGCTCTGGCCCGCAACGGCGAGGCCGAGGCGGTGATGAAGGGCAGCCTGCACACCGACGAGCTGATGGCCGAGGTCGTGCGCAAGGACACCGGACTGCGCACCAGCCGCCGCATCAGCCACGTCTTCGTGATGAACGTGCCGACCTACCCGCGCGCCCTGCTCATCACCGACGCCGCGATCAACATCTACCCGACGCTGGAGGACAAGGTCCACATCGTCCAGAACGCCATCGATCTGGCGAAGGTGCTGGGCGTGGAGACGCCGCGCGTCGCCATCCTGTCGGCGGTGGAGACGGTGAACCCGAAGATCGCCACCACGCTGGAAGCGGCGGCGCTGTGCAAGATGGCCGACCGCGGCCAGATCACCGGCGGCATCCTGGACGGCCCGCTGGCTTTCGACAACGCCATCAGCGCCGAGGCCGCGCGCATCAAGGGCATCAGGTCGCCCGTCTCCGGTCAGGCCGACATCCTGCTCGTCCCCGACCTTGAGGCTGGCAACATGCTCGCCAAGCAACTGTCCTTCCTCGCCAACGCCGACGCCGCGGGCATCGTTCTGGGCGCGCGGGTTCCGGTCATCCTGACCAGCCGCGCCGATAATGTCCGCACCCGCCTCGCCTCCTGCGCCGTGGCGGCGCTGGTGGCCGCCGCGCGCCGTCCCTCCCTCGCACTCGACGCCGCCCCCTTGGCCGCGGAGTGAGGATCACGCCATGTCGCATCGTGACGCCTGCCTCGTCATCAACGCGGGCTCCTCCAGCCTGAAATTCTCCGTCTTCTGCGGCGCCGGGAAGAGCGATCCGGAGGCCGTCCTGACCGGCCAGATCTCCGGCATCGGCACCGTTCCCCGTTTCGAGGCGAAGGACGCGGCCCGCCGCGTCCTGGCCGACGGCATCCTGGACGAGGTCGGCCCCGGCGACCGCGCCGGGCTGCTCGGCTTCCTGCTGGCCTGGATGCGGCACGAGCTGCGCGACGTGCGGCTGGTCGCCGCCGGCCACCGGGTCGTGCATGGCGGCACCCGCTTCGACGCGCCGGTCCGGCTGACCCCGGCGGTGCTGGCCGAGCTGGAGGCCCTGGTGCCGCTGGCCCCGCTGCACCAGCCGCACAACATCGCGGCGATGACCGCGCTGGCCGAGGTCTATCCGGAGCTGCCGCAGGTCGCCTGCTTCGACACCGCCTTCCACAGCACGCGCCCCTGGCAGGCGCAGATGTTCGCCCTGCCGCGCGAACTGACCGACGAGGGCGTGCGCCGCTACGGCTTCCACGGCCTGTCCTACGAGTACATCGCCCAGCGCCTGCCGCAGATCGCGCCGGAGCTGGCCGAGGCCCGCGTGGTCGTCTGCCATCTCGGCAGCGGGTCCAGCCTGTGCGGCATGCGGGCGGGCCGCAGCGTCGACACCACCATGGGCTTCACCGCTCTGGACGGCCTGCCGATGGGCACGCGCCCCGGCACCCTCGACCCCGGCGTGCTGATCTATCTGATGCGCGAGAAGGGCATGGGGCCGGACGAGCTGGAGCGGCTGCTCTACCACAAGTCCGGGCTGCTGGGCGTGTCCGGCGTGTCCAACGACATGCGCGCCCTGCTGGACAGCGAGAACCCGCAGGCGGCGGAAGCCGTGGAGCTGTTCTGCTTCCAGGTCGCCAAGCAGGCGGCGGGGCTCGCGGCCTCCATGGGCGGTCTGGACGCGGTCGTCTTCACCGCCGGCGTCGGCGAGAACTCCGCCCCGGTGCGCGCTCGGGTGGCGGAGAAGTTGGGCTGGCTCGGCGTCCACCTCGACGGGGCGGCGAACCGTGCCCGTGCCACGCGCATCTCCGCCGCCGACAGCCGCGTGCCGGTCTTCGTCATCCCCACCGACGAGGAGCGCATGATCGCCAGCCACACGCTGGACGTCCTGGCGCAAGCCGCCGTGCATCCGCCCCTGGCGGCCTGATCGGGTGAGGGGCGTTCGACGGGAGGGGGAAGGGGCCGCACGGCCACGTTCCCCTTTTCGCGCCTGATCGCAGAGAATCGATGGATCAGGTCAGGAAGCCGGCCCTTATCAGCGTATCACGCGTCTGGTCGAGCGGAATTCGCCAGGTCCGGTCATGCGGCCAGACCGGTTCCCAAGGCCCTTGGATTTCGCCCATGACATAGCCGTAGCGCACGCCCCGAAGGTTGGAGAGGCGGCGGAAAAGCCAATTCATGTAACAGTCCATCTGGAGTTCGCACACCTGGGTTCCTGGACGGCAGAACACCAGATTGGTCAGTCCGGCGCCGTGCGGCCCGACCACATGGGTGGCTTCCGCGAAACGGCGGACCTGATCGGCGAGCGACATGCCGTCGAGGTCCAGGATCTCGTAGCCGGCGTTCGCGAGCAGGGCGATGACCTCGGCTTCGTTCTCCAGGCGGCGTTTCGGGGAGCGGGTTCGCTGGATGTAGAGCCGCCGGTGCGGGTTCGCGGCACCGACGCTTGCGACCAGACGGTCGAACGCGGCCAGCATCTCCGGGTGTGGATAATAGCCGAAGCCCGAAAGATTCGGGATCAGCACCAATTCGTCCACCAGAACGCTTTCCGCCGTTGCGATGGCGTGGGCGCGTATCGGCCGGCCGCCGGCCAAGTGGACGAGCGTGTCGGTTTGGAAGGCGTGGTCCAGCGGCGGCACCAGGATGATGTCGTCGCGATACCGATCCGGCACTGTGGGCAGGCGGGCCGCAGCGTCGATGTGCCAGTGGTAGTAGTTGAAGGCGCCCGCCGCCAGAAGATGCACGGCCCGTCCCGCGATGCGCCGGACGTCGGAGCTTTGAAGCGTCGTGAATCCGCTTTCGGGATCGACGTCCATCCCGTGTTCCGGAGGATAGACATGCTGGAGCGTCTCCGCGATCAGCCGGTTGGCCAGCATGGTCACCCCGGCGGTCGAATGAACGCAGGCATTCCTCAGGCGGTACAGTCTTACCGGGGCCGGGCGGTACACGGCTTCGCGCCAGGCTCCGGCGAAGGGGTGCTCGACGACGCGGCGGTCCGCAAGATCGCTGTCGCCAAAGGCCAGCGGGAGGATGGGCACCTCGCAGTCCGGCAACAGAGGTTCGGATTCCACCAGGGGACGGCCCGTTTCATCCTCGAGGCCCAACGCCTCCAACTCGCGCAACGTGATCTGAATCGGCGTCGCCATCCCAACGCTTCCCTTGTTCAGCGGCAAAGCAGCCTTTTACCGCAACTCCGACGTGACCAATGCACCCTCAGCGTTTGGCGAGGAAGCTTCCGATCTCCTCAATGACGAGCGTTTCCCTCTCCCGGTGCGGCACATGACCGGTGTCCGGGAGAATCCGCGGGGTTCCCCGCCCGGCGGCGATCCGTTCGGGGTGGGCGCTGGAGCCGTATTCGTCCCGGTCGCCGTGCAGCGCCAGAACCGGGCAGCGGACCGCCGTGAGGGCTGCATCCAGGGTCCAATCGGCGAAGCCGGGCGACAGCCACGTTTCCGTCCAGGCGTCCAGGACCCACCGGGCCTTGTCGCCGTGATACTTCGCCAGCCGCGCCACGTTGGCGGGGTCCTGAAAATCGCGCTTTGCGTCGCGGATGCCGGCGAGGGTCCTCTCTTCCACGAAGGCCTGCGCGGCGATGGTCACAAGCGCACGGCACCGTTCCGGAAAGCGCGCCGCCGTCTCGACCGCCATGCCGC
The DNA here is from genome assembly GCF_008365375.1 of Roseomonas genomospecies 6. Classification (GTDB taxonomy): domain Bacteria; phylum Pseudomonadota; class Alphaproteobacteria; order Azospirillales; family Azospirillaceae; genus Azospirillum. The sequence goes on along the minus strand of NZ_QOKW01000024.1, from coordinate 81,578 downwards.
CCCCGACGCTGTGGCCGCAGGCGACGAACTCCGTCACGCCAAGCTGGCCGAGCAGGTGCGGGATGGTGTCCCGCGCCTCCGCTGCGACGAAATCCAGCGCGAGCCGACCCGGATGCGGAGCCGAGCGTCCGAAGCCGAGCCGATCATAGGCGATGACGCGGCGGCTCGTCCCGGCTGCCAGCCGCTGCGGAAAACCGCGCCACAAATCCACGCTGCCGAGGGAGTCGTGGAACAGAATGATCGGCGCGGCGCCGGGAGTTTCCGGAGTCCAACTCTTCGCGAAGAGGGCGCCTTCCTTGGTCCGGATCGACCATTCCGTTTCGGTCACGGGGGCTTCGTTTTGCGTCGGCATGTCGGGTGCGCTGCGGTTCCGGGGCCTTTCGTTATGCCCTGAAGTTCCGAAGAACGCCCGCGGAAACGCGACGGAGGGGGCCGTGTCCGAACCCCGCACCCCCACAAGAGTAAGGCCGGGCGCCACCGTTGGCGCCCGGCCTTACTCTCGCAGACGCCTCAGCGGGCGAGCCAGCCGCCGTCCACCGGCAGGACGGTGCCATGGACGTAGTCCGACGCGTCGGAGGCCAGGAACACCGCCGGGCCGCCCATGTCGGACGGGACGCTCCAGCGGCCTGCCGGGATGCGGCCCAGGATTTCCGCGCTGCGCTGCTCGTCGGCACGGAGCGCCGCCGTGTTGTTGGTGGCGACGTAGCCCGGCGCGATGGCGTTCACGTTGATGCCCTTGCCCGCCCATTCGTTGGCGAGCAGCCGGGTGATGCCGGCCACGCCGCTCTTGGAGGCGGTGTAGGAGGGCACGCGGATGCCGCCCTGGAAGGACAGCATGGAGGCGATGTTGATGATCTTGCCCTTGCGGCCCTGCCCGATGGCGTAGCGCCCGAAGGCCTGGCAGAGGAAGAAGACCGTCTTGATGTTGATGTTCATCACGAGGTCCCAGTCGGCCTCGGTGAAGTCCACGGCGTCGGCGCGGCGGATCAGGCCGGCGTTGTTCACCAGGATGTCCAGCCCGCCGAAGGTGCCGACGGCTTCCTCCACCAGACCCTGCACCGGGGCGATGCTGGTCAGGTCGGCCGTCATGGCGTGGAAGCGGCGGCCGGCGGCCTCGACGAGGCCCTTGGTCTCGTCCAGCGGAACGACGTCCGCGGCGGCGATGTCGGCGCCGGCCTGGGCCAGCGCCACGGCGATGCCCTGGCCGATGCCGGTGTGGGCGCCGGTCACCAGGGCGACCTTGCCGGTGAGGTCGAAGGGATGTGCCTGAGCCATTGTCTTGGTCCTTATTCTTGGCGTCCGGGGTTCAGCGCAGGTCTTCCATGGGGATGAAGTCCATGTCGGTGAAGTCCTGGTTGTCGCCGGCCATGGCCCAGATGAAGGTGTAGTTGCGGGTGCCGACGCCGGAATGGATCGACCAGCTCGGCGAGATCACCGCCTGCTCGTTGGCGACGACGATGTGGCGCGTCTCGGACGGCTCGCCCATGAAGTGGAAGACGCGGGCCGGCTCCGGCAGGTCGAAGTAGAAATAGACCTCGCAGCGCCGGTCGTGCGTGTGGCACGGCATCGTGTTCCACATGTTGTTCGGCTTCAGCACGGTCATGCCGAGCACGAGCTGCGCGGTGCGGCAGACGTCCGGATGGATCATCTGGTAGATGGTGCGCTCGTTCGACTGGGCCGGATCGCCCATGTGCACGGCCTTGGCCTGCTCGATGGAGATCTTCATCGTCTCGAAGCGGGCGTGGGCCGGAGCGCTGTTCAGATAGAACTTCGCCGGGTTGGCCGGGTCCAGGCTTTCGAAACGGACGTCCAGGCTGCCCATGGTGATGTAGAGGCAGTCGCGCGGGGCCAGATCGAACACCGCGCCGTCCACCGTGATGCGGCCCGGGCCGCCGACGTTGACCGCGCCCAGCTCGCGCCGGTCGAGGAAGTTGGCCGAACCGATCGCCTTGGCCGATTCCAGCTTCAGCGGGCCGGACACCGGCATGGCGCCGCCGACCACGAAACGGTCGATGTGGCTGTAGGTGAGGACGATGTCGTCCGCCTCGAAGATGGACGGGACGAGGAAGTGGTCGCGCAGCTTGCCGGTGTCGTAGTTGCGGACGTCGTCCTGGTGTGACGCGTGCCGGACGGTGATCTTCATGGCGGTGTCCTCGTCTGGTGTCTTTGGGGTTCGGTGTTTTTGGGGCCGGTCAGGAGCCGGTGAAGAAGAAGGGGTTCGCCCCCTGGGCCAGGGGGATCGAGGTGAGCAGGCCGTCCAGGTGAACGGCCATCCGGTCGGCGGCCAGGGCCGGGTCGGCGTCGGCGATGGCGTCCACGATGCCGGCGTGCTCGGCCAGGACATGGGCGAGGCGCCCCGGTTCCGGCAGGGTCAGGCGGCGGTAGCGGTCCACCTGGACCTTCACCTGCTGCGCCATGCTCCACAGGCGGGGATAGCCGGCGATCTCCGCGATCAGGGCGTGGAACCGCTCGTCGGCCTCGTGGAAGGCGTCGAGATCGCCGTCCTGCACCGTCTCCTGCTGGAGCACCAGATTGGCGCGCAGGCCGGCGACCTGGCTTCCGGTGGCGCGCTGCGCGGCGTGGCGGACGGCGGTGCCCTCCAGCGAGGTGCGGATGACGATGGCCTCCGGCAGGGCGTTGACCGGGATGCGGGCGACGAAGGTGCCCACCTGCGGGAAGATTTCGATCAGCCCTTCGTCGGCCAGCCGTTGCAGCGCCTCGCGCACCGGGGTGCGGCTGACGCCGAAGGCTTCGGCGATGTGCTTCTCGACGATGGGTTCGCCCGGCTTGCGCCGCATCTCCACGATGTCCGCGCGCAGCGACCGGTGGATCGTACCCATGGTGGACGCGCCGCGCGCCGGCCCGCGGGACGGCTTCACCGCGCCCCGCGGCGGGGCGGGACGCTTGCTGCCGGCGGGCATCGGAGGGGTCGGCGTGTCCATGGCTGCACCTGTTTCACCGGTCGGTCCGGTCCTGAGAGAGCATATTAGTATATCAGTGCGGAGGTGCAAGCCGGAAATCGTGGTGGCCGCGATCTTCGGTCGTCGTCCGAGGGTGTCTGGAGGAGGGGAGAGGGTGGATCGTCGTCATGAAGCCCTTCCCGATTCCGTTCGGGTTGCTGCGCTGCAAGACAAACCGCGCCCGGCGCTGTTGGCTTGAGTTCGGTCCCGCCGACCGGACCGCTCCGCCGGACCTTTTCCAGAACCGGACCCGCCAGAGGACGATGACTTCCGACGAACGTGCCCCGCGGCTTTCCGCCGCCCGCCTCCGTGCCCTGCGTGGCCTTTCCGCCCTTCTTTTCCTGCTGACCGCCGCGCTGGGTGTGCCCGCCACACCGGCTTCGGCCCAGATCCCGACGCCCGCCCAACCCACCCAGCCCGCCCGGACCGACGCCGCGCCCGACCCGGAGGAGATCGCGCGGCTGCGCCAGACGCTGGAGGACCCGGAGCGCCGTGCCGTTCTGCTCGGCCAGCTCCGCGCCCTGGAGCAGGCGGAGGAGGCCGCCGCGCCGGAGGAGCCGGAAGGGATCGGCACGCGCCTGCTCACCCTCCTGTCGGAACGGCTCGACGGGCTGGGCCAGGAAGCCGCCCTGGCGGGGGATGCGCTGCTGAGCGCCCCGCAGGGGCTGAGCTGGCTGGAGCGGCAGGTTTCCGATCCGGCGCAGCGCGCGGCCTGGGGATGGCTGGCCGCGGAGCTTCTGCTGGTCGTGGTGGTCGGGCAGGGCGCCCGGCTGCTCGCGATCCGCACCTTGCGGCGCCCGCGGGCGATGCTGGCGGCGCGCCCCATCCATTCCGCCATCGCCAAGGTGCCGCTGCTGCTGGTGCGGTCGCTGTTCGACGTGGCCCCCATCGTGGCCTTCGCCGCCGCCGGATTCGGCGTGCTGGCCCTGTTCGACCCGCCGCCGGTGGTGCGGCTGCTCAGCGTCACCTTCCTGAACGCCAGCATCTTCGTTCAGGTCGCGCTGCTGGTCGTGCGGGCGCTGCTGGCTCCGGCCTCGCCGAACCTGCGGCTGATCCCGATGAGCGACGGGTCGGCCCTGCGCCTGCTGCGCTGGTGCCGCACCATCGCCATAACGACGCTCTACGGCATGTTCCTGGCCGAGGCGGCGCGGCAGCTCGGCCTTCCGGCGCGGAGCTACAGCGCGTTGGTGACCCTGGTCGGTCTGGTCGTCGCCGTCATGCTGGCCGCGCTGGTGCTGCAAAGCCGGGAGGCGGTGGCGGCGCGGCTGCGCGGCGGAATCGCGGCCTCCCAGTCGCTGTCCGACGCGGTATCGCCGCTTCCGCCGGGGCGGCGGGCCGCCGGACCGGGGCGGATGCTGCGCGCCGCGGGCCGCCGCGTGGCCGATGTCTGGCATGCCATCGCCATCCTCTACATCGTCGTCCTGTTCGGCATCTGGGCGCTGGAGATCCGCGGCGGGCTGCTGTTCGTGGTGCAGGCGACGGCGGTGACCCTGGTGGTCGCCGGGGCCGCGCGGCTGGTTGGGCGGGGGATCGCCCGCGCCGCCGCGGCGCTGCTGGAGCGCATGGACCGCCGGCGGGGTCAGGCGGCCTGGGCGGCGGGGCGGCTGCGCCGCTACATCGTGCCCGTCGCGCGGCTGCTGCGGGGGGCGGTGGCCCTGCTGGCCGGGCTGGCGGTGCTGACGGCCTGGGGGCTGGATGTCTGGGGCTGGCTGCAGACGGCGGTCGGCCTGCGCATCGTGGCGTCGGGCCTGTCGCTTCTGCTGGTCGGTGCCATCGCGCTCGGCGTGTGGGAGGTGACGAACGGGATGATCGAGCGCCATCTGGCGACGACGGACCGCAACGGGCGCGCCATCCAGCGCAGCGCGCGGGTGCGCACCCTGCTGCCGCTGCTGCGCAGCGCGCTTCTGGTGGTCCTGCTGACTCTGGTGACGCTGATCGCCCTGTCGGAGCTGGGGCTGAACATCGGCCCGCTGCTGGCCGGCGCCGGGGTGGTCGGCCTCGCGGTCGGCTTCGGCGCCCAGACGCTGGTGAAGGACGTCATCACCGGCCTGTTCATCCTGTTCGAGGACACCATCTCCGTCGGCGACGTGGTGAATGTCGGCGGCAAGGGCGGTCTGGTGGAGGGGATGAACATCCGCACCATCCGGCTGCGCGATTTCGACGGGACGGTCCACACCATTCCCTTCAGCGCGGTCACCAGCGTGTCGAACATGACGAAGGACTTCAGCTACTATGTGTTCGACGTGGCGATCCCCTATCACGAGAACGCCGACCGCGTGGTCTCCGTCCTGCACGGCATCGGGGACGAGCTGCGCAAGGACCCGCGCTTCGCGCCCCTGATCCTGGAGCCGCTGGAGGTGCTGGGCGTCGATTCCTTCCAGGAGTCCGCGGCGGTCATCAAGGCGCGGATCAAGACGCTGCCCATCCAGCAATGGAACGTCGGGCGTGAGTTCAACGGGCGCATGAAGGCGCGCTTCATCGAATTGGGAATCGACTTCCCGCTGCCGCAGCGGACCCTGCACATCGCCCGCGGCGCGGCGGAGACGCTGGCGGACGTGAGCGCCGCCGGAGCGGGCCGGATGCGCCACGCCGGGGCCGCGGAGTAGGGCGCCGGCGCGCGTTTGCAGGGCTTTGCGAAAAAGTGACGGGCCGATGTCGATTTCGCTTGAGCCCCGCCTTCGGCACGGCTATATCAGCGCTCCCGCGTCACCCCAAGAGACGCGGGATGCAAGAGTAGACGACGCGCTTGTGGCGGAATTGGTAGACGCGCTAGGTTCAGGTCCTAGTGGCTGAAAGGCCGTGGGGGTTCGAGTCCCTCCAAGCGCACCAACACCTCTTGTGTTGGTCTGAGAGTATAGTGGGGCCATAGCTCAGCTGGGAGAGCGCTACAATGGCATTGTAGAGGTCAGGAGTTCGATCCTCCTTGGCTCCACCAACTCTCTCCTTCCCGGCAGGACGCCGGTTCTTCCCGGTTCATCGATGGTTCCGATCCCAGGCCGATCCTCCCGAAGGGGGATGGCGGGCTAATCCGTAGGGGCCTTTGCCGCGGCGGCGTTATCGGTTGGATGATGGCTCACCCGATCGAACGAATCCCCGGAGCCTCCCATGCCGACACCGCCGCACGGATCGCCCGACAGCGGGTTGAAGCCGTTCATTCTCGCCATTCATCGTGAAGCGCTGGAAACCGCGGCAGCCAAGGGGCTGACCGGCACCCTGGCGCAGGTCGCCGCCCTTCAGGACACCGCCAGCCTCGCCTCGGCATGGGCCGGACGGACGGTCACGGAGGAGGAGGTGATGCGCCTGCTGCTGCGCGAACGCCGCACCCGTAAAAGCCAGGAGGCGGCAGGAGCGGCGGCGCCTGCGCCCGTCAGGAAGCCGGCGGCGGCACCCTCGCGTTTTCGCCTGGGGCGCTGGCGGGCGGTGCCGATGGGCCTGGCCCGGTCCGTCTCCGCGGGCGTGGCGGGAAAGCTCCCGCTGTAAAACCGGCGTCACGCCACATGTCGATGCCGAATGAGTACGCCCATTGCCCTGTTGAGTGGGAAGCGGGGCGCAAAGAGGCTGTCGCTTTCCCCGCCGTTCGGCACGCAACATAACTCGGGAGGTCTCATGTCCGCTCGTCTGGATCGCCGCCAACTGCTGCTGTCCGCCGGCGCCGCCGCGCTGGTTCTGGCCGTGGAGCCGCGCTTTTCATTCGCTCAAGCGCCGGGCGGAAAGGGGTTCACGCTGCCGCCGCTGCCCTACGCCCCGGCGGCTCTGGAGCCGCACATCGACGCGACGACCATGAGCGTGCATCACGGCAAGCACCATCAGGCTTACGTGGACAATCTGAACAAGGCGCTTGCCAACCACGGCGATCTTCAGGCGATGTCCCTGGCCGACCTGCTGAAGCGGGTGCCGGAGCTTCCGGAGAGCATCCGCACCGCCGTCCGCAACAACGGCGGCGGGCACGCCAACCACAGCATGTTCTGGAGCATCATGGGGCCGAACGCCGGCGGCGCTCCGAGCGGCGAGGTCGGTGCCGCCATCTCGCGGGACTTCGGCAGCTTCGACGAATTCAAGACGCGCTTCAATTCGGCGGGGGCGGGGCAGTTCGGCAGCGGCTGGGTCTTCGTCACCGCCGATCCGTCGTCGGGCAAGCTCGCCATCGCCGCCCGCCCGAACCAGGACTCCCCGGCCATGGAGGGCGTCCCCGTGCTGATGGGCAACGACGTGTGGGAGCACGCCTATTACCTGAAATACCAGAACCGGCGCGCCGACTATCTGGCGGCCTGGTGGAACGTGGTGGACTGGGGGGCGGTGAACCGCCGTTACGCGGCGATCCGCAAGGGCGAGCTGGTGATCTGAACGAAAAAGGGCGGCGGGGATGACCCGCCGCCCTTCACGCGATGGCCGTGCCGGCAAGCGCCCGATCAGGCGGCCTGATGCAGGCGAGCGTTGAACAGCGGCCCCCCGCTCTGGCGGCGCAGAGCCTTGGCGACGGCCAGAACGGCGAGGTCGGCCAGCGGCTCGATGATGATGACGGCCATGTAGGCGGCGCCGAAGGAGGCGACCTGCATCATGGTCTCGGCGGTGAAGCCGTTGCCGTAGAAGGCCCAGAAGGCCACCCAGGCGACGATGCCGCCCTGATAGGCGGTGGAGAGGGCCAGCGCCTGCGAATACTTCAGGTCGACATAGGGGGTGGCGTCCGGAACGATCCGCTTCGCCAGCAGGCTGATGCCCCACAGCGGGACCAGCAGCGTCGTGACGTTCATGCCGTACTGCGGCAGATCGAACGGAGCGAAGAACAGGCCCTGGATCAGCAGGCCGGCGGCAAGGCCGATGGAGGCCGCACCGGCGCCGAACAGCAGCAGCAGCGTCGAGCCCAGGATCAGGTGAACCTCGGACACGCCCACGGGGTGGTGCGGGAACACCTCGAAGAAGGAGAAGACCAGCGCGGTGGCGATCAGGCTGCGCAGCACCAGCGGCGCGATTCCGCCGTTGTTGCGGACGTCGTCGTGCGCCAGCTTTCCGGCCATGGCGAAGCCGCCGGCGGCGGTCGCATAGCTGAGAGCGATCTTGGCGCCGTCCACGACGCCGGGTTCGATGTGCATGCTCTATGCCCTTTCCGAGTCTGCCATGCGTTGGAAGGGGCGTCGTTGCAGGCAGGCACCGGCATCGCAACCCCCTTTGGTCCTGTGACGTGGCGCACCGGCAGGGACGGCTTGCGGGGGGTCCGGCGGCCTTCGGGCCGGACATCGGCAAGCGGTCACCGGGGCACCCCGCCCGAGGACGTACGTTCGGTTACGGCAGGTCTCCTGGCTTGCGGGTCAAGGCGGCATCGTCCGGCCTTCCCGGCGCCCTTCGCAAGGCGGCGCCAGTGACACGGAAAGGACGAGGCCGCTCACCGCTCACAGTTGCGGGGGCAGCGCCGGACTTGCCCTTACCTCCCCGGAACGGGGCGGCGGCGCACCGGCTTCCCTCTTAGCCCCGCCACCGGACGGCGCGGGGAACCATAACCGGCGCCAGGGTAGGGGCGGGGTTCCCCGCCGTCAAGAGGGGGGCGCCGTCAAGAGGGGGATCGGACATGGTTTTCGCGGAGGTCCCCCGCCGCGAACGCCTTCCTTGACACGGCTCCGCCCGCCAAGGACAAGTTCCCGCGGAGCGCGTGACGCCGGTTGCGCGGCCAAGAGCGGGGGTCGGCATGCTACCGGTTCATTTCCTGACCATCGTGCTGAACGGCGATCCCTTCATCCGCTATCACCTGGACGTTTTCCGGCAACTGCCCTTCCCGTGGCGCTGGCACATCGTGGAGGGGGTCGCGGAGCAGGTCCGGGACTCCTCCTGGTGCGCGCAGCGGGGCGGGCGCGTTCCGCAGGACCTTCATCGCGACGGCCGCAGCAGCGACGGGACGTCGGAGTATCTGGACCGCATCGCCGCGGAGGAGCCCGACCGCGTGTCGGTCTACCGCAAGCCGCCGGGGACCTTCTGGCAGGGCAAGGTGGAGATGGTGACCGCGCCGCTGGCCGCCATGACGGAGGAATGCCTGCTCTGGCAGGTCGATGCGGACGAGCTGTGGACGGCGGAGCAGATCGTCCGGGCGCGCCGGATGTTCCTGGAGTCGCCGTCGCGCACCGCGGCGCTGTACCTGTGCCACTTCTTCGTCGGCCCGTCGCTGGTCCTCGACGGGGTGGACCGCTACGGCAATTACCGTGCCTACGAATGGCTGCGGACCTGGCGTTACCGGCCGGGGGATTTCTGGCACTCGCATGTTCCGCCCCGGCTGATGCGCCCGCAGCCCGACGGGGGCGAGGTCGAACTCGGCGCGGCGAACCCCTTCCTTCACGAGGAAACGGCGGCGGGGGGGCTGGTCTTCCAGCATTTCGCCTACGCCACGAAGGAGCAGGTCGCCTTCAAGGAGGTCTATTACGGATACGAGGGCGCGGTCCGGCGGTGGGAGGCCCTCCAGGCGGCGGGCGGCGCCTCGCTTCCGCTGCGCGATTTCTTTCCCTGGGTGACCGACGCGGCGACCGTCGTCCGGGCGGAGCATTCCCTGGTGGAGCCCTTGGCGCGTCCGGACGCCGACGGCGATTGGGCCTTCGTCCCGCCGGCCCGCGGCGCCTCCACGGCCCCGGCGGTGGCGTTGCTGCGGGAGTCCGGCCCCGCCGTCCGCCGCCGCACGCTCGTCCCCGGCGAGCCGCCGGCCATTCCGGCGGACCTCATCCGGAACGTCGGCGTGTTCCTGCTGGACGGGCTCGCTGGGGTGCTGCGGGCGTCCGGCTTTCTGCGGGAGTTGCGGCGCGCCCTGCCGCTGGCGCGGATCACCGTCTTCGCCACGCCGGACGCTGAGGCGGCGCTCGCCCTCTGCCCCTACGTCAACCAGCGGGTCAACGTGCCGCCGCTGAAGGGGCTGGCGCCGGACGACGCGCTGGTGACCGCCGTTCGGCAGGAGATCGGCCAGCAGTTCAACGGCGCCTTCGACCTCACCATCAATCCCCGCTTGGGCGAGGACACGGGGTTCGCCAACCGCCTGATGAAGGACACGGGCGCGCCGCTCCGTCTCGGCTGCAAGGTCGGCCGTCCGGTGCGGGGCTATTACGCCGACGCCTTCCTGACGCATGTCGCAACGGCTCCCGCCGTCCTGCTCGGCGCGCTCACCGCCGGAGAGCCGGACCCCGCGACGGAGGTCTGGACCTCTCCCAACGGCGAGCGCGCCGCCGCCGCGATCCTGGCGGAGGGCGCGCCGGCCCGCTGGCGTTGCGCGGTCGGCCTGTCGGCGTCGGGTGGTGCCGGAAGCCTTGCGGCGCTGAGCCGACGCCTCGCCGCGCGGGGCGACACGGCCCTGATCCTGGTCGGCGAGGACGCCGCCAAGGGGGCCGCGGCGCGCATCGCGGAGGAGGCGGGGGGCGCCTGCCTGAACGCGGTCGGGCGGCTGGGCTTCGACGGGCTGTGCGCCCTGCTGCGGCGCTGCGACCTGTTTGTCGGCACCGGCGCCCCGGCGGTGGACATCGCCGTGGCGGCGGGGGCCCCCATGGTCGGGACGGGACCGGAGCATGGCGATCCGACCGCCGACGCCGTGGAGAGCGCCATCGCCGCGTGGCTGGCCGGACGGTCCTATTGACCGTTCCTCCACGCCCGGCCCGGACGATCCGGGAGGGTAGGCGTGGAAAAACAGGGGGGCACGAGCGCAAGGCGCTTGTGTTGAAGCCGTTGCGCCGCAATGATCCGCCCCCACCGAATCCCGGACGGCCGCGCGGTCCGCTCCCCGTCCGGGCACACCATGGATCGAATCGGGCGGCCCGGTAAGCACACGATGCGCAGAGTGATCATGAAACCCCGGGCGGACTGGCGTCCGGGGCTCCGCAAATATCCCTACGGCGTCCGCGCGATGAACGCCGGTGCCTTCTGGCGCGAGGACGTGCGGTACGAGTTCTCCGCCCATCAGATCGACCTGATCGAAAGCGTCGCGGACGAACTGCACACCATGCTGCGCGAGGCGCTGCGGTCGGCGGTGGACGGGCGGGCGTTGGCCCGGCTGGGGGTGCGCGGCGGGGTGGCGCGGATTCTGGAATCCTCCTGGAACGATTATTGGGCCGCGGGCCGGCTGAACGAGCGGGCGGGCGCGCTGATCGGGCGGCTGACGCTGGCCTATGACGGGCGCGATTCGGTCAAGCTGCTGGCCTGCAACTACGACACGCCGGAGGGGCTGTTCTCCGCCTCGATCATCCAGCGCAACTGGCGCGAGGCCCTGATGGCCGATGCCAACCAGTTCAACGGCCTGCATGAAGGGCTGGTGGAGCGTTGGGAGGAGCTGGCGGCGGGCATGCCGGGCCGCGATCTCGTTCATCTGGCCTGCGCCACCCCGGACCCGATGCGCGAGAGCGAGTTGGTCTATCTGGCCGCCACCGCGGCGGAGGCCGGCATCGCCACCCATCTGCTTCCTCTGCAAAGCCTGGGTTGGGACGGCCGGCGCTTCGTCGACGACGAGGGGCGGACGGCGTCCTGGCTGGCGAAGATCTACCCGTGGCAGGGGCTGGCCGACGACGCCTTCCTGCAGAAGCTGCGGATGGGCGGCATGAGCATGCTGTCGCCGCTGTGGTGCTGGCCGATGTCGAACCACGGGCTGCTGGCGATGCTCTGGGCGCTCTACCCGCGCCACCCCAATCTCTGCCGCGCCGGCCTGGATGCGGAGGAACTGGCCGGCTGCGAGGCGGTGACGGAGCGCAGCCTGTTCGGGCTGGACGACGCGGCCCAGCGCATGACGGCCCATGGCCGCATCGTCTCGGACACCGGCAGCACCGAGTATCCGGGGGGCCGGGTCTGGCTGGAAACCCCGCCGGTCTTCGAGGAGGAGGGCGTCCACGCGCTCCTGCACGCCTGGATCATCGGCGACAAGTGCCTGGGCATGTCGGTCCGCGAGTCGGCGGACCCGCGGGTCGGCTCCGACGCGGCGATGGTGCCTCACATCTTCCGGGGCTGACGGTACGGAGGGCGGAAGGACCCCGCCCTGTCCCCGAGAGGTGTGCTCGGGGCGCAGGGCGGGTGGGCCGTTCGTTCAGTGGCGGATCAGCGCCCGCGGCCCGGCGCGAAGGGATTCGGCAGCGGAGAGCCGAACGCCTGCCGGCGGGCGTCCCTCCAGGCGACGTCGTTGCCCACGCCATTGTTGGTGCTGGACACGGAGACCACCTGACTCTGGTGGCGCAGCCAGCCGCGCAGTTTCTCTTCGAACCGGCTTGCGTCCTGGGCGTCCGCAACTTCCAGTTCCATCGTCACGCACAGTTCGGTCTTCATGGCCATTCCTCCTGTGGACCGTTCCGTTGCAGAAACAGCCCATCGTACCACTGGTCCCGAACAAACAGAAAGGGCGGGGAACTTTCCCCGCCCTGCATACTCGAAAGGCCGATGCGCATAAGGTCGATGCGCATAAGGTCGATACGATGGCCGCTGCCGCTCACTTCCCTTCGGGCTTCGCCGGGCGGGCCGGTTTGGCGATGCTGGCGATCTGCTTCTGCAGGTCGTCGATCTGCTTCTGCAGTTCCTCATAGGTGTGGTTGGCCGTCGGCGGAACGGAGGGCTGGGCGGCAGGCGGGGCGGGGACCCCGGGGCGCGGCATGGCGGGGTGCTCGCCCGGCTGCCCGTCCTCGGCGCCGCCGAAGGGCGAGAACATGCGCATGGCCCGTTCGAACATCGCCATGTTCTGCTTGCCGACCTCCTCCAGCCGCCCGAAGGGGAACATCCCGCCCAGCGTGTTCTGGAAGTAATCGCGCATCTGCTCCTGATTGCGCGAGAAGGACTGCATCGAATATTCCAGATAGCGCGGCACCATCCACTGCATGTTGTCGCCGTAGAAGCCGATGAGCTGGCGCAGGAAGCTGATGGGCAGCAGGTTCTGGCCCTTGCTCTCCTCCTCGACGATGATCTGCGTCAGAACGGAGCGGGTAATGTCCTCCCCCGTCTTGGCATCGTAGACCACGAAGTCGAGCCCGTCCTTGACCATCTGACAGAGATGGTCGAGCGTCACGTAGCTGCTGGTCGCCGTGTTGTAGAGCCGCCGGTTGGCGTACTTCTTGATCGTGATCGTCGCGGACTTCTGATCTTCCTTGTCGGCCATCGCTGTTTCTTTCAAGAAGGGTCGTGCGGCGGGAATGTTCCAGATATAAGGACTACTCGAAGGAATGCACCCTGTCCAGTGCTGTGCCGCAGCGCTGCGACCGCAGGTGCATATCCCCTGGACGATTCGGGATTTGCGACATTTTCGAACGGCCCGTCGCGGCTCTGGTCAAGGACGCCGCCTCCCACATATACTCCCGGCCATGGCCGAATCGTCCGAATCCGATACCCCGTCCCTGGAAACGCTCGCGCAACGGTACCTCGACCTGTGGCAGGAACAATGGGCGGCCTGCGCCGCCGATCCCGAAATGGCCGATGCCGCCGCCCGCCTGTTCCAGATGATGGCGCAGGGCGCCGCGGCGATGGCGCCCTTCGTCCTGGGGCCGGGCGGCTTCGCCTACACCAGCCCGCCGGGCGGCGGCTGGAATCCGGCGCCGGGACCGGCCGCGCCGCCATCGCCCCCGCCCTCACCTCCACCGTCATCTCCGGCCCATGGAGCGCCGCGTGACCGGGGACAACAGCACGACTCTCCCGAACCCCTCCCCCCGGCTGGGGCCGCGCCCCCTGGCGCTGCATCTGGCGACGGTGGCGGCGACACTGCTCAGCTCCTCCGCCGCATTGCCGCACTTGAGGAACGGCTCGCTGCCATGGAAGCCGCATCTGCGGGACCGGGCGGAGGACCTGCGCCGACGGATCGCCGCAACCGACGCGGACGCGTTCGCCCGGGCGGTTGACCAGGAGGTCCGCCGCCAGCTCGGCCTCGCCCTGACGGGGATCGAGCGCTACCGCCGCCACCCCTACCGCCGCGACCTGCCCGACCCGCCCGTCGTCTGGACGGAGGGGGCGTCCCGGCTGCTCGATTACGGCTCACTCGGCCCGGCGACGGGAACGCCGGTCCTGTTCGTGCCGTCGCTGGTCAACCGCCACTACATCCTGGACCTGTCGGCGCGCAAGAGCCTGATGCGCTGGCTGGCCGCGCAGGGCCTGCGTCCCTTCCTGATCGATTGGGGCACGCCCGGCCCGCTGGAGCGGCGCTACAGCCTGACCGACTACATCGCCGGGCGGCTGGAGCGCGCGCTCGCCGCGGTGGTGGAGGCGGTGGGGAGACCGGTCCCGGTGGTCGGCTATTGCATGGGCGGGCTGCTCGCCACCGCGCTGGCGCAGCGCCGCCCGAAGGAGGTTGCCGCGCTCGGCCTGCTCGCCACCCCCTGGGACTTCCACGCGGAGGACGCGGGCATGGCCCGCCGCGCCGCCGCCGTCTTCCAGCCCTTCGGCCCGATGCTGGACGCCTGGGGGGAGTTGCCGGTGGACGTGCTCCAGGGGCTGTTCGCCCAGCTCGACCCGCTGCTGGCTCTGAAGAAGTTCTCCCAGTTCGCCCGCATGGAACCGGACAGCCGCGCGGCGCTCGCCTTCGTGGCGCTGGAGGACTGGCTGAACGACGGGGTGCCGCTGGTCGCCGGGGTGGCCCGCGACACGCTGGCCGGATGGTACGGGCGCAACGACACGGCGCGCGGGGAATGGCTGGTCGCCGGCCTGCCGGTGGAGCCGGCGCGGCTGACCCTGCCGGTCCTGGCGCTGATCCCGGAGCGCGACCGGATCGTTCCGCCGTCGTCCGCGGTGGCTTTGGCAAGAACAATCGGCGGCGCGCAAATGATCAGGCCGCCTCTCGGTCATATTGGAATGGTGGTCAGCGCCGGCGCCGAAACAGGCGTATGGCGGCCCCTGGCCGAATGGCTTAGTGCGGCAGGATAACCACAGCCTGTCAGGTGTCTTGCATTGCGGGAAATCCGCGCATAAGGTTTTTCTCACTCCGTGCGGCACCCAGTCACGATAATAAAACTGACAAAATCTGAGGAGCGTCAACATGACCGAGGTTGTGATCGCCAGCGCAGCGCGTACTCCCATCGGCAGCTTCAACGGGGCGCTCAGCGCCGTTCCGGCCCATTTCCTGGGTGAGGTTGCCATCCGCGAAGCGCTGAGCCGCGCCAAGACCGACGCCGCGGAGGTGACCGAGGTCATCCTGGGCCAGATCCTGACCGCCGGTCAGGGCCAGAACCCGGCCCGCCAGGCCGCCGTCAACGCCGGCATCCCGGCCTCCGCCACCGCCTTCGGCATCAACCAGCTCTGCGGCTCCGGCCTGCGCTCCGTGGCGCTCGGCTATCAGGCGATCCGCAACGGCGACGCCGAGATCATGGTCGTCGGCGGCCAGGAGAGCATGAGCCAGGCCCCGCACGTCATGCATCTGCGCAACGGCGTGAAGATGGGCTCCGCCGAGATGCTCGACACCATGCTGAAGGACGGCCTGTGGGACGCCTTCCACGGCTATCACATGGGCACGACGGCGGAGAACGTCGCCCAGAAGTGGCAGCTCACCCGCGACGAGCAGGACGCCTTTGCCGCCGCCTCGCAGCAGAAGGCCGAAGCCGCCCAGAAGTCCGGCCGCTTCAAGGACGAGATCATCCCGGTCACCATCAAGGGCCGCAAGGGCGACATCATCGTCGCCGACGACGAGTATCCGAAGCACGGCACCACCGCGGAGTCGCTGGGCAAGCTGCGCCCGGCCTTCTCCAAGGACGGCACGGTGACCGCCGGCAACGCGTCGGGCATCAACGACGGCGCCGCGGCGCTGGTGCTGATGACCGCCGAGAACGCGGCCAAGCGCGGCCTGACCCCGCTGGCCCGCATCGTGTCCTGGGCGACCGCCGGCGTCGATCCGGCGATCATGGGCACCGGCCCGATCCCGGCCTCCCGCCTCGCGCTGGAGAAGGCCGGCTGGAAGCACGAGGACCTGGACCTGATCGAGGCGAACGAGGCGTTCGCCGCGCAGGCCCTGGCCGTGAACAAGGACCTTGGCTGGGACACCTCCAAGGTCAACGTCAACGGCGGCGCCATCGCGCTCGGCCACCCGGTCGGCGCGTCCGGCGCCCGCGTCCTGACCACCCTGCTCTATGAGATGCAGAAGCGCGACGCCAAGAAGGGCCTCGCCACCTTGTGCATCGGTGGCGGCATGGGCATCGCCCTCACCGTCGAGCGGGGCTGACGAAAAGCGGGCCGTACCCTCCGGGGTGCGGCCCGTTTCGTATGTGCGTATAGAAACCGATAAAGAATCCAACATCCAAGCTTTGGGGGAGGAGCCAATGGCTCGAGTTGCAGTCGTCACGGGCGGAACGCGCGGTATCGGTGAAGCCATCTCCGTCGCGTTGAAGAACGCCGGCTACGTCGTCGCCGCCAACTACGCTGGCAACGACGAGAAGGCGAAGGAATTCTCCGCCCGCACGGGCATCGCGGTCTACAAGTTCGACGTGTCGGACTTCGACGCCGTGAAGGAAGGCATCGCGAAGATCACCGCCGAACTCGGGCCGGTGGACGTGGTCGTGAACAACGCCGGCATCACCCGCGACGGCGTGCTGCAGCGCATGACCCCGCAGCAGTGGAACGAGGTCATCGCGACGAACCTCACCTCCTGCTTCAACCTGTGCCGCAACGTCATCGACGGCATGCGCGAGCGCGGCTTCGGCCGCATCGTCAACATCGGCTCGGTGAACGGCCAGGCCGGCCAGTACGGCCAGGTGAACTACGCCGCCGCCAAGTCGGGCATCCACGGCTTCACCAAGGCTCTGGCCCAGGAGGGCGCGGCCAAGGGCATCACCGTGAACGCCATCGCGCCGGGCTACATCGACACCGACATGGTGCGCGCGGTGCCGCCCAACGTGCTGGAGAAGATCGTGGCCCGCATCCCGGTGGGCCGTCTGGGCAAGGCGGAAGAAATCGCCCGCGGCGTTCTGTTCCTGGTTGGCGACGACGCCGGCTTCATCACCGGCTCGACCCTGTCGATCAACGGCGGCCAGCACATGTATTGATCGGCCGGTGCATTGACTCCCGGGTCTTCGGACCCGTTCGAAGCGACACGAAGCCTTCGCCCCTCTCCCGCGCCCGCGGGGGAGGGGTTTCTCTTTGGAGGTCTGGTCGGGAAATGGCAGCGCCACCGGCAAGCCGAAAAAGCGAAACCCCCGCGCGGGGGGCGGGGGTTTCTGCGGTTGTGCCAGGACATCCGCAATGGTTGAGCCGTCTCAACGGCAATGTTCAGAAATGTGTGGCCGAACAGGTCGGCTTCCTCAGATAAGCGCAGGTGGACTCATGAGCAGTTCACCCTCCTGGCTACGGGAACATTTGCTGTGATGAGAAGTTGGCCTTGGGACCAACTTGATGCGGCATCCACCGCGTCTTCACCTCAACCAGTGTTGCTCTGAGGAATAGCCTGCTCCTCCTTGCGGGGGTTGTCAATACCCGAAACGTTGCTCCGTCACCGCTTGACGACGGGTTTTTTCGTCACTTGAACTGGAAGCCGACCGGGCGCTTGTCGTCCAGCGACACCACCGCGCAGCCGCCCAACGCCGGGCCGACCGACAATTCGCCGTAGGCGGTGACCGCCCCTTCCGCCTTCAGCCGCCCGACGAAGCCGTTTCCGTCGCTGCGGGCGACCCAGGCGAAGGGTATCCAGGTCTGGCGCACCGGCTCCCCGCCGGCGCGGACCACCGCGGTGAAGGCGTCGGCGGTCGGCGTGCCCGGCGGGAAGACGGCCAGCACGGTGCCGCCGTCCTCCTCGTTCAGGGCGGCCTGGGTCAGCGCCACGCCCGTCACCACCGCCCAGACGGCCAGCGCCAGCGCGCCGAGCGCCAGCGCGAAGCCGTGGCCGAAGCCGGAAGAAGAGGAGGGGGCAGGCGCCGGTTCCGTCATGGCCTTACGCTTTCGCTTCCGCCGCCAGGGAGGGGGCCGGCTTCTCGGCGATCGGCCAGTTCACCGCGGCGGCGGCCAGCGCCAGGACCACGCTGGCCCACCACACCACGTCGTAGGAGCCGACGCGCTCGTACAGCACGCCGCCCAGCCACACGCCGAGGAAACCGCCGATCTGGTGGCTGAGGAAGGCGAAGCCGTAGAGCATCCCCAGATAGCGCGTGCCGAACATCAGCGCGACGAGGCCCGACGTCGGCGGCACGGTGGACAGCCACAGCAGGCCCATCGCCGCGGCGTAGAGAATCACCGACAGTGGGGTGACCGGCACCAGGATGAAGAGAGCGGTGCACAGGCCGCGCAGCGTGTAGTTGGCGCAGAGCAGCACGCGCTTGCTCATTTTCCCGCCCAGCACGCCCGACATGTAGGAACCGACCACGTTGAACAGCCCGATCAGCGCCATCGCCCAGGAGGCGAGGCTGGGGCTGATCCCCGCCGCGGTCAGATAGGGCGGCAGATGCGTGGTGATGAAGGCGAGCTGGAAGCCGCAGACGAAGAAGCCGGTGACCAGCAGAACGTAGCTGCGGTGCTGGAAGGCCTGCCGGATCGTCGCGGCGAAGCCGATGTTCGCCCCGGTGACGGCCTGCGCGCTCTTCGCTCCGCCCGCCCCGGCGAAGGAGGAGGCGAGCACCGGGATCATCAGCATCGACGCGCCGAACAGGATCAGCGCCGTCTGCCAGCCATAGGCGGCGATGAAGGCCTGACCGGTGGGGGCGAACAGGAACTGGCCCATGGACCCCGCGGCGGTGGCCACACCCATCGACCAGCTCCGCTTCTCCGGCGGGACGATGCGGCTGAAGCCGGCGATGACGATGCCGAAGGACGCTCCCGCCAGACCCAGCCCGATCAGCAGGCCGGAGCTGAGATGCAGCATCAGCGGCGTGTCGGCGTAGGGCATCAGCGCCAGCCCCAGCGCATAGAGAATCCCGCTGATTCCCAGCACCAGCGCCGGCCCGTAACGGTCGCACAGCGCCCCGGCGAAGGGGGTGCCGATGCCCCAGACAAGATTCTGGATGGCGATGGACAGGGCGAAGACGTCGCGGCCCCAGCCGTGCGCCTCCGACAGGGGTGCGGTGAACAGGCCCATGCTGGACCGCGGGCCGAAGGCCAGCAGCGCGATCAGGCAGCCGCAGGCGATCACGAAGCCCGGCGTCCGCCAGGAGCGGGCCACGGCCGCTCCGTCCGCCCGGTTGCTGGTGTCCAATTGATCCTCCCTTCGCGCGGGCTGTGGCCGGTGCGGCAACGCTGGCCCGCTGCTCAACAGGGTGACACGATAGGCCCGCGCCGGGCGTCCATCAAATTCACAAAGAGAAAGAAGGTTATTCGGCGGCGGAATGGCAGCGCGCGGGCACCGGCTCTGCCTCCGCCGGGGGCAGCAGGTCGAGCAGGCTGTCCTCCAGCACGTCGAAGACCGGGCCGATGCGCCCCGTGAAGCGCCCGCGCAGCAGCCACACCGCGACGGTCAGCGCGAAGTCCGGCATTTCCAGAGCCCGCAGGCTGGCGGCCTGGGCCGTCGGCGCGATCAGCCGCAGCGGCGCCAGCCCGAATCCGAATCCGCGCGCCACCAGCGACAGCAGCAGCGACTGGTCGAACGCCTCCACCGTGACGTTCAGCCCCGATCCGTGCTCCGCCATCCTGCGGCCCATGGCGATCCGGTACTGGCACCCGTCGGGCTGGAGCACCCAGCCCAGCGCGTTCATGGCGGGCAGGGTCCACTCCTGCCGCGCCGCGAGATCGGCGGAGGCGATGATCCGCACCGGCTCGCGCGAGATGCAGACGGCGTCCAGATCGTCCGGCGGCATCTGGGCGTCGTGCGTCAGCACCAGCGCGCCGTCCAGCGTGCCGTTGCGCACCTGCTCGATCAGCGGCGTGCTCCAGTCCGAATGCAGGCGGACGGTCAGGCCGGGGAAAGCGGCGCGCAGCCGGTCCAGCGGCTGGTGCGCGGCGATGGTGGTCAGCACATGGGCCACCCCCAGCCGCAGCAGCCCCTGGGGCTGGGCCGCCCCGGCGAAGGCGTCCGACAGCTCGTCCGCCGCCTTCAGCACGCGGTGCGCGTGGGCCAGCGCCATGTCGCCGTCGCGGGTCAGGGCCAGCGGCTTGGTCTGGCGGTCGAACAGCGGCACGCCAAGCTCCGCCTCCAGCCGCTGGATCAGGCGCGAGACGGCGGATTGGGTCAGCCCCAGCCGATGCGCGGCCTCCTGCACGGACTGGGCCTCGGCCACGGCGACGAAGGTGCGGATCTCGTTGAGCTTCATGGCGGCGTCCGGGTGGCGGTTCGTTCGGCCTCATGGCCACTGAAATTCGGCCACTGGAATCCAACTGTCCGCCTGGGTTAGCGTCGGGTCAAGCGCAACGAGGGAGTTTCCATGTCCGCCACAGAACACGCCGACCGTACGGCCCGCGAATATCCCGACCGTCCCTGGGTGGGGGTGGGCGCGGTGGTGTGGCGCGGCGACCGGGTCCTGCTGATCCGCCGGGGCCGCCCGCCGCGGATGGGGCAGTGGAGCCTGCCCGGCGGTGCCCAGTCGGTGGGCGAGACGGTGTTCGAGACGGCGGTGCGCGAGGTGCTGGAGGAAACCGGCCTGCACGTCGTGCCGACGGAGGTGGTCACGGTGGTGGACGCCATGACGCTCGACGACGCCGGGGCCGTCCAGTACCACTACACCATCGTGGAGGTGGCGGCGGACTGCCCGGAGGGCGAGGCCGTCTGCGCCGACGACGCGCTGGAGGCGGTGTGGGCCACCGTCGAGGAGGCCGCGGAACTGACCGAGTGGGACGAGACGGAGCGGGTCATCCGCCTGTCGGCGTCGCGGCGAGCCGGCGGATGAAGTCCGGCACCTGACCCTCGTCCAGGGGCTTCGCCAGCAGATAGCCCTGGATGCGGTCGCAGCGGTAGGCGCGCAGGTACAGAAGCTGGTCGTTGGTCTCCACCCCCTCCGCGATCACCTGCATGCCCAGCGCGTGGGCGAGATCGATGACGGCGCGCACGATGGCTGCGGCGTCGCGGTCCTGCACCATCGCCTGGGTGAAATGCTTGTCGATCTTCAGGGCCTCCACCGGCACGCGGCGCAGCAGGGATAGTGAAGAGTAGCCCGTCCCGAAATCGTCCAGCACCAGCCGCACCCCGGCGCCGCGCAACTGGGTCAGCACCTCGCGCGAGGAGTCGCTGTGCTCGAACAGGGCGGTTTCGGTCAGCTCCAGCTTCAGGTTGGCGGCGGGCAGGCCGGTTTCGGCCAGGATGCCCAGAACGGTGCGGGCAAAGCCGGGATCTTCCAACTGGCGGGCCGACAGGTTCACCGCCACCGGCACGTCGGCGATTCCACCATGCATCCAGCCCGCCGCGGTCTCGCAGGCGCGGCGCACCGTCCATTCGCCCAGAATGTTGATGGCGTCGCTGGTTTCCGCCATGGGGATGAAGACGTCGGGCGGGATCACCGTCCCGTCGTCCAGACGCCAGCGGGACAGCGCCTCGAACCCGGTCAGGCGCCCGCTTTGGGCGTCGGCCTGCGGCTGGAAGGCCAAGCGCAATTCGCCGTGCCGGATGGCGTCGCGCACGCGGTCGGAGAAGGTGCCGGGACCCGGCGCGATGGTCGCGTTCTGGTTCACCGCCATGTCCCCTCCCGTCCTGCCCTCGGCTGCCGTCTCAAGGCAGTAACAGCCGAAGCGGGATTTGTTAACCATATCTCAGGGGTATTTAAGCGGTTTTTCCAGAATTACGAAAGGGTTAACGGACTCCCCGACGGTGATAAGATTGGGTGGCGTTAACCCTTCTCCCCCGGAGAGGAGAAGGGTTGCGTGACTGTCCAATCAAACGTTGAAGCGGAAGTGGAAGATGTCGCCGTCGTTGACGACGTACTCCTTGCCTTCCTGGCGCATCTTGCCGTTGTCCTTGGCGCCCTGCTCGCCGCCCAGCGTGACGTAGCTGTCGAAATCGATGGTCTCGGCCCGGATGAAGCCGCGCTCGAAATCGGTGTGGATGACGCCCGCCGCCTCCGGGGCCTTGGCGCCGCGGCGCACGGTCCAGGCGCGGGCCTCCTTCGGGCCGACGGTGAAGAAGGTGATGAGGTCGAGAAGCTGGAAGCCGGCGCGGATCAGCTTGTTCAGGCCGGTCTCCTCCAGGCCGAGGGATTCCAGGAACTCCTGCTTCTCGGCGGCGTCGGAAAGCTGGGCGACCTCCGACTCGATGGCGGCGGAGATGACAACCATGCCGGCGTTCTCGGCCTTGGCCTTCTCGGCGACCTTGGCGGTCAGGCTGTTGCCGGTGGCCGCGGAAGATTCCTCGACGTTGCAGACGTAGAGGACGGGCTTGGCGGTCAGCAGCATGAACTGCTTGAACACCGGCCACTCCTCGTCGCTGACCTCGACGACGCGGGCCGGCTTGCCGTCCTGAAGGACCTTCAGCGCGCGCTCCATCAGATCGGCCTTGATCTTGGAGTCCTTGTCGCCGCCCTTGGCCTTCTTCTGGAGGCTGGTGAGCTGGCGCTCCAGGCTCTCCATGTCGGCGAGCATCAGCTCCGTCTCGACCACCTCGGCGTCGCGCAGGGGATCGACGTTGCCTTCCACATGGGTGACGTCGTCGTCCTCGAAGCAGCGCAGGACGTGGACGATGGCGTCCACCTCGCGGATGTTCGCCAGGAACTGGTTGCCCAGACCCTCACCCTTCGAGGCGCCGCGGATCAGGCCGGCGATGTCCACGAATTCGAGCTGGGTCGGGATGATCTTCTGCGACTTGGCGATGGCCGCCAGCTTGTCCAGCCGCGGGTCGGGCACGCCGACGCGGCCGACGTTCGGCTCCTTGGTGCAGAAGGGGAAGTTGGCCGCCTCCGCCGCCTGGGTGGCGGTCAGCGCGTTGAAAAGGGTCGACTTGCCGACGTTCGGCAGGCCGACGATGCCGCAATTGAAGCCCATGGGGGTGCTCGCCGTCGGAAATCTCGGGAATTGGGGCGCTTTATCCTACGTGGAGCCGCAAAGCGCAAACGGGAAGTGGGGGTGGGGCAGGGCATCGGCGCGGGCGGAGCGGAAAGGGCACGAGCTTTTGGGTCAGCGATTGCGCCATGCCGGCGCCCACCGGCTCCAGGTCCGTCGGCCCGCTCAACGGGCGGCGGCGTCAGGAATGGAGCACCTCGCCCAGCGCTCCGGCCAGATCCGCGGGCAGCACCGGCTTGTGCAGCAGGCGGCAGCCGAGCGACATCGCTTCGCGCAGCCGTTCCGGGGCGGTGTCGCCGGTGATGATGACCCCCGGCACGGGCCAGCGCCGGCGCACCAGCTCGACCACCGAACGTCCGGAATTGCCGCCGGGCAGGCGGTAGTCGGTCAGCACGACGTGCGGACGCCGCAGGCGGGGCAGGATCGCCGCCAGTTCCGCCGTCGAGGACACGGCGACCACGCGCAGGCCCCAGCGCTTCAGCATCATGGTCATGCTGCGGCGGACCTGCTCGTCGTCCTCCACCAGCAGCACCGTGTGCCCTTTCAGCCTCCGTTCCTGGTTCGCGCCGCCCAGGGCGGGCACCGCCGTGACGCCGGCCTCCGGCTTGCGGGCGTAGGGCACCGTCACCGAGAAGACCGACCCCGCCCCGACCCGCGACCGCAGCGCCACCTCCACCCCCAGCAGGCGGGCGAGCCGCGACACGATGGACAGCCCCAGCCCGAACCCCTGCGCGGCGTTGCGCTCCGGGTTGTTGAGCTGGCGGAACTCCTCGAAAATGGCGCCACGGGCGTCTTCCGGAATGCCCGGCCCGTTGTCCCACACCTGGAACTCCACCCCGTTCGCCCGCCGGCGGCAGCCGATCAACACCCGTCCGCCGGCATCCGTACCCTTGGGCCGGCCATGCGCGATGGCGTTGGACAGCAGGTTGCGCAGCAGGCGCTCCAGAAGATGCGGGTCGGTGGACACCGCGACGCGGGTGGTCCGGCAGCGCAGCTCGACCATCGACGCTTCGGCCAGGCCGCGGAACTCCTCGGCCAGACGGCTCATCAAGGCCGTGGGCACGAAGTCGGTGACCGACACCTCGATGACGCCGGCCTCCAGCCGGGACAGGTCGAGCAGCCCGCTCAGCATGCCGTTCAGGCTGTCGATCGAGGCCTTCAACCGGAGGAGCGATTCGCGGGCGACCGGGTCCGCGCCGACCGCCCCCTGCAGGACATGGGCGTAGAGGGCCGCCGCCTGGATCGGCTGACGCAGGTCGTGGCTGGCGGCGGCGAGGAACTTGGTCTTCGCCCGGTTCGCCGCCTCCGCAGCCTCCTTCGCACGCCGAAGCTGCTCCTGGGCTTCCTTCCGTTCGGTGACGTCCTGGAAGATCACGGCGATGCGGCGCTGTTCGGGGGCACCGACCTTGAAGACGTAGAAGCTGATCCACTTCTCCAACGGTGCCGCGTAAAGCTCCGTCCGCACCGACTCGCCGTCGCGCGCAGCGCGGCCGAACACCTCGTACCAATGCTCTTCGAAGGCCGGGCTGATCTCGCGCAGCCGCCGCCCGACGAAATCCTCGCCGGTCACGCGCCGCGCCGCGGGATTCATGTCCAGATGGAGGACGTCCACCGGGCGGTCGCCGTCGAAAAGAACGTCGGCGAGGAGGAACCCCTCGTCCATGGCCTCGAACAGGGTTTGGAATCGCCGCTCGCTCACGGTGAGCTGGGCCGTGCGCTCCTCGACCCGCCGTTCCAACTCGGCGTTGGCCCGCTCCAACTCCTCGGTTATGACCTGAAGCTCCTCGTAGGAGGTCTGGAGTTCCTCGGACAGGTGGGTTTCGTCCCGGCGGAGGACGCTGAGCCTCTGGTCGGAAGCGGTCAGAGCGTCGAGCAGCTCCGACCGGCGGGTTTCGGACTGGGCGAGACGTTCACGCAACGCGGCGATCTCCTGCCGCTGCGCGTTCAGTTCCTCCTCCATCTGGACGCGGTCGGCGGCCAGGAGGCGCGCTTCCTCCTGCGCATCCTCCGCCGTCACCAGGGCCTGTTCCAGGCTCCGGTCCAACTCCGCGACGCGCTGTTGCAGCAAGATGCGCTCGGAGTCCCGCGTATCGTCCCCTGCGCTGATCGGCACCGGCTTCCCCACGCTCCCCCCTTCTCCCGGGAACGAATGATTGCACAGCCCGCTCAACAGTGCGCGCGTGGAAAAGTGATAGGACCAAAGCTGGAATTTCTTCGTCGCAGTGTTGTTGTCACTTGGCATGCAAAATATCGATTCCGGTCCATGGACAAGAGAAGCATCCTGGCTGTTGGCGCCTCGGCCGGCGGGATCACCGCCCTGAAGACGCTGTTCGCGGCAATGCGGCGCGACGTGACGGCAACGGTCTTCGTCGTCCAGCACATCGGCGCCACGCAGAGCGTGCTGCCGGCCGTCCTGTCGCGCGCCGGATGGCTTCCGGCCTTCCATCCGGAGGATGGGGAACCGGTGCGGCCCGGCTGGATACACATCGCCCCGCCCGACCACCACCTGCTGGTCAAGGACGGCTGCGCCCTGGTGCGCCGCGGGGCGCGGGAGAACCGCTGCCGCCCCGCCATCGACCCGCTGTTCCGCTCGGTGGCGGTCGCCTATGGGCCGCGGGTGGTTGGGCTGATCCTGACCGGCACGCTGGACGACGGGACCGCCGGGCTGCGCGCCGTGAAGCGATGCGGCGGTGTCGCCGTGGTTCAGGACCCGGAGGACGCGGAATGGCCGAGCATGCCGCGCAACGCCCTGCGGCATGTGTCCGTGGATGCCTGCGCCCCGCTGTCCGACCTGCCGGCGCTGCTGGCCCGCCTTCTGAACGAACCGCCGGGACCCGCCGTGCCGATCCCCGCCGACATCGCGGAGGAGGCGCGCATTTCCGAGAGGGAATTCGACGCCGTGCCGGAGTCCACCGCGTCCGTCGGGCGGCCCAGCACCCTGAGCTGCCCCGAATGCGGCGGCAACCTGGTGGAGATCGAGGACGGCCCGCTGCTGCGCTTCCGCTGCAAGGTCGGGCACGCCTATGCCCCCGAAACACTGGCGGCCGGCCATCGGGAATCGATCGAGCAGGCCATTTGGGTCGCCCTGCGCACCCACGAGGACCGCGCGGTCATGTTCCGGCGTCTGGCCGATCGGGCCCGGGAGCATGGGCACGTCATCATCGAGACGAAATGGACCCGGGCGGCGCGGGAGGCCGAAGGGAGCGCCGCCTTGTTGAAGAATGTGCTTGCCGGGCCGGGACAGGAGCTGGCGGGCGGCATGGCTGCCGAGGGGGAGGATTGACGGAGCCGCCCTATTCCACCTCCGCCGTCCTGCCGCCTTCCGCCCCCAGATGCTGGCGCTCGGTCGTGTCGTGCACGATGGCGAGGAGGATCGGCGGCTGCTCCCCGCCGAAATGCTGGAGGCAGACCTCCACCGGGTAGGCGCCGGGGTGGCTGCCCTCCATCACCGTTTCGAAGACGACCTCCATCTTCTTGCCCGACAGGAGAGGAGCGACGAGAGCCCGGAACCGTTCCGCCGACACCTCGGGCATGAGATCGTGGACGGCGAGCTGCTTCAGGTGGTCCAGCTTGTAGCCCAGTTTCGTCTCGGCCCCGCGGTTCACCAGAAGGAAGCGGAAGGTGGAGGGGTCCAGGAAATAGACCTCGTTCAGGGATTCGCCGATGACGCGCCCGAGGTAGCCGGCGAAGGCTTCGGTGCGGGTCTGTTCGGTGACGTCCTCGATGATCAGGACGACGCCGTGCGCCTCCCGAACCTCGTACAGCAGCGGCGAGAGCCGGACCCGGCAGGTCGCCGCGCGGCCGCGCCGGTCCACGGCGTTCAGCATGGCCGGCGGCTGCGGCACCCCGCTTTCCAGGACACCTTCCAGATGGGCGCGCAGCCGTTGCACCGGCAGGCCGATGTCGAGGGCGAGGAAATGTTCGCCCTGCACCTCCTCCGCGCGCAGGCCCCACATGTTCTCGCCCCAGCGGTTCCAGGACCGCACGCGCAAGTCCTCGTCCAGGACGATGATGCCCACATCCATGCTGCGCAGGATCGATTCGGAGTAGCGGCGGAACTCGCCGGACTCCTCGCCCTGGCGGCGCAACTCCTCGTTCGCGACCTCCAGCTCCTCGTTGGCGGAGCGCAGCTCCTCGTTCATGGTCTCCAGTTCTTCGTTGGTGGACTGGAGTTCCTCGTTCGTGGTCTCCAACTCCTCGTTGGTGGACTGGAGTTCCTCGTTGGTCGTCTCAAGCTCTTCGTTGGAGCTTTGCAGCTCCTCGATGGTGGTCTCCAGGCTTTCCTGCGCCGCTTCCAGCTCCTGCTGCACCTGGAAATGCCGGCTGGTGTCGGTGAAGCCCAGCAGCGTGGCGAACGGCTTCCCGTCGCGCCCGTAAAGCAGGGAGATCTCGATGGTCAGTCGCATCGGCTCGCCCGGCGGGCGGGTGAACTCCTGATGCTCGATGCGCACCATGCGCCCGGTCTTCTGCACCTCCTCGATGCGGGAGCGCAGCTCTGCCGGGCGGTAGGAGATCGACAGATCCTGGAACGGGCGCCCGATGTCGATCTCGCCGACGTCCAGAAGCCGCCGGGCCATGGCGTTGGCGAAGACGAGGATGCCCTCGCCGTTGACCGACAGATAGGCCGTGGCGCTGCTGTCCACGATGCCTTCCATCAGGCGGGTCTGGAAGCTCTGCCGGTGGTTGTTCTGCTCCGGCGCGATGGTCAGGCTGCCGCCCGGGCTGCGCCGCCATTCCTGCGGCACCTTGCGGAAGATGCGGCTCTTCAGGTTCACCGGCTCGAACATCTTGGAGCGGGCGAGCTGCGTCTCCGCCTTGCCGAGGAACAGGACGCCGTCGTTGGTCAGCGCATAGTGCAGGCGCGGCAGAACGATGTTCTGGGTCTCGCTTTCCAGATAGATCAACAGGTTGCGGCAGACCAGCAGGTCGATGCGCGAGATCGGGGCGTCGGTCACCAGATTGTGCCGCCCGAAGATCACGCATTTGCGCAGATCGCGCAGGAAGACATAGTGGTTGTTGGACCGCTCGAAATACCGGTCCAGCAGCGGTGGCGGCACGTTCTCCACGTCGCGCGGCGAGTAGATGGCGTGCCGGGCGATGTTCAGGGCCGCGTCGTCCAGATCGGTGGCGTAGATCTTCACCCGGTCGATGAACTGGTCCTTGCCCAGCGCCTCCGCGAACAGCATGGCGAGGGAATAGGGCTCCTCCCCCGATGCGCAACCGGCGCTCCAGATGCGGATGGGACCGTCGTCGGACCGCTGCGCGAGGATCTGCGGCACGACCTCCTTCCTCAGCACGTCCCACGCCTCGGTGTCGCGGAAGAAGGACGTCACGTTGATCAGCACGGTGTTCAGAAGATGGATGAATTCCTGCGGATCGGCCTCCAGCAGGCCGTGGTAGGTGGCGAAATCCTCGCAGCCGGCCTCCTCCATCCGGCGGCGGATGCGCCGTTGCAGGCTGGTGCGCTTGTAGCCGCGGAAATCGAGTCCCCGGCTTTCCTGGATGTAGCGGATCAGCGCCTCGAATTCGGGATCGGCGGGTTCTTTGTCGCTGAACTCTTTGCTGGACATGGCGGCCACGCGGCTTGAGAGGACGCCATCATATCGGCATGGCGGCGCTTGCCTCAACCCGTCGCAATTTTCCCTGCCGTGGGCCGGGAAACGTCACTTGGCAAAATCTCATTTGGCGGGCGCGGTGGCCAGGGTGACCTTGTTCATGAAAGTCTCGGCTTGGCCCTTCACGACCAGGGGGAAGGCGTCGGCGACGGCGTCGATCAGCGGGGCGAGCCAGCTCTGCTCGGCCTTGGCGAAGTCGTGCAGCACATAGCCGCTGACCCGGTCCTTGTCGCCGGGATGGCCGATGCCCAGGCGGATGCGCCAATACTCCTTGCCGAGATGCGCGTCGATGGAGCGCAAACCGTTGTGCCCGCCATGCCCGCCGCCCTTCTTCACGCGGATCTTGCCGGGAGGGAGGTCCAACTCGTCATGGATGACGACGACGTTCTCGGGCTTCAGCTTGAAGAACTGGAGTGCGGCGGCCACCGACTGGCCGGAGAGGTTCATGAAGGTCAGCGGTTCCAGCGCGATCACCTTCTCGCCGCCGACCGTGCCGTCGGCGGTCCGGCCCTGGAAGCGCTTGCGCCAGGGGCCGAAGCCATGGCGGCGGGCGATCTCCTCGACCGCCATGAAGCCGATGTTGTGCCGGTTGCGCGCGTACTCGGCGCCGGGGTTGCCCAATCCCACCAGCAGCAGCATGGCGAGGTCTCCTCATCTCGAAACAGCATAAGCCGGAAACGAAACAGGGGGCCGAAGCCCCCTGTCGCAACCCACAAGGCGGCTTCCGGTCAGGAAGCGGCGGCCTCGGTGCTCTCGGCCTCTTCGGACTTCAGGCCCGACGGGGCGACGATCGTGGCGATCGTGAAGTCGCGGTCGGTGATGGTCGAGGCCACGCCCTCCGGCAGCTTCACCGCGGAGATGTGGATCGAATCGCCGACGTCGAAGCCTTCGCAGGAGATCGTGATCTGCTCCGGGATGTTGCCGGCGGAGACGGTCACGTCCAGCTCGTGGCGGACGATGTTCAGCACGCCGCCGCGCTTCAGGCCCGGCGACTTCTCCTGGTCCACGAACTCGACCGGAACCTGCACATGGGTGCGGGTGTCGGCGGAGACGCGCAGGAAGTCGACGTGCAGCGGGACGTCGGTGACCGGATGGAACTGCACGTCGCGCGGCAGGACCCGGTGGGTGGCGCCATCGACCGTGATGTCGAACAGGTGCGTGAAGAAGCCCGCCTGGTTCAGAACGCGGGTGAACGCGAACTTCTCCAGCGAAATCATGATCGGGGCCTGCTTGTCACCGTAGATCACGGCCGGAATGCGGCCATCACGACGGGTCTGGCGGGCGGTCCCCTTGCCGGCCCGGTCGCGCGTTTCGGCGCTGAGCGGAACGATCTGCGTCATCGGATGAACTCCTTGAACGGAAAAAAGCGCCAGCCTCCAGGGGTGCTGACGCGTGGGCGCGGTGATTAAGCCATGCGGGGCGCCGCGTCAAGGAAAGAGTCTGGACATCAAGGAAAGAGTCTGGACATCAAGGAAAGAGTCCGGACATCAAGGAAAGCGTCCCGACATCCGCCGGATGGCGCCCATGAAAAAGCCCTTCCCCCGCGAAGGGAAAGGGCTTTCAGCAGGTGTTCCGGTCGCCGTTACGAGAACAGGCTCGACACCGAGCGTTCCTCGCTGATGCGGGTGATGGCATCGGCCAGCAGCGGGGCGATGGTGAGCTGGCGGATGTTGCGGGACACGCGCACGGCCTCGGTCGCCTGGATGCTGTCGGTGGTGACGAGCTGCTCCAGCGGGGACACGGCCACGCGGGCCACCGCACCGCCCGACAGAACGCCGTGGGTGCAATAGGCGTGGACCGACTTGGCGCCGGCGTCCATCAGGGCGACCGCGGCGTTGCACAGCGTGCCGCCCGAATCCACGATGTCGTCCAGCAGGATGCAGCGGCGGTTCTTGACGTCGCCGATGATGTTCATCACCTCCGACACGCCGGCGCGCTCGCGCCGCTTGTCGATGATGGCGAGGTCGGCGTCCAGACGCTTGGCCAGCGAACGGGCGCGCACCACGCCGCCGACGTCCGGCGACACCATCGTCACCTCGCCGATGTCCTCGAAGGTCGCGCGGATGTCCTTTTCGAACACCGGGGCGGCCATCAGGTTGTCAGTCGGGATGTCGAAGAAGCCCTGGATCTGGCCCGCGTGCAGGTCCATGGTCAGCACGCGGTTGGCGCCGGCCTGCGTGATGAGGTTGGCGACCAGCTTGGCCGAAATCGGCGTGCGCGGGCCGGTCTTGCGGTCCTGGCGCGCATAGCCGTAGTAGGGGAGGACCGCCGTGATGCGCCGGGCCGACCCGCGACGCAGGGCGTCGATGGTGACCAGCAGCTCCATCAGGTTGTCGTTGGCCGGGAACGACGTCGACTGGACCACGAACACGTCTTCGCCGCGCACGTTTTCCAGAATTTCGACGAACACCTCCATGTCGGAAAACCGGCGGATGCTCGCTTTGGTCAGCGGCACGCCGAGACAGGTGGAGATGGCCTCGGCCAGCGGACGGTTGCTGTTGCCGGCAAGCACCTTCATCGCAGTCGGCTCTCTCTGCAGGGAATAGGTTCCGGTGCGCCCGTCAGTCCCATGCCGACGCCGCCCCTTGAAAACGCGGCGGACCATAACAAAGGGCCGCTCCTATGTAAACGTTCCATGACGGCCGGTCCAAGACGCCGCAGCCAGCCCGCCCTGCGAATCCCGCATGGCGTGAGCGTGGCGGCAGGCGGTGGACGAAGGCCACCCGGGCGTCACCGCACCGCGAATTTCGCAAGGTACGATTTCATGGGCAGGTCGGCCTTCGCGAAGTGGTCGAAGAACCAGAATTGCAGCAGTTCGTCCGCCTTGTTCTTCACGTAACCGTAATCGAAGGCCGATTCGCCGGCATCCACCTGCCCGATGATGTCGTCCAGCAGGGCGGCCAGCCGGCGGTGCTGCGCCCGGTGCTCCTCCAGATGCGGGTAGCGCATGGAGATCTGCACCCGCTCTTCGCGAAGGAAATGCCGGGCCGAGACCCGGCGCAGCTCGTCCAGCAGGTGCAGGGCCTGCAGGCGCCCGGACTCGTCGGCCGGGAGCTGTACGAAGCGGCGGATCAGTTCGTGCTGCATCCGGTGGTCGGCGTCCAGCCCGCCGTTGTCGAGCACCATCCGTCCGCTGCGCCAGTCGCTGCGGTGCGAATCCTCCCGCTGCATATCCATCGTCATGCCGGCCTCCCCTTTCCGGAACGCCCCCTGTCGATTCCGATCTTACCCGAAATGGGTCGTATGGCAATCAGTCAGAGGTAAGAACAGTTGAGGGGGTGTGCTTCCTCTCGCGCTCAGCCTTGGAGGACGATGGCCGACAGGCCGCGCCCATAGTCCTTCTCGCCGCGCAGGCAGGACCGGCGGTAGCTGAAGAAGCGGTCCTCCTCGACCACCGTGTCGTTCGGGCAGCGCTGGATGATCTCCACCCCGGCATCGCCCAGCCGGCGGGTGACGTAGCCGGCGAGATCGAACAGGAAATGCTCCGGCCGGCGGGCCGGGGCGAAATAGTCGCGGTTGCGCGGGTCTTCCGACAGGAAGGGGGCGGGGAACTCCGGCCCGACCTCGTAGGAGCGCTGGGCGATGCAGGGGCCGATGGCGGCGACGATGCGGCTCCGCTTGGCGCCCAGCTCCTCCATGCGGGCGATGGTCGCCTCCAGCACGCCGCCCTTGGCGCCCTTCCAGCCGGCGTGGGCCGCGCCGATCACGCGGGACTTCTCGTCGGCGAACAGCACCGGCGCGCAGTCGGCGGTCAGGATGCCCAGCGCGATGCCCGGACGGTCGGTCGCCATGGCGTCGGCGTGGGGCGCCTGATCCGGCGTCCAGGGCTCGGTGACGGCGACGCAGGTCGGGCTGTGCACCTGATAGCAGGTGACCAGTCGTTCCGGCGGCACGTCCAGCCGGGCGGCGGCACGCGCGCGGTTCTCCGCCACCGCGGCCGGCGCGTCCCCGGACCCGAAGC
The DNA here is from genome assembly GCF_008365375.1 of Roseomonas genomospecies 6. GTDB lineage: Bacteria > Pseudomonadota > Alphaproteobacteria > Azospirillales > Azospirillaceae > Azospirillum. The sequence goes on along the minus strand of NZ_QOKW01000024.1, from coordinate 49,239 downwards.
CGACGTTCAGCGAGGCGTACAGCCCCGTGGACACGCCGCCGGTTCGGGTGAAGAAGGCGTGTCGGATGTGTGTGATGTCGTTCAGCGCGCCAAGCGTAATCACGAACCCGTCCCTTTGCTGTCGCGGTCTCTTTGTTGTGATGCTTTCAAGGACTCTCGAAGCCCGCCGGGCTTCCCAAGCCAGGGGAGGCGAGCGCCAGAGCCTTGAAGAGGGTGCCCATTCGGTCCGGCGCGATCAAGCGGGCCAGCGCCGCGTCGATGTCGGCGGCCTGCTTCGCCGTGGCGCTGCGCTTCAGCGCGGCGGCGCGCGGCTCGATGCCCAGCCGGACCAGCCAGTCGCCCTGGTCGACCGGGCCGAAGCTCTCCGCCCCGCCGTCGCGCGCGGCGGTGGCGATGGCGGCGAAGTCCACATGCGCGGTCAGGTCGGCCTCGCCCGGCGCCTCCAGCACCGGGGCGTAGGCGTGGCGGCGCAGCGCCTGGAGCGTGTCGCCGACCGCCGGCCCGCCGCGGTAGCCGTAGTCGATCACCAGCGCCGCGCCGGGATGGGCGGCCAGCCGCTCCCCGATCAGCCGGGCCACCGCCTGGGAGGCGGGGGAGACCTCGACCACGCTGCCCTCCGGCGCGTCGCGCAGGGCCGGCGGGATCAGGCGGGCGCCGGCGCTGCCGAAGGCCTCCAGAACGAAACGGAAGCGCGGCTCGTCGGCGGAGGAGGCCGGGTCCAGGTCGATCAGCCGCTCGAACCAGCCGTGGTTGGTCTTCTGCACCTGCCGGATGGGCAGGGCGTCGAAGAATTCGTTGGCGAGGATCAGGGTGGGGCCTTCGGGAACGTCCTCCAGCCGGTCGTGCCACAGGACGGGAACGCCGGTCAGGGTTTCCCGCTGGCGGGCGCGCAGGGTCGGGCTGGTCTCTACCAGATGGACCTGTGCCGCCTCGCGGAAGGCCGGAACCACCGCGGCGGCGCGCAGGGCGTCCTGCATCAGCGTGCCGCGGCCCGGCCCAAGCTCCACCAGATGGAAGGGAGCGGGGCCGCCCAGCCGCGCCCAGGTGTCGACGCACCACAGCCCGGCCAGCTCGCCGAACATCTGGCTGATTTCCGGGGCGGTGGTGAAGTCGCCGGACACGCCGAAGGGGTCCTGGCGCATGTAGTAGCCGAAACGCGGGTGGCCCAGCGCCTCCGCCATGAAGGCGGCGACCGACAGTGGCCCGTCCATCAGGATGCGGCGGGCGAGGTGATGGGCGAGGCTGTCCGGGGCGTCACTCATGGCGGGGCCTCCCAGGTTCAGGCGGCGGCGGGGCGGCGGGCCTGGGCGACCAGCCAGACGCCGAACAGCACCATCGGCACCGACAGAAGCTGGCCCATGGTCGCCCCGGCGTACAGGAAGCCGAGCTGCGGGTCGGGCTCGCGGAAGAACTCCGCGACGATGCGCGACAGGCCGTAGCCGATGAAGAAGACGCCCGCCGTCATGCCGGGCCGCCCGCGCACGCCGGGCATCCGCACCAGGATGGCGAGCAGGACGAACAGAACCGCTCCCTCCAGCACGGCTTCATAGAGCTGGCTGGGGTGACGCGGCACTTGGATCGGGTCGCGCGGAAACACCACCGCCCAGGAGACGTCCGGCGCCGGACGGCCATAGAGCTCGCCGTTGATGAAGTTGGCGATGCGGCCGAAGAACAACCCGATCGGGGCTGCCGCGGCGATCAGGTCGCCGAAGGCCAGCGGCGACAGGCCCCGCTTCCAGCAGAACAGCAGGATCGCGCCCAGGACGCCGATCAGCCCGCCGTGGAAGGACATGCCGCCATGCCAGACCATCAGCGCGTCCAGCGGATTCTGGAGGTAGAAGGGCAGGTTGTAGAACAGCACGTAACCGATGCGCCCGCCCAGGATGACGCCCACCACGGCCCAGGTCAGGAAGTCGTCGTAATCCTCCGCCGAGGGGCGGCCCGGGTTGCCGCGGGCCAGCGCCAGACAGTAGCGCCAGCCCAGCACGAAGCCCGCCAGATAGGCCAGCGCGTACCAGCGGATGACGATCGGCCCGAGTTCGAACGCCACGGGGTCGATGGCGGGGAAGGCGATGGCGAGCATGCGCGGCGGGTGCCTTATGTTGTTTGTGCGTTTCCCCCATCGGTGGGGGAGGCGGGACCGTCAGCGGTAGGGGTCGGGCTGCGACAGGAAATCCTGAACGTAGCGGCGCACGCCCTCCTCCAGCTCGGTGAAGGGCCGGTCGAACCCGGCGGCGCGCAGGCGGTCGGTCCGGGCCTCGGTGAAATACTGGTACTTGCCCTGGAGCGCTTCGGGCATGTCGAAATACTCCACGCGCGGCTCCAGCCCCAGCGCGGCGAAGGTGGCGAGCGCCAGATCCTTGAAGCTGCGGGCCTTGCCGGTGCCGACGTTGAACAGGCCGCTGACCTGCGGGTTGTCGTACAGCCACAGCATCACGGCCACGCAGTCGTCCACGTAGATGAAGTCGCGGAACTGCCCGCCGTCCTCGAAATCCGGGCGGTGCGACTTGAAGAGGCGCGCCGGTTCGCCGGCCATGAGCCGGGGGTGCAGCTTGGCGACGACGCTCATCATGTCGTCCTTGTGCCGCTCGTTCGGGCCATAGACGTTAAAGAACTTCAGCCCGGCCCATTGCGGCGGGATGATGTCGCCCTCCGCCACCACGCGGGCGACGCGGCGGTCGATCAGGTGCTTGGACCAGCCGTAGGCGTTCAGCGGGCGCAGGCCCGCCAGCGCCTCCGGCGACCCGTCGTCGTCGAAGCCGGCGGAGCCGTCGCCGTAGGTCGCGGCGGAGGAGGCGTAGATCAGCCGCGCGCCCCGCCAGGAGCACCAGCGCCACAGGTCCAGGGTCAGCGCCACGTTGTTGGCGACGATCTTGTCCACGTCGCGCTCCGTCGTCGCCGAGATGGCGCCGAGGTGGAAGATCACGTCGATCTCCGCGGCGTGCTGGTCGAGGAAGGCCAACGCGTTCTCCGGCGCGACGAGGGTGGCGAGTTCCCGCTTGGCGAGATTCTGCCACTTCTCCCCATCGCCGAAGCGGTCGATCACCGCGACGTTGGTGATCCCGCGCGCGGCCAGGGCCGCCACGAGGTTCGAGCCGATGAAACCGGCCCCACCGGTGACCACGATCATGCGCTTTTCCTTGCCGCCGGACCGAAAGAAAGGACGAGCGTCCTTATAGGGTCCGGGGGGCGGGGCCGCAAGGTGGGGTGGGGCGTATGGCCGCCTTGCGGCTCTGGAGGATGCGGCCCCGAAAGGTCACGCCGTTCCTTTCGTGCCTTTCCGCCGCGCCTCCTCCTCGTCCAGCAGGGCCTTGCGGGACAGCTTGCCGATCATGGTCTTGGGCAGTTCGCCGCGGAACTCGACCACCTTCGGCATCTCGATGGGGGAGAGCTTGTCCTTCAGGAAGTCGATCAGTTCGTCCCGCGTCAGGGTCTTGCCGTCATCGACGCGGATGTAGGCCTTCACCGTCTGGCCGCGGTACTCGTCGGGCAGGCCGGCGACCACGCATTCGGCCACGGCGGGGTGCAGGTAGATCGCCTCCTCCACGTTGCGCGGGTAGACGTTGAAGCCGCTGCACAGGATCATGTCCTTGATGCGGTCCACGATGTGGGTGTAGCCGTCCTCGTCCATATAGCCGACGTCGCCGGTGTGCAGACGCCCGTCCACCAGGGTCAGGGCGGTTTCGGACGGCTTGTTCCAGTAGCCCTTCATCACCTGCGGGCCGCGGATGCAGACCTCGCCCTTCTCGCCGATGGGGAGGACGCGGCGCGGCTCCTCCAGGCTGACGATCTCGATCAGGGTGGCAGGCAGGGGCAAGCCGATGGACCCTGCCTTGTTCATGCCGGTGATCGGATTGGCCGTGGCGACCGGCGAGGATTCGGACAGGCCGTAGCCCTCCACCAGCACGCAGCCGGTGTTCCGCTCGAACGCCTCCTTCACCTCGACCGGCAGCGGGGCGCCGCCCGACAGGCAATAGCGGATCGAGGAGAGGTCGTATTTCTCCAGATGCCTGTGGTGGTTGATCGCCGTGTAGATGGTCGGCACCGCGGGGAACAGCGTCGGTTTCTTGGCGTGGATGGTTTCCATCACCTGATCCAGCTCGAAGCGGGGGAGCATCACGATCTCCGCCCCGATGCGGATGCTGAAGTTCATCACTACCGTCATGGCGAAGACGTGGAAGAAGGGCAGCACGCCCAGCATCCGCTCCTGCCCCTGCCGCGCGCCGACGAACCACAGGGCGCACTGCTCGGAATTGGCGTAGAGGTTGGCGTGGGTCAGCATGGCGCCCTTCGGCACGCCGGTGGTGCCGCCGGTGTATTGCAGAACCGCCACGTCCTCCGCCGGGTCGATGGCGACCGGCTTCGGGTTGCCGTCGTTGGCGACCAGCCGGCGGAAGGACAGGTGGCGGTCGTCCGCGGGGATGCGCGCGACCTCCGCCCGCTTCACGATGGGGAACAGCCAATTCTTGGGGAAGGGCAGGATGTCGGCCATCGGGCAGATCACCAGCCGCTTCAGCCCCGATTCGGCCAGCATGCGCTCCATCTTGCCGTAGAGCACCTTCAGGTCCAGCGTGACCATCAGTTCCACGCCGCTGTCGGTGATCTGGTGGTGCAGTTCCCGCTCCGCATAGAGGGGGTTGAAGTTCACCACCGTGCCACCGGCCTTCAGGATCGCGAAATAGCAGATCACGAAATAGGGCGTGTTCGGCAGGAACAGCCCGACGCGCACCCCCTTGCCGACTCCGATCGACTGGAAACCGCGGGCGGCGCGGTCCACCATCCGGGCGACCTCCGCGTAGGTCGAGCGCTTGCCCATGAAATCCAGGAAGGGACGCTCCGCGAAACGCGCCGCCGCATCTTCCAGCAAAGCGGTCAGCGGTTTGACCGGAATCGGCGCGTTCCAGTCCACATCGGGCGGATAGCCCAGGGTCCAGGTCTGGTCCGGCAGGCTGCGGGCCGCTTCACCCATGATCGTTCTCCCTCCCTCTGTTCGGCCTTGGCGCCTGTTTGGCTGCTTCTCCGGCCTTTGGAGCATTGTAGCCCTTTTTGTAACCCGTCATCCGGAGAAATGGTCCTTGGAGCGGGGGCGTGACCAGAGGGGCGCAGCCTATGTGACGAAAAAATTACCCTGGAGTCCCTATTTTCTGTGTGGCTAAATGAACGCCCGGCGAATGATCCGGCGATGCCGGGCGGCGCCGGTTCCGTTTCACCGCGCGTGGCGCCTTGACCGAAAGGTTCGGACCCTTGCCTTCAACCGATTCGCAGTCCGGCGGCGTTCCGGCCGCTCCCTTTTCCGGTGAGGGCCTTCAGCTCCGTGCCCTGGTCAAATGGTTCGATGCCGCCAAGGGCTTCGGCTTCGTGGCGGCGCAGGACGGGACTCGGGAAGGGATGGGCGACGCCTTCCTGCACATCGCCGTCCTCAACCGCGCCGGACTGCATGAGATTGGCGACGGGGCGGAGCTTCTGTGCCGGGTCGTTCCGGGAGCCAAGGGGCCTCAGGTGGCCGACATCCTGGATGTGCTGAGCGCGGGGACCCCCGCCGCCGCCCGCGCGCCCCGCCGCGACGTGGCTCCCGGCCCGGAGGAGGAGGTGACGGGCACGGTGAAATGGTTCAAGCCGGACCAGGGCTTCGGCTTCGTCACCGCGGACGATGGGGCCAAGGACGTCTTCGTCCACAAGAGCGTCCTGCGTCGCTGCAACCTCACGGGCCTGGACTCCGGCCAGCGGGTGCTGCTGCGGGTGCGCGCCGCGCCCAAGGGGCGGGAGGCGTCCTGGGTCGTGCCGCTGTGACGCGGCGGGCGATGGCGGGTGATACGGATCTGTTGTATTTTCCTTAAGTGCCATGGGTTACCGTGGCGTGAGCTTCCGCCCCATCCAGGCTGACGACGATGCCCCTGTCCGGACCGTTCCATTTCCAGACCTCCGCAGGGTTCGACCGGCGCGGCGCGGGGAGCGACGGGCTGCGCTCGGACGGCAGCTACCTCGACCGCGAGTTCGGAGCCTATGTGGTGCCGGTGGTCCTGGGCCATCACCGCATCTCCAGCCGTGGCGACGACATGCTGGTGACCACGCTCGGGTCCTGCGTCGCCGCCTGCATCAACGATCCGGTGGCGCGGGTCGGCGGCATGAACCATTTCCTGCTGCCCGGCTCCCCCTCCGGCGGCGATGGGTTCGGGGTCGCCACCCGCTACGGCAGCGTGGCGATGGAGCGGCTCATCAACGACCTGCTGGAGCGCGGCGCCCGGCGCGAGCGGATGGAGGTCAAGCTGTTCGGCGCCGCCCGCGTCATCGACACCAGCCTGGACGTCGGCGCCGCCAACGCCGCCTTCGCGCTGGAGTACGTGCGGCGGGAAGGGCTGGCGCTGGCCGTTCAGGATCTGGGCGGGGACAAGGGCCGGCGCGTCCATTTCTTTCCGGCCACCGGGCGGGCCTTCCGCCGTCTGCTGCGCCCCGAGACGGAGCGGGAGACGGTGCATCAGGAGATGGACTATCTCCAGGCGCTGAAGCGCACCCCCGTGGAGGGGGAGATGGAGCTGTTCGACCGGCGCTGACGGACTCTACCGGCAATACGGCCAGCACTTTCTCAGCCGCGCGACGAGCGTCTTGGCGTTGCTCGGCAGGCACCGTACAGTGACTTCGGCGGGCGCTCCTTCCTGAGCAATTCCGGCCGCCGCCCAAACACAACACGATAGTCTTATGGGTTATAAGCTCGCAATTTTCGACTTCGACGGAACGCTGGCCGACAGTGCAGACTGGCTGAAAGGCGTGTTCAATCAGGTTGCTGACCGATACGGTTTCAAACAGATCAGCGATGAGGACTTCAATGTCCTTCGAGGCCGCGACAACCGCACCATCATCCGCCATCTCGGCGTGCCGGCCTGGAAAATGCCGTTCATTGCGAATCATATGCGGAAACTGGCCGGGCGTGACGCCTCAATCATTCCTTTGTTCGATGGTTCGGCCGAACTGCTGCGTGCGCTGCGCGAGAGCGGTGTAACAATCGCAATCGTGAGCTCGAATTCCGAGGAGAACATTCGGAAAATACTTGGGCCAGACAACGCGTGTTTGGTCCATCACTATGAATGTGGCGCATCGATATTTGGAAAGGCATCCAAATTCCGCCGCGTTCTGAGACGGGCCGGTGTTGTTCCGAATGACGCCATCGCCATCGGCGATGAGACCCGCGACATCGAAGCCGCCATGCAGGCCAACATCGCTGCGGGAGCGGTGGCATGGGGTTACGCGACACCAGAACTGCTGAAATCCCGTTTCCCCGCACATATGTTTGATACAATGGACGATATCGCCGCGACTCTCCTGCCCTGACACGCCGGCCATCTCCCCGCCCGATTCCCGGGATCATCCCCTCAGGATTTCAGCGGCTTCCACCGTCATCCATTCGGCCTGATCGTTGTCCTCGCCGTCGGTGAAGAGGGCGACGGTCAGCGGCTCCTCTCCCGGTCCGCGCGCGGGGAAGTGATAGGCGCAGGCCGACCCGCCCGGCCCGCCTCCGGTGTGGCCCCAATAGGGTCCCGCCTGTCCGTCCCGCTCCACCATCAGGCCGAGGCCGTAACCCGGCTCCACCCAGGGGCGCCCGCGCATGGTCCCCGGCACCGGGAAGGACTCGTGCATGCGCGCCGCCAAGGCGGTGGGCAGCAGGCCGCCCGCGAAGAGGCCGTGCAGAACCTCGGCAATGTCCTGTGCCGCCGCGGCCACCACGCCATGGGCGACCCAGCCGGGATGGTAGAGCGCCGCCACGTCGGCGGGCGGGCCGTCCTTGCCGCCGAGATAGGGGCTGGGGCCGCTCCACAGGCCGGACAGGTCGCCGCGAACGGTGGGCACCGACCAGCCGGTCAGGCCCAGCGGGCCGAACAACTCGCGCTCCAGAGCCTGGGCGAAGGGCAGGTCGGACGCCCGCTCCAGCACCCGCTTCGCCAGCAGATAGCCGATGTTGGAGTAGGAGAATTCCTGCCCCGGCGGGGCGAACAGGTCGGCGGCGCGGCAGCGCTCCAGGAAGCCGTCCTCGCTCCAGGGCTCCTCCCCCGCCCGGACGGCGGCGTGATAGGCGGGACTGCCGCCGTAATTGCGCAGGCCTGCGCGGTGGGCCAGAAGCCGGGCCAGGGTGATGCGGTCCGCCGGGGGGAAATCCGGCAGCCAGCGGTCCAGCGGGGCGTCGGGGTCGATCAGGCCGCACCCGCACAGCCGCAGCAGGGCGGCGGCGGTCAGGGTCTTGGTGACGCTGTAGACCAGGAAGCGGGCCGTGACGGGCGGAGGCGCCATGCCGCCGCGGGCGAGGCCGGCGGTCCAGGCCCTTCGCCCCGAACGGACCGCCACCACCGCCGCGCGGGCCGAGGCGGGGCCTTCGCCTTCGTCGAGACAGGCGGTGAGGCGGTCGGTCAGCCGACCGGCGAGTCCGGCCGGAAGGGCGGCGTCAGTGTCCACGGAAACCACATCCCAGAAAAAGCGAAGGCCCCCGGGGTGGGGGGCCTTCACGTCGTCGGGTCAGTCGCGCTTCACCGTGTCGGCGTCCAGCGCCGCCTGGGCGGCGGCGAGACGGGCGATCGGAACGCGGTAGGGCGAACAGGACACGTAATCCAGCCCGACCTTCTCGCAGAAGGAGATGGAGGCCGGATCGCCGCCATGCTCGCCGCAGATGCCGAGCTTGATGTTCGGACGGACCTTGCGGCCGCGCTCCGTGGCGATGGCGATCAGCTCGCCCACGCCGTCCTGGTCCAGAGTCTGGAACGGGTCGTGCTCCAGGATGCCCTGACGCTGATACTCCGGCAGGAAGGCGCCGGCGTCGTCGCGCGACAGGCCGAAGGTCGTCTGGGTCAGGTCGTTCGTGCCGTAGGAGAAGAACTCCGCCGTCTCCGCGATCTCACCGGCCTTCAGGGCGGCGCGCGGCAGCTCGATCATGGTGCCGACCATGTATTCGAAGCGGACGCCGGTCGAATCCATGACCTCCTTGGCGACGCGGTCCACGACGGCCTTGAGGATGTCCAGCTCCTTCTTGGTGCCGATGAGCGGGATCATGACCTCCGGCATCACCGTCTCGCCCGTGGTCTTGGAGACCTCGGCGACCGCGCTGAAGATGGCGCGGGCCTGCATCTCGTAGATCTCGGGGTAGGTGATTCCCAGGCGGCAGCCGCGATGGCCGAGCATCGGGTTCGCCTCGTGGAGCTGCACCACGCGGTGGTTCACCCGGAGCTGATCGGTGCCGGTGGCCTTGGCGACCTCCGCCATCTCCGCCTCGGTGTTGGGCAGGAACTCGTGCAGCGGCGGGTCGAGCAGGCGGATGGTCACCGGCAGGCCCGACATGATGGTGAACAGCTCGACGAAGTCCTTCTTCTGGAAGGGCTCCAGCTTCGCCAGGGCGGCGCGGCGGCCGGCCTCGCTCTCCGCCAGGATCATCTCGCGCACCGCCAGGATGCGGTCCGGGTCGAAGAACATGTGCTCGGTGCGCGACAGGCCGATGCCCTCCGCGCCGAACTTGCGCGCGGTGCGGGCGTCCAGCGGGGTTTCCGCGTTGGTGCGGATCTTCATGCGGCGCAGCGAGTCGGCCCAGCCCATCAGCGTGGCGAAGTCGCCCGACAGTTCCGGCTGGATCGTCGGCACCTCGCCCAGCATCACCTCGCCGGTCGAGCCGTCGATGGTGACGATGTCGCCTTCCTTGATGGTGACGCCGCGAACCGACATGGTCTTGGACTTGTAGTCCACGCGCAGGTCGCCGGCGCCCGACACGCAGGCGCGGCCCATGCCGCGGGCCACCACGGCGGCGTGGCTGGTCATGCCGCCGCGGGTGGTCAGGATGCCGCGGGCGGCGTGCATGCCGTGGATGTCCTCCGGCGAGGTCTCGACGCGGCAGAGGATGACCGCCTCACCCTGGCCGGCCAGAGTCTCCGCCTCGTCGGCGGTGAAGACGACCTTGCCCGAGGCCGCACCCGGCGACGCCGGCAGGCCCTTGGCGATGACCTTGCGCTCCGCCTTCGGGTCCAGCGTCGGGTGGAGAAGCTGGTCGAGCGAGGCCGGATCGATGCGGCGCACGGCCTCGGCCTTGTCGATCAGCCCTTCGTCGGCCAGATCGACGGCGATCTTCAGCGCCGCCGGGGCGGTGCGCTTGCCGTTGCGGGTCTGCAGCATGAACAGCTTGTTCTGCTGGACCGTGAACTCGATGTCCTGCATGTCGCGGTAGTGCTTCTCCAGCGTGAGGCGGACCTCGTTGAGCTGGTTGAAGACCTCCGGCATGACCTCTTCCATGGCGGGGAGGTCGGACTTGTTGGCCTCCTTGCCGGCGATGGTCAGGTGCTGCGGCGTGCGGATGCCGGCCACCACGTCCTCGCCCTGGGCGTTGACGAGGTATTCGCCGTAGAAGGCGTTCTCACCGGTGGACGGGTTGCGGGTGAAGGCCACGCCGGTGGCGCAGTCGTTGCCCATGTTGCCGAACACCATGCACTGCACGTTGACGGCGGTGCCCCAATCGGCGGGGATGTCGTGCAGCTTGCGGTAGGTGATGGCGCGGGCGTTCATCCAGGAGCCGAACACGGCGCCGACGGCGCCCCATAGCTGCTCCTGCACGTCCTGCGGGAAGGGCTTGCCGAGTTCGTGCTCGACGGCCTTCTTGTAGTCCTCGATCACGGCCTGCCAGTCGGCGGCGCTCAGGTCGGTGTCGAGGTTGTGGTTCTTGTCGCGCTTGTGGTTGTCCAGGATTTCCTCGAAATGGTGGTGGTCGACGTCGAGCACCACGTTCGAGTACATCTGGATGAAGCGGCGGTAGCTGTCGTAGGCGAACCGGGCGTCGCCCGAGCGCTTGGCGAGGCCGGCGGCGGTCGCGTCGTTCAGGCCGAGATTCAGCACCGTGTCCATCATGCCCGGCATGGAGGCGCGGGCGCCGGAGCGCACCGAGACCAGCAGCGGGTTGGCCGGATCGCCGAAGGTGGCGCCCATGGCCTGCTCCAGCCGCTTCACCGCGCCTTCCACCTGGGCCTTCAGCTCCGGCGGATAATTGCGGCCGTTGGCATAGAAATAGGTGCAGACCTCGGTCGTGATGGTGAAACCCGGAGGAACCGGGAGGCCCAGATTGGCCATCTCGGCCAGATTGGCTCCCTTGCCGCCGAGCAGGTTCTTCATGTCAGCCCGGCCTTCGGTGGCATCGGCACCGAAGCAGTAAACCCACTTGTTCTCGCCCTGGCTCGCCATCGTGAAATCCTCGTTCACCTCTATGGTCGTCCGGCCGTCGGTCGTGCGGGGAACCGGGGAAGGTCCGTCCTGCGAACGGGTGTCCTTCTGGTATGACCGCGCAACCGCATCCGATGGTGCACCTTCTATCCCCCCGCGGAAGGAGAACACAAGACGATCCGTTGCATAGCGTGAGCGCGACGGTGCTGATCCCATTTATGCCACGGCGCGCAAAAGGGGCAGGCCGGACGGTTGGGGTGCTGCTAAGGGGTTGATAAACCCCCTCTCCCGCCCCGGGAGAGGGTGCCCGCGAAGCGGGCGGGTGAGGGTAAAGCCGAGGATCAAATTGCTGATTCTTGTCGGGACCCTCACCCTCCCGCCGCTTTGCGGCGGGTCCCTCCCTCTCCCGGGGCGGGAGAGGGGGTGGGGTTTCAAGGACCGCGCGCCAGATCCAGCACGGCGTCGGTGGGCGGCGGGGGCGGGCGTTCGCGGTCGGCGCCGCGGCGGCTGCGGTAGGTGCGGAAGGCGATGGCCATCCAGGTGCCGTGGAAGGCGAGGCCGCAGAGCAGGACGATCTCCCCCGGCACCGGCCCGATGGTTGCCCGCGCGAACAGTTCCTCCAGGCTCGACAGCGGGACCGGGTGGATCATCAGCTTGCCCAGATAGGCCACCACCTGGATCAGGAAGATCCAGCCGTAGTTCCGCCGCAGCCGGCGGCCCACCGCTTCCAGGTAGGTGATGTGCAGGTTGGGATGCTGGTAATCCTGGAACAGCGTCTCGTTCCAGCCCTTGGCGAACTGGTCGCCCTGGCCGCGCAGGATGGGGCCGAGAAAGTACAGCTCCAGCACATGGGCGCGGATTCGCCAGAAGTCGAAGAAGCGGTAGCGCCGTGCCTCGATGTAGAGGAACACGGCGACCAGAAGACCCACCAGCACCAGCGGCAGGGGGGAAGCGGTGGCGCTGCTGAAGGTCAGCGACAGGGCGATGCCGGTGGTGACGACCGCCCAGTTGGTGGTGGCGTCCAGCCGGGTGCGCCAGACGGTGCTTCGGTAGATCTCGGCCCTGTAGAGATGGGACAGGGCCGTGACCTCGGCGGATGTGTAGTGGGTCTTTGGTGCTTTGGCGGCGATCTCGTCCATGCTCGGCGTCCTCCCCCTGGCTTTTCTTGGCACAGGGGCCGGGGACGCCGGCGCGTCAGTGGGCGCCGCCGTCGGCCTCCAGCCCCAGCCGGTCGAACAGCCGCCGGTCGGCCTCATGCTCCGGGTTGCCGGTGGTCAGCAGCTTGTCCCCATAGAAGATGGAGTTCGCGCCGGCATAGAAACAGAGCGCTTGTCCCTCGTCGCTGAGCGAGCGGCGGCCCGCCGACAGGCGGACGTAGGAGCGCGGCATCAGGATGCGGGCCACCGCGATGGTGCGGATGAACTCGAAGGCGTCCAGCGCGTCCACGCCGCCCAGCGGGGTGCCCGCGACCGACACCAGCTTGTTGATCGGCACGCTTTCCGGCTGCGGCGACAGGTTCGCCAGCGTCTCCAGCAGGCCGGCGCGGTCCACGCGGCTCTCCCCCAGCCCGACGATGCCGCCGGAGCAGACCTTCAGCCCGGCGTCGCGGACGTTGGCCAGCGTGTCCAGCCGGTCGCGGTAGCTGTGGGTGGAGACGATCTGCTCGTAGAACTCCTCCGACGTGTCGAGGTTGTGGTTGTAGTAGTCGAGCCCCGCATCCTTCAGCGCGTCTGCCTGCGGGCGGGTCAGCATGCCCAGCGTCATGCAGGCTTCCAGCCCCAGGTCCTTCACGTCGCGGACGATGTTGGCGATCTTCTCGACGTCGCGGTCCTTCAACTCCCGCCACGCGGCCCCCATGCAGAAGCGGCCCGCACCCGCCTGTTTGGCCTTCTCCGCGGCGGCGCGCACCTGGGCGCGGTCCAGCAGCTTCTCCGCCGCGAGGCCGGTGTCGTACTTCACGCTCTGCGCGCAGTACTTGCAATCCTCCTGACAGCCGCCGGTCTTGATGTTCATCAGGGTGGAGAGCTGGACCTTGTTGGGGTCGTGGAACTGCCGGTGCGTCTCGTGGGCGCGGTGCAGCAGTTCCATGAAGGGCAGCTCGAACAGGGCCAGGATGTCCTCGCGGGTCCAGCGCCGGGCGGTGGAGGAAGCGGCGGAGTCCGCGGTCTGCATGGCGGTGTCGGGCATGGTCGGTCCTTGGCTCAGGAAAGCAGATCAGAGAAGGGTGTCGGCGGCGTCGCGGATCGCGGTGTAGGCGCGGTCCAATTGTCCGTCCGTCACGCAATAGGGCGGCAGCAGGTATATCACGGGGCCGAGCGGGCGCAGCAGCAATCCCCGGTCCAGGAAGAAGCGCTTCAGCGTCTGCCCGACCGCGGCGGTGTAGCCCTGCGCGTCGGTCACCTCGATGGCGGCGATGGTGCCCATGACGCGCCCGCGCGACAGCTTCGGGTGGCCGGACAGCTCGGCGATGGCGGCGCGGTGCCGCTCCTCGATGCGCGCGAGGTTCGCGGCGGTCTCCGCCGAGCTGGTCAGGTCGAGCGAGGCCAGCGCGGCCGCGCAGCCCAGCGGGTTGGCGGTGAAGCTGTGGCCGTGGGCGAAGGCCCGGTCGAAACCGGCGCCCTTGAACGCCTCGTAGACCGCCTCGCCGCAGGCTGTGACGGACAGCGGGAGGAAGCCGCCGGTCAGCCCCTTGGACAGGCAGATCAGGTCCGGCGCCACCCCGGCCTTTTGGCTGGCGAACAGGGCGCCGGTGCGGCCGAAGCCGGTCATCACCTCGTCGAAGATCACCAGCGCGCCCGCCGCCCGCACCCGCGCGGCCATGGCCCGCAGGAACTCCGGACGGCAGAAGCGCATGCCCGCCGCACCCTGGACCAGCGGTTCGATGATGACGGCGACCATCTCCGTCCCGTTGGCGGCCAGCCAGCGGTCGAGCCAGTCCAGCGCCGCGGCCTCCTTCGCTTCGACCTCCGGGTCGTTGTCCCAGGTGGCGGGGTAGGGCATGCGGTCCACGGCGAAGAGAAGCTCGTGGAACGGCTCGTAGAAGCCGGAGCCGACACCTGCCGCCATGGCGCCGAAGGTGTCGCCGTGATAGCTGCCCTCGAAGGCCAGGAAGCGGCGGCGCTGGCCCTCGCCCTTGTTGCGCCAATACTGCCAGGCGAGCTTCAGCGCCACCTCCACCGCGGTCGAACCGTTGTCGGAGAAGAAGACGCGGTCGAGGTCCCCGGGCAGCACCTCGGCCAGCCGGGCGGCGAGGCGGGCGGCGGGGGCGTGGGTGAAGTCGGCGAAGATCACCTGCTCCAGCCTGTGGGCCTGTTCCGCGATGGCCCCGGCGATGGCCGGATGGGCGTGGCCGTGCAGGTTCACCCACCAGGAGGAGATGAGGTCCAGGATCTCCCGCCCATCCTCGGTGAACAGGCTGACCCCCTCGCCGCGGGTGACGGCCAGCGGTTCCGGTGCGGTCTGCGCCTGGGTGAAGGGGTGCCAGACGTGGCGGCGATCCAGGGCGATGGTGTCGGTCATGGAAACACGCTGTCGAAGGAAGGAATGAGGGATGCCGCCTCGGCGACGGATTCGGCGTCGATGCGGTCGAGCGTGGGGATCTCGGCCAGCACGCGGACCTTGCCGAACCGTTCGATGGCGGCGCGGTTGCCGGGGTTGGGCGGGCCGTTCAGCACCACCCCGGCCACCGCCAGCCCGCGCGCCCGCAACGCCTCCAGGCTGAGCAGCGTGTGGTTGATGGTGCCCAGCGTGCTGCGCGCCACCAGCACCACCGGCAGGCCGAAGCGGGCGATCAGGTCGATGATGAAGACGTCCTCCGTCACCGGCACCATCAGCCCGCCGGCCCCCTCCACCACCAGCGGGCGGTCGGTGTCGGGCGGGGCGAGGGCGTCGGCGTCAATGGTGACGCCCTCCAGCTCCGCCGCGGCCAGCGGGGCCAGCGGCTCGGCCAGCGCGTAGGCGGGCGGGTGGACGCGCTCCGGGGGCAGGGCGGCGAGGGCCGCGACGGTGGGGGTGTCGCCCGGCTCGTCCTTCAGGCCGGTTTGCAGAGGCTTCCAATAGGCGGCGTCCCAGGCCCGCGCGAGGCAGGCGGACACCAGCGTCTTGCCGACGCCCGTGTCGGTGCCGGTGACGAAGACACCCTTGGGGCGGGGGCCGTCCTTGCGGAACAGGCCGTAGGCGATGTGGTGGGTCATGGTCAGTCCTTCCGGCTGTGCCAGCCGGCGCAGCACGCGGCGCAGGGTGCCCGGCGGCAGAGGGCGGCGGCCCTCCGCCGGCAGATGGGCGCCGATGCCCTTCAGTTCGGCCAGGAACTCCAGCCCGTCGGCGTGGCGGCGGAGCAGCCGCTCCTCCTCCACCGATCCGGTGCCTCCGGCGGGCCACAGCCGGTCGAGGTCGTGGCGTGTGGGATAGGCGGGCACCCCGGCCTCCAGCCCCAGCGCGCGGTGGGCCTCCCGCCACTCCCGGAAGCTGTCGGCGGCGAGCGTGGCGACGGCGATGCGGCCACCCGGCGCCAGCAGCCCGGCCCAGCGCGCCAAAGCGGCTGCGGGATCACGGAACCATTGCAGGGCGAGGCTGGAAACGATGAGGTCGAAGGGGCCATCGAGGCCCGGTGCTTCCCCGTCCACAATCCGGAATTCGGAATCGCCCGGATCGCCCAGCGCCGCGCGGCAGCGCGCCAGCATGTCCGGCGACAGATCGGTGAACAGCCACTCCGCCGGGCCGATCCTCTCGCGCAGGGCGCGGCTGAGGAAGCCGGTCCCGCAGCCGATCTCCAGCACGCGCGGGCGGTGCGGCAGGGGCAGGCGGGCCACCCGCTCCGCCAGACGCTCCGCCGCGATGCGCTGCACGGCGGCGTGGTCCTCGTAGCGGTTGGCGGCCTTGCCGAAGGCGGCGGCGATGGCGGCCTTGCGCGGGTCGGCGCTCATCGTGACAGCCCGGCGGCGAAGGCGGCGATCCGCTCCGCGCACCAATCCGGTGCCGTCAGCGGCAGCAGATGCCCGCCATCGGGGTGCCATACGGTGTCGATTCCGCGAAACGCCTGTTCGGTCATGGCCGGCGGCACGATGGGGTCCTGCGCACCCGCCAGGGCCAGCGCCGGGCCGGTCAGCGCCGCGCGGGCGTCCCAGTCGCGCAAGGCCCGCAACGCCTCGCCCAGCCGGGCCGGTTGCAGCCCTTCGGGCGGTGGGGCCTCGCAGCCGCAGCGGCGCAGGAAGTCCGCGGCGACCGCCTCCGGCGCGGCGTCGAAGCGTGCGATCATGCGGTCCAGCACCCGGCGCGGCGTGGCCGGGGCGAAGGCGTCGCCCTCGGTGAAGCGGGGGAAGCCGTTGACCAGCACCAGCCCGTCCCAGGCGAAGGGCCGCTCGTGCAGCAGCCACAGCGCCCCGAAGGAATGACCGACTGCGACGATGGGGCGGGAGCGAGGCCATGGCGTTTGAGTGCCCCTCTCCCGCCCCGGGAGAGGGAGGGGCCCGCCGCCCGGCGGCGGGAGGGTGAGGGTACCGCCGAGGATCGGTGCCTTGATCCTCGCAAGACCCTCACCCGCCCGCTCCGCGGGCACCCTCTCCCGGGGCGGGAGAGGGATAAGAGGACCGTAGAAGCCCAGGTCGACCGCCACGCTCTCCGCCTCCGGCAGGGACGCGCGCACACCGTCCCAGACGCCGGGACCGAAGCCCCAGCCATGGACGAGGACGAACAGCGGCCCGGTCATCGCGGGCTCCAGGCATCGGCCACCGCACCCGCCAACGCCTCCAGGTCGGCGTCCGTGTGGGCGGCGGACAGGGCGAAGCGCAGGCGGCTGGTGCCGGGCGGAACGGTCGGCGGACGGATGGCGATGCCCAGGATGCCGCGCTCCTCCAGCCGCCGGCTGAGAGCCAGAGCATCCTCTTCCGCCCCGGTGATGGCGGGGACGATCTGCGTGCTCGACCCGCCCGTGTTCATTCCCAGCCCGTGGAAGGCGGTGCGCAGCCGCTCCGCCATGGCCTGGAGCCGGGCGCGCTCCGCGTCCAGCGTCGGCACGAGGTCGAGCGCCGCGTCCATCGCCCCCAGCACGGCGGGCGGCAGTGCCGTGGCGTAGATCAGCCCGCCGCAGCGGTTCACCAGATAGTCGCAGAGCGCCCTCGACCCCGCCACATAGGCGCCGAAGCCGCCCAGCGCCTTGCTGAAGGTGCCCATGGCGAGGTCCACGCGCCCATTGCCCAGCGCCGCCAGCCCCATCCCGCGCGGGCCGAGCACGCCGGTCGCGTGCGCCTCGTCCAGGAACAGGAAGGCGCCGTGCCGCTCGGCCAGCGCGGCCAGCGCGGGCACGTCGGCGCGGTCGCCGTCCATGCTGAAGACGCTCTCCGTCACGATGAAGCGCGTCCCCGGCTCCCCCGCGCGCTGGGCCAGCAGGCTGTCCAGATGGTCGAGGTCGTTGTGGCGGAAGCGGATCTGCCGCACCCCGGCGGCGGCGCAGCCGTGATGCAGGCTGGCGTGGTTCAACCGGTCGGTGAAGACCAGCGCGTCCCCGCCCAGAAGCTCCCGGTCGAACAGGGCGGGCAGGACGGCGGCGTTGGCCTGCCAGCCGGAATTGAACAGCAGCGCCGCCTCCGTCCCCTTCAGGCGGGCGAGCTTCGTCTCCACCTCCGCATGAAGCTCCAGCGTGCCGCAGACGAGGCGCGACGCCGTGGACCCCGCCCCCCAGCGCCGCGCCCAGCCGCAGGCGCGCTCCACCAGCAGCGGGTGGGACGCGAGGCCGAGGTAATCGTTGCTGGAGAAGTTCAGCAGGGTCCGCCCGGCGCGCCGGATGCGCCCCGCCCCCTCCGGACGGACGGGCAGCAGCGCGCGGCGCGTGTGACGCCGGTCGAGGCGGTCGAGATGCCGGAGGAACAGCGGGTCGAGCAGAGACATGATCCGGGCGTGATAGCAGAGCGCGCCGCTGGGGCGAAAGGCCGGAATCATGCGGGTGCCCACACGGCCCCAAGGGCGTAGAGTGGCGGGACCATGCTTTCCGATCCGCAATTCCACGCTCCTCACTTCCATGACGGCCCCGACAGCCTGCCGCCCGTCCCCGGCGCCTACGTCCTGCTGATCGCGCTGGACCGGGACCTGACCGTCTGCCTGCCGGGAAAGCCCGAAACGGTGCTGGCGCCGGGCCGCTACCTCTATTGCGGCAGCGCGCGGGGGCCGGGGGGCCTGCGGGCGCGGGTGGGCCGCCATTTCCGCCGCGCCAAGACGGAGCGCTGGCACATCGACCGCTTGACCGGCGCCGGGCGGATGCTGGGCGCCTGGACCGTTCCGGGCGGCCACGAATGCGCGCTGGTCGCGGCGCTGTCCGGCCTTCCCGTGCCGCTTCCCGGCTTCGGCAGCAGCGATTGCCGCCATTGCGCCAGCCACCTCCTGGGTTGGCCGGACGGTGCTCCGTTGCCGCTTCCGTTCCCGCTCCCGGGGGCGGTTTCCGGGCGGTTCTGACCGGAATTGAGGGGAATTGTTTGGTTTGACCACGATCCGAAGGGTATAGTCCCCCGTCATCGGGAGGCGGGCATGAAGACATCGACCCACAACCGCCGGGCTGTCCTCCGATCCTTCGGGGCGGCGGCCATGCTTCTGACGGCGCCCCAGGCGCTGGGGCAGGCGGCTGCGCCGTCTTTCGGCGTCGGCGTCCTCTATTGCGGCGACCGTACGGATTTCGGCTTCAACCAGGCCCATGCGGAGGCCGCCCACGCGCTGGCCGGCCTGCCGGGGCTGCGGCTGGAGGAGCGGGAGAACGCCGCGGGCACGCTGGCCGCCATGGCGGAGGAGCTGGTGGGTCCCCAGGGCTGCCGGGTCGTCATCGTCACCGCCGCCGGGGATGCCCTGCCGGGGCTGCTGGCCCAGGCCGACGCCCACCGCGACACGGTGTTCCTGTTCTCCGGCGCGCCGCTGGACCGCGACCGCCTGCCGGTCAACACCGGCTTCTTCGAAGGCTATCTGGACGAGGCGCAGCACATTTCCGGCATCGTCGCCGGCTACGCCAGCCGGGCGAAGACCATCGGCCTCGTCGCCTCGCACCCCGCCCCGGATGTTCTGCGCTGCGTGAACGCCTTCGCCCTGGGTGCCCGGCGCGCCGATTCCGCCACCGCGCTGCGCGTCGCCTTCGTGGGCGAAGCAGCCACCCCGCAGCAGATTGCCGAAGCCGCCCGCGCCCTGGCCGAGGGCGGGGCCGACGTACTCGCCGCTCAGCTCGACGGCGCGCGCCCGGTCTGCGAGGTGGCGGAGGCGCACGGCCTGATGTGCTGCGGTCTGCACACCGACCTCTCCGCCTTCGCGCCGCAGGGCTTCCTGACCGGAGCCGAATGGGCGTGGGAGAGGGCCTACGCCGAGACCGTTTCGCTGATCGCCGCGGGAAAGCCGTGGCAGCATCTGCGCCAGGGCGGCTTCGACCAGGGCTTCGTCCGCAACACCGCCTACGGCCCGGCGGTGGGGGTGGAGGCGCGGGCGCACGCGGACGCCGCGCGCATGCAGCTCGCCAACGGCAACTCCGCCGTCTTCCGCGGGCCGATCCAGGACAACACCGGACGGACGGTGGTCGCCAAGGGCAAGGCCCTGCGCGGCAACGACGCGGAGCTTGGCCGCATGGTCTGGCTGGCCGAGGGTGTTACCGAAGTCGGGCGCTGAGTCCTACCAGTCCGGTTCCCCGGTCCAGCCGCAGGCGGCCAGCGCGTCCCGCATGTGCGGCGGGGCCGGGGCCGTGGCGGTGACCGGCGGGCGGTCGAAGGCCATGGTGAAGGTGACCGACCGCGCCAGCAGATGCAGGTTTCCCGGCGGCACGCGCACCGGGCCGTAATAGGGTTCTCCCACCAGGGGGCATCCGATGGCCGCGCTGTGGACGCGAAGCTGATGGGTGCGCCCGGTGCGCGGCTTCAGCTCCAGCCACGCCCGCCCGCCGCCGTCTTCCCCCTTGCCGGTGCCCAGCACCCGGTAATGGGTGACGGCGGGCTGGCCCGTGGGGTGCGTCACGATGTTCCAGGCGCCGGGGATCAGCAGCTTCAGCAGCGGGTGGTCGATGACGCCCTCCGCCTCCTCCGGGACGCCTTCGCTGACCGCCCAATAGGTCTTCTCCACATGGCCGGCGGCGAACATGTCGCCCAGCCGCTTCAGCGCCCGCAGCGACCGCCCGAGCACGAGGCAGCCCGCCGTGTCGCGGTCCAGCCGGTGGGCCAGCCGCGGCGGCGTGCCGTCCGCCTCCGCCAGGAAGGGCAGGTAGAGATCCAGATGGTCGGTGATCCGCCCGGCCTTGTGCACGGCCAGCCCGGCGGGTTTGTCGATGATGAAGACGTCCTCGTCCTCGTGCAGGATTCGGGCGCGCAGCGTGGCGGGGGTGAGGGTCATACCGGCGTCGCTCATGGCCGCCACCCAAGCACGGCGCGGACGGAGGGGCAAGCCCGGCGGCTGTTTTGCGCCGCGGAACCAACGCCGCGCATGGCCTGTTGCCCGGAAGGCGTCAGCCGCAAAGCGGTCTGGACCGGCTCCATCTGAACCAACTCCACATCTGGACCAACTCCACAAGGCCGCCCATCTTCTTGAATGGACAGTCACGCCGCGAAGGGGAACGGGCGATGGGGGAACGCGATCATCTGCCGGCGCAGCAGCGGTCCTCGCAGACCGAGGTGGATGACTTCCTGCGCCGCGTGGCGGCGTTGCCGCGGGCGGCGGGGGGGCCGCGCGGGCGGCTGATGTTCGCCATGGACGCCACCGCCAGCCGGGAGCCCACCTGGGACCGCGCCTGCCAGATCCAGGGGGAGATGTTCCAGGCCACCGCCGGGCTCGGCGGGCTGGACATCCAGCTCGTCTACTACCGCGGATTCCGGGAATGCCAGGCCAGCCCGTGGGTCGGCAATTCGCAGGACCTTCTGCGGCGGATGACCGCGGTGTCCTGCATGGCCGGTCAGACGCAGATCGGGCGCGTGCTGGGGCACTGCATCAAGCAGACGCGGGACCGCAAGGTCAACGCGCTGGTCTTCGTCGGCGATTGCATGGAGGAGGACATCGACCAGCTCGCCCATCAGGCGGGACAATTGGGGCTTCTCGGCGTGCCGGTCTTCATCTTCCACGAGCGCGGGGACCTGATCGCCAAGCGCGCCTTCCAGACCATCGCCCGGCTGAGCGGAGGGGCCTATTGCCCGTTCGACGGCTCGTCCGCCCAGCAGTTGAAGGATCTGCTGAGCGCGGTCGCCGTCTACGCGGCGGGCGGGCGGCCGGCGCTGGAGGATTACAGCCGCGGTCGGGGCGACGCGGTGCGGCTGCTCACCAGCCAGGTCGGGCATGGCTAGGCCGTCCGGAACGGTTGGCCGGCGCGGTCGGCCAGGACGAGGCGGAGCGGGACGCGGAGGCCGTTCCCATGCATCATAGCGCGGATTTTTGAAACCATGGGGCAGAGCGGGATGTTTGGGTACTTTCTCCTGGGCATCGCGCTGGTGGCCGGGTTCGCCATGCTGACCCGCGTTTTCCTGTCCGCCGATCCGCGCGCGTTGGCCAGCGCGGTGCGCTACGGTGGAGTCGCGCTGGCCGTCGTGACGGTCGTCGTCCTGACCCTGACCGGGCGGCTGGGCACCGCCATGATGCTGGGAGCGCTGGCTTTTCCGCTGCTCACCCGCTGGCGGACGCTGCGCGACGCCTTGCGCCCTTCGCCCCGCGGCCCCGCAGGCGGGCAGACCTCCCGGATCGAGACGCTGTATCTGCGCATGACGCTGCATCACGACACCGGCGCCATGACGGGGGAGGTGCTGCACGGCTCCTGGCGCGGGCGGACGCTGGAGTCGTTGACCCCGGACCAACTGAGGGTGCTGCTCGGCGACTGCCGGCGCGACGACCCGCAATCGGCCTCCGTGCTGGAAGCGTGGCTGGACCGCACCCATCCCGACTGGCAGGCGGACCGGGACGAAACCGCCGATCGGGAAGGCTCATCGCAGTCCGGTGGCGGCGGTGCTCCTGGCGGCGGTGCCATGACCCGCGAAGAGGCCTATGAGATTCTGGGGCTGTCGCCCGGAGCCACACCCGAACAGGTAAAGGACGCACACCGACGGCTGATGATGAAAGTGCACCCAGATCATGGGGGGTCCACCTATTTGGCGGCCAAGATCAACCAAGCGAAGGATTTGCTGCTTCGCAACTAACCTTTTGCCGGGTTACGGAAGGGGAGTTGCGTCACCGAATCGACTGTGGCAGAAAGCTGGACGAGCGTTTTGCAAACCCGCGAATCGTCTCCATATTCGAAGTATTTCCACAAGCAACCACAAGAGAACCCCAATGCGAAAGCCTGTGCGCAAGGTGGTGTTCCCCGTCGCCGGTCTCGGTACGCGCTTTCTGCCGGCCACCAAGGCGATCCCGAAGGAAATGCTGCCTCTGGTTGACCGGCCTCTGCTTCAGCATGCCGTGGAAGAGGCGCGGGCCGCCGGCATCGAGGATTTCGTGTTCGTCACGGGCCGCAGCAAACGCGCCATCGAAGACCATTTCGACGCCGACACGGAACTGAACCGCACCCTTGAGGAGCGCGGCAAGCAGGACGCCCTCGAGGTGGTGCGCGACAGCGAGATCGCGCCGGGCCGCTGCTTCTACACGCGCCAGCAGGTTCCGCTGGGTCTGGGCCACGCCGTGTGGTGCGCGCGCGCGGTGATCGGCAACGATCCCTTCGCCATCGTCCTGCCCGACGATTTCGTCCAGGGCGACACCCCCTGCCTGAAGCAGATGGTGGACGCCTACAACGAGGTGGGCGGCAACGTCGTCGCCGTCGTCGACGTCCCGCGCGAGCGGACCAGCAGCTACGGCATCCTGGACGTGGAGAAGGACGACGGCCGCCTGGCCACCGTCCGCGGCCTCGTCGAGAAGCCGAAGCCGGAGGAGGCGCCCTCCACCCTGTCGATCATCGGCCGCTACATCCTGCAGCCGGAGGTGTTCGACCACCTGGAGAAGCAGCAGCGCGGCGCCGGCAACGAGATTCAGCTCACCGACGCCATGGCCAAGCTGATCGGCACCCAGCCCTTCCATGGCCTGCGCTTCGAAGGCACCCGCTACGACTGCGGCGACAAGGTCGGCTTCATCGAGGCCACGCTGGCCCACGCGCTGAAGCGTCCGGACATGGCGGACAAGGTCCGCGACATGCTGCGCAAATACTGCTGAGGCTGCTGCCGAAGCGGGCGGTCCGCGGGAAGGGGGGACGCTGTTCTCTTCCCGCGGGCCGGCGCGCTCATCCGCGGCCGCTGGCGGCCCGGCGGGGAGGGCGTGCGGTTTCCTCCGCCGGGGCGGACCGGCGGAAGGTGCTGAGTTCGGGGATGCGGTTCACCGCCAGCCCGGCCAGCCGGCAGGGCACCACTTCCAAAACCTGGAATCCCGCCTTGCGCGGGTAGCGGGCGGAAACGCGCTCGCGCACGTCCCGTTCCGTTTCGGCGGTCAGCAGACAGCGGCGGATGCCCACCCAGCCGCGCTGCCCGGTCACGGCCGCGGCGTCGGTCGGCACATGGCGCACCGCGGCCTCCCAGAAGCGGCCCGGACGCGGTTCGGACCGGTCGAACACATGGTAGCGGACGATGGGCGACGTCCGTTTCGCCTCCAGCTCGTGCAGCGCGGCCTGCATGTCCTGCTCCGCCTTCACGGCGCGTTTTTCGGCGTCGGCGTGCCGCTGGGCGATCTGGGCGTAGGCGGTGGCGATGTCCTCCACGTCCTTTCCCACCTCCTCCATCCTCTCGCGGATGCGGACCTGGGCTTCGCGCAGGGTCTCCAACTGCCGCCGCCAGTAGCGGTTGGACAGCACCGTCAGCACCATCAGCCCGAGGCTGAGATAGAGCATCATTCCGGTCATGCGGCCGTCCCTTGCGCGTCGGGATCGGGGGCCTGGGCGATCGGGAGGATCATGCTCGGCAGGACGCCGTTCTTCACGGAGAAGACGGCGCGCGCCATCGCCGCCGCCTGATCGGCGGAGGCCGTCCAGACATGGGCGACGTTGGGGTAGCTCCAGATCTGGCGGGCGAAGATCACGTCGCGCCGTTCGATGGACGGGAACTCGTCCTGCACGGTCAGCCGGACCCAGAAGCCGTTGGCCTCGTCGCCCTCGCCCAGTTCGTGCACGAACTCCACCTTGGTGAGTTCCAGCGCCCGGATGTCCGACAGCGCCTTCTGCCGTCGCCCGTTGGCCTCGTTGACGCGGGCCTGGAAGGCGGCCAGTTCCTCCTGCCGCTGTTCCAGCTTGCGCGTCCATTCGCCCAGCGCCGCCCTCTTCCGGTCGTGCTGACGCATCATCATCGTCTGGCGGGCCTTCTCCGAGGTGACCTGGCCGACGTCGATGACGATGGACAGGCCGAGCGCCGCGGCGCTGGTGACCAGCAAAAGCATGCCCAGGAACTCGGCCGATAGAACCATTGGTGTGCCTTATGGTTGCGGCAGGAGCTTCGCGACGCCTTATTGAGGACCGGGTTTCACGGCTTGGCATTGCGGTATTCCGTCGCATGACCGTCCGGACGCTGGCAGGAATATGTCGCGCGGTTGCAACAATAGATCGACAGGCTTGAATCCCATTGATCTTTTCTGACCCTTGCGCGAGCGTCCGGCCAGAATGTCGCAGTGCTTGGACACGCTTGCGGAATGCTGCGGCTCCTGGGTCGCAGGACCGACGTTTCCGCCGTTCGAAAAGGAGGACCCATGCTGGATCTGCTGACCCGGAGCGACGAGGCGCTGGAGACCATCCGCCGCACCTTCCCGGTGGCGCTCGGCGACTACGCGATGCCCGCCGGGGGCACCGGTCTGGTCATCATCGACGAGGTGAAGGGATTCGCCGCCGTCGGCTGCGGCCCGCTCGCCCCGGCGGCGGCGAACGCCCAGGTGGATCGCATGATCGCCGAGACCGACCGTCTGGCCCGCCGTTTCGCCGGGGCCGGCTGGCCGATCTGCGCCTCCCTGGACCGTCACGACCCGGACCGGCCGGAGCCGCCCTATCCCCCTCACTGCTTGGCCGGCACCGGCCATGACGAGCTGGTCTCCGAACTGGCCTGGCTCGAGTCGGAACCGTCGGCGACGCTGATCGCCAAGGACTGCATCAATTTCTTCATCGGCGCGACGGATACCGACGGCACGGGGAAGGCCGGGCGCAACCGGCTGGTGGACTGGGTCAACGGCAACCGTCTGGAGTCGGTCGTCACGGTCGGCATCTGCACGGACGTCTGCGTGATGGACTTCGTCCTGACCCTGCTGTCCGCGCGCAATCATGGAATGATGCCGACGCTGAAGGACGTGGTGGTCTACGAGCCGGGCTGCGCCACCTACGACCTGCCGGCGGAGACGGCGGAGGCGCTCGGCCTGCCGGAAGCCGCGGCCCACCCGCAGGAGCCGGCCCACCACATGGGGCTGTACATGATGGCGTCGCGGGGCGCGCTGCTGGCCGACACGCTCCGTTAGGGCCGGGCAGGCCAGCGTTTCAAATCGGGGAACAAAGGCAGGGCTTTCGCTTTTTCCAAGCGGCTCTGGTAACATCCCTGCGTGGCATGGGGTCCGATCGTTCAACCGGCGTGCGCCGTCGGGGAGGACGCGAGGACGGCGCGGAGACGTCGCACGGTGGAAGAGCGATACCTGAGGGCGATCCGCAACGCGCTGGTCAAGCATCAGCAATGGCTGACCCGCGACCCCAGCATGAAGGGCCGCTGCGCCGACCTCAGCTTCCACAATCTGTCGGGTCTGGGGCTGCGCCGGATCAATCTCAGCAACGCGAAGCTCAGCGGCGCGAACCTGAACAGCGCGCGGCTTGCGGGGGCCGACCTGTCGCGCACCGATCTGTTCGGCGCCGACCTGTCCAAGGCGGACCTGACCGGGGCGTCGCTGGAAAGCGCCGACCTGCGCGGCGCGCGGGTGGAGGGCGCCCGGCTGGAGGAGGCCAACCTGCGCGGCGCCGATCTGCGCAAGGGCATGATGCTGGGCGCGGACGAGCGCAAGCCGGCGGGCAACGCGGACGGCAGCACCACCTTCATCGGTTCCAAGATGGCCCGCGCCGTGCTGTCCGACGCGCGTCTGGCGCAGTGCGACTTTTCCGGCTGCGACCTGTGCGGGGCGACCTTTTCGGGCAGCGATCTGACCGGGGCGATCCTGATCGGCGCCAATCTGGTCGGCGCCGTGATGGATCGGGTGGAGATGGGCGGCGCCCTGCTGTGCGGCGCCCGGCTGGACGACGAGCTGCGCCAGACGCTGGAGCGGCGCGGCATCGACGTGGACGGCACCGGTCTGGTCAGCCTTGCCGGGCGGATGGCCGACAGCATCTCGGCCCACCAGCTCTGGGTCGAGCGGAACGCCGCCGCCGGTCTGCGGCTGGAGATGCAGCGCGCCGACCTGCGCGGCTACAATTTCGCGAATCAGCTTCTCGCGGGTTGCGTGATGCGCTTCTGCGGCTTGCGCGGGGCGGATTTTTCCGGGGCGAAGCTGGTGATGGCGGACCTGTCCTACTGCGACCTGCGGGAGGCGGACTTCACCAGCGCCGACCTGTCCGGCTGCAACCTGCGGGGCGCCAATCTGGCGGGGGCGAAGCTGTGGCGGGCGCGGCTGCGCCCGGTGGATCTGGCCGGGGACGGCAGCCGCCTGTGGCCGACCAACCTCGCCGAGGCCAGCCTGACCGGCGCCGATCTGCGCGACGCCAGCCTTGCCCGCGCGATCCTGCACGGCACCGACCTGACGCGCATCCGTGCCAGCGTGGAGACGCTGCGCGGCGCCGACCTGAGCTTCGCCGTGGGGGTGGAGCCGCAATACGCCTGAAGCGGGCGCCTACAAGGCGTCGAGCACCTGGATGCGGCCCTGGACGATGGCCTCGCGCGCCTCCTCCAGCCGGTCCCGCAGGACGGGGGTGACCAGGGCGCGGTTGTGTTCGTCCAGCGCGTAATCGACGCCGCGCTCCGCCAGACCCAGGGCGCGCGGGCCGGGGGTCCAGGCGCCGCTGCGGCCCTCCCCGAAGGCGCGCTCCACCGCCAGATCGACCCGCTTCAGCATCGAGGTGAGGATGGTGCCGGGGTAGAGGTGGTTCTGGTTGCTGTCCACCCCGATGGCGAGGCGTCCGCCGTCCTTGGCCGCCGCGAAGATGCCGAAGTTGGACACGCCGGCCCCGGCGAACACCACGTCGGCGCCGCGCTGGAACTGGGACATCGCCACCTCCGCCCCGGTGGTGGGGTCGTTGAAGGCGGCGGGGGTGGTGCCGACGAAGTTGACCAGCAGGCCGATGTCCGGACGGGCGTGGCGCGCACCCTGCCGGAAGCCGGCGATGAATTTGCGGATCAGCGGGATGTCCAGCGCCCCGATGAAGCCGACGGTCCCCGTCCTGGACGCCATGGCCGCCAGCATGCCGACGAGGAAGGACCCTTCCTGCTCCTTGAAGGTCACGGACTGGACGTTCGGCGCCTCCACCACCGCATCGACGATGGTGAAGCGGACGGCGGGATGCTTCGGCGCGAGGCTGGCGAGCGGGGCGGCGTAGTAGAAGCCGATCAGCGCGAGGTCGGTCACGCCGCGGCGCAGAAGAGACGCCACCGCCTGTTCGAACTGCGCCGTGCCGGCGGGCAGATAGTCGCGGTAGGCGATCCCGGTGGCCTCCTTGAACCGCTCCGCTCCGGTGAAGGCGCCTTCGTTGAAGCTCTTGTCGAATTTCTGCCCGACCGCGTAGAGCAGCCCCGGCGCGAAGTCCTGCGCCCGCAGCGGACATGCCAGCGTGGCGAGGCCGGCGGCGCCCAGCGCCAGAACGGAACGGCGGGACGGGCGGGTCGTCATCGGGCGGGCTCGGCAATCAGGGTTTCGGACAACAGCGCCGCGTGACGTCCCCGCAGCGGGGGCAGGGCGGGACTGTCGGGCTGGGTGGGCTGGAAGACGAGCCGCGCGTCGGCGCGCCCGGCTTCCGCCAGGACCGCATCGGGGAAGGCGGCGGCGGCGCGGCGCAGGGACTCGGTGAAGGCGTCGTCGGGAAGACCACTGTAGGGTTGCCCGTCGCCGCCGCGCAGGTTCAGGAACAGCAGCGTGTCGCCGAAGGCGGTGTAGCCCCCGCCCAGCCCCTGATGCTCCGCCGCCGCGGCGACGAAGAATCGCTGGGCGAGGTCCGGCGTCAGGCTGTTCTCGGGAAAGCGGACCAGGGCGTAGCCGGTGGCACCGTCCGCGCCGTCGAAATCGGCCACCAGGACGCTGTCCTGCGCAAAGCTCCAGGCGATGGCTCCGGCCAGCCGGTCGGCGGGGGCGTCCTCCAGCCGCAATGTCATGTGGAGCGACGGGTTGGTCCGGAGCCGGTAGCCGCCCATCCGCAACTCCGTGACCGCCCCGATGCCGTCCAGGCCGACGGACGCGAGAACGGCGGGCAGCAGGTCGGTCCGGGTGCGCTCGGTCAGGCGTTGGCGCGCCTCGTAAGGGGCGTCGGGTGGGGCGCCGGCGGGCACCGCCTCGAAGAACAGATGTTGCGCCACCGCCTGTGCGAAGGCAGGCGACGCACCGAGAAGCAGAGCAAGGGCGAGAACCGGAAGGCGCACGGGCGGGCTTTCCCGAACGGAGGGAGCAAGCGCAGTCTAGACGGAAAAGCCTCATTGACGCATAGGTCAATTGGGTGACGTTCGCGTCTGGACGGCCCCTGGGGGAGGTGTGGTAGCATCGCCGACAACGGGCCGGGGCTTCGGCAAAAGACCATGGGGAGGGAACCAGCATGACCGACGGGCGCACTCTGAAGGGCAAGACCCTGTTCATCACCGGCGCCAGCCGGGGCATCGGCAAGGCCATCGCGCTCCGCGCGGCGCGGGACGGCGCGAACGTCGCCATCGCCGCCAAGACGTCGGAGCCGCACCCGAAGCTGCCCGGCACCGTCTTTTCCGCGGCGGAGGAGGTGGAGGCCGCGGGCGGCAAGGCGCTGCCGATCCTCTGCGACATCCGCGACGACGCCCAGGTGGCGGAGGCCGTCGCCCGCACGGCGGAGGCCTTCGGCGGCATCGACATCCTGGTGAACAACGCCAGCGCGATTAGCCTGACCGGCACGCTGGACACGCCGCTGAAGCGCTGGGACCTGATGATGGGCGTGAACGGGCGGGGCACCTTCGCCTGCTCGCAGGCCTGCCTGCCGCATCTGCTGAAGGCTTCGAATCCGCACATCCTGACCCTGTCGCCGCCGCTGAACCTGAACCCGCGCTGGTTCCAGCACCACACCGCCTACACCATCGCCAAATACGCGATGAGCCTGTGCACGCTGGGCATGAGCGCGGAATTCCGCGGCACGGTGGGCGTGAACTCCCTCTGGCCGCGCACGATCATCGGCACCGCGGCCATCGCCATGCTGAAGGGCGCCGCCGATTTCGACAACTGCCGCAAGCCCGACATCCTGGCCGACGCCGCCCACGCCATCCTGACCCGCGACGCCAAGACCACCAGCGGCAATTTCTTCATCGACGACGAGGTGCTGGCGGAGGAGGGCGTGACCGACCTGGAGCCCTACGCGGTGAAGCCGGGAGCCCCGCTGGCGCCGGATATCTTCCTGGATTGAGTATGGGGGCCGGGGTGGGGCGAGACTTCTCCGGACTTACCCCACCGCCAGCAGGAACAGCCCCTGGCCGAGATAGACGGTGCCGGTCAGGGCGACCAGACGCAGGCTCCAGGTGCGGAACTGCGCGTCGCTCATGGCGTCCAGCAGGCGGCGCGACAGGTTCGTCCCCAGTACGGCCATGCCGATGCAGACGAGCGTCACCGTGACGTCCAGCGCCTCCGCGTCCGAGGCGGCGACGATGGAGCCGAAATAGACCGTCTTGAACAGATGGCCGAAGACCTGCATCGTCGCCTTGGTCGCGACGACGCTCTGACGGGACAGGCTGGACTTCACGAAGAACACGTCGAGCAGCGGCCCCGAGATTCCGGCGATCAACTGCACGCCCATGCACAGGACACCCGCCAGCGCGCTGTGGCCGCGACGCGACACGTTCGGCGCCCAGTGGGACGGGACGGCCATCGCCATGAAGGGCGACAGGCCGAGCACGATCAGCGACACCGCCTTGTCGGGCACATAGCGGATCAGGGTGAAAACACCGACCGCAACGGCTCCGCCCAACAGAAATTGGGCCACGATGCCCCATTGGACATGCCGCCGCCACAGCCACGCCCGCCAGCCGTTGGCGGTCATCTGCGTGATCCCGTGCAGCAGCATCGCCGAGGACACCGGCAGCAGCACCAGCAGCAGACCCATCAGCACCATGCCGCCCGCCATGCCGAACAGGCCCGACAGGAACGAGGTCGCCAGCGCCGCAAGGCCGAGTCCGAGTGTCAGGGGAACCGTCAGCATCCCGCTCATCCAAAAGAATTTCTATGGCTGTGGAGTGCATGATGGCGCTGGTGCGCTTGTCTCGCAAACGGCATTGTCTGATGCTGACCCCAAGGAAATGTTGGGGTGATGCGGAGGGGATCGGATGCGGCGCCTGCCATCGCTGAACGCCTTGCGGGCGTTCGAGGCCGCGGCCCGGCACGGCAGCTTCACGGGCGCTGCGGGCGAACTGAACGTCTCGCAGGCCGCGGTCAGCCGCATGGTGCGCCTGCTGGAGGAGCGGATGGGGTTCCCCCTGTTCGAGCGGCGTGCCAACGCGCTGGAACTGACCGACCGCGGGCGGGCGCTGCAACCCGGCCTGACCGGCGCCTTCGACAGGATCGCGGAGAGCGTCGAGCGGGTCGCCGCCATGCGCGACGGCCCGGTGCTGACCCTGGGGGTGGGGGCCACCTTCGCGGTGCGCTGGCTGATCCCGCGCCTGTCCGCCTTCCACGAGCGCCACCCGGACGTGGAGGTGCGCATCGCCACCGGCGGTGCCGGTGCGCCGATCCGCGAGGACTGGACCTGCGCCCTGCTGCTGGGTGACGGTCACTGGCCGGGCTACGAGGTGGAGGAGCTGTTCACCGCCGACATGCTGCCGGTCTGCGCGCCCGCCCTGGCCCGGACCCTGCGCCGTCCCGAGGATCTGCTGTCGGCGACGCTGCTGTCGGTGTCGCATTGGGCGGACGACTGGCCGCACTGGTTCGCGTCGGCGGGGCTGGCGCCTCCGGCGGCGAAGGGGCTGTCCTTCGGCAGCTACGCCATGGCCCTTCAGGCGGCGGCGGATGGGGTCGGTGTGGCGTTGGGCGCGCAGCTCTACATCGCCGACGATCTGGCGGCGGGACGGTTGGTCACGCCCTTCGCGCTGGCGGTGCCGATGGGGCGGGCGTGGTATCTGGTCTCGCGGCCGGCACGGCACGGGGAGCCCGGTTTCAACGCCTTCCGGGACTGGCTGCGCACCGAGGTCGGGTGATCCTCGCCGGACCCCGCAAAGAAAAGACCGCCGGAGCGTGCCCCGGCGGCCTGAAGTCGCACTTTGGAGAAACGTCAGCCGGCGGGACCACGCGCATGGTGCGGCCTGCCGATTGGGTTTCAAAGGATAACCGAACGAAGACACTTATACTAGTATATCACATCAGGCGCAAGCCCTTTCCATCACATGACCCTGATCACATGACGGCGCCCATCTGCCAGGGCGTGAACTCGTCGGAGCCGAATCCCAGCTCCTCGCTCTTCGTCTTCCGGCCCGAGGCGGTGTCGAGCACGAGCTGGAAGATCGCCCGTCCGACCTCCTCGATGGTGGCGTCGCCGGTGGCGATGGTTCCGCAGTCGATGTCCATGTCGTCGGTCATCCTGCGGTAGAGCGGCGTGTTGGTGGCGAGTTTCAGCGACGGCGTCGGCTTGCAGCCGAAGACGGAGCCGCGGCCCGTGGTGAAGCACAGCACGTTGGCGCCGCCCGCCACCTGCCCGGTGGCCGACACCGGGTCGTAGCCCGGCGTGTCCATGAAGACGAGGCCCGGCCCGGTGATCGGCTCGGCGTAGCGGACGACCTCGACGAGGTTGGTGGTGCCGGCCTTGGCGACGGCGCCCAGCGACTTTTCCAGGATGGTGGTCAGGCCGCCCTTCTTGTTGCCGGGCGAGGGGTTGTTGTTCATCTCGCCGCCGGTGCGGCTGGTGTAGTCCTCCCACCAGCGGATGCGCTCGACCAGCTTCTCGCCGACCTCCGGACGCGCGGCGCGGCGGGTCAGCAGATGCTCGGCGCCATAGACCTCCGGTGTCTCGCTCAGCACCGCGGTGCCGCCGTTGCGGATCAGCAGGTCCACGGCATGACCCAGCGCCGGGTTGGCGGTGATGCCCGAATAGCCGTCCGACCCGCCGCACTGCAGCGCCAGGATCAGGTGGCTGGCCGGGACGGTCTCGCGCTTCACGTCGTTGACGCGGGGCAGCAGGGCGCGGATGCGCTCTACGCTCGCCCGCACGGTGGCGGCGGTGCCGCCGCTCTCCTGGATCGCCAGCGTGTGCAGGGTGTCGCCGACGGTCAGCCCCTCCACCTCCACCAGCGTGTCGATCTGGTTCACCTCGCAGCCGAGGCCGAGCACGATCACGGCGGCGAAGTTCGGGTGGCGGGCGTAGCCGGCGATGGTCCGGCGCAGCGCGTCGATGGCGTCGCCCTGGGAGCCCATGCCGCAGCCGTAGGCGTGGGTCAGCGCGACCACCCCGTCGATGTTGGGGTAGGCGGCCAGCGCGTCGCCGCGGAACTGGTCGGCGATCATCCGCGCGGCGGTGGCCGAGCAGTTCACCGTGGTCAGCACGCCGATGTAGTTGCGGGTCGCCACGCGCCCGTCCGCGCGGACGATGCCCTGGAAGGTGGCGCGCTCCGCCTCCGGCACGAAGTCCGTGGGGTGGGCATCGGCCCCGAAGGCGTGGTCGCGCTCGAAGCTGTCGCCCATGCCGATGTTGTGGACATGGACATGGTCGCCCGGCTCGATCGGCTGGGTGGCGAATCCGATGACTTGGTTGTACTTGCGCACCGGTTCGCCGACCGCGACGGCCCGCACCGCGACCTTATGGCCGGAGGGAATCGTGGTCCGGGCGACGACGTCCGTGTCGGGCAGGGTGGTGCCCTCCGGCAGATCGGCGCCGGCAACGACGACGTTGTCCGCGGGATGCAGGCGGATGGTCAGCGATGCCATGGTGTTCGTCCTCATCGTGAATCCCCTCTCCCGCCCCGGGAGAGGGAGGGGCCCGCCGCGCTGCGGCGGGAGGGTGAGGGTGCAGACAAGGAGAAGCATCTCAATCCTTGCACG
The DNA here is from genome assembly GCF_008365375.1 of Roseomonas genomospecies 6. Classification (GTDB taxonomy): domain Bacteria; phylum Pseudomonadota; class Alphaproteobacteria; order Azospirillales; family Azospirillaceae; genus Azospirillum. Next base: position 15,966 of record NZ_QOKW01000024.1, on the reverse strand, counting down.
ACCCTCACCTGGCCCTTCGGGCCACCCTCTCCCGGGGCTCTCGGCGGCCATGGGCCGCCTGACGCCGTCAGCGCCCGCATGCGGGCGCGAGAGGCGGGAGAGGGGGCTAGGTCAGAGCTTGTACGCCTTCTTGGCGAGGTTGTAGGCGAGGTCCACGGCCAGTTCCGCCGCCTCGTCCTCGTCCATCCGATGCTCGGCGACGAGGCGCGCCAGGAAGCCGCAGTCCACGCGGCGGGCCACGTCGTGGCGGGCCGGGATGGAGCAGAAGGCGCGCGTGTCGTCGTTGAAGCCGACCGTGTTGTAGAAGCCCGCCGTCTCCGTGATCATCTCGCGGTAGCGGCGCATGCCCTCAGGGCTGTCGTGGAACCACCAGGCCGGGCCGACGCGCAGCGCCGGGTAATGGCCGGCCAGCGGCGCCAGCTCGCGGGCGTAGCTGGTCTCGTCCAGCGTGAAGACGATGATGGTCAGGTCGCGCTCGTTCCCCACCCGGTCGAGCAGCGGCTTCAGCGCCCGCACATACTCGGTGCCGGTCGGGATGTCCGCGCCCTTGTCGCGCCCGAAGCGGTCGAACAGCGTCGGGTTGTGGTTGCGGAAGCTGCCGGGGTGGATCTGCATGACCAGACCGTCGTCCAGGCTCATCTTCGCCATCTCGGTCAGCATCTGGCCGCGGAAGACCTCCGCCTCCGCCGCCGTGACCGTGCCGCGCAGCGCCTTCTCGAACAGCCGCTCCGCGTCGGCGTCGGACAGGTCGGCGGTGGTCGCCGTGGCGTGGCCGTGGTCGGTGGAGGTGGCGCCGCCGACCTCCTTGAAGTACTGGCGGCGGTTGCGCAGGGCGGCGAGGTAGCCGGCCCAGGTGGAGGTGTTCTCACCGGCGAGCGCGCCCAGCGCCTCCACATTGGCCTGGAAGCCCTCGAACTCCGGATCGACGACCGGGTCCGGACGGAAGGCGGTGATGACGCGGCCTTTCCAGCCGCTCTCGCGGATGGCGCGGTGATGCTCCAGCGTGTCGAGCGGGGACTCGGTGGTCGCCAGCAGCTCGATGTTGAAGCGCTCGAACAGGGCGCGCGGCAGGAATTCCGGCTTCTGCAGACAGGCGTCGATTTGGTCGAAGATGCGGTCGGCGCTCGCCCCGCTCAGCCGCTCGGTCACGCCGAACACCGTCTCGAAGGCGTGGTCCAGCCACATGCGCGTCGGGGTGCCGCGGAACAGGTGCCAGTTCTGGGCCAGCAGGCGCCATATCCTGCGCGGATCGCTCTCCACCGCCCCGCCGTCCCGGCGCGGCACGCCCAGGCTTTCCAACGTCACGCCCTGGCTGTAGAGCATGCGGAAGGCGTAATGGTCGGGCACCACGAACAACGCCGCCGGGTTCGGGAACGCCTCGTTCTTCGCGAACCAGGAGGGGTCGGTGTGACCGTGCGGGCTGATGATCGGCAGGCTGCCCACCTCCGCGTACAGCCGGCGCGCGATGTCGCGCTGCGTGGGGTCGCTGGGGAAGAGGCGGTCGGGGTGGAGCATCGTTCATCTCCGGAAGGGGGGAGGTTCGGGTGTGGCGCCGCATGCGGCGCCGATCGAGCCCCGCATGTCGGAATATATTAATATATCAGTTCCGGATGCAAGGACTTTGTGCGCCTCGCCCACAATTCTGTCCGAACGGCGCCCTGTTCAAGGGGGAACCGGTCAGAGGCTGCGCGAATCGTGGGCGGCGAAGTCCACGGCCCGCGGGCGGTAGCCGCTGGTGAAGAGGGGGGAGGAGATCACCATGTCCGCGGTGGCCTCGTTGCAGGCCATCGGGATGTTGTAGAGCGTGGCGAGCCGGGTCAGCGCCTTCACGTCCACGTCGTGGGGCTGGGCGGTCATCGGGTCCACGAAGAAGACCAGGAGATCGATCCGGCCTTCCGCGATCATCGCGCCGATCTGCTGGTCGCCGCCCAGCGGTCCGCTTTTCAGCGAGGTGATGTCCAAATGCGGGTGGGCTTCCCGGACCAGCCGGCCGGTCGTGCCGGTGGCCCAGAAGACGTTGCCCTCCAGCGCGCGGATGTTGGTGCCGAGCCAGCCGATCAGGTCCGGCTTGCGGGCGTCGTGGGCGACGAGGGCGATGCGTTTGCGGTCCACGGTGACGGTCCCTGCGATGACGCTCCGGTGTGGAGTTTCGTTCAATATACTAGTATACTCCAAGGCGGCGCAACGCGCTTTCCGGTGGGACAAACTGGCGCGGACCCGGCGCGCCGCGTGGGGCCAAGGCGTTTGACCCGCCCCGGCGGGTATTAGTATATTGCGATGAAGGGCGGTCCGCCCACGGCGTGCGTGAAGCGCGGCGAACCGGCGGACCGGCACCCTGAACGATCCTGGCAGGAGCGGGTGTTGGAAAAGGCGGCGCAGACTTCGACGGCGGATTCGGAACGGACGGCGGAGGTCAGGACGCGGACCCGGCGGCGCACGGCGGCGGCGGTCGCCCGTCCGGCCCAGCGCGGCACCACCGTGGCCGCGACGATCTACCGCGACCTGCGCAACGAGATCGTCTCGCTCCGCCGCAAGCCGGGCGAGCCGGTCGCGGAAAAGCTGATCGCCCAGGATTACGGCGTCAGCCGCACCCCCGTGCGCGAGGCCGTGCTGCGTCTGGCGGACGAGGGGCTGATCGAGATTTTCCCGCAGTCGGGCACCTTCGTCTCCCGCATCCCGCTGGGCGCCCTGCCGGAAGCCATCGCCATCCGCAAGGCCTTGGAGGAGGCGACCGTCCGCTACGCCGCGCAGCGTGCCACCCGAAGCCAGATCGCCAAGCTGCGCGCCAACCTGGAACTCCAGCGCGAGATGGAGGCCGCCCAGAATTTCGAAGGCTTCCATCAGGCGGACGAGGCGTTCCACGCGTTGCTGGCGGAGACCGCAGGCTATCCCGGATTCTGGAACCTGACGCAGCAGGTGAAGGTGCAGGTGGACCGCTACCGCCTGCTGACCCTGCCGGTGCTGGGCCGCGTGCCGGACGTGATCGCCGAGCATTCCGCCATCATCGAGGCCATCTCCAACAACGACCCGGAGGCGGCGGCGAAGGCCATCGACCTGCATCTGGACTATCTCCAGGTCACGATCGCCGACGCGCAGAAGGCCAACCCGCTCTACTTCACCGCTCCAGCGGAGGACGAGGCGACGCCCGCCTGAGGCGCGGACACGCGGGCGGCTGCCTTGCGCAATTGGCCTTGGACGGCGGCTGATCTCTAATATATCAGTTTACCGTTCCACCAATCTGTGCTCAAGACAGCCAGGAGACCGCGATGCAATCGCTCTACCGCGCCGATCCGGCCCGCTACGACCGCATGACCTACCGCCGCTGCGGGCGGAGCGGGCTTGACCTGCCGGCCATTTCGCTGGGGCTGTGGCAGAATTTCGGCGGCACCGATGTGTTCGAGACCGGGCGCGCCGTTCTGCGCCGGGCCTTCGACCGCGGCGTGACCCATTTCGACCTCGCCAACAATTACGGCCCGCCGCCGGGTTCGGCGGAGGAGAATTTCGGGCGTGTCCTGGCGACCGACTTCAAGGCCCACCGCGACGAGCTGATCGTCTCCACCAAGGCCGGCTACGACATGTGGCCCGGCCCCTACGGAAGCTGGGGGTCGCGCAAGTATCTGACGGCCAGCCTGGACCAGAGCCTCAAGCGGATGGGGCTCGACTACGTGGACATCTTCTACTCGCACCGCGTCGATCCGCGCACCCCGCTGGAAGAGACGATGGGCGCGCTCGACCACGCCGTGCGGCAGGGCAAGGCGCTCTATGTCGGCATCTCCTCCTACTCGCCGGAGATGACGCGGCGGGCGGCGGCGATGCTGAAGGACCTCGGCACGCCCTGCCTGATCCACCAGCCCTCCTATTCGATGCTGAACCGCTGGATCGAGGGCGGGTTGCTCGACGCGCTGGAGGAGACCGGGGTCGGCTGCATCGCCTTCTCGCCGCTGGCTCAGGGCATGCTGACCACCAAGTATCTGGGCGGCCAGCCCACCGACGCCCGCGCCGCCAAGGGCGGCACGCTGAAGGCGCATTTCCTGTCGCCGGAAAATCTGGAGCGCGTCCGCGCCCTGGACGCCATCGCCAAGCGGCGCGGCCAGACGCTGGCCCAGATGGCCATCGCCTGGGTGCTGCGCGACCCGCGGGTGACCTCCGCCCTGATCGGCGCCCGCAACGTGGAGCAGCTCGACAACTCGCTCGACGCGCTCCAGAACACCGCCTTTACGCTGGAGGAGCTGGCGGAGATCGACCGCCACGCCGTCGATGGCGGGTTGAACCTGTGGCAGAACTCCTCGAACGCCGAAGCGGGCTGATCCGCAAAAGCGCACATAAAAAAGGGCCGCGCCGGGATACCGGCGCGGCCTTTTTTCATGACCCGGTGGACGCGCCTCAGCGCATGAGGAGGTGCGGGAGCCAGAGGGAGAAGGTGGGGACGTAGGTGACGAGGAGGAGTGTGACGAACAGCGCGCCGTAGAAGGGTGTGATGGAGCGCATGACCTGTCCGACGGAGACCTCGCCGATGGCGCAGCCGATGAACTGGGTGGTGCCGACCGGCGGGGTGTTGAGCCCGAGCGCGCAGTTGATCAGCATGACGATGCCGAACTGCACCGGGTCCATGCCGTACTGCATGGCGATGGGCAGGAAGATCGGCGTGCAGATCAGGATGGTGCTCGCCATGTCCATGAAGGTGCCGAGCAGGAACAGGATGATGTTGATCAGCAGGAAGATGACCAGCGGGTTGGAGGAGATGCCGGCCATCAGCTCGCCGGTGATCTCGGCCACCTGATACAGCCCCATGATGTACTGGAACATCGTGGAGACGCCGATCAGCAGCAGCACCACGCCGGTGGTCTTGACCGTCTTGGCGGCGGCGGCCAGGAAATGCTCCCAGGTCAGCGTGCGGTAGACGAAGGTGGTCAGCAGCAGCGCGTAGATCACCGCGATGGAGGCGGACTCGGTGGCGGTGAAGACGCCCGACGTGATGCCGGCCAGGATGATCACGACGATCAGCAGGCCCGGCGCGGCGGCGGCGAAGGAGCGGCCCAGGATGGCCCAGCCGGGGAAGGTGCCGGCGGGGTAGCCGCGGCGCACCGCGACGTAGTAGGCGGCCCCCAGGTTGCAGACCATCAGCAGCAGGGCGGGGACGATGCCGGCGGCGATCAGCGCGCCGATGGAGGCCTTGCCGCCGGCGGCCAGCGCGTAGATGATCATGTTGTGGCTGGTCGGCATCAGCGCGCCGACGAGGGCGGCGTGGGTGGTGACGTTGACGGCGTAGTCGGCGTGGTAGCCTTCCCGCTTCATCATCGGGATCATCACGGCGCCCATGGCCGAGACGTCGGCGACGGGGGAGCCGGCGACGCCGCCGAACAGGGTGCAGGCGACGACGTTGGACATGCCCAGGCCGCCGCGGATGTGGCCGACCATGTTCTTGGCGGTGGCGACGATCTTGTCGGCGACGCCGCCGTGGAGCATCAGCTCGCCGGAGAAGACGAAGAAGGGGATGGCGAGGAAGGAGAAGACGTTCATGCCGGACATCATCTGCTGGAAGATGACGGCGACGGGGAGACCCTCGTAGAGGATGGTGCACAGCGCCGACAGGCCGATGGCGAAGGCGACGGGGATGCCCAGGACGAGGAAGCCGAAGAAGGTGACGGCGAGGATGGTCAGTTCCATGATGGGGCGACCTCCTCGCCGCGGATGATGGCGACGACGTGCTCGACGGAGAAGAGCACGATGAGGACGCCGGAGAGCACGAGCGGGATGTAGCGGACCGCTTCGGAGACGTGCAGGTTGGGGATGTGGTAGGCGGCGACGGAGGTGCCGAGCAGCCAGCCGTTGTAGGCCATGCAGGCACCGAAGACGCCGACCAGGGCGTAGATGACGATCTCGACCTTGCGGCGGATGGCGTCGGGGAGCATGACGAGGAAGGATTCCAGGCCGATGTGGCCGGCGTCGCGGACGCCGACGGCGGCGCCGATGAGGGTGACGTAGAGGACCAGCACGATGGCCAGGCTCTCCGCCCAGGTCGGCGAGTCGTTCAGCACGTAGCGGCCGAAGACCTGATAGAACACCACGCCCACGATGGCCATCAGGCCGACCATCGCCACGCACATCCCCGACCGCGCCAGCCGCGCGTTCACCCGTGTCAGCAGGCCCGCGCTGCGCGGGGGGCTGTGATCCATTGCTTGCAGCTCGATATCCATGCCGCCGGCTCCCCTCGAAGGACGCGGCGCCACCCTTGGAGGGGAGGCGCCGCGTTTTTTGTGCTTACTTCGTGTCCTGGATGCGCTTCACGAGGCTGTCCAGCTTCGGCGTGCTCGCGAACTGCTTGTAGACGGGGGCCATCGCGTCGATGAACTCCTGCTTGTTCGCGACCTCGACGATCTGGGAGCCGGCCTTCGTCACGACGTCCTTGGACTTCTGCTCACGCTCGTCCCACAGCTTGCGCATGTAGGGGACGGAGTCCTTGGCGGCCTTGCGGATGGCGGCCTGATCGTCCTTGGACAGCCGGTCCCACGAGACCTTCGAGAAGACCAGCACTTCCGGCGCCATGGCGTGCTCGGTCAGGGTGTAGTACTTGGCGGCCTCGAAATGGCGCGAGGATTCATAGGAGGGGTAGTTGTTCTCCGCCGCGTCCACGATGCCGGTCTTCAGCGCGGTGTAGACCTCGCCGAAGGGCATGGGCGTGGCGTTGGCGCCCAGCGCCTGGATCATGGCGACGAACAGGTCGGACTGCTGGACGCGGATCTTGGCGCCCTTCATGTCGGCCAGCGTCTTGTAGGGCTTGGCCGCCGAATACATGCTGCGCGAGCCGCTGTCGTAGAAGGCCAGCCCGACCATGCCCTGGCTTTCCATGGCGGCCAGGATCTCGTCGCCGATCGGGCCGTCCAGCACGGCGCGCATGTGCTCGGTGGAGCGGAAGATGAAGGGCAGGGCCGTGACCATCGTCTCCGGCACCACGTTGTTCAGCGGGGCGACGTTGATGCGCATCATGTCGAGCCCGCCGATCTTGAGCTGCTCGATCGTGTCCTTCTCGGTGCCGAGCGCGCCGTTCGGGTAGACCTTCACGCCGAGCTTGCCGCCGGTGCGCTCCTTCAGGAGCTTGTCGACGTACTTGACGGCCTCGACGGTCGGGTAGTCGGCGGGGTGGATGTCCGCGGACCGGAAGTCCCGCGCCACGACCGGGGTGGCGAGCAGGGTGCAGGCCGCGCAGGCGGCGAGAAGGGCGGAGCGGATACCGCGGGTCGAAAGATGCATAGCGTTGTCCTCCTGGCGATTATTAGGCTGGTTCTTTGGTTTGGTCCGGATGCCGGCCGGCGCTTATTCCCGCGCGCCGGCCAGCAGGTGAAGGTTGGGGAGGGTGAAAGTCGGGGTGAACCCGTCAGGCGAGGAAGTCCTCGCGCGGGGGCGTGAAGATGTCGAGCAGGACGCCCGGCTCCAGAGCCACGACGCCGTGCAGGGCGTTGGACGGCACCATGTAGCCGTCGCCGGTGCCCAGCCGCCGGGTGACGCCTTCGATGGTGACGTCGAAGGAGCCCTTCTCCACCACGGCGCACTGGACGTGCGGGTGGCGGTGCTGCGGCCCGATGGCGCCGGTCTCGAATTCCACCCGCACCATCATCATGGCGTCGTTGTGGCCCAGGATCTTGCGGCGCACCCCCGCGCCCAGATCCTGCCAGTTCACCGCCTCGTCGATCACGAAAACGTCCGTGCTCATCCTCGTCTTCCCCTTACAATCATCGGCGGCCCCCTCAGCGGGCGAGCCAGCCGCCGTCCACCGGCAGGATCGTGCCGTGGACGTAATCGGACGCATCGGAGGCCAGGAACACCGCGGGACCGCCCATGTCGGCGGGCTCGCTCCAGCGTCCGGCGGGGATGCGGGCCAGAATTTCGGCGTTGCGGCGCTCGTCGGCGCGCAGCGCGGTGGTGACGCTGGTCGCGACGTAGCCCGGCGCGATGGCGTTCACGTTGATGCCCTTGCCCGCCCATTCGTTGGCGAGCAGCCGGGTGATCCCCGCGATGCCGCTTTTCGACGCCGTGTAGGAGGCCACGCGGATGCCGCCCTGGAAGGACAGCAGGGAAGCGACGTTGATGATCTTGCCCTTCCGCCCGTTGCCCAGCGCGTAGCGCCCGAAGGCCTGGCAGAGGAAGAAGACCGACTTCAGGTTCACGTCCATCACCGCGTCCCAGTCGGCCTCGGTGAAGTCCACGGCGTCGGCGCGGCGGATCAGCCCGGCGTTGTTCACCAGGATGTCCAGCCCGCCGAAGGTGCCGACCGCCTCTTCCATCAGGGCGGGGATCGGGGCGAGGCTGGAGAGGTCGGCGGGGATCGCGGCGAAGCGGCGGCCCAGCCCTTCGACCAGCGCGCGCGTCTCGTCCGGCGGGCTGCGCCCGGCCACGGCGATGTCGGCCCCAGCCTGCGCCAGGGCGACGGCGATGGCCTGCCCGATGCCGCCGTTGGCGCCGGTGACCAGGGCGGTCTTGCCGGTAAGGTCGAAGGGGTTGGTCATGACGGCGTGCTTTCTTTCTTCGTCTTCGAAAAGCCGTCCGGCTGCGCGCCGGAGAAGAAGAAGGGGTTGGCTCCCTGGGTGTCCGGCACGGAGTCCAGAAGCGCGCCGAGATGGGTCGCCATCCGCCGCTCCGCCTCGGCTGGGTCGCGCGCGGCGATGGCATCCACGATGCCGCCGTGTTCGGCCAGCACATGCGGGATGCGGCCCGGTTCCGGCAGGGTCAGGCGGCGGTAGCGGTCCACCTGCATCTTCACCTGCTGGGACATGCTCCACAGGCCGGGGAAGCCGGCGATCTCGGAAATCAGGCGGTGGAACGCCTCGTCCGCCTCGTGAAAGCCGTCGAGGTCGCCCGCCGCCATCGTCTCCTGCTGAAGCAGGATGTTGGCCCGCAGCGCTGCGATCTGGCTGCGCGCGGCACGGACAGCGGCGTAGCGGACCGCGGTGCATTCCAGCGAGGTGCGGATCACCACCGCTTCGGGAAGGGCGTCGACCGGGATGCGGGCGACGAAGGTGCCGGACTGCGGAAAGATTTCGACCAGCCCGTCGTCGGCCAGCCGCAACAGAGCCTCGCGCACCGGGGTGCGGCTGACGCCGAAGGACTCCGCGACGTGCTTCTCCACGATCGGCTCCCCCGGCTTGCGCCGCATGGCCACGATGTCCCCGCGCAGCGACCGGTAGATCTCCGTGGTGGCCGTGGCGCGGGCGGACAGGCGCGGTTCCTTGGCGGTTCCAAGCACCTTTCCAGGCGCCTTGCCGGGCACGGTCTCCGAAGCGGTTCCAGGCGGTTGAGCGTCCAGGCCGGGCCTGGAGGTCGAAGCCATTGCAGTCCTCCCCATGCGCCGGCCCGTGCCCCATGCGGGGCCGTTCCGTGCTGTTCCTTGAGGAAGAGCATATTAATATATCAGCGTGGCGCGCAAGCCTGATTTTGGGGGCGGGGCGAACATTTTTATGGAGGGAAGTGCCGCCGATGCGCGGTAAAAGGTGATTGTTGAGCCTAGTGAGAGATTCGGGGGTGCCGTGCGTGAATGAAGGGGAGCGCTGTCTGTCCGCTATCGCCAGAAGCGGACGTTACCTCTACTGATATGGTATGACTGTGTTAGGCTGTTTGCCGACCAGCGGATTTGGGCAGGCAACGTGCGAGAGCGGACGTTTAAATCTGCACGAAAGGTTGCTGTAACTACATGTATAGTCCGTTTCTACTCTCGTGGAGCGACAGTATTATTGGTCATTAATAACTGAATTCTTAGGATTGTTATGGCATCATCATTTGATGATCACTCGCTCGCTCAAGATGTCCGTCGGCTAGAGGCGGCTATCCAGAAATGGGCTATGGGTCACGATATCTGGTTTGACTGCGGCTTTAAAACATACTCCGAGCAAGTTGATAGTGAACCTGGGAAAATTCCAGTGGTGTCCGTTCTGTACTTTAGCTCGCCCTTTGCAGACAATGCGCTCTATGGGTGCCTCGATGGAGAATTTTTTGACCTTGTGGAGTCGCACGGCTTTCACTACGAACATGCGCGCTTGGCCAATCTCCACTTCTACCCAGCGGAAGGGCCTCGCTGCGATGCCTATGCCAACTACTATCATTGGGAGTGGATCTGTAGATTGGTCCAACCCGATTTTGCAGATATCTATGAAGAGTTATACGACCATTTCGCCCGCCATCCGGAGGACCTCCATCGCCTTTCCTGGCGAGAATTTGAGATTCTGCTGGCGCGCATCTTTCAGGCACAGGGATTTACAACGGAGTTGGGGCCGGGGCGTGGAGACGGTGGCATCGACATTCGCCTCCTGCAACGCGATCCCATCGGTGATATCCTCACCCTGGTTCAGGCTAAGAAGTACGCCCCGAAGAACCGGATCGGCCTAGAAGCGGTCGCAGCCCTGTCGGGGGTTGCAGGTGTGGAAAAGGCGCAACGAAGCCTTTTTGTCACCACGTCGTCCTATCAGCCCGCCGCGGCAAAATTTGCTGCGCGCACCTCCGGCGCCCTGGAACTCTGTACTGCGGCTGACGTCGCTGAGTGGTGCAAAAGCGCGCGGGATGGGATCATCAAAGACAAATCGGCCCTGGTGACGCCGTCCGCGGTCGAACGCCTTCTACTCGACGTGCACGAAAATACCCGTCCTCATGTCGTTCAAGCACGCTGTGGGTTCGGCATGATCTACAACAAATTCGCCCTGGTCCTAAAAGAGACGAAACACGCGGCGCTGCTCATGGAATTGCCCAGCAGGACGGTTTCAGACGATGGATATGGGCAACGTGGGACCGAGATTCCTTTGCTTGACGCCAACGCGCTCACAATGCTGAAGGAGGATACGGTTTGGCGCGCAAAGCGTTCAACCGATAAAGAAGGGAGGACCCATTATTGGGACGGTCAGAACGGATTTTGGCCTTGGGACGGGAACCCGGCTTACTTCGACCTGTGCGACTGAGGCGACGACGCACTCCTCTATAACGACGTCTGCCACAAATCATTTTCATTGCGTGAATCAGGCAATCTCTCACTCAACCGGGGCGGCCAATCGTGGCCTACCATTTGGCACCCGCAATGTCTACTATCGAGAAAACTGCAATCAGCCTTGGTGACCGCGATGAGAGCGAAGCAGATATAGCGATTAGGCTGCGTCTACTTCCAGTATGAGTCAGGTCCTGACTGCGGATTGTACCTCTGTGCCTCCAGAACCCTCATTCGTACTGTTATGATTTGCTTTGATCTCCGCCGCTTTGCCCAGAAAATCCTCTTCGGAGAGGGGCTCGGTACTCGTATGGCCAGAGGTGCCAACGAGTTCTGACGTCCCGTCATCCTGCCTTCGCAGCACCTTGTCCCCGCCACCGCCCCTCCACCCCCTTGCCAGCCTCCGTCCGCAATGGCATACTAGTATGCAAGTTGACGCGATGGACGCTATGATTGACTCGCCGACCTCCTCCGCCCCCACCGATATCCGCGGCCCCCGCCTGCAAGGGGTCTACGACGCTCTGCGCGCCGCCGTGCTATCGGGGGAGATTCGGCCCGGCGAGGGGATTTCGGAAACCCGCGTGGCCGCCCGTTACGGTGTCAGCCGCACCCCGGTGCGCGAGGCCTTTCGCCGGCTGGCCGATGAGGGGTTCCTGCGGATCGTGCCGCAGGTCGGCACCTTCGTGGCGCCGATCCAGCTCAGCGCCGTGTCGGACAGCCAGTTCATCCGCGAAACCCTGGAATGCCGAACCGTGCGTCTGGCCGCCGAGCGGGCGGAGGCGGCGGACGTCGCCTCGCTCACCAGACTTCTCGACTCGCACCGCGCGGCGATGTTGCCCGACCGCCATGCCGAGTTCTTCGCCCTCGACGAGGCCACCCACGCCGAACTGGCGCGCATCGCCGGACGTCCGGCGGTGTGGGACCTTCTGGTCGCCGTCAAGGCCCAGCTCGACCGCGTGCGATTCCTGTCGCTGCATGGCGAAGGCTGGGCGGCGAAGATCGTCAGCGAGCACCAGAGCATCGTGGACCGCGTCGCCGCCCGCGACCCCGACGGCGCGGAGGAGGCCATGCGCTCCCATCTGCGCACCGTCTTCGCGGCGGTGGACGAGATCGCCCGAACCAACAGCCACTTCTTCGAGACGTAAAGCCCTTATGCGGAGTGTTTCATGCGCCTGAGCCCCGACACGCTGCCCTCGCTGCGCCCCGGCGTGCAGCGTCCCGGCTATGACCGTGCCGCGCTGACCACCGGAATTGTCCATCTGGGCATCGGCGCCTTCCACCGTGCCCATCAGGCCGTCTACACCGACGACGCTCTGGCCCGGTCCTTCGGCCCCTGGGGTATCGTCGGGGTCAGCCTGCGCAGCCCCGACACGCGCGACGCGCTGGACCCGCAGGGCGGCCTCTACACCGTCGCGGTGCGCGACGCCGAGGGCGAGCGGCTGCGGGTGATCGGCTCGGTCACCGAATTGCTGGTCGCTCCGGAAGACCCCGCCGCGGTGCTGGAGCGGCTGACCCGCCCCTCCGTCCGCGTCGTGACCCTGACCGTCACGGAAAAGGGCTATTGCCACGACCCGGCGACCGGCGCCCTGAACGAGGCCCATCCGGACATCGTCCACGACCTCGCCAACCCGGATCGTCCGCGCAGCGTGCCTGGCTTCCTGGTGGAGGCTCTGATCCGGCGCCGCGCGGCGGGGGTGGAGCCCTTCACGGTGCTGAGCTGCGACAACCTGCCCAGCAACGGTGACACCGCGGCGGGCCTTCTGCGCCGCTTCGCCGAGCTGCGCGACCCGGCGCTGGGGGCTTGGTTCGCCGACACCGTGGCCTGCCCGAACAGCATGGTCGACCGCATCGTGCCGGCCACCACCGACGCCGACCGCGACGGCGTGTCGGACGGGCTGGGCCTGCGCGATTCCTGGCCGGTGGTGACCGAGCCCTTCACCCAGTGGGTGATCGAGGACCGCTTCCCCACCGGGCGCCCCGCCTGGGAGCTGGAAGGGGCGGAGCTGGTCGCCGACGTCCATCCTTATGAAATGATGAAGCTGCGCCTGCTGAACGGCAGCCACTCCACGCTCGCCTATCTCGGCTACCTCGCCGGCTACGAGACGGTGTCGGACACCATGGCCGATCCGTCCTTCGCCCGGCTGATCCGCGGCCTGATGGACGAGGAGTCCGGGCCGACCCTGCGCATGCCGCCGGGCGCCGACCTCGGCCGCTACAAGGACGCGCTGATCGAGCGCTTCCGCAACCCGGCCCTGCGCCACCGCACCTGGCAGATCGCCATGGACGGCACGCAGAAGCTGCCGCAGCGGCTGCTCGGCACCATCCGCGACCGGCTGGCCGCCGGGGCGCCCATCGACCGGCTGGCGCTGGGGGTGGCGGCCTGGATGCGCTACGTCTCCGGCACCGACGAGGCGGGCCGCCCCATCGACGTGCGCGACCCCATGGCGGCGACGCTCGCCGAACTGGCGGCGCAGGCCGGGCCGGACGCCGACCGTCTGGCGACCGCCCTGTTCGGGTTGAGCGCCGTCTTCGGCGACGACCTGCCGCGCGACCCGCGCTTCACCGGCCCGGTGACCGAGGCTCTGCGCCGGCTCTACGCCGAGGGCGCCCGCGCTGTCGTGCAATCCGTCGCGCAATCGGCGGCGGGCTGAGGCGCCCCTTACTCGCACCCCATCGGAACCTGCCGGAACCGGCACAGCACTCTTCTTCAAGGAGCAGACCATGGAACAGACTTGGCGTTGGTTCGGACCGGACGATGTGATCCGGCTCAACCACATCCGTCAGACCGGCGCCACCGGCATCGTCACCGCCCTGCATCAGATCCCCTACGGCGTGGTCTGGTCGGTCGAGGAGATCGAGGAGCGCAAGGCGATGATTGCCGCCGACCCCTCGCTCGGCCTTCGCTGGAGCGTGGTGGAAAGCCTGCCGATCCATGAGTCCATCAAGATCGGCGAGGGCGACCTGACCCCGCTGTTCGACAACTACCGCCAGTCGCTGCGCAACCTCGCGGCCTGCGGGGTGACGACGGTCTGCTACAACTTCATGCCGATCCTCGACTGGACCCGCACCGACCTCGCCGCGCCGGTGCCGGGCGGCGGCACCTCGCTGCGCTTCAACGCCCATGAGCACGCTGCCTTCGACGTCTTCATGCTGGAGCGCCCGGGCGCCGAGAACGACCATTCGCCCGACGTGCTGGCCCGCGCCCGCGCCTGGTTCGACAAGGCGTCGGAGGACGACAAGAAGCGGCTGCTCGCCAACATCATGGCCGGGCTGCCGGGCGCCTTCGACCGCTACGACATTCCCGGCCTGCGCAAGATGCTCGACCGTTACAAGGACATGAGCCACGGCGCGCTCCGCGAGACGCTGGCCCGTTTCCTGCGCGAGGTGATCCCGACCGCGGAGGAGGTGGGCATCCGCATGTGCATCCACCCCGATGACCCGCCGCGCCCGCTGATGGGCCTGCCGCGCATCGTCAGCAACGAGGACGACCTGGACTTCATCGTCAACGTCATCGATTCGGAGGCCAACGGCATCACCTTCTGCACCGGCTCGCTCGGCGCCGGGGCGAAGAACGACGTGCCGGCCATGGTCAAGCGCTTCGCCCCGAAGGTCACCTTCGCCCACCTGCGCAACGTGAAGAAGGACCCCGACGGCTCCTTCCAGGAAGCCGAGCATCTGGGCGGCGACGTGGACATGGTGTCGGTCGTCACCACCCTGCTGGAGGAGCAGAAGCGCCGCAAGGACGCCGGCAACCCGAACTGGCGCATCCCCTTCCGCCCCGACCATGGGCACGAGCTGCTGGACGACGTGGGCAAAAAGACCCATCCCGGCTACCCGGCCATCGGGCGGCTGCGCGGTCTGGCGGAAATTCGCGGCGTGATGACCGCCGTGGCCTCGATGCGCCAACTCCCGGTCTGACGACGCGGGAACGTTCAGGCGGCTTCGGCTGCATCGCTTGCCGCCTGAACGGATCACCGCGGAGTCTTTGTGTTCGAATGAAGAGGGGCGGGCGGCAGGCAAGGCGCCCGTCCTCTTTTTCTCACACCGCCAAAGCTCGGCTCCAGCCTTACTTTTCCCAACGATTTCCCTGCCTTAGCGTCTTCCCCACTTTCTTTTGGCAAGGAGACGAAAAGCTATGGCAAAAACATCACAATCAATTAAAATCAGGATCGTGGTGCCGGCCCTTCGGGTGACGGCGCTCCGATGACCAGGGAAGCGATTGGGATGAGCAACCGTCAGAATCCGCGACATGCCGCTGCCATGCTGTTCCGCGTGGTCGCTGCGAACGGGCGCTGCGATGTCCGCCCAATCGATCAGGTGCCGAAGAGCGCGCAGGAGATCGAGCTTGAGCGCTTCCTGCGCGACGGCTTCGCCCCCCAGCCGTCCGGTCGCCGCCGGGCCGAGGCCGTCCGGGCCTGATCTGAAGGCCCTTTTCAAAAAATTCGCTCACCGCTGAAAAAACCTCTTGCTGGGTTTGGCCGAGGCGCCTATAACCCGCCTCCCACGACGCCGGGGCCGCTGAGAAGCGGGACGGCGGCAAGGGAACGGCAGAAGTGCCGAAGGTGAGACGAAGTAACGTTGGGCCGGCGTGAAAACAAAGGCTTGACAGAGCAAGTCGAAGCTTCTAGATACAGCGCCCCGACGCGCCGCACCGGACCCCGGTAGCGCAGCGCGGAACGGGCAGCGGTCCTGACCTGAGGATCGCGGGATCTTGGAAATCGTTGATACCGTGTTGTGAGAAGGGATGCGCAGGCGGCGGTATGGACCGTTGGCCGCGGGTTGGTTCCGGGTGGAGCCGGCATCGCGGGTCGCTTGAGCATCTCGGTCAAGCAGTAAGAGACGAACAGTTTCGAAAGCTTGGGTGAGGTCGCTTCGGGCGGCCCTGTCAAGTGGGCTCGGTCTTCGGATCGGGGGCCCAGCTTGAACCTGAGAGTTTGATCCTGGCTCAGAACGAACGCTGGCGGCATGCCTAACACATGCAAGTCGAACGAGGGTTTTCTCTT
>NZ_QOKW01000023.1 GCF_008365375.1 Roseomonas genomospecies 6 | reverse complement strand
GGTCACGAACCTCTCGGAAAATTTCCATGAGAGAGAGCATCGCGCGTCTCCTGAAGAAAAAGGCCAAAGCGACCGCTTCCTTCAGGTCAACAGACGCAACCTGCTTTACTCAGATGCGATAGCCCTGCCTGCGTCAGCGGGGGAGGGAAGGGGCCCGCGGCGAAGCCGTGGGAAGGGTGGGGGCTTCGTCGAGTGCCTACCGCCGCCGCCCCATCATCCAGGCCAGCGCGGTGGCGGCGCTCGCCTGCTGCGGCGCGCCGTCCGCGCCCTCATCCGGCTTCAAACGCCCGGTCGCGGCCATGGCGATGAGCATCGCCGGATGAACCGCCGGGTGATGCCCCGCCGAATCGCTCTCCCCACGCGCGGTGGCGTGGTCGCTGGCCAGCGCCTCGTTGATGTGCGCGAAGGCCTCGATGTCCTTGATGTGCAACATGTCCGTTCCGCCCTCCGCGCCAAGTTCGTTGTGCGTCGCAGCAAAAGGCAAGTTAGCAGCTTCCGCCAGTCGAATCCGCCGTCATGCCGCGGCGGACTGTCGCACCGTATTCGCATCGCCCGGTGCCGGCTCCCGAACCGACAGCATAATACCAAAACCGATCACGAAGAAAGCCACAACGCTCGCCATGCCCGCCCGCTGGCTGTCGAACAGGTGGGTGGCGAGGCCGAAGGCCAGCGGTCCGACGAAGCCGGCCATGCGCCCGGTCAGGCTGTAGAGCCCGAACATCTCCCCGGCCATGCCCGGTGGGGCCAGCCGCGCCATCATCGACCGCCCCGCCGCCTGCGCCGGCCCGAAGAAGGCGCCGAGCCCCAGCGCCAGCACCCAGAACCACAGCTTGTCGGTCGCCAGAAGCAGCGGCACGCCGAAGGCGGTCAGTCCGATCAGGCTGATGAGGATGGTCGGCTTGGCCCCCGCCCGGTCATCCACCCAGGCGAAACCGATGGCCCCGACGCCCGCCACCACGTTCAGCGCGATGGCGAAGATCAGGATCTCCTCGAAGCTCATGCCGAAGGCATGGGCGGCGAAGATGCCGCCGAAGGCCGTGATGGTGTTGATGCCGTCGCGGTAGATCGCGCTGGCGATCAGGAAGCGCAGCGTGTTGCGGTGCTTGCGCGTCTCCGCCAGCGTCCGGCGCAGCGTCGCCAGGCCCTCCCGCGCGGCCTGCCGGATGCCCAGCCCGGTCGCCGGCACGTCGGGCACGAACAGGAAGAAGGGCAGGGCGAACAGCCCATACCAGGCGGCGGCCAGCAGGGCCGTGGCGCGGACCGGCGCCTGCTCCCCCGTGTCCAGAAGGCCGAACAGCGGGGTGGGGGACTGCACGAAGACGAACAGCGCGACCACCAGACAGGCCAGCCCCCCGAAATAGCCGACCCCCCAACCCCAGCCGGAAATCCGCCCCAGCATCCGCGGCGGCGCCAGCGCGGTCAGGCTGGCGTTGTAGAAGACGTTCGCCAGTTCGAAGGCGACGGTGCCGATGACCACGCAAACCAGGGCGAACAGCGCGTGGGACGGATCGGGCTTCACCCACCACAGGGCGGCGCAGAACAGCACGGTCAGGCCGGTGAACAGAGCCATCCAGGGCTTGCGGCGCCCCGTCCGGTCG
Organism: Roseomonas genomospecies 6; assembly: GCF_008365375.1. Lineage (GTDB taxonomy): Bacteria > Pseudomonadota > Alphaproteobacteria > Azospirillales > Azospirillaceae > Azospirillum. The sequence continues at coordinate 103,586 of NZ_QOKW01000023.1, read as the reverse complement.
GCGACGGCGCCCAGCACGGGGCTGAGCAGGGCGATCAGCAGCCCGGCGACGGTCAGCGCGGCGCTCCAGCGCGAGGCCCCTGCCACCTCGTCCCCGACCACGCCGCGGGCGAAATAGACGGAGAAGATGAAGGTCGTGACGATGGTGTTGTACGACGAGTTCGCCCAGTCGTAGAGGCACCAGGACGCGACGGCGCGCCGGCTGGGCGTGTCGTTGGCGGGGGGCATCGGTCGGATTATTCGGCGGTTGGCGGGATCGCGTCGGGGCGGGCCGGGGTCAGGTCGGCCGGGGTCAGGTCGATGGTGGTCCGCCGTTCATCCAGCCTTTGGCCGACCCGGGCATGCAATTGCATCATCTGCGCCTGGATCGCCTCGATTTCCGCCTTTTGCCGTTCGAGGTCCGACAGGTTGGGTTCCGGAAGGGCAACGGCGGTGTTGGGAGGGGCGGAATTCTCTTCGGTGCTCATGAGGCATCTCCAGGCCGGCGCCGATCACCTTACCCCAGGAAGGAGGGGAAACCAACGCCATCGCCCTTCCACTGGTATGGCGCACCTCGACCAGGACGAGGCATTTCCGACACATATGAAGGGAGGCCCGGGCATTTCTGCCCGGGAAGACGACGGGTCGATGGCGGTGGGGTGGTTGGGTTCATCGGCGCTTCAATGAGGCCCGGGCATTTCTGCCCGGGAAGACGCCGCAGATCGTCAACAGCCCGGCCGACTGCGTCAGCAGGCTTCAATGAGGCCCGGGCATTTCTGCCCGGGAAGACAAGGTGCTGTCGCTGGAATTCACCTCGATCTGGGTGCTTCAATGAGGCCCGGGCATTTCTGCCCGGGAAGACTCCGGGTGGAGTCCTGGCAGGGCGTCCGACGCGATGCTTCAATGAGGCCCGGGCATTTCTGCCCGGGAAGACAGGCCGCGTGGTTCGCCAAGCAGTTCGCCGCGGACATGAAGCTTCAATGAGGCCCGGGCATTTCTGCCCGGGAAGACGAGCTGATCAGGGAAGCGATGGATTCACCCGGAGAGGGTGTGCTTCAATGAGGCCCGGGCATTTCTGCCCGGGAAGACCGACTTTCCGGAGCCGCAGGAAGTTGGGGAGACGGCGGCTTCAATGAGGCCCGGGCATTTCTGCCCGGGAAGACACTCGCGCCGACCATGCAGGCGGAGGGCATCCCAACCGCGCTTCAATGAGGCCCGGGCATTTCTGCCCGGGAAGACACGCGGCTGTGCTGCCGCCGGGTCGGTCGCGAAATGCGAGCTTCAATGAGGCCCGGGCATTTCTGCCCGGGAAGACTCGTCCACGGCGTCCTTGGCTCCCTGGACGGCCTCAGGCTTCAATGAGGCCCGGGCATTTCTGCCCGGGAAGACCAGCTTAACCCCCGGAAGGGGAAGAAGGGTTGTGGACTCTTGCTTCAATGAGGCCCGGGCATTTCTGCCCGGGAAGACGCGTATACCGTTATCGACCGGATAGTGCTGGTTCCGCTTCAATGAGGCCCGGGCATTTCTGCCCGGGAAGACGGGGGAACCGTTCGGGACCTACCAAATTGGTAACGCCGCTTCAATGAGGCCCGGGCATTTCTGCCCGGGAAGACGATTTCGCCGTGGACCCGACCACCTACGAGAACGGCAAGCTTCAATGAGGCCCGGGCATTTCTGCCCGGGAAGACCTGGAAACGCTACGTGCAGAAGAAGGCGCAGGGGCTATGAGGCTTCAATGAGGCCCGGGCATTTCTGCCCGGGAAGACGGCGGTGATCGTCTCCAGCCCAAGTTCCCTGCTCAAGCTTCAATGAGGCCCGGGCATTTCTGCCCGGGAAGACCCGGCCGCTCCGACCGCAAGGCGCTGTCGAAAACCGCTTCAATGAGGCCCGGGCATTTCTGCCCGGGAAGACCCTATTACGCGCCGACTGGAAAACGGGAGACTGACATGAGCTTCAATGAGGCCCGGGCATTTCTGCCCGGGAAGACAGGGTAGCTTCTACCCTTTTGAACAACCAGGAAAAACAGCGACGGATTCGAGCGGTCCGTGATTCTGCGCGGATTGGCGTTCCAACCGTACCGGTTCCGTTCTTCACGATGTCCAAGAACCCAGCGATATCAACGGTTTCCATCTTGCGAGCGGGTCCCGGCTTTTCGCATGCACCGGACCGCTCGCAACGATGGCGGCAGTGGAGGGATCATAGCATCCGTGGGGCGGGTTGTCTTTCCTTGACCCCTCTCAACCGCCGATGCCGAACGAAATCTGGTTGTTGTCGTAGCGGGCGACGATGGTCAGGCGGTCGCCGGGGCGCACGCGGATCGGCGTGTCCAGATAGGTCATCGCCTGCTTCCAGTGGTTCGTCCGCGCCCGGCTTTCGGAACGGTAGGTGACCTCCTCGTCCATATACAGGTCGAACCAGAAGGCCACGCCGTGGCAGGTGCCCTCCGCCGTGATTTCCACGGCGATCTCGCGCGTGCCCTCCTCGGGCATGTTGCGGGTGAAGTCGAAATCCAGCGCGGTGAAGGGGGCCGACAGCGGCGTGTGGGGGTCGGCGCCCAGGTCGATCTGCTGATAGCCGGGAGAGCGGAACACGTCGAACGTCGACATGTCGAAGCCGCCGACGGTCTTCACCGGGTTGATGCGGGCCAGCTCCGGAGTCTCCACCAGCATGGCGTAGACGGTGGAGGCGCGCGGGATGATCGCGCCGCCGGGCTTCACCAGATGGGTGCGCGCGTGCTGAAGAACCGACAGCATGCGCGGCGCCAGCATGCCGATGTTGATGAGTTCCGACACGAAGACGTCGGCCTTCTCCGGCAGGTCGCCGCCCTCGCCGACCGACAGGCGGGTGGACAGCTTTGGCACCACGTCGATGCGGTCGGCGTAGCCGTTGTTGGCGACGGTTTCCCGGGCGACGCGGGCCAGGATCGGGTTCACCTCGCAGGTCACCACCTTCCGCGCACCGGCGCGGGCCGCCATCATGGCGACGATGCCCGATCCGGTGCCGATCTCCAGAACCAGCGAGTCCGGAGTCACCGCGCGCTTCAGCGCCGCCTCGTAGGCGTCGTTGCGCTCGACATCGTTAATCATGGGCAGATGCCAACCGGGCACCGCGTTGGAATAGATCAGCCGGCGGGTGAACTGGACCAGCGGATGGTCGGGTGCGATGGCGCGGGCGGCCTCGATGGCTTCCACCGCCTCGTTGGCGCGGTCGAGGCTCTGCAGCGTGTGGGCCAGACCGACATGGGCGGGGACGAAGCGGGGCGCCGCCGCGATCACCACGCGGAACGCCTCCTCCGCCTCCTCCAGCGCGCCGCGCGTGCTCAGCGCCTCGGCGAGGTTGTAGCGGGCCTCCAGATACTCCGGCGCCAATTCCAGCGCGGCGCGGAAGGCGGCCTCCGCCTCGTCCAGCCGGCCCAACTCGCGCAGCGTGGTGCCGCGGAAATTGTGCATCTCCGGCGCGTCGCCGCGCAGGGCCAGCGCGGCGCGGAAAGCGGCCTCGGCCTCCTCCAACCGGGCCAGCGCCTTCAGCGCGTTGCCCAGATTGCCGTGAAGCTCCGGCAGGCGGTCGTTGAGGGCGATGCCGGCGCGGAACGCCTCCTCCGCCTCCGCCGCGCGGCCGAGCTGGAAGAGCAGGCTGCCACGGCTGTTGTGAAAGGACGGGTCCCTGCCGTCCTCCGCGATGGCGCGGACGAAGAGGTCCAGCGCATCGTCGGGATGGCCGGTGTGGGCGGCGACGACCCCCAGCAGGTGCAGAACCTGAGCGTTGTGCGGGTCCGCCGCCAGCATCGCCCGGCAGGCCGCCTCCGCCCCGCCCAGATCGTTCGCCCGCAGCAGGCGGATGGCGTCGTGCAGGGTCGGCTGCTGGGTGTCGGTCATCGCGGAGGCTCCGGGTCGGCGGGAAATCCTTGGAATTGCCGCACCATAGCCGGAAAACGGGCCGAACGCATGGGAAACCCTCTTCCGGACCCGCCCGAAGGGGGCCGGAAGAGGGCTTCAGGCTCCTGAACCCGCCCCTTACCCCGCCGTCAGGCCGCGGAGCTGCCGGTTCGCCACCGCCAGCATCGACAGATCGACGTTGGGCTGGGTGCGAAGCTCGGACAGGAGCTGCTCCACCCGTTCCACCACCGGACGGCGGTGGGCGATCCAGGCGTCCACGGGGGCCTCCGCGGGCAACTGGTCCACCGCCTCCAGCACGCGGGTGGTCAGCGCGGTCTGGTGGGCGAACAGGTCGTCCACCAGGGCGGTGATCGCCTGCTTCTGCCAGTGGTTCTCCGCCTTCGCCGTCGCGGCCTTGTCGCGCAGCCATTCCAGGCCGAAGCGGCGGCCCAGCATGAAGTACACGGCGGCGACGTCCGCCACGTCCCGACCGGTGCGCCCGGCGATGCGGACGAGGTCGGGGGCGGCGGCCAGCACCGGCAGCGCCGCCATGCGGCGGGCCAGATCGGCGGGAACGCCCTGCTCCTGGTAGGAGGCGACGCGGGCGGTCAGGCGGGCCGTCTCCTCGGCGTCCAGCACCTTGTCCAGCCCGGCCAGAAGCGCTTCGATGCCGGGGCGGAAGGCGTCGGTCTCGCGGGCGATGTCCAGCGGCTGCTGGCAGCTCGCCAGGAACCAGGCGGCGGCGCGCTCCATCAGGCGCACCGTCTCCAGGATCATGGCGGTCTGGAGCGAGGCCGGGACAATGGTGTCCAGATCCTCGATCCCCGTCCACAGCGACCGCAGGCCGAAGGCGTCGCGCACGATGGCGTAGGCGCGGGCGACGTCCGCCGGCCCCATGCCGGTCTTCTCCATCATCTCCTTGACGAAGGTCGGGCCGGTGCGGTTGACGAGGCTGTTGGTGACGCTGGTCGCGACGATCTCCCGCCGCAGCCGGTGCCGCCCCACCGCCTCCGCGTGGGTCTTGCGCAGCGGCTTGGGGAAGTAGCGGGTGAGGTCGTCGGCCATGAAGGGATCGTCCGGCAGGTCCGACGCCAGAAGATCGTCGTACAGCGTGATCTTGGCGTAGGCCAGCAGCACCGCCAGCTCGGGCCGGGTCAGCCCCTCGCGGTCGGCCATGCGGGCGGACAGTTCCTCCTCGTCGGGCAGATACTCGATGGCGCGGTTCAGCCGGCCCGCCTTCTCCAGCGAGCGGATCAGCCGCGCCTGCGCCTCCAGAGCGTCCGGACCCAGGGCGCGGGCGACGGTCAGGGCCTGACCCTGCAGATAGTTGTCGGCCAGCACCAGCCCGGCCACCTCGTCCGTCATGGCGGACAGCAACTGGTCGCGCTGCTTCAGCGTCATGTCGCCGCGCGCCACCACGTCGTTCAGCAGGATCTTGATGTTCACCTCATGGTCGGAGGTGTCCACGCCCGCCGAATTGTCGATGGCGTCGGTGTTCAACCGCACCCCGTGCTGTGCCGCCTCGATGCGGCCGCGCTGGGTGACGCCCAGGTTGGCGCCCTCGCCGATCACCTTGGCCCGCACGTCGCGCCCGTCGATGCGCAGCGCGTCGTTGGCCTTGTCGCCGACCTCCGCGTTGGTCTCCTCCGATGCCTTCAGGTAGGTGCCGATGCCGCCGAACCACAGCAGGTCCACCTCCGCCTTCAGCAGGGTCTGCATCAACTCCTGCGGGGTGACGTGGTCCTTCGCGATGGCGAAGCGCTGGCGGATTTCCGGCGTCAGTTCCAGCGACTTGGCGGAACGGTCGAAGATGCGCCCGCCCGCCGACAGCAGCGAGGCGTCGTAATCCGCCCAGGAGGAGCGGGGCAGGTCGAACAGGCGCCGTCGCTCCTCCCAGCTCCGCGCGGCGTCCGGGTCGGGATCGACGAAGATGTGCCGGTGGTCGAAGGCGGCGAGCAGGCGGATGTGCTTCGACAGCAGCATCCCGTTGCCGAACACGTCGCCCGACATGTCGCCGACGCCGACGACGGTGAAGTCCTGCGTCTGGGTGTCGTGCCCCAGTTCGCGGAAATGGCGCTTCACCGATTCCCAGGCGCCGCGGGCGGTGATGCCCATCTTCTTGTGGTCGTAGCCGGCGGAGCCGCCCGACGCGAAGGCGTCGCCCAGCCAAAAGCCGTAGTCGATGGAGACGGAGTTGGCGATGTCGGAGAAGGTCGCCGTGCCCTTGTCGGCGGCGACCACCAGATAGGGATCGTCCCCATCATGCCGCACCACCTCCGGCGGCGGAACCACGGCCCCCTGGGCGTCCAGATTGTCGGTGACGTCCAGAAGGCCGCGCATCAGCGTCTTGTAGCACTCGATGCCCTCGGCCAGCGCCGCCTCGCGCCCGGCGGACGGGGGCGGCGGGCGCTTCACCACGAAGCCGCCCTTGGAGCCCACCGGCACGATGACGGTGTTCTTGACCATCTGGGCCTTCATCAGCCCCAGGATCTCCGTGCGGAAATCCTCACGCCGGTCGGACCAGCGGATGCCGCCGCGCGCCACCTTGCCGCCGCGCAGATGCACGCCCTCCATCCGCGGGCTGTAGACGAACACCTCGACCATCGGGCGGGGGAGGGGCAGGTCGTCGATGTGCCGGCTGTCGATCTTGAAGGAGATGTAGGTCTTGGGCCGCCCGTCCACCCCGTTCTGATAGGCGTTGGTGCGCAGCGTGTTGCACATCAGGTTCAGGAAGCGCCGCAGGATGCGGTCCTCGTCCAGGTTCCTCACCCCGTCCAGCGCGCGCTCGATCTCCGCCGCGAGGCCGGGATCGTTCTGCGGGCGCCGGGCCGGGTCGAAGCGGCTGTGGAACAGGGCGGTCAGCTTGCGGGCGATGGCCGGATGGCCGGCCAGCGTGCTTTCCACCACGTCCTGCCCATAGGGGATGCGGGCCTGGCGCAGATACTTGGCGTAGGCGCGCAGCACCGTCACCTCCCGCGCGGTCAGGCCGGCGCGGAGCACGAGGCGGTTGAAGCCGTCATCCTCCATCCGCCCGTCCCAGACGGCGGCGAAGGCGTCCTGGAACTTCTCCTTCACCATGGCGCAGTCGATGGGCAGGCCGTTCTGGGAGCGCGCGGTGAAGTCGTGAATCCACACCGGAGCGGCGTGGCCGGCGACGGCGATCTCGAAGGGCGATTCGGTGATCACCTTCAGGTCCATGTGCTCCAGCATGGGCAGCACGTCGGACAGCGGCACCGGGTGGCCTTCGTGGTAGATCTTGACGTGTAGCTCGTCCCCTTCGGCCTCCAGCGGGCGGTAGAGGTTGATGCCCAGCGTGCCCTGGGCCATCGTCTTCTCGATGCGGTCGATGTCGAAGACGGCGGCCTCCGCGTTGAACTGCTCGCGGTAGGCGGTGGGGAAGGCGTCGGCGTAGCGGCGGAACAGCGCGCGTCCCTGCTCCTCGCCATGGGCGTCCACCAGCGCGTCGCGCAGATGGTCGTCCCAGCCGCGCGACGCCTGGACCAGCCGCGCCTCCAGTTCGGTGGGGTCCACGGCGGGCACGCGGCCCGGCTCCGTCCTTATGATGAAATGCAGGCGGGCCAGCACGCTTTCGGTCAACTGCGTGGTGAAGCCGGAGCAGGTGCCGTCGTAGGCGGCCTCCAGGATGGATTGGATTCGCCGCCGCAGCGTGGTGTCGTAGCGGTCGCGCGGCACGTAGACGAGGCAGGACGCGAAGCGCTCGAACGGGTCCTTGCGCACGAACAGGGCCAGCCGCTGCCGTTCCTGCAGGTGCAGGATGCCGACCGCGATGTCCAGCAGCTCCGGCACCTGGATCTGGAACAGCTCGTCGCGCGGGTAGGTCTCCAGGATGTGCAGAAGCGCCTTGCCGTCATGGCCCTGCGGGTCGAAGCCGGCCAGATCCATCACCTCCGCGACCTTGCGGCGGAGATAGGGGATCTCGCGCGGGCTGCGGTTGTAGGCGACCGAGGTGAAGAGGCCCGCCACCAGCCGCTCGCCGACGATCCGCCCCTCCGCGTCGAAGCGCTTGATGAGGATGGCGTCCATCGGGACGGAGCGGTGGACGGGGGAGGGGCGGTTGCCCTTGGTCACCATCAGGACACGCGGGTTGCGCAGGAAGTCGCGCACGTCCGGCGGCAGGGTGGCGTAGTTGCGCAGCCCGTCGAAGACGGTGACCGAGTCGTCGCGCAGGATGCCCAGCCCGCTGCCGGCGACCAGCCCCAGCGAGGAGTCCGCCCCGTCGGCGCCGCTCTCGAACCGGTATTCGCGGTAGCCGAGGAAGGTGAAATGGTCGTCGTCGGCCCAGGCGAGGAAGGCCTTGGCCTCGTCCACCTCGTCGTCCGGGATCAGGGCCGGGACGGCGGCGCGGGCGGCGTCGGCCTCCGCGATGGCGGCGCGCACCTGCCGGCGCATGGCGCGCCAGTCGGCCACGGCGGCGCGCACGTCGGCCAGCACGCGCTCCAGCCCTTCGCGGGCCTGGTCCAGCGCGGCGGCGCCGGTGACCGCGCCGACCTCCACATGCATGAAGGATTCGGGCGCGGCGTCGGTGGGGGCCGCCGCGGATTCGTACAGCTCCACGAGCTGGCCGTCCGCGTCGCGCCTCACCCGGACCACGGGGTGGATGACCAGATGGACGGTCAGCCCCTGGCGGTTCAGCTCCGCCGTCACCGAGTCGACCAGGAACGGCATGTCGTCGTTGACGATCTCCACCACCGTGCGGTGGGATTGCCAGCCATGCTCCTCGACGCGGGGGTTGTAGACCCGGACCTTGGCCCGCTCCGGCGCCTCGCGCTGCTGGCCCCATTGCCACATGGCGAGCGAAGCGCCGTAGAGCTGCTCCGCCGGAGCCTGGATGATGTCGTCGGGCGGGACGTTGTCGTAGAACTGCCGTACGAAGCGCTCCGCCGGGGCGGCGCGGCTGCGGCCCAGCCGCTCGCGAACCTGCCGCACGACCTCTTCGGTCAGCTCGTCCTTGAGCTGTTCGGCCCTGAGAGCCATCGCTCCAATCCTTCCCTGATTTTTTGCGGCGGTTTGCCGCCTTTGTAGGCAGAGGGTAGCCGATTTGCCGCCGCAGGCAACAGGCGTAGGGGCGTAACCGGAAGAGGCGGTTATTACGGAGAAGCGCTTCGTGTCCAAATCGATGAAAGTTGAATGAATCGGGAAGTGGGCGTATTTTTTGTGCAAGCGCGTCCCTTGCGCGCAACCAGCGAGACGGTCATGCCCAACGACGACGCCCGCCCACCGGAGGCCAACCCGGTTCCGCCCGAAAAGGCCCGCCTGAACGTTCTCGTGGTCGATCCCGACCCCACGCTGGCGGAGCTGACCCGCGCCGCGCTCGGCGGTTTCGTGCTGGACGGGGCGCCGGTGTCGGTGCTGACCGCCGCGACCGCCGCCGAGGCGCGGGAGGCGCTGTACCGGAACCCCAACACCGCCGCCGTCCTGCTGGAACCGGTGCTGGACCCCGCGGACGACGGACCGCCGGCGGGGCTGGGCTTCATCGAGCACATCCGCAAGGATCTGGGGAACAGCCGCGTCCGCATCCTCGTCTGCACCGCCCATCCCGAGCGGGCGCCGGAAGAGGAGGTGGTGGAAGGCCACGACGTCAGCGACTACCGCCTGAAGGACGGGTTGACGGCGCGCACGCTGCGCACCGCGGTCGTCCCGCGGCTGCGCGCCTTCATCAACCTGCAGACCCAGGCGGCGGGACGCAAGGCGCTGGCCCGCATGCTGGTGGCGACCACCGGCCTTCTGGAGATGCGCACGCCCGACGTGCTGTTCCCCAACATCCTGCCGCGCGTGGTCGGCCTGCTGGGCATCGGGCGGCACGCCCTGCTGTGCATCCAGGGGGACACGCTGCCGCGCGACCGCCGCATCCGCGTGCGCGCCTCCACCGGGCGCTTCGCCAAATGGAAGGACGTGGACGTCGCCGATCTGGGCGAGCCCAACGTGACCGCCGCCCTGGAGCGGCTGAGCCCGAGCAGCGAGACCATCGTGGAGCCGGACTATTGCGCCCTGCGGCTGCGCGCCCATGGCGGGATCATCGGCATGATCTATGTCGAGGGCCACAACAACGACGGCACCGCGCGTGAATGGCAGTTGCTGGAGCTGTTCCGCAACAAATGCTCCATCGCCTTCGAGAACGCCCTGCTGTTCGAGGAACTGAACACCGCCCAGAAGGCGACCGTCCTCGCCATGGGGTCGCTCGCCGAATACAAGGACAACGCCGCCGCCGGCCATCTCCAGCGCATCGAGCGGCTGGTCGGCGACATCGCCCGCGAGCTGCGCGCCCAGGGCCGCTTCCTGGACGAGCTTGACGAAGAGCTGGTGGAGAAGGTCGGGCTGGCCTCCCTGCTGCACGACGTCGGCATGCTGAGCGTGTCGGACGAGACGCTGGGCATTCCGGGCGAGCTGGCGAACAACGACATGGCCGCCATCCAGCGCCACACGCTGATCGGTCACCGCATCCTCGCCGAGGCGGCGCTGCCCCTGCGCGGGCGCAGCCTGCTGTCCATCGCTGCGGAGATCGCGCGCTATCACCACGAACGCTACGACGGGTCGGGCTACGTGGAGGGGCTGCGCGGCGAGGCCATCCCGGTGTCGGCGCGGATCATGGCCGTGGCCGACGTGTTCGACGCCCTCATCACCGACCGCCAGTACCGCAAGGCGTGGGGCGTGGAGCACGCCATCGCCTGGATCGCCGAACGGGCGGGCAAGGACTTCGATCCGCTGGTGGTCGAGGCGTTCCTGATCGTGGTCCGCCGCATCCAGGCGACCGAGCCGGACTGGTTCCCCCAGCCGGAGGGCGGCAACCAGGGTCTGCTGGTGGCGGCCATCGGCCGCAAGCTGCGCGCCCTGTTCGGCAACCGCGCCGAACCGATCAACTGATGCGGTTGAAATGCGATGGAGGGGTAATTATCATACATTCGCATCCTGGTTGCGCTCATTATATTATAGTGTACGAAAAATCGTGTTACTATGAATTGTGCAACCGGCACCGCGGCGGCGCTCCGCGGCGGTGATCGTGCGGCAGCATTTGGCGGAGCCGACCATGAAAGCCAGTACATTCTTCTCCACCCTTGTGACCTCCTGCGCCCTGATGCTGGGGGCGGCCGCGGCCCAGGCCGCCTATCCCGAGAAGCCGATCACGATGGTCGTCGCCTACGGGGCCGGCGGATCGACCGACGTGACCGCCCGCATGCTGGCTCCCTTCATCGAGAAGTATCTGGGTGACGGCGCCCGGATCGTGGTGATGAACCGGGGCGGCGCCGGTGGCGAGATCGGCTTCGCGGCCATCGCCGACGCCACGCCGGACGGCTACACCATCGGCTTCATCAACACGCCCAACGTCGTCACCATCCCGATCGAGCGCAACGCCCGCTTCTCGCTCGACCGGCTGGACCCGCTGGTCAACATCGTGGACGACCCGGGCATCATGACCGTCCACGGCGACAGCCCCTACAAGACGCTGGAGGACCTGGTCGCGCAGGCCAAGGCCAACCCGAACACCATCACGCTGGGCTCGACCGGCGTCGGTTCGGACGACCATCTGGGCATGCTGCTGCTGCAGCGGCAGGCCGGCGTCCGCCTGACCCATGTGCCGTTTCCGGGCAGCGCCGAGAACTACCGTTCGATGCTGGGCCGCCACACCCAGGTCTGCGGCCAGAATCTGGGCGAGGGGCTGCGCGGGAAGGCCGGCGGCGACAACATCCGCATCCTCGGCGTGATGAGCACGCAGCGCTGGGACATGGCGCCCGATCTGCCGACCTTCAAGGAATTGGGCTACAACATCACCATGGCGTCGCTGCGCGGCATCGGCGCGCCGAAGGGCCTGCCCGCCGACGTCCGCGCCAAGCTGGTGGAGGCCGTGACAAAGGCCGCCAACGATCCGGAATTCCAGAGCAAGGCCCGCGACACCTTCCAGCCCCTGCGCATCCTCAACTCGGAGGCCTTCGCGGCGGAGCTGAAGGAACTGGACGGCGATTTCCGCAACCTGTGGCGCGAATTCCCCTGGCTGAAGTGATGCTTGCGATCCAGTCAGCCGGATAAGAGACGCCGGATAAGAAAAGGCCCCTCTCCCGATGGAAGAGGGGCCTTTTTTGTGCGGGGGCTGGAGGACGCCGCGGCGTCCCGCCCCATCAAGCCGCGGTGATGCGGCTGATGAAGGCTTCGATCTCGTTGTCGAGCTTGTTGAAGCTGCGCGACAGCTCCTCCGTCGTGGTCTGGACGGTGCCGGCGGAATGGCCGGTGGTCTCCGCCGCCTGCTGCACCAGCCGCATTTCCTGAAGCACGGCCACGGTGTCGGTGGCGGCGCGCTGGGAGCGCTCGCTGATGTCGCGGGTGGCGGCGTCCTGCTCCTCCACCGCCGCGGCGACGGTGCTGAGCGACTCGTCCACCTGCCGGATGGTGTTGACGATGGCGCGGATGGCGTTGACCGCCGCGGTGGTCGCCGCCTGAACCGCCGCGATTTCCGAGCCGATCTCGTCGGTGGCCTTGGCGGTCTGGTTGGCGAGGCTCTTGACCTCCTGCGCCACGACGGCGAAGCCCTTGCCCGCCTCGCCGGCGCGGGCCGCCTCGATGGTGGCGTTCAGGGCGAGCAGGTTGGTCTGGCCGGCGATGTTGTTGATGAGGCCGACCACCTCCTCGATCTTCCGGCTGGCCTCGCTGAGGCCCTGGACGATCGAGTCGGTCCGCCCCGCCTCGTCCACGGCGCCGCGGGCGAGCTGGGTGGACTGGGTGATGGACCGGGTGATCTCGTCGATGGAGGCGCGGAGCTGCTCGGCGCCGGCGGCCACGCTTTCCACCTCGCTCGTCGCCTCCTGCACCGCGTGGGCGACCGAGTCGCTGTGGTGGCTGGTCTGGCGGGCGTTCTCCAGCATGACGTTGGCTTCGCCGCGCATGGAGTTGGCGGACCGCACCACCTCGCCCATCACCGCCTTGACCGACGCCTCCAGGTCGTTGGCGAGGCTGTTCATGGTCCGGCGCTGCTCCTCCGTGGCGCGGGCGCGCATGGCGTCCTGCTCGCGCGAGAGTTCCTGGACGCGCAGCGCGTTCTCCTTGAACACGCGGACGGTGCGGGCCATCTGGCCGATCTCGTCGCCGCGGTCGGCGGCGGGAACCTCGTCCTCCAGCCGGCCCTGGGCCAGCCGTTCCATCACCGTGGTCAGCCGGACGACCGGGCGGGCGATGTTGAAGCCGATGAACAGCGCCACGCCCACCGTGATGAGCAGGGCCACGATCGCGGAGGCGATGAAGGCCTGGGTGGTCGCATCGACGGACGTGTTCACGGTGGCGTAGGCGTCGGCCGACTGCTGGCGCTGGTAGGTCAGGTAATCGCGGGAGGTGCCGTGCAGGCGCCCGTAGGCCGCCTGGACCTCCTGCAGGAAGTCGAGCGGATCGACGCCCATCTTCAGCAGGTCGAGGAAGCTGGTCACCTTCGCCTGATAGGCGGCGGTGTCGGACCCGAAGCGCTGGAGGATCTGCCCCTCGTCCTCGGTCGCGGCCGACTGGCCCTTCATCTTGTCCGCCTGGACCTTCAGCCTGGAGAGCTGGTCGGTCACGGCCTTCGCTTCCTCCTCCACCGCCTTGGGGGATGCGTTGGCGGTGCTGAGGATCACGGTCCGGTAGAGGCCGGCGTGCGCGACGGTCAGGGTGTCGGTCAACGCCTGGACATCCGCTTCCCGCGTGAAGGAGCGGTTGAACAGCGTGTCCAGCAGGCGTGACTGTTCCGTGATGGCGGAGCCGCCGAGCAACGCGATGGCAAGCATGCCCAGAATCGCTGTCGCCGCCGGGATTCCCATTTTCGTGGGAATGTGGAGGTGATTGAGGAAAGTCATGGAGCACCTGCTTCAACCATTGGCCGGTCCGTTGGCGCCGGATGGTCAGGAAAGCTTGAACCGCACCCGCCGCAGGCCGGGTTGCCGGCGGCGGGCGGTTTCAGGAACGGGGCGGACCCGGGCGGGTGACCCATTCGGATCGCTTCAGCCCGGATCGCTTCAGCCCCGGATCACTTCAGCCAGGGCGACGACTGCCACAGCGACTTCAGCTCGCCGTCGAGCTGCTTCAGCTCCGCCGCGAAGGCGTCGGGGCCCAGGACGCGCAGCGGCTGGAAGGTCTCCTTGGCCTCGGCCTTCGCCACGAACTCCGGATCGGTCGCCGCCTTGGTGAGGGCCTCCACCAGCTTGGCGCGGATGTCGGCGGGCAGGCCCTTCGGCGCGCAGACGCCGCGCAGCGACGCCATCAGCACCGCATAGCCCTGCTCGGCGAAGGTCGGGATGTCCGGGGCGGCCTTCCAGCGCTCCTTGCTCATCACGCCCAGCACGCGGATCTGGTCGGCGGCCTGGCCGCGCAGCCCTTCGCCCAGGTTCTGGCCGCTGATCTGGATCTTCTTGGCGAGCATCGCCTTGTGGTTGGCGGCGGAGCCGGAGAAGGGCACATGGGTGAACTGCACGCCCGCCTGGCGCTGCACCAGCAGCATGGCGAGCTGGTCGTCCGAGCCCACGCCGGTGGTGCCGACCGTGACCGTGTTCGGGTTGGCCTTCGCGTGCTCCACGACGTCCTTCAGGGTCTTGAAGGTGCTGTCGCCGGGAACGCTCCACACGCCCGGATCGTCCACGACGTTGACCAGCGGGTCCAGCCGGTCCGCCGAGAAGCGGGCCTGACGCTCGATCGGGATCGACACCATGTTCGGCGTGTTGCAGAAGCCGATGGAGTAGCCGTCCGGCGCGGAGTCGGCGATGGCCGCGAAGCCGATCTCGCCGCCGGCGCCCGGCTTGTTCACCACCTCGATGCGGGTACCGCCCAGGTGCCTCTCGATGAAGGGAGCCAGCAGGCGCGCGGTCACGTCGGTCGACCCGCCGGCGTCGTAGGCGACGACCATGGTGATCGGTTTCTCGGGATAGGCGGCCTGCGCCGTCGACAGAGCGGTCGTCGACATGGCCAGCGCCAGGGTCCCGGTGGCCAGCGCCAGGAACTTGCTGCGAGTGATCATCTGGATGCCCTTCTTTCCTGCGGAATTGCGGACGACCCCTTCACCGCGGGTGCGGCGGGGTCCCGGGAGCTGCCGCCCGTTCCCACGGGGGAACAGGCTGGGACTCCTTTTCTGAAATTCTCGTAAAGATGGGTCGCTTTGGATTTTATCAGCATTGGGCTTCGCCGGCGGAAAACGCCATGAAGCCCTCTCGTTTCCTTCGAACCCGAGGGTGCATACTTCAGTATGTCTGCTTTTGTGGCTGTCGGGCCCCTTCGTCGGCGCGGCGGTGGGTGCCGGCCATCTTTCCCGGAAAAAGGAGAGTGTCATAGACTCAACGCTGTTCATTCGACCCATCGAAGCGAGATGAGCGCTTCAAAGTGGAAGATACCCCTTAATTTTTCGTGCATCAATCGTGCTGGGCGCAGGATATCGCGTTATTTAGGAACAATTTTCGCCGAATTGTTCTATTTTAATGTGTTTTCGTGGGTTTGCCTACGATCGGCATGGCCGAGTCAGCGTCAAATGGACGCATAAACAAAGCGGGCTGCGGCGAAATGACCGCGTCAGCCCATCGCCACCATGAAGGCGACGGAAATGGAGATCGGGGACATCAGGGTGGACAGCAGGAGCGACATGGACACCAGCTCCCGCCCCGTCTGGTAGCGCTCCGCAAAGGCGTAGACGTTGACGCCGATGGGCAGGGCCGCCGCGGTCACGGCCGGGGCCAGCCAGTCCTGCGGCAGGTGGAACACCTCCACCGCCAGCACCCAGGTCAGCACGGGGTGCAGGACCGTCTTCATCACCGCCAGAACCAACGCCTGGGCGAACTTGCCCGACAGCTTCCCGAAGGACAGCGAGGTGCCCAGCGTGAAGCAGGCGCAGGGCAGCACGGTGGCCGCGGCATAGTCCGCCGCCTTCATGACCGCGTCCGGCACATGGACGCCGGTCAGGTTGAACCCCATGCCGACGACGATGGACAGGATCATCGGGCTGAGCAGCGTCGCCTTGACGGCGTTGACCGCGGCGACGACGGGCCGCCCGCCGGACGTCCGCTGCGCCTCGGCGATCATGGTCGCCGTGGTGAAGAGGAGCGGCGACTGGAACAGGATCAGCAACATCACCGGAATGGCCACCGACGAACCATAGGCGTCCATCAGGATCGGGGCGCCCAGCAGGCCGATGGAGGAGAAGGACGGGGCGAAGCCGGCGATCGCCACCTCCTCCCGCCGCCGGACGGACAGCATCCAGGCGCTGCCCAGTCCGAAGATGATGAAGGCCGCGATGAAGAAGGACGCCACGAACCCCCATTCGATGGGGTCGGGGATCTTCGCCTTCGCCATCGCCGCGAACAGCAGCGCGGGCAGGGCGTAGATGCCGAGGAACCGCGACAGCCCCTGAGCCGCCGTGTTGCTGAAATTGCCCGATTTCCCGGCGTAGAAGCCAAGAGCGACCAGGACGAACATCGGCAGCACGATTTGAAAGATGAGCGTCATGGCAACGGAAACCGGTCTTTGGGGGCGGCTCGAAGGGCTTTTGCGGTCCGCTCGGTGGCGGTCCGGCGGGTGCCGGGGATCAGCGCAGGGTGGGCGTCTCGACGATTTCCGGCTCCGGCACGCCCAGAACCTCCATCAGCGACTTGCCGGCGTCGAGCTGCTGCGACCAGATCTTCTCTTTCGCCATCAGCTCCAGGCAGCGCTTCAGCACCTCGTCCATCACGGTCAGCGGCACCACGGTCACGCCGTCGTCGTCGCCGATGATCAGGTCGCCCGGGTTGACGACCATCCCGCCCACCCCGGCGGGGACGTCCATCTTGCCGCCGAAGGACTTGTGCGGGCCGCGGGGGACCGATCCCTTGGCGAAGACCGGGAAGCCGATGGTCCGGATCTCCTGGAGATCGCGGACGGAGCCGTCGATCACCAGCCCGCCCAGCCCGCGCGACTTGCAGCCGCGGACCACCCATTCGCCGGCCAGCGCCACATCCTCCAGACCGGCGCCGGCGACCACCACCACCTCGCCCGGCTCGGCCAGGCTGCAGGCGGTCAGCAGCATGCTGTTGTCGCCCGGCATCGAAACGGCGGTGCGGGCCT
This sequence comes from Roseomonas genomospecies 6, assembly GCF_008365375.1. Taxonomy (GTDB): domain Bacteria; phylum Pseudomonadota; class Alphaproteobacteria; order Azospirillales; family Azospirillaceae; genus Azospirillum. The sequence continues at coordinate 86,680 of NZ_QOKW01000023.1, read as the reverse complement.
GCCCGCAGATGCGCATGCCCGGGGCGCAGGGCTTGATCCGGGCGTCCATGCTCTGGCAGCGGTTCTGCACGTCGGACGCGATGCTGCTGGGGACCGTCTTCCAGATCTCCAGCATGTCCGGGGACAGGCGCGGGAAATTCACGATGTAGCGTTGCATAGCCATGGGAAAGGACCTCTCGTCGTCTGGACTGGGCGTGTCGTCTGGGCTGTACGAAGCGGGGCGTGGAAGCGCGAGCAGAGGCCCCGCCGGTCGGAATGCGATTCCAGCGGTGCCGATGACGATCAGGCCGGGGAGGGCCGGCGGTGCCGGAGCGGCGGACGCCGGTCGGACGGGAATCTCCCGTCCGGGAAAATCACGGACGTGTCCCGTCCGACGCGACCAGACCATCCATGGTGCATACAACCCAAATCGGATAAAAGTTTTATTTGTTTCGCATTTGAAGCATAGTCCCTTCGGGGGTCATACGCAAGTAGGTTGCTAATATGTAAATTTATTCACGCCATCATAGGCGTCATGCGCGGGCGGAATGACCTACGAAGGCATGCAGTTCACGTATTTGGCGCCAAAAGATTGCAGGTTTTAGCCATCGACGCTCCGCAAGACTGCAATGATTTAGCGGTGAAAAACCTTAAATTGAGGCATCGGGCACCGCCATCGGGCGGCTGCGGTGCCGGCCCGGCCACGGATTCGCGGGCCGCGGTTGTGGAGTCGCAACGTGGCGGAGGAGCGATCGGAGGGGGGAAGGGAGGGACGGCGGAAGGAAAAATGAAAAAGGCCGGCACCCGGAGGCCCAGCCTTATCAATCCGCGGTCTTGTTTTCCCCTTCGGGAGGATCATCGCCTCCGCCGGGAGAATGGAGCGGGCGAAGGGATTCGAACCCTCGACCCCAACCTTGGCAAGGTTGTGCTCTACCCCTGAGCTACGCCCGCGCTCCGTTTCGCTGCCGTTCGGTCCGTCGTGTCGGTGCCGTCCGGCGGCGTGCGGCGGACTATACTCATGGATTGGCGCAATGCAAGCGTCATGTTTCACTTTTTTCGGGCGCCTGGACGAATTTTCCCCGCCCCGCTAAAGATGGTTCCATGCACAGCCTCAACACCCCCGAGGGCACGGCCGAGGAGCCGCTGCCGACGAGCCCGGAGCAGCTCCTGGAGCATCTCGCGGCGCTCGGCATCCGCACCGTGACCCACAGCCATCCGCCGCTGCACACGGTGGAGGAGAGCAAGGCGTTGCGCGGCGCGCTGCCCGGCGGCCATTGCAAGAACCTGTTCCTGAAGGACAAGAAGGAGCAGCACTGGCTGGTGGTCGCGCTGGAGGACGCGCGGGTGGAGCTGAACCGGTTCGACAAGGTGATCGGGTCGGCGCGGCTGTCCTTCGCCTCCGCCGACCGGCTGTGGCGGCATCTCGGCGTGCGGCCCGGCTCCGTCACGCCCTTCGCGCTGGTCAACGACCGGGAGCGGCGCGTCAGGGTGGTGCTTCAGGAACAGATGCTGGCGCACGCCCCGCTGAACTACCACCCGCTGCTGAACGACCGGACCACGGCCATCGGGGCGGAGGACCTGCTGCGCTTCATCCGGGCCGGCGGGCACGAGCCGCTGATCGTGCCCTTCGGCGAGGAGTTGCCAGAGTCTCAGCCGACGCTTGCTTAACGCGCTCGGTGCGCTCATCTATCACGCGAGATCGCAAAGGGATACGTGACCGCCATGTTCTCCATTCCGCCCGCCAACAAGCCCGCCGCCGGTGCCACCCCCGCCGCCGGGGACCTCATCAAGGACAGCAGCGACCGCGCCTTCATGGCCGACGTCATCGAGGCGTCGCAGTCCGTGCCGGTGATCGTCGACTTCTGGGCGCCCTGGTGCGGCCCGTGCAAGCAGCTCGGCCCGATCCTGGAAAAGACGGTGCTGGCCGCGAAGGGCAAGGTGCGGCTGGTCAAGATCGACACCGACAAGGACCCGATGGTCGCCTCGCAGCTCCGCGTGCAGTCGATCCCGGCGGTCTATGCCTTCTTCCAGGGGCGCCCGGTGGACGGCTTCATGGGCGCCCTGCCGGAATCGCAGGTGAAGGCCTTCGTGGAGAAGCTGGTGAAGCTGGCCGGCGCGGCGGGCGGCGACGCGGGCGACATCCTGGAGGAGGTGCTGGCCCAGGCCAAGGAGGCTCTGGAGGCCGGCGACACTCAGACCGCGTCGGAAATCTACGGCGAGATCCTGCAGGCCGATCCGGAGAACCTGAACGCCGCGGCCTACGCCGGGCTGGTCCGCTGCCTGATCGTCAGCGACGATCTGGCCCGCGCCAAGCAGATGCTCGACAAGGTGCCGGAGCAGATCGCCAAGGACAAGGAGATCGCGGCGGTGCGCAGCGCGCTGGAGGTGGCCGAGCAGGCCGCCAACGCCGGCCCGATCCCGGAACTGACGGAGAAGGTCGCCCGGAACCCGGACGATCATGAGTCCCGCTTCGACCTCGCGCTCGCGCTGTTCGCCGCCGGCAAGCGCGAGGCCGCGGTGGACGAGCTTCTGGAGCTGGTGCGCCGCGACCGCGCCTGGAACGACGAGGCCGCCCGCAAGCAGCTCGTCAAGTTCTTCGAAGCCTTCGGCCCGACCGATCCGCTGACCATCCAGACCCGCCGCCGCCTGTCCTCGATCCTGTTCCGTTGACCGGAGCAAGCAGGCCGGCCGGAATTCGAACCGGAACGCGGCCTGCTCTGTTCGCCGTGACGGGGGGCTCTATATTCGTCGCATGAGCCGGAACCCCATCGCCCCGTCGCCGGACCGCCTGCCGCGGCTGCTGCCGATCTTCCCGCTTGCGGGGGTTCTGCTGCTGCCCCGCGGGCGGTTGCCGCTGAACATCTTCGAGCCGCGCTACCTCGCGATGGTGGAGGACGCGCTGGCCGGCGACCGCATGATCGGCATGGTCCAACCGACCGATCCGGCTTGCCGTCAGCGGGAGCCGGCGGTCTACGGCACCGGCTGCGCCGGGCGGATCACCAGCTTCGCCGAGGCGGAGGATGGCCGCTATCTCATCACCCTGACCGGCGTCTCCCGCTTCGCCATCATGCGGGAGGTGGAGAGCCAGCGCGGCTACCGCCGCGTCGCCGCGGACTGGGACCGTTTCTCCGGCGACCTCGTCGACCCGCTGGAGCGCGGCGGGGCCGTCGGCAACGGGCGCGGGCTGGACCGGCCCCGGCTGCTCGCCGGGCTGAAGGGCTATTTCAAGATGCAGGGGCTGTCGGTGGACTGGAAGGCCATCGACGGCACGCCGGACGAGCGGCTGGTCACCTCGCTGGCCATGATCTGCCCCTTTTCACCCAGCGAGAAGCAGGCCCTTCTGGAGACGCCGGACCTGCCGGAGCGCGGGAAGCTCTTGATCGCCCTGGTGGAGATGGCCATTCTCGACAGCCACGAGGGCGACGGTGGCGCGCTGCGTCACTGAGGCCCTTCACCAACCGACACCGCACATTCCGACCGCGAGGCACGATCCATGAGCGCCCATCCCCACGACGACACGCCCGCCGACGGCAAGACGCAGGCGCGCGTCGATCCGAAGCTTCTGGAAATCCTCGTCTGCCCGCTGACCAAGGGGCCGCTGCGCTACGACGCGGAGCGCGCCGAGCTGATCAGCGACCGCGCCGGGCTGGCCTATCCGATCCGCGACGGCATCCCGATCATGCTGATCGACGAGGCCCGCAGCCTCGACGGGAAGCCGGGGGCGGCCTGATGTCCGACGAGCGGTTCGCGTCGGACGCCTTCGGCACGAAGCACTGGCCGGTGGAAGTCCGGCTGAAGAAGGAGGAAAAGCGGCTGGAGGTCGATTTCGACAACGGCCAAACCTTCTCCTACCCTGCGGAGTTCCTGCGCGTCCACAGCCCCTCCGCCGAGGTGCAGGGCCACAGTCCTGACCAGAAGCAGACCGTCACGGGCCGTCGCCACGTCGGCATCATGAGCCTGGAGGCGATCGGCCGTTACGCCCTGCGGATCGTCTTCGACGACCTGCACGACAGCGGCATCTACTCCTGGAAGCTGCTGTACGAATTGGGCGAGGACCAGGACCGGCTGTGGGCCGAGTATCTGGCGGAGCTGGAGGCCAAGGGGCTGAGCCGCGATCCCAGGGGCCGGCGGTAACCGGCAACGGGCGGGCGTGGCACGGCATGTTGCGCTTTCATGGAAATGGCGTAGATAACGGCTCACCGACCGTTCCTCCGCCGCAGGAAGACCGCCGTGACCGCGACCGACCCGACCGGCGCGACCGCCACCCCGACCGCCAACCCTATGGCCGGGTCCGACACCGATCCGCCGCCCGCGGGCGGTGCCGGGCTGCCCGTTCCCACCGCACCGGCGCCGGAGGCCGCACCCGACACGCCACCGCCGGAGCGGGGCTGGGGCTGGTCCCGGGGCTATGGGCGCCGCACCGGCGCCTTGCGGCAGAAGCTGGCCGCGCATCTGGCGGCCCGGCGGCGCAAGCGGCGCGCCTGGGCGCGCGACATCGCGCGCATCGTCCTGGTGCTGTCGATCATGGCGCTCGGCGTGCTGGTCGTGGAGATCGGGCGCAAGGCCATCGTCGTGCTGAACCGCGCCGACCTGGGCCTCGTCCACCTTCTCGGCGAGCGGGGCGGCTGAGCGCTCCCTCAGGGAAGGGTCACCACGTAGCGTTTCGTCGTGGTCTCCACCACCTCCCACACGCCCTCGAAGCCCGGCTCCAGCGTGAAGCGGTCACCGGGACCGACCGTCCAGCGGCGCCCGTCGGCGTGGGTGATGGTGCTGGCGCCCTCCAGGATCTCGCAATACTCCCACTCGTCGTAGACGATCCGCCAGGAACCGGGGGTGGAGCGCCAGACACCGGCGAAGCGCTTGCCGTCCGGCGACTCGTACTCGTTCCAGGTGGTGAAGACCGGCGCGCCGGACAGGACACGGTCGGGGGCCGGGCCGCCGGTCTCCGGTTCCACGGCGGGGCGGGCGGGGTCGGTCAGCAGGGCGAAGCTCATCGCGGAATTTTCCTTCACCAGGAGGCCAGCAGCGGCGGCAGGCCGTGCAGGCTGTCGATGCGGCGGTAGTTCTCGGTGGGCGGCTCGGCCACCTCGTGCGCCCAGGTGACGTGGTAGGGCACATGAACGGCGTGGCCGCCCGCGGCCAGCACCGGCAGGATATCCGACCGCACGGAATTGCCCACCATCACGAAGCGCGCCGGGTCCACCCCGTGGCGGTCGAGCAGGCGGCGGTAGGTGGCCGGGTCCTTCTCGCTGACGATCTCGATGGCGTCGAACCGCTCCGCCAGACCGGAGCGGGCGATCTTGCTTTCCTGGTCGAACAGGTCGCCCTTGGTGACGAGCATCAACCGGTAGCGCTCGGACAGCCCCTCCACCACCTCCTGCACCCCGTCCAGCAGATCGACCGGGTGGTCCAGCATGGCCTTTCCGAAGTCGACGAGGCTCTGGATGTCCCGCCCGCCGATGCGCCCGTCGGTCAGGTCCACCGCCGTCTCGATCATCGACAGGACGAAGCCCTTGATGCCGTAGCCGTAGACGCGGAGGTTCTCGCGCTCCGCCTGCAACAGCCGCCGGTCGATGTCCGCCGGCTCCGAGCCCTGCAAGTGATTGGCGAGGAGGGCGCGGAAGCGGTCCTGCGTCATCGAGAAGAGCGACTCGTTGTGCCACAGGGTGTCGTCGCCGTCGAAGGCGATGGTGTCAATCATGGGAGGAACTCGTGTGGGGCGGCTGTCGGAACGAGAGGTAGGCCGCGGTGCGGCGCCTGTCCAGCGCTGACCGGAGCGGTCCTGTTTGTTGGTGGACTGCACAATTTGTGACGCCCAAAAGCTGTGCATTCGTCCATTATTCTTGCATCGGTGATATTCCTACGACAGCTATCGAGAAAGCTCACGGCTCGCATACCCACATCGCGGTGGCGGGTTTGCGCGGGATGAGCAATATTCTTTCTCACAACGCGAGGGCGCGGCGGCCACTTCCGGCAGGCCCCCTCGGGACCTTCAAAGATAGGATGACCACCATGGCAATCGCTCTGCGCACGGCCCCGCTGGGCCGCACCCTGCGGGCTGCTCCGGTGGCGTATGTGCTGGACAGCGTTCTGGACACGTTCGCCCTGTGGCGGCAGCGCGCCATCACCCGCCGCGAGCTGGCTCGGCTGGACGACCGGATGCTGCACGACATCGGCATCACCCAGATCGACGTCGAAGGCGAGATCAGCAAGCCGTTCTGGAAGGCGTGATGCCGCCGTCACGGCTGCGGGAAACCGCAAGGAAAAGGGCCGCCCCTGTGTAAGGGAGCGGCCCTTTTCGCATCCGGGTTTCGCGAGCGCCTGTGCGGCCAAAAGAAAAGCCCCTCTTCCCGGTGGAAGAGGGGCTTTTCCTTAGCCGAACCGCCGCTCTGTCAGATGCAGATCTGCTGGAGCGGGGCGAAGCCGTTGAAGCAGACCGCCGAGTAGGTGGTCGTGTAGGCGCCCGTGGCGTGGATGCGCACGCGGTCGCCGGCCTTCAGGTCCATCGGCAGCTTGTACTCGGCGCGCTCGTACAGCACGTCGGCGCTGTCGCAGGTCGGGCCGGCCAGCACGACCGCCTCGGCGTCGCCCTCTCCGTCGTCTCCCATCACCTGGATCGGGTACTGGATCGCCTCGTCCATCGTCTCGGCGAGACCGCTGAACTTGCCGATGTCCAGATAGACCCAGCGCTTCACGTCGTTGGCCGACTTGCGGGAGACGAGCACGACCTCGCTCTCGATGATGCCGGCGTTGCCGACCATGCTGCGGCCCGGCTCCACGATGGCTTCCGGCAGGCGGTTGCCGAAGTGGGTGCGCAGGGACTCGAAGATGGCCTGGCCGTAGGCGGTGGTCTCCGGCACGTCGGTGCGGTAGCGGGTGGGGAAGCCGCCGCCCAGGTTGATCATGCCCAGATCGACGCCCAGCACCTCAAGCTCGCGGAAGAGCTGCGCCACCTGGAAGATGGCGTGGTCCCACTGCATCAGGTCCTTCTGCTGCGAGCCGACGTGGAAGGACACGCCGTAGGGAACGACGTTCATCCCCTTGGCCTTCAGCAGCAGCTCCCGCGCCATGGCGAGGTCGCAGCCGAACTTGCGCGACAGCGGCCATTCCGCGCCCTCGCCGGAGGTCAGGATGCGGCAGAAGACGCGGGCGCCGGGGGCGGCGCGGGCGATCTTCTCCAGCTCCGCCTCGCTGTCGAAGGCGAACAGGCGCACGCCCAGCTCGAAGGCGCGGCGGATGTCCGCTTCCTTCTTGATGGTGTTGCCGTAGGAGATGCGCTCCGGCGCGCAGCCGGCGGCCAGGACCATCTGGATTTCCGGCACGCTGGCGGTGTCGAAGGCGGAGCCCAGACGGGTCAGCAGGCTGAGGATCTCCGGCGCCGGGTTGGCCTTCACGGCGTAGAAGATCTTGGCGTCCGGGAGCGCTTCCTCCAGGTCGTGGTAGTTCGCTTCCACGACGTCCAGATCGACGACGAGGCAAGGGGTCTGCGGGCGCTGCTCTTCGAAAAAGCGCGCAATCTTATCGGTCATCTCAGTCTCCCGGACGCAAGATGAAGGTGTCGGACGAATTGTGAAAAAGCAGGGGCGGAGCGGCCGAACGCTGCTGACCGGTCAGAAAGAAAAGACGGTCAGGCGTTCAGGCCGCCCATACTGGACTGCCGTGTCGCCTTGCGGGGAAGAGCCGAACTGGACAGAACCGGGAAAAGTCGGAGACGGGTGAGCCGGCGCCCACCCACAACAACATGAACCATCGTAACCTCCAAGACGCCGCCTTGCTTAAGGGACGGTCGGGGATCACGCGTTACGTCGTTGCATAACCACATCTCGAAAAGGACGAGGGGCGGGCCAGCGGCACGTGCGCTTGCGAGTTGCGGTTACATAGATCGAACGAGCCGCGTTTTAAAGAGAAAAATGCGGACGGGCGCAAAAAAGTAGCAAGCGTTACGCAAAGGTAAAAAGACGGAGGAAAAACATGGACTTGGACACGGCCATCCCGGTCTGGGACATGGCCGCCCGGCTGGCCGCGGCGGCGGTTTGCGGGGCCGCGCTGGGGCTGGACCGCGAGATCCGGGGCAAGGCGGCGGGCCTGCGCACCCACACGCTGGTCGCCATCAGCGCGGCGGTGACGACTCTGGTGGCCCTTGAACTCTACTGGGGCATGTCGGACCGTTCCCAGAGCGGCGACATGGACCCCACCCGCGTCATCCAGGGCGTGGCCCAGGCCATCGGCTTCATCAGCGCCGGGGTGATGTTCCGCGCTGGCACCACCGTGCGGGGGGCGACCACCGCCGCGGTGATCTGGATGGCCGGCGCGCTGGGGATCGCCTGCGGAGCGGGCTTCTACGTGCTGGCCGGCATGGCGCTGGCGCTCTGCCTCGCCGTGATGATCGTCTTCACCTACGCCATGCGCTGGCTGCCGGACGCCTCCAAGGACGAGGATTGACGCCGTCCGCCGTCCGCCTCCACCCCTTCGCCATAGCGCAGCAGCCGCGCGCCGTTGGCCTTCAGCCACAGGCGCGGAGTCTGCACGTCGCCGGTCAGTTGCGCGCAGAGCGTCCAGAAGCGCGGGGAGTGGTTCATCTCGCGCAGATGCGCGACCTCATGCCCCACCACATAGTCGAGGACGGACTCCGGCGTCAGGATCAGCCGCCAGGAGAAGGAGAGGCGGCCGGTGGCGGAGCAGCTTCCCCAACGGCTCTTGGTGTCGCGCACGGTGACCGCGGCGACCCGCGCGCCGATCTGCGCGGCCTTGGCGCGCGACCGTTCGGCCAACTCGCGCCGCGCCTCCGCCATCAGGAAGTCGCGCACCCGGCGGGTGACATGCTCCGCCCGGCCGCCGACCAGGATCGCGCCGTCCTCCCTCCGCGTTGCCCCGCGCAGGTCGGGACTGTGCCGGATGACGTGGTCGATCCCCAGATAGGGGACCACGGCGCCGTCGGCGAAGGGGAGCTGCGGGGGCAGAGCCGCCAGCCGCGCCCGGACCCAGCCGTCGTGCCGTCCGACGAAGCGCAGCGCCTCCGTCTCCGAAACGCCCACGGGGATCACCACCTGGATCAGCCCGCGCCCGGCGTCCACCCGCAGGGTCATCCGGCGGGCGCGGGCGCTTTCCCGCAGTTCCAGCGGCACGGGCAGTCCGGCCACCGCCAGGGCGCGCGGAGCTTTCGGACGGAGGGCCTGGGTTTCGGGACTTTTGATCTTGCGGCGAAAGAACATAACTGACTTATAGACCGTGCGGCCCGTCGGGGCCAATGGGACCGTTGTCTTTCACATTCAAACGAAATTTGTCCCAAGTGAGTCTTGCATGTGACATTTGACTCGGATGGTCAAGACGCAAGATACATATGGTGTAATCCCAGCCTTTCACGGTGAAGTCGTGGCCGAGTATCCCAGCAAGAACTCAACCGAAAGTCATATGACGGATCGCATGATCCGGCTTGAGGCTCTGCTCTCCGCCAACGGCGTGGCTCACGCTCTGCTTGGGCTGGACGCGCGGCTTCTCGTGGTCAACCAGGCCTTCGCGGCGGCCTTCGGTCTGCTTCCCGAGGAGGTGGAGGGCAAAGCGCTGGGCGAGCTGGGCGTCCCGGCGCCCATCGCGTCCCAGGTGGAGGCTCAGGTCCGCCGCGCCGCCCTTACCGGGGTGCCGGTGTCCGCCTTCGGCCTGTTGCCCAGGGGCGAGGTGATGCTGAGCCCGGTGCGCGACGCGGACGGAAAGGTCACCTCGGTCGCCGCCATCGCCGACACGGATGCCGCCGCGCTGGCCGCCGCCCGCGCCGAAGCCGAACGGGCGAGGGCCGAGACCGAGCGGGTCCGGTTGGAGGCCGAGAAGGGACGCACCGCCATCGGACGCTTCCTGTCCGCCGCCAGCCACGACCTGCGCCAGCCCTTCCAGGCGATGCACCTGTTCCACCATCTGCTGATGGGGCGCCTGACCGACCCGGGATCGCGGGATCTGGGCGAGAAGCTGGAAATGTCGATCGAGGCGGCGGAGACGCTTCTGCGCGCCCTTCTGGACGTGTCCAAGCTGGAGGCCGGGCTGGTCCGCCCGCAGGTGCAGGGATTCCCCATCGACGAGACGCTGGGCCGCCTGCTCAACGAATTCGCGCCGGAGGCGGACGCCAAGGGCCTGCGCTTCAACGTCCGTCCGGCGGACGCGGAGGTCATCACCGACCCCGTGCTGCTGGAACAGCTTCTGCGCCCGATCCTGTCCAACGCCCTGCGCTACACCGAATCGGGCGGGGTCCTGCTGGCCGCCCGGCGGCGCGGCGGGACGTTGCGGATCGAGGTGTGGGACACCGGCATCGGCATCGCCTCCGCCGACCAGTCGGCGATCTTCGACGACTTCCACCAGCTCGGCAACCCGAACCGCGACCGCCGGCACGGGCTGGGGCTCGGCCTGTCCATCGTGCGGCGTCTGGCGGCGCTTCTGGGCTTGCCGGTCTCGCTGCGCTCGGTGCCTGGAAAGGGCTCCGTCTTCGTGGTGGAGGTGCCGCTGGCGGTGGAGCGCGCCGAGGCGCTGCCGGCCGAGAAAAGCAGCGCGGCCTGACGGGGCGTTTTCTGGTATGATCCTGTTGGGCCAGAAGAGTTCGTGGCCCGCGAAAGGATCGGATTCGAGCAAAGGCCATGGGGACCAACGGCGCGGACCATCCGCGATACGAGGACATCCGCCGTCGCCGCCTTGACGAGCGGCGCGCTGCGGCGTTGCGTGCGCTGAAGCAGGCCGATGCCGTGGCGCGCCGCGCCGGCGGGCGGCTCGTCGTGTTCGGATCATTGGCCGAAGGGGGATTTCACGAGCGGTCCGACCTTGACGTTGCGCTGATCGGTTTGCCGGCAGGGGCCGACAGCGATGTGGCGGCGGACGTGGACACCCTGTTGACCGTTGCCGGGTTCGAAGCGGATGTCATTCCGGACCGCTTCCTGTCGCCGGCACTTCGAGACCGCGTGAGACTCCATGGTCGCGAACCCGGCGCTTTGGGCTGACGTTCAGCGGGACCTGGATGCCGCGCGGACGAACATCCGAAACGCGGCGCTCCGGGCCGATGCCCTGCACGCTGGCGGAGAATTGCCCGATGACCTGCGCCTCGACCGCGAATACGCGATCGGCCTGATGCTGCACAACGGATATGGCGCCATGGAGTGTGCCTTGGAGCGGCTGGTGCAGGCGGTGGACGGTGGCTTGCCCAACGGAGCGGCCTATCATGCGGAGTTGATCCGCCGCGCCGCCGCACCCGTTGCCGGGCTGCGCCCGGCCATGATCACCCCGGAGACCGCCAGCCGCCTTCAGAAGCTGCGTTCCTTCCGGCATGCGCTGCGTCACGCTTACGACGGCTACGACTACAAACGTGCTGCGGAGAATGTTCCGGTCGCCGTCGCGGTTGAAGACAGCTTCCGAACGGATATGACGGACTTCGCAAGGTCCATGGGCATCCTGCCGGAATAGCCGGAACGCACCCTGCCGCCGAACGAACGGAGAGCGGTGCCCACGCCTGCGCTCCGCGACCCGTCCATCGGCGTCACGCCGGGCATCGTCGAAGCGCGCATAATTCCCCTCCAAGGATGGGGCCGTTCACGGCCAACCGTGCCCAGCGCCCTGCTCTGGGTGCGCCTTTGACACGGCATGGGATCGGGGGGAAGCATGCATCGCAACGCAGGCTGCCGGCTGGTCATCCGTCTGGCGGGGATGGCGATCACCGCCTTTTCTGTCCTGCCCGCCATGGCCCAGACGACAAGCCTGGAGTGGGACCAGCGGGGCTGCGTCTTCGGACCCCGGCCCGGGCTGGACCGGCTGGTGTCCGGCTACAACCCCGGTGCGCAACCCTATTACTGCCCGCCGCCCGCCGCACTCTACCCGGCGCCTCCGGTCGCGCCTCCGGCGGCGGCGCTCTATCTCTCGGCGCCGAGCCGCTCCTATTGCCTGCTGCGCTCCTCGGGGCTGATGGGCGACAGCCTGTCCCAACTGGCCGGGTCCCTGTGCCGGGACGACGCCGCGCTTTGGGCGCTCGCCGGAAGGCAACGGCAGGGTGATACGTCCGTACTGGTACGTACGGCTGATTGACAGCTCCTCCCTCTATCCTTAAGGCTCGTAAAAAAAGAGAAACATACATTCGGGGAGGAACACCATCGATGCCGGCACGGCACCCGCCACCGTCTTGAAACCCGCCCTGCGTTCCAGCGCAGCCGATGCCGCAACCGTGAGGGGTGGCTGCGGCGCGGCTGTGCGCGCACGCGTTCGATACGTCATCAAATCTTCAAGAGACCGTCGCGGGACCGCAACCCGCGCCCTGCATGTCAGCACCTCACGCAATCGAATGGTTCAGGGAGAGAGACCACCATGCTGACCCGCCGCAAGCTCGCCGTCTCGACGGCCGCCTTCGCGCTCGCCGCCGGCTTCACCGGCGCCGCCCATGCCCAGCAGAAGACCGTCATCGAATTCTGGCACGGCCTTCCCCAGCCGCTCGGCGGCCAGCTCGAGCAGGTGGTGAAGGGCTTCAACGACAGCCAGGACAAGGTCCAGGTCAACCCGACCTTCAAGGGCAGCTATCCGGAGACGATGCAGGCGGCCATCGCCGCCTTCCGCGCCGGCAACGCCCCGCACGTCGTGCAGATGTTCGAAGTGGGCACCGCCACCATGCTGTCCGCCGGCCCGGCCATCAAGCCGGTGCACCAGTTGATGAGCGAGACGGGCTCGGGCTTCGATTCCGCGGCCTACATTCCGGCGGTCCGGGGCTATTACAGCTCCAAGGACGGCAAGATGATGGCCCTGCCGTTCAACAGCTCCACCACCATCACCTTCTACAACAAGGACGCCTTCCAGAAGGCCGGGCTCGACCCGAACAAGCCCCCGGCGACCTGGCCGGAGGTGGCCGATGCGGCGCGCAAGCTGAAGGCGGCGGGCGTGACCTGCCCGATGACCTTCTCCTGGCCGACCTGGACCCAGTTCGAGCAGGTCGGCGCGCTCCACGACAAGCCCTTCGCGTCGCAGGCCAACGGCTTCGGCGGGCTGAACGCCACGCTGAAGATCAACGACCCGTTCTTCGTGAAGCATCTCCAGACGCTGATCGATCTCCAGAAGGAAGGGGCGCTGCGCTACGGCGGGCGCGACAACGCCGCGGACTCGCTGTTCCCGTCGGGCGAATGCGCGATGATCCAGGCCTCGTCCGGCCTGCGCGGGCGCATCGTGAAGGAGGCGAAGTTCAACTGGGGCGCCGCGCCGCTGCCCTATTGGCCGGACGCCATCGCCTCGCCGAAGAACTCGATCATCGGCGGCGCCGCCTTCTGGGTGATGACCTCGCCCAAGCGCACCGCCGACGAGTACAAGGCCGTCGCCGCCTTCTTCAGCCATCTCGCCCGCCCGGAGGTGGACGCCAAGTGGCACATGGACACCGGCTACGTCCCGGTGACGCTCCAGGGCTTCGAGCTGGCGAAGAAGGAGGGCTTCTACGACAAGAACCCCGGCGCCGAGGTGCCGGCGGAGCAGCTCACCCGCACGGCCACCACGGAGAACACCATGGGCCTGCGGCTGGGCAACCTGCCGGAAATCCGCAACATCATCCAGGAGGAGATGGAGAAGGCGTTCCAGGGCCAGCAGACCGCCCAGCAGGCGCTGGACAACGCGGTGAAGCGGGGCGACACGGTCCTGCGCAACTTCGAGCGCGCCAACAAGAACTGAGCGGTTCTGTGGCTTGTCCCCTCTCCCCTCCGGGGAGAGGGTGCCCGCGAAGCGGGCGGGTCCCTTCCCTCTCCCGGGGCGAGAGAGGGCTGAAAGAACCGGGAGCAATCGAAGGGTTTCATGCAACGTCGCGTGATTTTCGACAACAGGGCGCTGCCCTATCTGCTGCTGGCGCCGCAGGTGGCGGTGACGCTGATCTTCTTCATCTGGCCGGCGGCGCAGGCGCTGTGGCAGTCGGTGCATCTCCAGGACGCCTTCGGGCTGCGCAGCCAGTTCGTCGGGTTCGAGAATTTCGAGGCGGTGCTGAGCGACCCGAACTATCTGGAGACGGTGAAGACCACCATCGTCTTCAGCGCGTCGGTGACCGCCCTGTCGCTGGCCTCCGCGCTGGGGCTGGCGGTGCTGGCCGATTCGAGGATACGGGCGGCGGCGGCCTACAAGACGCTGCTGATCTGGCCCTACGCGCTGGCGCCCGCGGTGGCGGCGGTGCTGTGGATGTTCATCTTCAACCCGGACATCGGCATCCTGGGCCGCGCGCTGAACAACCTCGGTTACGCCTGGGACTACCGGCTGAACGGCGGGCAGGCGATGACCATGGTCATCCTGGCGGCGAGCTGGAAGCAGGTCTCCTACAATTTCATCTTCTTCCTGGCCGGGCTGCAGGCCATCCCGCGCTCCGTCCTGGAGGCGGCGAGCATCGACGGGGCCGGGCCGGTGCGGCGCTTCTGGACGATCACCTTCCCGTTGCTGTCGCCGACGACCTTTTTCCTGCTGGTGGTGAACATCGTCTACGCCTTCTTCGAAACCTTCGGCACGATCCACGCCCTGACCCATGGCGGGCCGGGCAAGGCCACGGAAACGCTGATCTTCCGCGTCTACCAGGACGGCGTGGTCAACCACGACCTCGGTGGCTCCTCGGCGCAGTCGGTGATCCTGATGGTCATCGTCATCGCGCTGACCGCCATCCAGTTCCGCTTCGTCGAGCGCAAGGTGCATTACTCATGAACCCCGACCGCGCCAACCCGCGCTCCGGCGGGCGCCTGATGGACATGGTCCCGTACCTCGTCCTGACTCTGGGCGTTCTGGTCTTCGCCTTCCCGATCTACGTGACGGTCATCGGTTCCACCTGGGACGCCGCCACCATCGGGCGCGGCAACCTGCCGCTGACGCCGGGCGGGGAGATGCTGAACAACTACGCCTCCGCCTGGAGCGAGTCGCAGGGCAACCGCGTCATGCACACGCCCGTGCGCATCATGATGTGGAACAGCCTCGTGATGGCTCTGGTCATCGCGCTGGGGAAGATCGCCATCTCGATCATCTCGGCCTACGCGGTGGCCTTCTTCCGCTTCCCGCTGCGCATGGTCTTCTTCTGGATGATCTTCATCACGCTGATGCTGCCGGTGGAGGTGCGCATCATCCCGACCTACGAGGTGGTGGCGAATCTCGGCCTGATCGACAGCTACGCCGGGCTGACCATCCCGCTGATCGCGTCGGCCACGGCGACGCTGCTGTTCCGGCAATTCTTCCTGACCATCCCGGACGAGCTGATCGAGGCCGCGAAGATCGACGGGGCGGGGGCGCTGCGCTTCTTCGTGGACGTGGTGCTTCCCCTGTCGCGCACCAACATCGCGGCGCTGTTCGTCATCCTCTTCATCTACGGCTGGAACCAGTATCTGTGGCCGCTGCTGATCACCAACAGTGCGGAGATGGAGACGGTGGTCATCGGCATCACCAAGATGATCGGCAACGGCGAGGCCGCGACCGATTGGAACCTCATCATGGCGACGACGGTGCTGGCCATGCTGCCGCCGGTGGCGGTGGTGGTGCTGATGCAGCGCTGGTTCGTCAAGGGCCTTGTGGACAGCGAGAAATAACGAACATGGCAACGGTCGATCTGAATCAGGTCCGCAAGTCCTACGGCTCCGTCGAGGCCATCAAGGGCATCGACATCGCGGTCGCGGACGGGGAGTTCCTCGTGCTGCTCGGTCCCTCGGGCTGCGGCAAGTCCACGCTGCTGCGCATGGTCGCCGGGCTGGAGAGCATCACCGGCGGGCAGATCGCCATCGGCGGGCGGGTGGTCAACGGGCTGGAGCCCAAGGACCGCGACATCGCCATGGTGTTCCAGAACTACGCGCTCTACCCGCACATGAGCGTGTTCGACAACATGGCCTATGGGCTGAAGATCCGCGGGCTGCCCAAGGACGAGATCCGGGCCCGCGTGGCGAAGGCCGCGGAGATCCTGGAGCTGAACCGCTTCCTCGACCGCCGCCCCAGCCAGCTTTCGGGCGGGCAGCGCCAGCGCGTCGCCATGGGCCGGGCCATCGTGCGCGAACCCGCCGCCTTCCTGTTCGACGAACCGCTGTCCAACCTGGACGCCAAGCTGCGCACCCAGATGCGGGTGGAGATCAAACGGCTTCAGGACCGGCTGGGCATCACCAGCCTGTACGTGACGCACGATCAGGTGGAGGCGATGACGCTCGCCGACCGCATCCTCGTCATGAACCACGGGGTGGCGGAGCAGGTTGGCACGCCGCTGGAGGTCTATCAGCGCCCGGCCAGCCTGTTCGTGGCGGGTTTCATCGGCTCACCGCCGATGAATGTGCTGGACGCGCGCTTCGACGGAAACGGGCAGGGGGTGGCTCTGCCCGGCGGCACCGCCTTCGTCCTGCCGCGTCCGCGGCCCGACATGGCCGGTCGTCCGGTCAAGCTGGGCGTCCGGCCGGAGCATCTGGCCGTCACACCCGGCGACGGGCCACTGATCGTCTCGGTGGAATTGGTGGAGGCCCTGGGCGCCGACACGGTGGTCTATGGCCGCCTGCCGGACGGGGAGGCGCTGGTGGTCCGCGTCTCCGGCCTGCCGTTCTGCCGCGAGGGCGAAACCCTGCGCGTCGGCGCGCCGCCCGACGCGCTGCACCTGTTCGACGCGGAGACGGGGCGGAGGCTGGCGGATTGAGTGCCCCCTCCCTCCCACGCTGGCGCGTGGGTCCCTCCCTCTCCCGCAACGCGGGGGAGGGTTAGGGAGGGGGCCGCCGCAGTGCCTACGCCGCGTTCCGCCCACCGCCCTGCGCGCCGCCATGGGGGGCGGGGCGGCGATTGTGGCGGTTCTGCTGGTTGACGGACGCCTTGGCCTTCATCGGCTGGTCGCCGGTGGCGCCGGCAACCCGCGCCCCCTGCGGCGCCTGCGGCTTCGGACCCTGGGCCTTCGGCGCGTGAGCCTTCTGGCCCTGCGGCTTGTTGCCGCCCGGCTGCTGCTGCTGCGGCTGGCCGCGGCCCGGACGGGGCTGCTTGGGCGCCGGCTTCGGCGGCTTGGCGGAAGAGGCGTGGATCGCCGCGACCACCGCCGCGTGATAGGGATGGTCGTGGTCCGCCGGGACCGGCTGGCGGATCGTCTTCTCGATGGCCTTCAGATAAGCCACCTCCTCCGCGTCGCAGAAGGACACCGCGCTGCCGTCGGTGCCGGCGCGGGCGGTGCGGCCGATGCGGTGGACGTAGCTTTCCGGCTCGTTCGGCAGATCGAAGTTGATGACGTGCGTGATGCCGTCGATGTCGATGCCGCGCGCCGCGATGTCGGTCGCCACCAGCGCCTTCAGGTCGCCGCTGCGGAAGGACTCCAGCGCGCGCACGCGGGCCGACTGCGACTTGTCGCCGTGGATCGCGTCCGCCGGGACGCCGGCCTTCTTCAGATGGTCGGCGATGCGGTCGGCGCCGTGCTTGGTGCGGGCGAAGACGATGGTCCGCCCCATGGCGTCGTCCTGGAGCAGGTCGGCCAGCAGGCGGCGCTTGTCGGCGCGCTCCACGAACAGCACGCGCTGGGCGATGCGCTCCACCGTGGTGGACTGGGGCGCCACCTCGATCCGCTCGGCGTCGGTCAGGATGCTGTGCGCCAGCTCGACCACGCCGTCCGGCATGGTGGCGGAGAAGAGCAGGGTCTGGCGCTGCTTCGGCAGGACCGCGACCACCTTCCGGACGTCGCGGATGAAGCCCATGTCGAGCATGCGGTCGGCCTCGTCCAGCACGAAGATCTCGACCTGGTCGAGCACGCACTGCTTCTGGGCCATCAGGTCCAGCAGGCGGCCCGGCGTCGCGACCAGCACGTCGGTGCCGCGGGTGAGGGCTGCGACCTGCGGGCTCTGCCCGACGCCACCGTGGATCACCGTGCGGCGGATCGGCAGGTGCCGGCCATAGGTGCGGAAGCTCTCGCCGATCTGAAGGGCCAGTTCGCGCGTCGGCGTCAGGATCAGGGCGCGCGGCGCCTTGGCCTGCACGCGCTTCTTGTTCTCGAACAGCCGCTGGAGGATCGGCAGGGTGAAGGCGGCGGTCTTGCCGGTGCCGGTCTGGGCGAGGCCGAGCACGTCGCCGCCTTCCAGAAGAACGGGGATGGCGCCGGCCTGGATCGGCGTGGCGGTCTGGTAACCCTCTTCGGCGACGGCGCGCAGAAGGGGCTCGATCAGGCCGAGGCCACTGAATTCGGTCATACGGAATGGGTCCTGGTCACGTGAAGAGAGGCTGCACCTTGGCCGTGCCCGGACGGTGCCGGGGGCGGCGTGGCTTGGGGCGCTCCGCCGCGGGAGTGCGCGGAGCCATCAATTCACCGTGGGAAGGCGCAACGGCGCCGGTACCGGGACGACGAGGAGCCGGCAGCCCCAAAGCAAAATCGACCGCCCACACATAGGGCGTGGGGTGGCGTTTGGCAAGCAAACAAGGACCTTCGCCCTGTTCCGGACCGGAAATGTCGCTATGCCGGGCGGCGGTTCCGGTGGACGGTCGGGGCGGCGGGGCGTCCCTTCGGTGGCTGCGGCTTTTTGACACGCGAATTCCCGGTCGAAAGGACGGGCTATGGGATTGCGAATGAATTTCAGTATTATGGTGGGCGTTGCAGCATGGCGCTCCGGTTCGCCGGGTCCGGCGCCGGAACGGATGGCAAAGGCGGTGGGGCAATGACGTCGCGGCTCGAATCCTTGTGCCTGGAGAAGGGACTGAAGATGACCGGCCAGCGCCGGGTCATCTCCCAGGTTCTGTCGGAATCGGAAGACCACCCCGACGTGGAGGAGGTGCACCGCCGCGCCGTTCTGATCGACCCGCGCATCTCCATCGCCACGGTCTACCGCACCATGCGCCTCCTGGAGGACGCGCAGGTGATCGAGAAGGTGGACCTGGGCGACGGGCGCGCCCGCTATGAAGAGGCGTCCACCGACCACCACCACCACCTGATCGACACGCGCAGCGGGCGGATCATCGAATTCGCCAGCCCGGAGCTGGAGGCGCTGAAGGAGCGCATCGCGGGGGAGCTGGGCTACCGCATCGTCGGTCACCGGCTGGAGATCTACGGCGTTCCGCTCGACGGCGGCCCTCTTGACGGCGATGCCATGGACGGCAATTCCGAGGGAAATGGGGAGCGTCCATGAAGAACATGCGCTGGCTGACGATCGATCCCTACCCGGCGGTGACCCTGAACTGCCGCGACGCGGTCCAGCGCTGCTACGCCGGCCTGTGCGACTGCGGCCAGCCGGAGCGCTACGCGCTGGAGGCCGCGGTGACCGTCTTCCGCTACCACCATCCGGAAACCCCGCCCTTCCAGGCGGAAACCATCGTCAGCCAGTGGGTGGCCGGTCCGGTCCGGCACTGAAGCGAACGTCCGTTCGCTTTAGATTCAAATGGCCTCACCAGCGCCGTCGCTTGCGTTCCAGCGTGTCGGGGGCGAAGTCCTCGGGCCGCAGGGTCTTGGCGAAATCCGGCGGGGCGAGCTGGTTGTCGAGGCCGTTCACCACATAGCGGTCGCCGGAGAGATCGTAGGTGATCTCCAGCGCCGGGGCGAAGACGGGCACCTGGGGATAGGCGACCCCGTGCGCCTCCGCATAGCGGACCAGATCGCCGTTGGCGTCGTAATGGTCGGCCATCACGATCTGCCAGGAATCCTCGTCCAGATAATAGGTGCGCTCGGGCAGGGCATGGCGGAAGCCGGACTTGAGACGCGCCTCCACGATCCAGACCCGGTGCATCTCGTAGCGCAGGAATTGCGGGTTGGGGTGGCCCAGCCACAGGAAGTCCACCGGCGCCAGACCGGGCGTGTTCATGCGGTTGGCGTTGTAGGGCACATACATCTCCCGCCGCGTCACCAGCGCGAAATCGAACCGGTCCAGCGGGCCGCTGAACATATCCAGCATGTCGGCGGTGCGGATGCCGCCGCTGGCCGGGTCCGGCGTGTCGTAGACGAAATCGGGGGCGCGGACGGGCTTGCCGGTCTCACCCTGACGGTACCAGGCGGCGAAGCCGGTCTGGATGGGGTTCAGCGTGCCGTGCAGCAGAAGAGTGGTCCCGGCCTCCGCCTTCGGCATCAGGGTGGCGCGGCGGTAGTGGAAGGGGCGCCCGCCGTCGATCCCGGCGGCGTAGCTGGACTGCCAGTCCTCGCGGTGGACCGCCGCGGTGTAGATGCCGCCGGGTTCCGGCAGGATGGTGGCGCCGGTGCGGCTGAAGGAATTCCCCCGCCAGCGCAGGATGTGGTTCCACATCGCCTGCACGCCGTTGGCCGGGATGGGAAAGGGCACGCCCACCCGCGCCCCGCTCAGCGCCAAACCGTTCTCGCCCAGCTTCGCGCGCCCGGCGTTCGCGATCGACTCGTCGTAGACCCGCTGGGGGGCGGCGGCGCTGCGGCGGCTGGGGAAGACCGGGATCTCGAAGGACGGATATTTGCTCAGCATCGCCTGGAGCCCGCCGGACAGCCGGACCTTGTAGCGCTCCAGCTCCGCCGGTCCCACGGTGAACCAGCGCCCGTCCTCGTCGAAGGGGTCGGGCAGGCGGTCGCCCGGTTTCCAGTCGCCGGGAAGGCGGGTCAACCCTCCCTTCCAGGGCGGAACGGCCCGCGTCCGGCTGGGACCCCGCACCGCGCCGAAGGGTGTCAGCTCCTCCCCCAGGGCGGGGACCTTCTCCTGGGCGGCGAT
This sequence comes from Roseomonas genomospecies 6, assembly GCF_008365375.1. GTDB lineage: Bacteria > Pseudomonadota > Alphaproteobacteria > Azospirillales > Azospirillaceae > Azospirillum. The sequence goes on along the minus strand of NZ_QOKW01000023.1, from coordinate 66,098 downwards.
CGGAGCCGCATAGGGAAGCACCGGCAGGGAGAAAAGCAGGCTGGAGAACTGGCGGCGGTTCATGCGCGTCTCGCGGCGTGACGGGTCGCGGCGACGATACCCCAATCGGGCGCCGCGTCGAACGGACAATGGGTGTCGGGGAGGGCATTCAGGGGGATGGCTTCAGGGGGATGGCTTCAGGGGGATGGCGGTTCGCCGACGAAGCGTTCCACCGCCTGCATCGCCCGCTCCACCGCCGCGGCCAGCGCCGCCACCCGGTCCCAGGAGGCATCCTCCGTCACCGCCTGCTCCAGCGCCTGCGCCGCGTCGCCGAGCGGCTTCGCCCCGGCGTTGCGGGAACAGCCCTTCAGATTGTGGGCGGCGGCGCGGACCGCCGACCCGTCCCGCGCGGCGGCGGCGGCGCCCAATTCGTCGGCGATGTGGCGCCCGATCCCGGCGAAATCGTTCAGCAGCTCGTCCATCAGCGCCCGGTCGTCGCCGCAGAGCCGGCGCAGCACGTCGAGGTCCACGGCAGGTTCATCGGACACCGGCGGGGAAGGGGCGGGGGCGACGGGCGACGGGATTGGAAGCGCGGGCGGCAGGAAGCGGTCGAGCACAGCGGCGAGCTTCGCGAGATCCAGCGGCTTGCTCACCGCCTCGTCCATGCCCGCCGCGCGGTAGCTTTCGATGTCCGCCGGGGCGGCGTTGGCGGTCAGCGCGACGATCCGCAGATGCTCGCCGCTCGTCCGCTCCGCCGCGCGGATGCGGCGGGTCAACTCGAACCCGTCCATCTCCGGCATCTGGATGTCGGTCAGCAGCAGGGCGTAGCGCCGCCGCTCCAGCGCGGCCAGCGCCTCCGCCCCGCCGTTGGTCATCTCCGCCATGTGGCCCAGGGTGGAAAGCTGCATCTTCAGGACCTTGCGGTTGACGGCGTTGTCCTCCGCAACCAGGATCAGCCGCCCGAGCGCCTCCGCTTCGGCGATGGCGCCCTCCAGGTTCATCGGGGCGCCGGGCTCCTCGGCCGGCGGGCCATCGGACGGCACCGGGTCCGGCATGGCGCGCCCGGTGGCCACCGCCACGGCGCGCACAAGGGGGGCGCGGCGGACCGGGCGGCTCACCGGCACCGGCCCGCCCGTGCCGCGGTCGCCGCTGTCCGCGGGGTCCTGCAGCAGAACCGTGGGCACCCGCGGCTCTCCGACGCGGCGGCCCAGCAATTGCGGCGCCTGGGCGGCGGCGGGGGTGTGAAGCGCCTCGTCCACCACCACGACGTTCAGCGCGCCGCGCTCCGCCTGCGCCAGGCGGGCCTGTTCGGCCAGGGCGCCCGGTTCCCCGGCGGTCAGCACGCGCGCCCCGGCGGCCTCCAGATAGCGGGCGACGATCCGGCGCTCCACCGATTCCGGCAGACCGACCAGAACCGTCAAGCCCGAGAGGTCCGGTTCCTCCGCCGATGCGGCGGGCTCGGGCGGAGCGGGGGGCGCCGCGGCGGCCAGCGTCAGGTCCACCCAGAAGGTGGAGCCCGCCCCCGGCGCGCTGTTCACCCCGATCTCTCCGCCCATCAGCGCGACCAGCCGCCGGCTGATCGACAGGCCCAGCCCGGTGCCGCCGAAGCGCCGGGCGGTCGAGCTTTCCGCCTGGGTGAAGGGCTGGAAGAGCTGGTTGCGCGCCGTCTCGGAAATACCGATTCCGGTGTCCGCCACCTCGATGCGAAGCCGGGCGATGCCGTCCCGCTCCGCCGTCAGCGTGGCCTGCACGACGATGCGCCCGCGTTCGGTGAACTTGATGGCGTTGCCGCACAGGTTGAACAGGATCTGGCGCAGCCGCACCGGGTCGCCGGTCAGGGCCGGCGGGATCGCCGGTTCCACATAGGTCAGCAGCGCCAGCCCCTTGGCCCGCGCCGCCGGGGCCAGCGTGTCGGCCACCCCTTCGACCAGGGCGGGGATGGAGACCGGCACCTGCTCCAGGTCCATCTTGCCGGCCTCGATCTTCGAGAAATCGAGGATGTCGTCGATGATCCGAAGCAGCGAGGCCGCCGATTCCCGCATGGTCGCCACGGTGTCGCGCTGCCCGGCGTCCAGCGCCGTGCGCTCCAGCAGCTCCAGCATGCCCAGCACGCCGTTCATGGGCGTGCGGATCTCGTGGCTCATGGTGGCGAGGAAGACGGACTTGGCGGAGTTCGCCTGCTCCGCCTGTTCCTTGGCGACCTCCATCTGGCGCTCGGCCAGTTTGCGCCGCGTGATGTCGTAGACCCAGGCGAGATAGACCGGGCGCCCGTCCAGCGTCGTGGGGTCCACCGACACCAGCGCCCAGAAGGTCGAACCGTCGGCCCGCCGCACCCGCACCTCGGCGTCGCGCAGGGCGCGGCGGAAGAAGGTCCAGTGGGTCTCGTGCGCCTCGGTGTTGTCCGGTTCGATGAAGAGGGCGGCGATGGAGACGCCGGCCAGCCGGTCCTTCGGCACGCCCAGCAGATGCACCAGCCGGTCGTTGCACATGACGAGGACGCCGTCCTGCGTGTAGGCGCAGACGCCGACCGGGCTCGATTCCAGGATGGCGCGCATCTGCTCGCGGCCCTGCCGCAGCTCGTGCGTGCGTTCGGCCACCTTGGTCTCGATGGAGCGGATGTAGTCGTAGGCGCGCAGCGCCGCGATCACCGCCGTGAACAGCCCCTCCGCCGACAGGTCGGCCTTCGACTTGTAGTCGTTGATGTCGCAGCCGACGATCACGTCGCGCTGCGGCGCCTGCCCCGGCTGGCCGGTGCGCAGGATGATGCGGACCTCCAGGTTGGCCAGTTCGCCGCGTATCCAGCGGACCAGCTTCAGCCCGGCGTCGTCCTCCTCCATCACCACGTCCAGGAGGATGACGGCGATGTCGTGCCGGTTGCGCAGCACGGCGCGGGCCTCCGCCGCGGAACGGCAGCCGATCAGGTCCAGCCGGCGGCCCTGGAACTCCACGTCGGCCAGCAGCAGGGCCGTCATGGAGTGGACGTCCTCCTCGTCGTCCACCACCAGGACGGGCCAGGGCGCGATGCGGTCCCCGGCGTCGCCCTCCTCGTCGGCGAACAGGATTTCGTCGTTGTCCGGCATGATCAGGTCGTCGGTCATGCTGCGTCCGTCATGCGTCGTCGGTTTCGGGGGCATTCCCCGCGGTCCCGGACATCCGGGGGGCCGTGGTGGGAATCCGCAGGGTGAAGGCGGTTCCCCCGTTGGAGGGGTGGCCGGAAGCCGGGCTCTCCACCGAGATCCGCCCGCCCAGCGACTGCGTCACGAGGTTGAAGACGATGTGAAGGCCGAGCCCGCTGCCCCCGGTGCCGCGCTTGGTCGTGAAGAAGGGTTCGAACACCTTCGGCAGATTGTCCGGGGCGATGCCGACCCCGTCGTCGGAGAAGCGGATGTCCAGCTCGCCCTCCGGCAGCTCCTCCACGGTCAGTTCCATCCGCCCCTCGCGCCCGTCGGGGAAGGCGTGGGTCAGCGCGTTCATGACCAGATTGGTGATGACCTGGCTGAGCGCGCCGGGATAGCCGTCCAGGGTGATGCCCTCCGGGCAGGCGATGGTCACCTTGTGCGGGCTCTTGCGCAGGCGCGGCCCCAGCGAGGTGATGATCTCCTCCAGATAGGAGTGCAGGTCGAAGCGGCGGCGCTCCTGGCTGGTCTGGTCCACGGCGACGCGCTTGAAGCTCTGGATCAGCTCCGCCGCGCGGGTCAGGTTCTGTTCGATCAGGCGCGAGGCCTCGCCCGCCGCCGCGACGTAGGCGGTCAGGTCGGACTTCTTCATGGCGCCCTTCCCGAAGGCGTCGGTGAGGTCCCGCGTCTTCGACGCCAGATGGGTCGAGCAACTGTAGGCGATGCCCACGGGCGTGTTGATCTCGTGCGCGACGCCGGCCACCAGCAGGGCGAGCGAGGCCATCTTCTCCGCCTGGACGAGGCTGTCCTGGGTTTCCTTCAGGTCGGCGTAGGCGGCCTCCAGCGCCTCCATGGCGTGGAACACCTCCTCGGCGGAGCGCGCCTCCACCGTCACGTCGGTGAAGGTGCGGACGAAGCCGCCCTCCGGCAGGGGATTGGACCGCACCTCGATGATCGTGCCGTCGGGCCGCCGCCGCTTGAAGGCGAAGGGCTGGTCGGGCACCACCGCGGTCTCGTCCAACTCCAGGTCGGGGTCGATGCTGAAATCCTCGAAGGCGCCCTGGGCGCGCTGGAGCCGCACGATCTCCGGGAACAGCGGGTTGCGGGCGAGGAATCCCGCCGGCACGTCCAGAAGCTCCGCCGCGCGGCGGTTGGACATCACGACCCGCAGGTTGCGGTCCACCATGATGATGCCCTGGTCGGTGTTGTCGAGCGTGATCTGGAGGATGTTCCGCTCGCGGGCGAGGTCCCGCTCGGCCTGCATGCGCTCCGTCACGTCGGACATGGTGCCGGTCAGCCGGACCGCCGTGCCTTCGGCGTCGCGCAGGGCGGTCGCCCGGTCCTCGATCCAGATCCACCCCCCGTCGCGCCGCCGCATGCGGTAGACGGTGGCGTAGGCGCTGTCCTCGTTGCGCATGCGATTGCGGGATTGCGCGATGACCTGCCTCCGCTCGTCCGGGTGGATCAGCGATTCCCACGTCGCCACGGTCATCGCCAGTTCGGCCGGACCGTAACCCAGCAGGGCCGGGAACTCCTTCGACCACCAATACTGGCCGGTCCGCAGGTCGTAGTCCCAGACGGAGGAGCGCGTGGCGGCGATGGCCAGCCCCAGCCGCTCCTCGCTCTGGCGCAGGGCGGCCTCCTCCTCGTCCAGGCGGGTCAGCATGCCGTTGTAGGCGGCGATCACCCGCCCCAGCTCGTCGGCGGAGGACCAGTGCACGGGCTGGCGCAGATGCTCCTGCTCCGCGGTGCGGATCGACGCGATCAGCCGGCCCAGCGGCACGCCGATGGTCAGCCGGTGCGCGGTCAGGGCGGTGACCAGCGTGCCGACCAGCATCAGCAGCAGAAGCCACAGGGTGTTGACCATCTCCTGCCGGATCTGCTCGTCCACCGAGGCGTAGGAGAAATGGAGCGTCAGCGTGCCGAGACGCCGGTTCTGCACCTGGATCGGACGGCGCACGGAGTCGTGCCCTTCGAAGGGGCGCCCGGCGAAGGGGCGGCAGTCGGCGTCGGGCCAGGCGAAATAGCCGTCGGCCAGTTCATCCGCCACCTCGATGCACAAAAGCTCGCGGTTGACGGAGATCGCCTGGATGATGTTGCGGATGGCCGGGACGTCCACGGCCCACAGGCTGGAGGACAGGGCGACGGCGTTGATCTCCGCCACCGCCTCGATCCGGTCGCGCAGGGCGCCGCGCAGATCCTTGTACTTGCCGTAGAAGAAGATCGAGGAAAAGCCCAGCGTGGTCAGCATCAGGATCGGAATCAGGATCAGCAGGAACTTTGCCGACACCGTCGGCACCGTCTTCCACGCCTGCTCGATCACCGTCATGAAGGGCATTCCGAACCCGGGGCCGCACCCGGGGCGGCCCGGCGGCACGGCGCCGCCATCCCGGGTCCTTCGGTTGTACTCTCAAGGCGGGCAGGTCGTCCATAGTGTGAGGCTCGTGAAAATTCTTTCCCTAGTTGGAGAAAGTGACGCAATGGACGCTTGAAGCTTGAGGGGTCCGCAGCCTTGCACTACTGTTCGCGGGAGCCGCTGCGGCGGTGCAACACAAGAGGATGTCATGAACTTCCAGGTGCGCCGTTCTCCCGAAACCATCGAGGTGCTCCTGAGCGGCCGGTTGGAGTTCACCGACCACGACAGCCTTCCCGACATCGTGGACCTGCTGAACGGGGACGCGCGCCGTTTCATCCTGGACATGGAGGCGCTGGACTTCATCGACTCCGCGGGGCTCGGCATGCTGCTGATCCTTCAGGAGGAGGCGGAGCAGCGCAACATCAAGATGATCGTCCGCAAGCTGCGCGGCGATGTGCGGCGCTCCTTCGATCTGGCCCGGATCGGTGAAATCGTCACCATCGAGGAGTGAGCGGGACATGAACGGCTCCGCTGCTTCGCCCGCCTGCCCGGCCGCCGACGCCACCGGCGAGGTGCGCCCCTTCAGCGTGGTGCGGAACCGCGTGCCGGCGGACGTCGCCGCGCGGGTCGCCGCGCGCTTCGGCCTGACGGGAGACGGCGCGGACCGCTTCGCCGCCGCGGTGCTGCTGGCCAGGGCCGACCGGGACATCGTGCGCGACGCCTTCGGGCTCAACAGCTTCCTGACGGTCGAGCTGACGGAGCGGGAGGACGGCACCGGCACGCTCGACGCCGACTGGCTGGGCGCTCCGCCGGTGGAGCAGGGGTTCTATCTGTCGCTGACCACCGGCACGGCCTATGGCCTGCAATGCGCGGTGCTGGTCTGCGACGAGCTGGCGCGGCGCGGCGTGCTGACGCCGGAGCGGCGCGGCAACATCGAGCTGTGCCTGCACGAGGCCATCGCCAACGCCATCGTCCACGGCAATCTGGGCATTCCCAGCGCCACCAAGGAACAGCCGGAAGGCTATCGCCTGTTCAGCCGGCTGCTGCGCGAGCGGCTGGGCGATGGCGCGGCGCGGCAGCGGCGGATCGACATCTTCGCGCGCTGGAACGGAGAGACCCTGATCATCGCAGTCGTGGATCAGGGCAACGGGTTCGACACCACGGCCCTGCCGCGGGACACCGACAGCGGCGCCCATTCGGGACGCGGATTCCTGTTCATGCGGGCGCTGGCCCGGCGGATCAACGTGACCGACGGCGGGCGCTGCACCCTGCTGCAGTTCGACCTGTGACGGGCGGGCGGGTCCGCGCATGGCCATTTCGCTCGCCGCCAGCCGTGTCCTGATCGTTGACGACAACGAGTTCAACAGGAAATCGCTGTCCCTGATGATCCGCCGCGCCGGGCTGACGCAGATCGACTTCGCCGAGAACGGCGTGGAAGGGCTGCGCAAGGTCGAGAGCTTCCGGCCCGACCTCGTCCTGCTGGACGTCAACATGCCGGTGATGGACGGGCTGGAGATGTGCCGGCGCCTGCGCGAGCGGTTGACCCACGAGGAACTGCCGATCCTGTTCCAGACCGCGCTGGACAGCGACGAGGAGCAGGTGCGCTGTTTCGAGGCCGGGGGAAGCGACTTCATCTCCAAGCCGATCCGGCCGGGGGAATGCGTCGCCCGCGTCCGTCACCAGCTCGAAAAGCGCAAGCTGTTCACCGACCTCGCCAATTTCCGCGGGCGGGTGGAGCGGGAGCTGAAGCACGCCAAGGCGATGCAGCTTTCCCTGCTGCCCGAGCCGAAGCGGCTGCAGGCCGTCGCCGAGCGGTACGAGCTGGTGCTGGACGCCCATTTCGAGACCTCGTCGGAACTGGGCGGCGATTTCTGGAACGTCTACCCGCTGGACAGCCACCGCGTCGCCTTCCTGCTGGCCGATTTCGCCGGCCACGGCATCACCGCGGCCATCAACACCTTCCGCCTGCACACGCTGATCGACCGCTTTCCCATGCAGCATGTGCCGCCATCGGAATGGTTGGCCGGGCTGAATCTCGCGCTGAAGGACGTGTTGCCGACCGGGCAGTTCGCCACGGCCTTCTTCGGCATCCTGGACCTGCACACCGACACGCTGACCTACGCCTCCGCCGGAGCGCCGAACCCGGTGGTGGCGGTCGGCGGGGAGATCCGCCTTCTCGACTCGGCGGGGCTGGTGCTGGGCGCGTCGCGCCGCGCCGTCTACGCCGACCACAGCCTGCGCCTGCCGCGCGGGGGGTGCCTGTTCCTCTACAGCGACGCGCTGATCGAATGCAGCGGTCCGGACAAGGGTCCGGACAGGGGCCCGATCGGGCAGGATGGGGTGCCCGACCTGCTGCGCGGCGCCATGGCCGTCAACCGCGCCCGCCCGCTGGGGCCGCTGCTCGACCGCTTCTACGCCCGCACCACCCTGCCGCTGCGCGACGACCTGACCGCCGTGTGGATCGCCCGCCGGGCGTGAGGGGGCCTTTGGAAGCCTATGGAAAGGAAAAAGCCGCCGCGGTTGCCCGCGGCGGCTTCGATGCCTGGAGGGAGTGCCGGTTCAGGCCTGGGTTTCGGACGCGGCGTAGCGGCGGCGGACCCACATCACGCTCTTCAGCGCCAGGATCGTGACGCCGATGCCCAGCGCGACGAGGAGAAGGATCTTCGGACCGTTCTCGCCGATGGCGGCGGCGGCCTCGCCGAACAGGTAGCCGGCCCCGGCGAAGCTCCAGGCCCAGATGCCCGCGGCGATGAAGTTCCAGAACAGGAACTTGCGCCAGGGCATGCGCGAGGTGCCGACGGCGACCGAGGCGATGTTGCGCACCCCGTACAGGAAGCGGAAGACCAGGATGAAGCCGACCCCATAGACTTCCAGCCAATGGAGGACGCGCGCCGCGCGGGCCTCCGCCGCCGGGAAGCGGGCCAGCGCCTTGCCGCCCCATTTGCGGCCGATCCAGAAATAGCACTGGTCGCCCAGGAAGCTGCCGCTCCAGACGGCGGCAACCAACCAGTAAAGGTTGATGAACCCAAGGTGAGCGCCCATCCCGCCGAAAATGACGAAGGTCTCGCCTTCGAAAAAGGCCCATATGAAGGCCAGGGGATAGAACGCATCGCCCCATTCCTGGAGCCAGGTCATCCAGTCCAAAGCACCCTCCCCGCGGGTCGTTCCTTTTGGACCCGGACCTCGGGAAGCGCGCCAGGGAAAAGCAGGCGCCGCCGATGGTCGGGCTTCAGACACATCATTGCACACAAAGGCGCGTCTTGTCGCGCAATCATTCCCGAATCGGGATGAGGCGACAGCGCAAAGTTGGGGTACGCAACGATCCTTTGCGAAGGGATTATTTTGTGTCGGGGTGTGTATACCCTGGGGTGGTCAGCCGTCCTCGCCCGACAATTCCCCCACCGCCTGACGGGCGGCGCGCAGCAGCAGGGGGTTCGGTTCGGCGGGGCCGTCCTCCCCATTCTCGGCCCCGTCCTCGTCCCAGGCGCCGGGGGCGGCGCGGCGCTTCAGCTCGCGTGCCGCCTCGACCAGCAGATGGGCCAGCTTCTGGTCGGGCAGGGCCAGCACCAGCGCCCGCAACTCCGCGTTCGTCAGGGCCGCCGGGTCGAAGTCGGCGCGCGGGGCCATCGGGACGGGCGGCGGGGGGACGAGCGCCAAGGTCAGGGGCGGCACCGTCGGAGCCGGCGGGGGAACGTCTTCCCGCACCATATCGACGGCCACGGGCGCCGCCACTGTGGTGGCGCGGGACCGGCGCGCCGGTTTGCGCGCCCGCTCCGTCTCGGGCAGGCTTTCGAACAGGGAAGGCTGAAGGAGGGGCGTGCTCATCCGGTTTCCCGCTATCCGTTCACCGGTGGTTTGCGAAGTGTTCTCTTTTCATTCTAGAGAACGGGCGCCGGAAGTCGAGCGGAAACTTTTCCGGCGGGTTCTCGGCGAGGGGATAAATGGATCAGGCGACCGCTTCCAGGAACCGTTCGGGGCGCAGGACGCGCGTCCGGCCCACTTGGCGAACGGACAGAAGCTGGCGGTCCACCGTCACCAGCCAGTCGGCGTCGGCGGCCAGAGCCACGGCCAGGAACATGTCGTCGTCGGGGTCGCGGCACAGCCGTCCGACAGGCGCGGGCTCGACCCGCCGGGCCTCCGCGGCAAAGGTGGCGAGGAAGGTGGCGCGCTCCTCCGCCGGGCGGTAGCGGTCGAAGTCCGGGCGCATCAGCACCTCCCGCAATTCGGCCAGCGTGGCGTCGGACACGAAGGCGGCTCCGCGGAGCCGAACGGCCTCCACGCTGCCGTGGATGGCCATGCTGCGGCGCGGCACCTCGGCGCCCAGCAGGGCGTAGCCGACGAGAATGTTGGTGTCCAGAACGGCCCGGAAGGGCCGGTCAGCGTAATGGGGGCGGGCGGTCATGGCGGCAGCATAGGGGCGGAGCGCGGCGCCGGGAACCCGCACCGTTACGGGCCGCCTTGACGTGGCGCCGGTGGCGGACCTATCTTCGAAGGGTGTCGTGGTAAGCGTGCGCAAGCACCGCAACCGCCGCCCGCTCAGGAGGGGCTGTATGGCCCCGTCAGTGACTTCAGGCGGGATCGTCGGCGGCGCGCCGACACCCAATCAGGAGCCGTCCCTCGGGGCGGCTCTTTTGGTTCGGGCAACGGTCGTCAGGCGGTCACCGGTTCCAGCCAGTGCGGTCGCCGGTCCTTCAACTCCAGCGGGCGGACGGCGACGAGGCCGGCGGCCAAACCTTCCGCGAAGCCGCGCCGGGCGCGCGCCGCGGTCAGGTCGCGGTAGACGGTGTTCGCCAGGATGTCGGCGATCTGCACGCCGTCGCTGGCCGCGCTGTCCACGAACTGGACCGCGATGCGGTTGGCCCCGCTGCGGTTGGCGAGCGCCGCGGCGATCCGCCGCTGCGCGCGCTGGCCCTGCGAGCCGTGATAGCGCCGGTCCACCGTCACCGCCAGCGCCGCGGCGCCGGTCCCCAGGGTCAGGCTGCACTCCACCATCAGCTCCGCCCACAACTCCTGCTCGTCCAGGGCGCCGATGGCCCAGTTGCCCAGCGGGTCGTGGCCGCTGCACACCGCGGCGGCGGCGGCTGGAACGGCGTTGCGGCCCAGAAGGTCGAGGAACAGGGCGCGGTCGCGGTCGGACAGGCGGCTGCCCTTCACCTCGCCGCGCAGCCCGGTGGCCTTGCGGAAGCTCTTCATGAGGCGCGCCGCCCGGTCCGCCGCCAGCGGCACGGCGACGGCCAGGAACAGGCTGTCGTCCCGTCCCGCCCCGCCGGATTCGTCACAGAAGACGTGCATGCATGTCAACCCGCGCGGGTCAGCAGCAGCGCCGTCAGGTCGTCGTCGATGGGGCCGGCGGCGCGCAGGCGGTCCAGAAGCCCGCCGAGGAAACGGTGACCGTCCGCCTCGCCCATCCGCTCGGCGACCATGGCGGCGAGGCCCGGCTCGTCCAGCACGTCGTCGCCGACCGGGATCTCGATGGCGCCGTCGGAATAGAGGAACAGGCGTCCGCCCGGCGGCAGGGGAACGGAGCGCTCCTCATACTCCGCCGAGGCCAGCAGGCCGAGCGGCAGGCCGGCGCTGTCGCCCAGCAGCGGCGCGGAATCGCCCGGCGCCCAGACCATCGGGCGCGTCGATCCGGCGGAGGCGTAGACGAAGCGGTTCTCCGCCGGCTCGATCACCCCGGCCAGCATCGTGGCGAACTGCCCGTTGGGAAGCAGCGCGCACAGCCGCCGGTTGATCGTGGAGAGGAAGGCTGCCGGCGTCATGCCGGACACGTCCATCTGCTGGCAGATCGCGTGCAGGCGGAAGGTGTTCAGCGCCGCTCCCACGCCATGGCCGGAGAAATCGACCATGTAGAGCATGGTCCGGCCCGGTCCCTGTTCCCCGCCCCGATCCCCGCTGTCGTGCCGCAGGTCCCAGAAGTCGCCGCCCAGCTCCGACGAGGGGGCGAAATGGGCGGCGATGCTCACCCCCGCCGCCGCCTCCACCTCGGCCAGCCGCTCCGGCGAGGGCATGAGCCGTTCCTGCATCTTGCGGGCGAGCGACAGCTCGCTCTCCGTCCGCTCGTGGAAGCGCTGGAGGTCGTGCAGGAGCGTCCGGTTCTGCAGATGGATGCGGACGCGGGCCAGCAGCTCCACCGCGTTGATCGGCTTGGTCACATAGTCGGTGGCCCCGGCGGCGAAGGCCTTGGCGCGGTCCTCCGCCCGGTTCAGGCTGGACTGCACCAGGACCGGCAGATCCTTCCAGGCGGGGATCTGGCGCAGGCGCCGGCACATCTCGAACCCATCCAGGTTCGGCATCATCAGGTCGAGCAGGATCAGGTCGGGCTGGAAGGCGTCCAGCCGGGCCAGCGCGTCGTTGCCGTCCTCCGCCATGTCGATCCGGCTGACCCCGCCGCGCTCCAGCAGGGCCTGAAGCAGGTGGCGGTTCACGCGGTTGTCGTCCACCACCAGGACGCGGGCCGTTTCCAGACCCGGGGCCTCCAGCAGGTCACTCATCGGGCACCCCCGCGCTCGATCCAGACCAGCGTGTGGTCGTCGCGCGGCACCTCGCCCTGCGCGGCGGCCAGGGCCGCGGTCACCGCCGCGAAGGCGTCGCCGCCATCCGCGACGGTACGTTCCGCGACCGCGCTCCGCAGCAGCCCGGCAAGGCCGCCGCCGGCGCCGTCCAGCGCGTCGAGCACCGCGGTGGAATGCAGGACCAGCACGGAGTCCGGCGGGAAGGGCAGGGTCCGCGCCTCGTAGCGGGTGCCGGCGGCGACACCCGCCGGCGGACCGGCGCCCTCGCCGAAGGCCAGCGGCGCACCGTCCGGCAGAGTCCGGGCCGGCGGGATCAGCACCGGCGGGGCCGCCGCCGCGGCGGCGTAGGTGAAGCGCTCCGCAGCCCCGTCCACCACGCCGTAGATCACCGTGGCGTGCTGTCCAAGCTCCAGCAGGCTGACGGCCCGCTCGTTCAGTTCGGTCAGGAAGGCGTCGGGCCGCTCGCCCAGACGGGGCGCCAGCTCGTGGATCAGCGTGTGCATGCGGAAGGCGTTCAGCGCCGCCGACACGCCGCGCCCGGCCATGTCCAGCAGGAACAGCCCGAACCGCCCGCCCGCCAAGGGCAGCACCCCCCAGAGATCGCCGCCCATGTCGGAGGAGAGCGCCGTGTGGGACCGCAGCTCGACCCCGGCGCTCTCCTTCAGCGAGGCGCGCAGGGACGCGGAGGGCAGGAGATGGTCGTACATGGAGCGCGCCATCGCCAGCTCCCCCTCGACCCGCGCGCGGTAGGTCTGGAGGTTGCGGATCAGCACTCGGTTCTCCAGGTGGATGCGCACGCGGGCCACCAGCTCCATCCGGTCCAGCGGCTTGGAGATCAGGTCGGTGGTGCCGGCGGCGAAGGCCCGGTTGCGGTCGTCGCTGGACGACAGGGCGGTCTGCACCAGGACCGGCAGGTCGGCGTAGGCGTGGTCGGCGCGCAGGCGGCGGCACACCTCGAACCCGTCCATCCCCGGCATCATGATGTCGAGGATCAGCAGATCCGGCGCCTGCGCCGCGATCTGGGCCAGCGCGTCGAAGCCGTCCCTGGCGTAGGCGATGTTCCCGAATCCGGCTTCGGTGAGCAGGGCGCCGATCAGCGTGCGGTTGAAGTCGGTGTCGTCCACCACCAGGATGCGGCAGGCGGCGATGGCGGAGTCCATCAGAGGGGGAACCTCATGCGGATGCGCCGCCCGCCGTCGAGAAGCTGAAGCTCCTCCACGATGGCGGCAATCAGGTCCAGCCCGCGGCCCGAAGCGCCGTAATCGATGCGCTCCGGCCGGGCGAAGCCGGTTCCCTCGTCCGCGACCTCCACCACCACGGCGGCGCTCTCCACCCAGACGGCCACCTCGATCCGGCGGCCGGCGAAGGTGGGATCGGCCATGCGCGCGGCCAGATCGTGGGAAAAGCGCTCCAGCGCCTCCACGCTCAGCCCCTTCATGCCCTCGACCTGGAGGTTGCCGTGGACCACCGCGTTGCTGATGGCCTCGTGCAGGGCCAGCTCCATGTCGTCGCGCTGGGCGTCCGGCATGGGGTGCAGCGCCGCCAGCGCGTTCAGGATGCGCCCGGCCAGATGCAGCCGGTTGGCGGTCGCCGTCGTCACGCAGGCGAACAGGTCGGCGCGGGTGGCGCGCCCGGCGGCGTCCGCGATCTGCGCGTCGGTCAGGCCGGCGACCTCGATCCAGGCCCCATAGGGCCGCTGCCAGAAGTCCGGCGCCTCGACGGCGTCGGCGTCGCCCACCAGCAGCAGAACGGACGGGCCGAATCCTTCCCCCGCCGGGGAGCCGGGCTGCCAGGGCGGAAGCCGGAGCGCCGCCGACAGCCCTTCCAGCCGGTCGGGCGGCACGCCCAGGCCGTGCAGGGCGGCGACGTGGGTGGGGGAGGGGACCAAGGGGATCAGTCCTCGATCGTCACGATCTTGTTGAGCTGGGCCACGGTCAGCACGCGCTTGACCTGACCGGCGGCGGAGCGCAGGACGAGCTGCTTGTCCGCGTTCGCCATCTCCTCCCGCGCGATCAGCAGCATGCCGATCCCGGCCGAGTCGACGAATTCCAGCGCGGAAAGGTCCAGAACCTGGCGCTTGGCCTTGTTCTGCAGCATCTCGCGGATCAGGGCGCGCAGCTTGGCGTGGTCGTTGAAGGTCAGGCGACCGCGCAACCGAACCAGGGTCTCCTGCTCCTTGTCCTCAATTCCGTAGTCCATCGGTCCGGTGTTCCTGAAGGGTCGTGTGGCGGGTGGCCTTTTGGGGACCACGCCAGAATGGGGCAAGAGCGGTTGAGGATTCCAGAAAATCCCTCAACCTCGGGAAAGTTCGCTACCTCAGAAAAGTTCGATGTCGCCGCCGGAACTGTCGTCCTGGCCGGCATTCACGTCAAGCGCGCCATGCTCGTCCAGCGCCGTCCCCTCCAGCAACAGCTTGCGCACGAAGCGCTGGCGCATCTCGCTCAGCTTGAAGCGGCCCAGCAGTTCGTCGAGCCATTCCTGCGGAACCTGCGGCCCCAAGGAAGCGGGCATTTCGACGCGGGTGCGTTTTTCGAGTTCGTTCAAGCCTTCCGCCATGATGGCGAGGCTGTCGTTGATGGCCTCCAGCCGCTGCTTGGTCAGGTCCTGGAACTGCATCCCGGTGACCATGCGGCTGATGGTGGTGGACATGTCGGTCGACACGGCCGCCGCCGTTTCCAGCACCGCCTGGAAATGGTTGGTCTGGTCGACCAGGCTGTCCATGGTCTTGTCCACCCGCTCCTTGGCGAGCATCTGGGGGGACATGTCGGTGTCGGCGATCTGGCGCAGGATCTCGTGGCCGTTGCGCACGCCCTTCACCACCGCGGTGACCTTGGAGCGCATGCGGTCGGCCAGCGCCCCGGTGGAGCGGGAGAGGTGGCGCACCTCCTGCGCGACCACGGCGAAGGTCCGGCCGGCCTCCCCGGCGCGGCTTGCCTCGATGGTGGCGTTCAGCGCCAGGAAGTTGGTCTGGCGGTTGATGGCGTCGATGTCGCCGATGGATTTCTCCAGCTCCGACACGTCCTTCTGCACGTCGTCCAGCAGATAGACCATGCTCATCGCGTGGCGGGACAGCGTGACGATGTTCGCGATCATGTCCGCGATCATCTGCTGCATGCCGGTGACGAGCTGGTCCATCGGCACCCGCTCGCCGTCGATGGAGACGGAACCGGCCATGCCGACGATCTGCTCCACCCGCTCCGACTGCTGCATGGCCTTCTCGGCCAGCTCGCGGAAGCGGTGGGACAGGTCGAGCGTGGCGTCCTCCACCGTCGTGGAGGTGCGCGACAGCTCGTGCTGGATGACCTCCAGCGTGCGGCGCTGGACATCGGCGTAGCCCATCCAGGTCGCCAGAAGCTCGCCGGTCAACGGAATCTTCTCGCCCACTTCGGGCAGACCGCTTCCGGGCAGACCGCTTCCCGGCAAACCGCTTCCCGGATGGCCCGGCTCCTGCGGTTCCGGTCCGGCTTCCAGGTGGGGCGCGCGGCCGTAGAAAGACATGGTGCTGCTCCTCAGTTCGCGCGCGTGCGGTGTTCGCCGATGGCGTCGAACGCGCGCAGCATCTCGGCCGGTATCTGCGCCAGCGGCAGTTCGACGGCGACCGCCCCGGCTTCCCGGGCGGCGCGCGGCATGCCGTACACGACGCAGCTCGATTCCTGTTCGCCGATGGTATAGGCCCCCGCGTCGCGCATCGCCAGCATGCCCGACGCACCGTCGCGGCCCATGCCGGACAGGATCACCCCCACCGCGTTCGCCCCCGCCGCCTTGGCGACCGAGGAGAACAGCACGTCCACCGACGGGCGGTGGCCGCTGACCGCCGGCCCGTCCTGGATGTGGCAGGAATAGCCCTGGGCGTCGCGGATGATCACCAGATGCCGGTCGCCGGGGGCGATGTAGACCTTGCCCTGGACCAGCGGGGCGCCCTGGGTGGCGACCTCCACCGACGGTGGCGAGATGCGGTCGAGCCGGGCGGCGAAGCTGGGGACGTAGCTGGGCCCCATATGCTGGGTGATGACGATGGGCGGGCAGTCGGCGGGCATGACGGCCAGCACGTCGCGGATGCGCTCCACCCCGCCGGTGGAGGCGCCGATGGCGATGAAGCGGGTGCCCGACCCGGCGCGGCGCGGCGTCGGCAGGGTGGCGGTCGCGGGGTGGGGGCGCCGCATCGACAGGCGGGCGGTGGCGGCGATGCGGATCTTGCCGATCAGCTCGTACGCCATCGCCTCGAACCCGTGGCCGTCGGAGCCGTCGGGCTTGGCCACGCAGTCAACCGCCCCGATCTCCAACGCGCGGATCGTCGCCTCCGATCCCTCCTGGGTCAGGGAGGAGACCATGACGACCGGCGTCGGGCGCAGCGTCATGATCTTTTCCAGGAAGGACAGCCCGTCCATCCGCGGCATCTCCACGTCCAGCGTGACGACGTCGGGGTTGGTGTGCTTGATGACGTCCCGCGCCTCGTAGGGGTCGCGGGCGACGCCGACCACCTCGATTCCGGGCTCCTCGGAGATGATGGCCTTCAGCATCTCCCGCATCAGGCTGCTGTCGTCCACGATCACGACGCGGATGGGGCGTGTCATGGCTCAGTCCTCCCCGAACAGTTCCACGTCGCCCTCGATCGGCTGCTGCCGGAGGGTGGTGCGGAAATGCAGTTCCTGGTTCGCCGTCTCCGACAGCGCCTCGGGCCGCAGCATCTTGCGCATGGCCCGTCCGCTGTGGGGAAAGTAGTGGATGCGCCGGGCCGAGGCGCCGCCCAGGTCCTGGCCGACCAGCTTCAGACCCTCCCGCCGCACATAATCGAGCGCGAAGGCGGCGTTGCGCTGGCCGACGTCGAAGCTGGAGTCGATGACGCGGGCGCCGCCGAACAGCTTCACCTCCAGCCGCGTGCGCTGGGCGCCGCGGGACAGCAGCTCGTTGATCAGCCGCTCCATGGCGACCGAGCCGTAGCGCGCCGCCGCCCCGGCGCCGCCGTCCTCGGACTCCGGGACCTCCGGCAGCAGGAAATGATTCATGCCGCCGATGGCCGTCGCCGGGTCGTGCACGCAGGCGGCCACGCAGGACCCCAGCGTCGTCACCATCATCACGTCGGACCGGTCGCTGACCAGATGATGGCCCAGGAAGACCTTCAACGTGTGGGCGCGGAACTGCGGGTGGAAGTAGCCGCCGGTCTGCCGGGCGTCCGCCGCGCGGCGGCTTGCGAAAGCGGTCATGCCTCACAGCCTCCGGTAGATGGTGGGGCCGGTCTGGCGGAAGCGGTCCGACACGCCGTACAGGCTCTCCGAATGGCCGAGGAACAGATAGCCGCCGGGCTCCAGCATGCGGGCGAAGTTGCCGATGACCTGGGTCCGCCCGACGCGGTCGAAATAGATCAGCACGTTGCGGCAGAAGATCGCGTCGAACGGCCCCTTCATGGGCCAGCGCTCCAGCAGGTTCAGCGGTTTGAAGGTGATGAGCCGCTTCAGCTCCTCCTCCATCGCCACCGACGATTCGCCGTCCTCGCGCAGGCGCCGGGTGTAGCGGTCGCGCAAGGGGGCCGGGATGCTGGCCGCCAGATCGGCGGCGTAGACCCCGCGCCGGGCGGTGTCCACCATGTGGGTGTCGATGTCGGTCGCCAGGATCTTGGCGTCCCAGCGCCGCAGCTCCGGCCCGAAGCTGGAGGCCAGCACCATGGCGATGGTGTAGGGCTCCTGCCCGGAGGAGCAGCCGGCGGACCAGATGCGCAGCCGCGGATGGGAGGACTCCCCGGCGTGACGGGTGCGCATTTCGGGCACCGCCTTCTTCGCCAGGAAGTCGAAATGGTGCGCTTCGCGGAAGAAGCTGGTCAGGTTGGTGGTCAGGGCGTTGACCAGGAAACCGACCTCGTTCGCCCCCTCCTCGCTCTCCAGCAGGGCGCAGTAGGTGTCGAAGTCCGCCAGGCGCAGGTCGCGCAGCCGCCGGGCGAGGCGGGAATAGACCATCTCGATCTTGTGCGGGGCCAGCGCGATCCCGGCAAGCTGGTAGAGCATGCGGGCGATGAAGTCGAAGTGCCGCCGCTCGAACGGGAACTCCCGCCGGCCGGACACCGCCGGAGAGACCGCGGCGCGGTCCGGCGGCACCGGGGAGGGGGTGGGCGCGGTGGTCATGCAGCCCGTCCGCGGGCCTTGGCCCGGACGTCGGCGGCCAGCTTGTCCAGCAGGCCCAGCACGGTGCCCGACAGCCGCTCCAGATCGGCCAGGGCCTGGGCCGTGGCGGCGTCGTCCCCCTGCTCATGGGCGCGCAGCGCGCGCTTTCCCGCCTCGTGGAAGCGGGCGTGCGGTTCGGCGATTTGGCCGAAGACCGGGCTGGAGCGGACGGCCTCGTCGGTCACCGTGTCGTACCACTTGCCCAGCCGGCAGCCGTGATGGTCGGAAAGCCGGTCCGCGGTGGCGTCGCCATGGCCCTGGACGGCCTTCAGCACGTTCTCGCGGAAGGTCACATGGTCGATCTTGGTGTTCTCGATCAACTGGACGTGGCGGGCGAGATCGGATGCGCCGCCCCGCTGGCCGCCGCCGTCCAGGGAGAAGAAGGCCATCTGCTGGCGGAGCTGCCCGGCCTGCTCCTCCAGCGAGCGGGCGGCGGCGGTGCTTTCCTCCACCAGGGCGGCGTTCTTCTGGGTCATCTCGTCCATCTGGGCGACGGCGGTGTTCACCTCGTCCAGGCCGGACGCCTGCTCCGCGGTGGCGCGGGCGATCTCCGACACGAGGTCGGCGACCCGCGCGATGCCCGCCACGATGTCGGTCAGCGAGGAGCCGGCGGAGCGGACCAGCTCCACCCCCTCCTTCACCTGCGTCCCGCTGTCCAGGATCAGGGTCTTGATCTCCTTGGACGCCTGGGCGGAGCGCTGGGCGAGGTTGCGCACCTCCTGCGCCACCACGGCGAAGCCGCGGCCCGCGTCGCCGGCCCGCGCCGCCTCGACCGCCGCGTTCAGCGCCAGCAGGTTGGTCTGGAAGGCGATCTCGTCGATCACCCCGATGATGTCGGAGATCTTCTGCGACGACCGTTCGATCCCGCGCATCGCCTCGACGGCGCTGACGGCGACCTGACCGCCCTTTTCCGCGGCGCGGCGGGCGTCGTTGGCGAAGGCGTTGACCTGCTGGGCGTTGTCGGCGTTGGAGCGGACGGTGGCCGCCAGCTCCTCCATGCTCGCCGCCGTCTCCTCCAGCGAGGAGGCCTGCTGCTCCGTCCGCTCGGACAGGTCCAGGCTGCCGTCGGCGATCTCGCGGCTGGCCGCGGCGATGGATTCGGCGGCGCCGTTGATCCGGCGGACGATTTCCGACAGCTTCTGCACCGTGCCGTTGAAATCGTCCTTCAGGCGCAGGAACACGCCCTCGTACGGCTTGTCGATGCGCCGCGACAGGTCGCCCTGGGAGAGCGATTCCAGCATGGCGGCCAGATCCTCGGTCACACCGGAGATGTTGACGGCCAACCGGTTCATGCCCTCGCTGACCAGCCGGAAGAAGCCGGTCTTGCCGTCGAGCGCGATCCGCTGGGAGAAGTCGCCGCGCACCGCGCTGTCCACCATGTCGGCGATTTCCGCCTCGATGGACAGTTCGGCGGTCAGGTCGCGCCATTCGACGACGAGGCCCAGCTTCTCGCCATGGCGTCCGGTCACCGGGCTGGCGGTGATCTCGAAGCTGCGGCGGCCCGCCTTCACCATGCCCTTGTAGGGGCTGGCGAGGCCGGTCAGGCTGTTGCGCAGGCGCGGCGCCTCCGTGTCGAGGGCGTCGACGGTGCGCCCGATCAGCCCGTTGGCGTCGAAGGCCGGCAGGGCTTGGCGCAGGTCGAACTCGGCGGCCTTGAACATCGCCAGGGCGGCGGCGTTGCAGTAGGTGACGGTCCCGTCCTCGCCCACCGTCATGATGCAGGACGACACGCGGTCCAGCGCGATCCCCGCCCGCACGGCGGTCACCGCGTCCTCCTTGAAGGCGGCGACGGCGCGGGCCATCTCGCCCAGCTCGTCGCGCCCGTCGGTGTGGGGGACGGTGACGGACAGATGGCCGTCGGTCAGGTCGGTCATCACCTTGCGGATGCCCTGGACCGGGCCGGTGATCGAGCGGGCGATGACCCGCGCGGCGCCGATGCCCAGCAGAAGCGACAGGCCGCCCAGCGCCAGGGCGAGGATGAGGCTGTTCCTCACCTCCGCCTCGGCGCGCGCCTCGATCGCGGCCTGCTCGGACTGGACGGCGGTGCCGATGGAGTCCAGGGTGCTGTTCAGGGCGGAGACCACCTTGGCGACAACCTCGGCGCGCAGGCGGTCGATCTCCCGGTCGGCGGCGACGGCGTCGCGGAAGGCGGTGCGGTAGCCCGGCGCCCGCTCCTCCACATCGCGCAGCATGGCGGCCAGACGGGGCTCGGTCAGCAGGGCCTGCGCTTCCCGCACATGCTCCAGCATCTCGGCCAGATTCTTCTCCATCGGCGCCGGAGCGGCGGCGTCGCGCATGCCGAGCGCGCGGTTGGCGAAGAGGCGGGTGAGCACCCAGTGCTTCACCATCTCCTCCCCGACCAGGGCGGCGTCCTTGTCGCCGGTGGTCTGGGCGCCTTCGACGATGCGCTCCAGCGTTTCGGTGATCTGGGTGCCCAGCGGGTCCATGCGCTGGCGGATGGCGGCGTCGTAGCGTTCCCGGACGGTCCGGATCGCCTCGAACTGCGTGTGGTATTCGGCGTGCAGGCGCGCCAGCTCGGCGAAGGCTGCGGCCTGGGAGGAGCGCTTGACGGCCGCTTCGTGGGCGGCCATCGCCTGATCGAACTCGGCCCGCAGGGTCCGCTGGCGGCCGAGCGCGGCGGGGTCGCCGGAGACCAGATAGTCGCGCCCGTGGATGCGCTGGTTGGCGAGGCGGGCGGAAAGCTCCTTGGCGAAGCTGGCGAGTTCGGAACTGGCGAGCACGCCGTCAACGCTGCCGTTCAGGCTGCGGATGCTCAGCAGGCCGGCGCCGACCTGCGCCGTCAGCAGGGCCAGCAGAAGGCCGAAGGCCAGCCACAACCGCTTCGAGATGCCCATTGCCCCAACGAACGAACCGAGCCCCTGCGCCATGCAATCCCCCTTGCCCGCCGTGTCATGTCGGCGTCAGCCCTATTCGAAACCTGTCCTTGTGGAAAGCCGCGACATGACGCACCCCCCCGTCGACGTCACGGGGGTGTGCCGCTCAGGACGCCCGCTCCAGCGCCGGAAGCGCCTTCGCCGCGGCGTCCAGCGCGCCGTTCTCGACGGAGAACAGCTTCTCCACGCTCAGCAGCGTGACCATGCGGTCGTCGGCGGTGTAGAGGCCGCTGAGATATTCGGTGTCGACCATGCCGCTGTCCACGTCGGGCGGCGGCTTGATGGCGTCGTGGCCGATCGCCAGGATGTCGGAGATGGCGTCCACCAGGATGCCGCGCGTGCGTTCCCCCACCTGGATCACCACCACGACGTGGCGCTTGGTGACCGCCGTGGCGCCGCCGCCGAAGCGGGCGCGCAGGTCGAAGATGGGGATGATGATGCCGCGCAGGTTGATGACCCCCCGCACATAGTCCGGCAGGTTCGGCAGGCGGCTTTCCGGCGTCCAGCCGCGGATTTCGCGGACCGACAGGATGTTGACGCCGTATTCCTCGCTGCCGACGGTGAAGGTGACGTACTGCTCCTCGGCGGCGTTGACCGACATGACGTCGTTTCGGGCGTCGGTGCGGGTGCCTCCGACGGTGGCGAGCGCGGTGGAACTGCTCATCGCTGTGGCCTCAGACCGGTTCGAGTGCGGGGGCGGGCAGCGCGGCCGCCGCCGGGGACGGCGGACGCGGGGCCCTGGATTCCATGTGACGGCTCATTTCGCGCAGGCCGGCGACGTCCAGGATCAGGGCGACGCGCCCGTCGCCCAGGATCGTCGCGGCGGCCACGCCGTCGAGGCGGCGGAAGTTCGCTTCCAGGCTCTTGATGACGACCTGCTGCTGGCCCAGCACCTCGTCCACGACGAGGCCGAGGCGGGAGCCGTCCTCCGTCTCCACCAGAACGACCAGCGCGCCGGTGGGGTCGGCGACGGCGCCGGGGATGCCGAACAGGTGGTGCAGGTAGACCAGCCGGACATACTCGCCGCGGGCCATCATCACGTCGCACTTGCCGACCAGCCCGTGCAGGTCCGCCGCCTTCGGGCGCAGGCTCTCCACGATGTTGGTCAGGGGCAGGACGAAGCGCTCCTCGCCGACGGAGATCACCATGCCGTCCAGCACCGCCAGGGTCAGCGGCAGCGACAGCACGAAGCGCGAGCCCTCGCCGGGCGTGGAATAGACGCCGATGCGCCCGCCGAGCGAGGTGATGTTCCGCACCACCACGTCCATGCCGACGCCGCGGCCCGACAGGTTGGACACCTGATCGGCGGTGGAGAAGCCGGGCAGGAAGATGAGGTTGTCGATCTCCTCGTCCGACAGGCTGGCGCCCGGCTGGACGAGTCCCTTCTCGATGGCCTTGGACAGCACCTTGGGCCGGTTGATGCCGCGCCCGTCGTCGGTGATCTCGATGACGATGCGGCCCGAGCGGTGCTGCGCCGACAGATGAACGGTGCCGGCGCGCGGCTTGCCGATGCGCTCCCGCTCCTCCGGGCTTTCCAGGCCGTGGTCGATGGAGTTGCGGATCATGTGGGTCAGCGGATCGACGAGGTTCTCCACCACCGTCTTGTCCACCTCCGTCGTCTCGCCGCTGGTGACGAGCTGCACCTCCTTGGCCGTCGCGGCGGCGCATTCGCGCACCAGCCGCGGCATGCGGGAGAAGACGCTGGACACCGGCTGGGCGCGGATCGACATCACGTTCTCGCGCAGCTCGCGGGTGTGCTGGGCCAACTGCTCCAGCCCTTCCAGAAGCTCCTGGAACTCGCCGGGGGGCAGTTCGCGCACATGCTCCGCGATCATCGCCTGGGTGATGACCATCTCGCCGACCATGTTGACCAGCCGGTCGATCTTGTCGAGGTCCACGCGGATGGTGTGGCTGGTCAGTCCGGCATGCTCCGCCCCGCCGCCGTTGGGGCGCGGGCGGGCGGCCTCGGCCTTCGGGGCTTCCGAAGCCTTGGCGGGAGCGATGGCCGGCGGGGCGGCGGCGGCGGCGGCGACGGGAACCGGGTCGGTGACGGGCGCCGGCGGCTCGGAGGCGGGTTCCGTGAGGGCGGGCGGCGGGGCTTCCGCGGTGATGCGGATGTCGCACTCGTCGGCCACGAACTCGAAGACGTCGTTGATCTTGTCCAGATCCACGTCCGGATCGGCGATCAGCGTGACCGTCCAGGAGAGGTGGAGAAGCTCCGCCTCCAGGTTCTGGAGGTTGGGCAGGGCGTCGGTGTGGCACGCGATCTCCGCGTCCCCCAGCCGGCGCAGGGCGCGCAGCATGAAGGTCGGCTCGTTGCCCGACATCAGCAGATCGGTCTTGGGCCGGAAGACGATGGTCCAGCGAACCTTGCCGGGGGGCACCGCGTTTTCATCGGCGCGGGCGGCGGCGATGGCCGCCATGGCGTCGCCGAACAGGCCGGCCTCGTCGTCCTCCTCGTCCGCATAGGTTTGGACGGGAGCTTGGACCGGGGGCGTGGACGGAGCCGCCGGTGCCTGGGTCTGCGGAGCGCCGCCGCCGGACAGATGGCGGCGCAGGGCGGCCACGGTGCCGTCCGTCGTTCCCGCCGGGGCGGGATCGCCCTCGCGCGCGTAGGCCAGCATCTGGCCCAGCAGGTCGTTGGCGCGGATCAGCGTGTCCACCAGCTCCGTCGTGACGGGGACGGTGTTGTTGCGCACCCCGTCCATGACCGTCTCGAACTCGTGCGCGAAGGCGACCAGTTCGGTGAAGCCGAAGGCGCCGCCGCCGCCCTTGATGGAATGGACGGCGCGGAATATGGCGTTCACCTCGTCGGAATCGACATCGCCCGGCGTCAGCCGCAGCAGGCCGGATTCGGCGACGGCCAAAAGCTCCGCGCTTTCGTCGAAATAGGTTTGCTTGAACCGGCTCAGGTCTTCCACGGGCGTGCCCTCACAAAGCCAGGACGCGGCGTCAGCCGCACACCTTCTGCACGACGGAGATCAGCTTTTCCGGGTTGAAGGGCTTCACGATCCAGCCGGTCGCCCCCACCGCGCGTCCCTCGGCCTTCTTCTTGTCGTCGGCCTCGGTGGTCAGCATCAGGATGGGCAGCGTGCGGTGCGCCGGGGTGGCGCGCAGGCGGCGGATCAGGGTCAGCCCGTCCATGACCGGCATGTTCAGGTCGGTGATGACGAGATCCACCTTGTTGGCACCGATGACGCCCAGCGCCTGTTGCCCGTCGGCGGCCTCCACCACGTCGTAGCCGGCGCCCTTCAGCGTGAAGGAGACCATGTCCCGCATGGTCCGCGAATCGTCGACGGTCAGTACCTTCTTCTTCACGCTTGGCTCCATTGCTTCAACCAGCCGTCCAGCCCGAGATCCTCGCAGGCTTCCGCGAGGACCTCGGACGGCTGGGCGATGGCGAACGTCCGGTTGTGTTCGGCGGCATGCCGGGAGGCGACCAGAAGCGCCTGGACGCAGGCGGTGCTGACCCGTTCCACGGCCCCGGCCTCGGCGATCACGGTGTCGGAGGCGGCGAAGCCGGCGCGCAGGCTGTCCAGCAGGGGCTGCGCCATGGCGAGGTCGAGATCGCTGGGCAGGCCCAGCCGCACCGGCCCTCCTTCGTCGCTCCACTTGATCAAAGTCACCGCTCGTCTCCTTGCCACCCGGCTGGGCAGAACCCGATCCGGATGGGCTTTAGCATGTCCGGCATTTGTCAAAAACCCTGCCAGGAACACGTATAAGGATTCGTTAAGGCAACTGGACTGACCTGAGTCAACCGCGGCGTTATCTGAGGGTGCGCCGCGATTGTTTCACGTTGTGATTGATTCAGGTCGCGGTTTCCACCTCCGCACCCGCCAGGGGCACGGTGAAGGCGAAGGTGGAGCCGGCGCCGGGAGTGCTGTCCACCCAGATGCGCCCGCCCAGATGTTCGACGATGCGCTTGCAGATGGCCAGACCCAGGCCGGTGCCCTGCGGCTTGTCGGTCATGGTGTCGCCGACCTGCCGGAAGCGCTCGAAGACGATGGCCTGATGCTCCGGGGCGATGCCGGGGCCGCTGTCGGTGACGGACACGCGCAGGTGGTCGCCTTCCGCCGCCGCGATCAGGGAAACGCGGCCGCCCGCCGGGGTGAATTTCGCGGCGTTGGACAGCAGGTTCACCGCCACCTGCACCAGCCGGTCGTGGTCGCCGCGCACCGGGGGCAGGCCGGGCGGGATGGCGACCTCCAGCGCGATGCCGCGCTCGTGGAACAGCCGGGCGGTCGCCGCCGCCGCCTGCTCCAGCGCCGCACCCAGGTCCATCGGGGCGACCTTCCAGACGATCTCCCCCGCCTCGATCTTCGCCATGTCGAGGACCTGGTTGATGAGGCGGGTCAGCCGCTCGCTCTCCGTGATGACGAGGCCGAGAAACTCCTGCCGCTGCTCCAGCTCGATGTCGGGGTTATCGTGCAGCACCTCCGTCAGGGCGCGGATGGAGGTCAGGGGCGTGCGCAGCTCGTGCGTCACGGTGGACAGGAACTCGTCCTTCAGCCGGTCCAGCTCCTTCAGCCGCAGGTTGGCGGCGCGCAGCGCGGCGGAGGCGCGCTCCAGCTCCGCCGTCTTGTGTTCGAGCTGGCGGCTGTATTCGATGACGTGGCTGGTCTCGTCCAGCATCCGCATCAGCTCGGGATAGCTGACCTCCCCACCCTCGACCGCGGAGGCGAGCGCCACCCGCGCGGAGGCGGCGCCGATGGCCCCGGCCAGCAGCCGTTCGGCGAAGCGCACCAGCTCCGCCCCGGCCCGGCGGTCCGGCTCCAGCGCCCCGTTGCGGCGGGCGAACTGGGCGAAGGCGGCCTCTGCGCGTTGCGGCCCCAGGAAGCGGGCGACGATCCGCTGCAGGTCGCCGACCGTGGCCTTGCCGTGCCACGCGCCCGCGGGCAGGGGGGTGTCGCGGTGCTGGAACACCTCCACGAAGGCGGTGGCCTGCGCCCGCTCCCCCAAGCCGGGCCGGTCGAGCAGGGAGACGACGACGTAGAGACCGATGTTCAGCAGCATGCTCCAGAACAGCGCATGGGTCAGCGGGTCCATCCCCTCCAGCCCGAACAGGGCGTAGGGCCGCAGCAGAGCCATCCCCCAGGGGCCCTGGTCGATGAAGGCGGCGGGCAGCCAGCCGGAGCGCGCGAAGCTGGGCAACAGCAGCGTGTAGGCCCAGATCAGGATGCCGGCGCTGAGCCCCGCCAGCGCGCCGCGCCGGGTCGCCCCCGCCCAATAGACGCCGCCGACCAGCGCCGGAGCGAACTGGGCCACCGCCGTGAAGGAGATCAGCCCGATGGCGCTCAGCGCGTAGGCGGAACCGGCGATGCGGAAATACAGGTAGCCCAGCAGCAGGATCGCCACGATGGCGGCGCGCCGGATCGTCAGCAGCAGCGGCGACAGGTCGTGCAGCCGCTCCAGCCGGGCGCTGCGGGCGCGCAGCAGGATCGGCATGACGAGGTCGTTGCACACCATGGTGGACAGGGCGATGGCCTCCACCACGATCATGCCGGTGGCCGCCGACAGCCCGCCGACGAAGGCCAGAAGCGCCAGCCAATCGCTCCCCGCCGCCAGCGGCAGCGCCAGCACGAACATGTCCGGGTCCACCGCGTGGCCGGGAAAGCGCATCAGCCCCGCCACCGCCACCGGCAGGACGAACAGGTTGATGAGCAGCATGTAGAGCGGAAACAGCCACAGCGCGCGGGTCAGGTGCCGCTCGTCCACATTCTCGATCACCGTCACCTGGAACTGGCGCGGCAGGCACAGCACCGCCGCCATGGACAGCATCGTCATGGTCAGCCAGGACCCGTCCGCCAGCGCCGGGGCGGAGGTGAAGAGGCTGCGGATCTCCGGATGCTCCGCCGCCTTCGCGAACAGCTCGGCCGGTCCGTCGTGCATCCCCCAGACCACCGCCGCGCCGACCGCCAGGAAGGCCACCAGCTTCACCACCGATTCGAAGGCGATGGCCGCCACCATGCCCTCGTGATGCTCGGCGGCGTCGATGTGGCGCGTGCCGAACATGATGGCGAAGGCCGCCATGACGATGGCCACGTAGAAGGCGTTGTCCAGAACGAAGGGCAGGGACAGGCCGCCGGTGGTGCCGGACGGGTCGGTCCCCCACAGCACGTCGAAGCTGACCGCGACGGCCTTGAGCTGCAAGGCGATGTAGGGCGTCACCCCGATCACCGCGGTCAGCGCCACCAGCCCGCCCAGCCCCTGGCTGCGCCCGTAGCGGGAGGCCAGGAAGTCGGCGATGGAGGTGATGCGCTGCGCCTTGGCGATGCGCAGGATCTTGCGCAGCACCAGCGGTCCCAGGAGCATCAGCAGGGTCGGGCCGAGATAGATCGGCAGGAAGCCGATGCCCAGCGACGCCGCCCGCCCGACCGAGCCGTAGAAGGTCCAGGTCGTGCAGTACACCGCCAGGGAGAGCGCGTACACGTACGGCGACGCGATGACGCTGCGCCCCGCGTCCGCCCGCCGGTCCGCCCACCAGGCGATGGCGAAGAGGAGGAGCAGGTAGGCGAAGCTGGCGGCGACGATGGTGGGCCAGGGCATGTCAATGCCCCCTGCGTTCCAGAAGCACCGCGAACAGCGCAATCACCCCGCCCCACACACCCAGGGCGTACAGGTACAGCAACGGCAGGCCGAACAGCGTGTCACCGGCGCCGAAGACGCGCAGAAGCGGCGGGTTGAAGGCGACCAGCCCGAACAGGAACAGGGCGATCAGACGGTCGGCGCCCGCCCGGCGCGGCGGGGGAGGTGCGGGGGGCGGAGCGGCCCCGCCGGTCAAAAGGCGCGCTCCCGCGCCGCCAGTTCGACGATCATGTTCGCGCCGCGGATGGCGTCGTCGAGCGTGCGGACGTCGCGTTCCTTCAGCATCTCCACCATGCGCAGGAAGACCGCGGCGGTGACGAGGCTGTCGCCCAGCGCCGTGTGGCGGTCCACCACCTCGATCCCCAGCCGTTCGGCGATGCCGTCCAGGGTGTGGTCGCCGCCCTCGCCCAGCAGCATCCGGGAGAGCAGCATGGTGTCCAGCACCGGGCTGTCGAACCGCACGCCCGACGCCTTCTCCTTCATCTTCAGGAATTTCAGGTCGAAGGCCGCGTTGTGGGCGATCAGGACCGCGCCGGACACGAAGTTGCGGAACTGCGGCAGCACCTTGTCGATGGTCGGCTTGTCGGCCACCATCGCGTCGGTGATGCCGTGGAAGGGGATCGACTCCGGCGGGATGGTCCGCTTCGGGTTGACCAGCGTGTTGAAGGTCTCACCCGTCAGGATGCGCCCGCCGACGACGCGCACGGCGGCGATCTGGACGATCTCGTCGCCGTTGCTGGGGGACAGGCCCGTCGTCTCGGTGTCGAAGACCACGTAATGGAGCTGGTCGAGCGGTGTGCGGCCAAGCTCGCTGGTGGCGAGCGGCTGGTGCAGCAGGTTGAAGTCGAAGAACTCGGGCCGCGCCGCGCCGCGCGTCGCCGTGTGGGCCGAGGGCGGCTTCAGCGCGGGCGGAAGCGGGACGCGCAGGCGCGACAGCAGCTCGTCGCCCGATCCGGGGCCTTTGACCGGCTCGCTCCACATCGTGCTCTTGTGGTGCTGCAGCACGTCGCCCACCGTCAGGCCGCCCAGCGCGTCGGGAAGCGGGTGGTCCAGCCAACTGTCCACGATGCCGCTGGGCACCGACGGGCCGCGCCAGGTGATGTCCAGATAGACCCAGTTGCCTTCGGCCTCCACCGACAGGTCGTAGGCGGGAACCCCGGTCAGCGCGTAGACATACTCGATCAGATAGCCGAACAGGATGACGAGGCTGTAGCTGTCGCCGTGCACCCACTGCGGCAGGCCGGTCAGGGTCACGCCATACTGCGCGTCCGGCCCGACGCGGTGACGGATCAGGTTGATGAGGTTGTTGGAGTGGATGTCGCTCATCGGCCAGGAGCCGGTGACGACGCTGCGGTATTCGTTGGTGACGTGGGCCAGCCGCTCCGACAGGCTGTTGGACGAGTCCATCAGCGCGGCCTGGAAGGCGGCGCGCTCCTCCGGTCCCAGTTCCGGCGTGTCCTCCAGCGTCTCCAGCACCGCGCGCAGGTTGGCGATGGGGGCGCAGAAACCCTCCGTCGCCTCGCGCAGCAGGGCGTCACGCTGGCCCAGGGCCGCCAGTTCGCTGGTCGCGTCCGACAGGGTGATGACGTAACCCGTTATCGTCGGCGGCTCGTCCGACCCCTCCGGCGGGTCCTGGAGGATGGCGCTCATCTGCCCGGTCAGCAGGATGCGCCCATCGGTGGTGGCGCCGACGAACTGGGCGGCGGTTCCATGCTCGTGGTTGAGGTGCCGCCCCTCGCGCACGCGCAGGGTCAGCCGCTCCAGCGTGTGGGTGACCGGCTCCGCCACCACGAAATGCAGCAGGGAGCGGCCCAGCCCCAGGTCGCCGGTCAGGTGCAGGATGTCCAGCGCCGTCTGGTTGTACAGAAGGATCTGGTGCTTCAGGTTGCAGACCAGCACGCCCTCATGCAGGTCGCGCAGCACGGCGGCGAGGCGGGTCTTCTGCTCCTCCGCCTTGGCGGTCGATTCGGCGACGATGCGCGCGGTGTCGCGGCGGGCGGCGGCCAGCTTGTCCGACAGTTCGTTGACGGCCTTCGCCACCGGGGCGAGGTCGCCGTAGCGCGCCACCGGAATGCGCGCCCCGGCCTTGCCGTCCGCCGCGCCGTGGGCGACCAGCCCGATTTCGCGGCTGAGCGTGTCCGACGCGCGCAGAAGCCGCTGGCTCACCAGCCCCCACAGGCCCCAGACCGTGACGGTGGCGGCGGCGGTCATGACGAAGGCGTAGGAGATGAAGGCGTTCGGATCGTTCTCTCCGCCGAAGCCGACGGCGGCGCCGACCGACAGCAGGGGCAGGCCGACTCCGGCGGCGCGGAAGGCCAGGGGAATGATCCGGCGCGGCTCCGCCGGGGCCGCCGCAACCGGTGTCGGCGCTGCACCGGCGTTTCCGGTTCCCGTCGCCGGCCCGCTCATGGCCGGGGCTCCGCATCGCCGCCTTGTGCGCTGCCCGGCGTGCCTTCCGGGTTGAGGTACTTGCGGACGGTGGTGACGAGGTCGCGGGTGGAGAAGGGCTTTGTGATGTAGTCGGTGGCGCCCAGCGCCATGCCCTTCTGCCGCTCCACGTCGCGGCTCTTGGCCGTCAGCATGATGATCGGCAGCGACTGGTAGGCGGGGTTGGCGCGCAGCGACTGGCAGACGTCGAACCCGTCGCGCCGCGGCATCATCGCGTCCAGCAGGATCAGGTCGGGCGTGCTTTCCGCAACCGATTGAAGGGCTTCTTCGCCGTTGCGGGCGATGCGCACGGCAAAGCCCGCCTTCTGCAACAGAACCTGCAGGGACAGGACGATGCTGGGCTCATCGTCGGCGACCAGGATCGTCGGCTTCATACCAGGGTTTCCTCCGGTTCGCCGGTCTGATGCGCCGGCTTCTTGCGGCTGCGCTTGTTCTAATATGCGTGCCTGTTCAACCCCATGTTAGCGGCAAGGAGAACGACAGATCAAGACGCAGCCCGCCCGCAACACCGAAATTGCGGACGGGCATTCCCAAAGGAAAGAAGCGGAAATGGAGGGGGCGACAGTTTGTCGCGGCGCTGCCGTTGCCTGCGATCAGCGCGTGGAGACCACGATGGGCTGCGCTTCCACCTTGTCCTTCAGCCCGGCGGCGGCCTGCCGGGCGGACGCCGTGTCGGCATAGCCGCCGACGCGGACCACATGCCAGGACCGCTGCTGTGCGTCGGTCCAGTCGAGCGCGTAGGCGTTGAAGCCGAGGCCGCGCAGGCGGCGGACCAGCCCTTCGGCGTTGTCGGCCTGCTGGAAGGAGCCGACCTGCACGGCGTAACGCCCGTCCGGAACGGCGGCGGGCGCAGCCACGGCGGACGACGGGGGCGTCAGCACGCCGGAGGACGGGGCCGTGGCGGGCGGGGTGGAGGCGGTCTTCGGCGCGGGCTTGGGGGGCTGCGGCGCGGGGCGCGGCGCGGCGGCCTGCCGCTGGGCCGCGGCCGGCGGGGGCGGGGCCGACAGCATGGCCTGAAGCTCCGCCGTTTCCTGCTTCGCGGCGGCCGGTGCCTTGGCGGTCTCCGCCGGTACCGCCTGTGGAGCGGCGGGAGCCGGAGCATGGGCGTGGGGCTTTGCGCTCTCCGCCGTTTCCATGGCGTGCGGCGCGGGGTCCGTCGGCCGGGTGACGGCGGCGGGAGCGGGGGGCGGCAGGGACGGCGGCTCCGGCACCTTCAGGGCGGGCGGCGGAATCTGCGGCAGCGCCACGGGCGGCGGCGTCACTGTCGGCGTCACGGTGGGCGCCGGTGCGACGACGGTCTGCGTCTGCATCGGTGGGGCCGGCGGTTGCTGCGCCGGTGCGGGCGCCGCGCGGGTGATGAGCGGTTCCGGCTTGGCCGGGGCGGGAGCCAGTGCCGTGGCGTTGGGCGAGGCGCCGCCGGTCGCGGGCGCGCTGGGAACGGCGGTGATGAGCGGCGCGGGCGGTGCAGGCGGAGGCTCCCCGCTCTGGTCCAGCATTACGACAGCCGCGCCGATGCCCACGGCGGCGGCGAGCGCGGCGGCGATCTTGCCGATCGGCAGATGCCGCTCCGCCTTCCGCCCGGCGTCCGGGGCGAGCGGGTCGTCGTCGCCGTCTTCCGCCGGATCGGCCTTCAGATCGTCGTTGAGGGCGCGCAGAAGGCGGGCGATGTCGTCCCGCTCCCCGGCATCACCGGTGGGGGCGTCCGCCTTGTGCTCCGCCGCCTGTCCGGCGGCCTTCATCTCATCCTTGAACGTCACGGCGGCGTGCGCACCCAGTTGAAGATCGCAAGGAGTCGGCAGTCACGGGAACGCGGCCCCGAAGGGCCGCGCCACGATCCAAAGACCTTCTACTGTATTTCGACGTTCGTTCAAACGGCGATGCGACGAATTGGCGTGAGAAAGTTGGGCCGGGACCTCTTTCCGGACGTCCTTTCCCCGCTCAGGCCGCCGACCGGTAGGGGTGTTCGGCCATCCAGTGACGGGCGATGTCCAGCCGGGTGGCGACCCACGCCTTGTCGTGGCCCCGCACATGGTCGAGGAAGCGGGCCAGCGCCGCGGCGCGCCCCGGGCGCCCGACCAGACGGCAGTGCAGCCCGACCGACATCATCTTCGGCTGATCGGCCCCTTCGGCGTACAGCACGTCGAAGCTGTCCTTCAGATAGGTGAAGAACTGCTCGCCGGTGTTGAAGCCCTGGTTGGTCGCGAAGCGCATGTCGTTGGCGTCCAGCGTGTAGGGCACGATCAGTTGCGGGCGCCCGAAGCGGTCGTCCCAATAGGGCAGGTCGTCGGCGTAGCTGTCCGCGTTGTAGAGGAAGCCCCCCTCCTCCGACACCAGCTTCCAGGTGTTGGGGCTGCACCGCCCGAGATACCAGCCGAGCGGGCGGGAGCCGGTGACGCGGGTGTGGATCTCGATGGCGCGCAGCATGTGCTCGCGCTCCACCTCCTCCGGCAGATGCTGGTAGTCGATCCAGCGGTAGCCGTGGGTGGCGATCTCCCACCCGGCGTCCAGCATGGCGCGGACGGCCTCCGGGTTGCGCTCCAGCGCCATGGCGACGCCGTAGACGGTCACCGGCAGGCCGCGCTCCGTGAACATCCGGTGCAGCCGCCAGAAGCCGGCGCGGGACCCGTATTCGTAGATCGACTCCATGTTCATGTGCCGCATGCCCACGATGGGCTGGGCGCCGACGATTTCCGACAGGAAGGCTTCCGACGCGGGGTCGCCGTGCAGGACGCAGTTCTCCCCACCCTCCTCGTAATTGATGACGAACTGCACCGCCACCCGCGCCCCGCCCGGCCAGTTGGCGTGCGGCGGATGGGAACCGTAGCCGATCAGGTCGCGCGGGTAGCTCTGGGACATGAGGAGCGCTCCGTCAGGGAAGGGCGGGGGAGGGATCAGGAAGCGGAGGATTTCTCGGCCGGCTGCTCCTCCGGCACCTGATGGCGCAGGATCAGCGGAGCCTGGAAGGCGCTGAACAGCAGGGTCAGCGGCATGATGCCGAACACCTTGAAGTTCACCCAGGCGTCGGTGGTCATGCTGCGCCACACCACCTCGTTCAGCACGGCCAGCAGCAGGAAGAACCACGCCCAGCGGATCGCCAGCGTGCGCCACCCGGCGTCGGACAGGTTCAGCACCGATCCCAGGACATGCTTCAGCACGTTGCGCCGCGTCAGATGCGCCGTGAACAGGACCGCGGCGAACAGCAGGTTGACCAGCGTCGGCTTGATCTTGATGAACAGGTCGTCCTGAAGCCACAGCGTCAGCCCGCCGAACAGCAGGACGAAGCCCGCCCCGACCACCGGCATCACCGGCACCTTCCGTTCGTACCGCCAGGAGATCAGGACGGAAATGCTGGTCGCCACCATGAACACGGCGGTGCCGATCATGATGCCGGCCTGGGAATTGGCGATGAAGAAGGCCGCCAGCGGGCCGGCTTCGATCAGCAGTCGGGCGTATTGGTTCATGAACCTCACATAGACCGAACCGGCGTCCGGATAAAGAGGGAAGCGGGCCGGTCAGAACTGGTAGGACACGCGGATGGAGCCGTAGTTGGTCATCGATTTCTGCCCCTCGAACTCCGGCGTCAGGAAATTCTGGGCGTAGGAGACGCCGAACGGGCCGTAGCGCATCGTAAGGCCGAGCTGGAAGGCGGCGACAAAGTTGTTCTTGTCCACCGACCGGCTGTCGCGGAAGCTGTTGCCGTCCAGGAAGATGTTGCGGGCGATGGCGCGCCCCTCCGCCCCGGCATAGACGTACCAGGAAAAGGGCGGGCGCGGTCCGCCCGCGGCCACGTCGTCCTGATAGGGGATGCTGGAGGTCGGGCGCAGGATCAGCGCGCCGACCGGCGGCGCCATGTTGCCTCCCAGCCGCAGCGTGACGCCCGCCCCGCCGAAGGTCAGGACGTTGCCGACGCTGCCCGCGACGTGGGGGCTGATGTCCGCCTCGAAGGGGCCGATGCGGGTGGGGCGTTCCGCGCGCCAGACATGCTCGTAGCTGAGGATGATGCCCGGCTCGTTCTTGAGCTGGTAGTCCCAGCCCTCCGGCCAGCGGGCGCCGGGCACGACGCGGTGCACGGCCTTCTGGGTCTGCTCCGCCAGCGAGGCCGGGCCGACCATGCCGACATCCAGGTCGATGCGGTCCACCTGCCGCGTCTCCTCCGAAATGACGGAGAGGCGCCCGTACAGCCAGCCGGCGTAGGGGCGGTCGGTCGGATCGGGGTTCGGTTTGGTGATGTCGCTGGGGGTGTACATGTTCTGGCCGAAGGCGATGCCGTAGCGCCGCACCCCGTGCGCCCCGATCCAGGGAACGAGGTTGGCCAGCCAGTCGATGTTGCCGTAGGTCGGGCGGTCGCCGGAGACGTAGTGGAACTGGAAACCGTTCGTGTAGTAGCGGTCAGTCCCGCCGCCGAAC
Organism: Roseomonas genomospecies 6; assembly: GCF_008365375.1. Classification (GTDB taxonomy): domain Bacteria; phylum Pseudomonadota; class Alphaproteobacteria; order Azospirillales; family Azospirillaceae; genus Azospirillum. Next base: position 31,643 of record NZ_QOKW01000023.1, on the reverse strand, counting down.
AGGTCGTTGTCGACCCAAAAGCCGATGGACGGGCCGGAGCGGGGGGTGGTGCCCGTTTGCGAAGCGCCGTCCTGGGCCAGCACCGGGCCTGCCGTCAGCCCGATGGATAGGGCTGCGACGACGCTCCAACCTGCACGCACGGCCATAGCCTTCCACTTCCCTCCGTTGCCGAGCACCCTAACATAGTGCATGGGCACCCTTTGGCGCCTGCACTTTCGGATGAAGGCGGAACGGCTTACTGGAAGGCGGCCTCGGCGAAGCTGCGCAGCTTGCGGGAATGCAGGGTTTCCATGCCATGCTCCCGCAGAAGCTCCATGGCCAGCACGCCGATCTTCAGATGCTGGTCCACCCGCTCACGGTAGAAACGGTCGGCCATGCCCGGCAGCTTCAACTGCCCGTGCATCGGCTTGTCGGAGACACAGAGCAGCGTGCCGTAGGGAACGCGGAAGCGGAAGCCGTTGGCGGCGATGGTGGCGCTTTCCATGTCCAGGGCGATGGCGCGGCTCTGGCTGAAGCGCATCAGCGGCTCGCGGTGGTCGCGCAGTTCCCAGTTGCGGTTGTCGATGGTCGCCACCGTGCCGGTGCGCATGATGCTCTTCAGCGCGTAGCCGGACAGGCCGGTCACCCGCTCCACCGCGGTTTCCAGGGCGCGCTGCACCTCGGCCAGCGCCGGAACGGGCACCCAGGTCGGCAGGTCGGCGTCCAGCACATGGTCGTCGCGGACATAGCCGTGGGCCAGCACATAGTCCCCCAGCCGCTGCGTGCTGCGCAGCCCGGCGCAGTGGCCCAGCATGATCCAGGCGTGCGGGCGCAGGACGGCGATGTGGTCGGTGATCGTCTTGGCGTTGGACGGGCCGACGCCGATGTTGACCAGCGTGATGCCGTTCCCGTCCGGGCGGGTCAGGTGATAGGCCGGCATCTGCGGCAGGCGGAGCAGCCGGGCGCCGTTCACGGGCGCATCGCCGGGATCGCCGCCCAGGTTGGCGTTGCAGGTGACGACACCGCCCGGCTCGACGAAGCGGTCGTATTGGCTGCGGTAGGCCGCCAGATCCGGGTCGGACGTCGGCTCCATGATCTCGCGGGCCATGCGGATGAACTCGTCCACATAGAACTGGTAATTCGTGAACAGGACGAAGTTCTGGAAATCCTCCGGCGCCGTCGCCGTGTAGTGGCGCAGCCGGTGCAGCGAGAAGTCCACCCGTGGTGCCGTGAACAGCGCCAGCGGCTTCACCGCGTCCAGCGACTCCTCGTAGGTGCCGTTGACGATGGTGTCGTCCATGCGGGCAAGGTCGGGCAGGTCGAACAGGTCGGGCAGACCGGTCAGCCGTTCCGGCGTCAGGTCGCCCTCCACATGCATGCCCTGGGGGAAGGCGAAGTGGATGGGGATGGCCTCGTCGCTGACGCCGACCTCCAGCGGGACATGGTGGTTGCGCAGCAGCAGCGAGAACTGTTCGCGGTAGTAGCGGTCGAACAGGTCCGGGCGGGTCAGCGTCGTGGAATAGGTGCCCGGCCCCTCGACGAAGCCGTAGGCCAGACGCGTGTCCACCGTGGCCGCCGAGGCGGTCATCAGCCGGACATAGGGGTAATGCGCCTGCTCCCGCCGCCCGCCGTCCTTGCCGCCGGTGAAGGCCGCGAAGCGGTCCCGCAGATAGGCGGTGTTGCGGTCGTAGAGGTCCTTGACGAGGGCCAGGGCGGCGTCCGCGTCGGAGAATTGCTCGACGGGACCGGGGGGAAGCGGTGTGCGGTGCGTCATGTTCATCAGATAGACACTCGCCGGCCCGGAGGAAAGGCCGCATGGAGGCGGACTCGACAATGCGAATGCATGCGCCTATCCTTCAACCGATGGACGTTCCTCAGAGGCGATGATGACCGACGACGAGTTCCGCGAGCGGCTGAGCCGGCTGGAGCATGGGCAGATGACCCTGAGCGGCGAGGTCGGCACCTTGCGGGGCGAAGTTCACACCTTGCGTGACGAGGTCGGAGTCCTGCGCACCGGCCAGTTGGCGCTGAGCAGCGAGGTCGGCACTCTGCGCGGCGAAGTCGGCACTCTGCGCGGCGAGGTTCATGCCTTGCGTGGCGAGGTGACGGACATCAAGTCGATGCTGTCTCACCTCATGCCCATGATGATCCGCATCGACGAGAAGCTGGCGGCCATGCCGTCGGCGGCCGAATTCTACGAACTGCGTGGCCGGGTCGAGGAAATCAGCCGGCGCCAGCCCACCACGCTCGGCTACACGCCGCCGCCCGGCCGCAGCGCGCAGGGGGGCTGACGCCGGGAGGGGCTCAGCGCACCTCCTCCAACCCCATCAGCGACTTGGCGAACTGGTCGGCGTCGAAGGGTCGCAGGTCGTAGACGCCTTCGCCGACGCCGATGGCATGCACCGGCAGCTTGAACCGCTCGGCCAGCGAAACCAGGACGCCGCCACGCGCCGACCCGTCCAGCTTGGTCAGGATCAGGCCGGACACGTTCACCATGTCGCGGAACACCTCCACCTGATTGTGCGCGTTCTGGCCGGTGGTGGCGTCGAGCGTCAGCAGGGTGGTATGCGGGGCGCTCTCGTCCACCTTCTTGATGACGCGGACGATCTTGCGCAATTCCTCCATAAGACCGGCCTTGTTCTGAAGGCGGCCCGCGGTGTCGATCAGCAGGATGTCCACGCCCTGGCGCCGCGCCTCCTCCAGCGCGTCGAAGGCGAGGCCGGCGGCGTCGGCGCCGGTGTCGCGGGCGATCACCGGGCAGCCGGTGCGCTCGCCCCAGATCTTCAACTGGCTGACGGCGGCGGCGCGGAAGGTGTCGCCCGCCGCCAGCATGACCGTCTTGCCCTCGGCCCGGAACTGGCGCGCCAGCTTGCCGATGGTCGTGGTCTTGCCGGTGCCGTTGACGCCGACCACCAGGATGACGTGGGGCTTCAGCGCGGCGTCGATCTCCAGCGGCCTGGCGACCGGGCCGACGATCTTCGCCACCTCGGCGGCGAGCGTGGCCTTGACCTCCTCCGGGCTGACCTCCTTGCCGAAGCGGGTGCGCGCCAGCTCCGCCGTCACCTTGGCCGCCGTGGTCGGGCCGAGGTCGGCGGTGATGAGAAGCTCCTCCAGCTCCTCCAGCGCCTCGTCGTCCAGCTTGCGCTTGGTGAAGATGCCGGAGATGCCCTCCGTCAGCTTGGACGAGGATTTGGACAGGCCGTCCTTCAGCCGCGCGAACCAGCCCTTCTTGGGCTTTTCCTCCTCCGCGGCGAAGGCGGCGGGCGCTTCCTCGCGGACGATCTCCGGTGCGTCCTCGCGCTCCTCCGGTCCGGACGGCGGGGCGACAGGGGGCGGGGGCGGGGTCTCGACCGCGGGCGGGGGCGGCAGCTCGGGCTCGGGCACCGGCTCGGGCGCAGGCGCGGGGGGCGGTTCCTCGGCGACGGGCTCCGCAGGCGCGGGCTCGGCGGGGACCGCTTCCGGACGCGGGGCGGACGGCTCGTCCTTGCGGGCTTCCTCTTCGGGCTTCTTGCGGCCGAACCAACGCAGGATCATGGCGTGTCCACTGTTCTCAAAGGGGGGTGCCGGTCAGCTTGCCGTCGGCCAATCCGGTGACCATGGCGCGCAGGACGGAGCCGGGGGTTTGGGACGTGCCCAGGCGGATTTCGGCGAAGTGCTGGGTGCGGCCCAGATCATCCTTCTCGACCAGCACCGACACCTCGCGCCCGACCAGGGACGCGAGGGTGCGGGCTTCCGCCTCGGCGCCCAGAGCGCGCAGACGGGCCGCGCGCTCCTTGCGGACGCCGCCGTCCACCTGCGGCATGCGGGCGGCGGGGGTGCCGGGGCGCGGGCTGTAGGGGAAGACGTGCAGCCAGGTCAGGCCGCACTCCTCGACCAGCCGCAGCGTGTTCTCGAACATCTCGTCGGTTTCCGTGGGGAAGCCGGCGATGAAGTCGGCGCCGAACACCATGTCGGGGCGCAAGGACCGCACGCGGTTGCAGAAGGCGATGGCGTCGGCGCGGCTGTGGCGGCGCTTCATGCGCTTCAGGATCATGTCGTCGCCGGCCTGGAGCGACAGGTGAAGGTGCGGCATCAGCCGCGGTTCCGTCTCGATCAGGCGCCACAGGTCGTCGTCGATCTCGATGCAGTCGAGCGAGGACAGGCGCAGCCGCGGCAGTTCCGGAACCAGGGCCAGCAGGCGGCGCACCATCTGCCCCAGGGTCGGCGTGCCCGGCAGGTCGGGGCCGAAGCTGGTGATGTCCACGCCGGACAGCACGACCTCGTTGTAGCCGGCCTTCACGAGCGCCTGCACCTGCTCCACCACCGCCCCGATGGGGACGGAGCGCGAGGGGCCGCGGCCATAGGGGATGATGCAGAAGGTGCAGCGGTGGTCGCAGCCCTGCTGGACCTGGACGAAGGCGCGCGCCCGGTCCTCGAACCCGCCGATCAGGTGGCCGGCGGTCTCCTTGACCGACATGATGTCGTTGACCAGCACCTTCTCCGCCGGAGCCAGACCCCAGCTTTCGGGCTGGAGCTTCTCCTGGTTGCCCAGGACCTGATCCACCTCCGGCATGGCGCCATAGCGCTGGGGGTCGATCTGGGCGGCGCAGCCGGTCACCACGATGCGGGCGTTCGGGCGCTCGCGCCGCAGCTTGCGGATGGTCTGCCGGGCCTGCCGCTCGGCCTCCGAGGTTACCGCGCAGGTGTTGACGATGACGACGTCCCCCAGCCCAGCGTTGCGGGCGTGGGTGCGCATCACCTCGGATTCGTAGGTGTTGAGGCGGCAGCCGAAGGTGACGATCTCCGGCTCGTTGGACACGGTGTCGCTCATTACTCTGTCACTGAAAGGGGCTGTCGTCGATCAGGGACGCCGTCAGATCCGGAGACAGCCGCCCGGAGAAGCTGAGGGCGACCGGGCCGGTCATCAGGACGCGGCCGTCCTCCAGCCATTCGATGGTCAGGGTGCCGCCGTCCAGGATCACGTCGACCTTGCGGTTGGTCAGCCCGCGGCGGATCGCGGCGACCGCGGTGGCGCAGGCGCCGGTCCCGCAGGCCTGGGTGATGCCGGCCCCGCGCTCCCACACCCGCATGCGGACGCTGCCGGGGGACAGGATCTGGACGAACTCCACGTTGGTGCGTTCCGGGAAGGCCGGGTGATGCTCGAACACCGGGCCGACCTCGGCCAGCGGAACGGCCTCGGCGTCGTCCACGAAGAAGACGGCGTGCGGGTTGCCCATGCTGACGGCGGTGGGACCGGCGAAGCCGCCGTGCGACACCGCGTCCAGCCGCAGCGTGTCCGCCGGACCGGCCAGCGGGATCTGCGCCCAATCCAGGCGGGCCGGACCCATGTCCACGGTGATGCGCCCGTTGTCCGCGCGGAAGGCTTCCAGGATGCCGGCGTTGGTCTCGAAGGCGACGCGCTCCGCCCCTGTTTCCTCCATCAGCAGCCAGCCGACGCAACGCGAGGCGTTGCCGCAGGCCGACACCTCCCCGCCGTCGGCGTTGCGGATTCTCATGAAGCCCGCGGTGCCTTCCGTTTTCGCCGGCTCGATCACGATGAACTGGTCGCAGCCCACCCCGGTCTTGCGGTCGGCGATGGCGCGCACCTCGGCCTCGGCCGGCGCGTACGGCGTGTTGCGGGCGTCGATCACGACGAAGTCGTTGCCGAGCCCGTGCATCTTCAGGAATTCGCGGGTCATGACCGCCGTTATATGGCGACCGGACCCGCGGAGTCCATGGCCGCACGGAGGGGCCGCGGCAAAGAGTTCACGGCAAAGAGTTCACGGCAAAGAGTTCACTGCGTCTCCACCGTGCCGGTGTCCGTGTCCGCCATGTCCCCATCGGGCATGGTGGCATCGGGCGACGCTGCGTCGGCTGCGGGCATCACGCCTTCCAGCAGATCCAGCATCCGGGCGAGCGCATCGCCCGACTCGGGCCGCGGCGGCGTTCCGCCGGTGCGCTCCCACGCCTCGTAATCCCAGCCCGCGGCGCCCATCGCCACCTCCGGCAGCATGAAATGTCCGTCAGCGGGGTGGGGTGACGGTCCCTCCGCGCCGGACAGTCCGGCCAGCAGGGCCAGCGACACGGTGACGCCGGCCACCCAGGCCCACAGCACATCGCTGTTGTTCATGGCAACCTCCCGGCTCCTCGCCGAGGCAGGGCGGTGAAGGGGGCCTTTCCCGAAGGATGCGCCCCATTTCATGGAGGTCGGGTGTCTGCGGCGGTGCACAATGCCGCTTCCGGTCATATCCGGATGGAGGGGCGCCCCTTTCCGGGCGCCTTTCGTCAGGCGCCTTTGAAGACCAGATGCTTGGAGGCGGCGAAGTTCAGGGCCATGCCGGCCAGGGAGCCGGCGGCGACGGCCAGCACCGGGTGGGCCTCGGCCAGCGGCAGGGCGGCCTCCAGCCCGACCGAGACGCCGTAGTTCACCGCCCCGCCGAAGGCATTGGCGGCCAGGAACTTGGCCCACTGGATGTGGAGCGGCGCGTCGGCGGCCCCGCGGAAGGTGAAGGCGCGGTTCAGCGCGAAGGTCGTGGTGGCGGCGGCCAGATAGGCCGGGATGCGGGCGGCGAAGAACTCCAGCCCGGCCCCGAACACCAGCGCGTAGACGACCGCCGTGTCCACCACCAGACCGACCACGCCGACGAGGCCGAACTTGCCGAACTGCACGGCCAGCGGCCCGAGGCGGCTGCCGGTCAGGGCGCTGAGAAGACCGCCCATGGTCAGGACCCGGCGGCCTTGCGGACCGGATGGACACCCGGCGCGGGGATGGACAGGTAGCGCATGCGCTTGGCCTCGCGCCGGCCCAGCGTCACCGTGTCCAGGATCAGCCCGCAGGTCAGGCTGAGGAAGCCCAGCAGCATCAGCCCGGTGGACAGCACGGCGGTGGGCAGGCGCGGCACCAGCCCGGTCTGGAGATAGGTCGCCACCACCGGCCAGGCGAGGATCACCGACGCCGCGGCCAGCGCCGCGAAGATGGCGAAGAAGAAGGGCAGGGGCCGCTCCTCCTTCACCAGATTGACGATGGTGCGCAGGATGCGGACGCCGTCGCGGATGGTGTTCAGCTTGCTGTGCGAGCCCGGCGGGCGGTCCTTGTAGGGGGCCTTGATCTCGGCGATGGGCATGTTCAGCTCCAGCGCGTGGACGGTCAGCTCCGTTTCCGTCTCGAAGCCGCTGGCCAGCGCCGGGAAGGACTTGATGAAGCGCCGCGAGAAGACGCGGTAGCCGGACAGCATGTCGCCGATGCGGTTGCCGAAGATCAGCGCGACCATGCCGGTCAGCAGCTTGTTGCCGAAGCGGTGGCCGGGCCGGTAGGCCTTCACGATCTCGGTGACGCGGGCGCCGTTGACCATGTCGAGCTGGTCGTCCCACAGCCGCTTCACCATCAGCGGGGCGGAGGGGGCGTGGTAGGTGTCGTCGCCGTCCACCAGCACATAGACGTCCGCCTCGATGTCGGAGAACATGCGGCGCATGACGTTGCCCTTGCCCTGCAACGGCTCGTGCCGGACCACCGCTCCGGCGGCCTTCGCCACCTCCACCGTGCGGTCCGACGAGTTGTTGTCGTAGACGTAGACGGTGGCGTCGGGCAGGGCCGCCCGGAAGTCGCGCACGACGGCGGCGATCGCCGCCTCCTCGTTGTAGCAGGGGATCAGCACCGCGACGATGGGCGCCGCCACGGGCGCCGAATGAGGGTCCATGGCCGGGGCTGCGGTCGTTGCGGGGCGGTCGATGGTGGAGACGGTCATGGCGATGCGCTTCGAAACGGTGCCGGTGTGGAGTTAAACAGCACAGTCGCCTGATTTAATCCACTCACCTTTTATGGTTCTCCATTCGCTGCACGGCGCAGAGGTTCAGCGGCTCGCCAAGGTTGTTCGGGATGGTGCGGCAGTCGTCCTGATCCACCCGCAGCCCCAGCAGGGCGGCGGCCTTCGCAGCGCCCGGTGTGTCGGGGATGGTGCTCAGCATCAGGAAGCGTCCGCGATGCGCCGCCACCTTGTCCGTCAGCAGGGCGAGATAGCCATTGCCGACCGAATCCGGCTGAAGGAAGTTGGACTGGATGCGCACGAAGGGGATGCGCGGCGGGAAGGCCGGGATGACGTGGGAAATCGCCCAATAGCCGGCCATCAGCACCATCGTGTCGTCCGGGGACCCGATGGGCGGCACCTGGGCCTCCACCCAATGGGCGCTCCACGGCACGCGGCCCCAATCGGCGGGACGGGCGGTGGCCTGGACCAGCAGCAGGAGCGCCGCCGCCAGGGCAAGCGCCGCCCGGCGCGGCACCGGAAGCAGCCCGGCGGCCATGACGATGGCGAGCGGGGCCAGCATCTCCAGCGGCACCAGATAGCGGTAGATGCAGAACATCGCCACCCACAGCGCGTAGACCACCGCCATGGCGGTCAGCAGGTAGCGGGTGGCGGCCCTGTCCGCCAAATCTGCGGAAGGCCGCCCGAACGCCCGCCCGAGCAGAGCCAGCGCCGCGGCGACGGGCACCAGGAGGAACAGCACCAGGACGCGCAGGTCGAAGAAGGGCACCTCCCCGACCTTCAGCGGGGCGAAGGGAAAGACCAGGGGGAAGAACAGCCGCTCCAGCCGCGACTCCGGGAAGAAGCTGACGTTGACGTAGCCGGAGAGGGCTGCGAAGGGCGACTTGAAGACGTGGTTCATGTGCGGGAAGACGGGGTTGCCGTACTCCACCCACAGATTGGCCATCCAGAAGCCGCCGCACAGCGCCAAGCCGCCCAGCACCCCGACGCCGAAGAAGAAGGAGAGCCACAGCCGCCGCCAGGGCCGCGCCGGCAGCGCCAGGAAGGCGAGGCAGAGCCCGACGGCGTAGATCACCGTGGGATTCTTCGCGCCCATCGCGGCCCCGGCCATCAACCCCGCCCCCACGACCCGCGCGAAGGCTCCCGGCGCCGGCCCGTCCATCAGCCCCGGCAGCGACCCCGCGACCGCGACCAGCGCGCCCAGCACCCCCAGGCTGACGATGTTGTCGTGGAAGGTGGTGCCGAGCAGCCCCAGCGTGCCGCCGCCGAAGCCCGCCATGACCGCCAGCAGCGCGGCCAGCGCCACCCGCCCCCAGGCGGTGCCGGTGCGCAGCGTGGCGTGGGCCAGCAGGAAGGCCAGCGCGAGGTTCAGCCCATGCAGCGTCCCCCAGACGAATCCCGCCGCGCGGGCCGGCAGATGGGTGGCCAGCAGATAGAAGGGAAGGTCCAGCAGAGGGTTGTAGAAGCTGGGCATCTGCGCCGGCAGCATGTCCATCCCCAGCCGCCCGGTCAGCAGGGCGTAGGCGTTGTACCAGTGGTAGTTCCGCAAGTCCCAGTTGGCGTCCATGCCCAGCGCCAGCCCGAACAGGCCGTAGAGCGGCGGCGCCAGCAGCAGGAAGGCGAGCGCCGCGGTGCGCGGGCGGCGGGCGGTCGGGAGAAGCGTCATGGAGGTGGCGGAGCCCAAGGGAATGTCGGCTCCTTGGTAGGCGAGGGGGCGGCCCGCATCAAGGACCGGATGCCGGGCCGGAGGCGGCTTCGAGAGTGGCGGAGGGAAATTGGAAGCAATTTCGTTTCGTCCGGCTGTGTTCCGGGATACGGAATCGCGCCGCGCGGGCGGGGATTGCGGCAAGCTTCCTCTGGCATTGGCCGGACGGGTCTGCTATTCACCGGAAATCCGCATGCACACGCTTGCGCCTCTTTGCGCGACAGGATTCTGGCGATGGAAAAGTTTACGGTACTCACCGGTGTTGCGGCGCCGCTGCCGATGATCAACGTCGACACCGACATGATCATTCCCAAGCAATTCCTGAAGACCATCAAGCGGACCGGGCTGGGCAAGCATCTTTTCGACGAGATGCGCTACACCCCGGACGGCGCGGAGGTCGCGGAATTCGTCCTGAACAAGCCGGCCTACCGCAGCGCCAAGATCCTGGTGTCGGGCGACAATTTCGGCTGCGGCTCCTCGCGGGAGCATGCGCCGTGGGCGCTCGCCGATTTCGGCATCCGCTGCATCATCGCGCCGAGCTTCGCGGACATCTTCTTCAACAACTGCTTCAAGAACGGCATCCTGCCGATCAGGCTGCCGAAGGAGCAGGTGGACCTGCTGCTCGACGACGCCTCGCGCGGGTCGAACGCCATCGTTTCGGTGGATCTGGAGAAGCAGGAAATCACCGGGCCGGACGGCGGCAAGATCGCCTTCGAGGTCGATCCCTTCCGCAAGCATTGCCTGCTGAACGGGCTGGACGACATCGGCCTGACCATGCAGCAGGCCGCCTTCATCGACCAGTATGAAGGCAAGCAGCGCGGCGGCCAGCCCTGGCTGTGGGGCTGATCCGGTCCGCCGGCTCGCGGATTAGACAACACTGATACTGATAAAGTCTCCAATGGGGAGTGCGTGCGCCATGCCCGCCAACAAGAAGCTTCTGTTTTTGCCCGGCGACGGGATCGGTCCGGAGGTCATGCGCCAGGTGCGCCGGGTCATCGACTGGCTCGACCGCAAGCGCAACGTCACCTTCGACGTCACCGAAGGGCTGGTCGGCGGTGCGGCCATCGATGCCTACGGCGTGCCCCTGAAGGACGAGACGCTGGCCGACGCGCTGGCCGCGGACGCGGTGATGCTGGGCGCGGTCGGCGGCCCGAAGTGGGACAACCCGACCGACTACACCAAGCGTCCGGAAGCCGGCCTGCTGACGCTCCGCAAGGAGCTGAACCTGTTCGCCAACCTGCGCCCGGCGGTGGTGTTCGACGCGCTGGTCGACGCCTCGACCCTGAAGCCCGAGATCATCAAGGGCCTGGACATCCTGATCGTCCGCGAGCTGACCGGCGGCGTCTATTTCGGTGAGCCGCGCGGCATCACCGACATCGGCAACGGCGAGCGCCGTGGCGTCAACACCCAGGTCTACACGACCAGCGAGATCCGCCGCGTCGCCCGCGTGGCCTTCGAGCTGGCGCGCAAGCGCGGCAACAAGCTCCACTCGATGGAGAAGGCCAACGTGATGGAATCGGGCCTCCTGTGGCGCCAGGAAGTCACGAAGCTCCATCAGGAGGAATTCTCCGACGTCACGCTGGAGCACATGTACGCCGACAACGGCGCCATGCAGCTCCTGAAGAACCCGAAGCAGTTCGACGTGATCGTCACCGACAACCTGTTCGGCGACATCCTGTCGGACGAGGCGGCGATGATGACCGGCTCGCTCGGCATGCTGCCGTCGGCCTCGCTCGGCGCGCCGGACGCCAACGGCCACCGCAAGGCCCTGTACGAGCCGGTGCACGGCTCCGCCCCGGACATCGCGGGCAAGGACCTCGCCAACCCCTGCGCCACGCTGCTGTCCTTCGCCATGTGCCTGCGCTACTCGTTCGACATGGACGAGGAGGCGAAGATGCTGGAGAGGGCCGTGCAGAACGTCCTGTCGGGCGGCATGCGCACGGCGGACATCATGGCGCCGGGCATGGCCCGCTGCTCCACGACCGTCATGGGCGACTCGATCCTGCGCGAGCTGGAGAAGCTGGCCTCCTGACGGGCCCCGCGGAACGGATAACGCGCCGAAAGAAAAGCCCCTCTCCGATCCGGAGAGGGGCTTTTTTCGTCGTTGCCGTCAGTCGCCTTCGCCGGGGCGTATGGCGGCCCCGCGCCCGCCATGGCTCGCCTGCCCGCCCTTCCGCCCGGCTTCGGCGGCCAGGGACGGGTTCTTGGAAAAGCTGCGGGAGGACGCCGGCACGCTTCGTCCGCCCTTCCGCCCCGCCTCCGCGGCGAGTTCCGGGTTCTTGGAAAAGCTGCGCTTGTCCGCTGGCACGCTTTCCCCGCCTTTGCTGGCGATCTGGCGTTGCCGGTCACGGTCCATCGACGCGAAGCCGCGGTTCGACGTGCGACCGCTCCCGGTTTGGCCTTCGCTCTGGCCGTTGTCTTTCGAGGCCATCTTCAACCTCCACCTCTGCCACATGTCGGAAACCGATGGGGTGCGACTTGGTTCCGCACGGGGCGTGATCCCGAATTCGTCGGCACCCATAAGTGGCAGGCGGCGAATCGGACGGCTGACGGGAACGCCCTCCACCCCGAACGGTTGACCGGATGGGGTGAAGCCGAAGCGGGACCATGAACCGGGAGGTTTGACGATGGGAGTTGAGCTTGCGGCCGAACGGCGGCTGCTTTCGGAAAAGGAGTTCGAGCAGGTCCGCCGCAGCCATTATCCGGATCTGGCGTCCCTGGAACCGGACGAGACCCTGTCGCTGGCCCGCTGGCTGCGCGGGGAGCGCGACCGGGCGCGCGACATCATCGCCTCGCGCCGCCGCGGGCGCCGCGGCAAGGCCGCCGGCACCGGGCAGCAGGCGGCGGACGCCAGCGAGCGCGGCCTGTCGGCCAAGAAGCAGGTCTACGCGCGCGCCCTGAAACGGGTGAACGGACGGCTGGAGCGGTTCCGCGCCGAGCGGCGCCGCGAGATCATCCAGGCAAACCTTGAGGAGGCGCTGAAGCGCAGGAAGGACGCGCAGCCCCGGCACCCGTCGCCCGGGCGCACCCCGCGCAAGGGGATGCGGTCCATCCCCAGCGGGCGCCGGACGGTGGACACCGATCCGCGCGAGATCGGGCGCGTGTCGCAGTTCGTCAAGGACGCCCAGGCGCGCCGCGATTCCTGATACAGCGCGATGAAGGCGGGGCGGTGGGCGTCAGCCCGCCGCCTCCAGCGCCCGGATCGCCTCGGCCATCGCGACGAGGCGCCGGGCGTTCTCGACGTGGAGGTTCTCGACCAGCCGTCCGTCCACCAGCACCACCCCCTTGCCTTGGGCGAGGGCCTCCGCATGGGCCTGGATGATCCGGTGGGCCTGGACGATTTCGTCCTCGCCGGGGGCGAAGGCCGCGTTGCAGGCGGCGATGGTCTTCGGGTGGATCAGCGTCTTCCCGTCGAAGCCAAGCTCCCGCCCCTGCCGGCAGGACTCGGCGAAACCCGCGTCGTCGTTCAGGTCGAGATGCACCCCGTCCAGGATGGCGAGGCCGTAGGCCCGCGCCGCCAGCAGGCAGAGGCCCAGGCTGGTCAGCATCGGCAGCCGGTCGCGCGTGTGGGCCGCGTGCAGATCCTTGGCGAGGTCGGAGGTGCCCATCACCAGCCCGCCCAGCTTCGGGCTGGCCCCGGCGATCTCCTTCGCGTTCAGCATGCCGAGCGGCGTCTCCATCATGCACCAGATGGTCTGCCCCTCCGGCGAGCCGTTGGCCCGCAGAACGGCCTCCGCCTGTCGGACCATGTCGGCGCTCTCCACCTTCGGCAGCAGAACGGCGTCGGCCCCGCTGGAGGCCGCCATCACGAGGTCGTCGTAGCCCCAGGGGCTGTTCAGCCCGTTGGTGCGGACCACCAGTTCCCGCCCGCCATAGCCGCCCGCGGCGATGGACGCCTTGATGGTGGCGCGGGCCTCGGCCTTCGAGTCGGGGGCGACGGCGTCCTCCAGGTCGAGGATCAGGCCGTCGGCGGGCAGCGAGCGCCCCTTCTCCAGCGCGCGGGCGTTGGAACCGGGCATGTAGAGCACGCTGCGGCGCGGGCGGGCGGTGGCGGCCATGGCATTCCCTCAAGCGTTTCCGTGTCGTTGCCGCAGGATTAGCCGCAAGGAAACCCGCTGTCCATGCGGCGCGTAGGGCTGGTTTGCGCGGAATGCTTGCCCAGCCCGCGGGGCGGACGGTTTACGATGCGCCCCCAACCTTTCGGACCGTCCGCCCATGAAGACCGTCATCTCGATCCAGTCCCACGTCGCTTACGGCTATGTCGGCAACCGGGCCGCGGTGTTCCCGCTGCAACGGCTGGGCTGCGACGCCATCGCGGTGAACACGGTGCAGTTCTCCAACCACACGGGTTACGGCGAATGGACCGGGCAGGTCTTCAAGGCGGAGCATGTGGCCGATCTGATGGACGGCGTCGCCGCGCGCGGCGTCCTGCCGACCTGCGACGCGCTGCTGTCCGGCTATATGGGCGACGTCGGGCTGGGGCAGGTGATCATCGAGACGGCGGGCCGGCTGAAGGCCGCCAACCCCCGCGCGGTCTACGCCTGCGATCCGGTGATGGGCGACGTCGGGCGCGGCTTCTTCGTGCGTCCGGGCCTGCCGGAATTCATCCGGGAGCACGCCGTCCCCGCCGCCGATCTGATGACCCCCAACCAGTTCGAGCTGGAGTATCTGACGGGCCGGATGGTGGAGACGCTGGACGACGCGCTGGCCGCCACCGCGGCGCTGCGGGCGCGCGGGCCGCGTTTGGTCCTGGTGACCAGCCTGACCCGCAAGGACGCCGACCCCGGCCACATCGAGATGCTTGCCGACGACCGGGACGGCGCCTGGCTGGTCTCCACCCCGCGCCTGCCGCTGGACCCGCCGCCCAACGGGTCCGGCGACGCGGTGGCGGCGCTGTTCCTGGCCCACTACCTGAAGGCCTTCGACCCGGCCCAGGCGCTGGAGCAGGCGGCGGCGGCCATCTACGCCATCTTCCAGACCACCCGCCGGATGGGCACGCGGGAATTGCAACTGATCGCGGCGCAGGACGAGTTCGTGAACCCCTCCCAGCGCTTCACGGTCACCCGCGTCCGGTAAGCCATTCACGAAAAGCGCCCACAGACGGCGCGAACAGAGGAACGACATGCGGATTTGCGTCTATGCCGGGTCCAACCCCGGCACCAACCCGGCCTATGGCGAGGCCGCGGAGCAGCTTGGCCGCCTCATGGCGGAGCGTGGCATCGGCCTCGTCTACGGCGGCGGACGGACCGGCCTGATGGGGCGGATCGCCGACTCGGTTCTGGCGGCGGGCGGCACCGTCACCGGCATCATCCCGCAATTCCTGATGGACAAGGAGGTCGGGCATCAGGGCCTCCAGGAGTTGCGGATCGTCTCCACCATGCACGAGCGCAAGGCCCTGATGGCCGAGCTGTCGGACGGCTTCATCGCGCTTCCCGGCGGCATCGGCACGCTGGAGGAGCTGTTCGAGGTGTGGACCTGGGCGCAACTCGGCCGCCACGACAAGCCCTGCGGCCTGCTCAACGCCTCCGGCTTCTACGACGGGCTGGCCGGCTTCCTCGACCATGTGGCGGCGGAGCGCTTCATGCAGCCCAAACACCGCGACATGCTGATCGTCCGCGACAGCGCGGCGGGCATCCTGGACGCCTTCGCCGCCTATGAACCGCCGGCGGTGAGGAAGTGGCTGGACGAGGCCCGCACCTGATCCGGCTCCTCACGGCTCCAGGAGTTTCTTCATCAGGGCGTTCCAGTCGCGCTTGAACTGCGTGCCGAAATCCCACTCTTCGGCCGAACCGCTCCGGCCCGCGGGGCGGACGATGGCCGCCGCCTGGGAATCGGGCTGCGCCTTCGCCTTGCGCTGGACGGTGACGGTCCGCTTCTTCGGGGGCGGGTCGGGCTTGCGGACGGGAAGGGGGGCGGCGGTGACCGTGACGACGGGCGCCGCCCCGGTCTGCGAATTCCGGGAAAAGGCGTCCTTGCACCAGCCGTTCGCCCGCGCCCGGGTCAGCGCTTCCCCGTCGAGCAGCCAGCAATCGACGCTGCCCGCCGCCGCCGTGGCGGGGGCCGGTGGAACCGTCAGACAAAGCGCCAGCGTCAGCAGTGCACCGCACCGGAACCGCCATGGCATGCGCCGCCGTCTCCCTTGCCGTTGGACCAGCGTTCAGCAATACAACGCCGAGCGCCCAATTATCTTCGGCGCGAAACGGGAGTAGGGCGGTATGAACGTGGTAACACGGGCGATTGCGGAGGTCAGTCGTCCCGGGAATTCCTGAGGAAAATCAATGGTGCAAAGAACAATGCGAAAGAAAATATAAAAATCAGCACGACGATGTATAACAAGTAACTGTCGAAATCCAGAACGATCGCAGCATCGCCGCTGTAGAATTTAATGCCGAAAAAATTCAAAAGATCTGTGACGACGCTGAGGATGGAGGCGCCTGCGATCATTTTAATGAGAAGGCGCCAGATCTTTTCTGATTCTCGCTTCAGTTCGGCTTGGCGCTCTTGCAGGTAGGTGCCGATCTCCTGAGCGTCGTCGTTGACGTCCCGCAGGATACCGTCCAGCCGGAAAGCGTTGGACAGGATTTCATGGAAGCTGTTGTGCATGCTGATCGGGCTGACGCGGGAGACGCGGCAACGGAGCCGGTAAGCGAGGATCTGCTTCTGCAAGCGGCTCAGACTCTCGATCTGCTCTTCGCTTGGATTGTCCATATCTGGCCAGAAGGTGCTGTCCCGCGACAGCGTCAGAAGCGCTTCGCGGGCATGGACGTCCAGCGCCGCGACGCCCAGATAACGGGCCTCCACCGCGTTTTTCAGGAACCCGGTCAGGAAATCGGGCGGCTTGTCGGCTCCATTCGCAGGCAAACGCTCGACCACCGTCGCGCAACCTTCGGAATAGGCGGCGTGGGCGACGGTGTCGAACACCCGGACATGCGAAGCGTCCCCAAGCGGGTCCATGATCCGGTAGTCGTCGGTGTATTTGCGGCTCAACTGAACCAGAAGGCGGTCGCGCCGCTGGTCGTCCAGCCGTTCGTCGAAGGCGGCGAAGGCGTAGCTGAACAACCGCCGGCCGTTCAGCGGCTGGAGCGCGGTGTCCTGGACAAGGCTGCCGAGCAGGCTCGCGAGCGTGAAGCGGTCCTTGCCGCCCCGCGTCGGCACATGGTCGCCGTTGGTGAGCCGCCATTCCAGGCCGCGGTCGTGGCAGAGAGCGGTCGCGGCTTCCACCAGCACGGTGTCCGGCATCGGCCCGCCGGTGACGAACCGCGTCTCGACCAGAAGCACCCCTTGTCCGGTGCGGAAGGGCAGAAGACGGATCGAGCCGAAGTCCACCCCGACCGAGTCGATCCGTGGAAGACCACGCCGTTCCAGCCGTTTCCGGGCGGAGGCCGAAAAGGGCAACCGAAGCCGCAATTCCGACACCTGCCCACCGGTCAGCCATTTCCGGATGTTCCGTTGGGAGGGGAGCGCCAGGACCTTCAGGGCGCCTTGGCCGTCCCTGACGGTCAACTGTTCCGTCACTTGGGGATCGAGGTCCGTCAAGGGCCAGGGGCTTTCCTTCCAGAGACTCTGCCCCTTCGGATCGCTCGGTTCCCCCCCGATGTTCGGCAGCCAATCCTGCCCCGCCAGCGAGCCGAGCGTCTCCGTGGGCTTGAGCGGCCAGGATGCGGTGCCGTGGCGGAACGGATAGAACAGGAAGACCGCGTGTTCGGCGACGATCCGGGGCGGATCGCCCGCCCGGATCAGCCCCTCGCCTTCGGCCAGCGTGCCGATGGTCATCGCCGTGTCGCTCATGGCCGTGTCGCTCATGGCCGTGTCGCTCATGGTCGTCCCGCTCCGTCCGCTATTGGGAACTCTTCGGCACCGGAAGGCCGGTCAGGCGTTCTTCGGAAGCGCCGCCATGGATTTGCGGAACCGCTCGGCGCGGATCGCGATGGCCGAAGGGTCGGGCGAGGCGAGGCCGGCCACCTTCTGCATCAGATAGTGGGTGCGCTGCTGCGGATACTTGGCGCCGCCGTAGCTGTTGGTCCGGGCCTTGAACCGCTCCAGCAGATCGGCCAGCGCCATCGGACGGTAGCCGGCGGCGGACAGAAGCTCCACGGCGCGGGCGTCGGCCTCGGCCTCGATCTCCACCGAATAGCCGTTCTGGATGGTCTCCGTCATGTCGGTGAGCAGATCCTTGAAGCCGCCATCGGTCGCCTTCATGAAGGTCATGCCCGCCTTGGCGTTCTGCACGCCGTAGACGGTGTGGCCCAGTTCGGTGTGGGCCAGCTCGTGCGCCAGGATGGCGGCCAGCTCCTCCTCGTCCTGAAGGAAGCGCAGCATGCCGGTGGTGACGAAGACGAAGGGGCCGGGAGCGGCATAGGCGTTCAACTCGCCGGAGACGATCAGGCCCAGCACCGGCCCGCGGTAGGTGAAGGGCTGGAGGGAGCCGAGAGTCAGCGTGTCCAGAACCTGCCGCACATAGACCGCCGGAGCGGAGGACACCGGCAGCAGCTTCTGACCGGCGACGAGGTTCGCCGCGGCGCCACGGCCGAGCTGGTACTGGTCGACCGGCCCCATGCGGGCCGCCTCGGCGTCCTTCAGGATGTCGGCGATGGTCAGGCCCTTCTGGTTCTGGGCAAGGGCCGCCTGCGGGCCGACGGCGACGAGGGCGGCGGCCGAGGCGAGGAAGAAGCGGCGGGTGGTCATTTGAATTCTCCCAGCTTGCCGGCGGTGCGGAAGGCGCGGGTGGAGTCGGCCGCATCCTTCATGGGCGTGTCGGCGATCAGGCGATCCACGATGGGCAGGCCGTTGCAGTCGCCCGTGCAGGCGGCGCGCCGCAGGGCGCCCGTGCCGCCGCGCATCACCGACTGGTCGGCCACCTGGGCCTCGCTGAAGCCGCGGGCGCTGGCGACGGCGGTGCCGCCGGTGGCGGCGGGGGGCTTGCCGTTCGGGTCCTGACGCGCCTGCAGCGTGGCGTCGGCCAGGCAAAGGGTGGCGACCCAGCCCTCGCCCTTGTCCGATCGGACCTTGGTCCAGGTGGCGGAGTGCTTCTTCTCCGGCGCCCTCTCGCGGCCCGAATGCTTCTCCTGCTGGGAGTCCGGCAGAAGATACTCCCCCGCGTAGTCGAGCGGCGTGACCGCGCTGCCATAGGCCAGAACCGCGGTCCTGGGGGCCATGCGCTGGGGCGAGGACAGCAGCGCCGCGTCGCGGCAGGCCACGAAGGCCGGCCTGTTCAGGTCGATGTTGGTGCCGTAGATGACCGGCTTGTCCGCCATCTCGCGCAGCTTGTCCATCGACGGCACGCATCCCGCCAGCAGGCCCATGGCCGCGGCGCCGCACAGGGCGGCCAGCCAGGGACGTGGTTTCAGGTCCATCGGTCATTCCCCCTTCAATTGGCGTCCTTGTCGTCGTTCCTGTCCCCCTCCTGCTCCGCCGCGGCGCGGTCGATCAGGAGCTGGAGCTGCCCCCGCAGCTCGTTCAGGGTCGTGTCCTGGGGCCGCAGGCGGCGGCAGGACGCGATGGCGGCGTCCGCCTCCTTGATGCGGACCAACTGGACCAGCAGGGCGGCCTCGGCCAGACAGCTTTCGAAATCGCGCGGCGCCGCCTTGCGCGCCTGCCGGAAATCGTCCAGGGCCTGTTCGTGGTCGCCGTACTGCTGGTTGAACTGGCCGCGGCGGAGCCAGATTCGCTCGGGCCGGTAGTTGACGGCGGCGAAGGCCGCGCTGAAGTCCTCCCGCGCGCCGTCCGGGTCGCCGTTGGCGCCGCGCGATTCCGCGCGGCCCATCAGGGCGACCTCGTCCTTCGGGTTGATCTCCAGCGCCCGGCCGTAGCTTTCGATCGCCGCGGTGTGCTGATGGGTGCGGCGGTACACGTCGCCCAGCGTGGTCCAGATGCGCGCGATTCCGGGCCGGAGCTGGCTGGCGAAGGTCAGATCGGCGATGGCCTGATCGTTCTGGTTTTCGAGCTGGTAGGTGCGGGCGCGGCGGACGTAGAGATCCGGGTCGCGCGGCGACAGCTCCATCGCCTGGGCGAAATCGGCCAGCGCCTCCTTCCGCAGCCCCATGTCCTGATTGATCACCGCCCGCCATTTCCAGGCGGTCACATAGTTCGGGTCCAGTTGCAGGGCGCGGTTGTAATGGAACTTCGCCACCTCGTACTGCCTCTGGTTGGCGAAGGCGAAGCCGATGGCGTGGTAGGCTTCCTTGTAGTTGGGATTGATCTGCAGCACCCGCTCGAAGGATTCCAGAGCCTTGGCGTAGTCCGCGGGGGGCTGGTTGATCCAGGTCCAGCCGATGTTGTAGTGGGCGAGGTCGAAGCGGGAGTCGATCTCCAGCGCGCGGGCGTAGTCCTCGCGGGCCTTGTCCCATTGCTTGAGGGTGTCGGCGTGCACGATGCCGCGCCACAGCCAGGACCATTTGTCCCGCGGATCGATCTCCAGCGCCCGGTCCAGCAGCGCGAGAGCGCCCTCGGCATCGCCGGCGCGCTGCTTCAACGCGGCGAGCCGCATCAGGGCGAAGACGTTGCGCGGCGCGATGGCGACCGCCCGTTCGAAGGCCGCGCGGGCCAGATCGTCGCGTTTCTGGTCCAGCGCCATGTAGATCTGGCCGCGCAGGATGTGCGGCTCCGGCTGGCTTTCGTCCAGCCGTTCCAGCCATGCGGCACTCGCCAGGGCCGTGTGGGCGCGGTCCAGCTCCTCCTTGAACAGCGGGCGGTCGAGGTTCAGAAGTTCGCGCACCGCCGCCATGCCGTCCATGTAGGCCTTGCTGGTCTGCAGGCGGGGGTTGCCGGGGTCGAGGGCGATGGCCCGCTCGATCAGCGACTGGGCGACGGTGGGGTTGTTCTCGCGGTGGTAGATCTCGTCGGCGACCCCGGCGTATTGCCCGGCCAGGGCGCGGGCCTCCCAACGCTGGGTGACGTAGAGGACCACCTCCCACAGCGGGATGAGCGCCCCCAGCACCGCCACCACCAGCAGCGCCTTGACGCCCGCGGAGATGACCTGGGTCCGCCGGTCGATCAGCCCGGTGCTCAGCTCGATGAAACGGGTGCGCAGGTCGATGCCGCGCGTCACCCCGGTCAGGCCGCGCAGGTCCTCGCGGATCGCCCCGACATCCTCCTTCAGCGCGTTGAACCAGCCGTCGAGCTGCGCGCCCGAAACCTGCATGAACTCCTGCGGGTCGACCGTGGTCCTGCTGCTGCGGAACGCTTCGCCGACCGGCTGGGCCAACTCCTCGTAATAGTGGTCGAGCAGGGCGAGCTGGACCGGGGTGATGCGCCGGTTGTGGGCGACGATGTTGCGCAGGCGGCGGACATCCTCCAGGAAGCTGCGGATGGTCTCGCGCTTGTTGCGCAGGTAGCGCAGGTAGCGGGTTTCCTCGAACAGCGTTTCGTGGTGGGTGCGGAAGGCGTCCTTGTCGACGAAGATGCTGACCAGTTCGCTGAAGGTCGTGCCGGACAGCAAGTCGCCGGGGTCCGCCGTCTTCATCCAGGTCTGGACACGCTCGGCCCCGAAGGCCGCCTCCAGCCGTTGGCGCAGGGTCTCCTGCCCGTCCGCGGTTTCGTTGACGAGGCTGCGCACCAGCAGCTCCAGCGCGCGAAGCTGCCGCCTCCCCAACTGCTCGTCGGTGGACGGTTCGTAGCGGGGGGCCAGTTCGGGGCGATCCAGCCGGTGGCTGACGAGGGCGCAGAAATCCAGGAAGCGCAGGGCGGCGATCCGGAGATTGCGCTCTTCGACGCTGCGCTCCCCGGGGGCATCGGCCACACGGCCCGCGCGCTCGGCGAGATCCTTCAGGATGCCTTCGAACACGCCCAGTTCGTTGCGCGGGTCGAGGCCCAGCGCCGCGCCGAGGCCGGCGGCACCGACGCGGCTCTTGGCCCGTTTCAGCCGGTGCCGTACCTGCTCCAGCCCCGGCTCCCCACCTTCGCCATCGACCAGGGCAAGCAGAGCCGGGGCCAAGCGCTTGGCTTCGGAAAGCAGGAGGTCCGTTGCACCGGTCACGATCGTTTCCCCGACCTCTGGCGAACAGGCTTGGTCGCAAGACGCGGTTGCATTCCAGAGTATTCAGCTCAGGAATACTTCTTGCGGGCGGGCCGTACCGCTTAAAGGTGATGAAAAAGACAGCAACGTCCGTATTCGGACATTGCTCGACGACTTTGCTCCCTTTTTTATCGCAAAATTCTCACGATTCTCCAACATGAATCTTACCGACCCCCGGCTTCATCTCCTGGGGGTGGTCAATCCATGCGGGTGTATGAGAGTGAGGGGAGGCGGCTGCGCGTTCGGCAACCGCATCGCAGTGGCTTCGTCGTCCGGGACCGAGGGTCGAGGGAAACGGCGACCGTCAGGTCAGGTGCTGCTGCCGCAGATAGTCCTCGGACTGCATCTCCATCAGGCGGCTGACCGTGCGCTCGAATTCGAAGGCGTGGGTGCCTTCGGGGTACAGCCGTTCCGGCGGGCCTTCGGCGGCGACCACGAGGTTGACCTTGTGCTCGTAGAGCGCGTCGATCAGCGTCATGAAGCGCTTGGCCTCGTTGCGCAGCTCGTCCTTCATCGTCGGCACGCCGTGGATCAGCACGGTGTGGAAGTGCGTCGCGATGGCGATGTAGTCGGCGGCCCCCAGCGGTTTGCCGCACAGGCTCCAGAAATCGACCATGGCCACGCATTTGGCCGCGCAGGCGATCTCCACCCGCCGGCCCTGGACCAGCAGATGGGTCGGCTCGCCCCGGGCGCCGTCGGTCAGCGTCTCGAAGGTTCCGCGGATTCGGGAATCGGTGTCCGGGCCGAGCGGCCAGAAATAGACGGGTTTGCCCTGAAGCCGGTCCAGCCGGTAGTCGGTCGGCCCCTCCAGGGCCAGCACGTCCAGCTTGTCCTTCAGCAGGGCGATGAAGGGCAGGAACAGCTCCCGCTGGAGCCCGTCCTTGTAGAGCATGTCGGGTGGCCAGTTGGAGGTGGCGACCACCACCACGCCCAGGTCGAACAGGCTGGTGAACAGCCGCCCCAGGATCATCGCGTCCACGACGTTGGTGACGTGGAACTCGTCGAAGCAGAGCAGCCAGGCCTCGTCGGCGAGCGCGCGGGCCAGTTCGGGCAGGGAATCGTCGGCGTCCTTGCCCTTGCTCCTGCCCGACTGGCGATGCTGGTGGATGCGCTCGTGCACCTCCAGCATGAATTCGTGGAAATGGACCCGGCGTTTCTTCTCGACCGGGGCGGTGTCGAAGAACAGGTCCATCAGCATCGACTTGCCGCGCCCGACGCCGCCGTACATGTAGAGGCCCTGCGGCGCCTCCACCGGCTCCGGACGCGGGCGGCCCAGACCGAACCGCTCCAGCCAGCCGGCCTTGGCGCCGCCGGTCTTCCCGCTGGCGGGCAGGGGGCTGTAGCCCTTCAGCGCCTTGTGAAGGCTCTGGAGTTTTTCGGCGGCCAGCTCCTGGTCGGGGTCGGGGCGCAGCGTCCCGGTGCCGCGGCGGGCCCGGTAGAGCGAAAGCGGTCCGTCAGACATGGAATTCGCGGGTCTCGGCTGGGAAAGGTCTTACGTAGCCGATGCCGCACCGCAGGGCAACGCCCGATGCCGGGATGCTGGTCCGTCCTGCCGGCGGTCGGGGCTTTCACCACAGAGGCACAGAGACACGGAGGGATGGGAGAGGCTGGGGCTTCGTAACGGCGGGCGTGGAGACGACGCTTTGCCGTTCGCCTCTCTGTGTCTCCGTGTCTTTCGTGGTTCATCTCCTTCACAAAGCGGATTTACCGGATCAGGCGAACACCACGCGGTTGCGGCCTTGGCGCTTGGCCTCGTAGAGCGCGGCATCGGCCCGGCGGACGGTGTGCTCGTAATCCGGGTGGCCGTCGTGCAGGGCCGCCCCGATCGAGGCGGTGACCCGCAACCCGCTCGCCGCGCCACCCTTCCCTGGACCGTTGAAGCGGTGCTCCTCCACGATCTGCCGCAGCCGTTCGGCCTTCATGCGCAGGGACGCCTCGTCCATCTCCGTCAGCAGGACGAGGAACTCCTCACCGCCGTAGCGGAAGACGAAATCGCCGGCCCGGACGTTCGTGTGCAGAAGCTCCGCCATGTCGGACAGGACGGAATCGCCCGCCTGATGACCCTGCGTGTCGTTGATCGTCTTGAAATGGTCCGCGTCCATCAGCAGCACGGCGAAGGGCTTTCCATGGCGCAGGCTGATGGACACCTCGCGCTGGAAGATGGCCGGCATGAAGCGCCGCGTCAGCAGGCGGGTCAGCGGGTCGCGTCCACCCTCGATCTCCATCGCTTTCTCGATGATGGTGCCGAGGAAATAGGCGATCTCCGTGACGTCGTTGTTCAACCCCTTCACGAAGGCGGGGGTGATCCATCCGCCTTCCACCGCGGCGGTGACCTTGGCGCTGATGCGGTTGGTGCTCTCGCGGATGCGGTCCAGTTCCGTCACGCGGCCGAAGGTCAGCTCCGCCTTGTGGTTCAGCCACAGGCCGAAATCGGAGGATTCGATGGGCGGCGGGTTCGCGTGGTTGCTGTCCTCGTGCGCGTAGAAGGCGACGACCGTGTTGCGCAGCCAATCGAACAGCGACGATTTCAGCCGCTCGCCCTCCAGCGCCAGATTGGCGCCGCTCATGAACATCTTCAGCGACTGCTGGTGGCGCACGTTGCCCAGCAGGTCGCCCAGATAGGCCTCGTGCATGTTGTCCAGCACGGTGTCCAGCAATTCGCCGACGAACAGGATGGCGGCGGCGGTCTGCGTGCGGTCCAGGTCGGCGGCCAGCAGGCGGGTGGACAGTTCCTTCTTGATGATGCGCATCCCGGCGTTGACCAGGGTCAGCGGGATGTTGATGCGGGCGTGGATCAGGCCGATCTGGTAGTTCTGTTCCAGAACCGCCGCGATGGCCTGATCGGTGGAGGCCGTGAAGAGGGCGCCGATCCAGCGGGCCAGCGACGGGCGCAGCCGTTCCTGGACCAGCGTGTGGCTGAGGAAGCTGTTGCTGTCCGGGCGGTCCAGCAGGATCGCGTAGAAGATGTCCGAAATGGCCTCGGCGTCGGCGAGCGCGATGGCCGTCACGCGCTCGCGCACGGCGGGTTCGGTGTCCGCCCACAGCGACGACAGCGTGGCGGCGAGGATCGCTGCCTTGCGGTCTTTCTGGCTGTCCATCGTCCCTGTTCCTTTGCGCGCCGTGCCCTAACCCTTCCGGATTTGTAGCGCCCGCGGACCGTTACGCAAAGCGGCAATCGCTTGCCCGCAGGCGGGTTCATTGATGCACTAAGGTTAAACTTCCATTATGGTTTTCGCGCAAGATTGGCGGTGTGCCGGGGGCGGGACCGCCTCGGTTGGGTGAGGCTTGCAGGGGGTGTTCCATGCGGGCGGCCCGTTTGGACTGAGTGCGGAGAAGTGTTCACAGCCATGGCCAGCCGCAATCCGGTTCGCGACGCGAACCCGCCGCCCGCCGGAATGGGGGAGCGGCTGTTCGAAGTTCTGGGGTCGGTGCGTTTCCTGATGAGGGCGTCCGGCGTCGCCTTCATCATCGTGGTGAACGCGATGATCGGCTATGGCGTCTGGCAGCGCCACACCGAGGCCGTCCAGGGGGCGGAGCGCTCCACCCGCAACCTTGCCCGAATCCTGGAGGAGCAGGCGGTCCGCACGGTGTTCAGCGTGGACCTGCTGCTGTCCGATCTGGTGACCATCCTGGACACCCACCCGCAGGCCCGCAACGCCGGCGCGCCGGTCGTCAGCGAGCTTCTGCGCCACCGGCGCGACGTCATCAGCCCGATTTCCGGTCTGGTCGTGGTTGACGAGACCGGCCGTGCGCTGCACCATTCCGCCGACACCAGCCCGCCCAGCTTCGACCTGACCAACCGGCCCTATTTCGCGGTCCACCGCGACGGCAGCGGCAACGGCGGCGGCGGCGCGGGCGGCGGCCTGCATGTCGGGGCGCCGATCCCCAGCGTCGCCTTCCCCGGCACCTACGTCATCCCGATGAGCCGCCGCTGGTCGCACCCGGACGGCAGCTTCGCCGGGGTGGTGGTGGCCATGATCAACCCGTTGCGGCTGGGGGCCGGCTTCGAAGGGTTGCGGCTGGGGCTGGAGGGCACCGTCACCCTGGCGCTGGCCGACGGCACGGTGCTGATCCACCGCCCCTGGGACGAAGGCCGGCGGCGTCTCGCCCGCCTGGCGGACTGGCCGGAGGTCGACGCCGTGCTGAGCGCGCGGGACGCGGCGACCCTGGACACCGTGCTGCCCACCGACGGGCGCCCCAGCGTCGCCAGCGTCCGCCGCGTCGCCGACTATCCCTTCATCGTCGCCGCCACCCTGCCGAAGGCCGAGGCGCTGGGCGAATGGAAGCGTGACAGCGCGGTGTGGATCGCGATGGGCCTCGCCATGTCCGTCGTGATCGCGCTGCTGACCTGGTACGTGGAGCGGCAGCAGGCCCGGCGGGAGCAGGACCAGAACCGGCTGGAGCGCGCCTCCCGCCGCATCCGCGGCATCCTGGAATCCATGGTGGACGCGGTGGTCACCATCGATTCCCGCGGCGTCATCGAGACCTTCAACCCCGCGGCGGAACGCATGTTCGGCTACGCCGAGGCGGAAGTGGTGGGGCAGAGCGTCAACATCCTGCTGCCGGAAGCCTTCCGCGCCGGCCACGACCGGTCGATGGCCGAATACCGCCCGAACGCCGGATCGCGCATCATCGGCAACGACCGCGAGGTTCTGGCGCTGCGCCGCGACGGCAGCACCTTCCCCATGAACCTGGCGGTCAGCGAACTGCGGCTGGGCGGGCCGGACGGGCAGGGCGAGGCCGCGCGCCGCGTCTTCGTCGGCGTCATCCGCGACATCACCAAGCGCAAGCAGCAGGAGGCCGAACTGCTCGCCTCGAAGAGTCAGGCGGAGATGGCCAACCGCGCCAAGTCCGATTTCCTGGCCAACATGAGCCACGAACTGCGGACGCCGCTGAACGCCATCATCGGCTTTTCGGAGATTCTGGACAGCGAGTTCTTCGGCAAGCTGAACGACCGCCAGAAGGCCTGCGCCAAGGACATCCACGACAGCGGCAAGCACCTGCTGGACATCGTGAACGCCGTGCTCGACATGTCGAAGATCGAGGCGGGCCGCTACGAGCTGTCGGAAGAGGTGATCGACCCCTGCGAGGCGGCGGTCCAGTGCCTGACCATGGTCCGCGACCGCGCCGCCGACAGTGGGGTGGATCTGCACAACACCGTATCGGGAGGCCTCCCCGCCGTCTGGGTGGACCGCCGCGCCTTCAAGCAGGTGCTGCTGAACCTGCTGTCCAACGCCGTGAAGTTCACGCCGGAGGGCGGCAGCGTCACCCTGACCGCCCGCGTCGAGGAGGACGGCGCCTTGGCCCTGTCCGTGACCGACACGGGAATCGGCATTCCGAAGGAATTCATGGAGCATCTGTTCCAGCCCTTCCGGCAGGCCGACAACTCCTCCAGCCGCCAGTTCGAGGGCACCGGGCTGGGGCTGTCCATCTCCAAGAACTTCATGGAGCTGCACGGCGGTTCGCTGACCTGCGCCAGCACCCTCGGCGCCGGCACCACCATGACCCTGCGCCTGCCCGCCGAACGGGTCGTTAAGCCGGAAGACACCGCCGCGAAGATCGCCGCCGCGTTGGTGTGACAGACGTCCAAAGATGCCACGGCAAAGAAAAAGGCGCCTTGCGGCGCCTTTTTTAGGTCCGGGGGCTTTCGTCCCCGACGGTCGGGTGCGGGAGGACGATGCCTCCCGCATTCCCTTTGTTCGTATCAGACGTCCAGCAGCAGGCGGCGCGGGTCCTCGATGTTTTCCTTGATGCGGACGAGGAAGGTCACCGCCTCCTTGCCGTCGATGATCCGGTGGTCGTAGGACAGGGCCAGATACATCATCGGGCGGATTTCGATCTTCCCGTTCACGACGACCGGACGGTCCTGGGTCTTGTGCATGCCCAGGATGGCCGACTGCGGCGGGTTGATGATCGGGGTGGACATCAGCGAGCCGTAGACGCCGCCGTTGGAGATGGTGAAGGTGCCGCCGGTCAGCTCGTCCATCGACAGCTTGCCGTCGCGGCCCTTCTTGCCCAGCTCGCCGATCTTGCCCTCGATCTGGGCGAAGCCGAGCTTGTCGGCGTCGCGGACGATCGGAACCACCAGACCCTGCGGCGTGCCGACGGCGACGCCGACGTCGTAGTAGTTCTTGTAGACGATGTCGGTGCCGTCGATCTCGGCGTTGACCGCCGGGATTTCCTTCAGCGCTTGGATGGCGGCCTTGACGAAGAAGGACATGAAGCCGAGACGCACCTTGTGGCGCTTCTCGAAGTAGTCCTTGTACTCGTTGCGCAGCGCCATGACGTTGGTCATGTCCACCTCGTTGAAGGTGGTCAGCATGGCGGCGCTGTTCTGGGCCTCCTTCAGACGCTCGGCGATGCGCTGGCGCAGACGGGTCATGCGGACCCGCTCCTCCTGCGCGGCGCGCGGACGGTCGCCCGCGGTGCCGGCGGCCCACTGGTACTTCTGCGGCGCGGCTGCCGGAGCGGCGGCCGGGGCCGGCTTGGCGGCGTGGTCGATCACGTCGCCCTTGGTGATGCGCCCGTCCTTGCCGGTGCCGGCAATCTGGGAGGCGTCGAGGCCCTTCTCGGCGACCAGCTTGCGGGCCGCCGGGCCGGCGTCGGCCAGAGCGGCGGCGCCCGCCGGGGCCGGAGCGGCAGCCGGGGCGGCGGCCGGGGCCGGAGCGGCGGCGGCGGGAGCGGCGGCAGCCGCTGGGGCGGCGACGGCGGCGCCGGCCTCGCCCAGAACGCCCAGCAGGGCGCCCACACCGACGTTGGCGCCGTCGGCGGCGACGATCTCCGCCAGCGTGCCGGCGGTCGGGGCGTTCACCTCAAGCGTGACCTTGTCGGTCTCCAGCTCGACCAGCGGCTCGTCGGCGGCGACCGCCTCGCCGACCTTCTTCAGCCAACGGGCAACGGTCGCCTCGGAGACGGACTCGCCCAGGGTGGGGACCTTGATTTCGGTAGCCATAAGTTCCTCTCGTTCTTTCTTGTTTTACGCCTGGGCGTCGAGTCAGCGGATGACGAGGGCGTCTTCCAGAAGCTTCGCCTGCTCCTGGTTGTGACGCTTCAGAAGGCCGGTGGCCGGCGACGCGGCGGCCGGACGGCCCGCGTAGCTGGGGCGGTGCGCCTTGTGCTCGATCGAGGTCAGCGCGCCTTCCAGACGGCGGTCGACGAAGGTCCAGTAGCCCTGGTTCTCCGGCTCCTCCTGGCACCACACGACCTCGGCGTTCGGATAGCGGGCGAACTCCTCGGTCAGGGCGGAACGCGGGAACGGGTAGAGCTGCTCCAGACGGACGAGCACCACGTCCTTGATGCCGCGCGCCGCACGCTCCTGCAGCAGGTCGTAATAGACCTTGCCGGTGCAGACCACGATGCGGCGGATCTGCTCGTTCGGCAGCAGGTCGGTCGCCGTCTCGCCCAGAACGCGGCGGAAGTTCGTGCCCTCGGCCAGTTCCGACAGGTTGGAGACGCACAGCTTGTGGCGCAGCAGCGACTTCGGCGTGAACAGCACCAGCGGCTTGCGGAAGGGGCGGCGCATCTGGCGGCGGAAGGCGTGGAACAGGTTCGCCGGGGTCGTCAGGTTGCAGATCTGCCAGTTGTCCTCGGCGGACATCTGCAGGAAGCGCTCCGGACGGGCCGACGAGTGCTCCGGCCCCTGTCCCTCGTAGCCGTGCGGCAGAAGCATCACGAGGCCGGACATGCGCAGCCACTTCGACTCGCCCGACGAGAGGAACTGGTCGATGATGGTCTGGGCGGTGTTGGCGAAGTCGCCGAACTGCGCCTCCCACAGCGTGAGGCTGTGCGGCTCGGCCAGCGAGTAGCCGTATTCGAAGCCGACCACGGCGGCCTCGGACAGCGGGCTGTCATGCACCTCGAACGGCCCCTGGTTCGGGCTGAGGTGGTTCAGCGGGATGTACTTGGCCTCGGTGTTCTGATCGTACATCACCGCGTGGCGGTGCGAGAAGGTGCCGCGGCCCGAATCCTGGCCGGACAGGCGGACGCCGTTGCCCTCGACCAGCAGCGTGCCGAAGGCGAGCGCCTCCGCCGTCGCCCAGTCGATGCCCTCGCCGGTCTCCAGCGACTTCTTCTTGGCTTCGAGCTGGCGGGCGATCTTCGAGTTGATCGCGAAGTCCTTCGGGTATTCGCAGAGCTTGTTGCCGACTTCGCGCAGGACGTCGATCGCCACGCCGGTGTTGCCCTTGCGCTCGTCGTCGGTCTTCGCGGCCTCCAGGCCGGACCACTTGCCCTCCAGCCAGTCGGCCTTGTTCGGCTTGAAGGAGTTGGCGGCCTCGAACTCACCCTCCAGCTTCTTCATGAAGTCCTGGATCATCTGATCGGACTCGGCCTGGGTGAGGACGTTCTCCTCGACGAGCTGCTTGCCGTACAGCTCCCGCGTGGTCGCGTGGGCGCGGATCTTCTTGTACATCAGCGGCTGGGTGAAGCCCGGCTCGTCGCCCTCGTTGTGGCCGTGGCGGCGGTAGCAGACCATGTCGATCACCACGTCCCGCTTGAACTTCTGGCGGAACTCGGCGGCGATGCGGCTGATGTGGACGACGGATTCGGGGTCGTCGCCGTTGACGTGGAAGATCGGCGCCTGGACCATCTTCGCCATGTCCGAGCAGTAGACGCCGGAGCGCGAATAGGTCGGGTTCGTGGTGAAGCCGATCTGGTTGTTGATGATGAAGTGCACGGTGCCGCCGGTGCGGTAGCCGCGCAGCTCCGACAGGCCCAGCGTCTCGGCCACGATGCCCTGGCCGGCGAAGGCGGCGTCGCCGTGGATCAGCACGCCCATGACCTGCTCGCGGTCCAGGTCGTTGCGCTGCGCCTGTTTGGCGCGCACCTTGCCCAGGACGACCGGATTGACCCATTCCAGGTGGGACGGGTTGGCGGTCAGCGACAGGTGGACGATGTTGCCGTTGAAGTCGCGGTCCGACGAGGTGCCCAGATGGTACTTCACGTCGCCGGAACCCTGCACGTCCTGCGGGCTGGACGGGTTGCCCTGGAACTCCGAGAAGACGGCGGCGAAGGGCTTGCCCATGAAGTTGGTCAGCATGTTCAGACGGCCGCGGTGGGCCATGCCGACGACGACCTCCTTCAGGCCGAGCTGGCCGCCGCGCTTCAGGATCTGCTCCAGCGCGGGGATCATCGACTCGCCGCCCTCAAGGCCGAAGCGCTTGGTGCCGGTGTACTTGAGCTGGAGGAACTTTTCGAAGCCCTCGGCGGCGATCAGGCGCTCGTAGATGGCGCGCTTGCCGTTCACCGTGAAGTCGGTGTGGTTGCGCCCGCCCTCGATGCGCTCCTGAATCCAGGCCTTCTCTTCCGGGTCCTGGATGTGCATGAACTCGACGCCGATGTTCCCGCAGTAGGTCTTCTGCAGGATTTCCAGGATCTGGCGCAGCGACGCCGTTTCCAGGCCCAGCGAGTAGTTCAGGAAGATCGGGCGGTCCATGTCGCCCGGGCCGAAGCCGTAGGTCGCCGGGTCCAGTTCCGGGTGCGGCTCGCGCTTTTCAAGGCCCAGCGGGTCGAAATGCGCGTTCATGTGGCCGCGCACGCGGTAGACGCGGATGAGCATCAGCGCACGGATGCTGTCGAGCGTCGCGGCGCGGAGCTGCTGGTGGCTGATGCCGCCATACACCTGCTGGGCATGGGCCACGAGGCCGGCGTTGCCGGAACCATTGCTTCCGGCGGCGGGCGCGCCGATGCCTTCCAGCGAGGCGGCGACGGGGTCGAGCGTGCCGTTGGCGAGCGCGCCGTCCTCCAGGCTCCAGGACGGGCCGTTCAGCTCGTCCAGCACGGCGCGGGAGTCGTCGTCCAGCTCCTTGAAGAAGCCGTTCCAGCTCGAATCCACCGAGGAGGGGTCCTTCAGGAAGCGCGCGTACAACTCCGCGACATATTCGGCGTTCGAGCCGAACAGGAACGAGGTCTTCTCCAGATTAGCGGACATATGTTTGCCTCGGGCGTTTGCCCGGTTCCCTCAGAGAGTTTTTTTGTTTGTCGCCGTGGCCCGAACGGTCCCTGGCCTTCCGAAGAAGAACCCAGGGACCGTTCGGGCTTTGGCGGCGTGCGGGAATATGGGTTCCCGCCTACGGCTTTATCAGCCCTTGAAGACCTTGAGCATGGTGGAGCCCAGGCTGGCCGGGCTGTCCGCCACGGCGATGCCCGCGCTCTTCATGAACTCGATCTTGAAGTCGGCGGTGTCGTTGCCGCCGGAGATCACCGC
>NZ_QOKW01000022.1 GCF_008365375.1 Roseomonas genomospecies 6 | reverse complement strand
GAGGCGAACACAATGGAACTGATCTGCACTGCCATGTCCAGTTGTGCCCCCGATCTGACGATGCGCAGGATCGCGACCGTTCCGTTGCCGGCTTTTTGAACGAGCGACTGCAGGTCCGCCGGAGATGACACGACGCGCCCGTTCGCCCCAATGATCGCGTCTCCGGGCATGGCTCCCGCACGGGCTGCCGGAGAGCCAGGAACGACACTCTGGATCAACAAGGCTCGCGCTCCGCTTGGAACGACGTAAAGACCCAGGCCAGGCCGTTCCGTGTGCGTGTCACTCGGCGCCGCGGCTACGAGGCTGCTGCTCACCTGCAGCATACGATCAACCACCGGGACGGCTTGATCAATGGGAATGGCGAAGCCCAGACGCGCACCGTTTGGGCCCGGCTCTATGGCCGCAGTGTTGATGCCGACCACTTCCCCGCGGCAAGTGAGCAAAGGGCCTCCAGAGTTCCCTGGACTCAAGGGAGTCGTCGTTTCGATCATCCCGGTCAGCCGCCGCTCCGGAGCGGTGATAACATCGCGGTCGAAGCCGGAGACATTTCCACTGGCTATGGACAGGCCGCGCCCGAAAGGGTTGCCGATGGCTAGGACCGCCTCGCCAGAGCGCAAGGCCGCCGCCGTCTTGCGCGGCGCAGGCGGCGGAAGCGAGCCATCGACCAGCAACAAGGCGAGGTCGTGGTTCGGCGCACGGGCCACCACACGCGCCGAACGCTGCTCTCCGTTGGGGAGTCTGACGACATGCTGGTCGCCAGCGGATGCCACATGATCGTTGGTCACGATGTGGCCGCGCTCATTCCAGATGATGCCGGTGCCATGGGCGGGTCGTCCGACTGGAGTCTGGATCGCGATTTCAACAGCGAGTGAACCTCGAACGCGTGATTCCAACTCCTTCAGATCAATTGGACCACAACTCGTCGCCGCGGCTTCCCAAGAGGGGAGCGAGAGTGCGATGGCCATCGCAAGCAGAGCAAGTCTTTGCATAGCGGGCACCTCCTTGGGAGCAGGCAAACAAAAACGATGCCAGTTGCCACAGCCGACCGGCCGCGCCGGGAATCCCAAGCGAAGCAAGGGCAAAAACAAGCGCGCCACCTCTTCCATCAACGCACCGCAACACGTCTTGTCGGCAACTTCTGCTGGGGTTTGTGGAAATTTTTGCCCAGCGTTCCGGAATTAGACAGGCGACGGGTTTCTTCAAGTCAGGAGCGCAAAACCTGGATGAGTAAGCCTTCTGATCTGCCGAGATAACTATCCTTCCCCCGAGATTGCTAACGCGCTTGTTGATGGTTAATAAAAATTGAATTGTTGATTCCTTTTGCGCGTAAGCCAACTCCATGGGATGATGACCCTACAAAATGGTTGCCTAGAAGGGGTAACCAAAAAAACAACCTAAAGAGGATTGGAAATGCGCCTAGCGATCGTCACCGCTTTCGCCCTTGCTGCGGCTCTCAGTGGATGCACCACCTCTGGCACAGTCGTGACCAGCATGCCGGCGGTTGCTACTCCGGTTGTCGCCAGCCCGGTCATGGCGACCCCTGTCGTTGCGACCCCGGTCATGGCGTCCCCGGTCGTTGCGGCTCCGGTCATGGCGGCCCCTGTTGTTGCGGCTCCCGTCATGGCGACTCCGGTTGTCGCCAGCCCGGTCATGGCGACTCCGGTTGTCGCCAGCCCGGTCATGGCGAGCCCTGTTGTTGCGGCCCCGGTCGCTGCCTCGCCGGTTTACTACGTCCGCTGATGCTGACCAGCCCTGAACAGAGGAGAGTAAGCCATGGCTAAAGCGCTCGTTCCGGCTGTCGCCGCCGTCCTGAGTCTGATGGCCAGTGCCGCGCAGGCCCAGGTCGTCTATTACGCGACTCCCGTTGTCGCCACCCCCGTGGTCGCGGCGCCGGTCGTCACGACTTCGGTCGTTGCTACGCCGGTTGTGGCGGCCCCCGTGGTGGCCGCACCGGTCTTTGCGACCCCCGTAGTGGCCGCCCCTGTGCTGGCCACGCCTGTGGTGTCCATGCCGACTTATGTGGTGCCGACCTACACGGCTCCGGTCTATCACGTCCGTTAATCCGATCAGGGGAGCAGCATGATCCGATCGGCTACAGTTATCGCCGCGGCGCTGCTCGCGGCCTGTGCGGCTGAGGCCGCACAGGCGCAGGTGGTGCTGTATTCCTCTCCGATGACCACACCGCCGGCGGCGGTGGTCGTTGCTCCGGTTGCGCCCACGATAGCCGCGGCTCCGACCGCGACGGTGGCCGCTCCCGTCATCTATGCACCGGGGACTGCTCCCGGCGTGCGGAGCTTTTACCAGGTGAAACAGGGTGGGCGTTTGCAGGACGTCGCGCGCCGCGTGCGCGTGTCTTTGGCGGACCTGGTCCGCCTCAACCCGCACCTCAGCCCACGGGCATGGCTTCCGGCGGGGACCATGGTGGGTCTTCCGGTTTCGTAACTGGGGCGTTGGTCGATTCGCATGATTGAGATTGCTGTCCTTCGTTCTCATTGGCACAGGTCATGCGCCACGGCGGTGTTGGCAGCCACGCTCCTCACCGCCGCTTGTGCAACGCCAGAGCCGGTGCGCGGCGTCATCGAGCCGTCGTACGTCTTTCCGCTCGGCGCCAACAAAAGCGATGTCCTTGCCATGCTCGGCCATCCCCAGACCGGTCCGCGCTTTGACCGCTACAGCAATTTGACCGAGGCGGTTTACACGTTTCCGTTCCGGGCCGTGAAAGCGGAGAGCCGTTTGCCGGACGGCTCAACGCGCGTGGAACTGGTGGACACCATTCATTTTTTCTTCAGCCACAAGAACCAAGTGGAGCGCATGGCGTTCCGCACCAACCGCTACTATTCAAGCTTCACTGATCTGCCTGTCCACAAGGTGACGGTGCTCCCGCGCCTGGTTGATGCAAATGGCAGAATACAGCCGGTGGCGCTCAACCCTGCTCGTCAGTCGTCATAATCAGGTTGTCGAGCGATGCCGTCGAACATGGAAGACGAAGCCTCTCAACCCGGCAAAACGCGCCGCCGCAACAACAAGGCGGGCCAGAAAGGCGCACCCGGCGGCGACAGCTTACCCCAGGAGGATGCATCGCGGCAAAACGGTGCCAGCCCGCACGAAGACGACCCGCGCCAGATCGATGACACAGCGACAAACCCTGATGCCACTCATGAGGACACGGCCACTCGCCGGAGCATCGTCTTCCCTCGGACGCTCCACAATCGGTATGCGCTTGCAGCGCTTGGGGTGACCGCGGCGTTTAGCCTCTACACGGCATTTCCTTATTTCCGCGACCATCAGCGCTCCTCCACCTTGACGGAGGCAACGCTGGCGGAACGGCCCAACCCGCCTCAAACGGAGCCACCGGAGCCCGTTCCCGTCACCCCCGGCGGACAGTCCTCGCACGCCGCGCCGCCGCCCGTGCCGACCGTGCTCACAGTAGCGCAGACAGAGCCTGGCCCGAAGGCGGGTCCGGTTCCTCAGGAAGATCCTCGGCGGACAAATCCTGTTCCCCTGTCCTCCCAGGCGAAAGCCAACCTGTCACGCGCGGACTGCACCAAAGCCTATAAACTGCTCTCGTCCGCCTGCGCCAACACGGGCCTGTGCATCAAAGACATGGATCGTTGGAAGGACGCCAGCGCCCGGGAATACCGCCGCCTGAGCGAACTTGCCCCGAGCCGCATCAGCGGCTTCAATGCGATGTGCTGGCGTGCGTGCCAAGGCGGAACCGTTTCACGATCGATGTTCGAGGAGCGGTTCTGTCTACCATCCACGTTTCCCAACGCCGCTCCGCAGGCGCCTCCGGCGAACCGCACCGGCGACAAAGCGTCCTATGTGCAAAAAATCCACCTCCCCGCCCGAAAGCCGATTGCCAGGGTTCAGCCACAATTGGTTTTTCAGAATGCCGCCCCCTTCGCTGCGCAAATCGACAATACGGTCGTATTGACCATCGGTCGGTCCACCCTCGCGAACACACTCCGCACTCTCGGTCCAGCCCGTCTGGATCACCACTGGCCCGATGACACCCGCGAACTGACCTACCGCTTCTCCAGGAACCGTGTTCTGATCGCCAACATTGGCGTGGCCAGCTCGGTCACGCTGTGGTTTGACCCCCACGGGGTCCTGAAAGCCATCCATTCCAACGACGAGGCACCCAGCACGACCCGTGCTGCGGACACGGCGGCCATTTTGCCGGCTGCGTTCTACGGCCGCTAACGATGTTGTCAAGCCGCTCCCAGCAGCACTGTCACGATAACAGCTGGGGTTGCGTTGTTGCACGGATGGATCTGGTGGGGTAGGTCGGGGCACCGTTCTTCGTCAGCTGGATTTCCCGCGGTGCCGCATGTGGAACGGTGTCCATGTTGGACACCGATCGGCGCGCCATTCCGTTGATTTGCCATATTTCACCTGGCCGGAATCGCGCGCCGATCCACAATCCAGGTTTGAATCCCGGCTCCACCACTTTTACGGGTGGTAGAAATCGCCGAAACGGATGGAAGGAATGACCGTTCCGCCCAGGCGCTTTTCGCCGAAATGTGCACTTCAATAACCCGCCGCTGGCAGCGGGTTATTGATGGGAGGCTGTGCTGAAGCCGATTCGTCGTGGTGTGTTCGAGGAAGCCGCGAAAGCAATGGAGGCCTTCGGAAAGCATATTGTTCTCCATGTTACGTTGGCATAGCGTAATTTACGTCGCACCTGCCGTATGAAAATTTCAAATACAACCTATTTCCAGATTTCACCTTGACTGGAGAATTTAAGAGTTGTCTGCTAGACATCGTAGTCTCTGATAGAATTTCAAAAGCAGTCATGGCTCACGCAAACTGGAAGCCTTCGGACATCAAGGGCGCCGCGTCCCGCGGTCGAAAGGCGGCCCAGCCTGGGGGCGTGTTGGTGGAGAGACCGGCCGCAGCCGAAACGGATAGCCTGGAACCGCCACAGAGGCGGGGCCGGGGCAGGCGTGCCGATCTGGACTTGGAAGTTGACCGGCACGTCGGCAAGCGCCTCCGGCTGCGGCGCACACTGCTCGGCATGAGCCAGGAGAGGCTGGCGGCAGCTATTGGCCTGACTTTCCAGCAGGTCCAGAAATATGAGAAAGGGACCAACAGGGTCGGTGCATCCATGCTCGTCCGCCTGTCCCAGGCGCTTGATGTTCCGATATCCTTCTTCTTCGATGATATGCCGGAAGGCACCGTGGCGACTCCGCTGACAACCAGCGATGGTCTTCCGCTGTCGCGCCGGATTCTTGATCTTGCCCGGCACTACAATGAAATCGAATCTGAAACTGTCCGGGACCAGATCTTCGCGTTGGTGAAGTCGCTTTCGCCTGATCGGGACAAGGGATCTGAGTAGCAGCGGACACTGTTGGCGAATTCCGGGGCTACGCGACGGATGGCCCAAGAACCGCGAAACGAGAGACGCGGGTTTTCGCCAGGGGCCGGTCCGTCCACCATGCCTCCAAGCGGACGAGGTTGAGGGTGGCGGCGGTCAGGACGTGCTGTAGGGAGGTCTTCGCCAGTCCGATATACCGGCATCGGCGCAGGCCGAAGAGTTGCAGGGCTTGGGCCAGCGTTCCCTCAATCCCGGCCCGAGCCGCGTAGCGACGGCGCCAGCCCTCTGTTTCCTGCTGGCGGCGAGCATCCTGAAGCGCTTCATGCTCGGCGCGCGGCCGGAAGGTGAGGTTCCGTGGGCTGGCTTTGGCCTGGGTGCAGTGCGCCCGCGCCGGGCACGTGGTGCACACCCGGAAGGGGAATTTGACGTGGATGATCGCATTGCCCCAGCGGTCCGTCTTCGGCACCAGGATGTGGCGGTCTGGCCCTGCGGACAGGTCACGGTTTGGGCGTCCCAGCCGATGGTGAATGCGCCCAGATCGTAACCTTGGTGGGTCTTGTTCTGCCAACTGATATCGGGCTGGACCGGCCCCACGATCTCAATCCGGTGCTCGGCTTGACTGGCGATCAGCAACGGCGCATCGACATAGCCGGCATCGAGGAAGTGCACCGCAGGCGCTAAGCCGCGTGCCGCCAAGGCCGCGTGAATGGGCGCCGTGCGGTCGATGTCGCTGACCGGCGCCAGCGTGGTCTCGACATGGGTGATCAGGTGGGGCGCTTGGGCGTCGCAGGTTTCGCTGAAATGGACCTTGTACCCGACCCAGGTGGCGCTGCGCTTGTTGCCGTAGTGCGCCTCCACGTCATAGGGCGAATCATGCCGCCGGCCGGCCGGCGGCAACTCGGTTGCGGTCCGCCAGCGGACTTGATCCTCTTCGGTGTAGAATTGGTGAACCCAGGTCCGGCGCAGTGCCTGGACCGCTGGCAGGGCGCGCAAGCCGACCGGAGCGTCCGCGGCGTAGACGGCGGCCAGGATCTGGTGACCGTCGCGGCCGATCTGCTCGGCCAGATCCGCGCGGGCGGCCTCCCCCTTGGGCAGCCGATATTCCTCGACCCGACGGCCATAACGCTCGAACCAGTCAATGGTGATGCGTTCGGTCACCCGTCATTGAGTGATCTTGGACGACAGCATGACGCCGCATCGCTGAACTTGCGCTGAATGGAGGCACCGCGGTAACGCCGGCGAGCACCCCCCGCGGGCAGCCCGCCGTCGTCCGTAAACACCGGATCAGCCGCCGGAGCCAGCCGCGCCGTGGGCCGCTGTGGTCCGGACCCCGCCATCCGGCGGGCTTGCTCCGCGCTCCTGGTTGCGGATCTGGCCGGTAACCTTGGTGATCCGCAGGGCCAGGGCGAAGGACAGGAGAATGGGGGAGATGGCTTTGACGAGGCTTTCGGCGCCGGAGGACTCAAGAGAAGCCCACTGGTTCAGCTCGTCCAGCGTCCGGTTGTATTCCGCTGCAATCTTGGTCAGCCTGGCCAACGTCTCAGCGACCCCGGGCAGATCGGAGAAGGCCTCGGCCCGCGCAAACAGGGCCAGATCGATCTTGGATCGGGTCCGGAACAGACGGTCCATAGTCTGCTCCGTCTCGGTGAGCCACCGGCAGTACGCCTCATACTGGTTCACGCGGCCGGCCTGATCGCCGCCTGTCAAACCGGCCCTCCCGAATTCGACGTGGCACGGGAAGATCCGCAGGACCAGGAAGCTGTCCCTCAGGTAATCGACGGACGCCAAGTGGAGCTGCTCGGAGATCGGCTTGCGTAACTCAAGCCATTGGTGCCGGGCCTCGGCGCTCATCCCGAGCAAGGACAGGACCGCCCCCGCCAGCCAGAGGTAATCCGCGCGCCGCCAGCCGTTGTCGGAGAGAGGATGCGCATACACCAGCAGCGCGTGAAGGATCACCACGAACACCGCGAGCGAGGTCAGGATCAGCATCGGCTGGGTAAGCCAAAGCAAGGCGTTGCCATTCATGACGTCCTCCGTTCTGTCGTCCGCCCGGATTGACGTCGTCTTGCCGGAGCGGCTGGGTTGTCTGCGTGTGCCATTCCTCCGTCCAAACCGCGCCCCCCTCCATCGAGGCCACCGGCTGACGGTGCCCGGCGCCCCACTGACGCTGTTCCCTAGTGATTTAGCGCGCTGTTCGACCGGATGCCGTGGGCCGCGTCCGCACAGCCCCGAGCACAGGGGTACCCCCCCCTTGCGCCGCGATCCTGAATGCGGGCTGAACCTGCCGTTCAGGCTCGCCTCAGGCCGCGTGGCGCAGAGTGCCGGTCATGGAGCGCATCGGCGCTCCCCAGCACCACAGGTGAAGCCATGCTCAAGACCACCGCCCTCGCCGCTCTCGGCCTCTTGACGCTCTCCGGCGCCGCCTCCGCCGGCGACCATCACCGCGCCCAGGCGTTCCAGCCGAGCAGCCCGCAGGCGCTCATGGCCGTCGTCGAGGCCGGCGGCGGCACTGTCACCGGCACGGTCAGCACCGTCGCCGCGACATCGTTCGTCCTCTCCGACGGGGAGAAGGAGATCCCAGTCACCAGCCACCACTTCCTGCCGGACGGCATCCAGTCCGGCGACCAGATCACCGTGGTCGGAAACATCCGGCAAGGCGGCATCCGGGCCGACCAGATCATCCGCCAGGACGGCACCTCCTTCGGCCGCGACGCGTCCCCGGATCGCCCCCGCCACTACGCCGACAATGACTGACCGCGCCCCCGGGACACGGGTGGGGTGGAGCGAACCCCCACCCGGCGCCGTCCCGGGCATGTCCAGCCGTCAACGTCCTATCGTCCCCAGCCTGAGCGCCGCCCATGCTGAAAACGATGATGGTCCACACCCTCGCGGCCGTGTTCGTTATCGGCGCCCTGGCCACCGCCTACCAAGCGACCGTGGACGGCCCGTCGAGCGTCGCCGGGCTCTGGGCCGCTGCTGGCAGGCTGGATCACTGAACCGCGCCTTCCATCACGGACACCGCTATGGCCACCCGAAAGCCGAAAGCCGCCGAGATGATCGCGCTGCTGGCGTTCCACGCCATCCTCTCAGGCGCGTTTGTCGTCGCCTACCTCACCGGGGACGAGGATACCTACGGCATGCACGTCTTCACCGGCTACGCGGCGCTCACCGCCATCGTGCTGCGCGTAGTGATCGGACTGTTGGCTCCCGCCGGCAGCCCGCTGCGCCCTCCCCGGCCATCGCCCGGTCCGGTACTGCACTGGGTGAAGCGCCTGGTCAGCGGCGATCCGAAGGCGCGCCCCGAGCGCAGCCCGCTGATCGCCTGGATGGCCGCAGCCCTCCTCGTCGGCGTCGGCTTAGCGGCGGCCTCCGGAGCGGTGGCAGACTTTGTCGTGAAGTTTGAGGACCTGCACGAGACCCTCGGCGAGTTCGCCCTGTACATCGTCATCGCCCACGTCGCCCTGGTCTTCGGGCTGCATGGGCTGAAGCGGCTCACGCCCGTGGTCCCGTCCCGCGGCACCACCCAGCGCTCCACCCTTTCCGATCGGGTGACCCCATGAAACTGCTTCTCGTCCTCGCCGCAGTCGCGGCCACCACCGCCGGCATCGCCCTGGCGGCCACCGCCGACCCAAACCGCACGAAGATCCTGGACGGCTACGCCGCCGAGGCGAAAAAGGCCGATCCAAGCTTCACCGACTTCTCCGCCGACCGTGGTTGGGCGCTCTACTTGGGCCCGCACAGCGGCGGCAAGGTGGCCGAAACCCCGGCCCGCGCCAGCTGCCACACCCAGAACCCCGCCGGGCCGGGGCGCCACTACCGCACTGGGCGAGCCATCGAGCCGATGGCGGTTTCGGCCAACCCGAAGCGGCTCACCGATCCGGCTGAGGTCGAGAAGCGCTTCGAACGCGACTGCGTCAACGTCCTCGGCCGCGCCTGCACCGCCCGCGAGAAGGGCGACTTCATCACCTTCCTGGCCGGCCAATAGAAAGGACGCTCCCGATGTCTCCCGACCCATATCTCCGTTCGCTGCGCGACGCCTACGCCCGGTACGCCACCGGGGTCGCGGTGATCACCACGCTGACCCCGGCGGGCACTCCGGTTGGCCTGACCGTGACCTCCTTCAGCTCGGTGTCGCTGGACCCGCCGCTGGTGCTGTGGAGCCTGATGCGGTCCTCCGCCAGCCTGCCAGCGTTCCGCGAGGCCAGCCGCTTCGCCGTGAACGTGCTCGCCGACGATCAGCACCATCTCTCGACGCGCTTCGCGTCGCGCAGCGAGGAGCGGTTCGCCGGGATTGACTGGACGCCCGGTCTGAGCGGCGAGCCCCTGTTGCCCGACTGCCTCGCGCAGTTCGAGTGCACCACACACTGTCATGTGGAGGCCGGCGATCACGTGGTCGTCCTGGGCCGCGTGCACCGCTTCGAACACCGCGACGGGGCACCGCTCCTGTTCTTCGCCAGCCGCTACGCCGAGCTGCACCGCGAGCCGGCGTCCGCCACAGCATCCTGAGGAGTCCGGCCATGCGCGTCGTGATCGGTGCCACCGCCGCCCTGCTGCTGATCGGGGGTGCCGCCCTGGCGAACGAGTTCGAGCGGGTGGCGCCGGTGACCGACGCGGCGACGCTGAAGGAATGCAGCGAGTGCCACATGGCCTACCAGCCGGGCCTGCTGCCGGCGGCCAGTTGGAACCGCATCATGGACGGGCTGGCGGACCACTTCGGCGAGAACGCCAGCCTACCGGCGGACACTGTGGCGACCATCCGCGCCGACCTGACGCGGAACGCCGGCCGCGGAGACGGCCAGCTCCTCCGGATCACCAACCAGCGCTGGTGGCAGCGCAAGCACGATTTCGACCCGGCCATCTGGAAGCGTCCGGCGGTCGCCTCGAAGGGCAACTGCGAGGCCTGCCACCGCGAGGCGGCGAAGGGCCTCTACGAGGACGACTGACCGTCCCGCAGGCCATGCTCCATCACGCACATGCACAAGGAGATACGTCATGTCCACGAAAACCACCGCTACCGGCGCCTTGGTCGGCGCCGCCCTGATCTTCGGTGCGGTCGGCCCGGCGCTCGCCGCCCTGTCGTCGCACGACGGTCATGCCGCCGGGGCCCTGGAGCTATCCTTGAACCAGGGACGAAAATGGGAGACTGACGAGCCCCTCCGGCAAGGCATGGCGGCGATACGCAAGGCGATCACCCAATCCCTCGGCGCCGTCCATAACGCCACCTACACCCCAGCCCAATACGCCTCGCTGACGGCGACGCTGGAGCAGCAGGTGGACGGCATCGTCCGGAACTGCCGCCTGCCTCCCGAAGCCGACGCCCAGTTGCACCTCATTCTGGTGGACATCTTTGAGGGGATCGACGGGTTGAAATCGGACGGTGGGCGGGTGTCCGGCGCGATGCGCGTGCTCCAGGCGCTGGATGCATACGGCGCGCTCTTCGACCATCCGGGCTGGGAGCCGGTCGGCCACTGACGCGAACCGGAGCCCGTCACCGTCAGCCGACCCGGAACATCCGTGACAGGCTGTGATGACCGACGCGCTGGTGGAGGATGCCCAGAGCCGGGTGGATGACGAGGTAGGCCCACATCAGCGGAGCGGCGGCCTCGTGGGCCTCCTTCAGCGCGCCGACGACCGGTCTCATCGCCCCGTCCGCCGCCATGCCGAAGAACATAGCCAAGCCGGTGACGGCCAGGAAGGAGGCGAGCAGCAGACCCAGTCCCTGGAACGCCGCCGGCAGAGGACGGGGCTCGGCGGACCGTGGAAGACGGCCGTTGCGGATCTCGGCGACCGTAGCCACCAGATCGTCGCGCAGAGCCTTCAGACGCGCGGTGGAGAACCAGGGAATCAACAGGAAGGGTGTCCCCTTCACGGCGGTGGGCCGATCGACCAGACCCAGTGCAGCCCGAGGGCCGCCACGAGGAGCAGGCCCGCGATCTCGTGGACCTCCCACCAGGCGTTCGGCAGCCGGCCCGGTCGGGGATAAACCATGACCAGGCTGAACAGCATCTGCAGGGTGATTCCGCAGGCGATCACTGCGTGCAGGAGGCAGGTGACGCGGTCGTAGGGCATGGGTTCCGTCCCTTCTTGTGAGGATGGCGACAGGCCGCCGATCATGGCTCCGGCCGTGGTGTCGTGGCGACGCTGGGCGGCAGAATCGGGTAGGTGACTGTGGATCGGCGTCCACATTGGGCGCCGATCGGCGCGCTATCCCATTGATCCGCCATATTTTCATCTGGTCGGAATTGCGCGCCGATCCGCATGCCTGCGCCGCGATCAACGCGCAGTACCAGCATGCGATGGGCGACATGTGGCGGCTGAGCGGGGCGGGCAAAGCGGCGAGCCGCCTGGCCGACCTGGCGGATGCCGATGGCGTCGTTGAGGTGGTCGATCCTGAGGCCGTGCCGGAATTGCCTCGGCACACCTTCCGGCGCATCAGCTCAGGCTCGCGTGCGTCGAAGGCGCGCGACGGCGGCGTGTCGCTCGACAGTGCCGCCCATGCCGTTCTTCAATTTTGCAACAAGCTGTTGCGGAATTGAGAATGTTGCTCAGACACTCGTTTTAGCTGTCTCAGCTGGATGCCCGGCGACCTCTTGCCGCCGAACTGGCGAGCATTGACTCACTCACCGATACCGATATGGCCCTTGAAAAAGGTCGCCGGCGGCCCGGCGCAGCAGGATGGTGATCCGCGCCTGCGCCCGGTGAAACTCCCGATCGTGCAGCATGTGATGACGCTGACACCAGGCCGCGAGGTTCTTCGGCTGCACGTCCTCCGGGCGATGATTGCGGTGACACGCGGCGAGGATCACTCTGGTTTTCCGA
The DNA here is from genome assembly GCF_008365375.1 of Roseomonas genomospecies 6. GTDB lineage: Bacteria > Pseudomonadota > Alphaproteobacteria > Azospirillales > Azospirillaceae > Azospirillum. The sequence continues at coordinate 97,238 of NZ_QOKW01000022.1, read as the reverse complement.
ATGGCGCAGGCCTCGATCACGTCCGGCCATGACGCCTCCCGGCCGCGGTCGTCGCGCCAGGTGTGCTGCTCTGGGTCGAACCAGCGGCCGTCGGGAAGAACGCGGATTTCATGGCCATGGGGACGGCCGCAGGTCCAGCAGCGCCCCCTTCCATGGGGGCCGTCCACCTGGAAGCGAACGTGGTTGGAGATGATGGGCCAGTCTATCGGATACCACCACCGTCTTTCGGGCTTGATCGGCACGCTGCTCCTCCCCGTTCACCTTGACGCATACTGCGCAGTTCACGCTTCATTCTCAAGATGGTGCTTGCGTGGAGCCGCGGAAATTGGAGCGATTTCCCTTTTTCTCTTCGAGCGGCGAGCCTGTTGGAGCGAAGCTGCCGGGGGATGCGTTGCCATACTGCCGATCCCGACACATCCCGCACCAAGTCAGCCCGCGCGCCTGACTCGACGCCCTGGTGAAGGGTGTGGCCAGCGTTGAACATGGCTGCCGTAGTCGGGGTTGGTGGTGAACTGCAGCATTTCACCGCGCAGCATCGAGCGGTAGGCCGTCACGTCCAAGGCGAAGCGCCCGATGTCCCCGTGCGTGCCAACGTATGCGGCCCGGCGCCGTAAGCCCGCGGGACTCTCGCTTAACCCGCAGCCCCGGTTATCTCGCCGATAGGTCCACCTGACCCTTGACCGGCACCCGGCCCCGAGTGCCGGCGCGGCGGGGGCGGCTCGAACAGCCGGACATCCAGGCGCAGCCTGGGCTGCTCATGTTCCATTGTGATGGTGCATACTATGAAGTAAACTGCCTTCCGTGAACCATTGCGATGGGACAAATTCATGGCCGACCTGACGCTGCAAATCCACCATGGCGGGCAGTGGCACACTGCCGCGGCGCTGGTCGTCAAGGCGCCGGAGAAGGGCATCCCGTCACCCTGCACGCTCGACTACGACACCGACTACTTCGTGGAGATCGCTGCCGAGGGCGGCCTGGGCAACGGCGAAATCCGCGACTGGCGCGCGCTGTCGGTCCGGGTTCCGCTGGATATGACATTCCGGTCCTTGGCACGGTGGCCGGCTTTTCTGCTCGACTTGCTTCCGCAGGGTCACGCGCGGAGGCGCTTGACGGCGAAGCTCGGCTTCACGGATCCCGATGTGCCGGGGGCCGACTTGCCGCTCTTGCTCCAGGGCGCGGGCAACCCCATCGGCAACCTGCGCATTCTGGAGGCGGTCGAGGCCGAGCGGGAGGCCGTTGCCGCCGATGAGGCGGACGTGGGCCCCTGTCCAGGCGTGACGATGGACGACATCCTGGGCCGCTCGGACCTGTTCCTACGCGTGGCCGAGCGGTTCGCTCTGGCCGCGTCCGGGTCAAGCGGCGTCCAGGGCGAGTGGCCAAAAATTCTGATGACTCAGGCGACCGACGGGCTCTGGTATCCTGATTCCTTGGTCCCTGACGAGCACGCCCGCTCGCATGTTATCGTGAAAATGATCCGCGGCCGGCATCCCGAAGACCGCCTCATCCTGGCGAGCGAAGCGCCATACTATGAGGTGGCGCGTTCGTTCGGGCTCCGCACAGGCGCTCCGCTGGACTATGGCCGGCACGTTCTGGTCATCCCGCGCTTCGACCGCGCCATCCGTCCTGACGGCATCGTGCGGCTGGGCCAGGAGAGCTTGGTTTCCGCCATCGGCGTTGCGGAGTTCGGGCACGTCAGCACGCACGAAGCCTATCTGGCCGAGATCGTCCGCAACTCGGCGGACCCGGCGGCCGACGTCACGGAATACGTGCTGCGCGATCTGCTGAACGTTGCCATGGGCAATCCCGACAACCATGGCCGAAACTCAGCCCTTCAAAAGCTGTCGGATCGCACGGTCCGCTTGGCGCCGCTGTTCGATTTCGCGCCCATGCGTCTCGATCCTTCGGTCATCCGCCGCTCGACGCGGTGGGCCTGCATGGGTGGGCGGGATGCCGCCCCGGACTGGTCGGTCATCTGCGAGGCGGCGGCGGAAGGCGTCATGGCGGTCGAAGACTTGATGGCCGCCGTGGCGGGCAAGGAGGCGTTTTTGCGGGACCTGCCGGAGATCGCGCACCGCCACGGCGTGCCGGAGGAAGCCGTCGAGACGGCGTGCCGCCGCCACCGCGAGATGGCCGACAGTGTCGCCGCCCTGAGAGATCGCGGCCATGTCCCTTAAGCGGAGCCGCGAGGAGCAGCGCGCCGCCCGTGAGGCGTTGGCACTGGCGGCGCAGAGCGGTGATCTGCGCCTGCCCGATGCTGTCCGGCGGATGCGGCAGGCGATGGGGCTGAGCCAAGAGGACTTCGGGCGCGTCTTCCACCTGACGCGGCGCCAAGTCTCCGAGCTGGAGACTGGCAAAGGTGACCCCAAGATCTCGACACTGAACCGTTTGGCCCGAGTGTTCGGTTTCACCGTGGGATTCGTGCCGAAAGAACCACCGCAGAGTTGAGGACATGGACCGTGGTCGAGTAGCTCAGCCATTCGGCTTTCGCCCTCACAGATCCGGGCATGCGGATTTCCCGCACCCGGCTCTTCCCGAAGGTAACCCGCGTCATGCTGGACGTCGCGTCCATGGGTGTGGATCGGCGTCCACATTTGGCGCCGATCAGCGCGCTATCCCATTGATCGGCCGTATTTTTCATGGCCGGAATTGCACGCCGATACACACCAGTTAACTCGCCGATTGAATCTCTCTCAGGGCCCCAGAGAGGTCCAACTGAGTAATATCGTCGAGGCAATGCCAACGCACATTTGCAAGTGATGCGCTCATTCCGGAAAAGTCCCCTTTAAGGAATTACGTCCGGCTTGGGAGGAAAAATGCCAAAGTACGGCATCGAACCACGTACTTGGACTGCTACGTCCTACAAAGGGCGTATGGTCCTTTCGGCTCCAACCGACGAAATAATTAAGGCGGCGGTTGACGAAACATATCCTGACGCCGTTTTCCTGCCGGGCATGGGCTGGCAAATCCCCATGGCGGGCAAAATACTTGCTCCAGACATGCAGAAGGTGATTGACTCCATCGCCAAGGTGGCTCGCCGTCTCGTTAAAGAGCAGAAGAAAAGCAAGTGCATTGACGACCGAACCCCTTCCGCCGCTCCGGCACAGATATGGGGCTGGGCACGTTCTTCAACCAAGTCCCAGAACCCCGCGTACCAGGTCGCACTGCTCATGGCGGCCGGTGTGCCCGAGAAAAACATTGCTTGGGAATTTGTCTCCGGCGGGGCGGCCGTCATGAAGGAACTCGATAACCTGGTCGCTAAAATGCGGGCAAACGACATCCTGTTAATGACGGCGCCGTCGCGGCTTGGGCGCGATCTTAGGCTGACCACGGAACGTCTCAACTATATGCTGGACAAGAAAATTATCGTAAAAACACTCTTTCCCGAACTGGACACTTCCATTCCAGGCGATAAAGGGAGATTTCTCAGCGCGATTACGTTTGCCGAATACGCTTGGCTCGAAAATAGTGCTCTGACCAGCATCGGACAGCGGCATGCCCGCCAAAAAGGCGTCGCGATCGGCCGCAAGCGCAAGATGTCATTGGAGCAAATCGATGCCGCCGCTGTCGCGTTTGCCTGCGGAAAAGCCACAAAAGCATCCATAAAGAGGCGCTTTGGCATTGCTGATTCGACATATTACTCTACCGTCTACAGAAAAGCAAAACAGATCAAGCGCCAATGCGAGGTGCTTGCGGAGACCTGAAGCTCGATCAGCGCATCCGCGCCTGGCTCGGCACGCCCGATGACCGCGCGCGCTGCCGCCTGGTGGTCGAGATCATCGCCGCTGTGCGCGGTGCCGATCCGGACTTCCTTCAATCCTTATCCTTCTGGCAGGCCGGGCAGTCAGTGCGGTTCGAGGGCGAGGTCGCCGGCATGAACACCGGCGTCAACCTGGTCGTGGAGAATGCCGCCGCGGCCGTCGCCCAGCTGCAGGTCGTCGAGAAGCTTGCCGCTGCCGGCGAGCTGATGCTGACCGAGACCGAGGTGCGCCTGTCGAGCGGCTACACCCAGGGCTTCGCATCACCCTTCCCGGGCGGTTTCGCGATCCTGCACGCCCACCGCGGCGAGCTGTACCTGCGCCTCGCGCCGGCGCTGCGGACGTGCTGATTTTTTGTCGTGCGACACGGATTTTTTGACGCGGCCGGTGACGCCGACCAGCGGTATTTCATCGGGAAACAGAGTGGGTTTGATGAACCATGTCCAGAGGACGCCCCAAGGGCAGCGGCTACGATGAAGACCATCTCGTGCGCGCGATGGAGGAGCGGATTTCGGCCGATCCTGGAATGTCCCTGAGCGCTGCCGCACGCGCCACCCTCGAAGCTCATGGCCATCAGCCTAGCAGTGCGAACGTCAGAAGGATGCTGCGCAAGATGAAACAGGATCACGCCCGTCAGGCAATGGACGCCGGCAACGTGTCGGACGCTTTCCGCTATTGCTACCGGTTCACCGGCGGCCAACTGCGACCGCTGAGCGATCCTCCCGACTGGTTCCGCGACGCGTGGCTGGCCGATGATCTTGGGTTTGACGACCATCTGAAAAGGGTTGGTTGCTCGAAGGTCGAGGAATACTCTTACGGCGAAATGCTGATCGTGTGGAAGCACAACAGTGGGACCCGCATTGTGGATTACACCGATACCGAGGAACTGGTGTCTGTGACCCTGATCGACGATCCCGGCGAATACACCCTGTTCCGGGCAATGTACATCGCCCCGCTGGCGCAGATCATGATGAGCACCAGAGAGCATGATGCGTGGCTCGAAGATAGGAAAAAGTAAGAAGATCGGCGCCGTGGCGTGTGATGTCTTTCCGATGGAGATAAGATGTTCATAAGCACCAGCCCCGGTCCGACGAACCGGGGCTGGTGCTTATGAGGTCTCAATTCCGCGCGCATATGGTCTTCATCTCCACTCATCGAGGACCAATCCGATGCAGATGATTGACCCATCCATTTTCGTCCGTCCGGCTCGCCGAACTCCATTTCACGACCGGCTCGATAAGCTTTATGGCGAGGCTTTGGGCCGCGCGTTCAGCGACGCTGAACTTGACGATATGTGCGACCTGCTCATGACGATTTATCGGATGCACGAGGCCGAGGGCACCCTAGTGCACTGACGCAGACATAGGATTCACAACGGGTTGCCGACGTGCGATTCTGTCGGCATGGCCCAGACTGTCAGTGTCATTGTTGGAGCGGAGGATCGCGCGCGCTTGGCGGCGATCCTCGGCGACCGGAACCGCCCGCAGAAGCATGTGCAGCGGGCGACCATCATCGCGCTCTCGGCCGAACGGCGGCCCGTCCTGGAGGTCGCCCGGCGCGCGGGTGTGAGCCGCCCGGCGGTGTGGCGATGGCAGGTGCGTTACGCTGAACAAGGCGTGGACGGGCTGTTGCGCGACAAGACGCGCAAACCCGGCAAGGCCCCGCTGCCCACGGCGACCGTCGCCAAGGTTCTGGCCCTGACCTGCTCGGAGCCGCCCGGCGCCGTGACGCACTGGACCGGTCGGGCGATGGCCAAGACGGTCGGCATCAGCCTGCGCGCCGTGCAGCGCATCTGGGAGGCCAATCGCCTCCAGCCGCATCGCCTGCGCACCTTCAAGCGCTCCACCGACCCTGCGTTCGCGACCAAGGTCGAGGACATTGTCGGGCTCTACATGGATCCGCCCTGCCACGCGGTGGTGCTGTCCATCGACGAGAAGAGCCAAATCCAGGCACTCGACCGCACCCAGCCCGGCCTGCCGCTGAAGCCCGGCAAGTGCGGGACGATGACGCACGATTACAAACGCAACGGCACCACCACGCTGTTCGCCGCGCTGAACACGCTGGACGGCACCGTGGTCGGACGCTGCATGCCCAAGCACACCCACAAGGAGTTCATCAGGTTCCTGAATGCTGTCGAGCGCGCCGTCCCGGCGGGCAAGGTGATCCACGCCATCGTCGATAACTACGCCACCCACAAGCACCCCAAGGTGCTGGACTGGCTGGCCGATCATCCGCGCTGGGTCTTCCATTTCACGCCCAAATCGGCCTCGTGGATCAACGCCGTCGAGGGCTTCTTCTCGATCATTACGCGACGGAGCATCCGGCGTGGCGTCTTCAAATCCGTTGCTGATCTCCAGGACGCCATCACCCGCTACATCCGCGCGCACAACAAGGCCGCCAAGCCCTTTGTCTGGACCAAGCCCGCCGAAACCATCTTCGCGAAACTCGACCGACTGCCTGCACCTTCTGAATGAGTCGGTGCACTAGCGGTCCACTGAGCGCTCCGCACCTGATCAGGTAGAACCAGGGAGGATGACCATGACCGAAAACTACACCCATTCCCTCAGCATCGAGGCCTCCGTCCACCGTGAGCTGCGTCGCCTCGGCATGGACCTGGACGAGGCGCTCCGTATGTCCGTTTCGACCGACGGCGCATGGGGCCGGCTGGAGGACGATCAAGGTATCGTCTATGTTCCGGCCGACGCGCTGCTGGAAGCCCTGACCGGCCAGACAGCCGCCGTCGATCTGCGCGCCATCATCGACCGCCTGGCGGCCGACACGGTGCCTGACGCCGTGTTCTGGTGAGCGGAAGAGCCGGAAAAAGAAAAGGCCGCAGCCAGGTTCGGCGCGGCCTTGAGTCTAGAGAGGAAACGAAACCAAGTGCGCAAGTGAACAGTCGTACGGCGTGGTTAACAGTGCGTGAATCGCTTTTGAAAAACGCACAGCTACCTCCATTTCGTGTAAATGGTCAGGTATTTTCTTCAGAGTCTCAAGGCGCCAACTGCTTTGCATTTTATGGTTATTGATCGTGACTGACGGTCGAGCCGATTCCGGGCGCGCTCCCTGTCGGGTGCGGCGTTTTAGCCCGTTCGTCCGAGTTGCGCCCGTCGTGTTGCTTGGCCATCCTCGCAGCTAGAACTAAACGGGAACGGCGGCGGAAGATGGACGGCGGATTCGGAAGCACAGCGGGCACGCCGGTCGAGGACTGGATCAGCTTCCGGTTCGCCGGCGACCTCCATATCGTGGCTCGGGACGGTGTCCGGTGGATCGTGTCCTCGGCCATAGCCGAGATGACTGGGACGGTCGCCCGACCATACTCCGGGCGGTTGCTTCGTCTGGGAAAACCGGCCGGCAGCCTTCACCCGCACGCCGCCGCGGCCGTTCGGAGCTTCCTGGCATCCCAGTGTTGCGAGCCCGAGATGATCGACCGCATTTTGGCGGATATGAGCAACTCGTCCCGAGCAGGAGAGTATCAGTTTTGATTTATTCACGGCACATCAGAGCACAGACCGGCAATACAATGCCGAGCAATTCAGGGATTCCCAATTTCTGATTTTCCGGAAAATCGGAAAATTTGCCCCGCCATGATCGGGCATGTCTTGCCCAACCCAGCTCTATTCGCGCCGGTTTCCACCCTACGCCGGGTGGAGTATTGCTGTTTGACTTGACCTGTGGCACGCTGACGGCGTGAGGAGGGCTGGCCTCCCTACGATCAGGAGGCAGGCTCGTGTTGCGCGTCGATGTCGATCTCGTTCCCCGCGGAGGACAGCCTGGTCGGCGCGTGGCGCGCGTCTGGGCTCTTGAGGCGACCGGGTTGATCCCTGCTGCACGCGCGACGGCCTACATGGTGGCCGTCGCGGAGCCTTGGAAGTCGTTCGTCTCGCGATCGAGGCGCATGAAACCAACACCCTGCGGGAGCTGCCGGGGGACCTCAACGAGCACCTGCGTTTTGAGATCGATTTTGAGGAACATGTCGAAGCCATCGGCTCTGCTCTGCAGACCCTGACGGACCGGTGAAAGAGCCATGACGTCGAGCGCACCCCTCCCCTTGATCGACAACTGGCGCCTCATCCAGACCGAGGCCAACGCTGTGCTGATCGGTCGCGTGAGCGGCCGACCGCGAACCCCGGATGGTGCCATCGTGGTCACCTCGCCCGTCTCGCAACTGGACGAAGGCGCCGGTACGGCGACCACGCGTTCGGGCACCGTCTACCGGCTCGGCGTGCCTTGGTCGGCCGACGAGGCGCTGCCGGACGGCTATCGGCGCGCGCTGATTCAAAAAATGGCCGCCGCTGGTGGTGGAACGCTGACCGAGTCACGGCTCGCTGCGATCAGCGCGGTGGCCGCGCGCTGCTGCCGGGCGGGGGCCAAGGTCGATGAGGCAATCCTGGCGCGCCTGCGGCCGGTCAGCATGTCGTGGAACGATGTGCACCTCCGGGCGCCGTGGGCAACGGACAAGCAGAGCTGAATTGGAGGCAACCGTGGCACGAGCCGAAAATTACCGGATCATCGCGGCGCGCGGGCAGGACGAGGATGACCTTTTCCTGCTGCTGCTCGGCCGCTTTTACGGCCGCCGCGGCATCCCCGACGGCTCCTGGAGCTGCAGTAGCAGCATCGTTAAAGTCGCCGATGACCACGTCATGACTGAGAGCGGCGCGCGCTACGATCTTGGCGAGTCCTGGCCAGCCGACAAAGTCATTCCCGCGCAAGACCCGTTGTTGGCGCGCGCCGGCCGGAATGCCGGGGTCATGACGATGGAGGGCATGGAGCGGCTGGTCAAATACGTGGACTCGATTTGCCAGCCGGAAGCCGCCGCGACCGAAGATGAACTGGCACGGTTTCGTCGGAATACTGCCGACGACGCAGCGCCGGACGAAGAGCCGTCATGGACTGACGAAGACCTCGATTTTTGAGGAGAACTGGTCATGCGCGAGGACTTGCAGGAGCGCCTGTTCGACGCCCACCCTGCGCTTTTCCAGGACCGTGAGGCGACCCCGCTGGTCTACGGCGTCGAGTGCGACGCTGGCTGGTATCCCATTCTCGACGCGCTCTGCTCGGTCCTTATCGCGCGTGCCGAACGGGCCGGCTCATGGCCGGCCCGTTTCCACCAGCTCAAGGAGAAATTTGGTGGCCTACGCGTCTACGGCGACACCGAGGGCGACTACGAGTGTGGCGCGATTACCGCCGCCGAGAGGATGTCATGGCATATCTGCGAGCGCTCCGGGCGACCGGGTAAGCTGCGCGTTCGTCGCGGCTATTACCTGACCCTGGCTGACCACATTGCTGCGCAGGAGGGCTTCGCCACCGTTCACCAACTCCCCAGCCACGCCGAGGCGGAGCGGCGGCTGCATGGCGTGCGTGCCGAACTGGCGCCCGGCCCGGTCGATGTGCCTCCGGGCTGGCGCCATCTGGTCGAAGCACTGCTCGACGGTCTGGCGTGGGAAGATCAGCAGAAGCCGGAGCTTTCCGATCTGAGGGTACTGCGCGTGTCGGCCGAGTCCGGCCAACTGGTGCTGGTCGTGAAAGGCGCGGATCAGCGGCAGGCCGGCCAGATCGCCCTGGCAATCGCGCTGTGCGACCGCATCGACCCGGAGACCGGCGCACCCCGCGAGGACCTGGAGGCAGCGTCATGACACAGGGTGTCCCTGACCTCAGCCGATACGTCGCCCTCGATTGCGAGGCGAGCGGGTTGGAGCCGCGCGAACTCACGTTCCCGGTCAGCGTCGGAGTCAGCTTCTCGGACCTGACCACCCGACATTGGCTCATCCGGCCGGCCAAGGAGTGGCTCAACTGGCCCTGGGACCCGGCGGCTGAGGCAATCCATGGCATCAGCCGGGACATGCTCCTGGCCGAGGGATTACCCGTGGAGCAGGTCGCTGCCGAACTGGCAGACGTTGTCGCCGGCCGCACCTGCGTGTCTGACTCCGACCGCGACATCGGCTGGATCCGCACGCTCTACCGGGCGACCGGCCAGCACGGCGCCCCCTTTCCGCATCAGGAATGGTACGACGTGTTGGAACGGATTGCGAAGACCAAGGTGAGCGGCCCCATTGCCGGCCTCGCACTGATCGACGACGCGGTGAACGGCGCTCGCCGCAGGTATCCGCCGACCCACAAGGCCGACGAGGATGCCCGGACGGTGATGGCGACGCTCCGGCTGATCGCAGGGATCGACACATGACCGACCGGAAATCTCCAAGCCACGCCGAGGTGCTCTCGTTGGCGCTCCAGCGCCCCCGTGAGTTTCGCGTGCGCCTCGCCCCCGGCGCCGACGGCCAAGTCTACGTCACGGTTGACGAGACCGAACTGTGGCGACGCCGCACCTGGCGACGCCGCACCGCCGTTGCGGACGCGCTCCTAGCGCCGTCCCTGGCGGCCGCATGCATTGAGGATCTGCTTGGGGACCTCGTTGACCGAGAGAGCGGTGACGTGCGGGCGATGTTCGGCGTGTTCGCGCCCGACGACGATCGGTGGCCCCTGCCGACCACAAAGGAGGAGCCGTGACGCGAATAGAAAACCTGCGCTCCTACGGCTACTGGCGGACTCGCTCCGACGACTTTTGGTGCGACTTTTTGCCGGAGGAAGCGGAAACCCGCCGCAAACACGAACACCTGTTGTTCTTGTCCTGCCGATACACGATGCGATTTGGTGGCACGGACGAGGGCGCCGATCTTTTGCTCAGACTTGGGGACCCGTACCATCACCACGCCTACACTTTCGTCGGTGGCGGGACCTATTCAGGTGCCGGCCAGCCGTTGTGCCGGGTGCCCCAATGCAAGCGGCTGGCCGAGCGCTGGGAGAAGTGGATTTGCGTGGATTTCAAAGGGCTACTGCTGCGGCAGCCGCGCCTGGATCTACGCGAGACCATCTCCCGAGTCAGTGAAAACTTCGATGCGTCATCTTGGCCTTACTCTTATGAGAAAAAGCTGCTGAAATGGGTTGATCGGGAAGATTACGACGCTGAAGACCTCGTCTCCTTTCGCATCGGCGTTTCACAACAGCATTACAATCGTCTCGTACGTCTACGCCGTCTAACGCGTCCAGGTTGGTGGTGGTGGGACGATGACCTCGGGCGCGTGGTCTGGCGGGAGCAGGAGGACGAAACATGAGCGCGCAGATCATCCCCTTCCAACCGCGCCGCCCCAGCCAGCCGGTCACGCAGGACATTGCGCAGGCCGACATTGAGCGCGTCCTCACGGCCATCGAGACGTTTTGCGTCCGCCACAACCGGCGGCGCCTCGCTGGGGAGGATACCGAGCAGGCCCTGATCTCACCTTGGTCCGGCCGGGTCCAACGGAGCGCGGCCGGCATCGTCATGGCCACCAGCATCCCGTTCGCCAGGGTTGCGGCAATTTTGCGTGTTCTGGCCACCGAAGGCCGAATTTTCCTCGAAACCCGAGAAATCAGATCGGGACACGGTGCTCACCAAGTCACATTCGTGGAGCCCTCTCTGCTCCGGTGGTCGGAAATCGCGCCGGACGTAATCGCTCCGCCGTTCCTGGCTGGGGCGCGCCCGGCTGCCGGAGGAGGAGATCGACCATGACCAACATCGCCTCCGACGAGCCGATCCGCCTGGACAACATGGTGGTCCTTGATTTTGAGGCCTCCTGCTTCCCACAGGCCGGCAGCTATCCTATCGAGGTCGGCGTGGCGACGCTCGACGGCTGGAGCGCCGGCTGGCTGATCCGGCCGACGGCGGACTGGCTTCGGAACGGCGTCTGGGACCTTGCGGCGGCTCGCACGCACGGCATCACTATGGAGATGCTGCAGCAGGACGGCCTCGATCCGGCCGCCGTCGTCCAGGAACTCGACCAGGTGCTGCTGCCCGGCCGCCCGGTGTTCTCTGACGCTGCCGGCGCCGAAACATTTTGGCTGGGCGCGCTTTATGCGGCGGTCGGCCGCGAGCCGCCGGTCGTCATCGAGCCCCTCCAGCCGGTCCTGGAGGGGCTGACGAGCGGTGGCCTGTACGCCGCCGGCGAGATTGACGCAGCCGAATACGAGGCTGCCCTGGGTTGGCCTACGCGCCACCGCGCAGAGCCGGACGCGCGTCGGCTGGCCGAGGTCGTGAGGATCCTGGCCGGGATTAGGTGAGGGAGGTCTGCATGGAGCGACCGAACGGTTTTTACTGGATCCGGGTGAGCCAGAGCGACGATTGGGAGCCAGCCCGCTGGGATTCCACACGGGCCTCCTGGCAGTTGCTCGGCGGGGATGCTGATCTGCAGCACCACGACCCGGCCGAGATTGGTGACCGGATCGAGGCACCAGGCCGACCGGCACCGACCGGAGACCTCACACCCCGAACGCCAGCAGGTGCCCTTGGCCTGCGACCGGGATGGCAAGAGCTTTTTGACAAGCCGGACACAACCGACTTCCCTGACCGCGATCAACCGCCCCTGCCCCCAGCCGTTACTCTCGACGATCTCCTGGCCGATATGCCGCCGGCGCCGGAACGTCCTCCGCGCGCCCCTGAGCCGATGAATGATCTTGTCGCCCGCGCCCGCTGGTGGGCTGAGGTCCAGGCCGCAGAAGACCCAAACGGCCGCCGGGCAGAGGACACGCTGTATGCCGCGCTCGCCAAGGAAATTGAACGACTGCGGGCGGACCTCGATGCACTGGAGGCGAAACGGAGGGCGGCGGATGAGGCCGGCAAGACTCCGTTTGAGATCAACCACATCCGTTGGCAAAAGCGAAAGGACGAACTGCTGCGCGAGGTGGCCACGCTCCCGGGGCACCTGGTTGCAGCGTGGCTGCGGGACGGTAAGGTGTTCGGCGTGATCGCGGAGGACGGCGAAACACGGGTTCCGGCGTTCCAGATCACCAAAGGCAAGCCGCATCCTCTGATCGGTCAGCTGCTGCAGATCCTGAGGCCGCGGAGATCGGACTGGGAGATCTTCTCCTGGTTCGCGCGCCCGGACACATGGACCTGCCGCGGTCGGCGGCCGTTGGAACTTCTCGACGAGGACCCCGCCGCGGTGCTTGACGCCGCGCGGCATCATGTTGAAGAGCGCTGGGACTGAGCGGGAGGGACGGTGTCATGCCAATCGATTACGAGCAGCATTTGCTGGACCGCGCCCGCGAGATCGTCACGGCGGCCGGTGGCGACGCGTCCCGGATTGAGGTCCTGCACCGGCTGAAGCCTTGGGCAGGAACATCGGACAGCCTGCTCTGGCTCGTCGTGGACGCGCAAGGACGCCGGTTTGTCGTCGTCCCGGATGCCGCGGCTGGACCGGAGGTGGTCACGCCAGACTGGTGCCGCCTGCAAGCTCATCGGCTTGAGGCGTCGGCTGAGGAACTCCGGTGTGTCGCCGCGGCGGCCGAGGAGGAAGGTCGGCAGGCCCCGCGCAAGCCCGAGACTTGGTCGAATTGCATCATCGTGTCCGGCATCAAGGTCGGCGTTGCGACGCTGGAAGAGCAATGCGCGCGCGGCCATCGGTCGGCAGCAGGATGGGAGCCGCCGGATGAGGACCCGTTGATCTGGACGGACGATCCGCAGCGTCTCATCCTCGATGCCGAGCAAGGCCCTGATCTGCTGCGTCGCCTGCTCAAGAGCGCGCGCCGGCATGGCCGAGAAGTTGCGTACGACTGGGGCGAGCTTGGAGATGCCTCTCGGATGATCGTCATCGTGAACGGAGCATACCGGCCGACGTCACTATTGCTCCGCACTCTCGGTCGGCAATCCATCGACGAGAACTTCCCAGCGATTCTCGACGAAAAGCCGGACGACGTGATGTTCTTTGACGACGACCAGCCCACCGACAATCCAACGACACACTGGCGGCTGGCCTCCTGCGAGGTTTGCGGCGACCAGCTTTTGCCCGGCAAGCGCGTCTGCTCCTGCGGTTTCTGTTTGCTGCACCCGTCCCAGGCCAGCGTGATAGGCTTGTGGCAGGGCGCGGTGGTTTACGCGGGACTGGGACCGGGACCGGTGGAGTGGCGACACGATGCGCCGCCGCAGGAGATCGGCGCGTCCATCCTCATCCGCATGCCGCAGATCGACGGTTTTCGGGTGCGCCCCGAGGGGCCTGCTGTGCGGCAGCCGGAACATGCGGTCGTCGCCACCCTGGATTCGAACGGTTGGCGCATCGGTGAGGGCTCGTATACCGGGGAGCCCGAGCACGGATGGGCTCTCTGCAAGGGAGGACCGGAGCATGACTGAGACCGACTGGATACTGGAGGACGGCGTGTGGACGCGGAGGCACGGTGATCTCGTCGCGCTCGTCTGGCGAGCAGCACCTGGCGGCGCCTACGCCTATACCGTCACGTCGGCGGACAACCCAAGGCCGCGGCGTGACAGTCTGGGGTCAGGGCCGGACCTCGACGAGGTGCGGGGACGCGCCGACGAGACCCTGCGCCGATATGCGCAACACGCGGCAGACGAGGTCGCGCTGCGCCTGCTGATCGATCGGCGGCGCGCAGGGGCATTCGTCGATCTTGACGAATGCGAAGCCACGATTCTGCAGCGGACGCCGCGCTCGGAGAGTGCCAAGCGTAGTGAGTGAGTGAGTGGGCCCCTGCCCGCCTCTCTCCAAGCGCCACCGCCGCCGGCTTATTTTCCTGACGCCGCTCACGGCCGCGGCGACGGCCAGGTGACTGCGTAGGGAGGCCTCGGGCGCCAGCACCAGGAACATCCCGCCGGCGGCTGAGGCCAAGACAGCGAGCTTCGCAGGACGGGCGCGGAGCGCCCTGCGACCCGGCCGCGTCGGCGCTCCGAATGACCCTGCAGGATATGGCTGTCGGCCCACCCGAATGTCAGCGAGGGCCAAGCAATTCAATGGTTTCGTCGAGGGGCTTCTGCAGCACGAAGCTTCGGCCGGCTGCGACAAGAATAGTGCTGTCGCGGGCTGGATCGGCATCTCCCGCCAAGCTGATCGAGCCCGGACGGATGGCGATCCTGAGCCCATCCTGATTGGTCAAGCAAACGAAACCTCCGACCCGCTCACCGTCCCAGTCGCCGCTCATGCCGTCCTCCTCTCCGTTGGCAATCAGACAGGAGAACATTACCAGAACTAGGACAGGAGTCCAAGCCCTCCAGACGGCCTACCCAACCGCATCTTAGTTTCGTCCGCCTATTTTCGTTCCAGCTTGCGGGGCGCCGTGAGATGATGGTGCGGCTAGGGAGGCGAGGGATGGCGCGGCGTCGGGGACCGAAGGTCAAGCGGACACAGCAACTGGAGAAACACGCCCGCCTCGACGGCGACGCCGACATACTCTTCAACCTGTTCCTCGATGGCGATGGCGAAGAACGGCCAGCCTGGATTGCGTTCCGCGCGACGGAACAGGGGGCGCAGGCTTTCACCAACACCGAACATGCCCTACCCGATGTGGTCGCGGAATCCGGTCCCGCCCTGCGCTCGAAGATCGTGGCGCTCATCGCTGCCAACCCGGCCGTGATCTGTGACACCTACGAGCAGGCCAGGGATCGGTATTGGCGACTGCAGCGCGATGACCGGGATGACCGCGACCGCCTGGAGCGGCTGGCGCGCGAATGGACGGTTGAGAACCACATCGACGTCGGGGGTGGCCTGTGGGTTGCTCACGTCAGCACGACAGAGTTGATCGTGCCGAAACCCCGGGCGAAACCTCGGCCAGGGAAGACGTGGCATTTCGTCTTCGGCCGCACCGAGACGGGAGACCCAGTCGAACTCTACGGTTACGAGACGCGCGAAGACCTCGCGACACGCGCGCCGACGGCGCGGGAGGCCATGCGGCACCTGACCCATGTTCTTCGAGATGTCGAGACGGTGAGCGGGTTCTCGGATCCGGACGACGCGCGGATTCTCTTTGCCCTCCTTCGGGCGAAGCTCACCGGGCGGCCACCTGTCCCGATCGAAGGCCGACCGCTGCCGGCATTCCAGGTCATCGAGGCATGGCCGCTGGCCGGTCGGAAAAAGGCGGTGTTGGCCCGGTCCGGTGACCGTTGGCTGACCGTCGAAACCCGGCCGCCGGACAGGTATCGGCGGGACGCCTTTCCCATGGCGCAGACCGGCTGGGAAAAGACCTTCCTGGACGACGAGACAGCCGCGGTCGGGCGTTTTTTCGCCCGCGGTCTGGGGATGTCGGAGGCGAAAGCCAAGGAGGAACTGAAGCGGATCCGGAAGACTGACCGGCATGGAAAGCTGATCAGCGAGGCGATCTGCCGCGGCTTCGCTCTTCATGCGGTCGCTGTCCTGTCGGATGGCAGGAGCGCCTTGCACGCCTCCTGCGCCTGGCCGGCCGAGCGTTTTGCACCGGACGACCTGAAGCGTCCGACGGACCTCATTATCCTTCAGGAAGGATACCGGGCCTGGGAACTGGACGAGGCTGGGGAGCACAGCCTCGCATTGCTCAGCCTCGACCCACAGATCCTGCCGTCCGTGGCCGCGAATGGCGTCGTTGCTGCCAGTCGTGAGAAAATCCTGGATGCCCTGAGGACGGTGGACGTTGGTTTCGCGAGCGCTTCGGCTGCCGACGCCGCCTGGGAGCAGCTTGTGTCGGCCGGGGTCGTTACGGCCACGACCACCGGCGAGGAGCGGGCATCCGAGCCGAGGGGCAATGCCTATCTAACGGAGCGCATCGCCGAGTTTTGCGCGTGGAGCGCCGAGGTCGCGGGCGTGCACAACACCGGCGGCGCTGGGAACGAAAATAAGGGGGACGAAACTCCATCGCCTCGCAAAGCGGGCGGTCGTAGCCTTGGCCGCCGAAAACTGACGCAGGCCGATGTCGTGGAGGGCAGGACCGCCCCGGTCGCCATCGAGAACGAAAAGGGGGGCGACGAAACTCCGGCACCTCGTCAGGCCGGTCGTCGTCGTCGCGTCAACCAAGAGCCTGACCACGCCGTTGATGGTGGCGCCCCGGTCGCCGCGGGGAACGAAAACGAGGGGGACGAAACTCCGCCCAGACACGCCGGCGGTCGTCCACGCATCCACGAGAGCGACGCGGCACGTAGGCGGGCCTGGCGCGCCCGCAAACGCGCCGAAGCACGGGAGAAGGCCAAGGCCAGTCCTGCTGCACCACCCAAGCACGGGCGACCTCGCCTGTATGTGGACGACAAGGCGCGCAAACAGGCGTTTTTGGAGCGGCGGCGGGCCGAAAAGGCGGCCCTGGACGACACCGAATAGCTCGTCGGCCCGGTGATCATGGTCAGCGCCGCGTCCACAACACGCACCGCAGCCAGGGTGGACGTTGCTCTAGGTTGCTCGACCAAGGACGCCGGATAAGCAGCATCTAACCAGTCATCGTTCTTGCCGGTTACAAACCGATCCCTCACATGATGCGCATATGCTGAAAACCACACAGTGATTTTCGGAGGGGTGCAGGGATGGCGGGGAAGACCAAGACAAACAAAGCCGGCAAGCAAGCGCTCCAGCGTCAGCTGCACGCCAACCGAGCCTCGCAGGGCTGGGAGGTCGTCCAGGTCCTCGTTCCGCCGACGCTCTCCGAGATCATGGAGCAGCAGCGCGGCGACCTGCCCCGCTCTCAATGGCTGGCCATGACCGCCGCGCGCAGCGTCGGCCTGGCGCTGACACCCGATCAACTGGAGCGCAAGCGCGGCCGGCCAGCCACCTCGACCAAGCCGAAGCCCATCCCATACATCCCGTTCGACCCATCGCGCCCGGTCGTGCTGAGCGAGATCGGCTGGGGGATGCGCGAAGAGGGCGTGCTGGGCGACGGCGTGATGGCTGTCGGCGACATCGGCGACCGGACGGGCCTGCTTTGGCGGAAGTTTGGGAAATTCGCCGGTTACGAACCCTACTACGACGCTCGCAACGCCGGCGTTTGGGCACGCACCTACTGGTCGGTGCCGTCCCGCGCCGCCGAACGCATCGTCGAACGGGCGCGTGCCGGCGGCGCGATCATCGTCCCCCTGCATGTGCGCGACTGGGTCGGCATCACGGTCCATATGCACCCCATGCGGGACCGCACTGACCGGCAGCCGGTGGCCTGGGCGCCACGCATCGACATCGACGATATCGAGCGGGCCTGCGCGGGCGACCGGCGACGCCTGGCCGATTTCCTGGTGGCCAACGGCGGTCCGCTTGGTGGCCTGCCGTGGTTCCGCGCCGCCGGCGGGGACCAGTTCTTCGCCGCCGCGATCTCCGCCGGCGAATTCCAGGAAATCCGCGAAAAGCTGGAGGCGCGCGGTGTCCGCGTGATCGAGAGCGAGCCGGTCGGCCTATCAAAAGAGCCGGTGACCGCGCGCTACGACGACATGGGGCTCTCGGTGAGGGTCACCCGCGACCGCGGCGACCGCCGACACCTGCGCCTGTCGCCCGCGTCCAACGACCTCGGCCGGTTCCCGGCGGAGATCACCCTGCCCGCCCCTCGTTGGCGCGATCAGGCCATTGCCCTGGCGGAAATGGGCGTGATCATCCAGGAGATCGACCGCCCGGAAAGCCGGATCCCCGATGTCCACTGGGACACGATCCCGGGCTGGTCAGCTCCGGCAGCCAACGGCTATCTGCTGCGCGATTACCAGCGCGAAGGTGTCCGGTTTTTCTTGTCGAAGCGGATGAGGGCCGTCTGCGGCGACGAGATGGGGCTCGGGAAAACCGGCGAGGCCATCGCCGCTGCCACGGCCGCTGGGTACCGGAAAAATCTGGTCATCTGCCCGAAAAACGCTGTTGGCGTCTGGCGCCGCCAGATTGCCGAATGGGCCGCACCCGGCATGGCACCGGAGATCGTCGTGATCCGCTCCTCCACGGACATCCCGCCCCTGCCGACCGGCGAGGATCGGGTCGGCTGGGTCATCGTGACGTACGACACATTGACGCCGCGCAAGGAGACCGTCAGCATCCCCGAGCGGCTGATCGAGCAGGTCACCACCTTGCTCCAGGAGGCCGGCGCCAGCCACCTGTTCGACGAGGAAACGCGGAAAATCACACTCGACCCGGCAGACCCGGAAAGCCTGCAGCCGCTGCTCGCCGTCCGCGCCGACCTTGATGATCTCCCCGCCGATCTGCGCCGGATTCCTACCGCGCTCGACCGCGTGCTGGGGCCGGTGTCGCAGGCACTGAAAGCGTGGAACCCGCACCTCACCATCGTGGACGAGGCGCACCGCATCAAGAACAAGGCCGCGCGCCGCACCGGCGTCGTCCGCGCCCTAACGAGCGAGCCAACCCGTGGTGCCCTGCTGCTGACCGGCACGCCACTGCGCAACAAGGCCGAGGAAGCCCTGGTCCTGGCCGAGGCGATCGTGCCGGTGGCCGAGATGCGTCGCCATCTCCAGCGCATTGGATCATCGGAGGTGGACGCTGCCAAGGCCCTGCTCGGGGCGATCATGATTCGGCGAACCAAAGACCAGGTACTCAAGGAACTGCCGCCGAAAATCCGAACCCGGATCGACCTGGATCTGGAGAGCATCGCGGGATACGCGGAGGCAATGGCAGCGGCGCAGCAGGCGTTCGAGGATGCCCTCAAGGCTGGCCAGACGCTCGCCCAGGCGCGTATGGCGGCGCAGGGCAATTGGAGCCAGGCGCGGAAGGCGCTGGGCGTCGCAAAGGCCGCCAGCGGCCAGATCACCGACTTGGTCGAGGAGGTCGTCGCGGAAAAAGGATGCTGCCTGCTCTGGGCGCACCACCACGACGTGATCGACGAGCTGGCCCGCCAGCTGCGCGACATCGGTCTGAGGGTGGCCACGGTTGACGGCCGCACCAGCCAAGGCGACCGCGACGAGGCCGAACGCGCGTTCCAGACCGGTGAGATCGACGTTTTCCTCGGTGGCATCACCGCGGCCGGCGAAGCCCTCACGTTGACCAGGGCGGACACCTCGATTTTCGCGGAGGCCAGCGTGGTTCCTGCCGAGATGTTGCAGGCCGAAGATCGCGGGCATCGCCTGGGTCAAACGGCGGCCGGATACTCGGTGATGACCTGCCTGGCGCTCGCTGGCGCGCCAATCGAGGTGGACGAGATCGCTTGGCGGATCGTGCAGCGCAAGGTCGGCGAGATCAACGCGGTGCTGGGCGAACATCGCACGCTCGACCCAGAGGCGCAGGCGCTGATTGACGGCGCGGGGGACGCCTCGGACGTGCTGGCTGCCCTGGCACTGGCGACCTACCGGGAGAAGGGCGGTGAGTCACCGGCGGCCGGAAAAACGGAAAAGCCGAAGAAGACCAAGGGGAAGAAAGCGAAAGCTTGAGATCAGTAGCCCCAGCGGCGCCCTTGGCGCCGCTGGGGCTACTGACACGTCACCAACTCCAAAATCCGCGCGCACATGAGATCTCACCAACCTGGGAGATCCTCATCATGACCAGCGCCATCCGTGATTCCGCTCTCTACAAGGCCCTGGACCGCCTCATCCGTCCCGCCGACGTTGTTCCCGACACTGACGACCTGGTGCAGATGATCGACGAGCACTTGGCCGAGATGAGACTCACGACGGTGCGCTCGGCCGCAAAGTCCATCGAGGACCAGATCAAGGGTCTTTCCATGATCGAGCCGTCCGCGAAGGCAGGCTACGAGGATTTTTGGCAGCTCGCTCGCGAGCGCGCTGAGGCCGGCGAGAAGAATCCGTACCGGGTCGTCCCGAAGACGTCCGACATGGAGATCGGCACCCTCCGTCGGTTCGGCATCGAGGATACCCCCGAGACCGCCGCCGCGGCATGCCTGTACAGCCTCGGCTGGCTGTCGGCCCTGGGGGAATTCGAGGAGCGGTTTAACGTCGATCCACTTGCGTCCTTCGAGGAGGCCGATGTCGTGGAGGCCGCGGTCCACGCTGCGTTCCCCGACCTGCCCTCGTCCTACTTCGGCTGAGCCTTGGAGTGCAGCGTGACCGTCCCGGCCTGCTTTGCGCCGGGGCGGCAACAGACACAGTAGGATGTCGGTCAGAAGATCGGCAGGGTGAGCAGAATGAAAATCGCGAACTCCATTAAAAACCATATCGGTGAGACCGCCCTTGCCGCCCAGGCGCGCGACGACCTGAAGCAGATGGTTTTCGGTCAGGTCGCCTCGTCGGCCCTGATGATGACCCTGGTCTCCGCGCAAATGCAGGCCAAACAAGCCGAGTACGACCGCATCGCGAGGCCGCTCAGCGCGCTTTTTGAGCGGGCGAACCGTGAGATCGCTTCCGGCCGGCGCCTGACACCCGAGCAGGCAAAAATGCTCGCCCGCACGACGGCCACGGCGTATCTCGACGCCGCGGCGCTGCTCCACGAGCGGAACTTGGCGACATGGGATGAGACCGGCGAGAGCAGCCAGTTCGCGGCTCTGATGCGGGCGTTGCGTGAGCAAGTCGAACGCCACCAAGGCTCGTCGCGCGATCTGTGCGCCGTCGTTCAGCGTTGCCGCATTTTTGCCGGTTTGGCCGCAACCACGCCGCCGACTGTGACGGCGCTGATGGCGCAGTCCAAAGGCAGCCTTGAAGAGGCTATCCGTGCAGCCAAAGGGGAAAAGGACCGCCACACGCGCACCGCCGCGGCTCATCCGTCGGCGGAATACGCCCAGCTCCACCAGGCCTTCGCGGAGATCGCGGCCGATAGCGCGCGGCGCCTTGAGGAGGCTCGTGGCACGGTCGCGCAGCGTCTTGGCGCCGCTGGCCTGGACGCGGCCGAGGCCGGCGTGAAGCGCATGACGGCGACGGTCGGCGAGGTCGTCGGCAGCATTGCGCGCCTGGGGAGTTGGGGCGGTCGGAAGGCGGCGGAAGTCCCTGCCCCGGCCACGCCCGCCAAGCCGGTGGAGAGCTGGATCGAGCGTCGGACGGCGGAGTTGGCGGCCGCGCAGCGGAACACGCTCAAGCAAGCCCTGGCGACCAGGGACAAGCTGGCAGCGGGATTGGCGAAAGGGATAGTGGTGCAGGCGGCGTGAACGCCAATCACCGACATTCGAATAGCCTGATCACCTCTCCGGTTTCCGGATCCAATCCATCATCGGTCAGCCACAGGGGTGGCTCTTGTGGCTGACCGATGCACAAGACGGGTTGCTGAGCCATCCGGGAACGAGGGTTCGACGTCCAGGGTTTCCCGTCAGGCATCTTGCGAGCCCTTTGCTCGGCCTTGGCTTCTCGGATGGTCTGACATTGGCGCAGCATCCTTTCTGTATAAGTAGATTCTCTCGTCTTTACACCGCTCAGATCTAAGCGGTCTGTGGATAACTCCGGAGCCGGCTTTTGGCGCCGGGGAATCGACTCGTAAAAGGGCTGCACCAACTTGGTCAGCTCGACGTAGATACCGACCGGCACACCACCCTCGCGGATGATGTCGGTGGTCACGTAGGCGTCGCCCGGGATGCCGCCGGGCAGATCGCCCCGCAGCTCGCGCAGCCAACGCTTGATGGTCGCCGGCGATTTCTCGACGGCATCACACAGGGCGGCATTGGTGGTGGCCACGAACCCGCGCTCTCCGCACATCGCGCGCAGGATCACGAGGAGGCGGACGGCGCCGCTGCTAATGCGGCTGTCGCGCGCGACGGTGGTCGCCATGGCGCGGGCATACTGGCGCTTCCGGACCGGTCGGTCTCGAAAGACCCGGCGAGGAGCGGGCGTGGCCACCCGATGCTGGCGGCGTTCCTGGACGCGCTGCCAATCCTGGTCGGCATCCTCCCAGCTGATGCTGCCGGCGCTGATGGCGGCGTAGTAGGCCGGGGTGCCGAATTTCGGCCGTGGCGTCGCGGTGGCGGACAACATGACAGATCTCTCCCGTGGCGCCAGAGGGCGCGGCGTCGGTCAGGTGCGGGAGATCGCTGCGGGCGAGCCACTGGTATTATCGGGAATTAAAAATTCCCGATTTCCCTTGGCCGTCGAGTCGAACTGAGCTAGGATCTGAATGCCACTTCGGATCTAGCGCGCAGTCCAAGACGGCCGCAGCGATCTGTGCAAAAAGCCCGCCTTCCCAGGCGGGCTTTTTGTTGACTACGACATCGGAGCCTCCAGCGTGAAAAGGTCGGATTGCCGTGTCGCGGTGCCTTCCAGCACAACGTCACGCGGCGTAAACTCGATCACAACGCCGTTCACTGGCGGTCGCCCACGGCCTTTGCGGGGCGAGATGTTCTTGTCGGTGAACCGGAACCGGTATTGCGGGAGGACATCGGTCTCCGCAATGGCCCGCAATTCATCTGCGAACTTCCTGGGCAGCATGGAACAGCCAACTTGCTTGTGCAGGCTTCCCAAGTCGATCTCCCAAAGTCGTTCACCTTGGCAATTCACATGCGCCAAGTCATACAGGCGCCGAGCGATAGGGGTGAGGCCGAAATACTCCGGAACCAGTTCAAGTTGGTTAGCGTCGCCCAGCATGGACTCATAGAGCCACTTGCAGAGAACAACTCGGATGAACCGCAGGCGAGGCTTGCCTTCTTCGTCATCGACGAACTCCAGCATGGTCCCGTCGGAAAGCCAGGAGAAGTAGCCTTTGATCGTGGTACGGCCAGACTTGATGTTGGTCTTGACCATCGTGCCCTTGAGCCGATCCACCATCTCTTCGATGCGGTCGTAGCCTCGGCCCGAACGATCCCTGCCGGCGATCCGAATGAAGTCGTTAGCGGTGAATATAAAGGTGCGTTCTTCCTCACTTGATCCTGCCTTAGCCGGATCAATCTCGCCGTTCTTGATCTTCTGGGCCATGAGGCTGCCGACGTACAGCAGCAGGTCGCGATCATAAATGGTCGCCAACCCCTGACCTTCGAGGGCCTTCATCTCGATCTTGATGGCACCATCCTGGTAGGTGAGTTCGCGGCGCTTGGCTTTGCGATCAAGCTCGAAAAACGGATTCGCGAGGAAGTGGCTGACCGACTTGACAGCCTTGGTGAGGGGGCTGTCGAAATAGGGCAGCAAAGAGGTCTGCATGGGCATACCCTCCTTCGCCTGTTCCTTTCGTGCCCTCGCCATCATACCGCCTCCACTCAACCATCAGACGCAGTTTCTGATTGAAGCGGGGCCAGAGTCCAGAGGGTCGATGCGTGCCTTGGGGGACAAAAACCCGTCGAACTTCAAAATCTTGTAGGCTGCCGCCCGATGAATGGCCAAGCTCGCCCGCCGTGGTTGATCGTGTTGTTGGCCTGATCTAGTGCGTCTGCGTGCTTTGGGGGACAGAAATAGGGTTCCATAGGATCAAGCAAGCCACCTGGGGTTCGCTGCGTCACCCGATTCCATGACGATTCTATCTTCCGATCTGGATGATTGTGCTTTGGGGGACGAAAATCGAAGCGCGATCTGGGACGATGCCAGTGTGGTGCTTATCGGGGCGGCCAATTGTGCTTTGGGGGACAAAAAAGACCTCATGGCAGGGATCGACATGTCCAGGAATCGGCATCCTGCGGGCAGTTGGCCCGCGGCTGAACATCCGATGGGACGCGATTGTGCTTTGGGGGACGGAATTAAAAAAATTCAGGAAATTCCGAGAACTCCGCACTTACCCCACGAGCCCAACCGACCGCAGCAGCACGCCCGGCCCGATCCCAAGGTAGCCTAACACCACCGCGGCGGCGGCGACCAGGATCGCTAGGCTGACCAGGGATCGCAGCGCCTTCAGCGCCACGATGACCACCAGCACGACGACGGCCAGGACGATTGGGTTGCTCAGATCGACGATGTCCATGGTCAGGCTCTCCCTTCGCACATGTCGGCCGCGGTCTTCTTGATGTCGCCGACGCGCGGCGGCGGCACCCGCACCTCGACGCGCGCCAGACCGGCTTCCTGCGTGCGGGCGCGCTGAGCGCGCTTGCGTTCGGTTTCCATGACCCGGGCCCTGACGGTGGTGGCCGGTTTGCCAAACAGGGTCAGCACGCGCTTGGCCGCCGCGCCGATGGCGCCGCGAGCCAGAGCTTCATCCTGCGAAGTGTCGAACTCGCCGTCGTCGCTGACGGCCACCCGCATGGCCATGAGCACCTTCTGGCGGCCGTGACACGGATCGATGAACCAGGCGACCGGCCCGTTGGGCGTCGCCATGACGTGCAGTTTGCCCGACACGCCCTCCACGTCGATGATGACCGATGGGCCGCTGCGGGCAAACGCGAAGTGAGGCTCGCGCAGGAACAGGCCGCCGTAGCTGTCCTGGACGTAGGTCTCTCCGAACCCATACCGGTCCATGCGCGCGTCCCAGAGCGCGTCCTCGAAGATCTCCAAACTGCCCTTGGCGGTGCGGATCGCGACGATGATGCCGAGGTCGGTCGGGGTGGCCACCGGCGCTCGCCCAGGGTCGGGCGTCCAGTCGTCGTAGCCCTTGGCCTCCGACAGAAACGAGCGAACCACATCGCGGGTGACCGCGATGTGGCCGCCTCGTGCGTCAGGCAGCCAAATCCAGTCGCGGTCGGCCTTGGCGTCGTGAATGAAGTAGGCGTTGGACATGATCACCTCCCTGGTCAGGAGGTCATCTGCGCACGGGATGAGGGGCAGTGTGCATGAGCGCCGGCTATCGCACACGGCATCACAGGATACCGGGACAGCAACCGGTTCGCCGCAGTTCGTGAGAAAGGTTCGTGGAAAAATTTACGGACCTTTCGTTAAATACGAACCCAGATTCCGGCTGTGTCAGGCATCATTCGGTCGTCGTCACAATCTCGCAAGCGGCGGAGGGGACCATGCCGAACAACAAGGACACCAGCTTGGAGGTCGCTCAGATGAAGGACCGCGTGGAGGCCCAGATGGGGCATCAGCGCACGCAAATCGAGCGACAGGCAACCTTCGCCCGCGCGGGGATCGCCAAAAACGAGAAGATGAAGGACTCCAACGTCATTCGCATGGCGAAGAACTTGTACACCATCATCACGCAGGCGTGTACTGCGGCTCGTGTGGGTGGCGGGCATCTGACCAAGTCCGCCATCACCGAGGCGGCGTGCATGGGGAGCAGCAACGGCAAGAGCGGCGCCTTGGAGCGGTTCACGCGCGATCCGCTGTCGGAGGAGAAGACACGGGGCCGCCTTACCCAGAAGCCTGCCGGATACCTGAAGCTGGCGGAGGCGGCGACCAAGCTGGCCGGCCTAGACTCCGACGGCGTGGTCGTGGCCCTGGTCCAGGGGACGACGCTTGCCGAGGGCATGGATGCGCTGCCGGAGAACTCAGAAGCCGAGCATCTCGTCATGCTCTCCGCCGCCATCCAGGGGCAGGCGCGCCGCATTGCAGAGGCGACCGGCCTTCCCTGGTACTACGACACCATCGAGCGTCAGGGGCTGGCGCCGAACGGCAACACCTGGGAGGCGGACTACGAGTCCTTCATGTGGGAGTGGCAGACTGTCCCGCGCATCGAACTGGTTACGGAGGAGTTGGCGGTCTTCTTCGGTGACTGGTGGCCGAAGAAGGCGGACGGGACGCACGGTGAGGTGCAGCGCATGGCCGTGTGGGCTTGCCGCCGCATCGGCTTGGCCCTCGCTCCCTTCGGTCCCAAAAGGGAAGTGCGCGCTTATCTCGTGCGACGGCCGGTGCTCGCCGTGACCTACATCCCCAAGCCGCGCAGAGAAGGCGTCCCACTGTCTTTGACTGATCTTTCGGATTTCATGATTGATGGCACGTTTGTAATAGGCATGCCGGACCACCAGGGGCATGTCTTCTCTAGGCACGGCACGTTGAGGGTCTCCATCGACGATGCGCAGGCCATCCGGACGGTCTGCCACTGTGAGTCCAGCGACTATCCAGGCGATGACCACGAGTTCATCGAGGTCTCCCCAACAAGCTTGGCATCGGTCCTAGACAGTGGCTTCCCGGACGCCCGGAATATCCACGGCGACGCGCTCAGGCTTCCGAAGGCCGATGTTACGCTTTCTCCGCCAGGCACTCGCGCCGCGAGCCTGGAACGGGATCTGCGTCTCGGTCAACATTCAGACGAGGACGGGAGAACGCTCATGGTGCGCTTGGAGGAGCGTGCCCGGGAATATGTTGAGGGGTTGCACTCGTGGATGTACGAGAAGGCCGCCCGCATCGAGGACGATCTGGTCCGGATGGCTGGAGGTGTGCGATGAGCGCCGCCATCCTGACCATTGACCACGCTCTGGCGGCGCGCCCTAGCGCCTTTCCGGCGATGTCCGGCCCGAAGCCTACGCTTTACCGCGGTGTCCGCATGGCGTCGCGCCTGGAGAGCCAATGGGCCGTTTTCTTCGACAACCGCAGCATCGCGTGGGCCTACGAGCCCCACCGGCTTCGCCTGTCCGGAGAGGACACCGACTACTTGCCGGACTTCCATCTGCCTGAGATCGGCACCTGGTTCGAGGCGAAGGGTGGCCTGGACCTGCGCCTCATCGCCAAGCCGATGGCCCTCTGGGAGCAGGTGACCAGAGTCGGTCAACGCGTCGCCATCGGCACGTCCAATGGTCGGGTTGCCGTCCCCTGGCGCCGTGCCGACGGAGCGGTCTCCATGGCGGGCGCATGCGCGTGCTGCTCTCGTTGCGGAGGAACCTGGTTCGCCAACCCCGAGGACCCATCGGCGGGCATGTGCCTTTGGTGCGGAGACGCCGACGGCGGAGTGGCATCGGTCAAAGCTGCGGCGGCAGCTATCTCTGCAGGGCTAGTCCCCGGGTGGCCCGGCGGCTTCGATCCCACCCATTACCGATCGCTTGTTGAGGACGCCTGACGCGCCAAGGTCCAGAGGTTCGTGGCGAAAACGTGAAGGGCGCCCGAAGACGCTGTTCGCTCATGGAGCCCGCGCCAGTTCCTCGTCCACCTGTCGGGAAATCAGCGCGACAAAACGGTCCCGCGCGTCGTGCAGGTCGATCTCGATCCGGGATATGGCGCGGCCGACCCGCTGGCCGAGACGCTCGATGTCGTCCCGCTTCTGACGTGACTTCGCCAAGCCGGTCAGCTCGACCGAACGGGTTTCCTGGCGGACGGCGTTCTCGTTGCGTCGGTCGTCGTAGGACGTGAAACCGGCGTTGCCGCTGACCCACTCGGTCTGCTCGACGTACACCGGACCCTCGAATTTCTTCTCCAGCAGCGTCCGCGCCTTGAGGCCGGACATGTAGGTTTCGGCCATCTTGGCGCGGAGGTCGTGATAGGCGGACAGATACTGGCGCCAGTCGTCCTCGGACGTGTCCTGGCCTGCGCGGACACGCTCCGCGAACCGGCTCTGGAAATCGTCTCCGTAGATTTTGGACTTCTCGATGGCTTCGGTTCTGACCATGTTGGCCTTGATCCACATGCCTTCGAGATTCGGAGCTTTGACCATCAGAGCGCGATGGTTTGGAACCGTGGTTGTCGCAACATCGTAAAGAAGAGTGGCGCGCTGGAGCTGTGTCTTTACGCCCCTCAGGGCGTGGAAATTCGGGTCGGTCAGGGTCGCCCGACAGCGCGTTGCGTGGTCGGCCAGGGCGGCATGACCACCGCGACGAAAAGCCTTTGCCGCGAGATGCAGATGGGCGCCGGCAAGCGCCACGGTCAGGCGGTTTCTCATCTCTTGGGTGACCTTCGGCTTGGTCCCTGGAGCCGCCATCGTCTTCTCGTAACGGCCGATGGCGTTGCGCAGGTCGCGCAACGCCATCCACGTCACCGTCTTATTCAAGGGCCCCTGGGCGTCGGTCAGCGCATGCGAGGCAAAGGTCTTTGCCTGTTTCAGTAGCTTGTCTGACCGCTCAGGGCTGGGAGATGCCTGAGCCGACTTCAATGGAGATGACTTGATGCGCATCAGACCTTCGCCTTTACCTTGCGCGTGATGCCCAGGCGTTTGAAGGACTCCTCGTAGTGAGCTTTCCCAAACTCCCAAGGGTCGATGGTGTTCTGCATGCCATACGGCTCAGCCCAAATCTCAGCCGCCGCCTGGAAACCGTGATGGAAGTTCCACCGGTCTTCCTCGCTCAGCGTGTCGAGATAGGCTTCCAGTTCCTTGCCAAAGCGGTTGTCGTTCCAGGCCTTCACGCCCGCTTGGCAATCGGGATCGTTCACATACAGGCGGCTGAGGCCCCCCTGCATCTCGTCCAGCGCGTTGACCTGCGCTTCGAACTCGCGGTCCTCCGCGCGCGCCTTCTCAAGCTCAACCTCGCTGTTAAGGATGCGCTCCATCGCCTCGGGCGACATCTGGCTCTTCTTGGCGAAAATATTGTGAAAGAATTCGGTGATGTTGTTCAGCATGGCGCCCTCCCTTGGTCGGCTTCTTTATTATCTGCGCACCCTATTAAGATGGCGACGGCCGACCAGTTTTGGGGCAGTCCTTGGATCAGGCTGCCCAGGCGTAGGAGGCGCCACTCGGATCAACCCGGCGTCCACGTTCGTACCAGACGCTGCGCAGGCCCGGCGCGGTCTCGGCCGGTCCGCCGCGGCGATGCAGGGTGCCGTCCTGGCGGTAATCCTCGCAGCCGTCGCGGTAGAGCGTGCGGGTGGTGGTGCCGGACGTCCATTCCAGGTCGCCGTCGCGCGTGACGCGGTGCGGCGGCGGATCATCGAACTCGCCGGCATCGACACAGCGCTTGGCTTCGGCAATCAGCGCGGCGCGCGCGGCGACCTTGTCGCCCAGCACGCCCATCTTCTGCGCCTCCTTCAACAGCAGCAGCTCGCGGCGAACCACCTCCTCGCCATTCGGCGCGCGCAGCAGGCCGGTCAGGTAGCGCAGTTCCTGGTCGCGCGGATAGCTCATCACCGAGGCCAGATGCATGACCAGTTCGCGGCGACGGTTCGCGGGCGCGGCCGGTGCCTCATGGCTCGGCGGAATGGTGCGGACAGGGCGGCGGCCGAGATTCATGGAGGGCATGGCACTTTGACTCCGGTCGGTGTGTCTGCAGATGAGTATGGGGCAGCCGCGCGTGTTTCGGGACGTGCCGGACCGGGACCGTCCCGGTCAGATTCAGGTGACCAGGGACATCACGAAAAACGCACCAATGATGGCCAAGCCGCCCTGCAGCCAGCTTTCCATCCCTCGTCCCCGGCCACCGACAGCCTCCAGAATTTTCCAAATGCCGATCAGCGCCAGGACGAGGGCGATGCCCATACCGATGTCCCCGAACTTGCCCTTCGGCACCGAGCCGTGCGGCGTCGGCTGCACCACGGTGCCCTGCTGCGTGGTCGCGCTCGGGGCGTATTGCGGCGTCGGGGCCGAACTTTTTCCGGTCATATCGTCAAACGCGCTCATTCGTCCCTCCCCTCGTTGACCCGTGGCAGACCTTCTTTTTCGAAAAGGTCGTCGAGCGCGCGGGCGATGATGGCTTCCTTGGTTGTCTGGTTCAGCTTGGCGAGCTGGGTGATCAGATCGGAGGTGCGCGGGTCCAAAAACCCGCCGACGAATTTCCGGTCTGACCGCGGCTTGTCTGATCGTTTCTGGGGCATGATGGTGTTGGTGGGGTTCACCGGTGGCCGCGCCACCGGTGAACCCTCACTCTCCCTGATTACTTGGAGCGGTAGCGGAAGTCGTTGTCGCCTGGGATGCGCAGCGTGGCGTCGTCCGGCCCGCGCAACAGCACCTGGAAGGACACGGCGGCCATCTTGTAAGCGATTTCCGACTCCTTGGTGATGCGGCCATCCTCCAGAGCCTTGTCACACTTGGCGGCGGCGCGCAGCGCGTAGACGCCAGGCTGGCTGGCGGTGAAGGTGCCGCTCCACACCGGGGCGGTGATGCCGACAGGCCGCAGGTCCTGCTGACCACCGGTGTAAATCGCGCGCTCGGCAGTGGCCACGACGGGATGCTCAGTGCCCGAGCCGTCGGACACGTACACGCTGACCGAGCACTTGTCCCCCGTCATGTAGTCCCTGGTAGTCGCGTAGGCCTGGTTGGCGGCCACGACAGCGATGGTGTAGTCACCGGCCTTCGGCGCGACGAGACGAGTGTTGGCCAGGTAGGACTTGCCCCAGGTCTTGCCCCCGAACCGGAAGTGGTCGCCCAGCGTGAACTTGCTGTTCGCCCCGGACGGGAAGGTCATGTCGATGTCCTGCTCGCTCGCGGCGTCGCGCGCATAGACGTCGATGAACCAGCCCGGCTTGGTATCCTTCAAGTCGAGGTTCGGCAGAGCCTCAGCGACGCTCTTCCGGCCACCGAGCGTGATCGCGCCCGCGGTCGAGCCGCCAGCCACGGAGAGGCCGGGGTACTGGTTGATGTCGAAGACCACCTCGTCCGGCTTCAGTTCAGAGAAGCCGTTCTCGCCCGGGCGTTGGACCTTGAGCTTCACGTCGGGCAGCAGGGCAACCTTGTTCTTGTCGCGGTTGACGGCGGGGCCAAAGAACTGCGCGACGATCTCCGGGCTCTGCTCGATCTCGGTCGTGTTGAGCGGGTTGCACACGATCGAGATCTGCATCTCCTGCAGACCCGCCGCGGCGATCTCCACCGGCCGGTCCATGGCGACCGTCTCCACCATGCCACGCTTGCCGGCGATGGACTGCACGGGCTGCACGTTGGTCAGCGGCACGGGCGTGCCGTTGTCGATGGCGGCAATTGACGGCCAGCACTGATGGCCGACAATCTGCTGGCCCGAGGTGATCACCTCGACCGCGAAGCGGTAGGCGCCGGCCTGCTTGGCGTCGAACATGCCGCGCAGGGTGTACTGCGGCAAGAACCAGCTCTGCGCCACCGGCATCATCGAGTAGACCTTGTGCAGGTCGAGCGACGAGGTATCCTTGTGGGCCCAGCGGGCGAAGCGGTCGCGGATCGGCTGCGTGCCGTCGAGCGAACCCGGCATGCCGGCGTCCACCACCCAGCCGGCGGCGTACTTCGGATCGGGCTTCGGCTCAGCCGGCTTCGCCGGGGCGGCCGCAGCGCCCTTGAGCGAGACGCCGAACGGGATGGCGTCGGTGCCGGTGTAGGCCAACGGAGCGTGGCCGCGCGCGGTCTTGCGGATGATGGTCGGGGCGTCCAGGCCACCAATCAGCACGTCGCCATCCACGAGCGCATCGACGGTCGGCATGGCGACGAACGGGTCCTTGCCGGCGGTCAGCTCGGCGGCTAGCTTCTCGGCAGCCGCTTTGGCGTCCTTGGAGACCTTTTCGACCTCGGCCGCCAGGGTGGCCGGATCAAGCTTCTTCGCGGCAGCGGCCGGGGCGCTGGTCAGGCTGGCGGCCTGCGCCGCGTCGGTCACCTTGGTGATGGACACAGCCGGGTTGGCCTTGAGCGCGGTCACGGCGAGCGCCGAGTAGCCCTTGACGGTCTTGCGGACAGCGACGCTGCCCCACGGGCCGGACACCACCACATCGCCGGCGGCGAGGTCATCGACGACCGGCAGGGTGGCGATGGGGTCCTTGCCGGCGGCCACGTCGGCGGCGATCTTGTCGCAGACCGCCTTGGCGTTCGCCTCGGCGGCGACGCACTCGGCGGTGATCTTGGCCGCGTCAGCCGCGGCGTCGGCGTGCGCCTGGGACGCGATGGCGGTCATCGCCACGCCAGCCAGCAGCACGCTTCGGATGATGGTGTTCATGTCGGTGTTCCCCCGAAACTCGAATTCTGCTCATTCAGTTGCGCACGGCCGCGATCACTGCCGGATCATCACTTCACCGGCGCCGGAGGCGCTGCGGTCGAAGCTGCCGGGATCGCGCGAGGCCGGAGCGGACGAGGTGCTGTCGCGCACGATGCGGCTGGCGTCAAAGCCCTGCTGCTTCGAGCTGTCACGCACGACCGAGGTCTCGTCGAAGTCCTTCGGCGCGCCGGTCGTCTCGCGCACGACCGAACCGGCGTCGAAGCCCTTGCCCTCGCCGCCACGCACCACGTCCGGCTTGGAGGTGCTGCTCTTGCCGCTGGACCGGGACGGTGCCGAGGACTGGGACTTGGAGGCAGACTGCGCCTTCTGCACGGCTCGCGGGGTCTGCGCCTGGCCTTCCTGTCGCACCAGTGTGGACGACACGTAGCCGGTGATGGAGCCGGTGACCGGATCACCGATGGCCAGCCACTTGCCGTCCGAACTGGCGCCGAAGCTGTGGACGCGGTCGCCGTCGTTGAGATGGCCGACGATCTTGGCGTTGGCGCTCGGCTCAGCGCGAACATTGACCGCGGCGGTGGCGATGTGCGGCACGGTTCGGGCGGTGGCGGCACGACCCGCCTGAGCCTGATCGGCGGCACCCTGGACCAGGTAGGTGTTGCTGGTTTCGCAGGCGGCCAGCGTCAGGACGGCGGTGGCGGCGAGAAGGACATTGCGGATCATGTGCATGGGATTCCCCAGAGGTGAAATTTTTCTCTGGGGGTCAGATGCGCACGCAAAAAAAATGGGGCCGGGTATTTCCCCGACCCCAGAACTCCACCGACGGTTCTATTTTTATCCGACCCTCAGAACCCTTCCAACGGCTTCACCGTAGTTGGTGGAGCCTGGCGCGGCGCCACCGGCTGCGGCTGTGCGGGCTGCGCCGACGGCGCCGCGCCACGAATCACTGTGGACGGCGACGGGGCGACCGGCGTTACCGACACCGGGCCACTCGGCATCGGCGCACCAGGACCGCTCAGGACCGGCTGGTAGGCCGGCATCTGCGGCGCCTGTGGTGCGGCCTGCGGCATCGGCTGCTGCGTGGCGAAGACGTTCTGCGGAGGCGGCGACGCCGAGCCACCGCCACCACCTCCGCCCCCTGGGCCGCCGGTGGCGAGGAGAAACACCGTCGCTCCGGTGGCAAAGAGCGCCGTCCAGAACGCCATCTTGAATGACCGCTCGTGTTCCCAGAGGTCGATCCCGGTGACCAGCATGGCGCGCATGTTCATCCCCCTCAGAAGAAGCTCTTGTCGTCCCGGTCCGCCGCCGGCGGCGTGTACCCGGAACGAGGCGTGGAGGCACGCGGCGCTTCGGCCTGACGGACCGGGGTGGGGGCTGCCGCCGAGACACCGGCGGCGCCGGCCGGGGTGAGGATCAGCTGGCCATCCACGAAGTCGGCGACCACGCGCTTGATCTTGCGATCATTCACACACTCGATGAAGGCATCGTCACAGACCTTACCGAGCCAGCGGATGACCCCTCGGGTGGACGTCTGGCCGAAGCGCTCGGCGCCCTCGACCAGCAGATCGAAGAAGCCGTCGCCCACGTCCACGACCTCGCACTCGTGGCTCTTGGCCAACTTCTGGAAGTGGAGCATGACGATGCGCGCACGATCTTGGGTTGTGAGCCCTCGGGTCGTCGTGATGACGTCCAAGCGCTCCATAAACTCGGGCGCCATGGTGTCGGACAGGACGCGCCGGGCGACGACCTCCAGCTCCTCGCCGTCGGTGATCTGCTGGGCGGCGTCGGAGAGTTCCTTCGCCTTAAGGTTGCTGGTTAAAATAATCACACAACCAGAAGCCGAGTGAGATTGCATCGAATATTGGTCTTGGAATTTCGCTTCGTCGAGCAGCTTCAGCAGCATCTTGGCGACTGGTGCATCCTTAGTCGGGCACGCCTTCTCGAATTCGTCGAACAGGATGACGCCTTCGCCCTTCATCTTGATCAGGTAGTCGGCGATGACGCCGCGCGAGGAGCCGGAGTAGACCGCGGCCGAGCCGACCAGCGACGCGAGCGCCGCCTCGCCCGTTCCCAGATTGCCGCAGTCGATCTGCAGCATGTAGTCCTCGGAGCCGAACATGGCCTCCGCGATGGCCTTGGCGGTCTCGCTCTTGCCTGTGCCGGTGACGCCGGAGATCATCAGGTTGATGATGGTGCCCTTCTTGACCCGGCGCGCGGCCTTGCGGGCGATGATCTGGCTGACGTAGTCGGCGATGTGGTCCTGACCGATGACGCGGGTCTTGATCTTCGCCGCGATGGTGGCGGCGTCCCACTTGCGCGTGTCCTTCTCGGCCTGCTTCTGCTCCATCTTCGACTGCAGGCGGGACATGAAGTTCGGGTTGTTCATCAGGTCCATGTTCGGGTCTCTCCCGTCGGAAAAAGGTTCTCCCGGATCACATGCGCACGCAGCGCCCCGATCAGCCGCGCCGAAAAAGTAATTATTCAAACAGAGAGGGGGCCGGCGGTTCGACCGCCGGCCCCCTCTCTGTTTGACGCGCGACGCTCTCAGGCGTCGGCCTTCATGATCCCCAGTTTCCTGTTTAGCTTGCCCGCCTTACCCTTCAGGTGATCTTCCAGGCTCGGGCCGCGCGCTGCCTGCGCCGCTGCGCGCGCCGCTTCCTCGGCCACCATGTCGCGCTCTAGCAAGATGCGTCCTTGGTCAACGTCGTAGCTCGCGAAGGCGTGGGTGATGCCCTCGCGCGCGGCCTCGATCAGGCTCTCGCCGGCGACTTCGGCCACCCAGCGACTGGCCTCACGAACGCCGATGCCGTGGCTGGCCGTCTGCCACTTCTCCATCGCGCGCATCAGGAACTCGTCCAGGCCTTCGCCGCCCTCCTGGTTGATGACGATGCCGTGCTCGGTCTGCACCGACTGGCAGAACAGACGCCACACGATGGCCGCCTTGCCCATGTCCTCGACCGGGCAGATGACCAGCGGCAGAGTGACGCGGCCGGTCACGTCTACGCCGATCTGCGCGTTGCCGAGCGCTGTCTTGCGCATCTCGGCCAGCAGATGCTCCAGGCCCTGCTCGGCGTGCTTTTTGTGGAGGTCCTTGGCCTCGCTCTCGGCGATGCTGCTGGTCAGCACCACGAAACCGCGGCTGGCCTTGCCCTTGACGCCCAGGATGGTGCCGTCTTCCAGCAGGCGTGCCATTTCCGTGCCGAACGAGCCGCTGGTGAGCGCGGTGCCGACGCGGTCGATGCCGTCCACCAGCAGGACGGTCAGCGGGTTGGCCTCATACGCCTTGGCGATGTCGTTCCAGTCCACCGAGCTGTCGCCGGCGCAGTCGATGCGCTTGACCGTGCCCTTTTCCCCAAACATCGCCTGCGCCATCATCTCTGCAAAGCTGGAGCGGCCGGACGAGGACGGTCCGGCGAGCAGCAGACTCAGTGGCTCGACCGGGTTCTTCTTCGCGACGTGCCGCTCGACCGCGCGCGCCACCGCCTCGTTGAGCGCCTGCTGGCCGACGAAGCGGTTGTTCAGCCCAGCCTCGACAGCGGCACGCGTCACCGTCGCCAGCATTTCCTGGCGACGCTTCTCACGCTGCTCGGCCTTGACGCCCGAGGTCAGGCTGGCCTTTATGCCCTTGCCCAACAGGAGGCTGGCGAGTGAGTCGGGGAGCGCGCCATGCTTGGCGAGGATCATGCCAAGCATATAGAGCCAGGCACCGGCGGCCACGATGGCGAACAGCCACCACATGCTCGCCAATTTCGGGGCCATGACGGCGACCGCGACCGAGATGGCAACGCCGATGATGATTGCCTTCATGTTCATTTTGCGTCTCCCCGCCCCGACTTACTGGACCGCGAAGGTGAGGGACTGGCCCTCTTCAAGGTAGGGCGCCGGCATGACACCGCCCGGGGTCATGATGCCCTGGGTGACGCCGCCGCCGCCGTCGATCACGCCGGTCACCGTGACCACCGTCTGGCCGCCGCCGACCGGAATCATGACGTACTGGACACGATTGACCAAGGCGACCTGCACGGCCATGCCGTTGGCGGAAACCTGGATCACATCGCCGTCTACCACCACGTCGTCCCAAAAGCCCAATGCCTTCATCTGGACCTTGCCGTCCAGGACGGCCTTCTTCATCTCTTCGCGCTTGGCCGGCTCCTGCACGGTCTGATCGATGTAGGGCAGCGCGACGCTGACCGGTATCACGTCGAGCTTCGACAGCACCTGGGCCTTCTTGCTGGCATATTCGTCTTTGCGCGTCTGCCAGTCTTTATCGGAGAGCTGGTTGTCGCTCTGCGCGATGGCGGCGGTCCACATAGGGCCATCACCGACGGTCGTGGTCAGGCCCGGCACCGGCGATGGAGCGGCGCTGGTGGCCGGCGCCATGGACTGCATCGCGCCGTAGCCGATGCCGGCGACCAGGGCGATGGTGGCGACCAGGCCACCGATCTTCTTCGCCATACCCGAGCCGGAACGCTCACCCTCGGCCTGGGTCGTATTGGGAGCCTGCGGGCGCATCTCGCGCTTCCGCTCCGGCTCGCGCATGTTCATCTTGGGGTCCATGTACGGTTCCTCAGAATGGAAATATCTCTGAGGTCATCTGCGCACCGATGCAGCTGATGCGGTTCGTCCCGCGCTTCCCCCCACCCAGTTGCTTTGCTCGATTGCCTTGTTACGGTCCGTGCGACGTCGGTAGAGGGAGGAGAGCGTGGGATACATCGTGTTCGACAGGAGCGACGTTGAACTCGCGGCATGGATCCGGGAGAATCCGGACGGGTACCTGCTGAACACTCACCGCAGGAAGACCGGAGCCGATCTCAAATACATGGTCCTGCACCGCAGCCAATGTCGGCACATGAATAAGTACACGGCGCATAATGCTAAGCCCGGCGGATTCACGCAGAACGACTACATAAAAATCGGCTCTACGGACGTCAGATCATTACAGCTCTGGGCGCTCAAAGCGGGCCAGGCCGATGGCTCATTCACCTCGTGCTGCACTGAATGCCTGAGGGATTTCCACCCGCCACGGTTTATCGCGCCATCCGTCAGCCTTGACGGAACGATTGAGGGTGAGGAATTCGTCGAGGGCGCAGCAACGAGGATAACCGTAAACAGGTACGAGCGCGATATTTCTGCCAGAAAGAGATGCATCGAGCATCACGGGGCAAAGTGCGCGGTCTGCGATCTGAAAATGGAGGATCGTTATGGCGAGCCTGGAAAAGACTACATAGAGGTCCACCACAGGACGCCGCTCTGGCAAATCAGAGAGAGCTACGTCGTCAACCCGATCACCGATTTGGTTCCCGTTTGCCCGAACTGCCACGCGATGCTGCATCGGCAAAGTCCGCCGCTTTCGCCGGAGGCACTGCGGGAACGGTTGAAGGCTGACAAAAGATATTCGAAACAAGGCCGCTAATGTCACTGCCGTCGCACGACAACACGCAAAACGAAACGGGGAGGCTCTTGCCTCCCCGTTTCGTTAATCGCGGTGTGATTTTCCTCACGCCGCGGCATCCTCTTCCTCCGGCCGGTAGCCGACATGTTCGAAGACCTCCTCGAACATCACCGGCAGCGCCTCGGCGCGACGACGACCGATGGCGTGGATGAGCACCGAACGCTCCAGGGCCGCGAAGTCAAGATCGAGGTCCTCGTCGTTTGCCGGCGGCTGGATGGACACGCCGCCGATCTCGCCGTCCTCCAAGCCGGCGTAGAGGTCGGTGTCGGCCATGCCGGGGTCCAACTGCAGCACGGCCTCCAGATCAGCGTCGTCGAGACCGGCGAGCGGGTTGTCCTCGATCGGCTCGGACCGCCGAACCACCGGCTCGGGCATGTCCTCATCGAGCGCGTAGGACCTGACCTCCTCCTCCATCTGGGCGAAGCTGAAATCCTCCACTTCGTCGAAGGCCTCACCGGCGACGCCCGCCTCACCACCCATCACCGCGATAAGACGGTCAATGTCGTTGGCGGCGACCACCGGTTCCGCAGGAGCCGCCAGACGCTCACGCTCCAGCTGAGCCTTGCGCTGCGCCCACAGCGCGCCGACCGTCACCCGAAGGCTGGCGTCGGGCATCTTCGGCTTCAGGCCTTTGTTTTCCGGGCGAAACGGGTTGGGCGCCGCAATCGAACGGAATTCTGAGCGCTTGTAGTAGTCCGCACGACCGCAACGCAGCGGGTTCTTCCCGCTGATGAACACCAGAGACTGCCAAGCCGGGAGGCGCATCACCTCGCCGGGCATGATGAGATCACGGCCGGTGGTTTGCGTCGAGATACCGGTCGATTCACCGCCGCGGGCGTTCATCGGCGCATGGAGGGCGTCGCTGTTGTTCTCGCCGGTGTTTGTGGACTTGGTCAGCACCGTCGTCTTGTCGGCCAGCTCGCTGACAAACTTGGCGTCGATGGGGCTCTGCGCCCGGAAGAAAACACGGGCGATGGAGTTGGTGCACCACTTATCCAGGATTTCCTTGCCGGCCGCCTTCTCGGCACCCGGCTTGGACTGGAACACCGCGCAGAGCACGATGCCAGCCGACCGGCCATACTGCAGCGCCTGGTCGTGCACCAGTTCCAGGTTGCCGAGCTGAACGATCTCGTCCAGCATGTAGAGCACGGGATTCAGCTCACCGACACGCAGCTGATACCCGATGAAGCTGGCGACGATGACCCGGATGCAGGCCGGCGCACGAGCCGCATCTTCCGGCAGGAAGTTCAGAAAAACCGAAGTTTTCTGGTCGAGCAGATCACCAACGCTGAAGGAATTGGACACCACCAGCCGGTTCAAGCTGGGATCGGCCAGCCAGGAGACGCCGTTGCTATAGGAAGCCCGCGTTTTGCTAAAAACCTCAGCATCCATCTTCGCAAAGTCACCGAGCAGCTTAAACAGGGCGTCCAGAATGAAGTTCGGACGGTCGCCGGTCTGGAAAGCCTGCTGAATGGCAAGGCCGGCAATCGAATGAACGTTTTGGATGTCCTTCACCATCTCCTCGTCGGGACGGGACAACCAGTTCACCACCGTGTCCAGCGTCGGCCGGGGGCCTTTGCGTCCATCCTCATGCCACTGATGAAAGACCCAGAGGATCGCCGCCTTGGTGATGTCGCGGGACTTGCCAACCCAGAACGAACCATCGCCCGAGGCGTCTGGCGGGTTCACGAAGAGCGACGCCACGATGACGTCGGCCGCACCGATGATGTCCTCGCGCGACGGGTCAAGCCACGACAGCACATCGAAGCCATGCGTGTTCTCGCCGGCCTTGGGATCAAGCCAGAAGACCTTCTGTCCCAGCCGCTCCGAGCGGTGCTTGGCGACCTGTGCGCGGATCTCACCCTTGGGGTCGTAGCAGAACAGGCTGTACGGCCAGAGCAAGCAGTTCGGCACCACCACACCCGACGTTTTACCGCCGCCGGCGCCGGCCATGAGGGTGATCGCGCCGTTGCCGACGGGGTTCACGCGGATCAGTTTCCCGGTGGGAACCTCCTCTTCGGTGGCCGCGGCGACACCGACCACGAACGGTCCGTTCGGATCCACGATGGGCCCCGGCTCCAGCACCTCCTCGAAGGTCGCCCAATCCGCCGAGCCGTGGGTGTCGTCGTTCTTGGCGCGCACCACGTTGACCTGCTGTCCCTGCCACTTGGCGCGCAGGCGCATCCCGAGATCGACCCAAAGACGATGACCAAAGATGTTGAGACCAGCGGTCACCGCCACCATGATGACCAGGAAAATGGTGCCAACCGCGAAAACCCAGCTGCCCGGGTGCCAGCCGATCAGCAAGGCGATGGTGGAATAGCCGCCCATCGTGGAGATGTCGTCCAGGGTCGAATACAGATACCAGGCCTGGGCAAGGCACAGCACCTGCAGCATCCAGCGCTGCATCAGGCGCGCTTGGACAAGAAAGATTGAGATGCACCAGAAGAAGAACGGATTGCAGAGGTCGATGAGGCCCCACCAGGTGATGGCATCCATCCACAGCGGGGGAGCGATGTACTCCTTCATCAGGCCCGGCAGCATGAAAAATGCCAGCAGCGGCAGGCCATAATGAAGGAGAATCGCGAACAGGCCGGAGTGCCTCATTCGTCGTCTCCGGCCGCCTGGAGATGGCGCGCGGTGCGGGTCGGCTCAGGCCAGGTCAGCTCCAGACCGAGCAGGTCCGCGGCTTCCTTTGCGAGCGCCGTTGTCGGACGGACGATGGTGCCGTAGGCGAGCTTCTCGCGGAAGGGCACGCTGTAGTTGGCGATCTCGCGGAGCATCTCACGGTTCGGCAGGCGGGTCGCCATGGTGAGGATCTCGGCGGCCTCGTAGAAATCCAAGAACCCCGGCTCGGACTCGACCTTCAGCCGGCGCTTTTCGTCCGTCGGCCAGGCGTTCAGCAGGAACCTGACCGGCACGCCCTCACGCACGACCGGCGCGACGGTGTCCAGAGTCAGCCGGGCGCGCAGGTAGCTGTCGTCCGTCGGCATCACCGGGATGACGACCAGGTCCGCACGAGCGCCCAACTCGACGTCGAACTCGGACCGGTTCGCCCCGCCATCGACGATCAGGATCAGGTTGTCGAGGCGGTTCTCTGCCTGCGCCTTTGCGAGAACGCGAGACAGCATATCCTTCCCGCGCACTGCGATGTACGGGCGCTTTTCTTGTTTGATGAGGCGCTCCTCATCGTCGCTGGCCACGTCCGTGTGGTACAGGACGATCAGGTTCGGCTGACCATCCGGGCGCAGCGCGCGCGACAGGCCGAACGCGATGGCGTGACAGGTGACCCCTTTCCCGGCACCGCCCTTCCTTTGACTGACAAACACGGTCTTCATAACTTTTGCCCCCTTGGCTTGAGTGTTCCCTCAGGCCGCGAGCAACCCATATTCCCGTGCCCTGCGTTTGACCTCGGTCTCGATGATTTCACGGACGAGCTGCGACGGTTTCAGGACGATGGCCTCGCGGTCCACATTGAGCATTTGCGCACGCCGCTCGACCTCGCGTGCGGTGACCTGCTCGACGAGGTCGATAAAGGAGGCCTTCACGCGCGATTGAAGCAGCACGTCCTTTTTGTCGGCCGCCGCCATCTTGGGGCGGCCCTTGGGCCGTTCATCGGGAGGCACTGACGCCATTTCGGCCTGCTTCGGCGCTTTCCTGGCGGAGGCGGCCTTCTTGGGGGCGGGCGTATCCGTCACAGCCTGCTCGGCCGGGCTCACCACTTTGGCCGCCAGCTCTTTCAACGCGGCCGTCGCTGGGGCGAACGCACGATCCCCCTCGCAGGGCGTGCTCGAAGGATCAACCAAAAGATCGTCCCACGTCGTTTTGGCCGCCGCCGAGGTCTTGTCCATTGCGTTTTTGTCAGTCTTGGCCATCGCAGTTCCCCAAAAAATACATTCCCGTCACAACATATTCGCACAGGAACGTGTAACCCGTATTATCTCGTCGTACAAAAACTGACGCTGACCGACGTTGCCTGTCAAAAAATCCATCCGGGACGGTCCCGGCCGCTGTGCCACTGCGCGCAACTGAGGACTGGCATGATCCAGCCAAGAGTTTTTGCGCCGAGGCCGCTCCCATGAAGACCGCAACACGACGGAAGACCGCACCAAAAGCGCCGACCACCCGGCTGGCGAAGCCGTTTCCCGGTTTTCCGGAAAATCTGATGATCGACGGGCGCGCTCCTCGCTGGGCTCGGTTGACGCGGCTCTATCGGGCGCCCAAGACCGACCGGAAAGCGGTGACCGGCAAGCTGGCAAAACTCCGCTGGCACGCCATGGATGAGGCGATCAGGGATACCAAGATCCTCGTCAAGGTCGTTCCGCCTGAGGCGCAGAGCGGCCTCAAGAGGCTCGCCCAGCGGCATTCCCTGTATATGGCCGTCGAGCGCCACGCCGCACAGATGTACCGCGCGCTCGACCGCGACCGTCCCAAAGCCGCCGGCGTCGCCGAGGCGAAACTGGCCCGTCTGGTCGAGCAATGGAACAAGCTGGCGAAGGTCGATCAGGAGATTTTCGAGGCGGTCATTCCGGTCGAGGCGCGGCGGCCGCTGCGCGATCTGGTCGTCGGTGTCGGCGCCCACGATGTCGGCGTCACGATCTACCGGCAGCGCCAGATCGAGGACATCGGCAAGCTGCCGCTGACTACGGCCGCGCTCGACTTCGAGATGGGAGCGCCGGCCATCG
The DNA here is from genome assembly GCF_008365375.1 of Roseomonas genomospecies 6. Lineage (GTDB taxonomy): Bacteria > Pseudomonadota > Alphaproteobacteria > Azospirillales > Azospirillaceae > Azospirillum. The sequence continues at coordinate 55,128 of NZ_QOKW01000022.1, read as the reverse complement.
AGGAAGTCCGGGCGCTGCCGATCTTGGACGGCAAGAAGCTCAAGACGCGCAACGTGGCCGACGACGACGTGATGCAGGCCATCCGGCAGCGCCGCTGGTACTCCGAGATGCCGTCAGCGGCCGTAGAGATCATCGAAATGAGCTGCCGCACTGACCTCCAACTGTCGATCGAGGCCGCTGCACTCCGCCTGGAGGAGGCCAAGGCTGCCGGCGACCGTGAGGGGATGCTGATCCACACGGGCCAGCTCCGCGCGATGATCGACATCTGGAACCAGGAGTCGAAGCAGAGCGCGTTCTTCCCTCGGATGCCGACCTTCGACGTCGCGTTCCATCGCGCCTACCGCGCGCGGGTCGCGCAGCCCGACAAACCCGCCTTTCCGGGCCACAAGGTCCTCGTGCTCGACCCGGCGGACGGCGACGGCCCGATGGTCGTCGTCGGCAACTGGCGCGACCTGCCGACCATGGCACAGGTGATCGGCGAGCGCGCCAAACAAGCTCTGCATAACGACCTGGGCCGGATTGCCGCGGAATGGAAAAAGAAAAACCCTCACGGGGAGCGCATCGCGCCGGTCATGGTCGATCCGAAGCCTCCACAAGCGCAGCCGCAAAGGACAAACGACGCTTCGCGCGATGTCTCGGCGTCACGGGTCGATCCGTTCGCCCGCCCGGCGTTCGACGCGTTCGCCGCGCCGGCTAAAGCCACCGCCAACCCCCAGGATCCGTTCGGACCGAAATGGGGCTCCCAGCCCAAGGACGACATCCTGGACTCCCTGTTTGGAGACAACGACAAATGATGGGACGCACGCACGCACATCGCGTTCAGCCTCGCTTGCGTGACGGGCGCGGTTTACGCCGGCGCAATGCCGGTGGATTGGTTGCCGGTGGCGGGTGCTGCCGCTGCCGTGGGATCGCTGCTGCCGGACATCGACGAGCCCGAATCAAAACTCGGCCGCGTCTGCGTGCCGCTGGCCCTGGTAATCAAGCTGCTGGTCGGCCATCGCACACTCACCCACTCCGCCCTGGCACTCGCCACCGTAATCCTGCTGCCGTGGATATGGTTGTCCGGAGAGTTGGCTATCGCGGTGTCCGCCGGAGTTGGTATCGGCTACGCCTCGCACCTTCTGGGGGACGCCATGACGCCGCAGGGCATCCAGCTCGCCTGGCCGCAGCCGGCCCGTTTCTCGCTGCGCTGGTTCCGCACCGGCTCGGCCGAGGACCATTTGGCGTTTTTCGGTCTATCGGCCGCCTCGATAGCCGCTGTGCTCAGCATGGTATAAAAATATAGAATAAAAAAATAGCCCGCGGTTTCCCGCGGGCTGTAAAGGCTTCTCTCTTAATTGGCTTGCCCATTATGCTTGCCATCCGCTGGGAGTCAACGAGAATCTCGAATATTATCTGAGACAATCGATTGAGACCTGTGCGCATATATCTGAACAGCACGTTTCGCGCTTTCCAATGAGGCGGTTATGATGCTCGGGTGAAGGAGGACCTGCCATGGCGACCGAACACGAGATGCTGCAAGATTACTTTTCCGGCCCGGACCCGTATATGGCTCTGGCGATGGACCGTTTTGCGCAGCAACGCCTGGAGCAGGACCGCGCGCTCGACGACAAGAAGCGCTTCGACGACAAAGCCTTCGAGGACGCCAAGCTCTGGACCGACAAGGTCGAGAGCGATCAGCGCGTCCAGCAGCAGATCGACGAGGGCAATCGCCGTTGGCAGGAGGACCAGCAGGCCATCGCGCGAGACCGCCAGCACGCTGAGGAAAAGGCCTACTGGAAGAGCCCGGAGGGGCAGGCCCATTCCTTCATGAATGAGGCGAACGCGCTCGACATAGCCAAGAACCACATCATCGCCACGGGTGTCGGCGTCGCCGTCGGCATGGTCGCCGGCCCGGTGGCCGGGATTGCCGCCGGCAAGCTGGCGAACGTGGTTGCCCTGCAGGCCGACACCAAGGATCTGCTGAAAAATTACCGAGAGGCCAAGGAGCTTGAGAAGGAACTCAAAGAGGAGGAAGGCTCGTGGGTGCCGAAGTTACTTCGTTCCTAAAGGTCCGGCTTGACGGCGTGACCCGTCGCGACTTCACGCCGCCACCGCCGAAGACCGAGGCGCCGAAGCGCATGGGGCGTCCTCCCAAGGGCGACGCCGCCCTGCTCGGCCAAACCGTCAAAATGACCAAGGCCGACCGGGAATTCGTCGAGGCGGCGATTGACCGCGAATTTGATGCAGCCTGCGGCGCGGCGCGGGAGGCGGGCACCGAGGAACCAAAGCGCCCGAGTTTTTCGGAATGGTCGCGTCGGGTTCTGCTGCAGGCTGCCGCCGGGTAACCGGATTTTTCGACCACGCCATGCAACACAAAGGGGGCCGGAACGTGAGTTCCGGCCCCCTTTGTGTGTCGATGATCCGGCGGATCAGCCCATCAGATCAAAATCGGCCAAACCTCCTCCAGCCTCGGCGGCGATCTCCTCCTGGCTCGGGAAGAGCGATGACCCTGATGACCCTGCCGGGGGCTGCGGGACGACGGGCGCCGGCTGTTCGACGGTTTTCGCCAGCACCGCGGCAACCGACACCTCGATGGCCTTCGGAACAGCAACGGTCACCGCCTCTTCGTTTTCCCCTCCAGCGGTGGTGTCCACCTGCGCGACAGGCCCGTGATCGGGTTCGACCGGCGCACCTCCCTCCTGCTGGAAGGCGCGCATCAGGAGACCGCGCAGCCATTCCTGGCCACGACCGGACCGCACGGCGTTCTCCTCCTCAAAGCGGCGATGGATCGCCGCCTCTAGGGGCTGGACGGGTGACAGATAGACCGTCACCCGCACCGGCTTTGCACGCTCTATTTTCTTGCGTGGCATGCTCGCCTCCCTCAGCCCTTCGCCCGGCCCCACTTGAGCATGCCATTGGCATTGCTCATCTCGGCGTTGGGCAGCGTCTCTACGTTCGGCCAGAGATCGCCCAGCCCGGGGAACAGATTGACGCTGCCGCCGACCAGCAGGATGCAGTCGAGATCGGCCGCGCGGTCCTTCAGCACCTTCTCCAGGTGCCGGCGGATGCGCTTCTCGATCTCGTCCTTGGCTGCCGCGACGATCTCCGACACGTCGATGGGCTTGCCGTACGCGGTGATGCTGCCGGTGCGCGCGGCGGCCTCGGCCTTGGCCAGGTTCATGGACGAGGCCAGCCGCGGATAGGCCGACACGATGTCGCGTTCGATGCGGGCGTACATGTCCAGCGCCCCGAGATTGACGCTGCCCGAGGCCCGGCCATCGATTGTGCGGCCACCCAGGACCACGGTCACGTCGGTCGTCCGCCCGCCGATGTCCACGACGCCGATGTTCGTGTCCTTCGCCACGCGGAGCGCGCCGGCGTCGTCGTAGGCCCAGTCCACCCACGTCGAGACCGCCTGAGCGACGACACGGACGCGGGAGATGGTGACCGGCTCGATCTTGTCGAGGCCGCAGAACGCTTCCACCGGCTTGGAGAGATTGGCGATCTTGCGCGCGATGTTCTCTTCATTGCGGCTGCCGTCGCCACGGAAGAATTCCTTGACCGGCAGGCCGACGACCAGATCGACCGTGCGTCCGGCCAGACCCAGCCGGTGCAGGGCGTGGTGCACGGCCACGAGGTTCAGCGTGGAGTAATGGAAATTGTCGGTGTCCGTGGACTCGGACCTGCCGACCGCACCAGCGGCTTCGAACACCTCGCCGTCCACCTCGTAGACGTCAGCGCCGGGGCCGTCCATGGCCACGTCGCCGGACGGACCGGCGCGGAAGCGGGTGGGGAGAACGACGCTGCGGCCGTCGGCGAGCGCCTTGAGCTGGGCGTAGCCGTCATCGACGACGGCGAGGATCGGTTTGTCCACCAGGCTCGCCCCGGCGGCCTCGGCGACAACGTCCTTCTTGGCGGTCTGCTTGCTCATGGTTGCGACACCTTATTTTGCTGTTTGAATACCGTGCGGATCAGATGCGCACGGTTTCCGAGGCGTCGCACGCGGAGTGCCCGGGACGGTCACGCCCCGCGGGCCGTCGCACGGGGCTTGGCCGTCATAGGCTCACTTCAGCACCGTCTGGAGCCTCGTCATGCATCTCAGCCAATCCCTGCAGCGCCGCCAGCCCCTGAGCTGGAACGACCTCCAGACGACGGTCAGCAACACCGGCGGCGCGCTGCGTCAGATCAAGGAGATGCCCGAGGACCAGATCGGCTGGCGCCGCACGGATCTTCACAGCCTGGCTTCTCGCATGACCGGCGCCGAGCCGGACAGCCAACTCCGTACCCTTGTTGTCCAACGGCTATCTCTGCACGACCGCGAGACCGAAATTCGATTTTCTGGAATTTCCGCCGAGGACCTGCTGACCGATCCCGAGGTTCACGCCGGCCGGGTCGCGGAATATCTCACGGTGCTGGCGCGCCGCTACACGGCTGACGCCAGCATGGCCGGGGCACACTGGGAAGAGCCGCATCTGGTGGCCTACGAGCAGGCCCGGCACGCGGAGCGGATTGGACTGGGTCGTCACGATGTCGAAAAACTGGTCCTCGGACGGCTGGCCGCTGCGCTCGACCGCACCGCCGATGTGGATGCTCTCGGCACAGTTGTTCGTCGCGCCGTCAGGAACATGCCCGACCTGGAGGACGATCTGCGCCTGGCCGCGGCGCAGCGCCTAGGACATCTCACCGAAACCAGCGCGCTCGCCGGGATCGAACTGCGCCACCCGGTGATCTGGCGGTTGCTGGACCGGGACGACAAGCGGCTGCGTGAGACCGTGGCGGCTGAGGCCCCTGAGCTGCTGCACGCGTTCGGCGCCTACGGCGTGACCGACAGAGTGTCGATCACGATGCACGCCATCCTGCAGCCGGGCACCTGGCAGGCGCTCGACGAGCGCCGCGTGGCCGAGCTGGCGACGTGGCTCTGGGTGCGCCATCACGCAGGCGAGCGCGCCGGCGAACTGTGCCGCGAGATCGCCGCCGGACGCGCCGGCATGGACGAGGTGATCGCCGCCGGCGCCGACGCGGAACCCGCCATCCCCTTCTGACAACCGAAGCCGAAATCCCGCGCGCATATGAGCGCTTGGCCCTCCCGACAGCCGGGACGGTCACGGGCCAGTGCGCCCGGTTCCCAACCCACGCGTGAGACACTCCACGACAAGTCAGGCCAAGCAAAACACGTCGGCCAGGACACGACCGCCGCATTATTTTTTGGGATTGCCTCCATGAAGATCAGCATTGCCGCCCCGAAAAACGACATCACCACGCCGGAAGGCCTGATGGCGCGTGTTTCCGCTAAGGAGCGCGGCGCGCTGCGCATCGAGGCCTTCAAGATGGCCTCAAAGGATCGACTGGTGAGGCGTCATTACATGGGGCAGCTGGCTCTGCCGATCCAGGGCCGGCCGGAAACACTGCGGCGCATGGCGGTCAGCCATCGGCTGGACCTGTTCGACGCCGACGCGCGCGACGCGCTCGGCAAGCTGGCCTCCAGCGACGCGGTGGCCACCCTGACCGGCAAGGACCGCGAGGCGATCAAGACGCTCGTCGAGGCCAACGGCGACAGCATCGCCTCTTACGCCAAGACCCTCCGGGACTACCGCAAAGACCGGCATGCCTGGGACCTACGCCTCGACCCCGCCACGGTCATCGCACGCGAGCATGTCGTCGCCGGCAACCGCGCCGGCCTCGACCAGTTCCACGCCGCCGAACTGGCATTGGCAACCAAAATGACCCACGCGCTCGCCATCGCAAACGGCAAAGCGCCGCGCAACGGCAAGGACGTGTTGGCCGAAAGACTGGCCGACGCCATCACGTCCTTTTCCCCGGAAGAGAAGGAGCAGCTGCGTATATCGGTGGCTGGTCGCATCGCGGACCTGCGCGGCAGCGCTGATCTCTCGCTCTACCTCGATAATCGCAAAGCGATTTTCGAAAGCCTCAAGAGCGCCTCTGATCTCGACCAGGGCGCTGTACTGGCCACCGCTGCCCTGCTGGCCGAGCAGGACCCGCTGCTGGAGCGCAACGTCGGCGGCTGCCGCGACGCGGTCGCCCGCGCGCTGAAGCCCGAGCCGAGCATTCGGGCCGACTGGCGGGAGATCGGCCGCTATCTCGACCATCGCCGGCTCGCCGAGCGCGTCGTGTGGACCCACTTCGAGGCGCTGGTCCAGGACGGCTACGCGAGCGCGTTCGCAAAGCACGATCAGCGCCGCGACAATCCCGCGCCCTACATGGCCTGGCTGACCGAGCGCGTGGCTGATGGCCGCCTGAAATGGGAGGACATCGGGCGCTGCGCGCAGGCGTTGGGTGAGTTCGAGCAAGCGAAGGGCGTTCTCGATGAACGCGATTTCAGCACAATCTGGCAAGCCGTAGAATCATCCACCAACACCGTGGCGCCCATTGTGGCCGCGTAGCGACGCGCCTCGATCGCGTACTCGTCCGCAATAGGGTTGGTGGCGGCTGTCGGCCGCCACCAACCCTATCACTCCCTGCGCCGTCTCTCTCAGCGGTCGGGCCGCGGCGGTAGAGGCCTGGATCAAGTTATTTGTGTCCCCTGTCCCGCCTCGGCGGTCGAGGGCGCCACGGTGTCGGCAGCGCCGTCGGCATTCCCAGCATGGTCCTTGCGAGCGGCCGCGCGCCACCCGGCGATGACCCGCACGACACGCAGGGCCACCTCGTTGTCCTGAATGGCGAAATGGCGGCGCAGCTCGACCACGGCCGCCCATTCCCCTCGCTCGTGGAAGGCGGTCTGGACGGCGGAGGCGGTGATCTCATCGACGGCGAACATGGCGCTGATGATAGCCGATCCAGACGGGCAGGAGCCAGGGACATCGGCGGAATCGTTTTCCCATCGCCCTTTGAAAGGCGACAAAGAACAATAATTCGGTTCGTCAAACATGTAGGCGCTTGATGCCTAGGCGCTCACCGCCTATATTTCGTGTTAAGGATCGAACCAGGGAGGCGCCGCCATGACAAACGATCTTGCCAAGAAAACTCCGAAATCAGTCATTGACATGACGGATCGCCTGGAGAGGCTGTTCGGCTCGTCGTGGCAGGCTGCTCTCGATCACGCTGGCGTCCTCAGCCGCCGCCGGGCACGCGAAATTGGTGCCGGAGAACAGCCCAGCCCGCAGCTGATCGCCATCGTCGAACTGCTCGAAACGACGCCACGTACGTCATGGCCGGCGCGCTGGAAAGGGAAAACGCCGATGGACGCGTTTAGGCGGAAGCACAGCGAAACCTACTGGTTCCCGGTGTCGTATGGCGACGAAAATCTGTGGGCCAAATCCGCGGACCTCATCGTCATGCGGACGCTGCAGCGCGTGGCCTTCTCGGACGCCCCAGAAGTCTCGCCCGGCTATCGTGTGTTCGAGCTGGTCGAAACCCGAATCGGAACGGCTTTCCGATTTGAAATCAGCCACAAGAAGGACAAGCCAATTTCGCGGCGGCCCACGACCTATGATCGGATCACCGGTCAATCCTTGTGGAACTACCGCTTCGGTCCCGACGCCGAGGAGCAATTCGAAAAGTCCGTCCTGCGGTATCGCGAGTCTGACAAGTGGACCGAGATCGATGCGGCACGGCTGATCGACGCTCCGGCCTCGGAGCTTCCTGGTCTGGAGGTGGCGTGACGCTTGTTCCGCATCGCGCGCTGAAAGCGCTGGAAAAGGTTTGCGGCCGAACGGGCGTCAGTCTCACATCGGTTGGCGTTTCCTGGCCGTGAGCACATCTATCACCTACCATCGACACGAAGGGAAACTGACATGCTGGCGCGTCACGAAACGACTGAGCCCAGCCGCGTGGTCAACGACCCTCGCATCATGAGCGGGGAGCCGACGATCAGCGGCACGCGGATTCCGGCCATGACCATCGTGGCTTACCTTCGCGCGGGACGCAGCGATCGGGAAATCTTCGAGGACTATCCGTATCTGCCAATCGACGGCATCACGGCGGTGGTCGCTTGGGCGAATACGACGCTCGGTCCGGATTGGCGGCGCTGATGGACCAGATCCTGATCGACGCGTGCCTGACGCCGCGCCTGGTGGCGGTGGCGAAGGCCCGCGGCGTGGACGCGACGCACGTGTCGTTCATGGGGCGTGCGCGCGAAGCTGATTGGGACCTGATGCCCTTTATCCTGGGCAACGACTACGTATTCGTGACAAACAACCGGAAGGATTTTTTGAAAGAATACGCAAAGCAGGAGATCCATAACGGGCTGATCATCGTGATCCCGCAGGGCGAACGTGAAGACCAGGAGAAGCATTTCACCGCAGCGCTCGATTTCATCGAGCCGTTGGACGATTTGGTAAACAAGCTCGTCGAGGTTTTGGAAGATGGGTCGGTCCGAATGCGCGACTGGACGAAGGACGACCACGATCCGGACTATGTTTATGAGCCACCTAAGCCAGGACGGTGACGGAATGGCGTGACAACTCGGCCGGGCTGGGTTGTGCTTGTTGGCTCATGCGGCGTCCGACGGCGGTGCGGGACGCCGCCAAGTCAGGATCGTTCTGACCACGCGCTGGGCCTCAGTGTTGTCCTGGATGCCGCGAAAAAGGCGACGCAACTCCACCACAGCAGCCAACTCGCCGCCGTGGTCGAAAGCCTCATGGATTGCGCGGATTTCAGTGTCGGATACGGCGAACATCAAGCGATCTTACCAATCCCGTCGCCACACGGCACTGGCGATGTCGCGCGCTCGCCCGCGGTCAGACAAGGCCCCGAAACGCCAAGCGTTTCGGGGCCTTGTTGTTCAATCGCTCTCGTGGTTGGCCGGCAGACCGTCTTCAACTTTGGCGATGATCGCCTTCGCCTGCTCGATTTGCTCCGGCGTCAGCAGGGACAGCAAGGCGTAGATCGCCACAGTCGGCCGGCTGGTGGCCTTGCTGCCGCGCTCGATGTCGCTGATCCATGGTTGGCCGGCGGTTCCGCGTTCGGAAGCGAAATGGGCGAGACCGGCCTGGTTTAGGCCGGCGCGCCGCCGCAGCTCGCGAAGCGTCGTCACACCTCATCCTCCCTGACGCGCGCGATGACCTCGCGGATCACGCCCTCCAGGTCGCCGGCGACTACGATGCCCTGCAGCTTGATCTCGTTCTTCAGGGACGCCACCGAGGCGGCGATGTCCTCGTCGGTGGCGCTGGTGGTCAGCCCCAGTTCGCGCAGGACCTCCTGGTCCGAGTTGTTGCCGATCAGCCAAATCCCAGCATCCCACACCTCGACGGTCGAGGCGTAGGCGTCATCGTTGATCAGATCGCGCAGTTCGCTCTCGGCGTCCTGTGCGTCCTCCGTCAGACGACCGACGTGGTTGCTGCCGTCCCATTCGACCGAGTGGCCGGCCCGAATGCGGTCGATCAGGATCGCCAGACGGCCGCCGTCGGCCAGGTCCGTCTTGAGGCGGGCGATGTCGAGCGCACGGGCGCCGCCCTGGGCGTCGGCAAGGTGATAGGTCAGGGTCCGCCGGTGCCACTCGGCCGCCGGCGTGCCGGCGTCGCCGTCGTACGTGCGGGTCGAGATCGACACCTGGCCGTGCTCGTCGATCATCAGCAGCGCCGCCTCGTGCGAGCGGCAGGCCAGAGACGTGTCGGCGGGGGTCCGCTCCAGGAGCAAGCTGTCGAAAACGATGGCGGTGTAGTCGGTCATAAGGCCCTCAATCGGTTCGGGTTTGCGTTTCTGAGATCAATATATCTCCCTAGAAGATAAACGTCAAGCCCATCATCGTCTGAAAAGATATTTTTCGCGCTCGTGCCGTTGGGCCCACGGCGGTCGCAGCCAGACGATATTCGTCCCAAAGCCAAGGCGGGGCCGGTGGCCACCGCAAGAGGACGCCGACGGGCGTGATCTTGGCGCGCAGACGGGCTGGCTGATGCCAGCTTGTGGGCGATCTGGGCTGCCGGCCGAACATGGCGCCACGTCCAAATCCAAGGCCAGATACATACCGCATGAGGTGAGAAGGGAGGACAGATTGCCGTCCTCCCTTCTCGGCATCGGCAATAGCTATCCTTTAACAATGCTCACAGTTAAGCGATAAATAAAAAATAGTGTTTTTCTTCATTTTCCTCTTGATCACTCCAACTTGGACCGTATTTATATAAACAGAAAGCGCGACAAGTTGGGCGGAAGGCGCTCCGCCAAAGAATCAAAGCAATCCACCCCAGATTTAATGAGAGGAAACCTCATTATGACCAAGCGCATCAAGATCACCGCCGAAAACGCCGACGCTCTCGAAGCCGCGCTGAAGGCCGGCCAGGGACGCGCCCAGGTCAATACTTTCAGTGTCGAACGACTGGTCCGGGTTGCCGAAAAGGCCGAGGAGGAGCTGGCCGATCTGCTTCCGAAAGCGGAGCGCAAGGGCGCTCGGTTTGTCCGGCGCGATGCGGGCCCCGCGGCCAACGCATACTCTTATAAGCAGGGAGCGACAAAGGTCACCATCGAGCGCGGCTCGTCGGCCTGGTATCTCTTGGACATCGAGAGGGTTGAGGCCCACCCGCGGCAGCCGGGATTGTCCGATCTGCTCCTAACGCCTGCGCAGAAGGCCGAGGCCGTGCGACGCTACGCCGAGAACCTCGGCTGCTACACCCCGCAGCCCACGAAGCTGGCCGCGTGATGTCGCAAGCAGACAACAAGACCAAGCTGCAGGGCCTCCTCGTCGATCTCGGGGAGGCCCTCGCCCCGAACACCAGCAACGAAAGGAAAATCGCCGTTCTGGCCGCGGAACTTCGCGCCGCGGAGAGCACCGTCAACAAGTGGTTTTACGGCGTCGCCGCGCCGAGAGGCGCGGCGTTCAACTACCTCTGCGGCGACATCCAGAGGCGTCTGACAGAACGCCAGTTAGGTCCATGAGAACGGCGTCCGCGACCATCTCCAGACTTTCTGACCAACCCATTGTGTCCGAGGAATTGCCATGACCGTCATTGTGATGCCACCGAAGCCCTGCCTGACCGTCGCCGAGATGGAATACTGCATCGACGTGCTCGGGTTTGAGCCGACGACCAAGACCGAAGCCGACGAAATGCTGGCCGGCTTCCGCGCGGCAAAGCCGTCACCGAAGCCCCGAACGTCTCCGGCGATGAACTCGAAGCACGACGCGGCGGTGAAGACCGCTCGCGCCGAGGCGCGGCAGGCCGGGTTGGCGAAGTTGACCGGCTCTACCGCGCAAAAGCGCTGGGCCGAACAGATCCGTCAGGACATGCTGCGTCAGGTGACGGATCAGGCTGTCCGCGAGGCCATGGGAACCTACCTGACCTCCGCCAAGGACTGGATCGACAACCGCACGAACCTGACCGGCCTGCGCACCATGGCCCTCGGAAGGCGCGACCGCCACCGGGCGCTGATCCGCTGATCACATTGGGTCAACATGCACTGGAAAGTGCCGACCACGCAGGATGAGGAATAAGGGCGTCCGGGACGCCGAGGCGGCCCAAGCAAAAGGGGGCGCGATCCGCGCACCCGCACCAGGAACTCGATCCAGGCCTCTGCCGGGTAGGGGGCGAGTGAGCGATTTTCTGCCGCGACGGGAGTGATAGCCATCCACGCGGCCCTGCCGCGTGGATGGCTATTGCGGATGGAGTGCAAAAATCGTGAGCGAGGCGGGACCCACCCGCTCTCGCCGCCGCCGGAGGCCACAATGGCGCTCTCAGAGCCGATGAGAGGGGCGATCCAATTTGGCAAGAGGTCCTTGCCTAATTTGGCCGGGGACAAAGACCAGACGTCAATGCAGCGCTGCCGTCGCGGCTGGGAAAGGCCTGCGGCCACCCGGCGCCCCCTCCTCCACCGTCGGTCGTCACACAAAAAAGCTGCCGGGGGACGCATATCCCCCGGCAGCTCCGCTTACATCAGGTCCCCTCGCTCTGCTCCGTCAGGTATACATCACCGCCAGATAGCTGCTGTCCCCGACCTGGCCGGGCAGGATCGTGAACTGGTTGGTGGTCGCCGCTGTCGTGCCCGAGAAGGTGATCGAGGCGTCGATGCTGCCGTTGCCGTCCAGGTCGGCGTGGAGCGTCCGGCCCCTGAAACCGTCGGCCCCGGCGCTGTCCACCCACGAGAAGCCGGACACGCCAGGCTTGTATCCCCACAGCGTCACCATCTCGCCCTTCTGGAAGTCGGTGATCGTACCCCAGGTCACCTGTCCGCCGCGGCCGTCGATGAAGAACGTGTCGATGCCGGCACCGCCGGTCAGGAAGTTCGAGCCGGTGCCGCCGTCGAGCACGTCATTGCCAGCCCCGGCGTCAATCGCGTCGTTACCAGCCAGCAGGTTGATGAAGTCGTTGCGGCTGGAGCCGATCACCGCCTCATTTGCCGCCGAACCGAGCCACTGCGTCTCCAGCGTCGTCACCGGACCGGAATAGAGGCTCATGGTGGCCAGTCCGCCGACGCCGTCGATGTTGACGGCGATCGTCGGCATAGTCGCCGGATCGATCGCCGTGCCGGCGCCGGCAGCTGTGTGGCTGGCTGTCTCGGCGTCGATCTTGACCGACGAGGACCCGACCGTCACGGTCTGCGACAGTGGGTTGGTGAACCCGGCACCGGAGAAGGTCACCGTGTAGGAGCCCGGCCCCACCGCCGCCTGCCAGCCGCCGGACGCGGTGGTCTGGACGATCTGCGAGCCGACCACGACCGTGGCGCCGCCGACCCCCTCGCCCGGATCGTAGAAGCCGTTCTTGTTGAGATCGTTGTAGACGACACCAAGCGCATATGTCTTGCCAGTGTCGGCGAGCAGCTCGGACACGCCGATCGTGCCGCTCGTGGTCCCGGGCGACACCGTGATGCCCACCTCGTTGAGCGCGGCGTTGATGAGGTTCGCTCGAAAAGGCAGGCCCGGAAGCATCCCACCGGTGCCTCCCGGGCCCCAGCTGACCGCATATTGCGCGTTGATGAAATCGAGGTCGCCGGCGACGTTCGACGCGGCGTTCTCGGCCCAGTTCTTGACCGCGCTCTTGTCGATCGCGCCGTTCCACGCGAGCGGAGCGAGCGGCTTGAGGCTGGCGGCTTGGCTTGCGACCAGGCTCAGGTCCACGCCAAAAACCCGCAACGCGCTTTGGATCTTCGGGTCGGCGGAATTGAGGATGCGGGTCAGTTCCGACTGCGGGCTCAGCCGGAAGCGGTTCACCAGCTCCAGCAGATATTGTTCGTCGTTGGTCGGTGCTCTCATGATGACCTCGGCAAAAGGGGTGGGCAGCAAGAAGCCGCTGCTCAGAAATGGCTGTCGTCATATGCGCGCGGATTTCCGGTTTGATTTTTTGTATGAGCGCCCGACCGTCCGAGCGAGTTGGCGCAAAGCGGTGAGGTAGGGCGGTCGGCGGAGGAACGCAGCGACGACGCCGGGCACCGCCCACTCTTACCGCTGCGTACATGAGCGATGGCGGTCGCCCGCCGCGCCCTGTGGGTGCCTCAGGGCCTCAAGACCAGGGATTGCCCCCATCCCTGCCCCGGCGTCCAGCGTCCGAGCTGGTGGCCGTCGCCAGCTTTCGCCGCGGCCATCGCCGGACCGAGAAATTCCCGGATTTCCGCCATGACCACCCGGATGTCATCCGGCGGCTGTGACCGCAGTTTCTCGCGCCCAACCCAATTCTTCCAGCGATCCGACAGGAATTCTGCCATGGGTTCGGCCCAGGTCAGGCAGTTCTCAACGTCGGGAATGGCATCGCCCCTGTGCTCGAAGACGGCGGCGATTGCCTCAGCAAAACCCTGGCCATCCACCTCCAGCCGACATGCGCAGGCCCAGAGATCGTGCCAGTCCTTTCCACGCGTGTTGCGCGGCCCCACCATCGCGCAGGCATGGGCTTTCTCGGCCAGGGCAAGAGCTGGCGTATAGGCCAGCACGCGGGCCGGCGGATCACCCGCGACCATCGAAGGAAGCTCCATAAACCGCGCCGCCGGTTTGGCGACCAGGGGGACGGTAACCAAAGCTGCGTAAAGTTCACACAGGGAGCGGCATGTCCCTCAATCGCGTTTTTTGCGTCCTGTGGACGCCGGAACGTCGGCTTTCCGGGTGATTCCGTCACCCATGGCGCCGGTCGAGCAGCTTGCGTCCGTCCTCCCGCAAGGAACCGTCGGGTCCGACATGACGGTATAGCGTCTGCCGGGTGATGCCCAGTTCCCGGCACAGCTCGTTCACCTTCGTTTCCGGTTTGCCCATGGCCGCCATAGCGAGGCGCAGCTTCGCCGCGGTCATCTTGAATTTCCGCCCGCCCGTCCGGCCGCGCGCGCGCGCGGCGGCCAAGCCGGCCCGGGTCCGTTCGGCGATGAGTTCGCGTTCGAACTCGGCCAGGGCGGCAAAGATGCCGAACACCAGCTTGCCTGATGCCGTCGTCGTGTCGATGGCGGCGCCGTGACCGGTCAGCACCATCAGCCCGACGCCGCGCGCGGTCAGATCATGCACCGTGTTGACCAGATGGCGCAGGTCGCGGCCGAGGCGGTCGAGCTTCCACACCACCAGGGTATCGCCGCCGCGCAGCGCCTTGAGGCACGCCGCCAGCCCGGGCCGGTCGTCGCGACGGCCCGAGCCCAAATCCTCGTACAGGCATTGGGGATCGACGCCGGCGACGAGCAAGGCGTCGCGCTGCAGGTCGAAGACCTGCGACCCGTCCACCTTGGACACCCGCATGTAGCCGAGGAGCATGCTCCCTCCCGTCACGCCAACGGCCGATTGCGTGACACCGGAAACCGGCGTCGTCATCCGGCGCCGAACAGTCACGCAATCGGTCTCGCAGACTATGACATGCAAACGGTCCGTGAATAGAATAAGTGACAGACTGGGTTGGCCGATGGCGCTCCCGGACCCGCGACCTTGGATTTTCCGCGATGCCCCTGATCCAGGACACCGCCTATCCGCGCTTGGCGGCGTCGCCTGGCATGGCGGAACTGGCCGGCTTCACGCCGACGGCGGCGGAGATGGTCTTCGTCGTTGGGCGCACCCGGCGGGCGGGGCCGCGGCTTGCCTTGCTCGTTCTGCTCAAAACCTATCAGCACCTGGGCTACTTCGTCGCCCTGGGGCAGGTGCCGCCCGCGATCCGCGACCATCTGGCCACCATCGCCGATCTCCGCGGCGCTCTCGACACGCTGCCCGATTACGACAGCTCCACCTACCGCGTCCGCCTCACGGCGGCGGTGCGGGACTTCGTCGGTGTTTCCAACGACGGCCCGACGATCCGCCGCACCGCCGTGCGGGCCAGTGTCGCCGCCGCCCGCGCCCGGGACGAGGCCGCTGACATCATCAATGCCGCCATCGAGGAGTTGGTGCGCCAGCGGCTCGAACTGCCGGCCTTCGACACCCTGCTGCGGATCGCCTTGGCCGCCCGCGCCGCGATCAACCGTGGGTACCATCGGCAGGTTGCCGACGCGTTGGGCGCCGACGTGCGTGACCGCCTGAAAGGATTGCTGGTTCTGCCGCCCGGCCAGACGCGCACCGCCTGGGACCGTGTGAAGACCGAACCGAAGCGGCCGACCCCGCGCCACCTGCAGGATTTCCTGCGCCATCTCGATTGGCTGCGCGAGCAGGGCGCCGACACCGCGGTGTTCGCCGAGGTCCCGGACGCCAAGGTCCGCCACTTCGCCGCCGAGGCGCGCTGCCTCACCGCCAACGTGCTGTCCCGGATGGTCGAGCCCAAGCGGTTGTCCGTGATGGCGGCGCTGCTGCAAAGCCAGATTGCGCGAACGTTGGACGATCTGGCCGACATGTTCGTCCGGCAGATGCAGAGGATGCATGCCCGCGCGCAGGACGCCTTGCGGCTTCATCAGCTCGAACAGACCGAACAGGCCGGCGCACTCATCGCCCTGCTGCGCGAGACGGTGCTGGCCTGCCGCACCGAGCGCAGCGGCGAGGAGCGGCTGGCCGCCATCGAGTCCTTGCTGCTGTCCGATGCCGACACGATCCTCGATCGCTGCGAGGCCCACGCGGCTGCGGCCAGCCACAACCATCTGCCGTTTCTACCCCGCTTCTATCGCGGGCTGCGCGGGGCGTTTCTGCGTTTTCTGGAGATCGTGCCCCTGACATCGACGTCGCAGGACCGCAGCGTCGAAGAGGCCATCGCGTTCGTGCTGAAGCAGCGGACCCAGCGCGGCTCCACCCTGCGCGTCGCCGATGACGAAGCGAACGTCGAAGGCCGAGAGCGTCGGCCAAGCCTCGATCTTTCCTTCGTGTCGCCGGCCTGGTGGCCACTGGTCACCGGGCAGAACGGCCGCGATCCGATGCCGACGACCGTGGATCGCCGGACCTTCGAATTGTGCCTGTTCACCCAGGTGATGAACGACCTCCGGTCGGGCGACCTGTGCATCCCAGGCAGTGACGCCTACGGCGACTACCGCGCCCAACTCGTGCCGTGGGAGACCTACGAACGGGAGATCGCCGCCTACACGGAGCAGGCCGGCCTGCCGGCCACACCCCAGGGGATCGTCGCCGCGTTGCGCGAGCGGCTGGCGGCGACGGCGGAGTCCGTCGATGCCGCGTTCCCCGACAACGAGCACGTCGAGATCGTGAACGGCGAGCCGGTCCTGAAGCGCCTGCGCGCCAAGCCTGAGGCCGCCGGTGCCGCCGACCTGGAGCGTCAGCTGAAGGAGCGGCTGGCTCCGGTCGATCTGGTGGACGCCTTGGCCGACACCGAGCACTGGCTGAACTGGACCCGCCACTTCGGCCCGATTTCCGGTTTCGACGCCCGGATCGAGCGGCCGCAGGAACGGTACCTCGCCACGGTCTTCTGCTACGGCTGCAAGCTGGGTCCCTCCCAGGCCGCGCGCTCCATGAAGGACCTGGACCGGCGGCAGATCGCTTTCCTCAACCAGCGGCACATCACCGAGGATGCGCTGGACGCCGCGATCGCCACCGTGATCAACGCCTATGCCGACTTCGATCTACCGCGGCACTGGGGGTCGGGACGATCGGCCTCGGCTGATGGCACGCAGTGGGATCTCCATCCACAGAGCCTGATGTCCGAGTACCACATCCGCTACGGCGGCTATGGCGGCATCGGCTATTACTTGGTGTCGGACACCTACATCGCCCTGTTCTCCCGCTTCATCGCCTGCGGTGCCTGGGAGGGCAACCACATCCTGGACTTCGTCACCGAGAGCCGGTCGGCTCTCCAGCCCGACACCCTGCATGCCGACACCCAGGGGCAAAGCGCCCCGATTTTCGGTTTGGCGCACCTGCTCGGCATCCAGCTGATGCCGCGGATCCGCAACTGGCAGGACCTGCACTTCTACCGACCGGACAAGGCAAGCCGGTACGAGCACATCGACACGCTGTTCACCGCGACGGTGGACTGGGAGCTGATCGAGACGCTGCTGCCCGACATGCTGCGCGTGGCCCTGTCGGTTCGCGCCGGGCGGATCCGCCCCTCGGCCATTCTGCGCCGGCTCGGCACCTACAGCCGCAAGAACAAGCTGTACTTCGCCTTCCGGGAACTGGGCCGGGTGGTCCGGACGATCTTCCTGCTGAACTTCCTGTCCTCGCTCGAACTGCGCCACTTGATCCAAGCGGCGACCAACAAGAGCGAGCTGTTCAACAAGTATGCTCAATGGACCGCCTTCGGCGAGAGTGGGCTGGTGAGCGAGGGCGTGCGGGACGAGCAACGCAAGCTGATAAAGTACAACCACTTGGTTTCCAACTTGCTGATCTTCCACACCATCGCGTCAATGACGCGGGCCCTGGACCAGATGGCCATCGAGGAAATCGCGGTGGACGCGGACACCTTGGCCAACCTGAGTCCTTACCAGACCGAACACATCAACCGCTTCGGACACTACACCCTGAACTTTGCGCGTGTTCCCGCTCCCTTGCCGTCGCAGATTGCGGTCCCAGCTCCGCGGTCAGAGGCGCCCTCCGTGGCCATTTCGGCTCAGGAGGCCCCTCAGCTCGCCGATGTGTGAACTTTACGCAGCTTTGATTACCGTCCCCCGACCATGCCGGACGTGGCGTCGATGCACATGGGCGTGCGCGTGGCTCCCATCCGCGCCTCAAACCGCACACGGATGGCGTGCCATTCTTCGCCCGCCAGACGCTCGACCTTGGCGTTTTCGAGATCGTAGGTCCATGGGTCGGCCGACGGCTGCGCCGCAGCGGCACGCAGGACGTCCATGACCCTGGTCTCGTCGGCGTCCTCGACGAATACGAGATCGATGTCCTTGGTTGGCCGGGCGATGTCAAGCAAGAGCGCGCCCATCAGAAGGCCGCCCTTGAGGACCACATCCTCGGCATGCTGGGAGGTCCCGATGCGCGCGAGAAGCCGGTCCTTGGCGTGACGGATCAGCGCCGTGTTCATATCGTGGCCGTTCGACGCGGACCACTTCTTGATGCCCTGAAACGTGTCCCTGACGTGCTTGTCGAGAATTGGCCCCATGGTGTCCTCCCTACATTTTTAGAGCGCCGCCGCCGGGGCCGCCGTTGCGGGCCAGTTCAGCCCATTCATTGATTTTTGCGAGGTCCTGACCGCGCAACAGACGCTCGGCCATGTCCTGCAGCTCGTCGAGATCGTGGCCGTCGCGGACGTATTGGCCAAAGGCCGCCACCCCCAGGTCGCCGCCGGCGATGCTGTCGTGGCGGACCAGATCGACCACGGTCCGGGCGCGGCCCGTGATGCGGAATTGGCCGTACGGATTGCCGGTCATAGGGTCGGCCACATCGACCGTTTCGACGCCGATCGTGAACAGATCATCGTCGCGCCACCGGACGACACGGAGTTCAACGCTTCCGATGCTCTGAGGTGGGCGGGACATCGCGTGTGGAACGCCCACCCAGATCTGTGTCGGCACCTGGTCAATCAGGTCCCAGTGCGCGCCGGCGGTGAGCAGGCAGACCACCGCATCAGGCACGGCGGCCGCCAGTTCGGCACGCTCATCGCCGATGGCATCAGCCGAGCGATAGACGCCGTCGGCCACGCGCTCGATCAGCCCATCCGCGACGGCGCGGGCTACCGCCTGCCGGTGGATGCCGGACGCGCGCAGGTCCGCGGCGGTCAGCAGCGGCTTCGCCGAGATCAGAGCTTCCAGGGTGGATTTCTGGGACATCGTTTGGCCTTGTGACGCTGTGCACACGGATCGGGAAAAGTGTGTGCACAGCGTCACATTAAGGGCCACGGGCGTAACCGCAAAGGCGGCGGGACATTATTTTATCAACGTCAGTAGATCGTGCCGTCGATGCGGGCAGGAGCAGCCGAAGTGCCGGCCGGGCTGGAGGTCTGGCTGACCTCCGGCAGACCCGCCGGGACGAGTTTGTGGTCCTCGACAGCGTTCTGCGACACCCGCGCTTGGAGTTCCTGGACCATCTGGTCGTGTGCGCGATCGAGCATCCGCTCCTGGCGGTCCTTTTCGAGCGCAGCGATCTGCGCCGGATCCACCAGGGCACCAGCACCAGCGGTCGAGGAAATAAAGGCAACGGAGGCGGCAAGCGCCAGGGAGGCAAAGGTGGCTTTCATGTCGAAGGTCCTTCTGCTGATGGTGGAAATCACGGGTTGATGGTGCCGTTCGGGGCCGACTGGAGCGCTGACAGGTTCACGTCGATCCGCGCACCGGCGCGGTCGAAGAGCTCCTCCTGGGCCGACGCCGGGCCCGGGTCGTCCAGCATTGTCGCTATGGCGTCCTGTTTCTCGATGACGACCGACGCGGTCAGGATGGCGATGATAATGAGCGCGTTCATGATGGTTTCCTTTCGGGAAGAGGCGGGTGATGGGATGGAATCAGTCCTTCTTGGCGCGGTCCGGGACGACCCACACATCGTGGGGCTCAGGGATGATCCAGCCCGTGATCGGTTCGCGCTTATGGATCGGAAATTCGTCTGAAGCCTCGCCGAGCAGCGCGCGCTCGATAGCGAACAGTCGCTGGTTGGCGATGGCGAGCTGTGCTTGGGCCACCGCGGCACCCTCGCGGGTCGCCGACATCTGTTCTTCGAGCTGCTCGACTTTGCTCTGCAGGCAGGCGTAGCTGCAGGGGGCGGCGCCTGCCTGCTCGGCCTCGTCGCGCGTGTCGTAGATCGCGTAGGCTGGGGTCGCGGCGGCCGACAGCATCAGGACGGCCAGAAAAACGGTCTTGGTCATGGTGTTGGATCCTCTCGTGTGTTGGTGATTGGGTGGATCAGGCGGCGCGCTTGCGCTGGATGCGCTGGACGTGCGCGCGGCGGAGGGTGTCCTTGTGCTTGCGGCCGTCGGCTTCGAGCGCCGTCAGGCTCTTCCAGGCGCGCGCCACGGCCGCGGCCATCGGCTTGCGCCGGGTCACCAGCGCTTCGGCGAGGTCGCCGATCTCGACGACGCCGGAGGGCATCGGCACGCACCACACCGCGTCGCCAGCGAAGACCACGATGTTCTCCATCCAGACGTCCGAATGGTGCGCCTTGAGCGCCCGGATATGCCCCCAGTTCTGCTGGAGCGGATTGTCCAGGCGGTGCTCCTGGTTGCCGTAGCGAACGACCCAGTAGGGCGCGTGCGGGTCGGCGGCGATGATCTCGCCGGAATACGTTTTGGTTTCGATCACGGCCAGGAAGCCACCGAGACAAACGACGTGATCGATCTGGCTCGTGCCGCCGTTGTGGGGCACGTAGAGGTCGGACAGGATCGGCAGGCCGAGGCGCGCGACGGCCTGGTGCACGCGGTCCTCGCCGGCGGCGCCGATGCGCTCCGCCCGGGATGGGGACGATGCCTTCCGGCTGAACAGCGCCACCGCGATGATGAGCAGCGCCACAGCGAGAAATACGAGGTCGAACATGGTGCCCTCCGTTGCGGGAGGGCCTTCTGGCCGTCAGGACCAGCTTCTGCTGGCCGCGTGGGAAATCAGAAATCAGAGATCAGTGGATAGCCTGGGCAACCTGGATGTCGGGGATCGGCGGCGGGGTCGGCTTGTCGCGCAGGGCGGCAACCAAGACCTTCCGGCCGAACGCGATTTTTTTGTCACGCTCTGCGATCTCCGCGACCTCGATGCCGAGACGCCTGCTGGCGTAGGACCAGTTGCGCTCAAGGCGAGCTTGGTACTGCTTAAGCAGATCGTCCTCGGCCCACCGAAACCATCTCGCGCCGGCTTGCAGCCAGGACGCCTCGGGGCTGTTCTTGCCATGGCGGGCTTCGAGGATTTTCTTGTTGGCCACGATCTGGTCGGCGGCCATGCGGGCGGCCAGCACTGGCTCAGTGATGACCGCGAGGTAGTCGTCGAAACTCGCGAACTTGTCGCCGTGCCATTTCCAGTTGTGCTGCCAGCAGCCGATGTCGATGTTGGTCTTCTTCTGAGCGAGGATCTCCCGGGCCTTGGCTTTGGCCTTCTCCGGGTTGCCGGAGAAGTCCCAGCTGTTGATGCCACCCTTTTTGTTCATGCCGGCGGTGACCACGGCCGGCGCCGGACCGAAGCGGCCATCAGGTCCGATGCGGCCGGTTTCGTTCAACGACAACCCCCACAGCAACCCCGGCGGCAGACCCTTTTCCTTTTCCACTTGCTTCGCGGCCTCGATGCAGGCCTCACCGGATGCCTGGGGAGGAGTGGCCTCCTCGGCGGCCAGGGCCGAGAAGGAAATGGTCAGGCACGCCGCGGCGGCCAACGTAGTACAAAATTTGCGCATTATATTATCACCCAAGTCGTTATGCGCAGCGTTCTGCCGCGTCGGCGTTTCCTCTCGATCTACACATGCGCACGCACAATTAACCACGGATGCCGGAAAGCAGAAAACTTTTCGGCATCCCGTATTAATCGCGGAAAAACACTGAAGATGTAGTTTTTGCTTACGGTACAATACCGTATCCTGGGAGTATCAAAGGACCACGGGCCCTGTCAGGGAGAGCCGACATGCGGATCACTCACGGGATGATCGATCACGTCGCAGATCTCGAAACGCTGATGGCGGCAGCCGTCCTGGGCTATCGCGGTGTCGATCTGCCCGAGGCGGTGGTGATCCCCTACGGCGTTCCAGAGAGGCTAAGGGGCTGTTGGCGCGACGCCTTCGAAACCGGGTTCGTGGACAAAATCCTGGCCAGCGTGCCGCCTGAGTTCATCTCCTCCGACGACGATTGACCGCGCCGGGACAGCGGCGCGAGGGCGCCCCGGATCACCGCCCCGCCTCACCTCCGGCTCACTGAGAATACCGACGTCACAACGCCATCGGCGGCCTACGGGCCGCCGATGGCGTTTGGGCGTGCCCGCGCCCTGTCCGCGAACGGGTTGACCGGATGAGGCCTGGATCAGTGAGCGTCAGCGGATTTCCCGAGCGGTCGGTTGTCGGAAAACCTGGGGCTGAGGGCGTTCGGACGAACGGGAGCACCGGCAACGAGTGCGCTTCGCCAATTACCCGACCCAACTGGAATGAAGGTCGGGTAATTACCCGACCGGCCAAAACCCAGCAAACTCAAGGCTTTTGCGGCATTTCGCCCGGCGGCCAGACCTAATTACCCGACCGCTCGGGTATAAACTCGGGTAATTAAAATCCTAGGCTAATCAAAGCTTTAAGCTTCATCAACACCTAATTACCCGAGATTCTAAGAAAAGGGTATACCATGTAGGAACAAATTTCCCCGGCGGAGACGATGGAGAGCGTGGAACCTGGGGGTGGCAGGGGCCTATAACCCATCGACCCATTCCGGAGAATTTTTCTCCGTATAGGGGCACACCTTTTTTTTGAAAACTCGGGTAAATAGGGTTGGTTGTGGCGAAAGACGCCGGCCTTGCTAGGTTCTTTCAATGCCGGAATTTACCCGAGCAGGTCGGGTAATTAGGAGTACAACCAAGCCGAGAGCCGCAAAACTCCAGATGCCACGGGGCTTTTTGTGGATTCTGGTGCCTCGGAAATCACCCGAGTGGGGTGTCGGGTAATTACCCGAGCGCTCGGGTAATTAGGGGGTTGGCTCGGGTGATTGCTGCCTGTCATGATCGCTGAAACGACGAAGGGGGCCTAAAAGGCCCCCTTTGCTTCACTTCCGGTCATCAGCGTCCGGTGGAATTCCGAATGGTCGCCAGCGTTCGATCCGCGCACGCACATGAGCGCGGTGGCGGTAGAACTCATCGTCCAAGAAAGCGTCGTCCACCGGCATCCACACCCCGCTGATGGCGCCTATCTTGCCGTAGCTGAGCGGGATGTAGCTCGTTGGTCTCGACACAGGTTCCGCGAGGACCTCGCGCATCCGACGTTCGATCTCTGTGGTAGGCGGGGTGTCCTTTTCAGCCGCCGCCGCGCGCTGGAGAGAGATGTCCAGCGGCTGCTTGGATTTCCGGTGTTGGAGGATGGCGCGGAACACCGCGCGATCCAGCTTGGAGCCGAACTCATTCTGCATCGTAGGCGCGATCAGCGGGAGGTCGTCCTCCGTGAGGCGTGTCTTGAGACACTCGGAGCTGGCCGTCGTGGTGTCGCTCACCTCGTAGTTCACCGACAGCAGCGAACGTGAGGGCTTCGAGGTGGTGGGCGTCCTCTCTGGCGGAGGAGGAGGGCTCGCCGGCTTGTCAGCCGACGCCCCTGCCGTCACACTCCCCTCGTCGTCATTGTCATCGTACCGGATGCGTCCGTCGAGCAGGCTTGGCGCCATGATCAGCCCTCCTCGTTCTCGTTCTGAGGCGCTCCTGCATCCTCGGTCGTCCACATCTTCTCGACCTCTTCGATGGCCGACATGCGGATATTCACCATGCTCGTCTGGCCGCTCTTGTAAGGCGCGATCTTCTTGGTGAAGCCGGTTTCATCCGCGTTGATCCAGCCGCGCTCCTTCCACTCGGTCAGAATTTGGTCAGGGCGATAACCCAAACGGTCCAGGGTTTCGTTGAGCTGCGGCTTGAAAATGTGCAGGTGAGGTTCAGCCTTGCGACCGCGCTGTTTGACCTCGGTTCCTTCGGAGGTCATTGCGGGCTTCGGCCAAGACCCATAGAACGCATTCGGCTCGCGCGTTTCGTCGTGGCGCCCCCAGAAGAGGCCTTCATTCTGAAGCGCCCAGTCACGAACGTCCATCAGAGCTTGGGCGCCACCAACCGCATCCCGGCCAGACGCGATGATCTCCTTCCAGATTTCCTCGGGAAACTCGGCGTCCTTCCACAAGCCAAACGGCAGCAGGTGGTTGTCTTCATCCTCGTCCTCCTCGACGCGGATCGCATGGGCGATCTTGGCCGTCAGCACGAGGAGGGCGACATGCTTCGACAGCCGCTCAAGACTGTCGTTGTCCTTGTGTTGGGAGGACGCCCTTTTGCGAAGATCCTGGGCGATCTGGTCGCGTTCCGCCATGAGCCAATCGGCAAACTCGATCCGCTCGTCTTCTGGTTTCTCTTGCTCCGCGGCATCATGCTGGTCCTTGAGCTTGAGGAGTCCCACGACGAAGTCGGGACCGGTCCAGCCGAAGTTTTTGCGGCAAAGCTTTCCCGCCTCTTCGACGTCGGCAGCGGTCTCTTTTGTCTTCTGCCTCCCCCAGGGATAGCTGATGGAGATCGTACGACTCCGTGCACCGCCGTCGGTGCGTGGCACGAAGGTCAGGATGCTGCTCTCGCCTGTGGAAATGGTTATCACGCGGGCATCCGCCGTCTCGCGAAGGCCTCCGCTAGACGTGGCTTTCTGGTCGCCCTCTCCCATGTATAGGATCTGACGTGCCTTTTCGCTGCCGTGCTGCTCGTTCAGCTTTTTCGACTCGTCGAGCCACATCGGAAGGCCCCTGAAGTTCGACGCGAGATTTTTGATGCCAGGCTGCGACATGCCCCAACTGCGCATGAGGCCAGTGTTGTACGAGCCAGAACCAGCACTCTTGCCGTCGGGACGGCCCCAGAAGGACATAACAGCGCACACGCCTTCGGTTTTTCCTGACTGTTGGCGTCCATGGACATCGATGGTGACGACCTGGCAGCCAGTCATCATCTCCATCACCACCGGGGAGAGAGCGGCATAGATCAGGACCCGCATCTTCGGGTAGTTTTTGATCCGCCGCAGCATAGTCTTCACCTCGCGCCGGCTGCCGCTCCGAACGAATTGCTTGACGATCTGCTCGGCGCCTTTGTCCGGACCATCGCTGGTCATGCGCGGGCGGAAGCAAATGCCTTCACGCGGATCGGTGATAAGGCTGCGCTGCATACCGGAGGCGGTCAGCACAACCGACGGCCCCCACAAGAATTTGTCGCGGGCCTCAACCCATCCGATGGCCGACACCGCGGTCGTGGTCTGAAGCCGATGCAGGTTAAAGTACAGCACTTCCGAGATGTACTTGGCCACTTGGTTCCTGTTCATCGAATGCACCGGCACGCTCTTCTTGGCGAGCTGCTCAACGACCTTTGCCCCCTGGAGGTCGGCGGTTTCCGCCTCGATGGTGTCCCAGGTGCGATCGGCACGACGGACTGCGACGGAGAGAAGGTCGCCGCGGCTGCCCTCTTGCTGAATCCGACGCATGGGGGCGATCACGGCAGGGCAGATCAACCTCGGAGAGCCGGTGCCGTCGTCTTCCCAGATGCCCATTTGGTTGACGCGGTACCCAGGAACGCGGGACAGCGTCGAGAGTTCGACCGGTTTTTCGTCGATGCCCTCGATGAGTTCCGGGAGCGCGGCGTCAGCGTCGGCCTGGACGCCGATGGAATTCAGTTCGGCCGCACGCTTTTCGTTTGCGACCGACTCCTCGACGCGCTGGATGGACCTTTTCCATTGACGCATGGAGACGCCCTGCTGGCGCATCCCGGCTTCGAGGCGCGCGTATTGCGCTTCCTTGGTCTCATCATTCTTGAGCGCCACAGCGAAACGCAGGGCGGCATCGAGAAACGGTGTGCCCTTGTCCTGCGCGGTGAGTTCAAGCAGCGTCCGGACGCTCAGATTGTCCGGGAGTTCGGCTTCGCATTCGGGAGCTGGGTCGGACTCCACTGCATCTGGAACCGTCATCAGGCTGGTCGAGGGGTGAGTCTTGACCAGAGCCGCCTCGACGTCAACGACCACTGCCTCTTCTATGATTTCGGCCGGGACGCCGGCCACCACACTGCCAGCCATGTTCCCCTCCCCGGCCGTCTTCATCTCCGTCACATGCGCGCGGTCCAGCCATTCCTTGGCCGTGATCGCGGTCTCCAGATGCTGCTGGAAGCGATCGATGCTCCAGGGTTGGTCGTACGGCGGTGCGAACTCCGGTTTGGGGAACAGGGCGTCAGAGATGTCCCATTTCTTCGGGGCGTCGGCAGGCGGGGGCAGGACGAGGATTTCGACCGCACCGGCTTCACGGCAGCGCTCGATCAGATCGACGGTGGCCGCATCGCCCGACTTGTCGGCATCCGGCCAGATCACCGCAGCACAGCCTTCGAGGAGCGAGAAGTCAGTGTGGTGCGAGGCTCCGGCACCACCCACCCAGGTTATCGCCACGCTCGGAGAGCCATTGGCGGTCAGCTGGTCCATGAACTCCTTGGCGTCCTCAACGTTCTTTTCGCCCTCCAAGAGGTATGCGGTGGCGACAACGCCGGCGTCAGCCGCGGAGGCCTTCGCCGCCACGATGGCAGGCGCGTTGAACAGAGGCACCTTCCTGTCCGGAAACGCGTGGCTGAAGCCCTGGAAGCACCAGCCGTTTTGCTTCGAACCGTCAGGCATCTTGACGCCGGTCAGATGCATGACCTGCGGCGTGGACTTCTTCTTTTTCTCGCCCGGCTTCGCATACTTTGGTGTGCGCACGACGTAGCCAAAGAGTTCGCCCTCCGGCGTCCGATACTCATGGAGCCGGTCGATAGGCAACGAGCATTCCGGAGTTTCCTCGTTGGCAGGATTGAGGATGGTTCGAGTGCGCGCCTGTGCACCATCCCGAATGCCCCTCATGGGACCCGTCGGCGCCGGAATAGCCGGAGTGCCGCGCAGGCCGCTGGCGGCCACCTTCGGCATCTCGCTGGCGCGCTTCTCGATGACCGCCTTGCGCTGCTTGACCGGGATGCCTGAGGCACGCTGACGAAGGTAAGCAATGGCGTCGGCGGCGTCTTCGGCCTGGCCGCTCAGGACCAGAAAATCGATGACGGAACCTCCGTCATGCGCTTTGCAGCCAGCGGCTTGGCACTTGTACCGGTGTTGGTTGTCCTTACCGAGGAACAGGGTGAAGCTGGGATCACGGTCATCATGATAGGGGCAGAGCCCCTTCCAGCCAGAGCCGCTTTTTGTCAGCTTGATGCCGGCCGCCTCCACCTCGTCTTTCAGCGGGTACAGAGCTTTAAGTTCGTCAATGTCAATCAGTCTCGGCGCAATATCTCTGGGCATGATAATCCCCCAAGGAATTTTTTAATCCCTGAGGCCGACCACCCACAAAACCGCTGCTAACGCGTTACCGACCGTTGATTTCCGACGGAAACCAGAGTACATTCTGGTTGCGACACCGAGGCTCGTTTGGTTTTTCGTCTGTTCCGGTTGGTTTAGCGCCAGCTTGCAGATCGAGGGCAAAACGGGCCTCGAACCTTTTCTGGCTAGGCTTATTCGGCCGCGGCCAGCACCTCCCGGATCTCCTGCAGCGAACCCTGCTTCATCCGCTGCATCACCTTCCTGCCTGCGAGCCGGCTCTTCCGCTCGGCCAGGAACTTCTCCAGAAGCTTGCGCTTTAGCAAAATCACGGCCCCCTGCGGCATGTCCACGCGGACACCCATCTCCGGCATCGCATCAACCCAACGCCACACAGTGGACACCGCCACGTTTTCGCGTGTGGCAACCTCTTTGATGAGCAAATGGTCCGGATCGCGCCAGACCAGAACTTCGCACTCTTTTGTCATGGCACTCTCCAGGATGGCTGTCACTGCATGGTGCTTTGCGTTACGTCGATCATATATCGGCGCGAATGGCCGACGGCAACCTCAATTTCTAAAATCTTCGTCAGTTCTCAAGAAAAACATTTAACGGTTATTACCGATTACTAATCGTTTAGCTGCGCTTTAGCTGAACGATGTTGGCCGGCGCCAAATCACCGAGCGGATCGTCCTCCATCAGCCGCCACTGCAGCCGACCGATGCGCTCGCGCAACTCTGACATCCACTCGATTTCTTCGGGTGCGCCGTCGCTCAGTCGCATGACTGCGTGGATTTCCGCCTGCATGACGCCGATTTCGTTGCGGATCTCGTCGCGCAGGTGCGCCACACCGACGACGTCGATCATCATTTCCATCACGGTGATCACTGAGTTGTCGGCCATGGCTGTCCTCCCTCGTTGCCTATTCATATGCGCGCAGTGAAGGTCGCTGGCCCGCCCGTCCGCCCGCCCGCCGCTCGATGTCGCGCGCATATGGTAGGTGAGCCGCCAAGAAACCGGTCGATCACCGACCGGGACGGTCCCGCCGAAGGAATCCAGACGTGATTTTTGCGCCGAACGCCCGCTTGAAGCTTTTCGCTGCGCGCCTGGAGGGGGGCGAGCTGACGCCCGTCCAGGCCGACCGGTCGGAAATGACCGACGATATTCCGGTTCTCGGGGTGGACGTCACCCAAACCTTCGAGGAACTGAAACTCGAAACCGAAATTCCCGGCCAGTGTGTCGTCGAGATCGACGAGTTTATCACGCACCTCATGGCTCACCACCAGGGCATGCGCGCCCGTCCACCAGGCGCCCGTCTGTTCGCCCGAAACTGGGTTGTTCTGGCCTCGGCCGGACGCTCCGTCGGCGCAACCCACCTGGCGGCCGCTAAGGGATAGCTATTTCGGATTAAAGAATTAGAGTTCTGCGATCATTTATGTGTTGACACTTTGGATTTCGCCGATATATCACCGAGGGAAAATACAAAAAACCCTCTCAAAATTGGCGGATCGAAAAAATGGACCACAGCCTCTCCGCGTTTATCGCCGCTCAAAAATTCCTTACTGCCGCCGAGGAGCGCGATCTCATTACGCGCGCCCAGGCTGGCAGCAAGCGCGCGAGGGATCGCCTGGTGGAGTCCCACCTGCCGCTGGTCGCCGCCAACGCCGCTCGCGTTGCGCGCTGGTCCGGGCTTGATGATGAGGAGCTGCTCTCCATCGGCTCGGAGGAGGTTGTGAAGGCCGTGGACCGTTTCGATCTTTCTCGCAAGGCGCGCCTTTCCACTGCCGCCGGCCAGTCGGTCAACCGGGCGATGGTCGAGTATGTCCTCAAAAATCGCTCTATGATTTTCCATGGCGGCCGGAAAGGGCGCGCCGCTCAGCGGATGCTGACCAAATACAGCCACGAGCGCCTGGAGTGCGACCTCGACGCTGTCATCGCGGAAATCGCAGAGGCCCTTGAGCTGGATGGAGTGGATCAGCTGGCCCTGTACCGCTCGCGCTCGCGCGATATTTCGCTGGATGCGACGGTTGGTGAGGATGGCGACACCACGGTTGGTGAGCTGATGTCCAACGGCGAGGGCGAGGACGACGTCATCGAGATGGTCGAGAACAACCGCCGCCTCTCTTTGCTGGACCGCGCCCTGGCGTCCCTTTCGGAGGTCGAGCGGGAGATCTTCAAGGGCCGCACCCTCACCGAACCTGCGATCAGTATGAAGGCTCTGTCAGACCGCTTTCATATTAGCGCAGACATGGTGCGGGAGATCACCAACGTTGCGCAGCATAAGGTGACCGCCTTCGTGCTGTCCGGCGGCAAGGTTGCGCCGCAGATTGAGGCCGTCGTCAAGCCGGTCGAGACGGTGGCTGAAGAAGCCGTGGTCGTCGAGACCACCGTGGTCGCCGCTGAGACCGTTGAGGTTATCACCCCGGTCGCCGAAGCCACTCTGGCCACCCACGAGACCTCCGCCGCTCTGCGCAGGCTGGCCTTGGCCGACGAACTGTCCTTCGGCCCGGCCCGAGCGATGGTCACGCAGCACCTCGCAACGGTGTCCGGACGTCGGGCCCCTGCACCGCCCTCCACGCCGATCCTCGTGGTTCCGCGTCAGGTCGGCAGCGGTGTCGCCCGGGAAGTCGTACAGCATCTCACGCCGTCGAACACCGTCGTGCAGCGTCATATTTCGTACGACAAAAAGTCGGAAGCCGCTTCGACGACTGAACTGGTGGTTGGCGCGACCGCTTCGTATTCGCCCAGGATCGACGGCAAGGAACCGTATGGTGACGGTGGAAAACCGTACGATAAGGTTTCTTACCGTCAGACTGACGGTGAAGCACCTCGTGTCGAACCAGGCGCGGCCTCCAGGCCGGCGCAGGTGGCTGAGAAAACGTCGGCACTGTGTTTTCCCAGCGCGTCCACTTTCCGGCCGCCGGAAAGTGGACGGCCAGGGGTTGCCCCTGTTGGCCAGCGGCCCGCGGCACACCCCTTGGGGCACCTGCTCCAGGTTCGCCCCGGTGGGCACCTGCCTCCGGTCGTCCTCGACGGGCGTCCGCCCGCGGTTCACCTCGGTGGCGCCGCCACCCGTTCCCCGACGCGTCTGCGGACGACGGTGGTTTCTGATTCCGTTCCCCTGGGTGCCGCCGGCGGCGGGTTTAACGGTGGCGCAGCCACCCGCACGCCCGAGGTTCTTCCCTTCGTCCGCCCGGATGGCTCTGCCCTTGGTCAGCCGCTGGCGACGACGTCGGGCCAGCCCAGAGGCATCGTCCCCCGGCAGCCGCAGGCAAAGGCCAAGGGCGCTCCAACCCAGTTGGGGCTTGCCGGTGGTGGCGGCTCTCGTCCACCGACGGCGCTGCAGGCGACCGTACGAGCGTCGCTCGGTCTTTCCCGCTCGCCGCAGGGGCTGCGCCTGGCGGCGTGAGATGCATCAGGGCTCCCGGCGCCGCAGAGGCGCGGGTTGCCTGCCCTCCTCTTCACTTTCTCGGCTATTCTCGCCTTACGCGAACGATTTGACTGCTTGACAAAGCAGGATTTTGATGGGTATGGGCAATAGATTGGTGCCGTTTTCGATGAAGTCGAGACCGTGTGATGAGCTTCACCATATCACCTTCGCTCGCGGTGCTCCAACAATGGAATGTGAATAGCCGTTCTCAGGCGATGCTCTGCTTGTAATCTGCCTTCAAGATGAATTCCTCCTGAAATGGAGCATTTACCAACCCGAAAAGCTGATGATCTTCGGTGCCCGTTGCTGAGAGCAGAAGGGAGGTCTCGATGACGGTTCCTCGGGCTAGAGCAGCCATCGAGGAGAGGGAACGAACCCCCTGCAGAAGGTCCGGGCGGACGCGGGACTCTGGCTTTATTCTCATACCATTAGGGTCCTCTGACTGCGCTGCACCCTGCAATACCCTAATTACCCGGAAAACATCTCTAAGCTCTGGGGCAAAAGCACCAAACGTCGCTCTTAGGGATTTAAAATAGGTCTGATCTGCAAGAGATCCTAATTTTTTATCTTCAGCTGTAAGTAGCCCAATCACTAAATTTTCGACTTTTGCGACGTCGCTTGCAGAGACCGCCGCAGAAGTATTGCTATTTAATTTCCTGCGTCGATCGGCGAGCAGTGCTTCGGAAAGTCTATGGCGTGAAGGAATTCCATCTATGTTTTCCATGTGATCACACAGTTCAAGCAGCTCATCGCATGAGGCATCCTCGACCCATTCGGCGAGTGGCACTTCGTCAAGCCAGTGACGCAACAGCGTGTTGTTGGTCTGTTGAACGCGGTCACAAAGGTTCACAGCCGCGTCTCTTGCGGACTCCACCTCGCTCAGCGCCAAATCGATTTTGATTGTGAGCAATCCACTAAGTAAATGCATTCGGGTCGATTCTGCCCAGCCCAAATCCCCTTTGGGCAACGCGTCCTCGTATTCTTCAATTAATTTGTCAAAAAGGCGAATGGCCTTGCGTGATGCGGTAATATTGCTCGACACAATCCCCCGTGCCTCAGAAGGATTTTTACGGTCAGCATAGGAAAGTGTATCGAGCACGGCTCCAATTTCGGCGAATACTGTGTCCCTGTGACGGCGGTCAATTTTCCCGCTCAGCGTAGCTAACGCACTGCCGACGGCATCTATCTTGCCGTCAACCTGCTTGACCATGCCGATGAGCAATTCAAGTTTCTGATCGACACAGTCAATCTTGGTGTCTATCTGGTCCAGACGTTTATTAAGTGCTTTAAACTGGCTTCGCATATAAGAAAAGCTTGCTATTGACACGCCTAAGTTCAAAACCGAAGAAATTGCGGTAATGCCAGGAAGAGTCGGAAAAGGCATGCGGAAGACCTCAACCATGTGGCCTTCGATCCGTCCGCTCGTAAGGTTCTTAATGACCGTTCCATCTCTCGTCAAATCGGACTTTCCGGCTAATTCCGTCGGCCACTTCATCAAGACAGAATCGTGCATCAGACCAGTAATCATTTTGGTAGCCTGTTCCCGTGAATTGATGCAGTCCTAAGATTTTTCATGCGAAAGCGCGGGAGCGCCCAGTTAACTTTATGGAGGGCTTCATACGACAACACACCCCATGCGTTCATTTAACGACGAATGTAGGAAGACAATCAAGCGCCATTTGCAAAGCGTCCTTTGCGGAGAGGCGCCACATTCCAGGAGGTTCCCCGCAGCTTTGGCATGGACCAGCACCTCGCGGCTTGTCCCTGGCGTCGTGAAGGCCGGCCCCCTTGCCCTTCAATCCACCATTTCTGCCAGAGTTTGAGCGTTCGGACCTTTCCGAATGCGGGGGCTGCGGCAGCTGGGTCCGGGGCGATCACGTCGGAATTGAGCACCACCAGCCCTACGACGCGCGTGGCGATCATCTCCGTGGCCTTTACGACCCCCGCATCTATTGCGTCTAGCACAGCGACGCTTGACTGAATGCGAGCGTCACCTGGATGGACGGAACGGGTCAGCTCCGGAAGCTGTCGGGTTCCATGTAGATCCACTCGGCATTGGATGGCTGGACCGCGGGGCACTGCTTGAGTCAACGCGTTTTGCACGTTCGCTTCTGTGTTGCAATGCGGTTGCGCAATGAGGTCTGGAACCCTTTCGACAAGACAACCTATTGAGACGGGTAGGTCAGGCGGTTTGGCACCAACATCCCGCCCACCGGGAAGGACAGGTAGGGCTGGTCGGTGTTCGAGGGCTGCACGGTCAGTCCTGCTTGTCGTCGCCTAGGGCCTGTTAGCGCTTGAAGTTGGCCCCCATTTCATCCGGATGGCAGTTGAGTACGGAGACGAGGTTCTGACGGATGCGGAATGGGACATTCTGCATCCGCTGATCGAGGAATGTCGGCCGCGGGGTAAGACAGCGCCCCAGCACCTGCGCCGGACGATCACAGCAATCGTGTGGCGCCATACGAACGGTGCCAAATGGCGCGCCATCCCGCCCGAGTTGGGGCCGTGGTGGATGGCGGCACAGACGTTTATCCGCTGGGCTCGGCTGGGCGTGTGGGAACGCTTGCTCGACTTGGCTCAGCAGCGCGGCGTCGCGTTGGGCATGACCTTCCTGGACGGCACCACGATCCGGGCGCACCCGAAGGCCGCGGGCGCGTCCAAAAAAGGGGATCTGGAGCACAGCGGGACCTGCGTGAAGGCCTTGGCCGTTCGCGTGGCGGCTATGGCACGAAGGCCTGCGTGATCGTGGACAGCGGCGGGCGGGCGCTCGGCTTCGCTCTGGCGCCCGGCCAAGCCCATGAACTGCCGCTCGCTCCCGATCTGCTGGCCATCCTGCCCGATGTCCCGGGTTGGGTGGTGGGCGACCGCGGGTACGCCGCGGACGCCTTCCGCCAACGGATCTGGGATCTGGGCGCGCGACCGGCCATCCCGCACAAGAAGACCGATGCGCCGGTCGCTTGCCCGGCGTGGATCTACAACAACCGCAACATTGTCGAGCGCTTCTGGGCCAGGATCAAGGAGTGGCGGGCCATCGCAACTCGCTACGAGAAAACGGCAAACTCCTTTATGGGCGTACTCTGTCTCGCCGCCGCCCTCGATTGGCTCAAGCGCTAACAGGCCCTAGGCCGGCCTCGACGCCGCTCAGGAACGCGTCGAACTCGCCGCGGAAGGTCCGCAGCTCCAGCGCCGTGACGTTCGTCGAGTTCTGCAGCGAGTCGATCGACGAGCGCATCGAGCTGAACGCGGTGCGGACGCCTTCCGCCAGCCAGCGGAAATCGCGGTCCAGGTACTCCAGACGCTTGCGGTTCTCGGCTTCCAAGGCGTCCATGCGGGCCGCCAGATCGCCGCGGGCCGGCTCGGCGGGCACAGCCGCATGGCGCGCCTCGGCCGACCGCAGGATCATGTCCAGCGTCTCATGGGCGTTCGGCATGTCGAGGTGCTGGCTCAGGGCCGTCAGTCGGGCCGCCAGATTGCCGGTGATGGTGATGTCGTTCGGGGTCACGTCGGTCATGGTCATGATGGGATCCTCTATGGGCTTTTGGGCGTTGAGCAATCATCTGCGCACGACGTCGGACACCACGAAAAACCCTCGGAAGCGGCCGGCCGGTAACCGCATAACCGTGTAACCAGCCCCCAGAGAACCATAGAGATAAATATTTCCCGAGAGCCATGAGAGAGAGGTATTCCAGGAATCCGGAAATTTGGTTCCTACGACTCTATAGATCTTCAGTTACAAAGTAAGAATCGGTTACACCCGTTGGAAATCCTGGGTTTTTGATGTAACCGACCGTGTAACCGGATGTGCCCGACAGGCGCTGGACCGGTCGGCCATGGCAGGCATAGCCTTCCGATTTTCCGTCGTACAAAAACATACAGCGTCAGACCGCGTGCGATGCTGTTAGGCGGTGTGCGACGGGATTGGGTGGTGCACCGGGCATGCCGAGGCATCGCCGGCGGATCGCCATGGTTGGCCGGGCCGGGCGAACTTGCTTTGATTGGGCGATCGGCCGTCGGCCGCGGATACCGGTGAAAAACATTACCGTACCGTCAGGCTACCGGTAGCTTACCGGTAGAATACCTTATCGCACCGTACGATACCTTATTGTACCGGTAAACCACTGCTGCAAAACGGTTTTGCACGGTTTTCTGACGGTGGAATACCGTCATTCCACCGGTACGGCAAACCTTACCGCTCGGGGGAATGACGGTCACAGGCGCCTGCCGGCGGGGCTGCCGGGGGATGGCCTGGCCGATGGCCAGCCTGACAGCTGGCGGCCGGGAGGGCGGTGGGATCGGAGGGAAACTTGGGGCGGAGGACCTGGGCGGACTGGGGCCGTTGGCCTGGGGTAGACCGGGCCTAGGGCCCTGGGTCGGACGAGGGGCTCTGGCCCTGGTCGAACTCGGCGCCGGCGACATATGGGATGCCGGGAAGTGGGGGATTGGGAAAACACAGTGCCGGGCGCTTTGTGCACCCGGCAGGTATCCACTGTGTGATGAAGCCCGGTATTCCCGGAGATCGAAACTCCCTGCTCTACGCTTCCATGGCCGCGTTCTCCTCGCGCGCGATTTCCAGGTCTACCGACGCCAGGATGTCGTCGCGCATGGCGTGAATGTCGGCCTTCGACAGTCCGCGGGACTTCAAGGTTTTCGCCTTGCGCATGAAACGGCGAATACGGTCGGCTTCATGGCGCAGGCGCCACTGAGCAATGCGCTTATCGCGCCATGCCTTTTCGCGCAGTTCCTCGGTCGGCTGCGCTTCCGGGTCGATGAGCATGCGGCCGGCCATGCCGACACGGTCGATCATCCAGCGATCGTACGGGGACAGCAGCGTGTCCAGCGCGGTGCTGACCACCACGCCCTCGTCACGCTCCTGGCGACGGATCAGGTAGGGAGCGAGGCCTGAACGGCCCAGGATTGCGCAGAGCTGATGGATGCGCGCCGGCGACCATTTGGCGCTGTAAGTGCCGGCCATGCCGTGGCCTTCGACCTGGCTGACCATGTGGCTCTTGACGCCCAACTTGCGAGCAACCTGACCTTGCGTGAGGCCACGCTCCTCCCGCAGGTGCTTCAGCACACGGGCAACATTGGCGGAATTGCTGCGGTAGGTGTCCGGGCGGCTCTTCTTCGGCATGACGTCCTCATGAGCAAATTGATGACGTGTCTCATTATAGCGGCCAAGCGTCGGATGCGCCGGTCAGGGGCGCAAAAAGCCATCAGGAAAACTTGATGGGGGACGGTCCCGCCAGGTCGCCTGGCGTGTCCTCGCGCGTGCGCAGATGATGGCCAGGAATTCCAAAAACCGGGAAAACGGCCGTGCTGGACCTTGATCTTGTTGCCAAACTCATCGTACCCGAGGCGCGCGCTCTGGCCGCGACGCTGCCGGAGAGGCACGTCCAGGCCAAGGTCGCTCGACTTTATCTCGCGACGCTGGAGCATATGCGCGGCGCGCCGAAGGACCGCCAGGGCCGGCCGTTGACCGCAGCACCGAACGACAAGAGCCCAGACGACACGAGCACCCGCAAGAACCGCCAGCACTACCGAAATTCGGTGACGTTCGGCCACGGAATCCAGCTGCGCAATGCCCTGCAGCTGTACGATGAGGCCGTCGAGACCGGCGACCAGGACCTGAAGATCGGCTCGCTGTACCTGATGCGCGAAAGCCTTGATTGGCTACGCGCCTATCCGCCGCGCGACCCAGCCGTGACGATCAAACGTATCCAGGGCCAGGGCTGGAAGACCTATCGGCGCCGCAACGAGCGGCCTGCCGGCGGCGCCAAGAGGGTCCTCAAGGGCCAGGATCACGTGCGGTCCGGGCTCATCTGGGGCGAGGTTGACGAGGACTCGGTCTACCGCGCCGGCATTGCCGTGCAGCTGTTGACCGGCTTCAGGCCGGTCGAACTCCAGCGCGGTGTCCAGGTGACCATCGACGAGGAGCGTCAGGCATTGGAGCTGGTGACCAGGACCGCCAAAACGCACAACGGCAAATACGGCCAACCCGAGCGCTACCACCTCACGGCCATCGACCTGCCCTGGGCGCACTTCCTGGCCGAGCTGGCGCGGGAGAAGGGCGGATCGACGATCGTCCGCATCCCCCGGGCCAACGGCCTTGCGCATCGCTACTGGAAAATCGGGCAATCCCTCATCGAGAAGGGTCTGATTCCGCCGGGCACCAGCGTCAGCGCGTATCTCAAGCGCAACGAGATCAACGGCATCCTGGAGCAGCACGATCCGCTCGTGTCGGAGGTCGGCACAGGCCACAAACTCAAGGTCAACCGCGCTGCGGCCAAGGAGGGCTGAGCCATGGCAAAAGTCCGCAGCCACTCGATGTATGCCAAGTTCGGCGACCTCGCCCACCGTCAGATCGGTGGGCGCAAGGTGCCGGTCGAGATTGCCGACACACCGACCATCCTTGAGGTTGGCGGTTCGCGGCCCCTGGCGGACATGAACGAGATCGACCTGCCGGAGAACGTCAGCATCGAGATGGGCAACGCGCCAAAAATTCGGCTTCGGCCTGGCGAGGATGAGGCGACCATCAGGATATCAATGCAGGACCTGGAGCCTGTCGAGAATGCATCGCTGCAGATCGACCAGGAGCGTCTCGCCGGCGAGGTACTTCGGGCCAACCTTTTCGAGGCCGCGCGCCGCCGTGCGCTCGCAATCGCCAAGGTGACGGGCCCGCGTTTCCGCGCGCTGGAGATCGGCTTCATTCCCGGCCATGAGGTGGACCTTCCTGCCCTCTCGGCCCCAACGGTCGCCCTGCCGAAGACCACTGTCCAGGCGCCCAAAACGCCCCCGACCCCCAACATTCCCACGCCGACGCCCACCAGCCCGGCCCCGATCAGGAAAACACGGAGGAAAATCTGATGAGTGGATCTCCCAAGGTCGGCGCCGGTGGTCCGGCGCTGAACAACAATCGAGGAGCCCCCGCGGTCAACGCGGAGGTATCCAGCCTCAAAGCGCGCGGCGCGGTGGACCAGTTCCAGCGCGGCGGTTCCGGCCGTGAGGCCGCGGCCCACTGGGGCGCTGCGATGCGCGGCGTCAACCAGGAAGCCGCCGGGCGCATGCAGTTGGAGGATCTGCAGAAACTGCAAAACGGCAGTCCGGCTCAGCGCGCAGAGCACCTGAAGACACTCGGCGCCGAGCAGAAGCTGGCCGAGGAATACATCCGGCAATACCGCCAGCAGGCCGTGGACCGCCGCAACAGCGGCAAGCCCATGTCGTCGAGCGAGGATCTGGTCGAGCAGCGCCACAGAGAACTGGTCGTCAGGCGCTATCAGGACATCAAGGAAGCTCAACGCCTCTTCGGCGGCGGTCAGCCATCGCGTGCGGCCAATGACCAGCCTCGCTCGATCAACCATGGTCGTCAGGACCAGGGCGGCCCAGGCGTGCGGCGCGATCAGCCGGAGCGTGACGCTTTTCGGCGCGACGTGGGGGTGTCACGCGGTCAGGAGCAACGCCGCGGAGAACCCGAGCAGCGCCGGCGGCAGGACATGGGTCGCGGTCAGCAGGACCAGCGCATGGAGCAGCAGGGTCGTCGCATGGAGAGCGATCCGCGGCGTTCCCAGGACCCGCGCATGGGTCAGCAGGATCCGCGCAGGGACAACGATCCGCAGCGCAGCCAGGATCCGCGCCGCCAGGCGAACAATGTCGTCAGGCCGGCGGAGTTTAACCCGCATATCCCCGCCGATCTGCGCCATCTGGAGGCCGGCCCGCAGACCCGCGTCGATATTCACCAATACGAGTACAGCCTGCAGACCGGCATGGCGCACAGTTCGCCGGAGGAACGTCACCAGCAGCGCCAGGAAAAGCTGACGAGCCTGCGTGACACGGCCCGGGAGATCGAAAAGATCGCCAACGACCCGCGCCACGCCGACAAGCTCGACCAGATGGTGGACCACGCCGACCGCCTGGGTGTGATCGACAAGGATCACGTCCAGTATGGCTCCACCGCGGATATTGCGAAGCACATGAAGGAGTTGGCCGAGCGCTACGACCGGCAGGGCAAAGTCGAACAGGCCTGTTGGAACTACGAGCAGTCCCGCGAAACCATCGGCCGCAAGCCCTCCAACCAGGTCAGCCGCGACGAATGGGGGGATTACGTTGGCAATCGTAATCGCGCCGCCGGTGAACTGCTCAAGTGGCACCGAGACCGGGAACGCAACCCGGGCCTCTACAGCAGAATCGATCTGGAACCGGACAGGGCTGAGGAAATCCAGACGGCGCTGCATCAGGCGCACGAGCGCGGTCGTCGCCTGGCCGAACAGAAGCAGCAGTCCTCTCGGAACTTGCTGCAGGCGTACCGGGCGCGGAAGGAAGCCGCCTCCGGCAGCGAATAATAGCCTACAACCCGAACACAGAACGCCGGGAGCTGACCGCTCCCGGCGTTCTGCTTTTCCGAGGGCACACGGAGCAACTCAGCGGCAAATTTTTCTCTCCACCCGTCGCTCGATGTAGGAAAATGTACGACAAAAACCTGCGCCAGAGGTTTTCGGAAAATCCGGGGAAATCGAAGGTTAGCGTAACCTTATCAATTTCCCGGGCTGATTATTATAGAGGCCCGATGAATTCCACAACCACCGGGGATATTGTGTTTTTCGGGAAATCCTGATTTCCTTGGTTTTCCCCGTAACCTTTGCAGTTTAACGGGTCGGCCTGCGGGGGCACTCGGAGGCCGCTTGGGCACTGGATTTCGAGGTTCCCGGCCGTTTTCCGGGAATTGAAAAGGTTTAACCTAGGTTGTCGTGGACGGTAACGCGGACAAGTCAATTGTCCGGTGGCGTCCTCGTACCTTCAAAAACGACGGCCACCGGCGGGGATACGGACCTTTGGGCGGGCCGCTTTATCGACATCAGGGGCGGCCGTGGAGCCGTTGCCAGCGGAGTCCCCAGCCCCCTCTGTGGGCCCTTTTTTCCCACCCTCCGGGGTGACCTCTCGCACGATCTCAGGGTCCAACCCGAGCGCCAGCAGCTGCTCCGGCGTCCAACTGGCCTCCCCCTCCTCCATGGCGGCCTCGGGGGTGGGCGCCGCCGGGTGGATCTCCGAGGGCTCCGCGGTTGACCAATCGTGGTCGCCGGCATCGACCTCCAGGTTCTCCTCGGCCCAAGCGAGCAATTCCTCGGCGGACACCGTGACGTTCAGCACCGTGTCGGACGCGCCGCCGGCGTCTTCAGGGGCGGCCTGGATCGGTGCCTCGTCCGACTGGGTCGGGGCGACCGTCTCAGGGATCACCGGCTTCGGCGCCTCGACAAGCTGATGGCCAAGGGCGTGTTCGACGGCAAGCCGGACGGCTTCCCGGTAAACGGTGGTGATTTCCCCGCCGGGCTCCTTCGCTGCGCGCCGCCGTGCCGCGATCTCTTCGATGGCGCGGTGCGTGGCATAGGGGATTTTCGCGCTGGTCCGCGCCAGGTCTTTCCTGCCGTCGGCCCCCTTGGCTCGCAGGGTGTCCCGCAGGCGCAGCAGGTCCTGCGCCGTCGGCGGCTGCTCCAGGTAGCCCAGGGCGGCCTTGGCCACGATCTCCTGGCGGGTGGTCCCCAGACGGTCAGCCTCTCGCTGGCACCATTCCAGGTCCTCGGCGGGCAGCGAAAGGGTGACCAGCACCAGGTCGGCCGCGGCGACCGGCGCGGGGGCGTCGGCGGGCGGCAGGTATTTGTCGAGCGCCAGCCGGATCCATGACGCCAGGCGGCCCTGGGGGAGATCGACGTAGCGCTCGATGGGCGCGAAATTCACCGCTTTCCCTTCCTTGCGACCGGTCGGTCGGAAGGGGGCCTCAAGGGGCGGCGGAGTGAGGCCAGCCTCTTCGGCGGCCCGAACGGCGTCGTGCACCACGGCCGTCACACCCTTGGTCGGAAGGTCCTTGTTGCGTGAGGAGCGTTCTTCGGGTGGCAGGTTCGGTGTGGCCAGCCGGCGGCGGGTAACCTCGGCCACGAGGCGCTCGTTGAGATCGGCGTCCAGGATCGTCGCCATCCAGATGGCACGCGGTTTCGGCGGCGACTTGGTGAGCACGGTTTTTCCAGAAAGCCGAAATATGATCTCAGGACCAACCTAATTCGCGGAAGGGCCTGATGCAAGGCGGGCTGTCGCCTGGGGATCATATGGGGCGGGGCCGAAACAAGGCACGGGAGGGACGACAGTCCCTCCCGTGCCTTGTGGTCACCATGCCGGCGGCACGCGTCAATCGCTCTGCTGGATGACGTCCAGACCCTCCATTGCCTTTGCCTATTTCAAATTCTCGTCAGCCAAGCCGGGACGGTCACGCCCTGCCCTATGCCCAGGCTCGCGCGCGCAGCTGATAATCGGGGCATCCATTCCCCGAGGTCGCCATGAAGATGTCCGCCGCCCCTACCCGCTCCGCCGCTCCTCAGATCGACCGTGCCACCGCCGCGGTCACCGAGTGGATTTCGCGCAAGGCGCTGTTCGACAAGGGACTGCTGACCCGATTTGAGATGCGTGTGGCCGACCGGAAATGGGTCGAGGCCGGCGCACCGAAGGGACCGCGGCCGACCACGACCATCGGAGCGGTCCAGGCGAAGGTCAACGAAATTGTCCGATCTCTGGGCGACAAGGGCCAGAGGGTCGCCGTGGAGTTCTGGGCGGCTCACGCGTTGTCCACCGCCGGCAAGCTGCTCGATATCGACGGCATTCCGTTCGCTCGCGAGTTCAGCCGAGCAGGAAAGCCGAAACTCGTGCAGGGCCCCGAGGCGCACGCGCGCGTCAAAACCAAGGCTGCGGAGATCTTGGGCGAGGTCAATCGCCGGCGGCCGACCATCGAGACGATCCGCAAAGCGCCTGTGACGGGCCTCTCGCGGGTCCTCTCCGACCAGGATCAGGAAGCCTGGGAAACTCGGCTCGCCTGTGTGCAATGGAACCTTCACTGCGCCCGTGTTGACCGCGATGACGCGGCTGTGGCGGACTGGGGCGATGCGCTGGACCTGGTTATCGATGTGGGTGGCCGGGCAGGGGCGTGGCCCGCGGTGAAGCGCCAGCCAGTGGCCTCGAACGAGCAGGTCGCCACGCGGCAGCGGGAGTTGGTGGCGGCTTGAGGCTATGCGGGAGAGGCAGGCCCGCCGGACCGGGGGCGCCGTGATGGGAGAGTTCTGACGTCAGAACTCTCCCATCATTGATAGGGCGGATTGGCTGACCAAAGAGCGGGAAGGCCGTCCCGCGGTCAGGCGTGGAATGCGATCATCGCTCGTCGAGCATGTCTTCAATCTCGCGCTTCAGTTCGCGCAGTCGCTCCTTCGCGTCCTCGCCAAGAAGACGACCGCTCTCTCGTGAGCTGCGCAACCCGACCACGAAGCGATCAATGGCCTTCATCGTGATTGCCCTGCCCTTCCCGCTCGTCTTGGCAGCCGACCGGGCCTGCTCCGCGCCGGGTTCGTCGTCAGAACCATCCGTCTCGCTGGCTGGGGCAGCCGACGGTTCCGGCACGCCCTCCTCGCGGACGGTGCGAATGGCCCGGATCGTCAGCGTGCCGTCCTGCGCCAGCCCGATCAGGTACTCGCGCATCTCATCGTCGTCGATGCGCGCGAGTTCCACGAGCAGGTTGCGCGAGATCACGAGTTCTGACGTCAGAACTTTGGCGAGGAGGTCATCGGGAAGCGTAAGAATGCGCAGCGCGGCGCTGATCTCGCCCTTGCTTTTGCCGAGGGCGTCCGCCGCCTGGGTCTGGGTCCACCCCTTGTCCTGGATGAGTTGCGACAGCCCTCTCGCCTCTTCGACCGGGTTCAAATCTTTGCGCTGTAGGTTCTCCAGCAGGCTGACAACCGAGGCATCCCCGTCGCACTCGATGGCCAGCATCTTGGACCATTTGTTCAGGCATGCGGCCCGCCACCGGCGTTCACCGGCGACAACAATCCAACGACCGCGTGCGCCCGGATCGCGACGGACGAGGATTGGCTGAAGCTGCCCATGCTCAGCCATCGTGGCGGCAAGCTGCTCCAGGCTCTCATCGTCGAACACCTTGCGCGGTTGGTTAGGGTCCGGACTGATGTCCTCCACCTCCACCTCGAAGGTGTGGCGAAATCCGTTTTCCTCGGTTAGCAGCGTGTTTGACGCGTCGTCGATCATCATGGTCGCCGCACCAAGAATGGGCGACCCTGGCTTTTTCCTTGCTTGCGCCATGATCAGCCCTCCGCCGCCATGACGGCATCAATGTCCGCTCGCGGCAGAGGCGCTCCGGCCACGATTGCCTCGGCCAGACGGCGGTACACCACGACGCCCGGCGACGACGGCGAGACCTCGATGGCGATCCGTCCATCGCGAGCGGCGTGCCCGAAGGCGGCGGCGTAAGCGATCGGCTCAAGGACCGGGGCCTTGTCGCCCAACGCACGTGCCAGATGCGCCAGCACCTCCCGGTCTACCGATTTGCGGTGGTTGTATTGGGTCGGCAGGATGCCGGCCAACCGGAGACCCGCGTTGAGGCGCCGCTGGACCTTGTTGATCGTGCTGATGATCAATCCCACGCCCATGGTGTCGTACGGCTCGCTGCGGACCGGAATAATGACATCCTGCGCGCAGGTCAGCGCCATGGTCGTGAGCGCCCCCAGGTTTGGCGGCGAGTCCACGACGATGAAATCGTAGGACGTGAGGACCCCCTCAACGGCCTCACGCAAAGCCACATCGGACCCGGGCTCGCGCCGAGCGTCGGTCTCGGACAGCTCGATGTGGCTGGCGGCCAGATCGAACGGCGCCGAGTAGCTGGGGAAGTCAGGTGATCCCTTGGTGATGATGATCTCGGACAAGGGCCGATCCCGCAGGATGACGTGCGCCATCGTCTTCTCGCGCTTGTAAGCCGTCACATGATCGGCAGCGAGCAGCGCGACCGTGGCCGTGGCTTGGGGGTCCATGTCGATCAGGAGGACCCGGCGGCTCATCTGAGCGAGCGCACACGCAAGGTTGAGTGCGGAGGTCGTTTTCGCAACTCCGCCCTTATGGTTGGACAGCGTCAGGGTTCGGGCGGAACGCGGACGACCCGACACCATGGCCTCCAGTTCGGCCGACACATCGTCGGGAATGGCCTCGCGGCCATTTTCCCAACGGCTGATCTTCGGCTTGTCGTAGCTGCGGTTGAGCCGACGGTTCAGCTCGTCTTTAAGGTCCCCCTGACTTAGACGGAGTTCCTGGCGCAATTCGCGCATCTGCTCGCCATCCATGATGCTGCCTTCGGGTTGATTCGTTGCATCAAACCTTGCAGATCCCAATCAACCCGTCAACCTCAACGTTGACAGTTGATGGTTGACGAACGTGGTGCAGTTCTGACGTCAGAACTTCTCAACGGCGGCGGTCCCCGATGCAGTGGCATGGGCGCTCCGATCCGTGCGCACCTGATGTTCAGCGTCCATTGACGTGATCCTGTCTCGAAGCGTCGAGAGAACCTCGCCCCGGCGCCGTCTGGCTGCCGGGGCTTCTTTTTTCGTCTCCCGTGCAGATCGCCCCCAGGCTCACCGCTCACCGACCGCCGAGGCGACGCGCCCGCCGTTTCCGTGCGCATCTAATGTTGTGCGTTCTCCAACGCGCGTTTCGACGAAGACACCTCGCCCCGGCGCCTCCCTGGCTGCCGGGGCTCCTTCTTTTTGGCGCCCGGTTTCTGACGGGGCAAGGACCCACCCGGCGCGCGATGCTGTGACCGAGTGGCCCACGAGCGCCGACGACGCCAGCTCAGCCTGCAGCACTCACTCACCCAGGCCAAAGCCCGCGCGCGCGGCGCTGAGCGCGCATGGTCGCACGCACGTAGTGACCAGGCCCCGCGGCCTTGAGCGGCCGGGATAAGTCCGCGTCCAGGGAAAGGGGCAGGGGAGGGGGACCGGGATGGAACGAGGACGGGGGCGCCTACGACGTACCCTTGGTGTTGCGTGTGTCGTCGCCGGTTCCGCCGCTCTTCGATTGGCGGCCGCGCCAGGGGGTTAGCGGCGTTTTCCCCTCGTTCAGCGCTCGGACCTTCTCGATGTTCGCCTCCGACGGCACGGGCAAGAAAAAACGGTCGAGCGCATCACTGGCGTAACCGTAGTGGAGCGCGGCCGTGCGGACGCTGCGATGGCCGAGCAGCGCTGCCACCTCGTCCTTGGTCATGCGGCTTTTGGCGTTTGCCGAAAATTGGTGCCGTCCGCTGTAGAGCGTGATGTGCCGC
Source organism: Roseomonas genomospecies 6 (assembly GCF_008365375.1). Taxonomy (GTDB): domain Bacteria; phylum Pseudomonadota; class Alphaproteobacteria; order Azospirillales; family Azospirillaceae; genus Azospirillum. Next base: position 10,458 of record NZ_QOKW01000022.1, on the reverse strand, counting down.
TTCCGGTGCGGCCAGAGCGCCCGGTTGGCGCGCCACAGCGCCTTGCGGCAGTCCGCCATGACGGCCTGGAACCGCCCCTCTCGTTGGTATCCCTGAAGTTCTTTCATCAGGTCTTTGAGAAACCCGATCCGTTTGGCGGGGAGAGGGCTTAGGTCGAGCAATCGCGTCGGGCCGAACGTCCGGCCTTGCGTGGCTTTGGCATTGCCCACGAGCAGGTGCGGTCGTCCTTCGTGATTGCCGATTTGCGCGTTGAGCCATTCGCTCGGTCGGAGGCCTGTATATTGACCAGCAAGGAGCCACCGAAAGGCCAAGTTGTTGGCTTTGATGTCACTCGCCGGAATGCCGCTGTTGGCGTCCCCTGGTTTGGCCCCGATACGCCGGCGCAGCATGTATTCCCCGAGCTTCTCCAGGTCTGCGACAGGCGCACTTTTCTTCTTCGTTGCGACCCGAACGGAGCGCTTCAGCGCAATGGCGTCCGTGACGGCGGCCAAGCGATCCCGCGCTTCCCGCGCGGCGGGGGAGGGGGCGACCTTGGCACAGTGGTGGAGCAGGGCGGCCTTGTAGAGGCGGAACGTGCGTTTCGTATAGCTGGGCGCGGCTCGGATGAGCCACTCCACCACATCCTCCTCGGTGACCTGGTCGAGGTCCATGCCTGCCGCGCGCCCGGTCAGGCGACGCATGCGCTCCACCAGCGCGGCGTATTGCGCGACGGTTTCGGTGGTCGGTGGATCGGGCTGGCGCGGGGTCATGGATCACCTCGTGGACGCTCAGGTGTAGCCCGGCACCGATGAAGGCGAGGCTACGTCCACTCATCTGCGCGCAGACCGGGACCGTCCCGGCCGGTGGCCGCCACGGTTCGGGAATCCGGGGGTATCGTCCTCTCAAGACAGATCGACGAGATCGCCCCGAACCCAAAGGACCCCGACCATGCGCCTCACCGCCGCCAAGCCCTCCGCCCCGACCGTCGCCGCCCCCGCCAACACCGCCGTCGCGCTGACCCGCTCCGCGCAGGGTGCCCTCCGCGCCGATCTCCGGGTCGCCCAGACGGTCGGCAGCACCGACTTCCCGGGCTACCGCAAGGCCCTGGTGGCGCTGTCCCGTGGCAAGCTGACCGCCGGCGAGCGTCTCTTCTCCATCGCGGCGAGCCGTCCCGAGGACCTGGCCGAGGAGCGCAAAGCCCTGGCGTCCATCAAGAGCCTCAAGCAGATCGCGCCTGCCGAGGCCACGGCCGCCTTCCAGCGCTCCTGCGACTTGGGTTACGGCCGCAGCCCCGAGGTCCGCATCGATCCGTTGATCCGCTTGGCCACCCGTGAGGACCCCGCAATTGTGAAGGACCCCCGCTTCAAAAAGGAGTGGCTGGACACCCCCGAGCTGGCGAAGTCCATGGCCCACGCCGTCCTGGAGACCCACCAAGCCGATCTGGCGGAACTCGCCAAGGGTGGCCACGAGGCGCTGAGCGACATCGCTCAGCATCCGGTTCATCAGGAACTGGAGGCCCAGGTCATGTTGAAAGTCGAAAGCCTGCTGCCGGTGGGCGACCACGACATCGAATGCCGCACCGCCATCCGCGAGGCCATCGTCGAGCATCTCCCCTGGGGCGAGGACTCCGACGAGTGGATGCAGTCCCTGGCCGCATGAAAAAATGGGGAACGGGAGGAAACGCAAAAACCAAAAACCCCAACGAAGAGGCCCGCAGTCGAACCGCGGGCCTCTTCCCATGTCCGGACGCCAGGCCGCCTCAGCAGCAGTCAAACCGGCTCGGTAACGAAGACCTTGGGCTCACCTGAATGCAGCTTCACTTTCGACCATTCCCAGACGGCTCCGGCGCGCTCCAACGTTTCAATGCGCAATTCCATGTTGCCAAGAACAGTCATTTTGGCCGACACCACCGCGGCCGTCTCGCCCTTGAGAAACAGCCAAAGGCCGATCTTCCAATCCGGTGGGCAGGCCACCCCCAGCTGCTCTTGAATCAGCGCTTCGTGTATTACGTAATTCCTGCACTTTTTCAGGAGCTTACTGACTTCCTGCGCCCACGAGACCTCCACAAGCCAAACCTGCTTCGCCGCTGGATCCAACGCAACGAAGTCCGGGACGACTTCGCTCCCGTTCAACAACAGCGGGAATTGCGGATTGACAAAGAGCCTCTTACCCGCGGTGAGATACACGTGGACCACAGTTTCCTGTATGCGATTGACGTCCACTGCGACCCCCGGAGCATAGTGATGGATTTGAGCGAGGCTTACCGCAAACAACTCCCGCTTGTCATCGAGCATCCGGTCGGTGGGCCCCGGATTATCGCAGCTTTGGTCATCGATGAACGCCGTCTAGCGTTTGCCCAGGACGGCTGGAGCTTGGGAGCTACCAGCCACCCTCTCCATATCTTGGAGGGATGCAATTCCGGGGACGGACCGTGGTACGTTGGCTCTGCTAAGATCCGGGTGCTCGACGAGCATGAGAGCCTCATGTTCTTCTGGAAAGACTGGAACCGCACGACGGAACCGGCAGCCCGAGGCCGAGCCGAGGAACTACTCCGCGATCTGTTGGGGAGCAGTGAAGCTGAGATGACCTGAGGCGTAACTGCGGACCCACAATCAGCCGCCAAGCTCTCGGGTTTTCCACATTCTCAAGAAATTCCCGATTTTCCAGCCTTTCCCGCGCGCAGGTGATGACCACGACCTCTCATCACCAGAGCCGCCGCCATGCCGTTTACCGCCTTTCTTGATGACCGGATGATCTGGTCCTTCGATTACGACGCCGACCAGTGGGAGGCCCTGCGTCAGTCCCATCGCCGCGGCGAGGTCGCCCTTACGCTGCCCTGCTGCGGCGAAGAGCTGGACCTGGTGGCGCGCGGCGAGACCCTGTATTTCCGCCATCGCCCCGGCACGCTGTGCGACGCTGTCGAGCACGCCGGCGGGGCAGGGGAGGAGGCAGACCGGCACGGCGCCGTGGCGGAGCCCGCCGACCGCGATGAGTTGATGTCGGTCATCCGCTGGGCGATCCAGAGGGTGGGCTGGCGCGAGACGCAGCGCGACGGGAGCCGCATCCCGAAGCGGGTGGAGTGCGAGCGCGACGGCCGCAAGGCGGTCATCCTGCTGCAGACGCGTCGGCTGCCGGAGGGCCATCGACGTCAGACCGACTTGGTGAGCCGGAGTTTCGAGGTTCCTTCGCTCTGGTTCTTTACCCGCAACGTCGGTATTCCCGAGGGCCTGCCGCCGGAGATGGCCAATGTGTTGCCGATCGATCAGCCCGTGGTCACCCGCGATGTCAGGGACATGGTGCGCGACCGCGTGGCCCGGTTCTTGGGCCGGATCGCCGACGGCGCCTTCCAGCTGCCCGAGCGGCCGGTCGCGCCGCCGCAGCGGGATGTTCGTGAGGGACGCCCCGGTGGGGACCGGGCCGAAATCCCGGCGCTTGACGACCCGGAATGGATCTACACGTATCTCCACCTCCCCGACCGGCCGCCGATCCTGACGCTGCGCGAGCGCAGCCGTGTGTGGGGCCTGATCGTCACCGAGCGTCACCCGCTTGCTCATCTCGGAACCTACTCCGACAGCCCGGAGCCGGCGGAAAAGACGCGGTGATGTGGTAAAACGCCGCCGTCCCTCCCAACGCCTACCGCCAGACCCGAGGAAACCAACGATGAGCACCACCGCCCCTTCCTGGTCAGTCCGCCAGCTCGCCGGTCAGGCTTACGGCTGCACGCTGTCCGTCACTTACCGCGGCCCCGATCAATGGCTCTGGTATGTGATGGTCGTGGATCACCGCATCGGTGATGGCGTGGCGCGGACGATGAAAGCCGCGCAGGATGCGGCGGTGGCTGCCGCCAAGCGCCATGCTGACCAGGGCGGCACCGTTCAGCTGGGGCTCTTCTGACGGGCTCAATCGAACCAATTCAGGATTTCTTCAGAAAATCGGAAATAAGGTCCTGCGGCAAAATACCTTCTGGTGAATACCGTGACCGGCAAAGCCCCCGACCTTACTTCGCTGACCGCAACTATTTCTGCGGCATATTTTGAAAACAACAACGTTTCGCTGCAAGACGTTCCGTCGGTGATCAACGCCGTCTACGCGGCGTTCGCCGCCCTGGGCCAAGCGCAGCAGCCGGCCGCCGAGCGGCTCATCCCGGCGGTGCCGATCAGGAAGTCGGTGACACCGGACTACATCGTCTGCCTGGAGGACGGCAAGCAACTGAAGATGCTGAAGCGCCACCTGCAGAGCACCTACGGCCTGACGCCGGACGAGTATCGTGCCCGCTGGGGGCTGCCGGCCAACTATCCGATGGTCGCGCCGAACTACGCTGAGCAGCGCAGCTCGCTGGCCAAGCAGATCGGCCTGGGCCGGACTGCCGGCCGCGGGAAAGGGAAGGCCGAGCGCGCGTGATGCGCGACTTGAGCCCCTGGCGCCGGCCGGCGCCAGGGGCTCAAGTGTTCTTCTCCGCGACGTTCATCAGCACCCGCATAGCGGTGTCCTTGGCCACCTCGTCGGTGTCGGCCGTTCCGCTGCCGGCCTCACGATCAAACGTCACGACCGCCCAGCGCCAGGTCACCAGGTCGTCGTCAAGCCAGACCATCGCGATGTATTTCCCTGCGTAGCTCCGCTGATAAGCACCCACACCGGTCAGCCACTCGACCATTTTGATCCTCCCGTCCGCCGTCCAGCTTACGCCGGACATGCCTGGAAAAAGGAGAACATTTCCGGTACGAAATTGGCGCGCGGCAGGGGAGGGTAGGGCGATGGGGTTTCGGCGGGTCGAGACGGTTTCTGACCATCTTTTGCATGCTGTGCCGCTGGCGATCCTATGCCTGTCGTGCGGGCGCTACGTCGAGCTGGACCCGGTGGATATCGCCAAGCATTGCGCCAGCCATACGAGGCCGGAATACCTGCCTTTTCGCTGTAGCCGCTGTGGCGCGCGAGGGCAGCAACTGGCGCACGGGAAAGAGGCGCGGCGTCTGCATTACGGCCGGCCGGTCGAGCGGCGGGGGCAGCCGTGGTGAACGCGGTGTCGCTCACACCGCCCGCCACACGCGGTCCCGTGTCCGGTCCACCGCTGGCCGCAGCACGCCGGCCCGATTCAACTCGTCAATGTGATCCTGGGCGGTCCGGGGCGCGATGCTGAGCTTCCGGGTAACCAGTTTGACGGAAACCACCGGAACTTCGTCCAGCAGGTCCAGCAGCCGTGGCAGGCCGCTGGACGCCCGCCGCGCACGCGGTTTTGCCGAAACGTCCCGCCGTCGCGCGGTCGGCCGCTCGTAGGGTTCCGCGGCCGGCGCCTTTCGTGGTCGCCGCACCGTGGCGATGGCCTCGTCCCAGCGCTGCCGCCGACGATCCAGCGATCCCCACCGGTCTTCCTCCCGAGCCGCCGCGGTGACGACCGCCCGAGCCAGCGTGCCGATCCAGTCGTCCTCGGACGCGGCCAGCCCGATGCGGAAAACCGCCACATCGTCCGCCCAAGCCGCGCCAATCGGCAGCCACAGCGAGCGCAACCCGCATGCCCGCGCCAGCAGGGTAGGGGCGATCATCTTGGCGAAACTCGGCCACCAGGCCGCGCGTTTCCCCTCGGTCAGCGCTCGAAACCGCCTCACCCAGTCCGGATCGGCGTTCAACCCTGGTGCCGAGACCGGCAGGGATGCCTCTGGCAGTTCTTCGATAAACTGCAGCCGATGCAGCGAGCGGGCGGCGCCGGTCAGGCCGGGATCAAGGACGAGCGCTTGGTCGATCATGGTCAGGGCTTGCCCGATGATGGCGAGCGCCTCGCCGTCCAGCTCATCCGGCCGCACGCCGATCTGCACCTCGGTCCAGCGGACGTAGATCTCAACCACCCATTCCGGGGTCCAGGCTGGAATTCGCTGTGCGATTTTCGGAGAACCTGAAAACTCCAGGTCCTGGGCCTCGTCGCGCAGCGCCAGTTCGACGTCGAGGAGGCCTTGGGTGGCGGCGCGGGTGGTCGCAAGGATCGCGGCGAGGTCCTGGCGCTGATCGGACGGCAGCTTGCCGCCCCCGCGGTGCACCTTGGCAACGGCGGCCGTTCCGTCCCCCAGGATTTCGTCTGCGATCCGCTTGGCGTCCCTGTCCAGCCCGGCGGAGTCCACGATCTGCCGAATGGCCCTGGTGGAAATCCGCCGGTCCTGCAGCAGGTCGGTGTCCAGGCCCGTTTTCCGGGGCTCCAGACCGTCCTGAAGGTCGGACAACAGGCTGCAGAGGCCTGCGCCGAGACGCGCGACGGCCCGTCGTGGCGGATCAACGACATCGGGATCCACCAGGGCCAGATCCAGGTCGGCCGGGTCGAGGAGCTGTCCTTCCAGCTTTACGAGACCCAGGCAATGACGCCTTGCGGCGTCACGACGCTGACGCAGCTCGCGGGCGGCTATGCCGCCCGCGAGCGCGTCGAGCCGCGCCAGAGCCCGTTCCGCCGCGAGGATGTCCGGGATGTGACGCGCGGGAATCATGAGCGCTTCCTGTGTGATCTCCGGTAGGCCAGCCGGTCCGATGCGCACCGGAACCGCCGCCGAAAACGCACAATAACACATTGACATCAAATGATCCTGCAGACAATCGGTGTTTGTCCGCCGATGGTGTGGTCGCGTTTCTGGAACTCCATGTCAAAGGTTCATCCAATGGCCCTTAGATGAAGCTTGAATTTGAGGGAAGGGCAGGGCACGCTGCGGAGACCGTGAAAATTGCCCGCCCGAAAACCAGGAAGCGCATGCACAAACTGTTGACCGATCGCGGTGCGCCGAGCGGCATGGCGCACAGTGGCGCCATGCCGGATCACGGGCGGAGCTGCGGCTTGCGCAGCCGGTCAGTAGCACATTTCCATTCGCAGGCCTCGCTGGTCGCGCTCCAGGGTGGCCGGCACGACCCGCGCCATCCCGGCGAGCGTGTCGCGCGCCGCCAAGGCGAGGACACTCGCGTCCAGCACGTCGTCCGCCGCAACCCCGGTGCCCCAACGCTCGTCGATCCAGCGCCGTGCCTGCGGCAGCCCGTTCGCCTCCAGAATGTGCAGCCGCTGCTCGCGACCGGGTGCGCGGTTCTTGCGGGGCAGAAAGCGCCCGCCACTCAGCCGGTGAAAGGTCAGTTCCGGATGCCCCTCGCGCACACGCGCCTGCAACGCCGGCGCGATCGCCTCATCCATGGCGCGCACCAGAGGAAGGATGTGGAAGAGCTGAAGGCTGATGCCGCAACCATCCCTCTTCGCCCAAGCCTGAGCGGCGGCCAGATCTCCCACGCGATCCAGCAGCGGTCGCCGGACACCGGTGAAGACCCGCGGCCATGCCTTGCCCAGAAGCCTGCGGGCCTGCAGATCGGCGGCCCTGTGGCCGGTCGGCGGCAGTCCCACCGGCACATCCACGAGCGTCAAATCGGCCGACTTGGCGTCGGCAAGGACTTGGGCAGCAGGTCCAACCCGCCAGTCGGCCATACCGGTTTCCGTGTCGAGACGAACCACGACCAATCGGCCCCGACCAGCACCATCAGCACCCTGAACGATCATGATGACCCTCCTCACCTTACAGGACACGCGATCCATGGGAAGGGCCGGGTACCGGGCGGCTCCAGTACGGACGCTTTCCGGCGGCGTGTCAAGATGAGGCTCCGGCGCGCAGATGACCGTAAGGAACCCAGCCGAATGCAACGCCATGACTGACCAAACGCTTCCCCTGCCGCTGCGCATCCCTGACCCGATCACCACGATCGAGGACGATCCCGACCTGCCGGTCGAGGTGCGTGAGCAGCTCGCCGGCTTCGGTCGCCGCTACGCCCGGGCCAAGGCGCCGCGCACCGTGCGCGCCATGCTCGACGGCGTCCGCCTGTTCGCCTTGTGGTGCTCGGAACGCGGCCACGTCTGGCTGCCCGCGACGCCCGATACCGTCGAGGCCTACATCGAGGAGGTCGGCCACCGGGGTTACGGGCGTTGGCGTCGTCCGGATCCCCGATCGCTGGCCCGCTACACCCGTCTGCAGGAGCGGTACGAGGCCCTGCAGCGCAAGGCCGCACAGGAGAAGCGGACCTGCCGGGCAAAGCCGCCGACGGCGCCCGAGAGCGTCTGGCTGGAGCCGAAGCCCCTGAAACCAGCGACGTTGCAGCAGCACCTCTGGGCCATCAGCACGGCGCACCGTGCGGCCGGGTACGAGGACCCGACGAAGCACGATCACACCAAGCTGGCGCGCGAGGCACACACGCGGGAACGCGGCGCTCGCCAGAAACAGGCACGCGCGCTGAACGAACCGGATTTTACGAGAATCGTGGAAACCTTGGACGCTCGGATTGCCGAGCACCAGGTCATCCTTCACGATCTCCGGGAAAGCCACACCCGCCTTTCGGCGCTGACCAGCGCCGCCGCCCGGGCGGCCGAGGTGGCGGCGAAGATCGCGGCCGAGCGCACCGCGCTCACCTACGCCCTGCGGGACCGCGCGCTCGTCCACACGTGGCACGACAGCCTGCGACGGGTGTCGGAGCTGGTGGCCTTCCAATGGGAGGATATCGGCCGGGATACCGACGGCAGCGGCACGCTGCTGGTCCGGAAGTCCAAGACCGACCAGGCCAAGGCCGGCAAGATCGCCTGGTTGTCGCCGGAAACCATGGTCGCCCTCGATACGTGGCGCCCGGAATGCCATCGGGTCGTCACCGCGGCGGTTGAGCGTGGTGCCGCCAAGTGCGTGCGGATGGGCACCGCCGATGAACTGGACGCGGCCGCCGCACTGTTCGTCAGCCATCACCGCGGTGGCGTGTCGCCCCTCTCCACCGTCGCGGCCGTGGGGATACTGAACGAGCGCGCCGCCCAGGCCGGCATCCTGCACCGGTTCAGCGGGCACAGCATCCGAGTCGGCGTGACCCAGGACCTCCTGGCCGACGGCGAGGACATCGCGGGGATCGCCCAAGCCGGCGGCTGGGAAACGCCACGCATGGTGCTGCGCTACGGCGAGCGCCTGCTGGCGGGGCGCAACGCTGTGGCACGGCGTTGGAAGAAGAAGCACGGCGGGGAATGACCTCCCCACAAAAACGGGGCCATAGGGGCCCGCTTTACAGCAAAACATGAACTTTGGAATGGGCTCATTCCGCAGCGATCAGCTCGCAGGTGTTGTGAGCCAGGTTCACCTTCACTTCCCTGGCCACAAGTTCCGGCCGGATCGACATGCCCTCGCGAACCAGTCGGACCAGTCCGACACGAGCCAGGTCCTGCAGGGAGCGGGACACATTCGACATCTTCCGACCCGCCATCTCGGCAAGCTCGGACACCGTCGCCGGATGACGCTCGCCAATCAGCTGCATCAACTCCCGGTTTCCGTCCGTCATGACGCTGAAGAAGTTGGGGAGTGGCTGGCGCTCCGCCTTGAGCCAGTCCGGCGCCGGGCGCTCGCCGCGAGCAGCCGACCGCAGCTCGTCTCGTAGATCAGTCAGTGATCTCGTCTTCGTCATCGCGCCTCTCCTGGTCCTCAAATTCGAAGGGAACGCCTTCGGCTTGACACGCGGCCTCCACCGCGTCGAACACGTCAGCGATCAACCTGTCCGCATCGATGAACGTGTACGGAATGTGCTCTTCGACCCGACGCAATGGGTGCCTGTGATCGTATTCGATCCGCTTCGGCACTTGCTGCGCGTTGTCAAAGCCCAAAAGTCTCGTGCCATCGACATCGTGCAGATTGAGTGCGTACTTGATCCCATGCGGCCGGCCTTCTGTCTTCGCCACCACTCTGACGTGGCATCTCAACGACCAACCATTGGGGAGCCAGAACCACCAGCCGTCGAGGTCCAAAATCCGTTCCATGCCCTGATCAACCATATATCACCGCATGATAAAAGGTGCAAGTCCCGCGCGCACCCCAAAGGAGGTAGCTGGTCCTCGACCGCGAGATCTTATCAAATTCACTTCTTGGGCTGCGACGGGGTGCGGAGCCAGTGAGGGATGGGCGAGCCTGCCTGTGCATCGGCGCCCAACCCCGACCAGCCGGTAGGGGTGACGCCATAGGACGGACCAATTTATACGCTAAGCGGACAAACCAAGAACGCGGTTGCTGAAAGCTCGTACGCCAAGGATGTCCAGAGGATGTTTGTCTCAGTTCTTCGAGTCAAATCAACGAAGAAAATGCAAGAAACGTCAAGTGGGCCAGCTTGCTGGTGGCAATGGCGATCATATAATGAATGAATGCCCAACCAATAGCTCTGGAACATAGACCTTGGCGCTCGATGCCAGCTATTGCAGAGATTCCGAGCAGAGCGAAAATTGCTAGCCAGTTTGATAATCCTACCCCCACAGCGATGAAGGCGATCAGGCCCCATGCCCCTCCGCTGCCGATGAACTCCACGAGTTCCTTATGAGACGTGTTCCGTTGCATCAGGCGCAACACCGCAAGTCCACACTGCCCGAGAAGTCCCGAGATCACCCGAGCGTTGCAATCCCAGCAGCTTCGGAAAGAGGTGTGGCGCTGGTAAGAGGCACAGCGAGCACATCGCACGTCATAT
>NZ_QOKW01000021.1 GCF_008365375.1 Roseomonas genomospecies 6 | reverse complement strand
TTGACCGAGATGCTCAAGCGACCCGCGATGCCAGCTCCATCCGGAACCAACCCGCGGCCAACGGTCCATACCGCCGCCTGCGCATCCCTTCTCACAACACGGTATCAACGATTTCCAAGATCCCGCGGCTCCGGAGAACCGCAACACCCCGCGCCCAACCCCTTCGAGGAGTGGGCCGCCAGGGCCAGAATGTCTCTGTTTTCCCGACCCGTCGGCGCCTCGTTGGCGGCCACCGCGTCGGTGGAGGGGGTTATATGCGTGCCCTGCCCAAGGACGCAAGCGCTTTTTTGACAGGCGCGTGAAAATTCTTCCGAATCGTGAAAGATCAACGGCTTGGCGGACCGCCGCCGGTCATTGCGGCTACAGGAGGCCGAGCGCGCGCAGTTCAGCCGCCAGATGGGCCGGCAATTCATCGCCCTGCCCGCCCGCGTCAGCCAGATCCTTGGGCGCCACCTGCGGATCGAGATAGCGCCACCCCTGGAAAGGACGATGAGGCGTTGGGATCGTAGGCACGAGTTGAGGGTCCATTCCGAGGATGCAGCAGCTTTCCCCCTCCTCGTCCACGGCGGTGTCGATGGAGACCACCCGCTGCCGGGCGGCGACGCTGCCGCGGATCACCCAATAGATCGACCCGCCGGCCAGGATCTCTTCGGCCCGTTTGGGCAGGCGGCGCGTGAAGACGGGAATGACCGGCCGCCCCTCGACGGTCCGCGCGCGGCGGGCCTGCACCGCCGCCAGATGATCGATGTCGTCGATTCCGACGGACAGTTTGATGAGGTGCAACGGCATGGAAGGCTCGAAAACACGGTTGACGGGACGCTCCGCTGCCCCAGATGGGGTGCGGCTCGGCCATGTCCAGCCATCGGAGAGGGCGGTTTCAGGCGGGCACGTTGTTGAGCGAACGGCAGCGCTCTTCGAAGATCGGGGTCACGAAGTCCGGCTTCTTCAGCAAGCCGCGCATCCAGGCCGTCAGCGTGCACAGATCCTCCAGCCGAACGGTTTCGTGAAGGGTGTTCTCGGGAAAGGTCAGTTCGAAGGTTTCCGCGATATGGTCGAGCACCTGTTCGAGCTGCTCCGTGGTGAGCCCGATCCCACCGTCCAGATGGGCGTTGCGGGTCAGCATCTTCTCGTCGACGCCGTACTCGTCGCGGATCAGTTTCACGATCCAACGGAAAAGGTGCATCCAATTGGTGATCCCGAGGATCGGCTCCGACATACCCCGCCCCTTATACACGCGAATTCGGCACGAAGAATGACACGCATTCTTTGCAAATTCATTGCGTGAAAATGCCGCTTCCGCAGAACCGTGCCGACGTCCATAGAATGCGGACCATGCGCAACGCCCATCTCAACCTCGCCCTGTCGATGACCCTGGTCGGTCTGTCCGTTCCGGCTTCCAAGGTGATCGTGGCCCACATCCCACCGCTCGTGGCGGCGGAGATCCGCTTCGCTCTGATCGCGGTGCTGTTGGCGCCCTTCTCCCTGCGCGGCGGCAGGGCCGTGCTTCCCGGGAATGGGCGGGACTGGACCAGCCTCGCCCTGCTCGCTCTGTTCGGCATGGTGCTGTTCAACCTGTTCCTTCTGTACGGCCTGCGCGAGACCAGCGCGGTCGCCGCGGGGATCATCACCAGCACCATTCCGGCCATGACGGCGCTGGGAGCGGCGCTGATCCTGCGCGAACGGATCGGGGCCGGAAGCGCCGCGGCCATCGCGCTGGCGGTTCTGGGGATGGTCGCGCTGAATCTGCGGCCCGGCGGCAGCGGCGGCCCCGAGGACTCCTTGATCGGCAACGCGCTGGTGCTGGGCGCGGTGGTGTCGGAGGGGCTGTACGGAGTCTTCGCGCGGCAACTCGGCGGCCGGATTCCTCCGCTGACCCTCACCTTCCTGGCGAATGCCCTGGCCGCCGCGATGATGGCCCCGGGAGCGCTCGCCACATCGGGCGGCTTCGACCCGGGGGCGGTGCCCGGCTGGGTCTGGCTTCTGTTCGTGGCGTCCGGCCTGACCGGCGGGCTGCTGGCGGTGGTGCTGTGGATGCGCGGCATCGCCCATGTGCCGGCCAGCCGGGCCGGGCTGTTCACCGGATTGATCCCGGCGGCGGGCGTGCTGGCCGCGGTGGTCTTCCTGGGGGAAGCCTTCACGCTCGCCCACGCGGCGGGGCTGTTGTGCGTGCTGTTCGGGATCGCGATGGGCACGGGAGCGCTGCGCCGGCCCAGGCGGGTCACACCGCTTCCTGAACCAGGGCCACCCCCTTGATCTGCGCGTAGACCGGCTGGCCGGGAGACAGCCCCAGGGCGTCCCAGCTCTTGCGGGTGACGCGGGCGAGCATGCGCGCGCCCCGCCCCTCCTCGCCCAAGGCGACGACGGCCATCATCTGGACGTCGTCGTGCCGCTCCGCCGCGACGATTCGGGCGGGCAGGACGTTCAGGATGGTGCTGCCCTCCGCCGGATGGCGGGCGAGGCTGACGTCGGACGCCGCGATGCGGGCACGCCGCGCCGCGCCCTGCGGCCCAAGGTCGCCGGGAACGAGCAGGTGCCCGCCGTCCAGCCGCAGCAGGGTCAGGCCATAGCCCTCCTCCCGCCCCTCCACGACCGCGGGCAGGGTCACGCCGGCCTCCGGCATGCGGGCGATGGGCAGGGTGGGATCGGCCTGAAGCTCCTGCATCGGGCCGGCGGTGACGACGCGCCCCTGGCGCAGCAGCACCAGATGGTCGGCCAGCCGCTCCACCTCCGCGATGTCGTGGCTGACATAGAGGACGGGGATGGACAGCACGCCGTGCAGCCGCTCCAGATAGGGAAGGATTTCCTCCTTGCTGAAACGGTCCAGCGCGGCCAGCGGCTCGTCCATCAACAGCAGGCTCGGCTGCGAGAGCAGCGCCCGGCCGACTCCGACCCGCTGGCGCTCGCCGCCCGACAGATGCTCCGGCGATCGGTCGAGCAGATGCCCCAACCCCAGCAGATCCACCACATCGTCCAGCCGGATGCGCTCCGGCGCGCCGCGCCCGACCGTCCGGCGATGGCCGAACAGCAGGTTCGTGCGCACCGACAGATGCGGGAACAGGCTGGCCTCCTGGAAGACGTAGCCGATGGGCCGCTTGTGCGTCGGGCGGAAGCTGCGCCCCTCCTGCCAGACGTCGCCGTCCAGGGCGAATCGCCCGTTCAGCCGCTGGAGCCCGGCCACGCAGCGCAGAACCGAGGTCTTGCCGCAGCCGGAGGGGCCGAACAGGGCGGTGATGCCGCGGCCCGGCGCCTCGAATGCCACATCCAGATCGAACTGGCCGAGCCTCCCGTGAAAATGCGCCGATAGGCTCATCGCCCGCCCCGCCCGATGCGTTTCTCCAGCATCATCATCGTCAGGATCACCGTGAAGGAGAAGACCAGCATTCCGCCGGCAAGCAGATGCGCCTCCTCCCATTGCAGGGTTTCGACATAGTCGTAGATGGCCACCGACAGCACCTTGGTCTGGCCGGGGATGTTGCCGCCGATCATCAGGACGACGCCGAACTCCCCCATGGTGTGGGCGAAGCCCAGCACCGCCCCGGTCAGGAAGCCGCGGCGGGCCAGCGGCACCGCCACCGTGAAGAAGGTGTCGAGCGGCGAGGCGCGCAGGGTCGCCGCCGCCTCCAGCGGGCGGTCCCCGAACGCCTCGAAGGCGTTGCGGATCGGCTGCACCACGAAGGGCATGGAGTACAGCACCGACCCGATGACCAGCCCCTCGAAGGTGAAGGCCATGGAGCGGGCGCCCCACAGCGGCGCCAGCCAGCCGCCGGGACCGTTCGGCCCCAGCAGCATCAGCAGGTAGAAGCCCAGAACCGTGGGCGGCAGCACCAGAGGCAGCGCCACCACCGTGGCGACCGCCTCCTTCCACCAGACTCCGGACCGCGCCAGCCACCAGGCCAGGGGGGTGCCGACGATCAGAAGAATGACCGTCGTCAACGCCGCCAGTTCCAGCGTCAGGATAATCGGTTGCCAGCTCATCGGCGGGCCTTCCTTGCCGTGGATGCCGGCACGGTCAATTCGATGCCGCCGGATCGGCCTTCGTGCCGTAGCCGTACTTGGAGATCACGGTGGCGGCCTCCGGCCCTTTTAGGAAGGCGAGAAACGCCTTGGCGGCCTCGTTGCCGGCGCCCTTCTTCAGCAGGACGGCGTCCTGGAGGATCGGGGCGTGCAGCGCTTCCGGAACCGGCCAACGGGCACCGTCCGGTCTGGCGATCACCTGCGACAGGGCGACGAAGGCCAGTTCGGCAGCGCCGGCCTCGGCGAACTGGAACGTCTGGGCGATGGTGTTGCCCTGGACGATCGTCGGTTGAAGCGTCTCGAAGACGCCCATCGTTTTCATGGCCTGCACGGCGGCGGCGCCATAGGGGGCGGTCGCCGGGTTGGCGATGGCGAGCTTGTCGAAGGCGCCCTTGCGCAGCGTGTCCTCACCCAGCGGGGAGCCGCTGGCCTTGGTCCACAGAACCAGACGGCCCACGGCGTAGGTGAAGCGGGACTCCGGGACGGCCAACCCTTCCTCCACGGCCTTCCTCGGAGTCTCGTCGTCGGCGGCCATGAAGACGACGAAGGGGGCCTCCTGCTTGATCTGGGCGTAGAATTGGCCGGTCGCACCGAAGCTCAGAATGGGTTTGTGGCCGGTCTTCCGCTCGAAGGCGGTGGCGATCTCCTTCGCCGGGGCGGTGAAGTTGGCCGCGACCGCGACGTTGAATTCGTCGGCCTGGGCCGCCGCCGGGACGGACAGCAATGCGAAGGCGGCAAGCAGGAAAAGCTTCATTCGAAAAACTCCTTCCCGTCCGATCGTCAATCCACCGCAAGAATGATGTGCGACGCGTCGATCAGCGCGCAGGCCGGATCGCCGGCCTTCAGGCCGATGTCCTCCGCGCTGCGCAGCGTGATGATGGCGGTCAGCGTCTTGCCGCCGCCGATGTCCAGGGTGATCTCGCTGTTGACCGCCCCGTCCTCGCGGCGGGACACCGTGCCTTCGATGCGGTTGCGCATCGAGGTGCGCCGCGCCTCGTCCGCCGGGGCCAGGATCACGAAGGGCGCCTTGATGAGCGCCGTCGCCGCGCGCCCCGGAAACAGGCCCAGGTCGCGCACGCTGTCGCGGGTGATGATGGCGACGATCGAGGTCTGGTCCGAAAGGGCCAGGGTGACTTCGGCGTTGACCGCCCCATCGGTGATGGACGTGACGGTACCGGTCAGGACGTTGCGTGCACTGGTGCGCATGAAAAATCCCCACATCAGGCCGGCGGCGGACAATCCGGTGCCGTTCAGTTCCGGTTCGAGCGCCTGGAAGGCGCGGATCATTTCGCTCTGCATACGGTGGAAGGTGGCGACCAGCCGCAGGCCGTCCGGCGTCAGGGCCGTTCCGCCGCCGCGCTTGCCGCCGGCCTGCGCCTCAACCAGCGGGCGGCCGACCAGATTGTTCATGGCGTCGATGGCGTCCCAGGCCGCCTTGTAGGTGATGCCGACCGACCGCGCCGCGCCGGAAATGCTGCCCTCGCGCCTGACCGCCTCCAGCAGCCGGATGCGCTCCGCGCCGATCGGCGACGCATGAGGGCCGGCAAACGACACCTGCGGGTGGACGGTCATGTGGGATAGCCCCCGGCTTCGCTATATACCAGGACTATATAACCACAATTGCTGTGCGTGAACCACCACTTTCTGGCGGAGGCGCGGCGGAACGGTCCGCCGTCAGTCCACCAGTTCCCAGTCGAGCGTGGACACGACGCGGACGATCTTGTCGATCTGCCGGTTTTCCATGATGCCGGGGGCCTCGTCGCGGGCGAGGATCTGGAAAAGCCCCTGGTTCGCGCGCCGGATGCCGCCCAGCGTCGCCCCGCTGTCGGTCGCGAACTGCGCTGCCGCCTCGCGCGCCTTGGCCGTCGCCTCGGCGATCATCTCGGTCTTCACGTCATTCAGGCGTGTGAACAGGTAATTGGGGCCGGAGCCCATCCCCGGTTCCCCGCCCAGCGTCACGCCCTGGTCGAGCAGTTCCGCAAGGTTCTGGCTGGCGCGGTCCACCCGGTCCACGTCGGGGCTGCGGATCATCAGGGTGCGGGTCAGGATGTAGCGCTGGTCCGCCGGCCCCTGGCGGTAGGCCTGGGCCAGCAGGTCCACGAGGTCGAGGGAGCGCGAGACGACGGCATCGGCGCCCAGCCCATGGCGGTCCAGAAAGGCCAGAACCGCCCTTTCGTCCGCCGCGGTCTTTGCCTGCACGGCGGACAGGTCGTCGCCGGTGGCGACGAAGCGCAAGGGCCAGAGCGCGAGATTCGCCTTGACCTCCCGCTCGGCGGAGCCCTTCACGGTGACGAAGCGGTCGGCCAACCGGACCTGCGCCACCTCCCGCCCCGCCGCCCACCCCGCCACCGCGATCCCGATGGCGAGAAATGCCGCCGCGGCCAGCGCCGTCCGGTTTCCGATCATGTCAGTCTCCCTCGTCGCACCTTACGGAGCTTCAAGGAAGAATGTGGCGAAGCTCAGGCCGGCCGCACGCTCCCGCTACGCCGTCAGACCATCGTCAAC
Source organism: Roseomonas genomospecies 6 (assembly GCF_008365375.1). GTDB lineage: Bacteria > Pseudomonadota > Alphaproteobacteria > Azospirillales > Azospirillaceae > Azospirillum. The sequence goes on along the minus strand of NZ_QOKW01000021.1, from coordinate 106,906 downwards.
CAGACGCACATCAACCCGTAGGCGACCGGGAACAGCACCAGGCACACCCGGTCGAGCATCAGGGACTTCGCCGCGTTCCGCTCATAGATCATCAGCGACACGGCGCTCTGCATCAGGCTGAGGAAGATCATGCCCATGGAGGCGAGGTTCACCCGGTCGGACAGGGTGAAGCCGCTGCTGCGCGGCAGGTCGCTGGCGATGACGAAGTAGCAGGCCACCACCGCGAACAGCGCACCGATGCCCAGGCCGAAGCGGGGGTCAAGGTCCACCGGCTTCACCAGGAAGGCCAGGAAGGCCACCAGGGAGGAGATGAAGATCGTCGAGAAGGTCTTGATGTAATAGATCGAATCCGGCCGCTCCAGGGTGATCGAGTGGGTGTAGCGGGAATAGACGGACTCGTGGTTCTTCGGCAGGGTGATGTCGCCGTAGTTGGTGCGGTAGCGGTGCGCCGAAACGGTCGCCGCGTTGCTGGACAGATCATATCCCGAGACATCGACGTCGGGATCGATGGTGCTGTTGTCGGTGTCCGCGACGTAGACGATGCGGTCCGCCGTCATGTCGCTGTCTTCGATCACCAGACGGATGGTCTGGCTGTCCAGGGGGAAGCGGCTCACGTCCCAGGGCTGGTTCAGAACGGCCTGGACGCGCGCCTGACCGTAGTTGGTGTCCTTCAGCTTGCGGATCGGCGTCGGCGTACGGGATTCGATCCGCCCGTTCATCAGCTCGAAGCTTTCCAGCGGGTTCAGCGAATCGTCGTCCCAGCGGAACCAGACGTAGAAGTCCACATTCACCTGATTGTCGCGGAGGTTCACTCCGGTGATCTGGTTGACGTAGGTGCCGACGAAGACCTTGGCCGGTTCGGCCTTCAGCGCGCCCGGCAGACCGGTCAGAAGGACGGCCAGCAAGGCCAGCGCATACCGAATCATGATGTCGTCTCCTTTCCTGTGCGACGTCAGTGCGCGTGGCTCTTCTTGACCAGAACGTCCATGGTCGCCAGCAGCACGCCGGAGACGATGAAGGTGACGTGAATGGCCACCAGCCACATCAGGTCGCGGTCGGAGATTTCGGACACGTTCATGAAGCTCTTCAGAATCTGAATGGAGGAAATCGCCACGATGCTGGCGATCAGCTTCACCTTCAGCGCGCTGAAATCCAGCTTGCCCATCCATTCCGGACGGTCGGCGTGGCCTTTCACGTCGATCTTCGACACGAAGTTCTCATAGCCGCTGAAGATCACCATCAGCACGAGGTTGCCGACCATCGTCAGATCGACCAGCCCCAGCACGATCAGGATGATGTCGTTTTCCGTGCCATGGAGCAGAAGAGGAAGCGCGTGCGCCAGTTCCAGCGCGAAGCGCCAGCCGATCATCAGGAGTGCCGCCACCAGACCGACATAGAGAGGGGCGAGGAGCCAACGGCTCTGGAACATCAACTGCTCCAGGAAATGTTCGGCCCGGCGTCCCGGGCCGCGGCGGCGTTCGCCGTTGCGGGAAAGGACGGGGGTGTCGCCGGCCAGGGCCGACGGGTTCGACTGGGTCATGACTTGCTCGCCAAGGTGATGTCGCCACGGATTTGGCCGATTTTCCGGCCGTCGATCTGGTGCTGGTAGGTCATCTGCAACTGGTCGAAGGCCAGGGAGATGGTCTCGGTCCCGTTGCTGCCGTCGTCGTCGTCCACGGACAACTCGTATTCGGTGATCTGCGTGTTCTTCAGGACGATGGTCAGATAAGGCTCGGCGAAGATGTCGCTTTCGCCGAAATACTCGCCGCCTTGCAGTTGGGCGAAGGTGCGGAAGAAGTGGAGCGTCGCCGTGACGTCCTTCTTCTGCGGATCGAAGGCCGCCTGCATCAGCTTGGGCGAGGCGAGGTCGAAGTGCCGCTCCAGCTTCAGGCTGTCCACGCCCAGCTTGTTCTGCTTCTGCGCCTTCCGGCTGCCGAGGTAGGAATTGTCCTCGATCGGGTCGTCGTAGTTGAAACCGCCGACCTCGCGCTTGCCCGACGACAGGTCGAAGCTGAAGCACTCCGCCAGATTCTTGTAGTTACGGATCAGCGACTGGCCCTTGATGCCGGGAAAGTCGAGCAGGATGCGGGGCATGGCTCAGCGCTCCTCCAGCCGCAGCAGGCCGAAGATCCGCCCGACCTCGCCGCGGTCGCCCAGCAGTTCGGCGTAAAGCTCCGGCAGGGACAGGTTCCCCCAGGCGGCGGCGCGGCGCACGAGGTAGGAGGTCGGGCTGTGCGGCTCCTCCCGCGCCAGGAAATCGGCGATCTGGTGCAGCATGGCGTAGGCTTCCTGCCGGGTCCGCGGCCCGCCGGGCCGGGCGAAGGCGGCGGCGGGAACGATCTCGGCAGGCGTGTCCATGGCGGCCTCCTCCCCGCCGCCGGCACTCTCCGCGGCGGCGGCAGAGGCGCCGTCCGGGTCGATGCCGCGCTTGGCGAGCGCTTCGCGGTGGAACTGGATCAGGCTGTCCAGCGTCTTCAGAAGCTGCGTGAACCCCGGCGCGGCGCGGCCCGCCAGGGCGTCCAGCGCCGCCGCCAGGGTGCGCACCGCCGTCACCGTGTCGCGCAGATGGGCGTGCTGGATCTGGTAGAAGTCCGGCGGCGTGCGGTCCTGCGCGGCCAGGATCTGCTCGACCGTGACCTCCCCGTCCTCCACCGCCGCCTGGAAGGCGCGCTGGTCGCGGGTGGCGAGCTTGCGCAGGCGCTGCGCGTTCTGCCAGTCCTGGAAGCGGTGGGTCTCGTCGGCGTTCGAGCCCGGCTGGGTGACGGTGGTCGCCATCAGGTCGCGCGACAACTGGCTGTCCAGCCAGACCAGCGGCGCCAGCCGCGGTTCCGGGTCGCCGTCGTCCAGCCGCGGGTAGAGACCGTCCCAGAAATCCTCCACCAGTCCATGGACCAGCAGAATCCCAGGCGCCAGCCCCGCCGGGCCGTGCAGGCGGCCCAACGCCTGGACCAGCCACGCCGCGACCTGCAAATCCTTGGTGCGGGTCTTCAGCAGGTCCGACGCCTGATGGACGACGCCTTTCCAGTCAGCCTTCTTGATGGTGGTCTGCCAGATGCCCTGGTCCAGATCGTCGTCCATCCGGCGCGCCTCGGTCAGCGCGTCGAATTCCGGGCCGTGGCGCAGATCGTCGCCCGCCGGATCGTCGCCGGGAATGGGCTGGAGCAACGCGCCGATGTCGATCAGAGGGGGAGATGCGGTCATGGAACTGCTCACGGGAAGCGTTGGGCCGCGGGGCGGAGCATCGGGGGCTGGGACGGGGCGTTGCCCAGATCGAAGAAGGCGCGGTCCGCCGGAGCCACCGCGCCGGACATCGCCCCGGGGGGCGCCGGCCAGCCGGCCAGCCCCGGCATCCGCCGCATGGAACCGACCGGAGCAAGCGGCGGCGCCTGCGCGGGCAGTGCGGGGACGGCCACCTTCTCCTCGCGCGGCGGCTTGCCGTCGGCCAGGACGGTGCGCTTGACCGACAGCGTCATGAAGACCCGCACGTTGGGCTTCACCACCGGCGGCTGCGCCGCCTGGGGCGCCGGCGCGATCGGCGTCGGGGCGGACGCGGCGGCCTCCTTGACCGGACCGCTGGCCGTGGCCTCGAACAACAGGAGCGGATCGGTATCAGGGCCGGGGCGGCGGTCGCGCTGCGGCGCGGCCTGCCGGCTGGCCAGGGCGAACAGCGCCCAAGGGCCGTCATAATCGAAGCGCAGCGAGGGGCCGTCCACCGTCACCCCGGCACCGACGCCGGACACCGGCAGCACCGTGCCGTCCTTCGCCCAGCGCAGCGTGACGCTCAGCTTGTCGCCCGGATACCAGCGCAGCGGCGTGCGCGGCAGCATGCTGGACAGGGCGCCGTTCGACGTGGCGAGCTTCCACTCGATGATGTCGCTGCCGCCCGCCTCACGGTTGCGGTTGACGCGGAAGGCGGGGTCGAGCGTCAGACCGCCGCTCTGGTCCGGAGTCACCGCGGCGGTCAGCAGCGGGCGCGCCCGCTCCATCGTCTCCACGAAGCGCAGCGCTTCACCCCCGGCGGTTCCGAACCGCCCGCCGCGGCGCAACCCCTCCAGCACGAAGGCCGCGCGGGCGTCGAACCGCTCGTAGAAGGCGCGCACCGCCGCCGGGTCGGCCTGCTCGCCCGGCACTGACGCGGCGGCGAAGGGGAAGCGGCCCGCCAGCATCTCGTTGAACCCGGCGGCAAGATCGACGTAGGCATCGTAGACGCGGGCGTCGGCGGCCAGCACGCAGCGCGTGGCGATCCACTGCTTCAACTCGGCCAGACGGCTGCGGAAGAAGTCGTCCGGCACCCCGTCGATGGCGCCCAGATTTTGGCAGCCGGCGGCGTCCACGGCGGCGCTCTCCACCGTCACGAACTTTTCGAGCTGCGCCAGGGAGCTGTTCGGGCGTCCGCCGTCGTACTTGTCCAGTTCGGCGATGATGCGCGCCCATTTGGACGCGGCGCCCGAACCGGTCCCGGCGCCCATCACCGGGCGCTCCAGGATGTCCACCACCGGGGCGGCGATGTCGCGGGCGAGCACCGTCACCTCGTGCCGGGCGTTGCCTAGATAGAGCGCCAGCCCGGCGGGCGTGGTCTGCCCGAACAGCAGGTGCGGCACCAGCGGCCCGTCCACCCAGACATCCAGCGCGTGGGCGTCGGGCCGGTAGAGCTGGTCGCCCTCCAGCAGCCGGTCGGCCTGGGCCAGCACGGCGTTGGCCTGCCGGGCCACCGTGTCGCGGATGGCGTCGGCGGAGGTGGTCAGCCCGATCTGGCGGAAGGACTGCATCGTCTCGGCCAGCACCGGGAAGGCGGTGCGCAGCGCGTGGGCGGAGGCGCGGAGCTGCGCCAGCCCGCCGGCCCGGTCCACGCCGCCCCCCGCAGGGCTGCCGGCCAGGGCGCGGGCGAGGATGCGCTCCACCCCCTGGCGAAGCTGGTGCTGCGCCGCCGCCCGCATGGAGGCGCGGAGCATGGCCGGCGCCTGCGGCAGGTCCTTGGCGTCGAACAGCAGATAGTCCTCGACCAGCGGCGGAATGCCGTCCAGGGCCGCGCGGTCCCAGCCCGCACCGACGGCGGGCATCGCCAGCGCGCCGGATTCGTCCGTCTTCATGAAGCGGCGGGCCATCCACACCGACAGCGTGCGGCGAAGCTGCTCCGCCGCCGGGGCCAGCCGGGCACCACCATTCGGGGCTTGCTCCAACAGGCGGCCGATCACCGAGTCCAGGTTGCGGGCGCCGACGCCCGCCTCGTCGTAGCGCCGCTGCGCCAGATCCAGGATGTCGGCCCGCAGGTTGGGGCCGAGCAGGTCGGACTTCTCCAGCCGTCCCAGCAGCGCTTCGAACTCCGGCGGCAGGACGGGGCCGTTGGCGCCGATCCAGGCGCCGCGCTCCGCCCCCAGGCCTCGGGCGGCGTCCTCCAGGCTCGACAGCACCTCGGCGTAGGCCGCCGCCGCGTCGGCGCCGGACCGCGCCCCACCGGCCAGCAGTTCCAGTTCGTTGGCGGCGACCGACAGCCGCGCGGCGGCGAGGCCGCCCATGGCGAGGTCGCGCAGGTAGGCGTCGGCGTGTTGCCGGAAACGGCGCCCGACCTCCGCCCGGTGGGCGGTCAGGTCGATGGGGCGCTGCGCCCCCGGGCCCGGCGCCGGGATCGCGGTGCCGCCCGGCGGCTGGTCGATCTCCCAGCCATGCAGCCGCGCGGAGAAGCCGCGCGCCACGCCGGAGCCCAGCGCGAAGTCCAGCACCTCGTCCAGCGGCAGGGACGGGTCGCGGGCGTCCACGTTGTTGTAGGCGCGGGCCAGCCCCTCGGCGATGCCGACCTCGCCCGCGAAGGCGCGCAGCCGTTCGAAGGCGCCCGCCCCCGCCGGACCCGGTCCGCCGTCGCGGGTCAGGCGGCGCAGCCGGTCCTCCGCCACGTCGCGCACGGTGGACAGGGCCAGCCGGCGATAGCCGACGGCCAGAGCGCCCGACACCGAATCCGGAACGCCGCTGATCCAAGCGGCCGGCAGCGGGTTGAAGGTCCAGTCGGTGGACAGCATCGTCACGCCCTGGACGAAGCGTGCGGCGGGATCGGTGTAGGCGGCGGTCATCGGCGCCCCGGCCTCGACCGCCGGGCGCTGGTCGGCCAACTGTTGAAGCCCGCCCGGAATGTCGGCCAGAACCGGAACCAGCCGGTCCGACAGGGTGGACGCGCGCTGCACCCCCATCCACAGCAGCAGGATCGCGGCAACCGCCGCGGCCCCCGTCCCCACCGGCCAGGAATAGCGGCGCCACGCCCGCGACGCGGCCAGCGCGCGGGTCGGCTTGGGCAGCCCGGCCTCGGGGAAGATCTTGCGGTTCAGCAGGTCGCGCCCGAACAGGGCCGGCGCATCCGGATCGGGACGGCCCGTGAAGTAGATGCCGCGGACGTAGAGCGTCTCCTGATAGGCGGTGCGCTTGAAGGCGGTGCCCAGAAGGGCGCGCAACGCCGCCTCCGTCCCGGTCAGCCGCTCCGTCAGGGCGAACAGCGGGGCGCCGTCCGGCGTGGCCGTGGCGCCGAACACCTCCAGTTCCACCGCCAGCAGCCCATCCGCCAGGGACTGCAACGCCTCGCTCACGAAGTCGGGGGAGAAGGCCGTTTCCAGCGCGTAGGGGCTGGACCAGCCGAGCATCCCGCCGGTCAGCGGGCCGGGCAGAGCCTCGGCCAGCGCCGCGAAGCCGGGGGCCTCCTCGCAGCCCGTCACCACCACATAGACCGGCAGGGCGAAGCCCAGCGTGCGCTGGATCTCCCACAGCCGGGCGTACAGTTCCGTCCCGCGCGCGGTGGCGCGGCGCACGTCGTCCAGCTCGGCCAGGGGAACGGTCAGGATCAGCCCGTCGGCGGGCAGCATCGGACGGCGGCGGCCCAGCAGGTCCAGCACGCCCGCCCATGCCGCGCGCGGATCGTCCACGTCGATGACCACCGCCCGGTCGTAGAAGCGCCAGGAGAAGCCGGCGTGCCGCTCGGCGGTCACCGGGGGCCGCACCTCCTCCGCGCAGGACAGCAGGCCGGCGTCGTCCGACGCCGCAACACCGGTGCGCAGATACCAGGGCACCAGATAGACGTTGCGCGACAGCGTCTCGCGGTAGGCCGCCAGACCGTCGCGGAACAGGCGGCGGATGTCGCGGACGGTGACATCCGGCGGTGCCGCGGCCAGCGCCGGGACCGCTCCGCCCTCCTCCGCCACCGCGTCGGGCGGCGGCAGGGCCGCGGGCTCCGCCGGGGCGGGCGGCGGTGCGCTGCGGGCGCGCAGAAGGATCACCGCCATCACCGCGATGATGATCAGCACGAGGACCAGAAGCCCCGCGAAGACCCAGATCCGGTTGCCGGCGATGCCGGACAGGACCGCTGCCAGGAGTTCCATGACCGTCCTCTCCCGTCAGCGGGTCACGCGGACCGATGCCTGAAGCACCGCGTCCGCCGCGTTGGAAAGCTGTGCGGTGGACATCCACCAGAGCGCCTGCCCCAGCACCAGCCACAGCCCGGCGATGGCCCCCAGCACCAGCGGCCAGCGCGGCCCGCGCGCCAGCGTGCGCGCCTTGCCGTCGGTCAGCGTGTTGGCGTAGGCGGCGGGGATCAGCGTCCGCCCGCCGGGCAGCACCCCGGCGCCCAGTTCGGACTCGCGCCCCGCGATGAACTCGAACAGGCGGGCGCTGTAGTCGCGCAGGGTGGACTCGCCGCCCGGCACCCGGCAGCGCCCCTTGAAGCCCATGCCGAGCACGCAGAGATAGACCGCCGCCAACTGGACCAGCCGCCGGTCGTTGCTGGCGAGAAGCGCCTCCATCCGGTCGAACACCCGTTCGCCGGCCAGCCGGGTGCGGAACACCGCCTGCTCCAGCAGGACGCTGCGCCACAGCTCGCGCCCGTTCCATTCCACGTCGTGGATGAACAGATCGTCGGCCAGCGCCGCCATGGCGTATTGCGCCTCGCGGTGCTGGCTGATCGTCAGGTCGGTGCCGGTGCGCCCGACCTGGGCGGCCTGCGCTTCCAGAAACTCCTGGAGACGGCGGATGATGATCTCGGCGTCAGGCTCCAGCGCCAGGGCCGGCACCGTGGCGGCAGCCCCCCGCGGTGCGGGGATCGCCAGGACGTCCTCCGTCAGGAAGGCGGGCAGGCTCTCCGCGGCCTCCCCAGCGGCGGTCGCCGGCTTTGCGGCGACCGGGCGACCGGCGCTGACGGCGGCGCGGTGCTGCTGGAGTTCCCGCGCGAAGGCGAGGAAGTGATCGACCAGATCCCGGCGGTGCAGCATGGCGGTCATTCCCAGGGTCAGGCGCTGACGAACAGGGTGATCTCGACGGGGCGGAAGCGGCTGCCCAGCGAGTCCGGATTCCAGATCTCCAGCCGTTCGCCGGGGACGATGTAGCGGGGATCGACCTTGACCTCGAACGGCACCACGCCGCGCGGGGCGGCCACACCGGCCTCGCCGCTGTCGTCCAGGGCGATGCGCTCGGCCCCCTTCACGCGCAGGCCGGACAGGGTCTCCAGCCGGGAGCGGGAGGCGACGATGCAGTTCTCCATCCAGGCGGCGACCTCGCTGACCGGGGCCGAGGCCGGGCCGCGCACGCCGACGACCAGCCGGCCCTTCAGCCAGGTCTCGTCCATCAGCAGCCCGAACATGCCGTCCTCGAAGGTGAAGGGGATGCGGGCGACGCCCTCCTTCACCCGGTCGATCATGCGCAGGATGAAATCGCGCACCTCGCCGAAGCTCGCCATCGGGTCGTCGTGGTCGTAGCGCGACAGCTTGGCCGGAACGGCGCCGCTGGCGAAGGCCGACAGGTGCCCGGCCAGCGTGCAGAGCGACATGTAGACGTCGAACGGGTGGCAGACCCCGACGCCGAGCTGCGCCTCCAGCGGCGGCAGGCCGGTGACGAGGCTGCGGATCTCCGCCCGCGCGGCCTCGGCCAGTTCGGTCGCCGGGTTGCCGTTGCCCACGCCGGAGCGTTCGGCCAGGAACAGCGCCTTCTCGCGCACGCGCCGCACCACCTCCGCCCCCAGCCGCCCGAGCGGCGCGTTGGCGGCGACGGTCAGCGCCGGGGGAACGAAGTCGGTCAGCACGAAGGCGTCGTTGCGGAAGGTCGCCTGCGCGATGGGCATGGAGACGAACTTCTGCGGCGGCTTCTGGGTCGGCCCGGTGGTGGCGAACAGGGACAGCCGCGGGCGCAGCCGGGCGATGGACAGCTCCTCCCCGCCATGCCGGTCGGCGACCGGCGCGCCCTCGACCGAGACGTAGCGCGGCGTCTCCCCCGGTCCCGGCGCACGGTCGCCGCGGGCGGCGGGAACGATCAGGTGGATGGTGATCTGCGTCTGCCCCACCGGGTCGGCGTAGGCGGAGATGTCCACCTCCAGCGGCTCGTCGGTGCCGGCGCGGTACTCCACGACAAGGCCGTCGGGCAGGATCGCCTCCAGCTCCCGCACCTGCACCAGCCCGGAGACGAGCTGCACGCGGTCGATCTGCAGATGGACCACGCCCCAATGGAAGGGCCGCGCCTGCCGGACATGGTAGGTGAGCTGCCGCTCGTGCCGCAGCGCCTGCTGTTGGAAATGCTGCGGGGCCAGCAGCATCCCGTCATGCCAGTCGATGGCGTCGGGAATGTCGCGCGCCTCGGTCATGCGGCCCTCAAAGCGGCGGTGGGAAGAACATCACGGAACCAGTTCGACATCCTTGTCCCCGGCGGTGAGGGTCAGCGTTCGTGTGTCGGGCACGCGCAGGCGGTGCGGCCCCGGCGTGGAATAGTTGGCGAAGACCAGGATCGCCCAGGCCGGTTCGCCCGGCGGCAGGTCCGCCTTCAGCGTCTGGCCGGGAACCAGTTCCCAGCTCGTCACGCCGAGCGTGGCCGGATGGTCGCGCATGGATTGATCGCGCTGGGCGAACCACTCCGCGGCGGTCAGCGCGCCCAGCTTGTCCACCAGCGCCTTGTCCCGCACCGCCACAAGGTCGATGGCGACCGGCGTGGTGTCATTGGCGGTTGGGGCGACGGCGAAGGACACGCTGTCCAGACCGGCGCGCGGCTTCTCCGCGCAGCCCGCGGCCAGCAGCGCCAGCGCCAGCGCGCCGGCCAACCTCGATCGCTTTCCGTTCACCGGAGTCATGGCGTTCAGCGCTCTCCCGCTTCGGCAAGGGTGACGACGGTTCCGGACACGCCGTTCGACCGCGACAGCGCGTCCAGCGCGCGGGCGGCCTCGTCGGCGGCGGCGTAGCGTCCGGTGCGCACGGCGTAGGGGGCGTTGCCTCCCGGAAGCGGCGCGAAGTCGACGGTGCCGCGCACGCCCCGCTGGGCGGCGGCGGCGGCGAAGGATTCCGCGTTGGACGGGGTGGCGAAGCGCCCGAGTTCGATGGCGTAGAGGCGGACCGGAGCCGCCCCCTCCTCCTTCATGGCGTCCAGCCGGTCGTTCAGCGTGTCCTCGACGAGGCCCTCCACGCTGTTGCCGGCGAATTCCGTGACGCGGTAGCCCGTCTTCTCGATGACGTGGGCGGCGCTGCCGGCCATCCAGCCGGGCAGGAAGCGCCGCGCCGCGTCGGCGGCACCACGGGTCAGCGGTTCGGTGGCGGAGATGGCCGTTCCGCGCGCCTCGTCGCTGAAGATATCCGCCGTCTCGATCACGCCCTGGCGCGCTTCGAAGCTGTCCGCGACGTTCCGCCGCGCCATCGCGGCGAGGCCGCCGCCGGAAGACGGTGCCGCGGCGGGAGCGGAAGCGGAAGCGACGGGCGCCGCCCCGTCCCCCGTCAGGATCAGCGCCGCCATCACCGCGCCCAGCAGCAGGGCCACGACGGTCAGCACGGCGACACCGGCGGCCAGAGCCGCCACCTGCCATCGTCCGAGCGTGATCGTCGCCATCGCGGGAAATCCTGGGAAGGAAGTTCGGGTCGGGCCACCCGCCGCGCGGGGCGTCGGCCCAGCCTGATAGAAGCATCCCGGCGCCCCGAATCCGCGCGTTGTCTGGTTCGTTCTGGCGTAGTCCGCCAGGGCTTCCACGGGGCTGGCGCGGACGCCGGCCCGGCCATGCGGAAAAGCCCGCAAATCCGGCGGGTTACCCCGTTGGTCCGAACTGGATCATTCGCCGCCGCCGGCCTTTGCCGGAAGGGCGGCGGGAAGCGGTTCCTCCACCACCACCCCGCCGATCCCGGCGGTCCGCTCGAAGGAGGGGCGGCGCGCTTCGGCCTGCCAGCGGTCGGCGAAGGCCCCGGCGCGGACCCGGAACCACTGCCCCCCGGCGGCGTCCATGGTCTCCACGATCTCCACCGGCAACCCCCGTTCGGCGAGCACCGCGGCGAAGTCCCGGGCATTTTCGGCGGAGCGGAAGACGCCGAGTTCGATGGAAAAGCGCGCCGCCCCCGCCTTCGCCGGAGCGATGGGACGGACCGGAACCGGCGGCGGCGCGGCCTTCTCCGGTTCCGCCTTCGCCGTCTCCTGCGGCGCTGCGGACGGGGCAGCCGCCTCGGCGGGCGCGGGGTCCTCCGCCGCTCCGGGCATTCCGCCCCCGGCCAGGAAATACCCGCCCGCGAAGGCGACCAGGAGGAGAAGCAGCGCCAGCACGCCGACCAGGAGTTTCTTCATGACGCCGCGCTCACGAGGCCGAACCGCCACACAGCCGGCGCATCTCCGCCGTCTCGCGCTGGTAGCCGAGTTGGACGCGCCGGTCGAGAACGAGGCAGAGATAGGTGTTCTGCGCCGCCGGATCGCTGGCGTGGTAGCGGCGCACCGCTTCCGTCCAGGACCCGTGACGGTCGAACAGTTCCCGCAGGAAGCGGGCGGCGTAGGCGACGTTGACGGCGGGGTCCAGCATGTCCTCGCCCCCCGCGAAGGAACCGGCGTGCCAGCGCGTGTGTATCTGCATGCAGCCGACCGCCACGTCGCCGCGCAGTCCGCCCTCGCCGTCCTGCATCAGCCGCAGCGCCTCGCGCCGCGTCGCCGGATAGTGCGGGCGTCCCGAAACGTTCAGCGCCCAGGGCCAGGGCATGCCCGCCCGCCCGGATTCCACGACGCTCATCGCGTGCAGGATGCCCGGAGGGATGCCGTAGAGCGTCTCCCCGTTGCGGAGGTAGCGGCCGCACTGGAACAGCGCCGGCCCGCCATCGGAGGCCGCAGCCACCTGCGCCGCCGCCGGCCCGGCCAGCAGGGCGGCGGTCAGGGCCAGGACACCCGCGAAAAGACGCCCTGCCCTCAAACCCCTCTCCCGTCCCGGGAGAGGGAGGGACCCGCCGCGAAGCGGTGGGAGGGTGAGGGTGCCGCCGAGAATCAGCGCCTTGATCCTCGCACGACCCTCACCCGGCGCCTTCGGCGCCACCCTCTCCCGGGACGGGAGAGGGGATGGCGGCGTGCCCGCCCTCATGCCCGCACCCGCAGGGCGACGCACAGCCGGTCCACCGCCATCGGGGCGCCGCCGGCATGCTCGGCCAGTCCGGCGGAGACTGCCGCGGTGACGCTGGCGGCGGACAGGTCGTCCAGGTTGCCCAGGATGCCGGTCAGCCGCGCCCGCCCGAACGGCACGCCGAAGCGGTTCTCCCCGTCCAGAAGGCCGCCGTTGCACAGCACCAGCGTGGAGGGAACCGGCAGGTCGAGCGCCGTCTCCACCGCCGTCATCGCGGGGTCGAGGCCGAGCGGCGGGTTGGCCGCCACCGGCAGATCGACCACGTCGCCGAAGCGGCGCAGCAGGAAGGGCTCCGGCACGCCCGCGGCGGCGAAGACCAGCCGGCGGGAACGCGGCGCGACGATGCCCATGGCGAGCCCGATGGACAGCCCCGCGGCGTTGTCCGCCGCCAGCAGCCGGTTGGCGCCGGTCAGGCAGGCCGCAGGTCCCAACCCGGCCTCCGCCAGCGTCCGCAGGGCGGCGCGCGCGGTCACCGTCATGAAGCCCGCCGCCAGACCGCCGCCCGACACCTGCCCCAGCAGCACCGCCAGCGCTCCGTCCGCCGTCAGGAAGAAGTCGTAGAAGCTGCCGTCGAACTCCGCCGCCGGGCGCATCAGGCCGGACGCCTCAAGGTCCGGGGCGCCGGTCAGGTCGGGCGGCAGGATCGCCGCCTGCATGCGCCGGGCGATCTCGAACTGTTTTTGAAGCTCCAGAAGCTCGGTGCGGGTGTCCAGGGCGGCCTGAAGCTGCCGGACCATGGCGTCCAGCGCCGTGTGCTGGTCGCGCACGCGCTCCGCCATCACCTCGAAGGCGACGGCGAGCGCGCCGGGATCGTCGGTGCGCCCGCCGGGGGTCTTGCCCTCCGACGCCGCCTCGATGCGGGCGAGGTCGGCCAGAAGCTCCAGCCGGCCCTGCTCGGGCAGGGTTTCGGACAGGCGGTGCATCTGGCGGCGGATGAAGGCCTGCTGGCGCAGCCAGTGGCGGGCGCGCCGCTCATCCGCGTCGCGCAAGGCGCGGCTGCGGCTTCGGAACACCTCCACCGTGCGGGCGAGCTGCCCGGCCTCGTCGGCGCGCTCCGCCCCCAGGACGGCGACGCCGGTGTCCCCGGCGGCCAAGGCCGACAGCGCCGACATCGAGGCGTACACGGGCGTGAAGACGCGCCGGAAATACCAGTCCAGCCCCAGCGTGCCGGCCACCAGGACCGTCAGCACCACCAGGATCGCGGAGCTGTCCAGCAGGCTGTCCGCCATGGTGGCGAGCGTGGTCTCGCGCACGGTGACGAGGTACAGCGCGCCGTCGCCCTCCGTCCCGGCGACCTTGGGAAGGCGCAGCCTGCGCACGTCGTAATTGCGGGTGCCGATGACCGCCTGCGCCTCCTCGCCGCGTTCCGCCCCACGATCCACGGCGCGGCGCACGTCGGCCCAGGCCAGCGGCCCGGCGTGGCCGTACAGCGCGCCGTCCGCCCCGGCCAGGAAGGCGGAGCCGCCGAGGATACCGGCCAGCGCCTCCAGACTGCCCGCCAGGGGGCGGGTGGCGACCAGCGCCCGATCGGCGGGCCTTTGCGCGCCGAGAGGCCGGGCGAGAAGCAGTTGCACCGCGCCGCCGGTCAGGGCGAGTCCGTCCTGCGTGTCGTTCTGGGCCAACACCTGCCCGATGCGCCGTTCGTCCAAAGCCCGGATCGGATGGTCCGCCGGAACGGACAGCAGCGTCTGCCCGGCGCCGTTGACGACCGTCACGGCGGTGAAGCCCAGCGCGCCCAGCCGGTCGGCCGCCGCCGCCGCGCTGCCGCGCTCCAGCGCTTCGGTCAGCCGGGGATCGCCCGCCGCCACCCGCGCGGCGGCGGCGGACTGGTCCAGCAGAGCCTCCCACAGGCGGAGCTGCATCCGCGCCTCGTCCTCCGCGTGGCGGGTGGCCTCGGTCTCGATGCGCAGCAGGGCGAAGACCGCCGCGGTGGCGAGCACGGCCAGGACCACCGCCGCGGCGGCGACCGTCATGCGCTGGCGAAGCCCGGTCATCGCACGGCCTCCCCTTCGACCGTGACGCGGCGGCGCGGCGTGGCACGCCTCCACAGAGACACCGCGAGCGGCGGCAGGGCGGCGATTCCGGCCAGCATCGCCAGCGACGGCAGAAGCGCGGCGGCCACGACCGTCCCGCTTCCGCCGGCCAGCCACAGGACAGCCGAGGTGCCGGCAAGCGCCAGGGCGGCGCGCGCGGCGGCCAGGACGCCCCATTCCCCCGACGCCGCCAGCCCGGCATGCGCGGCGCCCAGCGCCACCGCCACGGCCAGGGCCATGACCGTTCCGGGCTCCACCGGGCCAAAGGCCAGCAGAAGCCCGGCGACCGCCGTGCCGCCCAGGCTCACCGGAACCGCCGCGCTCCGCCGAACCAGCGACGCGACCAGCACGGCGGCCACCCAGGCCGGGGTGGCGTGCAGCCAGAAGAGTTCCGCCACCCGGCGCGCGTCCAAGGCACCGTCACCCTGCGCATGGCCAAGCGCCGCCACCGCCAGCGCGGTCACCAGCCACGGACCCCAGCCCTTCGGGCGCACCGTCCCGTCCGCCCACCAGCGATCCGGAGCCAGCAGATGCCGCAGGGTGACGCGCGGCAGGGTCAGCGCGGTCCGCCGCTCGAGCCGGAAGGCGGCCATCGCCCCGGCCAGAGCCGCCAGGACTGCCGCGGCCATCAGGACGGCGGGAACCGCTCCGCCGATGCACAGAACCGACAAGCCCGCCCCGGCCACCAGACCGCCCGCCGCGGACACCGCCGGACCGGCGTGCAGCCCCTCGACGGAGGGGCGCACCGCCTGGAAGGGAAGCCCGGCGGCCAGCCCGCCCAGAACCGCGCCGGCCAGCCACGCCGCCGGTCCGTCCCCGAACCCGTTCAGCAGAACCCAGCCCGGCAGCAGGAGCACCACCGCGAAAGGCGCGCGGCGGCCCAGCGCCAGGGCCAGCGGCACCGCGGCGGCCAGCCCCAGCGCCACGCCGGCCAGCGCAACGGCGTGCGGCCCGTGCTGCGCCGCCACCGCCGCCGCGATGGCCGTCCCCACGCCCGCGCAGAAGGCGGCGGCGTAGGGCAGCGACCCGGCGTCCGGCGGGGCCAACGCGGTGAGCCTGTCCGGGGAGAAGCGGCCCAGCCGCTCGATCCGCTCGATCAGCGGCGCCACCTGCGCGGCGGCATCCTTGTTGAAGCTGAGGTCGCGCACCTCGAACAGATAGCTGCGCAGCCGGGCGAAGCGGTCGTTCACGCCGGTCACAACCCGGTTCATCTCCGCCAGAAGCCCGCCGATCAGGCTTTGCTCCACCGGCGGGGCGATGCGGTCGTAGGACGAGCGCGCGAGGTTGGCCTCCAGCGCCGCCGCCAGCCGCAGCGGCGCCGTGACCTGGGCGTGCAGCATGGTGCGAAGCGCCAGCCCGCCGAGCGCCAGCGCGATGCTCAGCGCCACCGCGAAGTCGATCAGGATGCGCGGCGCGTTGGCCGGCTGCGCCACGGCGTTGCGGCCCAGCAGCACCTCCCCCGCCGTGGCGGCGCCCTGGCGGATGGGGAAGCGTTGCAGGACCAGCCCCAGCGCGGCCCAATCGGTTACCGCCGGGACCAGCCGGACCGACAGGTCGGGGCGCGCCGCGTCGGATTTCTGGAACAGCGGGCGCCCGGCGCCGTCCACCACGAGGATCAGCTCGATCTCCGGAAAGACCCCCGCCGCCTCGCCCAGATAGTCGTCCATGCCGGCCATGCGGTCGAGCGGCAGGCCGAGCGCCAGCGCCTTTTCCAGGTCATGCGCGATGCCCGTCCCGACGATCTCCGCGCGGGAGGCCGTTCCGCGGTCGGCCAGCCCCGCCGCCGCGATCAGCGCCGCCGCCAGCGTGGCGAGCCAGGGCACCACGACCACCACGGCCATCAGCGGGATGAAGCGTCGCAGGACACCGTGTTTGGAGGGGCTCATCGGCTCGCGGGTCATCGCGGAACCTCCCCGTCGATGCGGGCGGCCTCGGCTTCCGCCGCACGCAGCCCGGCCAGGACGGCGGACAGCGCCGGATCGCCCACCGCCGCCGCCGTGGGAGCGTGCGCCTGAAGCTGCCGCGCCTCGGCGGCGTAGAAGGCCGTCCGTTCCAGAACGGACCGGCAAATTCCCGAGAGCAGAAGCCGCGTGCCCAGCACGGCCAGAACCCCGATGGCCGCCAGGAAGACGGCGGTGACCGTGGCCGTCTCGCGCAACGCGGCCAGAACCTCCACCCGCGCGTCCTGTTGCGGGGCGAGGCCGAGCACGGCCCCGGCGGGCTTCCCCAGCGCGTCCGCCACCGGCACGCCGGCCAGCAGGCCGTCGCGGTCCGCGAGGCTCCACGGTTCCGTCGGCAGTCCCGACGCACCACCACCCCCGCCGAGCCAGGAGGAGGGCACCGGAGTCCCCGCCGCCTGCACGGTGGCGAACAGAACCGTCCCCTGCGGGTCCACGACATAGAGGCGCACACCCCCGCCGCCGGTGGCGGCCAGCTCGATCAGACGCTGCAAATCATTCTGCCCGGCGAGCGGAAAGCCGATGGCCGCACGCTCCGCCGCGCTGGCCGCCACGCGGCTGGCCAGCGCCGACGCGCGCGCGGCGATTTCCGCCGTGTGCGCTTCCGCCACCGCGTTGTGAAAGGCGAACAGGGTGAACACCTGCCCGCCCACGGCGCACAGCCACAACACAAGCGCCAGACGCCCGAAACCGTAGAGCATGGCCAGCCTCCCAGGGTCCGGCTATAGCGGCTTTCCGTGGGGGCGGCCCGGTCAGATTGGCCCAACTTGGTCTGATCTGCTTTTGCCGCCCACCGGCCCCTGCGATACTCCCCCGGCGAACCAGAAAGGACGCGCTCCATCATGAAGCGGCCATCATGAACCGGGATGCCCGCCTGCACGCCATCCTCGCCCGGCTGCGCAGCGACTCCCCCGGCGAGCGGCTGGCCGCCCTCTCCGCGCTGGAGCGGCTGATGCCCGCCGGCACCTCCCTTCACGAGGTGATCCAGGTCGGACTCTTCTACACCGACCGCGGCACCGTCGCCCCCTCGCTGGTGGAGGAGGTCGACCGGCTGCGCGGCGAGGCGCAGGAGGCCACCCGGCGCGAGGAGCGGCAGCGCCGCCGCGTCCGGGCGCTGGAAACCGGCATCCACGCCGTTCTGGCACAACTCCGCGGCGGATAAGGCGCCTGACCGGCTTCGCTCCGCAACGGACGCAGTTCCGGCGGCGTGACTCCGGGAGTGGACCAACAAGCCGTTCCGCGCAAGCGCTCCATCGCACACCTTGCGGGGCCATACCGCCGTGCGTACCCGGAGGCCCTTTGCCCACCATCACCGCACCCTGTCAGCATGCCCTTCTGTCCGCCGTGGAATCCGCCGCGGCGGCGCGCGGCATGACGGTGCCCGCCCTGATCCGTTCCTGCCTGACGCTGGTCGGGCCGGAGGCGCTGATCCATCTGCCCGATCCCGGCAGCCCCGAGCCGGTGGACGTCTCCCACCGCACCGTGACGCTGAAGAGCGGCGGCACCCGCCGCGTGCGCGTGGTGCCGAAGCTGCGCGTGCGCCACCCGGACCCGCTGGACGCGGCGACCGTGCGCAAGGCCGCCTGGGTCGCCGCCACGGTCAGCGGCGAGGACGGCGCCCGCCTGATCACCGCGGGCGAACTGAACGCCGTGGAGACGGAGATGAGCCGCTGCCGCCTGCGGCTGGAGCAGTTGACGGCGGCCCTGGAAACGCTGGCCTTCCGCCCGCTGCGCCAGCCGATCCGCAAGCCCTGGCAGGCCACCTACGTGCTGGGCTTCACCCACGAATGGGGGCTGGACACGCAGACGGTGAACAGCCGCTTCCGCACGCTGGCCCCGATCTTCCATCCCGACACCGGCCTGCTGTCCAACGCCGAACGGATGAGTCAACTGCTGGAGGCCCGCAACTTCCTCTTGCAGCACCTGAAAAGCTGAGCGGGCGATGCTTCGTGCGCCGGACATTCCCTCCGAAACGCCATTCCCTCCGAAACGGAGGTGTTCCGGGGCGATGTCGTCCAATTGGGGTCCATCTCGGCTGGCCTCCATGGGGGTGCCTTTCGAATGATGGCGAAGCTCGACAGCCGGCGCGCGACGCGCACAACCCTATGAGGTCGTCAGATATGAGCGAGAGCAGTCAGAAGAAGCTGGAGCGCGTCCGCCCGCCGCGGGTCAAGCTCACCTACGAGGTCCACACCGGCGGCGCCCAGGAGATGAAGGAGCTGCCCTTCCTGGTCGGCATCCTGGCCGATCTCAGCGGCAAGCCCGAAAAGCCCCTTCCCAAGCTGAAGGAGCGCAAGTTCGTCGAGATCGACCGCGACAACTTCAACGACGTGATGGCCTCCGTCGGCCCGCGCCTCGCCTTCCAGGTGGACAACAAGCTGCAGGAGGACGGCGGCAAGCTGAACATCCTGCTGAACATGCGCCACATGGACGACTTCCAGCCGGTGGAGGTGCTGAAGCAGGTGCCGACGCTGAGCCGCCTGTTCGAAGCCCGCCAGAAGCTGTCGGACCTGCTGGCCAAGCTGGACGGCAACGACGAGTTGAACGGCCTGCTGAACGACGTCATCACCAGCACCGAACAGCAGGACGAGCTGAAGAAGCTCCTCGGCCCGGTGGCCGGTGCCCCGGCCGGCGAGCCCGCGGGCGAGCCCGCCTGATCCCCCGTCCCGTCAAGCCCAATCAGAACCCCCTTCACGGAGCGAACAGGTGAGCACGGAAACGTCCGTTGAGAGCGCCGCCAGTCTGTCCCTGCTCGACCGCATGATGGTCGAAGGCAAGATGGCGCGCGAGGAGGGCCAACGGCCCTACGCCCGCGACCTTCTGACCGAATTCGTCGATCAGGTCCTCGCCGAGACCGGCGACGCCTCCGCCGTCGATGTGGTCGAGGCGATCAACCAGCGCATCGCGCAGATCGACGAGCTGATCAGCGACCAACTCAACGAGGTCATGCACCACCCCGACTTCCAGAAGCTGGAAGCGACGTGGCGCGGCCTGAACTACCTCGTCATGAACACCGAGACCTCGACGACGCTGAAGCTGCGCGTCCTCAACGTCTCGCGCAAGGACCTCCAGAAGGACCTGGACAGCGCGGTCGAGTTCGACCAGAGCGCCATGTTCAAGATGGTCTACGAGGCCGAATACGGCACGCTGGGCGGCACGCCCTACAGCATGCTGGTCGGCGATTACGAGTTCGGGCGCCATCCGCAGGACATCTCCCTGCTGGAGAAGATGTCCAACCTCGCCGCTGCGGCCCACGCGCCGTTCATCAGCGCCGTCTCCCCGGCGATGTTCGACATGGAGAGCTTCGGCGAGCTGGGCGCCCCGCGCGACCTGTCGAAGATCTTCGAGACGGCGGAGATGGTGAAGTGGCGGTCCTTCCGCGCGTCGGAGGATTCCCGCTACGTCTCGCTGACCATGCCGCACGTCCTGATGCGCCTGCCCTATGGCCCGAACACGGTTCCGGTCGAAGGCATGAACTTCGTCGAGGACACCGATGGGCGCGATCACTCCAAGTATCTGTGGGGCAACGCCTCCTGGGCGCTGGCCGCGCGCATCACCGACAGCTTCGCCAAGCACGGCTGGACCGCGGCCATCCGCGGCGTGGAAGGCGGCGGCAAGGTCGAGGGTCTGCCCAGCCACACCTTCAAGACGGACGAGGGCGACATCGCCCTGAAGTGCCCGACCGAGATCGCCATCACCGACCGCCGCGAGAAGGAGCTGAACGACCTCGGCTTCATCTCTCTGGTCCACTGCAAGAACACCGACTACGCGGCGTTCTTCAGCGGCCAGACCACCAACAAGCCGAAGGTCTACAACACCGACGAGGCCAACGCGAACGCCCGCATCTCCGCGATGCTGCCGTACATGCTGGTGTCGTCGCGTTTCGCCCATTACCTGAAGGTGATGCTGCGCGACAAGATCGGCGCCTTCCTGACGCGCAACAACATCACGGACCACCTGAACACCTGGATCGCCAACTACGTCCTTCTGGACGACGAGGCGTCGCAGGGCACGAAGGCCCGTTTCCCGCTGCGCGAGGCCCGCATCGACGTCTACGACGTTCCGGGCCGTCCGGGCGTCTACCGCGCCAACATCTTCCTGCGTCCGCATTTCCAGCTCGAAGAGCTGTCGGCCTCCATCCGCATGGTCGCCGAACTGCCGGCGCCGGAAGCCTGATCCCCTCCCCCCGAACGCATCGTCCGGAGTAAATCCGCATGTCTATGATCATTCTCGATATCCCCAACGTCCAGGGGGAGTCCGCGGTGGAGATCGCCGGGGGCACGGTGTTCAAGGACATGATCCTGTGCGAATCCCTGTCGCAGGACATGACCGTCGAAATGGAGGTGTCGACCAACGCCCGCCGCACGGTCCACACCCCGAAGGTCGAGAACATCACGCTGGAGCGCAAGTGGGACCGGGCCTCGCCCAAGCTGATCTCGCTGCTGCTGCGCTCGGCCAACTCCGACACGGCGAAGAAGCAGTGGACCATCCACTGCCTGAAGCCGATCGGCGACACCCACCAGTGGGGCGAGTTCCTGACGATCGAGCTGACCAACCCGCTGATCGCCAAGCACAGCCTGAGCGTCAACGAGGGCGACACGACCGAGACCATCGAGATCAACGCCACCGAGATCTACTGGACCTACAAGCGCTACACCGAGGAGCAGAAGCACGAAGGCGGCGGCGGCGTGAAGTTCAACCTGCTGAAGGGCACGGTTTCCGACAGCTAAGCCGCTGAACGAACCCTCTCCCGCCCCGGGAGAGGGTGCCCGCGAAGCGGGCGGGTGAGGGTCGTGCGAGGATTGAGGTACTGATCCTTGCACGACCCTCACCCTTCCCTCTCCCGGGGCTCTCGGCGGCCAAAGGCCGCCTGACGCCGTCAGCGCCCGCAAGCGGGCGCGAGAGGCGGGAGAAGGATTTCCCCCCCAACGGACACGGCGATGACCCAGCCCAAGACCATGACCGGCGGACGGTCGCTGCTGTTCGAACGGCTGATCGACTTCGAGCCGGACCGTCCGACGGGCGACGAGCCGTCCGCCACGGTGCTCTCCATGGCGGACCTGAAGTCCTCCATCCGGCGCGAGATCGCGCGCATCCTGGACAGCCGCAGCACCGGCAGACGCCGCCCCGACCTGGGCGGAACGGCGCTGGACTACGGGCTTTCCGACATCACGCATCTGGACGCCGCCTCCGATGCCGACCGCCGTCTGGTGGAGCGGTTGGTGCGGCAGGCCATCATCGATTTCGAACCGCGGCTGAAGCGCCCGCGGGTGACGGTCAGCGCCGGGACCGGGCGCGGCACCATGGTCACCAGCATTTCCGGCGAGGTGGTGGCGGGCACCGTCACCGAACGGCTGGAGTTCGACGTGGGCCTGCGCACCCCGGCCACCAACGAGCCCGTCAAGCCCGGCTGATAAGGACGCACCCGCATGCGGCGCGAGGATCTCCTCGACCATTACGAACGCGAGCTTCTGTACGTCCGCCGGGCGGGCGAAGCCTTCGCGCGCAGCTATCCCAAGATCGCGCGACGGCTGGCGCTGGGGCCGGATCAGGCCGCCGACCCGAACGTGGAACGGCTGATCGAATCCTTCGCCTTTCTGTCCGGGCGCCTGCAACTGAATCTGGAGCGCGAGTTCCCGCGCTTCTCCGAGGCGCTGCTCGGCATCCTGCACCCGCAGATGATCGCGCCGATCCCCGCCATGGGCATCGCGCGGATGGAGCCGACGCCCGGCGAGGGACGGCTGACCGGCGGCTTCCGCGTGCCGCGCGGCACGCCCTTGCACGCCGTGGCGGAGGACAACATCCGCTGCCGCTTCCGCACCGCCTACGACGTGACGCTGTGGCCGGTCGCCGTGACCGACGCCGCGGTGGAACCGGCGGACCGCTACGACTTCCTCGACGGCGCCGCCACCGCGTCGGTGCTGCGGCTGCGGCTGGAAACGCGCAACCAGTCCTTCGAGAATCTGCCGATCGACACGCTGCGCCTGTTCATCGACGGCGAGACGATCCTCACCTCCGCCCTGCACGAGTTGTTCCTGTGCGGCGTGGTGGAGATCGCCTACGCCCAGCCCGGCAAGCCGCCGGTGCGGCTGCGCGGCGAGAACCTGATCGCCCCGGTGGGCTTCGGCCCCGACGAGACGGTGCTGCCCCATCCCAAACACGCCCAGCCCGCCTACGGCCTGCTGCAGGAGTATTTCGAGTTTCCGCAGAAGTTCGACTTCTACGACCTGCCGATTCCCAAGGGGCGGCTGTCGGGGGAGGTCGTGGACATCCTGATCGCGGTGTCGCGTCCGCTGCCCAACCGGCTGACGCTGCGCAAGGACAGCTTCGTCCTCGGCTGCACGCCCATCGTCAACCTGTTCAACCGCACGGCGGAGCCAATCCGGCTGAACCACCGGCGCACCGCCTACCGCGTCGTCCCCGACGCCCTGCGCGAGCGGACGACCGAAGTCCATTCCATCCTGGAGGTCAGCGGCCTGCGCGACGGCGACGGGATGCACCATCGCTACGTCCCCCTCTTCTCCCACCAGCACGCCGAGGCCGAAACGGAGCCGCGCGGCTTCTGGCTGGCGTCGCGCGAGCCGACCCAGCGCGAGGACGTGCCGGGCACCGACCTGCATCTCAGCCTGCACCACCTCGACCTGACGCCGACCGATCCGGCGGACGAGACGCTTCTGGTCCGCACGCTCTGCACCAACCGGGCGCTGGCGGAGCAGGTGCCGGCGGGTGCGGCGCTGATGATCGAGGAGGCGGCGCCCATCGCCACCATCCGCTGCCTGCACAAGCCGACGCCCGGACGCCCGGCCCCGGCGGGCGGCTCCTCGGCCTGGAAGCTCATCTCGCACCTGTCGGTCAATCATCTCAGCCTGACCGGCGACGCCGAGGGGCTGCGCGCCCTGCAATCCATCCTGCTGCTGCACGCGCCCGACGATCCTCCGGCCCAGCACCAGATCCGCGGCGTACAGGGCCTGTCCTCCCGCCCGGTGCTTCACCGCATGGGGCAGGATGCCTGGCGCGGCTTCGTGCGCGGGCTGGAGGTGACGGTGGATCTGGACGAGCGCAACTTCGTCGGCGCCAGCCCGCTGGTCTTCGGCGGCGTGCTCAGCCGCTTCCTCGGCCTCTACGTCAACGTCAACGCCTTCGCCCAGCTTCGGCTGCGCTCGGTGCAACGGGAAGGGGTGTGGAAGGCATGGTCGCGCCTTGCCGGCAGCCAGCCGGTCCTGTGACGGACCGGCCCGTCAACTCCCCAGCCGCTCTGATCGACCGGCTGGAGGCCGAGCCCTGGGGCTTCGACCTGTTGCAGGCCATCGCCCTGCTGGAGCGCGCCGCCCCCGGCTTCGCGCCCCTCGGCACCGGCATCGACCCGGAGCAGGAGGCCGTCCGCATCGAGCACGACCCGAGTTTCGTCTTCCCGGCCAGCGACGTGGTGGATGCGCGCCGGACGCCGGACGGGCGCGGCGTGGTGCGGTCTCCCGTGCTGGGTGTCGCCGGCATCAACGGTCCCCTGCCCTACGTCGCCACGGAGCTTCTGGTGGAGCGGGCGGCGCGGCGCGACACGGCGGGCACGGCCTTCTACGACATCTTCAACCACCGTCTGATGTCGATCTTCTACCGGACGCGTCAGGGCAGCCTGCCCCTGCTGGAGCGCGACCCGGAACGCACCCTGATGGCCCGCGTTCTGCGCGCCCTGTCCGGCATCGCCACGCCCGGCCTGGAGCAGCGCCTGCCGGGCACGCCCGACCGGATGCTTCTGGCCTTTTCCGGCATCCTCGCCAACCGGCGCCGCTCCTCCGCAGGGCTGGAGGCGATCCTCGGCGCCGTCTTCCGGGTGAAGGTGCGGGTGGAGAGCTTCGTCGGGCGCTGGCTGCCGCTGGATGACGAAAGCCAGACCCGCATCGGGGGCGGCTTCGGCGCGCGGAACAACAGCCTGGGCCGCACGGTGGTTCTGGGCCGCCGCGTCTGGGACCAGCAGAGCTGCTACGCCATCGAACTGACGCTCGACAGCCTGGAGCGCTTCCGCGAATTCCTGCCCGACGGGCGGCATCACCAGACGCTCTGCGCGCTTGCCCGCTTCCACACCGGGGACGGCATGGACTTCCGCATCGTGCTGGTGCTGGAGGCCGCCAAGGTGCCGCCGACGCGCCTGTCCAGCAAGCCGCCGGAGGGCAGCCGTCTCGGCTGGACCTCCTGGCTGCGGGCGCCGGGCCGCCCGAATTTGAAAGATGGGCGCCTGACCCTTGATCCCGCCCCTTTTAACCCTCTCCCCCCTGGGGAGAGGGTGGCCCGGAGGGCCGGTGAGGGGGTTGCGCTCGTGCCGGACGTTCCGAAACGCACAACCCCCTCACCCTAACCCTCTCCCCGGAGGGGAGAGGGGACTTCCAAGCCCCCTCCTGACCCTCGCCCACGCCCCGCCCGCAACGTCATTCCAGGGAGCCGTCCCGTGACCGCCGACATCAAGTCCCTCATCGGAAAGCTCGACCGCGACGGCCGCAAGGTGCTGGAGCGCTCCGCCGCCCTGTGCGTGTCGCAGACCCATTACGACGTCGAGGCGGAGCATGTTCTGCTGGCCCTGCTGCGCCTGAAGGATGCCACCGTCGCCGGCATCCTGCGCCATTACGGCGTCGAGGCGAACCGGCTGGAGACGGAACTGGACGCGGCGCTGGACCGCATCCGCCGCGGCAACAGCCGCACCCCGGCCTTCTCCCCCCGCGTGCCGGAGATGCTGGAGACGGCGCTGCTGATCTCCGTGACCCACCTCGACAGCCCGCAGATCGTGCTTCCGGCCATCCTCTGGGCCGCGGTCGCCTGCGATTCCGTTCGGGCGGTGGTGACGGAATCCGCCCCCTCCCTGCTCGCCCTGCCGCGCGAGCGCACCGCGTCCGACCTGCCGGAACTGGTGCGCGTCCTGAAGGAGGGCGGGCCGTCCGCCGCCGCGTCCGATCCCCCCGCCACCGCTTCCGCCAGCGCCGCCGCGTCGGACGGGCGGTCGATGCTCGATCAATACAGCCTGGACCTGACCGCCCAGGCCAAGGCCGGGAAGATCGACCCGGTGATCGGGCGCGACCGCGAGATCCGGCAGGTCGTCGACGTGATGATGCGCCGCCGCCAGAACAACCCGATCCTCGTCGGCGACCCCGGCGTTGGCAAGACCGCCATCGTGGAAGGGCTGGCGCTCCGCATCGCGGAGGGCGATGTGCCGCCGCCGCTGCGCGGCATGGTCATCCGCACGCTGGACCTCGGGCTGCTCCAGGCCGGGGCCGGGGTGAAGGGCGAGTTCGAGAATCGGCTGAAGTCGATCATCAAGGAGGTCTCGGCCTCGCCCGTCCCCATGGTCGTCTTCATCGACGAGGCGCACGCGCTGATCGGCGCGGGCGGGGCCGCCGGCCAGGGCGACGCCGCCAACCTGCTGAAGCCCGCCCTGGCGCGCGGCGAGTTCCGCACCATCGCCGCCACCACCTGGGCCGAGTACAAGAAGTATTTCGAGAAGGACCCGGCGCTGGCCCGCCGCTTCCAGCCCGTCTCGGTGCCGGAGCCGGACGAGACGGCGGCGGCGGCGATGCTGCGCGGCCTTGTCCGCCGCTTCGAGGAGCATCACGGGGTCAGCGTGCTGGACGACGGCATCGCCGCCGCCGTGGCCCTGTCCGCCCGCTACATCCCCGCCCGCCAGTTGCCCGACAAGGCGATCAGCGTGCTCGACACCGCCTGCGCCCGCGTCGCCATCGCCCGCAGTTCCAAGCCCGAGGCCATCGAGGCGATGGAGCGCGAGGACGCCATCCTGGCCCGCGAGGCGGAACGGCTGGAGGCCGAACCCGGCACCGCCCACCACGCCCGCCTGTCGCAGATTTCGCAACGCCGCGGCGCCCTCGCCCTGGAAAAGGCCGCTCTGGAGGAGCGCTGGAAGCGCGAGCGCGATCTTGTCGAGGCGGTGGAGGCCGCTCTGAAGGCCGGGCACGCGGTGGAGGCCGCCGCGGCGACGGAAAAGCTGAAGGCCGTGCAGGGCGACAGCCCGTTGGTCCCGCACCGGGTGGACGGTGCGGTGGTCGCCGCCGTGGTGTCGAACTGGACCGGCATCCCGGTCGGCTCCATGTCCAAGGACGATCTGGAGGTGGTCGCCACGCTGGAGGACCGCATGGCTGCCCGCGTCGTCGGCCAGCCGCAGGCGCTCCAGGCCATCGCGCGGGCCGTGCGCGGCTACCGCGCCGGTCTGGGCGAGCCGCAGCGCCCCATCGGCGTCTTCCTGCTGAGCGGCCCGAGCGGCGTCGGCAAGACCGAAACCGCGCTGGCGCTCGCCGAGCTTCTGAACGGCGGCGAAGACAGCCTCATCACCATCAACATGTCGGAGTATCAGGAGGCCCACGCCGTGGCGACCCTGCGCGGCGCGCCGCCGGGCTATGTCGGCTACGGCAGCGGCGGCGTTCTGACCGAGGCGGTGCGCCGCCGCCCCCACGCCGTGGTGCTGATGGACGAGGTGGAGAAGGCCCACCCCGACGTGCTGGACATGTTCTATCAGGTCTTCGACAAGGGCGTGCTGGAGGACGGCGAGGGCGTGGAGGTGGATTTCCGCAACACGCTGATCCTGCTGACCAGCAATCTCGGCGACACCGAACTGTTCGCGCTGGGCCGCGAGGCGCTCGACGCCGGGCGCATCGGCGAGGCGCGGGAGGAGGGGCTGGCGGCCATTTCCGACGTGCTGCGCCGCCGCTTCCGCCCGGCCTTCCTGGGCCGCCTGTCGGTCGTGCCCTATTACCCGCTGAGCGAGGCGCAGATCCGCCGCATCGTGACGATGAAGCTGGACAAGCTGCAACGCCGCACCGCCGGCAACCGCGGTGCCGAACTGGCGGTGACCGACGCGGCGGTCGAGGCCCTGGTTCAACGCGCCCTGCACTCCGACGCCGGGGCGCGCATGATCGACACGCTGCTGTCGGAGTTCGTGGTGCCGGAGGTTGCCATCCGCATCCTCGACCGCGTCGCCGCCGGCCAGCCGGTGGGCCGCATCACCGTGGACCACGGCGCGGACGGCCGCTTCACGGTCGGCACGGCAAGCTGACCGGGGAGCCGCGATCATGGCGAAGCGCTTTTCCCAGGACAGCCAGTATCTGTCCATCACCACCCCGCTGGGGCCGGACGTTCTGGCGCTGCGCACCATCGTGGGGGAGGAGCGGCTTTCGTCGCTGTTCACCTACCGCGTCACCATGATCTCGGCGGACGACGACATCGCCTTCGACCGCGTCGTCGGCAAGCCGGTGACCGTCGCCATCACGCTGGGCGACCAGGAGACGGTCCGCTACATCAACGCCATCGTCGGGCGGATCGAGCTGACCCATGTGGACGACCGAAGCCAGGTCGCCCATTACGAGGCGGAACTGCACCCCTGGCTGTGGATGCTGACCCATTCCGGCGACTGCCGCATCTTCCAGGAGAAGACGGTGCCGGAGATCGTCGAGGAGGTCTGCAAGGGCGCCGGCTACACCGACATCAAGAAGTCGCTCACCGGCACCTACGCCAAGCGTGAGTATTGCGTGCAGTACCGGGAGACGGACTACAACTTCGTCGCCCGGCTGCTCGAAGAGGAAGGCATCTTTTACTACTTCGCGCATGAAGACGGAAAGCACACGCTGGTGCTCGGCGACGGAGCCAACGCCTTCGCCAAGAGCCCGCTGCTCGACGCCTTCGAATACCGCGCCACCGACGGGCACGACGACGAGGACAACGTGCTGACCGGCCTCAGCGTCGAGCGGCGCGTCACGCCCAAGAGCTACGGCATCGACGGCTACCATTTCGAGACGCCCTCGACCGACCTCTACGCCACGGCGGAAGGCGCGTCGGGCTTCGGCACGGTCAACGACTACATGGGCCGCCACACCACCTCGGCGGATGGCGAGGCGATGGCCAAGCTGCGCCAGCAGGCCCTGGCCTTCCCCGGACGCCGGGTGCGCGGCAGCGGCGAATGCCGCTCGCTGGAGACCGGGACGCGCATCACCGTGTCGGGCCACCGCAAGAGCGACCTGAACGCCGAATATGTCCTGCATTCCGTGCGCATCGACGGGGCGAGCGGCCATTTCAACGCCCATTTCACCGCCTTCCCGCCCGACCTGCCCTTCCGCCCGCTCGACACGGCGGTGAAGCCGCGCATCCACTCCACCCAGACCGCGATCGTCGTCGGCAAGAGCGGGGAGGAGATCTGGCTCGACAAGTACGGGCGCATCAAGGTGCAGTTCCACTGGGACCGTCTGGGCAAGAAGGACGAGAAAAGCTCCTGCTGGGTCCGCGTCGCGCAGAACTGGGCGGGCAAGAACTACGGCATCATGTTCTTTCCGCGCGTCGGGCAGGAGGTGGTGGTGACCTTCCTCGACGGCGACCCCGACCGTCCGCTCGTCACCGGCTCCGTCTACAACGCGGAGCAGACCGTGCCCTACACGCTGCCCGACGACTCGACCAAGAGCACCATCAAGACCCAGACCTCCAAGAACGGCACCGGCAAGTTCAACGAGATCCGGTTCGAGGACAAGGCCGACAGCGAAGAGATTTTCGTTCACGCCCAGAAGGACATGAACGTCGAAGTGCTGAACGACCTGACCCGCCTTGTGAAGCACGACGAGGTGGAAACGATCGAGAACGACAGCACCATCGACGTCCAGCACGACCGCAAGCTGACCGTGAAGAACGATCGCAGCATCACCGTGTCGGAAGGCAACGAGACGCACGACGTCTCGAAGGGCACGCGCGCCGTGACGGTGAAGGGCAACGAGACCCACACCAACAAGGCCGACTTCACCCACAAGGCGGACGGCGACTACACCCTGACCGTGAAGGGCAACCTGACCATCGACGTGACCGGCGACGTGGTCATCAAGGGCAAGTCGGTGAAGGTGACCGCCACCTCCGGCGAGGTCGGCGTCAAGTCCGGAACGGACATGAAGCTCGACGCGGGCGGAGCCTTCAACGCGAAGTCCGGCATGGCGATGGAGATCAAGTCCGGCATGGGCCTGGACCTCAAGGCCAGCATGGGAATGAACCTGAAGGCCGGCCTCGCCCTGTCCGCCGAGGGGCTGTCCGCCACACTGAAGGCCCAGACCATGGGCGAGGTCAGCGCCGGGGCCATCCTGACCGTCAAGGGCACCCTGGTGAAGGTGAACTGAGATGGCCGACGATACCGTATCCGATCCCCAAATCGCCGGTCCCCAACCGGTGGAGGAGCGCGACGAGCAGGGCCGCATCGTCCGCAGCGGCGAGACGCGCGGCGAGCTGTTCCACGGCCTCTACACCGCCTACGGCGACGACGGCCATCCCGTCCTGCGCGCCCGGCTGCGCGCCGGAAAACTGCATGGGGAGGTGCGCAACTACGCCCCCGGCGGCGCGCTGGTCCAGGTGGCGGAGTATGCGGACGGCGTGCAGCACGGGCTGACCACCTTCTACGCCAACGCCCGCCCGACCTGCCGGATGACCTACCGCGACGGCTTTCTCGACGGCCCCTCCGTCTTCTTCCACGAAACCGGCACCGTCGCCGCCGTCTTCCAATACCGCAACGGCAAGCGCGAGGGAGAGGCGCTGTTCCACAGCCCGCAGGGCCGCCCGATGCGGCGGGAAAGCTACGCCGACGACCGCCTGCACGGCCCGGTTCTCGGCTATTACGACGACGGCACGGTCAGCGAGCGCGCGTCGTTCCTGGACGGGCTTCAGGACGGGGTGCTGCGCCGCTTCTTCCCCTCCGGCGCGCTGATGCAGCACGGCGTCTACCGCCGCGGCCTGCTGATCGAACCGCTGCGGACCTATTCGGAGGACGGGAAGGAAATCGCCGTGCTGCAGCCTCCGGCGGGGTGAGAGAAACCTTGGGGCGGTGTTGCCCCCACCCTAACCCTCCCCCGCTGCGCAGGGGAGGGGACTGCCGCCGCTTCGCGATAATCTCCCTCCCCTGCAAAGCGGGGGAGGGGCGGGGTGGGGGCAAGAGGCGGAGGGGGCAAGACCACCACGCACCTCACGGCGTCTGCACCGTGAACTGCCCCGGCACGACGATCTGGATCACCCCGCCCCAATTGCACATCAGCTTGCTGGTGGAGGTCAGGGCCGGCATGTTGCCGACCATCACCGTAGGCGCGCCGGGCACCCAGGGGGCGACGGTGCAGGGAACGCAGGGCTGCGGCTTGATCACGCCCGGCGGCGGGACTGGAATCATCGAAGCGACCACGGGATTGGCCGGGCTGGTGCACACGCCGAAGGGCGGGATGTTCATGATCGGCTTGTTGTCCATGATGTTCGCCATGGGCGGCCCGCCGGCCATCGTCCGGTTCAGCGGCAGCACCACCAGAGCGGACGGCGCCGCCCCGAAGCTGCAGGTCATCATGGCGCCCGCGCACACCGCCTGACTCATCGCGCTCCTCCCTTCCCAAGCAACACCGGGAAGAGTGAGCGCCCCCGCCGGGCCGCGGCAAGAAGGCCCTGGACCGGAATGGTCCGAATTCGCTTCACCCCGGCGGAGACGGGCCGAAGCCGTCGAACAGGTCCGGCTCCGCCGCGGTCTCCGGGTCCAGCAGGTCGGTGCAGCCGACGCCGATCAGACGGATGGAGCGCCCGTCCATCTCGGCGTCCAGCATCTCGCAGCCGGTCTGCCAGATCAGCCCCGCCGACCGGGCCGGCGGATCGACGCGGCGGGAGCGGGTGATGGTCTGGAAATCGGCGGTCTTCATCTTCAGAACCACGCTGCGCCCGCGCAGCCCGGCGGCGTCGAGGCGGCGGGCGACCGTCTCGGCCAGCGGGCGCAGCGCATCCTTCAGCGCGGCCTTGTCGGCGGTCTCCCAGTCGAAGGTCGTCTCGGCGGAAATGCTCTTGCTGGGCGACTCCGGCTCCACCCGGCGGTCGTCCTGGCCGCGGGCGAAGCGGTGCAGCAGGCGGCCCATCTTGCCGTGTCGGCGCACGAGGTCGATCTCCGACCAGCCGCGCAGGTCGCCCACCGTGCGGATGCCGTCCGATTGCAGCTTGCGCTGGAGCACCGGCCCGACGCCCCACAGGATCGACACCGGCTTCGGCGCCAGGAAATCCAGCGCCTGCCCCTGTCCGATCACCGAGAACCCGCGCGGCTTCTCCAGGTCGGAGGCGATCTTGGCGAACAGCTTGTTGTAGCTGAGCCCGACCGAGGCGGTGATGCCCAACTGGTTCTCGAACCGGCGGGCCAGTTCCACCAGCGCTTGGGCCGGGCTGATGCTCAGCCGCTCCGCCACGCCGGACAGGTCGAGGAAGGCCTCGTCGATGGACAGCGGCTCGACCAGCGGGGTGAAGGCGTGCATCAGCTCCCGCGCCTGCCGGCCAACCGCCTTGTACTTCGCCATGTTGGGCCGCAGCACCACGGCGTCGGGGCACGCCTCCATCGCCTGCCAGATCGGCATGGCGGAGCGCACCCCGGCCATCCGCGCGACATAACAGCAGGCCGCCACCACCCCGCGCCGGTCCCCACCGATGATCAGCGGGCGGCTGACCAGTTCGGGCCGGTCGCGCTTCTCCACCGTGGCGTAGAAGGCGTCGCAGTCGATGTGGCCGATGGCGAGGCCGTGCAGCTCCTCGTGCCGGACCAGCCGCCGGCTGCCGCATTTCGGGCAGCGCGGCTCGGTTCCGCGGAGCGCCGCCGCGCAGTCGCGGCACAGGGCCTTGCAATCGTCGAACTCAGCCATGGCCGCAGTCTAGCAGCAGCGCGCCCGTGGCGGGGAGGGAATGTTCCCGCCCCGTTCCAGTTTTCCGGTCAGAAGCGGAAACCCCGGTTGAGCAGCCAGCCGAGCAGGCCGGTGAACACCAGCGGTTGGTCCTGCACCAGCAGGCACAGGCATTCCCCATCCGCGTCGGCCACGGCGTTGTGCGGCGTGCCGGTCTCGTACGAGGCCACGTCGCCGACACGGTAGGCCCCGAACTGGTCGGAGAAGCCGCCCTTCATCACCAGCAGCATTTCGCTGTCGGTGTGGCGGTGGGCCGGTACCCGCGCCCGCGGCCCCATCCGCAGCAGGCAGGCCGAGGCCGGTCCGGCGCTGATCGCCCAGGAGGACAAATGGATGCCCGGCACGATCCGCACCCAGTCCAGCGCCTCCGGCTCCGCCCCGATGGCGCGGCGCAGCGGGCCGGGAAACAGGCTCCGGGACGGCGGTTCCGGCGCGGGCGGCGGCGGTGCGGCGGCGGTTTCGCCCAGCCGGGTCATGACGGCGCCGAACAGGGAATCGGACACCGGCTCCGGCGGCAGATCCTCCAGCAGGGCGCCGCCGCAGGCTTCCAGTTCGGCGACCTGCGCCCGGCAGTCCGGACAGTAGGCGAGGTGCGAGGCGACCAGCAGCGCCTGCACTTCCCGCAGGTTGCCGGCGGCGTAGTCGAGAAGCAGTTCGGGGGCGGGATGGTGGGCCGGCACGGTCAAACCCCCTCCCCAAAGGCCCGGCGCAGACGGCCCAGGGCCAGCCGCAGGCGCGTCTTCACGGTTCCGAGAGGAATGCCGCGTTCGGCGGAGATTTCCGCATGGACCTTGTCCTCGTAATAGGCGAGCCGCAGCACGTCGGCCTGTTCCGGCGGCAGGTCGCCGATCACCGTGCGCAGGCGGAAGGCCGTCTGGGCGGCCTCGAACTGGTGGTCGGGCGGCGGCTCCTCCCCGCCGTCCGGCACCACGTCGCCGGGTTGAAGCTCGGGCCGGCGCTCCTGCCGGACACGGTCGATCCGGCGGTTGCGGGCAATGGTGTAGATCCAGGTGGACACGCTGGCCAGCGCCGGGTCGAAGCGGTCCGCCCGCAGCCAGACCGCCATCATGACGTCCTGGACCAACTCCTCCGCCGTGCTGCTGTCGGCGCCGAGCCGCCGCACATAGGCCTTGATGCGCGGCGCGAAGTGATCGAACAGCGTGCGAAAGGCCACGGAATCGCGGTTGCGGGCGACGGCAAGCAGAAGTTGCTCGTGGTCCGGCATGGTCGGGTCGTTCGGATCGGCCTTCGGCAGCATGCCAGTGCGGAATCTTCGGTCGGTCGGTATCTTCCGGCACCATACAACAGCCGGCCCTGCGGCACACGGCGTAATTCGATGCGGGGCCGCGGCCGTCCGTTCGGACCGGTGATCGCCCAACTGGATTCCCTGGTATGGCACCCCCACTTGATGCTAGGTCCGCACCCGTGACGCATCCTCCCGACGCCAAGAAGGAAGAAGGCATGAGCCTCGAACCGAACTTCGAACATCTGCGCGCCAGGGCCGTGGATTCGCTGTTCCAGCATCTGGCGGACGCCTGCGTCGGGCTGATCGTGGTGGACCGGGACGCGCGCATCGCCTGGATCGGAGACCGCTACCTGGAGTTGTTGGGCTATTCCGGCAACCCGGACGACGCGCTGGGCCGCCCGGTCGAGGAGGTCATCCCCAACAGCCAGATGCGCCATGTGGTGGAGAGCGGGCAGACCATGCTGCTCGACCTCATGGACATCGGGGAGCGGACCATCGTGGTCACCCGCCTGCCGCTGCGCGAGGAGGACGGGACGCTGATCGGCGCCATCGGCTTCGCCCTGTTCGACCGGGCCGACCGGCTGCGCCCGCTGATGTCCAAGTACCAGAAGCTCCAGGAGGAGCTGAACCGCACCCGGCAGGAGCTGGCGCAGGAGCGGCGCGCGAAATACTCCCTGTCGCAGATGATCGGCAACAGCGACTCCATGCGCGAGGTGAAGCGTCTGGCCCGCCGCGCCGCGCAGCTCGACAGCACCGTCCTTCTGCTGGGCGAGACCGGCACCGGCAAGGAGCTGCTGGCCCACGGCATCCACGCCGCCAGCCCGCGCGCCAATGCGCCCTTCGTCGGGGTGAACGTCGCGGCGATCCCGGAAAACCTGTTGGAGTCGGAGCTGTTCGGCGTCGCCCCCGGCGCCTACACCGGCGCCGACCGCAAGATGCGCGAGGGCAAGTTCCAGCTTGCCGACGGCGGCACCCTGTTCCTGGACGAGATCGGGGACATGCCGCTTCCGCTCCAGGCCAAGCTGCTGCGTGTGCTTCAGGAGCGGGAGTTCGAGGCGGTCGGCTCAAACAAGGTGGTCCGCGTCGATCTGCGCGTCATCGCGGCGACCAGCCGCGACCTGGACGCCCTGGTCCGCGAGCGGCAGTTCCGCGCCGACCTCTATTACCGTCTGAACGTGATTCCGATCACCCTGCCGCCGCTGCGCGAGCGGACGGAGGACATCGGCAGCATTGCCGACCGTATTCTGGACGAACTGGCCTTCGCCGCCGCCACCCCGTCGCGGGAGCTGACCGCCGGAGCCACCGCCGCGCTGGAGGGTTACGACTGGCCGGGCAATGTGCGGGAGTTGCGCAACGTGCTGGAGCGGGTGTCCGCCATGACCGACGATCTGGCCCTGACCCGTGACCACATCCAGGCCGCCCTTCCCCGCACGGCGGGTTCCGCCGGTTCCGGCGACCGTCCGATGGAGGGCGGCACCCGCCCGTTGAGCGACGTGCTGAAGGACACGGAGCGCGCGGCCATCGTCGGCGCCCTGTCCCGCACCGGCGGGGTGAAGGCGAAGGCCGCCAAGCTCCTGGGAATTTCCCGCGCCTCGCTCTACGAGCGGATGCAGGCGCTGGGGATCAGGGAGGATGCGCAGGGGGCGGTGTAAAAGCCCTTCTCCCCTCCGGGGAGAAGGGTATGGGATGAGGGGGCGGCCGCAAGGCCGGAAACGCACTGCAATGAGGCTGCGTTTCCGCCCTTCGGGCGCCCCCTCACCCTTAACCCTCTCCCCGGAGGGGAGAGGGGACTTTCAGGCACTCAATGCGCGCCGTGGAAGGTGCGGCTGATGACGTCCATCTGCTGCTCGCGGGTCAGCTTGATGAAGTTCACCGCGTAGCCCGACACCCGGATGGTGAGCTGCGGGTACAGCTCCGGATGGTCCATGGCGTGCAGAAGCGTCTCGCGGTCGAAGACGTTCACGTTGATGTGGTGGCCGCCCTGGCCGAAATAGCCGTCCAGCATGCCCACCAGATTGTCCACCCGCTCACCCTCGGTCGGGCCCAGAGCGCCGGGCACGATGGTGAAGGTGTAGCTGATGCCGTCCTGGGCGTGGGCATAGGGCAGCTTCGCCACCGAGGCCATCGACGCGATGGCCCCCTTGCGGTCGCGCCCGTGCATCGGGTTGGCCCCCGGCGCGAAGGGCTGGCCGGCCTTGCGCCCGTCCGGCGTGTTGCCCGTCTTCTTGCCGTAGACCACGTTCGAGGTGATCGTCAGCACCGACTGCGTCGGCACCGCGTCGCGGTAGGCCTTCTGCTTGCGCAGCAGACCCATGAAGGTCTCGACCAGCCACACCGCGATGCCGTCCACCCGGTCGTCGTTGTTGCCGAAGGCCGGATAGTCGCCCTCGATCACGAAGTCGGTGGCGAGGCCCCGCTCGTCGCGGACCACCTTGACCGTGGCGTGCTTGATCGCCGACAGGCTGTCCGCCACCACGCTCAGGCCGGCGATGCCGCAGGCCATGGTGCGCAGCACGTCGCGGTCGTGCAGCGCCATCTCCAGCCGCTCGTACATGTACTTGTCATGCATGAAGTGGATGGCGTTGAGCGTGTTCATGTAGGCGCGCGCCAGCCATTCCATCATCGGCAGCAGGCGGGCGACCACCGTGTCGTGGTCCAGCACGTCGCCGGTGATCGGCGCGAAGGCCGGACCGACCTGCTCGCCCGACACCTCGTCGCGGCCGCCGTTGATGGCGTAGAGCAGCGTCTTGGCGAGGTTGGCGCGGGCGCCGAAGAACTGCATCTGCTTGCCGATCCGCATGGCCGAGACGCAGCAGGCGATGCCGTAGTCGTCGCCCCAATAGGGCCGCATCAGATCATCGTTCTCGTACTGCACCGAGCAGGTCTTGATCGAGGTCTCGGCGCAGAAGGCCTTGAAGCCCTCCGGCAGGCTTTCCGACCACAGCACCGTCAGGTTCGGTTCCGGAGCGGGCCCGAGATTCTGGAGCGTGTGCAGCATGCGGAAGCTGCCCTTGGTCACCAGCGTGCGCCCGTCAAGCGCCATGCCGCCGATGCATTCCGTCACCCAGGTCGGGTCGCCCGAGAAGAGCTGGTCGTATTCCGGCGTGCGCAGGAACCGCACCATCCGCAGCTTGATGACGAACTGGTCGATCAGTTCCTGGGCGCCCGCCTCGTCCAGACGGCCTTCGCGCAGGTCGCGCTCGATGTAGACGTCGAGGAAGCTGGAGACGCGACCGAGCGACATGGCGGCGCCGTTGGCCTCCTTCACCGCCGCCAGATAGGCCAGATAGGTCCACTGCACCGCCTCGAAGGCCGTGGCCGCCGGGCGGGTCACGTCGAAGCCGTAGGACTTCGCCATCGTCACGAGATCGCGGAGCGCGCGGATCTGCTCGGTGATCTCCTCGCGCAGGCGCAGGGTGTGCTCGTCGATGCGGTCGACTTCCAGGCTCTTGTACTGGGCCTTCTTGTCCTCGATCAGGAAATCGGCGCCGTAGAGCGCCAGCCGGCGGTAGTCGCCGATGATGCGCCCGCGCCCGTAGGCGTCCGGCAGGCCGGTGATGACGCCGGACTTCCGGCAGCGCAGCATCTCCTCGGTGTAGACGTCGAACACGCCGTCGTTGTGAGTCTTGCGAAGCGCCGGGAACACGTCGTCCAGCTTGGGCGACGGTGTGAAGCCGTAGGCCTCCAGGCCCGTCTTGACCATGCGCCAGCCGCCGAAGGGCATGATCGAGCGCTTCAGCGGCTTGTCCGTCTGAAGGCCGACGATGACCTCAAGGTCCCGGTCGATGTAGCCGGGGGCGTGGCTGACGATGGAGGACACCAGTTCCGTGTCGGCGTCCAGCACGCCGCCCTTGGCCGCGCGCTCCTCCTTCAGGAGATCGCGGACCTTGCTCCACAGCGACAGGGTGCGGTCGCTGGCCGGGGAGAGGAAGCTGCCGTCGCCATCGTAGGGGCGGACGTTCTTCACGATGAAATCGCGCAGATCGACCGCGGTCCGCCAGGAACCGGGCGCAAAACCGCGCCAGGGGTCCGGCGCCGTGGTTTCGGCAACGGGGATTTTCGGTTCGAACAGCAGGGAATCCATGACGCGCCTCTATTGGTCTGCGGCGGTCCCTGCCCTCCCCGGCGGGGGCCGCGCCACGTTGCGCGGCGCCGGACCGGACGGACCGCCCGGCCAAGCATCGCGCTTGCCCGATCAGTAGGCGCCGGAAGGTTCTCAGTCACATTGATCCCAGTCAATCAATCTCTGCGAATTACGCAGGTCTCCATCCAAATTACATCCGGTCCCAAATCTTGAGACAAATTGCGGTCATTGCAACGCAGCATTTGAGGCAACCCAGCGAAAACCGAATATTTTCATCTAGGCGCGCCGATTTGGAACGGATGACCGAAATCAGCGCAGCGCGCTTGCAATATCTTGCGCCAACCGGGCCAAGGTTCGGCTGAGCGCGTCCGCGACGGCACCGGGATCGGCGGCTTCAGCCATCGGTTCCTGCACCGCGGTATGGCCAAGCCGGCGCAGCCGGTCCCCGCCCTGGTCGAAGACGCGCCAGCGCGCTTCCAGCACCGCCGGCCCGCCCTCCGTCGCGTCGAAGCGGTCCAAGGTCACCTCGACCACCTGGGACAGCGGAAAATCACGCTGGAGCGGCAGGCCGACCACCTCCGCCCCCGGAAGGTCAGCTTCCAGATTCCGCAGCAGCGTGCGGGTCACCATCTCGTCGATGGGGCCGCCCCAGCGGTCGAACTCCATGACGACCAGCCGGTTGCCCGGCGCGCGCAGCACCAGTTCGGGGCGGTCGAGATAGCCGGGAATCTCCACCCCGTCGAGGCCGATCACCCGCCGCTGGCCTTCGCCGCTCCGCGGCTGGGCGGCGTCCGGCGCGGTGGCGTTCAGGTGGTAGAAGCGGCTGGGCGGCGTTCCGCAAGCGGCGAGCAGAGCGACGGCGCAGGCGCACAGCAGGAGGCGACGGACGTTCGGAATTGGGGCCATGGAAATCCTCAACCGCGTTTGCCCCGGATCAGGGCTTCGGGATGGCGTTCGAGATAATCGGTCAGCCCACGGATGGACCGGGCCGCCGCGGTCAGTTCGCGCACCAGCCCTTGCAGGTCGCTGACCGCGGGGCGGGACGAATTGACCAGACTGTCCGTGCTGCCGAGGGTCCGTTCCGCCTGCCGGACCAGCTTCGACGTGTTCTCCGCCACGTCGCGCAGGGCGCGGATGGTCGGCCCCCCTTCCGTGCCCAGCGCCTGGGTCGTCTTCTCCAGCTCCGCCAGGGAGCGGCTGAGCGAGACGACGGCCTGCGCCACCTCCGGCGAGCCGAGCAGCGCGCCGGCCTTCTGGATGGTTGAGCGAAGCTCCGTCACCGTCTCGGCGATGGGCGCGCGGGCCAGCTCGTTCATCAGGTCGGTGGCGGTGCGGGTCGCCGTGTCGAGGACGTTCGGCTGGGACGGCAACTCCGGATAGGGGCCGCCGGTGATGAGCGTCTCCCTCGGCGCGTCGGGGAACAGGTCGAGCGTCACGATCAGTTCGCCGGTCAGCAGGTTGCCGGTGCGCAACTGCGCCCGCAGCCCCTGCTCCACCAGCACCTTCATGCGGGCATAGGCGGTCTCGGCGTCGTGCGCGGTGCCGCGGTCGCCGTCCAGCCGCTCCGGCTCGATGTTCAGGGTCACCGGAATGCGGGCCTCGCCGGTCACCGGGTCCACGTCCAGGCGGATGTCGGTCACCTCGCCCACGCGGATGCCGCGGAACTCCACCGCGGACCCCGGATGCAGGCCGCGGACCGACCCGTCGAAATGCACCAGGAAGGGCACCCGCCGGGTGTACCGCGCATCGCTGGCGGCGTTGCGGCTGTCGTAGAGGGGGAAGGCCGTGCCCTCCGCCGCGATCTCCCCGTTGTCGGAGGGGCCGCCCAGCCCGGGAGTCTCGAAGGCCACCCCGCCCGTCGCCAGCGACTGGAGCGATTCCAGCGCGACCGTCGGCCCCTCCGGCCCGATGGTCACCGACAGGCCGCTGGCGTTCCAGAAGCGGGTGTTGGGCCGGACGATCCGGTCATAGGGGGCATGGATGAAGACCGGGATGGTCAGCGACTGCCAGTCCTGGGAGAACTCGTACCCCACCACCTCGCCGACCTGGATGCCGCGGTAGTAGATCGGTGCCCCCGGCCCCAGCCCGCCCAGCCGGTCGGCCTGCAGCGCGAAGCGCCGCCCCGGCGAGCTGGAGCGGATCAGCGGCGGCTCCTCCAGCCCCCGGAAGGCGGTCATCGCCTCGCCGTTCCCCATTCCCGGGTCCATCCCGATGTAGGCGCCCGAAACCAGCGTGCTGAGGCCCGACACGCCGCCGAAACCCAGCCGGGGCTTCACCACCCAGAATCTCGTCCGGTCGTTGAGGTAGGAGGCCGCCCCCTTCACCATCCGCACGGTGACGATGACATTCGCCAGATCGGGCGAGACCGCCACCCCCTGCACCGTCCCCACATCCACGTCGCGGTAGCGCACGCGGGTCTTGCCGGGCTCCAGCCCCTCCGCCGTGTCGAAGGTGATGGTGATGGTCGGGCCACGCCCGCTCAGCGTCGTCCAGGCCAGCCATCCGCCGACCAGAGCGGCGACCAGCGGCACCAGCCAGACCAGCGGCAGACCGCGGCGGCGGCGGACCACCGGGCTGACCGGCTCCGTGGAGTTCCGCTCAGTCATGGGAGGAGTCCTGCCGCCGGGCCGCGTCCCAGATCAGGCGCGGATCGAAGGACTCCGACGCCAGCATGGTGATGACGACGACCGCCGCGAAGGCGACGGCCCCAAGCTCCGCATGGATGGTGGCGATGGCGCCCAGTTGGACCAGAGCCGCCAGGAGCGAGATCATGAAGATGTCCACCATGGACCAGCGCCCCACCCCCTCGATCATCCGGTACAGCCGCGTCCGGTCCCGCTGCCGCTCCGGCGATCGCCGCTGCACGGTGACCAGCAGATAGACCAGCCCGATCAGCTTCAGAACCGGGACGGTGATGCTGGCGAAGAAGACCAGCAGGGCCACCGGCCACATCTCCGCCACGATCAGCGCCTCCACCCCGGACAGGATGGTGTCTGGCTGGCCCGCGCCGAAATAGACCACCGTCATGATCGGCAGCAGATTCGCCGGGATGTAGAGGATCGTCGCGGCGCAGATCAGCGCCCAGCTTCGCCGCAGGCTGTCCGGCTTCCGCCGGTGCAACCCGGCGCCGCAGCGCGGGCAGTCGCCTCCCCCATCACCGTTTGCCGTCCCGGCGACCACCTGACGGCAGTCGTGGCAGGCGGTCAGCCGCTCCGGATCGGCGCCGGCCGTCTGCGCCACGCGCGTCTGCGGCGCGATCCGCTCCCACACCTCGAAGGGGCTGAGGGTGGCTTGCCCCCAAACCTGCACCAGGATGAAGGCGACCAGCGCGGCCAGCGACGGCCCCACCTCCAACTCCGCCAGATCGGACAGCTTCACGTAGGCGACGATCAGGCCCAGCAGAAAGACCTCCGCCATCGCCCAGCGGCGCAGCCGCCCCACCGTCCGGAAGATCCAGGCCGCCCCCGGCGCCGCGGTCCGCCCCGCGGCGAGCGGCATCACGACGTAGAGCGTTCCCAGAACCTGCGCCAGCGGCGCCAGGAACAGCACGAAGAAGACCAGGGCGCCCAGCACCTCGTATCCGCCGTTCCACAGCGCCACGGAGCCGCTGAGCAGGGTGGCCGTCTGCGCCCTCCCTTCCAGTTCGAAGGTCAGGATCGGAAACAGGTTGGCGGTGACGAACAGGATCGCCGAAGCGATGGCAAGCGCCGTCCCATGCTCCAGCCCGCCCGTCCGGAAATGGCGCAGCACCGCGCCGCAACGGCGGCATTCCGCGCGGTGTCCGGGCAAGGCCGGCGGCAGGACATGCGGCACCCCGCAGTCGTGGCAGAGAATGATCGGGTGGTCCAAAGCGGTCATAGCGTTGGCTTAACATTTCCCGAGGAGGAAAGGTCCGTGGAATGCGGATAGCGCCGGAGTGGGTTTCGACCGGGGAAGTCCGTGAAGCCCCAATGGAAAAGCCCTTCCCCCAAGGGTAGGGGAAGGGCTTCGGCATTCAACGGGGAACGGGACGGCGAACGGAAGAGTGCGTCAGACGAACGCGATCAGACGAACAGGTTGAAGCTGCCCATCAGCTTCTGCGTGCCGGACTGGCCGGTGGGAATGGAATTCAGGCTCGCGGCCGCCTGGTTCAACCCGTCCAGCATGGCCTGCTGGCCGGTGGAGAGGTTGAAGGGGCTTTCCCCCTTCTTCGGCGCCTTGGCGACCGTGTCGTAATCCTGCGTGTAGCTGCCCATGCTGAGCTGGATGGCGTAATTCTTGGGGTCCTTGGCGGACTGGCCTTTTTCGCGCGTCAAACGCAGCGTGTACTCGCCGCGGTCGAGTTCGAACTCGCCCTGCATCATGCTCTTGAAGGCGTCGTGCTGCTTTCCGGCGCCCTTGTCGCTGTCGGCGACGACGGTGCCGAACTTCGACATGACCTGGACTCGCAGCCCTTCGTCGCCGACCTGCCCCAGCGTCATCTCACCTTTCGTGGTCACGCGGAACTTGTAGAAATCGACGGGGTCGTTGGCACCCAGCGCGCCGACCACGTTCAGGCGGGTCATGTTCTTGGCGAGGACGCCGATGTCCGTGGCGAAGCCGGGGGTGTTGACCGAGGACTTGCGGACGTCCTTGCGGAATTCCTGCACGTTCGCGGCCGCCGCCGACTGGGCCTCCCGCTGGGCATTCAGGCGTTCGACGGCGGCGGAAACGGACTTGTTGAGGTCCGCGACCATCTGGCCGACGCCGGCCATTGCGTCTGACATGACACCCTCTCCCTTCAGGCGCGCCCCGGTTCGGGCCGGTTTGGAGACGCGCGAATGGATCGCTGAACCCCTATCCTACCGCAAAGCACGTAAGGTTGCGATTTGTTTTTCGCCGAAATTTCGGATAGGGCGCCCGGCAAGTTGCGCGGCCATGCGCTCCAGCGCATCGGCGGCGTCCTCCCCAGGCCGAGGCTGGAACAGGCGTTGCGCCGGAAACCAGGGCCGCACCGTGGTGCCGAGCTGGGTCCAGTCCCGCCGTCCGAACCGCCAGACCGGCACGCCGAGCGCCGCCGCCAGTTCCCCCACCGCCATGGCGGGCGAAATCACCAGATCCAGCGCCGTCATCAGCGCCGCCGTCCCGTCGAAATCGTCGGCCAAGTCCAGATCGTTCCAGCGATGGACCCTCACCCCGAAGCGGTCCTCCGCCGCGGCCAGCTCGGCCTCGCACGCGCCGTACTGGAGGTTGACGAAGACCACGCCCGGCAGGGCGAACAGCGGCGCCCACTGGTCGAGCCGGCTGTAGGCGGTCCGGCGCGATTCGGTCATCAGCGCGCTGCGCCAGCCGATCCCCACCCTCAAGCCGGGGCCGAGCGCCGCGACCCGCTCCCGCCAGACAGCCACCCGCGCGGGATCGGGCACCAGCCAGCCGCCACCATCACCGCCGCCATCGCTGCCGCCGCGCGCCGTGAAATCGGACAGGCTCCGGCGGAAGACCCGCGCCAGGGAGCCGATGGGGACATGCAGGTCGCAGTCGGGCACCCCCTCCGCATCGGGGCGCTGGGGTCGGACCAGAGCGGTCGGAAAGGAGCGGGCGAACAGAGGCACAAGCCGCCGGTCGGTCTCGATCACCACGGACCGGGCGCGGGCGATGGCATCGGCGCAGAGGGAGGAGAACAGGATGGTGTCGCCCACGCCCTGCTCCCCCCACACCAGCAGGCGCCGGCCGGTCATATCCTCGCCGCGCCACGCCGGAATCCGCGGCTGCCGCCCCGCCCGCACCTGCCCCGACGCGAAGCGCCAGCCATAGCCGGCCCAACCCTCCGCCAGATCGCCGCGCTCCAGACGAAGCAGGGCGCGGTTGAAATGGGCCAGCGCCAGATCGGGCATCAGCCGCAGCGCCCGTCCGTAGAGCGTCTCCGCCCGCCACCCGTCGCCCAGCCGCTGCACGGCCAGACCGAGGTTGCAGAGCGCCGCCGCATAGCCGGGATCGAGCGCCAGGGCGCGGCGGAACCAGCGCGCCGCCTCCGCGTGGCGAAGCCGCCCTTGCAGCGCATGACCGAAATTGTTGTTCGCCTGCGGCTCGTCCGGCATCAGCCGCAGGGCGCGGCGGTGCGTCCGCTCGGCCTCCTCCAGCCGCTCCGCGTCGCGCAACCCGTTGCCGAGGTTGGACAGCCCTTCCGGAAGAGCGGGGTCGAGCAGCACGGCGCGCCGCCACGCCGCCAGAGCCTCCGCCGCGCGCGCCTGCCGGCTCAGCGCGTTTCCCAGATTGTTCCAGACCGGCGCCCGGTCGGCCCGCCGCGCCAGAGCGGCGCGGTGGCAGGCTTCGGCCTCCGCGAAACGGCCCTGACCGGCGCGGAGCGTGCCCAGGCAATCCGCCGCGTCCACGCCAATGGAGTTCACGCCATCGGGATCGAGCGCAAAGGCCGCCTCGAGGCACTTGGCGGCCCCCTCCACCTGCCCGAGATCGCGCAGCACCAGCCCGAATCCGTAGAGCAGCGCCGGGTTGCGCCGGTCCAGCCGCAAGGCGTCGGTGTAGGCGGTCACCGCCTCGGCCAACCGTCCCTCGGCGTGGTGACGGGCGGCCAGCGCCGCCAGGATGGGGGGATCGTCGGGAACCATTCCGTTGGCCGCCATTCATCCCCTCTCCCGGGACGGGAGAGGGGATCATCGACCGTTGTTGCTCAGTCCGCGCCGTCCTGCATCGCCGGGGGACGCGGAGCCGCGTTGACCGGGGCGGCGAGCTGGGCGTCCACAACCGCCACCGCCGTCATGTTGACCAGACCGCGCGTGGTCACCGACGGGGTGACGATGTGCACGGGACGCGCGGCCCCCAGCAGCATCGGCCCGACATTCTGCGCGTCGGCCATGATCTTCAGCATGTTGAAGGCGATGTTGGCGGCGTCCAGCGTCGGCATGACCAGCAGGTTCGCCTCGCCCTTCAGGCGGCTGTCGGGCAGAACGCCCTTGCGCAGCACCTCCGACAGGGCGGCGTCGGCGTGCATCTCGCCGTCCACCTCCAGATCGGGCATCTCCTCCGCGATGAGCTGGTAGGCCTGCCGCATCTT
Organism: Roseomonas genomospecies 6; assembly: GCF_008365375.1. Classification (GTDB taxonomy): domain Bacteria; phylum Pseudomonadota; class Alphaproteobacteria; order Azospirillales; family Azospirillaceae; genus Azospirillum. The sequence continues at coordinate 62,490 of NZ_QOKW01000021.1, read as the reverse complement.
GCGGGCGGACGGCGTTTCCGCGCTGCCGAAGTTGGAGTGGGAGAGCAGCGCCACCTTCGGCTCGATGCCGAAGCGCTTCACCTCCTCCGCCGCCAGCCGGGCGATCTCGGCCACCTGCTCGGCGGTCGGGTCGGGGTTGACGTAGGTGTCGCAGATGAAGTGCGTGCCCTTCTGCGAGATCAGGCCGTTCATGGCGCCAGCCACCTTCACGCCCTTGCGCAGGCCGATCACGTCCATGACGTGGTTGAAGTGGTCGCCGTAGCGGCCCGACGTGCCACAGACCATGCCGTCGGCCTCGCCCCGGCGGACCATCAGCGCGCCGAAGACGGTCGGCTGGGTGCGCACGACGTTCAGCGCGTTGGCCGGCGACACGCCGCGGCGGCCCATGCGCTGCCGGTAGACCTCGGCGTAGTTGTGGCAGCGCAGGTCGCGGGCGGCCTCGATCACCTCCACATCCTTGCCGGGGCGGATGCGCAGGCCCATGTCGGCGATGGTCCGCTCGATCACGTCGGCGCGGCCCAGCAGGATCGGTTGGGCGATGCCGTCGTCCACCACCACCTGGGCGCAGCGCAGGACGCGCGGGTCCTCGCCCTCGGCGTAGACGATGCGCTTGGGCGCCGCCTTCGCCTTGGTGATGACCGGCTTCATGACGAGGCCGGAGCGGAAGACGTATTGGCCCAAGCTGTCGCGGTAGGCGCGGAAATCGGCGATGGGGCGAGTCGCCACGCCCGACTCCATGGCCGCCCTGGCGACGGCCGACGACACCTCGATGACCAGACGGGGGTCGAAGGGCTTCGGAAGAATGTAGTCCGGGCCGAAGCGCAAGTTCTCACCCACATAGGCGGCGGCCACCACGTCCGACGGCTCCGCCTGGGCGAGGCTGGCCATGGCGTGGGTCGCGGCGATCTTCATCTCCTCGTTCACCGTCGTCGCGCCGACGTCCAGCGCGCCGCGGAAGATGAAGGGGAAGCAGAGGACGTTGTTGACCTGGTTGGGGAAGTCCGACCGGCCCGTGGCGATGATGGCGTCGGGGCGGGCCTGCCGGGCGAGATCCGGCATGATCTCCGGCTCCGGGTTGGCGAGCGCCAGGACCAGCGGCTTGTCCGCCATGCGCATCAGCATTTCGGGCTTCAGCACCTTGGCGCCGGACAGGCCCAGGAAGATGTCCGCCCCGTCGATGACGTCGTCCAGCACGCGGGCGTCCGTCTCCTGCGCGTAGGCGTCCTTGTAGGGGTTCATCTCCTCGTTGCGGCCCTTGTGGACCACGCCGATGCGGTCGACCAGCCAGACGTTTTCGCGCTTCACGCCCAGGCTGAGCATCAGGTCGAGGCAGGCGATGCCCGCGGCCCCGCCGCCGGTCGAGACGACCTTGACGGTAGAGATGTCCTTGCCGACCAGCTTCAGCCCGTTCAGGACGGCGGCCCCCACCACGATGGCGGTGCCGTGCTGGTCGTCGTGGAAGACCGGGATCTTCATCCGCTCGCGGCAGCGGCGCTCCACCTCGAAGCAGGCCGGGGCGGCGATGTCTTCCAGGTTGATGGCGCCGAAGGTCGGCTCCAGGCGGACGATGGTGTCCACCAGGCCGTCAACGTCCTTCTCGTTCAACTCCAGGTCGAAGCAGTCGATGCCGGCGAACTTCTTGAAGAGGACGGCCTTGCCTTCCATGACCGGCTTGGCGGCCATCGGACCGATGTCGCCCAGCCCCAGCACCGCCGTGCCGTTGGTGACGACCGCGACGAGGTTCGCGCGGGCCGTCAGTTCCGCGGCCTGGGCCGGGTCGGCGGCAATGGCGCTGGACGCCGCGGCCACGCCCGGCGAGTAGGCCAGCGCGAGGTCGCGCTGGTTCGCCATGGGCTTGGTGGCGGTGATCGCCAGCTTACCGGGCTTCGGGTTCCGGTGGTACTCAAGCGCCATAGCGTCGAAGTCGCCGGACATACGTCCTCTCCCCTTTTAACTTAATTTCAGTTAATTTGCCGAACGACGAACTGTTTCCCCTCCGGCTTATACCCGAATTGCCCGAGCACCGGAATGGGAAAGGGGCAGCCCGTGGCGGACCGCCCTCTCCTTTTCACCCCCCTCGGGAACCGGAGGTTGGACCGGAGGCCGGCCCCGCCTCAGACGCGGGCCAGGGCCGGTTCCTTGAAGTGCTGCTGGTATTCGGCGACCGCCTTGGTCTCGTCGAACTCGCCTTCCATCTTGGCGACCACGACGGTGGCGACGCCGTTGCCGATCAGGTTGGTGATCGCACGGGCCTCCGACATGAAGCGGTCCACGCCCAGCAGCAGCGCCAGACCTTCGATGGGAAGCTGGCCGGTGGCCGACAGGGTGGCCGCCAGCGTCACGAAGCCGCCGCCGGTGACCGCAGCCGCCCCCTTCGAGGTCAGCATCAGCAGGCCGAGAATGGTGAGTTGCTGCCAGATCGTCAGGTCGATGTTGAAGGCCTGGGCGATGAAGATCGCGGCCATCGACAGGTAGATGGAGGTGCCGTCCAGGTTGAAGGAATAGCCGGTCGGGATGACGAGGCCGACGACGTGCTTGGAGCAACCGAACTTCTGCATCTTCTCCATCATGCGGGGCAGAACGGACTCCGACGAGGAGGTGCCGAGCACGATCAGAAGCTCGTCCTTGATGTAGCGCAGGAAGGACCACAGGCTGAAGTTGTACAGGCGAGCGATGCTGCCCAGCACGACGAAGACGAACAGCGCCATGGTGATGTAGACCGCGGCCATGAGCTGGCCCAGCGAGGTCAGCGACGACACGCCGTACTTGCCGATGGTGAAGGACATCGCGCCGAAGGCACCCAGCGGGGCGACGCGCATCAGGATGCCGATCACGCCGAACATGGCGTGCGACACCTTCTCGAACATGTCCTCGACCACCTTGCCCTTCTGTCCCATGGCGGACAGCGCGACGCCGAAGATCACCGCGAAGAACAGGATCTGCAGCATGTCGCCCTTGACGAAGGCGCCGACGACGTTGTCCGGGACGATGTTGACCAGGAAGTCGATGGTGGTGTGGTTCTGCGCCTCGGTCGCGTATTTGGCAACGGCATCGGCCTTCAGCGAACCGGCCTGGATGTTCATGCCGGCGCCGGGCTTCACCAGATTGACGACCAGAAGGCCGAGCCCCAGGGCGAAGGTGGTGACGATCTCGAAATACAGGATCGCCTTGCCGCCGACCTTACCGACCTTCTTCATGTCGCCGATGGAGGAGATGCCGGTGACGACGGTCAGGAAAACGATCGGGCCGATGACCATCTTGATCATCTTGATGAAGACGTCGCCCAGCGGCTTCATCTGCACCGCAAGGGCCGGATAGAAATGGCCGAGAAGGATGCCGATGGTGATGGCGGACAGAACCTGAAAGGTCAGGTTCGTGTAGAGCGGCTTTTTCTGGGGCTGCCCTTGGTCGTGCATGCTCGTCTCCTCGTGGCGTTCCTTGGAAGGGGCTGCCGCTCTTGGTTCGCGGTCGGCGGCCGGCCCGTCATGCCCCTGTGAAAGCAAGCGGTGTGCCAAGGACAAAAGCGAGGATTCGCAGCGCTCCGACGAAGCGCGTGGGTCAGAATCCGCACGACAGGGCCGGAATCCATGTGCGAAAATCCGCACATCACGATGTCTTGTTGCGATGCGGCATGAGCTGAGGACCGTTGGTTAGGATCGCCCCCACCCGTTGGACATTTCCGCAAAACCGGGGCTGGTTCGCCCGGCCGCGGCGGGTGATGCTGGCCGTTCTGGTGGTCGGCATGCCTCTGGCCGCGGCGGTGGCGGCGGGCTGGGCGGCGGACAACGCGAGCGAGTCCCTGCGCGAGCAGGGGGCGGCGCAGCTCTCGCTCTATGAATCCAACCTGCGGACGGAGCTGGAGCGGCACGCCGCCGTGCCGATGGTGCTCGCCCGCGACCGCGAGGTCGCCGACCTCTTGCGCGATCCCGCCCCGGAGCGGGTGGACCGCATGAACCGCAGGCTGGAGTCCATCGCCGCCACGCTGAACGCCTCGGCCCTCTACGTCATGGACCCGGCGGGCACCACCGTCGCGGCCAGCAACTGGAACGCCCCGGCCAGCTTCGTCGGGCAGAATTTCAGCTACCGCCCCTATTTCCAATCGGCCATGGAGCGGGGGGAAGGGCATCATTTCGCGCTCGGCACCACGTCGCTCGTCCCCGGCTACTACACCGCCCAGCGGGTGATGGCGGAAAACCGCACAGAGGGGCGTGCGGCGGGCGTCGTGGTCCTGAAGGTCGGCTTCCAGGAGCTGGAACGGGCGTGGTCCCACGGGCGGGAGAAGGTGCTGGTCACCGACCGGGACGGCATCGTCTTCATCACCAACGTGGAAGGCTGGCGCTACAACGCCCTGCCCCGCCGCCTGCCGGTCACGCTTCCCGCCACGGAGTCCACCCCGACCGAGGAGATCCCCACCCTGCCCTGGGCCTTCGGCGGGGCGTCCGACCGGATCACGCTGAGGGAGGGGAACGCGGAGCGGCGCCACCTCCTGCAATCCGGTGCGGTACCCGGCGGCGATTGGACCATCCACGCCCTGACCAGCCTCGCCCCGGTCGCCACCCGCGCCCAGCAGGCCGGCCTGCTCGCCGCCGCGGTGGTCGCCCTGGCCGCCCTGACCGGCCACGCGCTGGCCCAGCGGCGCCTGAATCTCGTGGAGCGGCTGGCCCTTCAGGAGGAGGCGCGGGTCGAGTTGGAGCGCCGCGTGGCCGCCGCCACGGCGGAGCTGCGCGCCACCGAAAACGAGCTGACCCAGGCGGCGAAGCTGGCGGCGCTGGGCCAGATGTCGGCGGCCATGGCGCACGAGATCAACCAGCCGCTGGCCGCCATCCGCAGCTTCGCCGACAACGCCGTGGTGCTTCTGGAGCGCGGGCGCCCCGACTCGGTGCGCGACAACCTGACCGAAATCGCCGACCTGACCGACCGCATGGCCGCCATCACCCGCAGCCTGAAGGGCTTCGCCCGGCGGGCGTCCGGCACGCTCGGCCCCGTCTCTGTCCAGGCCGCCGTCGGGCAGGCTCTCGCGCTTCTGGAGGCCCGGCTGCGTCGCGACTCCGTGACGGTGGAGACCGACCTGCCGCCCGGCCCCCTGCCGGTCACCGGGGAGGACGTGCGGTTGCAGCAGGTGCTGGTCAACCTGATCGGCAACGCCGCCGACGCCATGCGCGGCTCCCCCCGCCGCCATGTCCGGATCGCCCTGTCCGAGGAAGGGGACGAGGCGGTGCTGACCGTCCACGACAGCGGCCCCGGCATCGCGGAGGCCGATCTGCCACGCATCTTCGTGCCCTTCTTCACGACCAAGGAGGCGGGCGACGGGGTGGGGCTCGGCCTGTCGATCAGCCACGGCATCGTGGAGGATTTCGGCGGCAGCCTTTCCGCCGCCAACCATCCGGAGGGCGGCGCCCTCTTCACCGTCCGCCTCAAGCGCAGGGAAACCCAGACATGACGACCGGCAGCATCGCCACGGGCGGCTCCGTCCTTTTCGTGGACGACGAGCGGGCCGTCCGCCTCGCCGGGCAGCAGGCGCTGGAGCTTGCGGGCTTCGACGTCACCGCCTGCGACGGGGCGGAGCGCGCCCTGCGGCATCTGGGCCGCGACTGGCCCGGCGCTCTGGTCACCGACGTGCGCATGCCGCAGATGGACGGCCTGGAACTGATGGAACGCGCCCTGGCGCTGGACCCCGAGCTGCCGGTCATCCTCATCACCGGCCACGGCGACGTGCCGATGGCGGTGGAAGCGATGCGGCGCGGCGCCTACGACTTCCTGGAAAAACCCTTCCCGTCGGACCGGCTGGTCGAGGTGACGCGGCGCGCGGTGGAGAAGCGCCGGCTGGTCCTGGAGAACCGGCTCCTGCGCGACCGGCTGGCCGGACTGCCCGCCGGGGACGCCTCCCCCATCGTCGGGCGGACGCCGGGGATCGAGCGGCTGCGCGGGGCCATCGCCGCCGTGGCCGACACCGACGCCGACGTGCTGGTGCTGGGCGAGACCGGAACGGGCAAGGAAATGGTCGCCCGCGCGCTCCACGCCGGCAGCATCCGCCGCAAGAACCCTTTCGTCGCCCTGAACTGCGGGGCGATGCCCGAGGCGATCTTCGAAAGCGAACTGTTCGGGCATGAGGCCGGGGCCTTCACCGGGGCCGGCAAGCGCCGCATCGGACGGATCGAGCACGCCAGCGGCGGCACCCTCTTCCTGGACGAGATCGAGAGCATGCCGCTGTCGCTCCAGGTCAAGCTGCTGCGGGTGATCCAGGAGCGGGTGGTCGAGCCGCTGGGCTCGAACGAACTGATCCCCGTGGACCTGCGCGTCGTCGCCGCGACCAAGGTGGACCTGCGCAAGGCGGCCAGCGAGGGCAAGTTCCGCGAGGACCTCTATTACCGCCTCAACGTCGTCGTGGTGACCATCCCGCCGCTGCGCGACCGCCGCGACGACATTCCCCTGCTGTTCCAGCATTTCGTCGTCCAGGCCGCCGCCCGCTACAACCGCGAGCCGCGCGCGCCGTCCCCGGCGCAGGTGCAGCGGCTGATGGCCCACGACTGGCCCGGCAACGTCCGCGAGTTGCGCAACGCCGCCGACCGCTTTGTCCTGGGGTTGGACGACGCGCTGTCCGCAGTGGGCGCCGCCGCTCCACCCCCGGCGGCCAACGGCCTGTCGCTGGCGGAGCGCGTGGACCTGTTCGAGAAGAGCCTGATCGAAAGCGAACTGGCGCGTGCCAAGGGCAGCGTGAAGGCCGCCATCGAGGCGCTGAACATTCCCCGCAAGACCTTCTACGACAAGCTGAAACGCTACGGGCTCAGCCGCGAGGATTTCGTCGAATGAGCGCCCGTCCGGCAGTGGACGGACGGGCCGCGATGGGCGAAAAGAACTTCCGACCCTCAACCGCGCACCCGGACACCGGAGGCCCGCCCTGGCGACCATAGCCGAAGCCCTCGCCGCCGCTCTCGACCACCACATGAACGGACGGTTGGCCGAGGCGGAGATCCTGTACGGGCGCATCCTGGACGCCGATCCGGAGCAGGCGGACGCGCGGCACCTGCTCGGCGTGCTGTGTGGGCAGACCGGGCGCGTGGAGCAAGCCGCGGCACTGATCGGCGAGGCCATGGCGCTGCGTCCCGACGCGGCGGATTATCCGTCCAACCTCGCCAACATTCTGGACGCCGCAGGGCAGCCCGAGCGGGCGGCGGCGGCCTATCGCCGCGCCCTGTCGCTGGCTCCCGCCTCGGCGGAGGGCTGGTACCGGTTCGGCAACGCCCTGCCCCATGGCGGCACCCATCGACGCGAAGCGGCGGTCACGGCGCTGGAGCGCGCGGTGCGGCTGGTGCCCGGCGACCACCGCGCGTCGGGCCGCGCGGCCCTGCTGTTGCAGATCATGGCGCGGCCCCACCGCGACGCCGGCGGGCGGGCGGAGGCCGCGGCGCTGCTGGCGCGGTCGGTGCGGCTGATGCCGGACGACGCGGGCATCCGCTTCGACCGCGCGGCGGCGCTCTACGCGCTGGGCGACCGGACCTGTGCCCTGCGGGAGTTCCGCCGCACGCTGGCGCTCGACCCCGGCCATGCCGAAGCCTTGAGCAACCTGGGCCTGCTGCTCGACGAAGCCGGGCGCTCCGCGGACGGCGCCGCCGCCTGCCGGCGGGCGCTGGCGGTGCAGCCCGGCCATGTCGATGGCTGGGTCAACCTGTCCGCCGCCGCCGAGGCCATGGGACGCTACGGCGCGGCGGCGGAGGCGGCGCGGCGGGCACTCGCGCTGCAACCGGGGCATGCCGGGGCGTTCAGCAATCTCGCGGGGGCGCTGGGGTTGATGGGGCGGGTGGAGGAGTCGCTTCCGCTGCTCCGCCGGGCCGTCCGGCTCAACCCCGACGACCGCGACGCGCGCAGCCGCCACCTGTGCGCCCTGCTCTACCGCAGCGGTCAGGATGGCCCGGACCTTCTGAAGGAGTCGCGGCGCTGGGCGGAACGTTTCGCGGTCGCGGAGCCCATGCCGCGCCCGGCGAACGATCCCGACCCGGAGCGCCGCCTGCGCATCGGGTTGGTGTCCGGCGATTTCCGCCACCACGCCTTCTCCTTCTACATGGAGCCGCTGTTCCGCGCCTTCGACCGGTCGGCGGTGGAACTGCTGTTCTATTCGACCGTCACCGCCCCCGACGCCAAGACGGATCGTTTCCGCGCCCTGGCCGACCGCTGGTGCGAGGCGGCTCCGCTGACCGAGGAGGAACTGGCCTCCCGGATAAGGCAGGACGGTGTGGACGTGCTGGTCGATCTGGCCGCCCACACGGCGGGCAACCGTTTGGGCGTCTTCACCCGGCGCCCGGCGCCGGTGCAGGTGACCACGGCGGTGGTCATCGTGACGACCGGCATCGACCGCTTCGACGCCTGCATCACTGACGCCCTGCTCGCCCCGCCGGGCGAGGAGGCGCATTACGCCGAGCCGTTGCTGCGGCTCCCCCGCTTCTCCTGGGCCTATCAGGGGCCTCCGGAAGCGCCGGAGGTCGGACCCCTGCCCGCGCTGCGCAACGGTTTCGTCACGTTCGGCTCCTTCAACAACCCCAGCAAGATCACCGAGGAGACGGCGGACCTGTGGGCGGGCGCCCTGAAGGCCGTTCCCGGCTCCCGCCTGCTGCTGAAATACAAGGCGATGCGCGATCCGGCCTCGCGCGCCCATCTGATCGGGCTGTTCGCCCGCCACGGCGTGACGGCGGACCGGCTGGAGCTTCGCCTGCCGCCCTCCGGCATCCGCGCCAACTTCGCCGATTACAACGATGTGGACATCGGGCTGGACCCCACCCCCTACAACGGCCACACGACGACCTGCGAGGCGCTGTGGATGGGGGTGCCCGTGGTGGTTCCGGCGGGGCGCCCCCGCGACCTGGGAATCGCGCGGGTCGGCGGCGCCATCATGACCTCCGCCGGACTGCCGGACCTGATCGCCCCCAATGCCGACGCCTACGCCGCCCGCGCGGCGGCGCTGGCCGCCGACCTCGACGCGCTGGCCGCCCTGCGCGCCGGTTTGCGGGGCCGTGTCGCGGCCTCCCCGCTCGGCGACGTCCCGGCGCTGGCCCGCGCCTACGAGGCCGCCTTCCGCAAACTCTGGCGGCGCTGGTGCGCGTCGGCGCGGTAAGGGACGCCTACTCGGCCGCGAGAGCGTGGGCGAAGGTCTCCACGCCCTGGATGCCGGCCTCGCTCAACCCGTAAGTGCCCTTGGCGATCCGCTCGAACCAGCCGTAGACGTTGCGCTGGAGAATCGCCGCTGCGTCCTTCGGCGCCCCGGCGGCGCGCAGCGCCTTCAGCGACAGCGGACCGCCCTGCAACAGCCGGGCGCAGCGCAGCGCGTCCTGGCGGTAGGCGGTGACGATGGGCACGCGGGTGGACCCGCCGCGATTGGGATCGCCCCGGCGCCGGGCGTGCTCCCCCAGCAGGCGGGCGGTGCGCTTCCTGTCCTTGCGCGGGCTGTAGGGAACGGGGTCGAGCAGAACCTCCACCTCGTGCCCCGCCGCCCGACCGGTGTCCACGACCAGCAGCCCGACGCCCAGCCGCCGGCACAGCTTTCGCACCCCGCTGTCGTGAGGCGACGCGCCGCTGGCCTTGCGCCCGGGCTGCGGCACGGCGAGATACACGGTGTCGGTCAGGGCGAGCCGGTCCACCCCCTGAAGCAGCAGGTCCAGCGTGAAGCGCTTCTTCAGTTCGACGATCAGCGGCGGCTCGGCCCCGCGCACCGCCACGAGGTCGCAGCCGTGGATTTCAGCCTTCACGTCATAGCCCTGGGCTTCGAGGAAGGCTTTGACGGGAGCGTAGAGGTCGGTTTCGGCGGCGATGGTCAAGGGAGGTGGGGTGCGTTCTGGACGGAGCCCCCACCCTAACCCTCCCCCGCTGGGCGGGGGAGGGGAAAAGTGCAGGCCGAGGTTACGCCGCGGCCTTCTGCTTGCGCAGGATCGACAGGATGTCGGACGCCGCCTTCGGGATGTTGGTGCCGGGGCCGTAGATCGCCGCCGCACCGGCCTTGTAGAGATAGTCGTAATCCTGGGGCGGGATCACGCCGCCGCAGACCACCAGAATGTCCCCGGCGCCCTGCTTGCGAAGCTCCTCGACCAGTTGCGGGACCAGGGTCTTGTGGCCGGCGGCCTGCGACGACACGCCGATGACGTGCACGTCGTTCTCCACCGCCTGACGGGCGGCCTCGTCCGGGGTCTGGAACAGCGGCCCGATGTCCACGTCGAAGCCGATGTCGGCGAAGCTGGTGGCGATCACCTTGGCGCCGCGGTCGTGGCCGTCCTGGCCCATCTTCACGACGAGGATGCGCGGGCGGCGGCCTTCCTCGGCGGCGAAGGCGGACACCTCCTCCTGGATCTTCTTGAAGCCCTCGTCGCCCTCGTAGGCGGCACCGTAGACGCCGGAGACGGAGCGGATGACCGCCACATGGCGGGTGAAGGCCTTCTCCAGAGCGTCGGAAATCTCGCCGACCGTGGCGCGGGCTCGGGTGGCCTCCACCGACAGGGCCAGCAGGTTGCCGGACTTCTCCGCAGCGGCCTTGGTCAGGGCCTCCAGGGCGGCGCGGCACTTGGCGTCGTCGCGGCCGGCGCGGACCTGGTTGAGGCGGGCGATCTGGGACTCGCGGACCGCGGTGTTGTCGATGTCCAGCACGTCGACCATCTCGGGGTTTTCCGGACGGTACTTGTTGACGCCGACGATCACCTCCTCGCCACGATCGACGCGGGCCTGACGGCGGGCGGCGGCCTCCTCGATCAGCAGCTTGGGCATGCCGCTGTCCACCGCCTTGGTCATGCCGCCCAGATCCTCGACCTTGTTGATGAGGTCGAGCGCGGCGTTGGCGAGGCTGTGGGTCAGATTCTCGATGTAGTAGGAGCCGCCCAGCGGATCGACCACGTTGGTGACCCCCGACTCCTCGGCGATGATGAGCTGGGTGTTGCGGGCGATGCGGGCGGAGAATTTGGTCGGCAGGCCCAGCGCCTCGTCGAAGGCGTTGGTGTGCAGCGACTGGGTGCCGCCCAGCACCGCGGCCATCGCCTCGATGGTGGTGCGGATGACGTTGTTGTAGGGGTCCTGCTCGGTCAAGCTGACGCCGGAGGTCTGGCAATGGGTGCGCAAGGCCAGCGAGCGGGCGTCCTTCGGATCGAACTTCTGCTTCATCAGGGTGGACCACAGCAGGCGCGCGGCGCGCAGCTTGGCGATCTCCATGAAGAAGTTCATGCCGATGGAGAAGAAGAAGGACAGGCGCGGCGCGAACTTGTCGACCGGAAGCCCCTTCGACATGGCGGCGCGGACGTATTCGAGGCCGTCGGCGATGGTGAAGGCCAGCTCCTGCACCGCCGTCGCCCCGGCTTCCTGCATGTGGTAGCCGGAGATCGAGATCGAGTTGAACTTCGGCATGTTCAGCGCCGTGTACTCGATGATGTCCGCGATGATCCGCATCGAGGGTTCGGGCGGGTAGATGTAGGTGTTGCGGACCATGAACTCCTTGAGGATGTCGTTCTGGATGGTCCCGCTCAGCTTGTCCTGGCTGACGCCCTGCTCTTCCGCCGCGACGATGTAGCCGGCGAGGATCGGCAGCACCGCGCCGTTCATGGTCATCGACACCGACATCTTGTCGAGCGGGATGCCGTCGAAGAGGATCTTCATGTCCTCGACGCTGTCGATGGCGACACCGGCCTTGCCCACGTCACCGACGACGCGCGGGTGGTCGCTGTCATAGCCGCGATGGGTGGCGAGGTCGAAGGCGACCGACAGGCCCATCTGCCCGGCCTTCAGGTTCGCCTTGTAGAAGGCGTTGGATTCCTCGGCAGTGGAGAAGCCGGCGTACTGGCGGATGGTCCAGGGCTTCACCGCGTACATCGTGGCGCGCGGGCCGCGGGTGAAGGGCGGAAAGCCGGGCAGGCTGTCCAGTTCCAGACCTTCAAGATCGTCGGCGGTGTAGAGGGCCTTGACGTCCAGCCCCTCCGGAGTCTTCCAGACCAGATCGTCGGGCGTCCCGCTGGCGCCGAGATCCTTGGCGGCGAGCGCCTGCCAGTCGGCCTGGGTCTTCTTCGGAAACTCGGACATGGGACGCCTCCTCGACACCGCGTGGTTCAATTATTTGGAACGATGAATGAAAATGGTGGGGCGCTTGCCCCCACCCCGGCCCTCCCCCGCTGGGCGGGGGAGGGAGATGGGGTGCCCCAAGTCCCCTCCCCCGCCCAGCGGGGGAGGGTTAGGGTGGGGGCAAGCGCAACCCGTACTCTTACGCCTGCGACCGGCGGGTGACGACCTTCCAGGCGGCCTGCATGATCGCGGCACCCAGCGCGGTCTTCAGGACCGTGGCGGCCAGGAACGGCGTCAGACCGAGAGCGACGGCCTTCTCGCCGCCGAACAGGACGGCCATCCAGGCGACACCCGGAACGAACAGCAGGGCATGGCCGATCGCCAGGGCGGCGACGGCCTTGACCGGGCTGCGGTCCCAGCCGCGCTCGGCCAGCCAGCCGGTGACACCGGCGGCCAGAACGAAGCCCAGCAGATAACCGGCGGTCGGACCGGCCATGTAGGCCGGGCCGGCGCCCGGACCCGCGAAGACCGGCAGGCCGGCCAGACCTTCGAGCAGGTACAGCAGCACCGTCGCCGTGGCGAGGCGGCTGCCGTAGGCCATGCCCAGCAGGATGACGACCATGCTCTGCATCGTCATCGGAACCGGCCAGAAGGGCACCTGCACCTTGGCCGAGGCGGCCAGCAGCAGGCTGCCCAGAACCGCCGCGGTGGCGGCGGTGAGCAGGCCGCCCCGCGGGGCGACCGTCTCAAGAAGCGAAGAGGCACGCTGCGTCAGCGTGTTTGCGTAAGCCATCGTCCTTCACCTTTCCCTCTTTGTCGGAGCCCGCTTGGCTCACGCGAACTCCAGGATCTTCTGATCGACCGCCAGGCTGGAGCCGGGCGTCGCGTGCACCTTGGACACCGTGCCATCCTGCGCCGCGCGCAGGATGTTTTCCATCTTCATCGCCTCGACCACGGCCAGCACCTCGCCGGCCTTGACCTCCTGCCCCTCGGTGACGGCGACCGAGACGAGCAGGCCGGGCATCGGCGACAGCAGGAACTTCGACATGTCCGGCGGCGCCTTCACCGGCATCAGCGCGTCCAGCCGCGCCGCGTTCGGCGTCAGCACCTTCACCAGCGCCTGGCTGCCGGAGTGGGACAGACGGTAACCCACGCCCGCGCGGTCCACCTGGACGCAGACATGGTGACCGTCCACGGTGCCGCGGAACAGCGGCTCGCCCAGGTTCCAGTCGCTCCACACCACGCGGTGCTTGCCCTCGAAATCGACGGAGTAGCCGATGCGCTGCGGGCTGCCGTCCACCGGATGGACATGGACCGGATGCTGCTTGCCGTCCATCACGACGACCCAGTCGTCGCGCACCCGGACCTTGTTGCCCGGCATCTTGCCGGTGATCTGGATGTCGCGGTCGTTCAGGCAGCGGTGGATCACGGCGGCCACGGCGATCAGGATCGCCGGGTCCTCCGGCGGCAGGTCGGTGGCGTGGAAGCCGTTCGGGTATTCCTCGGCGATGAAGTTGGTGGTCAGCCGGCCTTCGACGAAGCGCTGGTTGGCCATCAGCGAGGCGAGGAACGGAATGTTGTGGCTGACGCCGCGGATGTAATACTGGTCCAGCGCCTCGCGCATGCGGGCGATGGCGGCGTCGCGCGTGGAACCCCAACTGCACAGCTTGGCGATCATGGGGTCGTAGAACATGGAGATCTCGCCGCCCTCGTAGACGCCGGTGTCCACGCGGACATGCGGGTCCTCCGACGGCGGGCGGTAATGGGTCAGCCGGCCGGTGGAGGGCAGGAAGTTGCGGAAGGGGTCCTCCGCATAGACGCGGGACTCGATGGCCCAGCCGTGCAGGTGGATGTCGTCCTGCTTCAGAGTGAGCTTCTCGCCCGCCGCGACGCGGATCATCAGTTCCACGAGGTCGAGGCCGGTGATCAGCTCGGTGACCGGATGCTCCACCTGAAGGCGCGTGTTCATCTCCAGGAAGTAGAAGTTGCGCTCCGCGTCGACGATGAACTCGACCGTGCCGGCGGACTTGTAGTCCACGGCGCGGGCCAGCGCCACGGCCTGCTCGCCCATCGCCTTGCGGGTCGCGGCGTCGAGGAAGGGCGACGGCGCCTCTTCGATGACCTTCTGGTGGCGGCGCTGGATCGAGCATTCACGCTCGCCCAGATACAGGGCCGTGCCCTGCCCATCCGCCAGCACCTGGATCTCGATGTGGCGCGGCTGCTGGATGTACTTCTCGACGAAGACGCGGTCGTCGGCGAAGGAGGAGCGCGCCTCGTTCTGGGCCGACCGGAAGCCTTCGCGGGCCTCCTCGTCGTTCCAGGCCACGCGCATGCCCTTGCCGCCGCCGCCCGCCGACGCCTTGATCATCACCGGATAGCCGATGTCGCGGGCGATGGTGACCGCCTCGTTGTCGTCGGCGATGACGCCCAGATAGCCGGGCACCGTGCTGACGCCCGCGGCCTTGGCCAGCTTCTTGGACTCGATCTTGTCGCCCATGGCCTGGATGGCGTGGGCGTCCGGGCCGATGAAGGCGACCCCGGCGGCGGCTAGCGCCTCCTGGAACTCGCGCTTCTCCGACAGGAAGCCGTAGCCGGGATGGACGGCCTGGGCACCGGTCTTCTTGCAGGCGTCGACGATGCGGTCGATCAGCAAGTAGCTCTGCGCCGAGGGGGCGGCGCCGATGTGGACGGCCTCGTCGGCCATCTCGACGTGCAGGGCGTTCTTGTCGGCATCGGAATAGACGGCGACCGTCTTGATGCCCATGCGGCGCGCCGTGCGGATGACGCGGCAGGCGATCTCGCCGCGGTTCGCGATCAGGATCTTGGAGAACATGGTCGTCATGGGGCGGCGCGCCTTCAGAGCGGGATGTTGTCGTGCTTGCGCCAGGGATTCTGGAGCTGCTTGTTCTTCAGCATGGACAGCGCCTTGATGACGCGCCGGCGGGTGCCGTGCGGCATGATGACGTCGTCGATGTAGCCGCGCGACGCCGCGACGAACGGGTTGGCGAACTTCTGCCGGTATTCCTCGGTCCGCGCCTCGATCTTGGCGGTGTCGCCGATGTCGCCGCGGAAGATGATCTCCACCGCACCCTTCGGCCCCATCACCGCGATCTCCGCCGACGGCCAGGCGTAGTTGATGTCGCCGCGCAGATGCTTGGACGCCATCACGTCATAGGCGCCGCCGTAGGCCTTGCGCGTGATGACGGTGATCTTCGGCACGGTGGCCTCGGCGTAGGCGAACAGCAGCTTCGCGCCGTGCTTGATGATGCCGCCATATTCCTGCGAGGTGCCGGGCATGAAGCCGGGGACGTCCACCAGGGTGAGGATCGGAATCTCGAAGGCGTCGCAGAAGCGCACGAAGCGCGCGGCCTTCTTGGAACTGTCGATGTCCAGGCAGCCGGCGAGCACCATCGGCTGGTTGGCGACGATGCCGACCGTGCTGCCGTTCATGCGGCCGAAGCCGATGATGATGTTCTTGGCGTAGTCCGGCTGAAGCTCGAAGAAGTCGCCCTCGTCGACCGTCTTGAGGATCAGCTCCTTCATGTCGTAGGGCTTGTTCGGGTTCTCCGGCACCAGCGTGTCGAGCGACAGGTCGTCGCGGTCGATCGGGTCGGTGCAGGGACGCTCCGGCGCCCGCTCGCGGTTGGAGGCCGGCAGGAAGTCGATGAAGCGGCGCAGTTGCAGCAGCGCCTCCACGTCGTTCTCGAAGGCCATGTCGGCAACGCCGGACTTGCTGGAGTGCGTGACGGCACCGCCCAGCTCTTCCGCCGTGACCACCTCGTGCGTGACCGTCTTCACCACGTCCGGGCCGGTCACGAACATGTAGGAGCTGTCCTTCACCATGAAGATGAAGTCGGTCATGGCCGGCGAATACACCGCCCCGCCCGCGCACGGCCCCATGATCAGGGAGATCTGCGGGATGACGCCCGAGGCGTTGACGTTGCGCTGGAACACCTCGGCGTAGCCGCCGAGCGAGGCCACGCCCTCCTGGATGCGGGCGCCGCCCGAATCGTTCAGGCCGATGACCGGCGCGCCGACCTTCATCGCCTGATCCATGATCTTGCAGATCTTCTCGGCGTGCGCTTCCGACAGCGAGCCGCCGAAGACCGTGAAGTCCTGGCTGAAGACGAAGACGAGACGCCCGTTCACCGTGCCGTGGCCGGTGACGACGCCGTCGCCGGGAACCTTCTGGCCTTCCATGCCGAAGTCGTTGCAGCGGTGCTGCACGAACATGTCGAACTCCTCGAACGAGCCTTCGTCGAGGAAGAGTTCGATGCGCTCGCGCGCGGTCAGCTTGCCCTTGGCATGCTGGGAGGCGATGCGCTTTTCACCGCCGCCCAGCCGCGCCCCGGAGCGCATGGCGTCCAACTTGGCCAGAATTTCTTGCATCAGGCGTTTCCCACTTTGGCGAGCGGCGGAGGACCTTGCGAACCTTGTGGCAGCGGCCCCCTCACCGGAACGCCTGGATTATTCACAGGATTCACAAGAGGGCAATTGGCCGGGCGCTAAAAATGTGCGAAGTTGCGAACATATTTGCAAACGCAGCGCACGGTTTGCCAAGATTGCGAATATGCACTTTGACATAATCTTTCGGTGGTAGGCAATTTCCATGCAAAAGCTCTTCCTCGGCTACAAGCTCCGCCGGCTGCGCGAGCAGCGTGGGCTGACCCAGGCGGCGCTCGCCAAGACGCTGGACCTGTCGCCGAGCTATCTGAATCAGATCGAGAACAACCAGCGTCCGCTGACCCTGCCGGTCCTGCTGAAGATCTCCGCCGTGTTCGAGGTGGACCTGTCCAACTTCGTGGAGGACGAGGACAGCCGTCTGGTCGCCGACCTGCGCGAGGCCCTGGCCGACCCCCTGTTCGCCGGAGCGCCGCTGACGAACGCGGAACTGCGCAGCGCCGTGGGCTCCAGCCCCGAACTGGCCCGCCGCGTGCTGAGCCTGCATCAAGCCTACCAGAAACTGCACGAGCGGGTGCAATCGCTGGCCGACAGCCTGTCGAACCAGGAACAGAGCGACACCTTCGCCGGGCCTCAGTTCCCTTACGAGGAGGTCCGCGACTATTTCCACTACTGCAACAACTACATCGGCCCGCTGGACGAAGCGGCGGAAAAGCTGTGGGACACCGAGAAGATCCACTCCGGCGCCTTGCTGAACGAGTTGGCCGCCTATCTGAAGCGGCGGCACGACGTGCGGGTGAAGATCGTCGCCGACGACGGCGAGACGGCCATGCGCAGCTACGACGAAAGCACCGGCACGCTGCGCCTGTCCGCCCTGCTGAACGGCCCGAGCCGCGCCTTCCACATGGCGCACCAGATCGCCCTGCTGGGATTCGGCGACATGATCGAGGATCTGGTCGCCCAGGCGAAATTCTCCAGCGAGGACGCGCGGTCGATCTGCCGGGTCGGGCTTGCGAACTACTTCGCGGGCGCGCTGGTCCTGCCCTACCGCGCCTTCGCCGCCCAGGCCCGCGCGCTGCGCCACGACGTGGAGCAGTTGCAAAGCCGCTTCGGCGCCAGCTTCGAGCAGGTCTGCCACCGGCTGTCCACCCTGCAGAGGCCGGGGGCGCGGGGCCTGCCCTTCTACTTCGTGCGGGTGGATATGGCCGGCAACATCACCAAGCGCCATTCGGCCACGCGCTTCCACTTCGCGCGATTCGGCGGCGCCTGCCCGCTGTGGAACGTGCACGAGGCCTTCGCCCAGCCCGGCAAGATCCTGGTGCAGTTCGCCACCATGCCCGACCGCACCACCTACATCGGCATCGCCCGCACGGTGACCAAGCGCGGCGGCGCCTATCTGAAGCCGTCGCGCCAGTTCGCCGTGGGGCTGGGCTGCGAGGCGACCCACGCCAACGAGATCGTCTACGCCGCCGGCATCGACACCTCCAACGAGGCCGCCGCCGTCCCCATCGGCGTGAACTGCCGCATCTGCGAGCGCACCGACTGCCAGCAGCGCGCCTTCCCGCCCATCGGCAGCCAGTTGTCGGTGGACGAGCACCACCGCAGCTTCGTGCCGTACCTGTTCACGCAGGAAGGGCAGGCCGTGGACAAGGTGTGAGCGGTTGGCGGGTCCTCCCGCCCGCTCTATCATCCGCCGCCTCAACCGACGGGATCACGACATGACGAAACCAGCCGCCCGGCCCCTGCCCCAGAAGACCATCGGCGTCCTCGGCGGCATGAGCAACCAGGCCACCGCCGAATATTACCGCATGCTGAACGAAGGGCTGAACGCCCGGCTCGGCGGCTGGGACAACGGCGAGATCGTCATCGTCAGCGTCAATTTCGGCAACTTCGAGCATTTCGTCCGGCAGAACGAATGGCAGGCCGCGCACCGCTACCTGTCCGGCAAGGTGGACGCGCTGGAGCGCGCCGGGGCGGACGTGATCCTGTGCGTGTCGAACACCATGCACCGCGTGGTCGAGCCGATCATGGCCGAGCGCGCCACGCCCTTCATCCACATCGCCGATCCGACCGGCGCGGCGATCCGGGACGCCGGCCTGTCTCGGGTCGCTCTGCTGGGCACCATGCCGACGATGCTGTCCGACGATCTTCACCGCCGCTACCAGGAGCGTTTCGGGGTGGAAATCCTGGTGCCCTCCGATCCGGAGAAGGCCGCGGTGGACCGCATCATCTTCGACGAGCTGGTGCGGCGCGATCTGCGTCCGGAGTCCAAGGCGCGTTACCTGGATATCATCGACCGGCTGGCCGCCGAAGGGGCACAGGGGGTGATTCTCGGCTGCACCGAAATCTTCCTGCTGGTCGATCAGGCCGACCGTCCGGATTTCCCGATTTTCAATACGACGGCGCTCCACGCCGCCGCCGCCGTGGCCTTCGCGCTGGACGACTGAGCGGAGCCGTCAGCCCCGGTCCTTCACCGCCCCGATCAGGAACTCCTTGTTTCCCTCGGGGCCGGTGATCGGGCTTTCGGTCACGTCCAGAACCCGCCAGCCCGGCAGCGCGTCGAGCCACGCGCGGATGCGGTCGCAGACCTCCTGGTGCAGTTCCGGCTCGCGCACCACCCCGCCCTTGCCGACGCGGCCCTTGCCGACCTCGAACTGCGGCTTGATGAGGGCGACCAGCCGCCCGCCCGGCACGACCAGGGTCAGCGCCGCCGGAAGCACCACCTCCAGCCCGATGAAGCTGGCGTCGCACACCACGATGTCCACGGGGTCCGGAATCTCGGCGCTGGTCAGGTGGCGGGCGTTGGTCTTTTCCAGAACCACCACGCGCGGGTTGTTGCGCAGCTTCCAGGCCAACTGCCCGTGCCCAACGTCCACCGCATAAACCTTCGCGGCACCGCGGGTCAGCAGCACGTCGGTGAAGCCGCCGGTGGAGGCGCCCACGTCGATGGCGGTCAGGCCGGTCGGGTCGATGCCGAAGACGTCCAGCCCCTTCACCAGCTTCAGCCCGCCGCGCGACACCCAGGGATGGTCCTGCCCCTTCACGGACAGAGGGGCGTCCTCGGCGAGCTGGTCGCCGGCCTTGTCGATGCGCTTCGTGTCGGAATAGACCAGCCCGGCCAGGATCAGCGCCTGCGCCTTGGCCCGGCTTTCGGCCAGCCCCCGTTCCACCAGCGCCACGTCCGCACGCACCCGCGCCATCTCACGACTCCGTCATCAAAGCGGGTGGATGCATGGCGCAGGACGCGGCGTTCGGCAAGAGGCGAAGAGCCGTCACAGGCGAAGAAGGGTCAGAACGGCAGGTCCAGGACGAAGCGTGCGCCGGGGACGTTCGGCTCCGCCCGCAGCTTGCCCTTCAATTGCCCGGCGAAGGCCCGCGACACCTTCATGCCCAGCGAGTCGGCCCGCGCGACCTCGAAGCCCGGCGGCAGGCCGCGCCCATGGTCGGCGACGGTCAGACGGCGTCCGCCCTCTTCCCGCGGCACGAGGCTGACCTCGATCTCCCCGGGACTGCCCGGCGCGTAGGCGTATTTGGTGGCGTTGCCGACCAGTTCGTTGACGATCAGGGCGAGCGGGATCACCGAATCCACCGGCAGCATCGCCTGATCCACGGTCACGGTGATGCGGCGTTCCGGCCCGCCGACCGCGAAATGATTCTCCATCTCCCGGCAGGCGTCGCTCAGGTAAGCGCCGAAATCGACGAGGCTTCCGCGGGCGGCGGCGTGAACGCGCTGATGCGCCTGGGTCACCGTGCCGATGCGGCCGCAAGCCTCCTGAAAGGCCCGGCGCATGTCGGGGTCCTTGGCCGACAGGGTCTGGAGCGTCAGCAGGCTCGACACGAGCTGGAGCGTGTTCTTGACCCGGTGGCTGACCTCCCGCGCGTGATGATGGGCGGTTTCGCCCGACTCCGCTTCGGACGGGCGCAGGGTGACCAGCAGGGACGGCCCGCCGTCCAGAGCGGTCAGGCTCAGGCTCCAGGACACCTCCTCCGGCCCCGTGAGGCGCAGGCGGGCGCTCTCGCCGTTGCGCAGGGTCTCGGCAAGCCGCTCGGCGGAAGCCTCCGGGAAGCGGTCCGCCAACGGGTGCCCCGGGCCCAGGCCGAGAGCGCGCATGGTCGCGTTGGCGTAGAGACAGCGAAAGGACGCCCCGTCGATCACCGCCGTCGGCGTCGGAGACGCCTCCACGATGGACCGGAACATCCCCTGGCTGTCCGGAGCCGAAGCGCCATTCTCGTCGGATGCGCGCCCAGCACCCGCTGCAAACACCTGAGGCATATCAGACAACACCCAGTCCTGCCGGATCGTTCATTAACTATTGTTTTCGAATTGTAAGACAGCGGTCCCAACCACACCAGAGAAAGCGCCCCGCCCGACCTTAGGCTAATGGCATTAGCCCCTTCGTCCAGGCTCGACCGGGAGCGCTTTCCTTCCGGCTTCAGGCGCGCACCGCCGCCGCTTCGATCCCCAGCGCCTGCAAGGCGGTGGCGACGATGTGGCGGGCGGCGAGCCCGGCCTCCTCGTACTGCTTGGCCGGGTTGTCATGGTCGAGGAAGCGGTCGGGCAGGACCATCGGGCGGATCTTCAGCCCGCCGTCCAACAGCCCGGCCATCGCAAGGTACTGCAGCACGAAGCTGCCGAAGCCGCCGACCGAGCCCTCCTCGATGGTGATCAGCACCTCGTGCTCCAGCGCCAGCCGGCGCACCAGCTCCTCGTCCAGCGGCTTGGCGAAGCGGGCGTCAGCCACCGTCGTCGACAGGCCCCGCGCCCCCAACTCCGCCGCCGCCTTGCGCGCCTCGCCCAGGCGCGTGCCGTAGCTGAGGATCGCCACCTTGGTGCCTTCCTGGACGATCCGCCCCTTGCCGATGGGCAGAACCGCGCCGCGCTCCGGCAATTCCAGCCCCACCCCCTCGCCGCGCGGGTAACGCAGCGCCGAGGCGCGGTCGTCGATGGCGGCGCTGGTCGCCACCATGTGCATCAGCTCCAGCTCGTCCGCCGCGGCCATCAGCACGATGTCGGGCAGGCAGCCCAGATAGGCCACGTCGAAGGCCCCGGCGTGGGTCGCCCCGTCCGCCCCGACCAGACCGGCGCGGTCGAGCGCGAAGCGCACCGGCAGGCGTTGCAGCACCACGTCGTGGACGAGCTGGTCGTAGGCGCGCTGCAGGAAGGTCGAGTAGATCGCGCAGAAGGGCTTGAAGCCCTCGGTCGCGAGCCCGGCGGCGAAGGTCACCGCGTGCTGCTCGGCGATGCCGACGTCGAAGCAGCGGGACGGGAAGCGCTGGGCGAACAGGTCGAGCCCGGTGCCGGACGGCATGGCGGCGGTGATGCCCAGGATGGCCGGGTCGCGCTCGGCCTCGGCGATCAGGGCGTTGGCGAAGACGCGGGTGTAGGTCGGGGCGTTGGACTTGGGCTTGGCCTGGGTGCCGGTGACCACGTCGAACTTGGCCACCGCGTGCAGCTTGTCGGCGGACGCCTCGGCGGGGCCGTAGCCCTTGCCCTTCTTGGTGACGACGTGGATCAGCACGGGCTTGTCGTCGTCGGCGTCGCGCACGTTCTGGAGGACGGGCAGCAGATGGTCCAGATTGTGCCCGTCGATCGGGCCGATGTAGTAGAAGCCCAGCTCCTCGAACAGCGTGCCGCCGGTGACCATGCCGCGGGCGTACTCCTCCGCCCGGCGCGCCGCCGTGCGCAGCGGGCGCGGCAACTGCTCCGCGATGTCCTTCGCCAGATGGCGCAACGACAGGTAAGGCTTGGAGGAGATCAGCCGCGACAGGTACGCGCTCATCGCGCCGACCGGGGGCGCGATGGACATGTCGTTGTCGTTCAGGATGACGATCAGCTTGCTGTTCGCCGACCCGGCGTTGTTCATCGCCTCGTAGGCCATGCCGGCGCTCATCGCGCCGTCGCCGATCACGGCGATCACATGGTTGTCGCGGCCCAATTGGTCGCGCGCCACCGCCATGCCCAAACCCGCGGAGATGGAGGTGGAGCTGTGGCCGGCGCCGAACGGGTCGTATTCGCTTTCCGACCGGTTGGTGAAGCCCGACAGCCCGCCACCCATGCGCAGGGTGCGGATTCGGTCGCGGCGGCCGGTCAGGATCTTGTGCGGGTAGCATTGGTGCCCGACGTCCCAGATCAGACGGTCCTGGGGGGTCTCGAACACGTAATGCAAGGCGACGGTCAGTTCGACCACCCCCAGCCCGGCGCCCAGATGCCCGCCGGTCACCGACACCGCGCTGATGGTCTCGGTGCGCAGCTCGTCGGCCAGTTGGCGGAGCTGTTCGGGCTTGAGCGCGCGCAGGTCGGCGGGGGTGTGGACGAGGTCGAGAAGCGGCGTCTTGTCGTTCGGGGTCACGTTCAGCACGTCCTCCGTTCAGGTCCGCCGCGCGACGACGAAGTCGGCGACCGCTTTGAGGGTATCGGCACGCCCGTCGAAGATCTCCAGGTGCGCTTTGGCTTGGACGGCAAGCATCCCGGCCTGGGAGCGGGCGCGGTCGCGGCCGAGGATGGACACGAAGGTCGATTTCCCGGCCTCCGCATCGCGCCCGACCGACTTGCCGGTCTCGGCCTCCGTCCCTTCCACGTCCAGAAGGTCATCCACGATCTGGAAGGCCAGCCCGAGGTCGTGGGCGTAGGCGCGCAACGCGTGGCGCTGCGGCGGCGAGGCCTTGCCAAGAATGCCGCCGGCCTCGCAGGAAAAGGCGATCATGTCGCCGGTCTTCATGCGCTGGAGCCGCGTCGTGGTGCCGAGGTCGAAGGTCTCGTGCTCGGCGATCAGGTCGAGCATCTGGCCGCCGACCATGCCGTGCGGTCCCGCCGCCTTGGCGAGCGCCGCCACGAGCTGGCAGCGCACATGCGGGTCCTCGTGGGTCGCCGGATCGGCCAGCACCTCGAAGGCGTAGGTCAGCAGGCCGTCGCCGGCCAGGATGGCGGTCGCCTCGTCGAATTTGCGGTGCGTGGTCGGCTGGCCGCGGCGCAGGTCGCCGTCGTCCATCGCCGGCAGGTCGTCGTGGATCAGCGAATAGCTGTGCACGAATTCCACGGCGACGGCGACGCGCAGAGCGCAATCGGGGTTGACGCCGAACAGGGCGGCGGACTGGCAGACCAGGAAGGGGCGCAGCCGCTTGCCGCCGTTCAGGCAGCCGTAGCGCATCGCCTCCAGCACGCGCGATTCGGGAAGGTCGGTGGTCGGCAGGAGGTGCAGGATCGCACGCTCCACATCCGCCGCCATGTCGGCCATGGCTGTCTTGAGGTCGGTCTGCACGTCAGTCGATCCGGGCGGGTTCGGTGCCGAGGGCGCCGTCGGCGGCGACGGTGATGCGGTCGATCTTGGCCTGGGCCTCGCGCAGCTTCGCCTCGCAATGCCGCTTCAGCGCGGTGCCGCGCTCGTAGGAGGAGATCGCGTCGTCGAGCTTGCCGCGCCCGTCCTCGAGTTGGCGCACGATGCGTTCCAGTTCGGCCAGCGCGTCCTCGAAGCTGAGGGCGGCGATGTCGGGGGGAATTTTAGCGAGGTCAGCCATGATCCATCCGGCCAGTGATCCATACGATGGGGTGCCCGCGATGGGACCGAAACCCGAAATTATGGTCCGGCCCCCAAATGCGCAAGGCCCGCGGCGGGCGTATTACGCTCCCACCACGGGCCTAGCCGGAAGATTCGGCCGGAAGATTCGGAAAGCTCAGCAGTACATCAGTTCGCGCACATGGGCCGCGGTGGCCGAGGCCAGGGCGCGCAGGTTGTAGCCGCCTTCCAGCACCGACACGATGCGGGCGCCGCAATGGGTGCGGGCCAGATCGCCCAGCTTGCGCGTGGCCCAGGCGAAGTCGTCGTCGGTCAGGTGAAGCCCGGCCAGCGGGTCCCGCGAATGGGCGTCGAAGCCGGCGGAGATGATGAGCAGGTCGGGTTTGAAATGGTCGATGGCCGGCAGGATGATGTGGGTCATCGCGTGCCGGAACTCCGGCGATCCCGACATGGCGGCGAGCGGCGCGTTTATGCAGTTGCCGTACTCGCCCTTCTCCGCCGCGTCGCCGGTGCCGGGGTAGAGCGGCGACTGGTGGGTGGAGCAGTACAGCATGTCCGGATCGCGCTGGAAGATGTCCTGCGTTCCGTTGCCGTGATGGACGTCGAAATCCATCACCGCCACCCGCTGCAGCCCGTGCACCGCCCGCGCGTGGTAGGCGCCGACCGCGGCGTTGTTGAACAGGCAGAAGCCCATGGCCTTCTCGTACTCGGCATGGTGCCCCGGCGGGCGGACGGCGCAGAAGGCGTTGCGCGAATGGCCCGACGCCACCGCATCCACCGCCGCGATCACGGCACCGGCGGCGCGAAGGGCGGCCTCGCCCGAGCCGGGGGAGATCACCGTGTCCGCGTCGATTCCCGCGTGGTCCTGCTCCGGCACCAAGGAGAGGACGCTTTCCACATGCTCCCGCGGGTGGGCGCGGGAGAGTTGCTCGATGGTGGCGAGCGGCGCTTCCTGCCGTTCGAGCATGTAGAATTCTTCGGTTTCAAGAGCCGCCAGCACGGAACGAAGCCGGTCGGCGCATTCCGGATGGCCCAGCCCTGTGTCGTGGTCCAGGCAGGCGGCGTGGGTGAACAGGGTGGTGAACATGCTTTTCTGTCTTTTTCGTTCGTGTTCGAGGCATTTCCCTGCGTCTATTGTTCCTGGATCGCTAATGAAAGTACAGGCTGATTCCGGGGCTTATCGTCACATCCCCCCAACCGCCGCCGCCACCCCCTTTTCGCGGTGAACGTGCGCGCCTGCACCGCCACGGCATTGTCAGGCGCAACGTTCGATCACGAAGCGGTAGACGCCCCCTTCCTCCGTGCTGGAGGCCAGCCGGTTTCCGGTGGCCTCGCAAAAGGCGGCGAAGTCCTTGGGCGCGCTGGGGTCCGTCGCCTCGACGATCAGCGTCGACCCGGCGGGGACCGTCTTCAGCGCCTTGCGCGCGCGCAGCACCGGCAGCGGGCATTGCAGCCCCTTGGCGTCAAGCGTCTGGTCGGCCATCGTTTTCTGCACTCCTTGAGGGCACCGTCGGGGCGATTCTAGAACGGCTGCGGCGCCCCCTCAACTCCGCCGGACGATGCCCCTGCAAAGCGGGGAATATTCTTACGACTACGGGACATCCACGGGTAGACAGCGCGATACACTCTTCCATATGATTGAACACGAACGATAAACGGCGGTCCGGCGGCGCACGATTCGAGCGCAACGGTTCGCTGTTGCTTGGCGCCGACAGAAACGGTCGTTTCATGAACATTGCCGATCTGCAGAACAACGCACGGCGGGCAAGCACGCTGCTCAAGGCCATGAGCAACGAGCGCCGCCTGCTCATCCTGTGCTACCTGAGCGAGGGTGAAAAGTCGGTCGGCGAACTGGAAGAGCTGGTGGATCTGAGCCAGTCGGCCCTGTCCCAGCATTTGGCGCGCCTGCGCCGCGACAAGCTGGTGCGGACGCGCCGCGCCGCCCAGAACATCTACTACTCGCTGAACGGGCACGAGGCGCAAACCATCATGGCCACGCTGCACGAGCTGTTCTGCGCCCCCGCCGCCCGCAAGAAGGACGAGGGGTCCCCCGCCGGAGCCGAGGAACCCACCAACGCCCCGGCCTGAGTGCCCTTCACGCCCCCGCTCAAACCCGCCCGGGGAAGCGGCGCCCGAACAGCAGAGCGGCCAGCGCCAGGATCAGCCAGCCCAGGATGAAGGCGCTTCCCCCGGTCGGGGCCGTCATGGCGATGGGCAACGGCCCGCCGGTGGCGGTGGCGTAGAGCGTTCCGCTGAACAGCAGGATTCCGGCCACGAACAGCCATCCCGACAGGCGCAGCGCCAGCCGCGCCGGCCCTTCGGCGGTGCGCAGCAGGGCGACCAGAGCGACGAGCGCCAGGGCGTGCCACATCTGGTATTGCCCGGCCAGCCGGAACAACTCCTGAGCGCGCGGCGCGTCCGCCAGACCGTGGCTGGCGTAGGCGCCGGCCCCGACCGCCACCGCGCCGTTCAGGGCCGCGAAGGCCACCCAGAGCCGATCAACCAGTCCCATGTTTCCTCTCCACCCTGGTCGCCGTCGCGCCTTTCGGCGCTGGCGACGAAAAAGTTCGACCTCGCACCCGCTTGGCCCGTCCTTTGCTGCGAACCGGCCTGCCGGCCGCCGGCTGCCCGTGGAAACGGGGAGTCCGCTGCGGTTCGGCGCAAATTGATTTGCAAAATGCCAAAGGCTCGTGGTGGACCGCAACATTCTGCACCGGCAGGCGCATGACACCTGCCACGTCGATCCGGTGCCCCCGGCCGAGGATCGCCACGCCGCGTCGGTGCCCTCCATCGCGCCTCCAGCTTCCGTGGAGGATTGGCTGACCGGCTGGGCGCGGGCGCGCGGCGGCCATCTGCTGGTGGTGGACGACAGCCCCACCAACCGGATTCTCACCGCGGCGCTGATGCGCAAGGTCGGGTTCTCCGTGGACACGGCGGACGGCGGGGCGGAAGCCATCGCCTCCGTCGCCTCGGCGGACGTCCCCTACGACGCCGTGCTGATGGACGTCGCCATGCCCGAGGTGGACGGGATCGCCGCGACCAGGGCCATCCGGGCGATGCCCGGCCCCCGGGCCACGGTGCCGATCATCGCGGTCACCGCCCACGGCTTCGCCGAGGACCGCGACCGCTGCATGATCGCCGGCATGAACGATTACGTGCTCAAGCCGGTGCGCCGCCCCGAGCTGCTGTCCGCCCTGGCGCGCTGGCTGGAGCCCGTCGCCCGCGAGAACGGCGGGCTCAGAAGGACGAATCCGGTTCCTTGAGGAACTCGGCCTCCTCCGGCGTCGTGTCGCGGCCCAGGATGGCGTTGCGGTGGGGGAAGCGCCCGAAGCGCGCGACGATGTCCCGGTGGCGTTCGGCGTAGCGCACGGTCTCCGGGTCGCCGACCCGCTCCCGGAACAGGGTGCAGGACAGCTCCTGGCAATCCAGGTCCTCCTGATGCTCGAACGGCAGGTAGAGGAAGATCCGCTCGTCCCCGTTGCATTCCAGGTCGTAGCCCTGCTCCACCGCATGGCGGGCCACCGCCAGCGCCTTGGCGTCGGTCGCGAAGGCCCGCGGCGTGCCGCGGAAGACGTTGCGCGGCACCTGATCCAGCAGGATGCAGAGCGCCAGACAGCCGTCCACATCCTCCAGCCAGTGATCGTACCGGCCCTCCGCCGCGGCCTCGTGGTGAGGAAGCAGCGTGTCGCGCACCGTCCGGTCGAAGCTGTCGGACCGGCGGAACCAATAGGGCTTCATCGCCTCGTCGAACCAGAAATCCACGATCTCGTCGATCAGCCTGTCCACCATCTGCACCACCTTCGAATGGGAATGGGCCGTCCATAAGGAACGGAGGGCCACAAAAAGAACAGGGCGCCCGAGGGCGCCCTGTCCAGTCTTGAATCCGGCATGAAACCGCGTCCGGGGACACAGCTCAGTGCAGGGTGCTCCAGAGCTTGCGCTTGGTGGCGTACATCAGGCCGGCCAGCACGATCAGGAACAGGATCACCTTCACGCCCATCTGCTTGCGCGCATCCATGTGCGGCTCGGCGATGAAGGTCAGGAAGGTGCTGATGTCGTGGGCCTGCTGCTGCACCGTCGCCGGGGTGCCGTCGGCGTAGGACACGCCGTCCGGCATCAGGATGTTGGGCATGCCCACCTGATGGCCCGGGAAGTACTTGTTGTAGTTCATGCCCGGCATCAGGGTCACGCCTTCCGGCGGATTCTCCTCGAAGCCGGTCAGGAAGGCGTACAGGTAGTCCTCGCCGCCGACGCGGGCCTTCGCGATCAGCGAAAGGTCCGGCGGCAGGGCGCCGTTGTTGGCGGCGCGGGCGGCGTTGTCGTTGGGGAACGGCGACGGGAAGCGGTCGGCCGGGATGCCCGGACGCATGAACATCTCGCCCGCGTCGTTCGGACCGGCCTGGACCTCATAGCCGGCGGCGATGGCCTTCAGCTCGTCCTCGTTGAAGCCGATGCCGGCCA
Organism: Roseomonas genomospecies 6; assembly: GCF_008365375.1. Taxonomy (GTDB): domain Bacteria; phylum Pseudomonadota; class Alphaproteobacteria; order Azospirillales; family Azospirillaceae; genus Azospirillum. Next base: position 34,093 of record NZ_QOKW01000021.1, on the reverse strand, counting down.
GCGTCCGGATCGGGACCAGCTTGGCCGAGTGGCAGGTGGCGCAGACTTCCTTGTAGATCTGGAAGCCGCGCTGCGCAGACGCCCGGTCGATGGTGCCGAAGACGCCGCTGTGCGACCACTCCTGCTTGGGGATGTGCACCGCTTCCGACGCCTGCGCGGCGCCGGCCAGGCCCAGGGCGAAGGCCGCGGAGAGGATGGCAGACTTCAGAGAGCGCATTATGCCTTCTCCATGGGCTTGGCATGGGCGCCGGCGGCAACGCGGCCACCGCCCTTCAGAACCGGTTCGCAGATGCTGGCGGGAAGCGGCAGCGGACGCTCCAGCTTGCCCAGCAGCGGCAGCAGGATCAGGAAGTGGAAGAAGTAGTAGGCCGTGCCGATGCGGGCGATCAGCAGCCACACGCCTTCCGCGGGCATCGCGCCGGCGTAGCCCAGGACCAGGGCGTCGATGGCGAGAATCCAGAAGAACTGGCGGTAGATCGGACGGAACTTGCAGCTCCGCACCTTGGAGGTGTCGAGCCACGGCAGGGCCGCCAGGACCGCGATGGCGCCGAACATGGCGAGCACGCCGCCCAGCTTGTCCGGGATCGCGCGCAGGATCGCGTAGAACGGCAGGAAGTACCATTCCGGAACGATGTGGGCCGGCGTGACCAGCGGGTTGGCCGGGATGTAGTTGTCCGGGTGGCCGAGGTAGTTCGGGGCGAAGAAGACGAAGGAGGCGTAGAAGATCAGGAACACGACGACCGCGAAGCCGTCCTTGATCGTGACGTACGGGTTGAACGGCACGGTGTCCTGCGGGCCCTTCGGATCGATGCCCAGCGGGTTGTTGGAGCCGGAGACGTGCAGGGCGGCGGTGTGGAGGATCACCAGGCCCAGCAGCACGAACGGCAGCAGGAAGTGCAGCGCGAAGAAGCGGTTCAGCGTCGGGTTGTCGACCGAGAAGCCGCCCCACAGCCAGGTCACGATCGGGTCGCCGACCAGCGGGAAGGCCGAGAACAGGTTCGTGATGACGGTGGCGCCCCAGAAGCTCATCTGGCCCCACGGCAGCACGTAGCCCATGAAGGCGGTGGCCATCATGGCCAGCAGGATCAGCACGCCGAGAATCCACAGGATCTCGCGCGGCGCCTTGTAGGAGCCGTAGTAGAGACCGCGGAACATGTGGATGTAGACGGCGATGAAGAACATCGACGCGCCGTTGGCGTGGACGTAGCGCAGCAGCCAGCCGTAGTTGACGTCGCGCATGATGCGCTCCACCGACTCGAAGGCGATGCTGGTGTGCGCGGCGTACTGCATCGCCAGCACGAGGCCGGTGGCGATCATGATGACCAGCATGATGCCGGCGATGGCACCGAACGCCCACAGATAGTTGACGTTCCGGGGCATCGGATACTGGTTGTACTCATGGTCCAGCATCGTGAAGATCGGCAGGCGGCTGTCGATCCACTTCACGACGGGATTCTTGAACTGGGGGGCGTGAGCCTGAGCCATCTTGGGGTCTCCAGAACCTTAAGGGCCGCTTAGCCGAGCCGGACCGCGGTGTCGCTCGTGAAAGCGTACTGCGGAACGACGAGGTTGGCCGGGGCGGGACCCTTGCGGATGCGCCCTGCGGTGTCGTAGTGCGAGCCGTGGCACGGGCAGAACCAGCCGTCGTATTCACCGCGCGGATCGGTCGGCTTCTGCCCCAGCGGGACGCAGCCGAGATGCGTGCAGATGCCGATGACGATCAGCCATTCCGGCTTCTTGACGCGGGTGTCGTCGGCGGCCGGGTCGCGCAGGTCGCCGAGGTTGACGGTGCGGGCCTCCTCGATCTCCTTCGCCGTGCGGTGGCGGACGAAGACCGGCTTGCCACGCCAGGTGACGGTGATCGCCTGGCCTTCCTGGACCGGGGCCAGATCCACGTCGATCGAAGCCAGCGCGAGGGTGTCGGCGGCCGGGTTCATGCTGTCGATGAACGGCCAGACGGCGGACGCGACACCAACGGCACCCACGGCCCCGGTGGCGAGGTAGAGAAAATCACGGCGGGAAGCTCCCTCGCCGCCGGGGGCCGCGTGGGCACCCGTCCCGGGCGGATGCGTGGTCTGAGCCATAAGCGTTAATCTCCTCAAGGCATACGGCGGCGCGCCGAAGCGCCCTATGACACGTGGACCAGTGTTTATCACGACTTGACGGGCGTGTCCGCTCACTGGGTGGGCGTGGGCGCGCCGCGTCGGCCGGGGTTGTATGCCCCGGGTATCCGGGGTGCGGTATACAGTCGCGGCAGCGCCTTGAAAAGGCTTTGTCATCGGACAACTTGTCGCGCTTCGCGGTGCACCATTAGACTTCGCTGAACAACAAGGGAATTTCATGCGCCTCGTACTCTTCGAACCCGACATTCCCCAGAACGCCGGGACGCTGATGCGGCTGGCGGCGGGACTCGGGGTGCCGCTGGACCTGATCGAGCCCTGCGGCTTCGTGCTGGACGACCGCAAGCTGCGGCGGGCCGGGATGGATTACATCGACCAGCTCTCCCTGGTCCGGCACAGCTCCTGGGCGGCCTACCGCGCGCTGCCGCAGGCGGGGCGGCTGGTGCTGCTGACCACCCGCGGGGCCGTTCCCTACACCGATTTCGCCTTCGCCCCGGACGACCGCATCATGGTCGGGCGCGAGAGCGCCGGCGTGCCGGAGGAGGTGCACGAAGCCGCCGACGCCCGGCTGGTCATTCCCCTGAAACCGCCCGCCCGGTCGCTGAATGTTGCGCTGAGTGCCGCGATGGTGTTGGGTGAGGCCATGCGGCAGACGGCCGCACTGCCCCGACCTCTGCACCGACCGAGCCCGGACGCCCGCCCATGACCACCTCCCTTCCCGACGCCACCGACCGGCAGGCACAGGCCAGCGCCTGGTTCGCCGAGTTGCGCGACCGCATCTGCGCCGAGTTCGAACGGATCGAGGACGAGCTGACCGGCACCCATTCCGACCTGCCGCCGGGCCGCTTCGAGCGCAAGGCGTGGCAGCGCCCGGACCATGGCGGCGGCGAGGGCGGCGGCGGCGTGATGTCGGTGATGCGGGGCCGCGTGTTCGAGAAGGTGGGCGTCAACGTCTCCACCGTGCACGGCACCTTCAGCCCCGAATTCCGCGCCAACATCCCAGGTGCTGCGGAAGACGGGCGGTTCTGGGCCTCGGGCATCAGCCTCGTCGCGCACATGCGCTCGCCGCTGGTTCCGGCCACCCACATGAACACGCGCCACATCGTGACCAGCATCGGCTGGTTCGGCGGCGGCGCCGACCTGACCCCGATGGTGCCCGACGAGCAGGACACCGCCGATTTCCACGCCGCCTTCCGCGACGCCTGCGACCGCCACGACCCGACCTGCTACGCGCGCTACAAGGAGTGGTGCGACCGCTATTTCTTCCTGCCGCACCGGGGCGAGGCGCGGGGCGTCGGCGGCATCTTCTACGACAATCTGGATTCCGGGAACTGGGAGGCCGATTTCGTCTTCACCCGCGACGTCGGGCTGGCCTTCCTGGAGGTCTTCCCCGCCCTGGTCCGCCGCCACATGAACCGCCCCTGGACCCCGGAGCAGCGCGAGCACCAGTTGATCCGCCGCGGACGCTACGTCGAGTTCAACCTGCTCTACGACCGCGGCACGACCTTCGGCCTGAAGACCGGCGGCAACACCGAAGCCATCCTGATGAGCATGCCGCCGGAGGTGAAGTGGCCGTAGCGGCTTTGCCTCAGCCCATCCGCCTTTCCGCCTCGGCCAGGCACGCCTCCCGCCCCGGCCGGAAGTCCTCGGCGATCCACCACGCCTCGACCTGCTTCAGCAGCGCGCCCACCGCCGGGCCGCGCTGCATTCCCATGGCCAGCAGGTCGCGCCCGGCGATGGGAAGCGTCAGGGACGGCAGCTCCTCCGCCGTCGCCAGCGCCGCCTTCACCGCATCGAGCGCCACCGGTCCGGGAGCGTCCACCGCCGCCAGAAGCGCGAGGTCGCGGTACAGCCCGGCGTCTCCCAACCGGTAGAGAGCCTGCCGCCGCTTCATCGGCCCGTCGGACGGGGAGACGGCCATGGGCGGCTCCGTCAAGGCCGCGAGGCGGTCGCGGTCGGCGTTGGACAGGCGCAGCGTTTGCGCCACGGCCAGCGCACCGGCCCGGTCGGTGTCCAGAACGGCGGCGAAGCGGCGCACCGCCTCAGTCGGCTCGCCCAGGTCATGCTCCAGCCGGACCAGCCCGTCCAGCCGGACGGTGCGAACCGCGTCGGGCAGCAGGTGGGCCATCACCCCGCGCTCGATCATCAGGTCCCAGACCAGCGCCGGGTCGGGCGCGGCCAGCAGCCGGGACAACTCGCCCCGGACCCGCTCGCCGGACAGGGTCGGCAGGCGGGGCGCCATCTCCGTGCAGGCGGCCAGCGCCGCTTCGTCCGGGGCGCCGCGCCCGTAATGGGCGTGGAAGCGGAAGAAGCGCAGCAGGCGCAGCACGTCCTCCTCGATGCGCTGGCGCGGGTCGCCGACGAAGCGCACCCGCCCGGCGGCCATGTCGCCCAACCCCCCGAACGGATCGTAGACGCAGCCCTCCAGCGTGCAGCTCAGCGCGTTCATGGTCAGGTCGCGCCGGGCCGCGTCCTCCCGCCAGTCGTCGGTGAACTCCACGCGGGCGTGGCGCCCGAAATTCTCCACGTCGCGGCGCAGCGTGGTGATCTCGTAATGCGCCTTCCCGGCCACGGCGGTGATGGTGCCGTGCTCGATCCCCGTGGGGATGGCGGCGATGCCGGCGGCCTTCAGCAACTCCATCACCCGCTCCGGCGGGGCGTGGGTGGCGATGTCGATGTCCTTCACCCTGCGACCCAGCCACGCGTCGCGCACGCAGCCGCCGACGAAGCGCGCGTCCGCGCCCCCGGCGGCGAGGGCCTCGAACACGGCGCGCGTCTCGGGCGCGGTCATCCAGGGCTGAAGGGCGATGCGGGCGTTGACGGTCATGGCGGCAGGCTAGCCCGCGGGACGCTCAATTGCTAGAAGCCCCGCCGCCGATCACCCGCCCGTCCTCGACGTGCGCCGGGGTGTAGGGCGTGTGCGGCGGCACCCCGCTGGTCAGGGCGACGGAGCCCAGCGTCACCGCCATCGCCGCCACCCCGCCCAGCACCAGCCAGGGCCAGGGCGCGGCCGCCCACCAGGGGGCCGGGTTGTGCGCCTCCTCAGCCTCCCGGCGGCGGCGCTCGACCACCAACACGTACAGGGCATAGCCGACCGTGGGCAGGACCAGAGGCAGGATGACCGTCAGGAAGATACGCAGCACCGCGCCACCGCCCTACCGGGTTCCGCCGGTGGGCAGGTCGCCCAGCCGGTCGGCGCGCAGGACGTCGCAGAGATTGGCGAGCATCCCCGCCGTCGCCCCCCAGATGAAGCGCTGCTGATACGGGAAGGCGTAGAAATAGCGCTGGGCGCCCTGGAACTCGCGGCTGTGGCGTTGCGGGTTGGTGGGGTCGAGGATGGCAGCCAACGGAACCTCGAACACCTCCGCGACCTCGGTCGGGTCGGGAATCACGTCGAAGGGCGGGCGCACCAGCCCGACCACCGGGGTCACCCGGAAGCCGGTGCGCGTCACGTAGGTGTCCAGCCGGCCCAGCAGCTCGATCCGGCTGCGGTTCAGCCCGATCTCCTCCTCCGTCTCGCGCAGGGCGGTGTCTTCCGGGTCGCGGTCCGCGCTCTCCATCCGGCCGCCGGGAAAGCTGATCTGGCCGGCGTGGGCCGTCAGGTTGGCGGTCCGCTGGGTGAAGATGACCGTCGGCTCCTCCGGGCGGTCCACCAGAGGAACCAGCACCGCGGCCTCCCGCAGCTTGCCCGTGGAGGGTTGGAATCCGGGATTCAGATCATGGTCGCCGCGCACCTTGACGGGGTGCAGGCTGGCCGTGGCGCTTCCCGGAAAGCGCTTTCGGACCTCGTCGAGACTCACTCTCCAGGCAGCTTGCCCAGCGCGAAGAAGGCCTTCCTGCTCCATACTCCCACCTCGGTTTCCCCATCATGGCCGCGCGCAACGGCCCGGTCCACCATTTCGTAGTAGACCGACCGAAGAATTCGCGCTTCCAAACCATTTCTTATGACGATATAGGGCGTCGGTTCTCCATTTTCAGGATTGTGCACAACCCTTATCGGGTGTTCCGGCCCGCATTCCACCCATTCGTCTAAATTTGTACGGAACGACAGCGTCTGTTCGTCTCCATCTCCGCTTGCAACCATTTCCACGGCGATGAAGGGCGTGTCCTCAACCACGATGCGCCCGCGCTCGACCGGCGTGACCAGCCAGAAATCGCCCGCCTCGTCCCGCCGCAGAACCGTGGCGAACAGCTTCACCAACTCGATGCGCCGGATCGGGTCGCCCTCGTGGAACCAGGTGCCGTCGCGGGCGATGCGGATGTCGAAACGCTGCTCCCTGGCGGTCGGTTGCAAACCGCCGGGCAGGCTTTCGCCGCTCTCTCCACCTGGGCGCTTGTCATTCGACCGTTCATTGCCGACCTTCATCGCTGGCCTTCTCGTCTTTTCGGGCATGAGGGGGCACAGTGGGAACTGGCCGCGCAACGTAATTTCGCCATACTCGTCACATAGGTCCAGACTGGCGCAATTGCCACGACGGCCGTTCCGACCCCAGGGGTCATGACTGCATGGTCTTAAACGGGAGCAGAGACGTGAGCGCAACCGACGCCGTCAATCCGGGCGCCAATCCGGGCCAGGGCTTTCCCGCCACCGAGAATCCGCATCAGCTCATGGCGGAGATCGAGGCGCTCGGCGGCCGGCTGACCCATGTGCGCGACCGCATCGGGCGCATCATCTTCGGCCAGCAGGAGGTGATCGACCTCACGCTCATCACGCTTCTGGCCGGTGGCCACGTCCTGCTGATCGGCGTGCCCGGCCTCGCCAAGACGCGGCTGGTGGAAACGCTGGGCACCGTCCTGGGCCTCGCGGAGAAGCGCATTCAGTGCACGCCCGATCTGATGCCCGCCGACATCCTGGGGTCGGAGGTTCTGGAGGAGAACGAGCAGGGCCGCCGGTCCTTCCGCTTCATTCCGGGTCCGGTCTTCAGCCAGCTCCTGATGGCGGACGAGATCAACCGCGCCAGCCCGCGCACCCAGTCCGCCCTGCTCCAGGCGATGCAGGAGCGGCGCGTGTCGGTCGCCGGCCAGTACCACGCCCTGCCCCAGCCCTTCCACGTCCTCGCCACCCAGAATCCACTGGAGCAGGAGGGCACCTACCCGCTGCCAGAAGCGCAGCTCGACCGCTTCCTGATGCAGATCGACGTCGATTATCCTGACCGCGACGCCGAGCGGCGCATGATGATCGCCACCACCGGCGCCCTGGACGAGCAGGCGGTGACGGTGCTTTCCCCCGCCGACCTCCAGGCGGCGCAGCGGCTGGTCCGCCGCGTGCCGGTCGGCGAAGGGGTGGTGGAAGGCATCCTCGACCTCGTGCGGCGGGGCCGTCCGGAAACCACCGACGTGCCGGAGGTGCAGCGCCACGTCGCCTGGGGTCCCGGCCCGCGCGCCAGCCAGGCGCTGATGCTGGCCGCCCGCGCCCGCGCCGTTCTGGACGGGCGGCTGTCGCCGTCGCTGGACGACGTGATGGCCCTGGCGAAGCCGGTGCTGCGGCACCGCATGGCGCTGAACTTCGCCGCGCGGGCGGACGGCATCACCCTGGACGACATCATCAACCGCCTCTGCGCCCCCTTGTCGTAAGGACCTGCCGATGGCCACTCCCACTCTCGGCGCCACCACCCTGCGGGCGCAGCAGCGCGCGGAGGGGTTGGCCGCCACCCTGCCGCCGCTTCTGGTCGCTGCGGAGCGCGTCGCCTCGACGGTCGCGCAGGGCGTGCACGGGCGGCGGCGCGTCGGGCTGGGCGAGACCTTCTGGCAGTTCCGCCGATACCAGCCCGGCGATTCGCCGCAGATGATCGACTGGCGGCAATCCGGCAAGACCCAACCCGTCTATGTGCGCGAGAACGAGTGGGAGGCCGCCCAGACCGTCTGGCTGTGGCGCGACCGCTCGCCCTCCATGGATTACCGGTCCACCAACGCCCTGCCGACCAAGCGGGAGCGCGCCGACCTGCTGACGCTCGCCGCCGCGGTGCTTCTGGTGCGCGGCGGCGAGAGGGTGGGCCTGCTGAACTCCGGCCAGCGCCCGGACCACGGCAAGTTCGCCCTGAACCGCATGGCCGGCCAGATGACCGACCCGCGCAACGCCCATTCCCCCGACGCGCTGCCGCGGCCCGAGCCGCTGCCCCGCCACGCCCAGGTGGTTCTGGTGGGCGATCTGCTGTCGCCGCTGCCGGAAATCCACGAGACCGTGGCCGCCCTGACCGGGCGCGGCGTGCGCGGCCATCTGCTCCAGATCCTCGACCCGGCGGAGGAGACCCTGCCCTACGAGGGGCGCGTCGAGTTCGAAGGCTTCGAGGGCGAGGAGGAATTGCTGGTGCCCCGCGTGGAGGCGGTGCGCCAGACCTATCTGGAGCGGCTGCGCGCCCACCAGGACGGTCTGGACGCCCTGGCCCGCGCCGCCGGCTGGACCTACGCCGTCCACCGCACCGACCGCCCGCCCCAGACCGCCCTGCTCGGGCTGTGGGGTGCGTTGGCGCGGGAGGCGGTTTAGAGGTGGCGGCACCGCGCCCCCTTCCTCCCACGCTGCGCGTGGGCCCCTCCTTCCCCCACCTGCGGCGGGGGCAGGTTCTCAAGCCCTCCCCCGCCGCAGGTGGGGGAGGGTTGGGTGGGGGCCCGACCCGACCACCCAAGACACTCCCCCACCCCCATCCACCAACAGCGTAGACGCCGATGCTGGGTTTCGGACCGATCGCCTTCGCCGCCCCGTGGGTTCTGACCGCTCTGGCCGTCCTGCCGGTGCTGTGGTGGCTGCTGCGCGTCACGCCGCCGGCCCCACGGGTGGTGCGCTTTCCCGCCATCCGGCTGCTGCGCGACCTGACGGCGCGGGAGGAGACGCCCGCCCGCACCCCGCTGTGGCTGCTGATCCTGCGCCTGATCGTCGCCGCGCTGCTGATCCTGGCGCTGGCCGGGCCACTGCTGAATCCGCGTGCCGCCCTGCCGGGCAGCGGGCCGCTGCTGCTTCTGGTGGACAACGGCTGGGCGTCCGGCCGCGACTGGCCGAACCGCCGCCGCGCGATGGAGGAGCTGGTCTCCCAGGCGGAGCGGCAGGACCGCCCGGTGATCCTGCTGCCGACCGCCCGGCCCGCCGGGGGCGAGGCGGTGAAGGCCAGCCCGCCCCTGCCCGCCGCCGAAGCCCGCCGCCTGATCCAGGCGCTGGAGCCGCACCCCTGGCCGACCGACCGCGCCGCCGCGCTGGAGGCCGTGCGCGGGCTGGCCGCGCGCGGTTCCGCCCACACGGTCTGGCTGTCGGACGGCATCGGCGACCGCAGCGCCCGCAGCCTTGCCGAGACTCTTCAGCGCATGGGCTCCATCGAGATCCTGGACGATTCCGCGGAGAAGCCCGCTCACCTTCTGCTTCCCCCCTCGGCGGAGGGAACCGGCCTGTCCGCCCGCGTGGTGCGCGCCGACGCCTCCCGCCCCGACAGCGTGACCCTGCGCCTGTCCGCCACGGATGGACGCCTGCTGACCCGCCAGCCCGTCGCCTTCGAACCGGGGCAACTCACCCGCGAGGTGCTGTTCGAGGTGCCGGCGGAGCTGCGCAACGACGCCGCCAGCCTGCGCGTGGAGAACGACACCACCGCCGGAGCCACCGTCCTGCTGGACGAGCGCTGGCGCCGCCGCCCCGTCGGACTGGCCTCGGGCCGCGCGGCTGGCGAGAACCAGCCGCTGCTTTCCGACCTGCACTACCTGGAACGGGCGCTCGCCCCCTACAACGAGGTGCGGCGCGGCGCGCCGGACGAGCTTCTGAAGCGCGACCTCGCCGTGCTGGTCCTGTCGGACATCGGCGCCGTGACCGGGCAGGAGGCCCAGACCATCGAGGATTGGGTGCGCAAGGGCGGCGTGCTGCTGCGCTTCGCCGGGCCGCGGCTGGCCCAGAATCCCGACGGTCTGGTGCCGGTGCGTCTGCGCATCGGCGACCGGGCGCTGGGCGGCGCGCTGTCCTGGTCGGAGCCAGCGAAGCTCCAGCCCTTCGACGGGCGCAGCCCCTTCGCCGGCCTGCACATCCCCGACGACGTGGCGGTTTCGCGGCAGGTGCTCGCCGAACCGGCGCTGGATCTCGCCGACCGCACCTGGGCACGGCTTCAGGACGGAACGCCGCTGGTCACCTCGGAAAAGCGCGGAGACGGCTACATCGTGCTCGTCCACACCACCGCCAGCCCGGAATGGTCCAACCTGCCGATGTCCGGCCTGTTCGTCGACATGCTGCGCCGTCTGGTGACGCTGAGCGGCGGCGTCGCCGGGGGCGCGCATGGCGGCACGCTGGAGCCGCTGGAGGTTCTGGACGGCTTCGGACGGCTGGTGCCACCGCCGGCCGCCGCCTTCCCCATCGCCGGGGATGCCGGGGCCGATGTGATCGGTCCGCGCCACCCGCCGGGCTTCTACGGCACGGAGGAGTCCCGCCGTGCCCTGAACCTGACGGCCGTGGTGACCCGGATCGAGCCGCTGGGCGCCATGCCCGGCGGAGTCGCCCGCGGCACCTACGGCACGCGGGGCGAGGTGGCGTTGAAGCCCGCGCTGCTCGGCGCCGCCTTGGCGCTCGCCATGATCGACCTGCTGATCGCCCTGGCGCTGCGCGGCCTGCTGGGCGGCTGGGGGTTCGGAAGCGGGAAGCGCCGCCGCCGCGCCGGAGCCGCCGCCGCGGTCCTGCTGACTCTGGGCGCGGCGCTCCCCATGGCTGCGGCGCCCTGGACGCCCGCACGCGCCGACGACCTGCAATCGACCAAGGTGACGGCGGAGACCTACCTCGCCTATGTGCGCACCGGAAACGGGACAGTGGACGACACCTCGCGCGCCGGGCTTGAAAGCCTTGTGGAGGTGCTGACCCGCCGCACCGCGGTGGAGGCCGCAGGCGCGGTCGGCGTCGATCCGGAAACCGACGAGCTGGCCTTCTACCCCCTGCTCTACTGGCCGGTGTCCGGCGGGCAGCCGGCGCTGACCGACCGCGCCCGCGCGCGCCTGAACGAGTACATGCGCAACGGCGGCACCATCCTCTTCGACACGCGCGACCAGTCGGCGGGCGCCTTCGGCGGCAATCAGGCGCTCCAGGGCATGGTGCAGGGGCTGGACATCCCGCCGCTGGCCCCCGTGCCGCCCGACCATGTGCTGACCAAGTCCTTCTACCTGCTGAACGATTTCCCCGGTCGCTACAATGGCGGCGACCTCTGGATCGAGGCGCGCGAGGGCCGCGCCAACGACGGCGTGTCCCCGGTCCTGATCGGCGGCAACGACTGGGCCGCGGCCTGGGCGGCGAACCGCAACGGCCAGCCGCTCTACGCCGTGGTGCCCGGCGGCGAGCGGCAGCGGGAGATGGCCTACCGCTTCGGCGTCAACCTCGTCATGTACGCCCTGACCGGCAACTACAAGGCCGATCAGGTGCATGTGCCCGCGATCCTTGAGAGGCTCGGCCAGTGACCCTGCTTGACGGAACCTCCATCGCGCTGGCCCCACTGCTGCCTTGGGTCTTTCTGGTCCCGCTGTTCGTGGTGGCGCTGACGATCCTGGCGCTGGCCGTCTTCCGCCGGGCGCGCGGCGTCTGGCTGCGGGCGCTGGCGGTGACGGTGCTTGCCCTGGCGCTCCTCAACCCCTCGCTGGTGCAGGAGAAGCGGGAGGCGATCAAGGACGTGGCCGTGGTGGTGCTCGACGCTTCGCCCAGCCAGAACATCGGCGACCGCCGCGCCCGTGCCGAGGCCGAACTGGAACGGCTGACCGAGCGCCTGAAGGCCTTCGACGACCTGGAACTGCGCGTGGTCCGCGCCGGGGACGCGGAATCCGGCGCCTCCGCCATCAACGAGACGCACCTGTTCGACGCGCTGAACCGCGCCATGGCCGACGTGCCGCGCCGCCGCATGGCCGGGGCGGTGCTGATCACCGACGGGCAGGTCCACGACGTTCCGGAGAACCTCGCCCGGCTGGCCGAGATCGGCCCGGTCCACACGCTGCTGACCGGCAACCGCGACGAGGGCGACCGTCGCCTCGCCATCGTCCAGGCGCCGGCCTACGGCCTCGTCGGCAAGCCGGTGGAGCTAACCATCCGGGTGGACGACATGCCGGGGCGCCAGTCGGCCGATGCGGCGGTGACGTTGCGCCAGGACGGCGGCCCGCCGCGCACCATCCGCGTGCCGGTGGGACGGGACTTCCACATGGAACTGCCCGTCAACCACGGCGGCCAGAACGTGCTGGAGATGGAAGTCGAGGCGGCGCGGCAGGAGTTGACGCTCGCCAACAACCGCACCGCCGTGGTGGTGAACGGCGTGCGCGACCGGCTGCGCGTGCTTCTTGTGTCCGGCGAACCCCACGCGGGCGAGCGGACGTGGCGCAACCTGCTGAAGGCCGACCCGTCGGTCGATCTCGTCCACTTCACCATCCTGCGCCCGCCGGAGAAGCAGGACGGCACCCCCATCCGCGAGCTGTCCCTGATTGCCTTCCCGATCCGGGAGCTGTTCGAGATCAAGCTGGACGAGTTCGACCTGATCATCTTCGACCGTTACCGCCGGCGCGGCGTGCTGCCGCAGATGTATCTGGAGAACATTGCCGAGTATGTGCAGAAGGGCGGCGCCCTGCTTGAGGCGTCCGGCCAGGGCTACGCCACGCCGCTCTCGCTGTTCCGCACGCCTCTGGGCCAAGTGATGCCGGCGGAGCCGACCGGGCAGGCCATCGACCGCCCCTTCAAGCCGACCGTCACCGAGGTAGGCCGCCGCCATCCGGTGACCGCCGGCCTTCCCGGCGACCGCCCGGACGGCGAGCCGAGCTGGGGCCGCTGGTTCCATCAGGTGGAGGTCGTGCCGGGCAACGGCGCGGTGGTGATGAACGGGGCCGACAACCGCCCGCTTCTGATCCTCGACCGCGTCGGCAAGGGCCGGGTGGCACAGCTGGCTTCGGACCAGATGTGGCTGTGGAGCCGCGGCTTCGAAGGCGGCGGCCCTCAGGCGGAGCTTCTGCGCCGCCTCGCCCACTGGCTGATGAAGGAGCCGGAGTTGGAGGAGAACGACCTGCGCGCCCATGTGGACGGCAACCGTATCACGGTGGAGCGCCGGTCCCTGGAACCCGACCCGCGCAACGTCACCCTCACCACCCCCTCCGACGAGACCCGCACACTGGAGATGACCGAGGATCGAACGGGCCGCACCAGCGCGACCGTGATCGCGGTCGAACCCGGCATCTACCGCATCACCGACGGCGAGCGCACGGCCCTGGCCGTGGTGGGCGCCGTCAACCCGCCGGAACTGGCCGACGTCCGCTCCACCGGAGACCGGCTGTCCGGCGTCGCCGGGGAGACCGGTGGCGGCGTGCATTGGATTTCCGACACGGAAGGCGGCGTGCGCCCCGGCATCGACGTGCGCCGCACCCGCCCCGACCGCCCGCAGACCGGCGACGACTGGATTGGCCTGCGCGCCAACGGCGATTTCACCGTGACCGGCGTGTCGGAGGTGCCTCTGCTGCCTGTGGGCGCGGTTCTGGCCCTGGCGCTGGGCGCCTTGTTGCTGGCGTGGCGCCGCGAAGGACGGTAAGGGTCAACGTAGCTGTTGCAATTGGGTCGGGTTTCCGATTATGGTCCCGACCCTTCCGGCGCGAATGCGCCGTTCGGTTGGGGCGTCGCCAAGCGGTAAGGCAGCGGTTTTTGGTACCGCCATTCCCAGGTTCGAATCCTGGCGCCCCAGCCACCCTTATTTTTCAATAACTTAGCGACTGTTACAAGCACCGTGCGTAACAGTCGTGCGGGCTGGTCGAGCGTAGCAGGAACCGGCCGGGCGCAGGCTCTTCACCACACCGAAAAGCCCTACCTGATTGCGATTCGCAGGAAGCCCGCTGAATGCCCTCTCAGGTATTCCGCTGGTAGGGTAGCCGGGGCATCGCCAGGACTCACCAGCACGCAACCTGCGGGCCGCTACGGGGATCAGATTTCGTCACCCGGCGCGATGAAGCGCACACCGTCGCCGATGAGCCATCCGCCGTCGCCGTCCTGGATCAAGATCACCTCGCCGTGCTGGTCATGGGCGCCGCGGAAGGCGTTACCCATCTCGCCGGGCACGGTCTCCACGTCGCGAAGCTCCGCGCGAAGGGCGGCGAATTTCTGAAGATCAGAGACGCGAAGTAGGTTCATGATAAGCCTGTCGTCGTAAGTTGATGATGAGCAATCTTCGCATAACAATTTCGATATCGCAATAAAGTAGCAGTGCTCGACTAGCAGACTAATTATCAATCAACTTTGATTGATCGAAGACGATCATCCTGTTGTTGTGCCGCGTCAATTCTCTGGCGCACTGCGGAGGCGTTCAGCCATTCTTGAACTTTCCGGAGAGCGGCGCGGCGGAATGTCGCGGGGCCGGAGCGGAACAAGCTCACGTATCCGGTTCGCTCTTTCACCCGGATAGGGGCCTGGGCTCACAGTCCGGCACGGGTTCATTCAGGAACCCCTTCCGGCCAAGAGACGATGGCGACGGTGAAGGCGAGCGCAGCGAGCCGGAACCGTTGCCCGCGAGCGAAGCGAGCGGAGCCCCCGATCCGGGACGGGGGTTTATCAGATCACAGGAAGGGGCTTGGTGGCCGGAGAGGGTGATACAGAATCCGTCACCGCGGCCATAAGTGAATCTGTATCCGAAAGAGTCTTCTTAAAAGTATATTATATTATAGCGACGGTGACGGATGTTGTATCACCCTCTCCGGTCGCAACCTCCCCCGGAACGTGCGATAAGTTACTGTTTTCACAGCATGTCCGCGGCTATGGAAGACCGCGCCAAGGGCGATACAAAATACGTCACCAGAACTTTCCCGGCTACACATTCCAGGGACCACCGGGCGCGGTCAACGTGTCCCGCATCTTCTCGAAGCGGTTCTGTTCCGCGGACCGGGACTTCACGAACTCGGCGCCGCCGATCTCCTTCAACGTCTCCCCGAACTCACGCTGCTTCGGCGCGCGGCCAAGCCGCCGGCTTGTAAGCGTCCAGGCACACCACAGCAACGTCAACTCGTCAACGCGGTGCTGGTGCTGGCGCTTAAACGGCGTGTCGGCGGGCGTGAGCCAAGCCATCAAGGCGACGCGGGCGGCTTCGCGTTCGCTTTCGACAATCGTGAAGGTCTGCCAACCCGCCGGACGCTCGCTTGCGCGCTCGGCTTCACGCCGGTCGCGCTCCTTCTTGCGCAGTTTCCGGTGCTTCTGCGCGTCGAGCACCGCGGCCTTAGCCGTATGAATGTTGATGCCGGACGGGCCGAGCCCCTTAACGAAGATGTCAAGATCGCGCTCAAGGTCGGCGAAGGGCGAGGAAAATAGTTCCGGGAAGTTTCGCCGCACACTGCCAATTACGCGATGTCTGTAATCCTGTCTGTTGAGTTCTTCAACGATCTCGGTCAACAGACCATCGGGAAATCGCTCCGATTTTTCCTCAAAAGAGCTTTCCGAATCCTGATTTTTTTCTGACAAATCGACGGCATTCATGCTATATTGTTCCCGTCATGAACCGTTGTTGAAACTTCTCCTTCGTGTGTGAAGCCGGCGTTGCAGCGCCGGCTTTTTTCTTAGCGCTGAAGCGCGTTCCAAAGCTCAAGCGCTCGCCCCTCGGTCGGCGGTTCGGCTGGTGCTGCTACACCGTCTTCCAGCGTGGGGGCGTGGTCAATCTGGATATCCATGTAGACCGCAAGGTGAGCCGCGAAGACCGGCGTCATGCTGCGGCGGATGCCGTCGATCGACGCCACCACGCCGCGTCCCTGCCGCTTCACCTCGATCAGCCGCTTGCCGCGGTCCGTCTTGGGGAGGATGGTCGTCTTGTTCTCTTCGGCGGCGGCGTTCAGGGCGGCCGACAAAAGGGTCGCTTCCGGGAGCGTCAGCGCGGTCAGGGGAAGACCTTCGCCCCCGAAGAGGATGATGCGCTCCTTCTCGACGGCCAGAGCCTCCACCGTCCAGCCGTTGGGGAGGCCGCCGTTGCTCACGATCTCGTCGGCGAAGTCGGCTTCCTCCCTCTCAACCATGCGCTCAATCAGAGCCGTGATCGCGATTCCCTGCCGGTTAGCGAGCTTGCGTAGACGCTCCCCCAATTCGGGCACGAGCGCGATTGACATTCGTTGAGCCATTAGTCTACTCTTGCGTTAATGGACTGATGCGCTAGAGCGCTGATGCCATAATGGTAGCAGGTTCAAGAATCGTTGAACAGGCACTTTCGCAAGAGGGAATAGCGATGAATCAGCGGCTTACCGTCAATCTGCCGGTCCACACGGACTCGATGGTGTTCGATCTGGTGCGGCTCGACGACAACCACCTCCACTTTGCCGGGCGGGGTCTGCCCGTCTGCCACCTGTCGGCGGATACGGCGATGGAACTCGCACGCACGCTTATGAGCGCCACGGACACGGAGAGCTTCAGCGGCGAGGTTGCCGGCAAGCTGGAGCGCTTCGCCGTGCTGAACCATGACGACACGGTGATCCTCACCGTGGTCGTCGGCACCGGGAACGAAGAGGAGCGTCACCCGATCCGTCTTTCTATCGGCACGGCGTTCCATCTGGCCGAACGGCTCGAACGCATCGTTCATGGCATCGACACGTCTCCGGTGGTCCTGGGGTAATCCAAACCCGTTCGTTGATCAAAAATTTGAAGATCACAAGGAACTATCATGAAGCTGTCGAAGAAGCAGGTTACTCGCCAACAGGAACTCTCGAACAAGATCAGTGAAGCGGCGACGGCAGTTGAGGAAGCCGCAAACAAGTTCGAGGATAATGCCGATCTCAAACCGGCGTTGCTTGAAACCATCGCGGCTTACAACGCCGTGATCGAGGAAGCGCAGGGCTTCGCCAGCGAAATCGCAGAAGAAATTTCCTTCTATCACAGCGAGAAGTCCGAGCGCTGGCAGGAAAGCGATAGGGGGTATGCGGTCGAAACCATGGCGGCCACATGGCAGGAATGGGCCGATCATCCCGCCACCATCGACGTGTCGGAACTCGACGACGAAGCGCTAGCCGCACTGGCACCCGACGGCGACTTGCCACAGGACATGGACAGCTTGCCGACACGGCCGGAAGATTAAGCAGATATAGCATCGGAAGATGCGCCTCGCCGACTGCTTTACTTGTCGCGGATGGCGCCTCATGGGCGCCATCCTTCTACCGACGCAAAAGCTTGTGAGTTACCCCTCTCTTTAGTATTATCCCACCGACACCACAGCAGAAGGGGTAAAGCCATGGATGATGCCGCCTTGATGGAGCGGCTAGAAGTCAAGAAGACAGAGGCGGAATACCTGGAGCCTCTCATCAGGAAAGCCTATGATGTTGAGCACGACCGAAAGGACAAAATGCTCAACAATATGAATGCAATAGTTGCTGCGTTTGGGGGCATTCTTGCAGGATTTAATTTTGTAATTTCGCGACTTCCGCCAATTAGAGATGAGCTTTCAATACTGATATGGGTGTTGACTGCCTCTTCTGTTTATTTTGTGGGGTTAGCCTTCTGGAACGCTTGGAAGCTGGTTTGCGGAGGAAATTACCAGCACATTCGTAGCCCCGATGGCATTATTTCATCTGTGAAGGATGATAAAATTTTTCTCTGCCAAGAGACTGGTGAGTATGGCGAAGGAAGCATTAAAGAAAACCTAAGATTAAATCTTATCGTTGAACTTGCAAATGCCGCTACGCATAACTGTCGTGTAAATGACCGAAGAGCATTGCAGCGTGTTAATTTGTATAAATTACTGGCCATTTCGGCAATTTTGATATCTGTGATCTTCTCACTAGAAGTTGCCTGGGAAAGTATCAACACGAAGTAAAGGAGTTTGCATGTCGAACAAAACGGAAAATCCGCCTCCTCCACCTCCTCCAAAGCCGGTCGCTAGACCAAATCAGAACACAAACAGCGCGAGGCCCGGTCCACAGCCAAATCGCTTTGTTGTCGAGAATAGCTTCAAGCCCCCTAAGGAAGAGTTGTAATAACGCCGGCATATATTCGGCTCCTTTTATAAGTCTTCGAGCTTCACCATAACGCGCCACCAGATTTCGAGCGATCCACCGTTCTTCCGATGGTGGATCGCTTTGAATGTCATCCCATCGTCTTCCACGAACCGAACGTAGCGCGTCACGCCATCAGTCGGCCGGGTCCATGCGAACATGTCCGAACCGCCGCGCACGTCGAGCCGATGGAAGTTCTCCAACGCCAGCTTGTCGGCGTTGCTCATGGCCGGGTAGGCGAACTCATAGGTCAGCGGCGGCGGGCGGGTGTAGCGGGGCCGGGTCAAGGTGTAGCCGCCCTGGGCGTGCGTCATCACCGCACCCTTCTTGACGCCCTCGCTGTAGCTGGCGCTGTCGAACAGGCTGGTCAGGGTCGGATAGCTCTTCACCGCAGGGCTCCCTTCATGGCTTCGCGGAACTGGCCGGGCTGGCTCGCCGCGCGCATCACCACGTCGAGCACGTAGCGCTCGCCGTCGAAGCGGAGGTTGCCGCGCTCGGCGTTGACCGGCTGGCCGGTCTGGTTGATGACGTTGACGGTGACGTCTGGCGCCTTCGCCGACGACGCGGAAGCCGAAGCCCCCAGCGCGGCCATCTGTTCGCGGGTGAAGACCCCTTCGCCCCTCTGCAAGATCGCGGGCACTTCATCGGGCCGAAGACCGGGGAAGCCGCCGCTATGGAAGCGCGGAGCACCCTCGAACAGAGAGACCGGGACGGGACGCCCCGGCGCGGCCGATTCGCCGACGATACCGCCGTCGTGGAAGATGCTGCCAATCAGTTCGGCGAAGAGCGTGCCAATGCCGCCCCCAAAGCCTCCCCCACCGAAGCCGCCGGCAATCGCATTGACCAGCGGTTCTGTAACCATCTTGCGTAGAAGAAGGCGTTCAATGTCTTGGGCAAGCCCCTGAAGGACATCGCTGAAATTCTTCCCACTGATGATCGCGTCTTCGAACGCGGAACTGAACGTCATGCCGAGTTCGCGCGTTGCGTCCTGCATGTCACGCTGCGCCGTCTCTGCGGCCTTGGTCGCCCTGTCGTGCTCGACGATAGCATCAGTGAGCTTGAAGATTTCGGCGCGCTGCTCTTCGGTAATAAGCTTGCCGTCCTGCATCGCAAGATTCTGCGCCCGGATGACGGCTTCAAGCCGCTTGCGCTGCTCTTCCTCAAGCCCCTGAAGCTGCACTTGCTGGCGAAGCTGAGACAGATACTCCCCAACCCGGTCAGGCTCTTCCTCGGCTGAAGAGGAACCGGAACCCGGCTTCTTCAACTCAACGGGCTTGTAGGGCGCCAGCCGGGGCGCGGTCGGCGCCGGCTTGTCGCGCTCGGTGAGGATGCCCTTGATCCGGGCGATCTCGGCGTCAATCGCTTGAATCGACGGCGGCAGGGCGTTCGTGCGCGCCTCGTCCCAATCCTCCCGCTGCATCGCCTCGATCGGGTCGGTGCTGTAGAAGGTGCGCGGCGGAGCCGTCTGCGCCTTCTCATGCTCGGCGACAAGCGCGCCGCGCTGGCCTTCGAGTTCGGCCAGCCGGGAGCGTAGGCCGCGGGTGCTGCGGTTCTCCAACTCGCGGAAACCGTCAACCACGTCAGCCACCGCGGCGGCGATGTCGGCGAAAAGCTGTGCCATCTGCACCAGCACCGGAGCGAGGTCCACGACGGCGCGGTTCAGGTGCGTGTCGATCACGCTGCCGAGCACGTCGAGTTGTTTGGCGGCGTTGGCGCCGGTGCGCACGATATGCTCGTCCACGACGATGCCGAGGTCGTGCGCCTCCTTGCGCATCCGGGCGAATTCGTCGGCGCCCTTGGCGATCAGCGCCAGCAGGGGTTCCCCACCCTCGTCGCCGAAGATTTGTTGGACGGCGAGCACCCGTTCGCCGGCCGTCTTCAAGCGGCCGATGCGCTCAATCACATCGGTGAACAGGGCATCGGTGTCGGCAAGCTTCGGCTTCAGCGCATCTGTCGAAAGCCCGATCATGGCGAAGCCCTCGGCGGCGTCGCCGGTGCCGGAAGCAACGGCGTCAGCCGCACGCCCGGCAAGCTCCTTCATGGCCTCGCCAAGCTGTTCGACGTTGACGCCGGACTGCTTGGCGGCATAGCCGATCTCTTGGAACGCCGTCACCGACACGCCGATGCGGTCGGCCTCCTTGGTGATCTCAGCGAATGTCTCCGCGGCCTGCTTGGAGCGCTGCACCGCAGCGGCCAAGGCGAGCCCCACCGCGGCGACACCGGCCGCAGCGGCGAGCCCTCCGGTGCCCATTGCCGACATCGCCGAGCCGATGGGGCCGAGCCGGCCGGTGAGCCCTTCCATGCCGCCGCGCACGTTCTGCGAGGCGTCGTTCAGCGCCAGAAGCGAGCGCGACGCCGGCTCGCCGGCCTTCTCGATCCGCTGAAGGGCGCGCTGCCCTTCTTCGCCGAGCGCGGCGAGCGCCTTCTTGACGACTTCGCCGTCCTTGAGGCTAAGCCGGATCGCGAGGTTCTTCGTGTCGCTCATGGGCCTTCTTCCTCATGCCGGCGACCATGCCGGCCTCATACGCGGGGATCAGCGACACCATCGCCTTCGGGTCGGCACCGTCGATCTCGGCCACCTTCAGGGCGGTGCCGAGTTCCATGCCGACGGGCGCCCCCATGCCGGCGGTGCGCACCTGCCCGGCGCAGCGCTCGGCCACGTCCCACGCCTGCCAGCCCTCGGCGGTCCGCGGCGCGTGCTCGTGGTAGGGGCAGAGGCAGCCGTCTACGCCGCGTTCGCCTCGGGAACAGGGGAGGTCTTGTTCGGCGCACCGGCCGCAGTATTCACGCCCGCCGGAATGGTGCCATTCTGCCCGGCGGTTGATCCGTTTCCCTCGGCAACCAAGTCGGCGTGCGGGCGGGTGTATTCCACGGCGAACCGCTCGGCGATGGCCGGGATACGCATGAGTTCGGCAACGGTGACGTCGTTCACCGGGGCTGGGCTGCCGTCGGCGTCGAGCACGCCGCTCCAGGCGGTGACGGCTGCCTGGGCGAGCGCGGTGACGAACAACGCTTGGGAGAACCCCGCGCGCTGGTCATCGTCGGTGAGGTCGGGAAGTCCTTCGAGGCGGGCGCCGACTTCGGCGGCTTCCTCGCGCTGCCGGGCGATGTCGCGGACAAGGCGCGACATCTTCGAGCGGGCGGCCTCATAGATCGCCGTGGAACACGGGCGCACCGTGACGGTGACGCCGTGCTCAAGGGCGATGTCGTAGGGAGCCGAGGGGAGGTTGAGACGGATCATGCCGGCGGTCCTCAGTAGCTCGCGACGGTGTTGACCAGCGTGGCCGTGAGCATCGGGCCGCCGTCCGCCTGCCGACAGCCGGACAGGCTGAACGTCTTCTCGATGCCGGCCGGGCCTTCGATGGCGGCCTTTGGGCTGTTCAGGGTTCCGTGCACTGCGAAGGCGATGCAGTTCGAAGCGTCGATCTGTTGCGTGAACGTGATCGTCACCGGCGAGCCGGTGCCGGCGACGCTTTCCAGGGTCGTGCCGTCGAAGCGGATCGTCACCGTGCCGGCGAGGGTCGCATCCCCCTCGGCCACGTCGATCCGGCCGAACTCGCGCACCACGGAAACGGCGTTCGTGTAGTCGAGGCTGAAACCCACCACGGAACCGAGCGGAGCACCGTCGAGCGTCACCGTGCCGGTGAGCACCGGAACGCGCTTGAGCGGCAGGGATGCCGGAGCACTGTCGATGGTCGTGCCGGCGACGGCTTCATCCGCACCGCGGAACGAGACCGTCATATTTAGCTGGGCCGCGTCGTCGCCCTTGCGCGCCAGGGTCAGCTTGTCGGCGACAAGGAAGGTGTTGCGCCGGAACTTGCCCACGTCCGGGTGCCCGATTTCCAGCGTCACCGGGGCCGGCGAACCGCCGGATTCGAAGACATGGGTGAACGGGCCGGTGCCGGTGGTGGTCGGGGCGCCGAAGATGCTCTTCAGCCAAAAGCCGCTCGCGTTCACGCACAGCGGCGCGACGACATCGCCACCCACTTCGAGGTGCCCCGGCAGACCGGCGACGGGCTCACGGCTGCCGTTGCGGATGTCCGCGGCAATGATCGGGCGTTCCCCACCGACGGTCGAGGAAACGAACGGGAGCTGGGTATAGCCGTCGGCCGGCGCGGTGCCGGGCGTGGTTTCGAACGCACCCAACAGGATCGCGTTGCGGCCATAAGCCTTGGTGGTCATGGGGTGAACCTCACGAAAGCGGGTCGTTGACGGTGTAGGCGACGGTCAGCGGGATTGCGGCGCTGGCAACGGATGCCGCGCCGGTGCTGCCGGTGTCGGTGACGGCCGGGCCACCGGGCGCGGACCAATCGGCCAATCCGCCGAAGGTGCGATCCGCAGCGAGGGCGGTGCCGATGGCGGCGATCAGGTCGTCGAGGGTCGCGGCGCGGGCGGTCTTCGCCTGAGCCTGGGCGTAAACCTCGATCTCAGCCCGGTGGTCGAAGGTGTAGGCAACCGGCGAAAGCACCACTTCCACAGCCTCGCCGGGGTCGCCGTCGCGCAAGATTACGAGCCCTTCGGCCGGCACCGTGGTCGGCACCTCGGCGTTGCGGATCACCTTGGCGCCGATGGCGCCGAGAGCGGCAACGATGGCCTGCATGATCTGTTCTCGGTGCGTCATGCCGTGGCGCGCTCCCATTCGCGCAAGATGTAGCCGGGCGCGCGGTCGTGCCACTTGCGGGCCGGCTCGTTGATGTCGAAGCGCTTGCGCAGCGAGACTTGCTTGACCAGAAGGAAGACGGGCGTCGGCTTGCCCTTTCCTTCACGGTGGACGAGTAAGGCGCGGTCGCCGGCCAGCCGCACGAAGGCGAGCGCGCCGAGGGTCTGTTCGGCGGCCTGGGTCTCGGCGTAGCGGCGCGCGCGGTTGCCCTTGCTCATGCGCCGGGAATGATCCCAGCCGCGCGCCTTGGCGGCGTCGAGCGGGATCACCAGCCATCGGCCGTTCTGTGCCCGGATGGTGCGGTCGGCGCTGAAAGCGTCGTGGATGCGCTGCGCCTTCGAGAAGACGAGCGTCGCGGCGTTGATGGAGTTCCGGGCGCGGGGGTAGCGGTTCATGCTCCACGCCTTCTCCACGCCGACGCCGAGCGCGGCGCGGCGGGCCTGTCCGCGAAGTTCGCGCTGAAGCCCGGATGAGGCGCGGGTGAGTCCGCGCGTGACGGCGCGCTCGGCGGCCTTGATCTCGCTCGCCATCACGTCCTTAAGGTTACCTTCGAGGGCAGCGGCGAGCCTCATGCCGGGACGGCCTCCACCAGCCACACCAGTCCACGCATGGTGCGGGACGGGGCGCCCTGCACCACATAGCCGGCGCCGTCGGCGTCAGTGATTGTGTCGCCCTCGGTCGGCGTGGGCACGTCGGCGACGCGAAGCTTGAAGGTCACGGCGTCGCTGCGCACGGTCGTGCCGTCGAAGCGGAAATCGGCCGAAGCGGTTTTGCGGATCACCCGCACCGAGGCGGGCACGCCGTCGGCCGGCGTGAACGTTGCGTCTTCAGCGACGTTCGGGTCTGCGAAGAGCGCGTCGGGGAGGGCGTGAAAGGACACGTCACACCCTCCCCGCGTTGGCGACGGATACGCACACGCACCGCGCGGGGGAGTTCATTCCGCCGTGCGCTGTCGGGGTTACGAAGGCACTCGCCGACTGGCCTTGAGGGAAAGCACGGCCAACCGCCGACGCGCGGCGCGTCGGGTTGAGGTGGTCAGCGGTATGAAGGGCCGTGGTCATTGCTCTGCGCCGCGCGGGGATCAGATGCCGAAGCAGTCGTTCAGGCGGACGTTGACCGTCGCCGAAGGGTTGCCGCCGACAGACAGGGCCACGCCGATTAGCGTGTTGTTGGTCGCGGTCTTGGTGACGAGCTTGGCCGTGTCGTCCCAATAGAGCTTGTCGCCAATGGCGATGGTGTCGGTCGTCACCTTCGGCAGCGTGTAGACGCCTTCGGTGGAAATCTCGACGGCGGCACCGGACGCGGCGTCGGTCACGGCAACGCCGAACAGGGCACCCACCTTGACCAGAGAGCCGGACGTGACGGTGGCCGGGGCAGTCACAGAGACCACGGTGCCGGCCTGAATGAAGTTCTTCATCTCAGAGACCTTTCGAAGAGGAAATGCGCACTTGGCGAACCGGAGTGGTGCCGCTTGCCGCGTTGATCTTGGCGTCGAGGTCCGCAAGCGCGGCCTTCATCTCCGCATCGGATCGGTAGGTGACTTCATCGTCACCGGACTTCACCTTGAGGGTGCCGGCGTAGCGGGCGCGCTCAAGCGCGTCCCGCATCGCGATCATGTCGGCAAGCGTCGCCATGGCTTAGGCGCCCGCGTTCAGGTAGGCGCCCCGGAAGTCGATGGCGCCAACGCCGAAGTCGAGACCGACGGCCACCTTGAAGGCGCGAGTGTCGAAGTCGATTTCCGAACGGACCACGGGGCCGGACGTGCCCGCGACGTAGCCAAACACGAAGTTCGGGACCATCGCCGGGTCGGCGAACAGATACCATTCGTTGCCGGTGATGTTCGCGTCGATCACCAGTTCCACCAGCCCGGACCACGGGTTCACGTTGCTGGTCTGGTTGGCGACGATGGACGCGAGAAGCTGCCGGGCGGTCAGTTCCAGGGCCGGACCGATCACCAGATAGCGCGGGGCGACGTTGAGCTTGATGCCATCCAGGCTCGTCTGCGAGCGCAGCGCCTTCACCGCGGCGGCCATGCTGGTCACGTCCAGCGCCGCGCCGGAAGCGGCCTTGTTGCCGTGGCCGGTGTGGAAGACGGCCTTCCCATCCGCCAGGGTCGGATTCTGCGACAGCAGGGCGTAAGCCATGGCGTTTTCGTCGCTGGCGACGCGCACGCCGATCATGGCCGTGAAGTTCTGAAGCGCGCCGAGGTCGTCGTTGATGAGCGCGCGGCGGCCGATGGCGATGCCGGTGCCGAACTCCTTCGCGGTCACTTCCTCCCGGTTCTCCGAGACGGTGCCGAACTTAGTTTCGCCACCCTCGCCGATCTCCTTCAGCGACGGGAAGTCGCCGATGCGCAGGAACTTGTGCGGCCGGAAGTCATTGAACGAGCGCTGCGCGGCCCATGTCCGGTAGGTCGGCGCGGCCGACGCATAGCCGGGCAGCATCGCCTTGTTCACGGCGTTTTCCAGCAACAGGGGGAAGTCGCTGGTGCTGTGCGCGGAGCGGGTGAACAGCGCGTCCACCGCGGCGGCGTCGCTGCGGGCCATGCGCTCGCCACGGGCCGCGGACAGGTCGCGGGCCATGTCCAGCAAGCGCACGCCCATGAACTCGCGGGCGCGGCCTTCCGGCTTCACGGCCGGGTTCAGCCGGGCCGACAGCGCGTCGGCCATCGCCGAGCGGATCGCAGTCGGGTCGTTGTGGTCCGCGATCACCTGAACGTAGGTCTGTTCGGTGCGGATCGGGCCGCCGGAACGCTGCGCCATCGCAGCGAAGGCAGCGGCGCGAGCCTGTTCGATGGTCGCGCTCGCGTCGATCTGCGCGTCAACGAAATCCTGCCCCAGCCCGGCAACACGGGCCATGCTGCGGATTTCGACGTTGACTGCGGCGCGGGTGTGCATCGGCTCGCTGGTGCGGGTCTCGGTGGTCACCACGGCCGGGGTCTCGGTCGTGGTCTCGGTCGTGGCGATGGTCATCGGGTCCTCATGGGAACGGACAGTCGCCCCGGCGTCGGCCGGGACGGGGGTGAAGCTGAGTTCGTGCGGGGTCCAGGCGACGGCGCGGAACACGGGCAAGCCGTTGCGGTTGCCGGCCGGGTGCCAACGCTGGATGGAGTAGCCGAGCGACACGCCGCGGACGGAACCGGCCTGAACCTTGCCGATCAGGTCGGACGCGGGTGCGCTGGTGTCGAAGGCGACGGCGGCAACGATCCGGTTGCCTTCGGCACGGGCCTGGGAAACCACACCAACGGCGGAATCGACGGCGTTGCGGTGGTCCTTCAGGGCCGGCGCGCCGATCAGGCGCGACAGGTTGGCCCCGGCAGCGTCGAGTTCTTCAATCCAGGCGGAGCGCGTGCCGTCGGGCGCGGGCGCGGGGCGGATCACCGGCGCGGGGCCGCTCAGCGCAACCACCTCCACCGTGCGGGCCGCGGTGTCCAGGGTGGACGGGGCGAAAGCAAGGCCGCGGGTGTAGGTTTCAGCGGTCATGGTGCCTCTCTCGAAGGACGGCAGGCACCACGTCGGCCGGGCAACGGGTGAGCGCGGCTTTCAGCGCGTCGGCCTGCCGTTTGAAGTCACGGCGGATCGCGTCAAGCTGTTCGCGGGCGTCGGCCAGCAGGGCGCGCATGGTGGCGATGTCCTGGGTCATGGATTATCCGGGGCCTGGGGCGGCACGTCGGCCGACGGAACGGTGAAGGACAGCCCGAGCGACTGTTCGCGCTCGTGGTCGGTCGCGATCTCGGCGTCGATCTCTTCGGCGTCATAGCCGCGCTCGGCGATGGCCTGGGACCGGGACTTCAGCCCGGCGTTGATGGCCTCGATCTCGGCGCGGATATCCTTCGCGGGATCGACGTAATCGAACCGCGGCGGGAGCCACTTCGCGGACAGGTAGGGCGCCGGGTTCGCGTCGAAGTCATGGGCGGGAAGTTCTCCCGACAGCACGGCGAGGCGCACGAAGCGTTGCCACACCGGCCGGCAAAGCTGGTGCACAATCACGCCGTGCTGAAGCTGTTCGAGCCGGCGGCGGAACTCCACCATGCCGGCGCGAATGGACGAGTAGTTCACTCCCGACAGGTCGCCGGTCATCGCCTCGTAGGGCAGCCCAAGCCCGGCGGCGATGGCGCGAAGATGGTTCTTCACGAAGGGATCGTAAGAGGCATCGCCCTTGGGGTCGCTGAAGGCGATGTCGGCGCCGGGCGGGAGCGGCAGCAGCGTGCCCGGCTCCATGCCCATGTCGAGGATGCCGTTGTTGGCGGAACCGTCGTTCTGCCCGGCAACGCTGCCGTCGGGGTCGCGGATGAAGCCGCAGAACAGGGCGTTCACCTTGGCACGGACCAGCGCCGCGTCTTCGAATTGGTCAAGCTCATGCAGGCGCAGAAGCACCGGAGCAAGCCACGTGATCCCGCGAAGCTGCCCGGCGGCAATCGGCCGGAACATGTGGATCATGTCTTCGGCCGGGACGCGCGTCGGGGTGTAGGCATTTCCGACAAGCGGCGCGAAGGGATCGTCGAGGCGTGCGGGCAGGACGTGGAAGGCGATGCGCCGGCCGATGGTGTCGAATTCGATGCCGGCGCGGACGCGGTTGCTGCCGAGGTCGCCGAAGCGGTCGAGCGGCACCTGTTCCCGGTCAATCAGCTCCACCTGGAACGGCACCGGAAGACCGTCGGACGGGAGCCGGGTGCACAACCGGGCGAACGCCTCGCCACCTTCGATCATCGCACGGACGGCGAGGGCCTGAAGACCGTAGAAGTCACCCAAACCGCCCGCGTCGGCGAGGTCAACCCAGCGATCCCAGAGAGCGTGAAGGGCTTCACGAACAGCCGGGTCGGGGTGCTGCGAGCGGGGCTTGATTCCGGTGCCGACGGCGTTGCCGACAAGCGACGAAACGGCCGAATCCACCCACCCGTTGTTCCGCGCGTAGTAGGCCGCGCGGCGGGCGGAGACCGTAGAGGCGGCCAAGACCGCGGAGTTGAGGTTTCCGACGGTCTGGGCCTTGTCCCAGCGGCGGCCACCCGCGGCGGCATCGAACGAGCGCTTCCCGTCGCGAACCGCCGAGCGGTTGCGGCCAAAGGCTTCAGCAATGCGGGACGAAATTGAGCCGAACATGGCTCAATTGTAAATCTTGTAACTTTATTTCGCAAGCGTCGTGTAAAGAATTTACAACGCTAGCCGTTCATCCATTGGGACCGGACCGGCGCGCGTCTTGCGGGCACCGGTATCGGCGGAACCATGGCACCGTCGAGGTGCGATCTTGCATCGCGATAGCCGGCGGCGGTCTCCGCGGTGCGGAAGTCCGCATCGGTCCAACGGTCGATTCCGGCGGCCAACATCGCGGCCATTGCGTAGACACGGCAATCCAGGGCTTCGTTGCGGTCGCGGGTCTTTTCCCATTCCAAGCGCGTGTGCCCGATGCGCGTCGTGCGCTTCACAAGCTGTTCGGCGCACAGTTGCTTGAACCACTCGTCGGCGTAGCCGGGGAAGTGGCAGAAGCCGGGCGGTTCGGGCTGGTCCTCGTCGGGCGGGTCCAGCTTCAACCGGGCATAAAGGTCGGCCTTGAGGGTCGAAACGCCGACGGGCCACAGCATCGCGCCGCGCTTGACCTTCCGGCCGGCGCGGTTCACCTCCACCCGGCTTGCCGGGCCAAGGGCAACGGTCGCGGTCGCCATGCCCTTCACGGCCATGATCCGCGCCGGGTCTGTCGCGGCCCAACGGTAAACCGCGTCGGTGTGGTGTCCGCCGATGTCGATTGCCAGTTTCAGGATGCGATGCGTCCCGCCAAAGGGGCCGGGGAAGTCGCTGTTCAACAGGCTGGTCAGGTCACGCCACACGTCGGCTTGGCCTGGGTTGCCGTGAATGACGACGTGATCCACCGACCACGACACCCGGTCACGGCCCCACCCGACGATCTCAACTTCGAGCCGGTCATCCTGCACGTCCACCCCGGCGGTGAGCGCAAGCGCGCCCTTCGGAACGTGACCGCGCTGGTAGGTCTCGCGCCGGGCGGCAAGGCGCTTCCACTCGGGGGCGTCGCCGCGTTCGGTCCACACGTCGCCGAGCACCACGTTGACGAAGGTCTTCAGGCGCGACGGGTTGCCCTTCGCCTGGGTGAACTGTTCGGCGGCGTCGCCCCACGAGAACCAACCCGGCGGGGAGTAGAGGGCCGACAGATGGAAGCCGGCGGTGCGCCCGTCGCCCGGCGCGGTTGCGCGCCATTCACCGGCGGCCAGCATTGCGCCCTTGTGGTGCTCATCGATCACCCCGCCGCACGCCTCACAGACGCAGAAGGCTTCGCGGGGTCGCCCTTCCGGCCAGCGGATGCGCTGCCAGGACAGCGGGGCCGCGTCGCCGCAATGTGGGCACGGCAGGAAGAACCGGCGTTGGTCGGATTCGGCGTAGGCGGCTTCGATCCGGGACACCCCGGCCACGGTCGGGGTGGAAACTAGGAAGACCTTGCGGCGGGGGCCGAACGTGCTGGTGCGGGCCATCGCCAGGGCGACGGGATCGCCTTCGCCGTCGGCGTCGCCGGGGTAGGCGTCCACCTCGTCCAGAAACAGGAAGCGGGCCGGCATGGAGCGCAGCCCGACAGCGGAGTTCGCGCCGGTCAGCACCAGCACCCCGCCGGGAAACTCCTTGCTCATGACGGTGTTGCCGCTGTCCCGCGCTCGGGCCGGCGCGACAAGATTACGAAGGACCGGGCTTTCCTCAATCAGCGGGTCGAGGCGCTGTTTGCTGCCGCGCTTCGCCATCTCCACCGTCGGCGACACGGCGAGCGTCGGGGCCGGGGTGTTGTGGATGATGTAGCCGAGCCAGTTGTTGCCGGCCTCAGTCCCGCCGATCTGCGCGCCCTTCATGAAGACGACGCGCTCATAGGGGCTGTGCGGCGACAGAGCGTCTTGGATGACGCGCAGGTAGGGGGTGCGGTCGGTGCGCCACGGGCCGGGTTCGGCCGATGCCTTGCCCGACAACATCCGGTGGCGGTCGGCCCATTCCGAGACGGTCAGGCGCGGTTCGGGACGCAAGCCCCGGCGGTAGGCATCGGCGTAGATCGTGGCGGCGTCAGGCAGCATCGGAAATCATTTCCGGTGCGGCGCGGTCTTCAAGCTGGCGCTGCACCTCGCGTTCCAGGGCCGCGGTGAGCCGGGCGTGGTCAATGCCGAGTTCCGCGGCCAGCACGGGGCCGACGCGCACCGGCCATCCCTGCCACGTCGCGCGCTCGGTGCGGCTCGTCTCGAAGGCGGCACGCTCCACGTCGGCGCGGGACAGCAGTTCGCCGCGGGTGCGCTCAAGGTTGAGTTCAGCCTGTTCGGCCTGGGCAGCGAGAAGCCGGGAGCGGTTGCGGTCATCCTGGGCGGCGTCGGCAAGTTCGAAGATGGCGCGCACCGCATCGCCGAGCCGGTAAACCGGGTGCCTGCCTTCTTTGTCGGCCGGCTCGGTCTCCTTCAAACGCTTGGTGATGGTGCGCCGGTCCATGCCGAGCGCGGCGGCCAGGGCGTTGATGGACCAGAGAGCTTCAGGATCAGCAGCCACAGCGCTACCCATTGTGGATCAAGGGAGGGGGGTCTACCGCTGGAAAACTCCCGCGCTGCCGCCACCCGTGTTTCCCGCGCCTGGGAAGGACCCGTTGACCATGGGCAGGATCGCGCCCGGCATGGGCACGGGGTCGTCATGGTCGAGGTCAAGGATGATGCGGGCGTGCGCGTCGTGCAGCGCGTTGACGAACGGCAGCGTGCCCGGCTCGGGCCAGAACTCACCAAACTCAACCATGACAGACTCCCTTGCGAACGTTATGTTATATCATAACGGTCAGGGCGTCCGTGCGCAAGATTGTTGCTTGGCTATGGATGAAGGTGAGAGAGGTCGAGACCGTCGTATTTCACAGACTCAACCATGACGGCACGTTCCTTCGGGCCGAACTCCGACAGTCCGCCATAGCTCGCCGTGACTGTAGCGTTTGACTGCCCGATGATGGCGGCAATGGTGGCGTCTGGATAGCCGGCAACGCGCATTTGGTCAGCGAACGAATGCCGGAACGAATGGAAGGTCAACCGCTCGTCAGTCTTCACGCCGATGCGCTTCATATACTTTGCAAACGCCTTGCTGTAGTTGCTCGAAATGCGGCCGAGCGCATCGGGCTCGATCTCCGGAAACAACCGGTCGGCACCCTGCCCTTTCCGCCTCTCAACGAAGTCGAGGAAGCCCAAGCGCTTCAGGTGCGAATGCACGGGCACGATGCGCTTACTCGCCTTCCGCTTCACGCGCTTCCCGCCGATGGTGTTGATGTTGATGCACACGACACCGCTCAACGTCTGCACGTCGGACACCTGAAGCTGAAGCAGTTCGCCGAGGCGCGCGCCGGTCCAGAGCGCCAGAAGCGGCACCCAATAGCGGCTATCGTCCAGGCGCACGTTGCCCGGAAGGTGTTGTTCAGCGCTGTCCTTCGATTTGCAGCCGGTGAAAGCGGGCGACTTGAACAGCTTGGCAAGCTGCGCGACGGTGAATGGATCGCGCTTGTCTTGGTCGTCGCCTTCTGGAAGCGACATATCGTCCGGGACGAAGTTCGCTTCGATGTAGTCGTGATCCTCCAGCCACTTCCCGAACTGACGGAGCGCAGAGAGATACTTGTTGATCGTGCGCGCGCTGACGGCCGGCAACTTCTCCCGTTTGTTCCGCGCAACGATCTCCTTGAACGTGCCTCTATCCCCGCGTAGCGTGCCACGCGAAGGGAAATGGAGAAGTTCAGACTTCCACTCGCGCACGTCACGCTTGTTGATCGTCGTGACGGGCTTACGGGCGCCGACGTGTTCGATGAACAGCCGGATGATCGCCCGGTTCGTCCCTGCCCATTCAGGCGTGATGTCCTGCCGCTCGGCGAGGTAGCGCCCATGCAGTTCGGCCAGCGTCTCGCCTTCGAGAGCGACAACCACCGCGGGTTCCGGTTCGGCTCTTGACGGGGCCGGCGCTGGTGCGGGGGACGGCTTGAGCACCGGGTCGGCCGGCGTGCCGCCGTAGTCGCCCTGGTCGCGCTCGGCGAAGCGCTTGTTGGTTTCCGCCTTCGCACGCATGAGCCACATGCAGAGTTCCCGGTAAGCAGGATCATCCCGCCGCAGGACCGGCCGGGCAGGATCGCCCTGGGGTGCGTGAGGGTCTTCGTCGGCCGGCGGACGCACGGTCCACCCCAAGCGCTCGAAGATCGCGTCGGCCGCATGGTGGACGTGAACGAAGTTGCCGCTCATGCCGAGGTCGCGACGCTGCAACTCCGCGGAGCGCTGACGGAGCGCGGCGAAGGTCGGATCGGTGCCGTGAAGCCGCTCCCCTTCGTCCGTCGCCAATTCGGCCCGGTAGTAGTCGAGCGCGAAGCCCTGAAGCTGCTCGGTGGTGAACCGCTGCGGCGTGGCGTGGCGCTGTTCGCCGTTACCGGGACCGTGATCGCGCTTGGCGCGCTCACCGTCGAACAGCGCGTGAAGCTCCGTCATCGCGGCCGGGAGAAGTCGCTTCGCCTCCTGCGGGTCCTTCGTCCGAAGGGACTTCCACACCTCTTCCTTGCCCATGTGCCCTGTCAGGTCTTTCGGCACCCGCGCCCGGATGTAGTAGGTCGCATTGCGCCGAACGAGGTTGGTTGCAAGGCACATTGTTTTCTCGCGCGTATCAGTCGTCTGAGGCTGCTATGTGTAACAGTCAGCGCCGAAAAACGCAATAATTACAGTGCTCAAGGGGTTGGATGGGGCTGGATTAGAATCCTGGCGCCCCAGCCAATTTTCCAGGCAAGGAAATCTGCCGTTTTCGAGGCACCCGGCGCCGCGCTGTGTACCACCCCTGTGTACCAGCTGGTTGGGCACCCATGGCGTTCCTCGTACGGCGCACCGCCGCTTACTCATTCCGTTGCCGCGTCCCGCGCGACTTGGTAAACCGCCTTGGCCGAGCCGAGGTCAAGCGGTCACTCGGCACTGCGGACCACCGGGTTGCCCGGACCACGGCCGCACGGTGCTACGTCGCCGCACAGACGTGGTTTGAGCAGTTGCGGAAGGGGACCATGGACGGGGGGCAGGACAAGGATGCGCTGATTGCGTCGCTGGCGCGGGCGCTGGACGCGGCCACACGACAACTCCAGGACACAACGGCCGCTCTGGAACTGGTCACCGCCGAGTACACGGCACTTAACAACCAGACAGTCGGACTGCTGGAACGCCACGGGGACTACGTCGCCTACGCCGAGCGAGAGGGCCTGCGCGACGCGGAGGTCATCACAGCGCTGATCGACGAGCGCGACAAAGTTGAGAAAGCCGGTGGCATCGCACAGGCGACCGAAACCATCGACAAGCTGAGCGACCTCCTCGGCACCCTTGGCGTAACGATGAGGTCAACGCCCGCACCCAAGGTCATTGCCTTCCTCGACGAGACGTACAGCGAAGAAAAACGACTTCAGGACGATAGTGACCGTCATGTGAAAAATTACATCCGGCTGTTCGCCCGTGTTACCGGCAACAAGGCGCTGAACGCCTACGGGCGCGCCGACATTGTGGCGTGGGTCAGAACGCTTGAACGCTTCAAGGCCAGCCTAGGTAAGTCGCCGTCGGACCAGAAGAAGAGCATTGATCAGCTACTCCGGGAGTCGCGTGGCAAGCCAACGATGGGGGAGACCACCATCGGCAAGCACATAATGCACGTCAAAGCGATGTTCCGGTGCGCCATCAAACACTACAAATTCGCCCATGAGGCTGACATCAATGGGATGTTCGACGGCATCGACCTGTCGGAATGGGTGCCCTCAGCGCGTAAGCGGAAGAGCTGGCAGATCGACCAGTTGAACGCCCTGTTCCGTTCGCCTGTCTGGTCAGGGACACGAAGCCGCCGGGAAGCCTTCTCGAAGCGAAATCAACCTGGACCGCATGTATACCGGGATGCGTACTGGTGGCTACCGGTGCTGGCTCTGTGGACTGGCGGGCGCCTAGAGGAGTTGGCTCAGCTTCACCATTCGGACCTGGGGTTCGACGCGCATGGAACGCCGTTCATAAAAATCCATGACGAAGGTGACCGGCGGACGAAGAACCAGAACAGTGTCAGAAACATCCCTGTCCACCCGTTCCTGGTAGAAATTGGCGCACTCGATCTGTTCAAAAGGGGCCGTGTCCGAGACGCTCGGATCTTCCCGGAACTGAAGCCCACCGGGGAGCTTGAAAAGTTCGGCGATACCTACAGCACCCATTTCACCGACTACCGTCGGCGCTGCGGTCTGTACGAGCCACTGCGTGATTTTCACAGCCTACGTCGGACTTTTAGAGCCTGTCCGGGAAGAAGTTGAATCGGATGAATCGGTTGTGATTCAAGGTAGCCTCCAAGACGGAGGCGAAGATGTGGACAGCGGAGAAGCGAGACCGCCACGATCGCAGCGGGCTGCGTTACCC